>NZ_JAGGQJ010000002.1 GCF_018613325.1 Bacillus sp. ISL-34 | reverse complement strand
TGAATACATATCTTTCACCAAATCATAAATGAAAGAGAAGTCAATGGCAGCCTCAATTTTACGAACCAAATGGTTCGCTGGCACCAATTGATCTAAAGTAATCATTTCAAGTTGATCTCGCTGAATAGAATCATGTTTAGAAAGCATCCTCATCACCTCAAGTTTTAATACTTCCATTTTAAAACAAAAAAGACTGTAGGCAAAAGAGGTTCTATCTAAATTTTATAACAGAGTTGATTGGAGCGAAAGGTGCGAGACTCCTGCGGGAAAAGCGCGTCTAGGGGAGACCCCGCAGGCGCAAGCCGAGGAGGCTCCCGGACCGCCCGCGGAAAGCGAGTGCCTGGAGTGGAAATCAACGTTCAAATTGTAAAAGCCATAAAAAGACTGTAGACAAACTCTAAAAGGATGGGCCTCTTCATAGTAATACAAAACGTTAATTTGGACGCTAAAAAATCATGAAACCCTATAACAATCCGACAAATTCCTTCTTTATTTCCGGGGAAATGCAACGGATATTTACATATATTTCATCTGATTCCTTTTTTCAAAGGACTCTAGGCCCCAGGAATTTAAACAATTTAAACAAGGTTAAACTATATGCCGCTCCTAATGCATAACCTGCCAAGATATCAGTTGGAAAATGAACTTTCATAGCGATCCTGCTGACACCGATTAGCAGAACCAGACAAACGATACCGATTCCCACCGCCCATTTCAATGAGTTCCCTTTAATTTCTTTCATGATTAAATAAGCAACCATACTGAAGAAAACAAGGCCCACCATTGTGTGGGCACTTGGAAAACTGAAGCCAGCGGTCTCCATCAAAGGATGTTCAGGGCGCACTCTTTTAACATGATTTTTTATCCACCCATTTAATACATCACCCCCAGCAATTCCGATAGAGAAGACGGCCATGGTCCAATAATCCTTCTTTATTATCCACAAATATAGAACACATAGTAAGCTTCCAATACCAATGAACATGGATTTCCCAAGATAGGTAATGAACTTGAAGAAAGTGAACGAAAAAGTATTTTCACCTATTGAAAAAAGTTTCGCAATATATGTATCAAACGCTAAAGTCTCCTTACCCTGGACTTCATTCATCAAATAAAAGAATAGCAACATGCAGAGCAAAACCATGGCAACCCAGGAATATTTAATCATTATATATCTCTCCTCGAGGTATTTAATTCACTTTGGATTATTCAGAATATGATATACTATTTACAATTAATCCAATCATTGGGAGGTGCAAAATGATACAGCGATTACACGATCTTCTAGATGGTTCATATGAAGAAATGGTTTCCATCAGGCGTTATCTTCATCAACATCCCGAGCTTTCTTTTCAAGAAACCCAAACGGCGGCCTTCATCGCTGAATATTATAAAAAACTTGGAATCGAACACCGGACGAATGTAGGCGGTAATGGTGTTATTGCCAAAGTCACAGGCAGTAAGCCTGGTAAAACCGTTGCATTGCGCGCTGATTTCGACGCCTTGCCCATTCAAGATGAAAAAGAAGTTCCCTATAAATCTTCCGTCCCCGGGGTAATGCATGCGTGTGGACACGATGGCCATACAGCGACACTCCTTGTCCTTGCAAAAAGTCTGAATGAACTGAAGGATGAGCTCGAAGGTGAATATATATTTATCCACCAGCATGCAGAAGAATATGCTCCAGGGGGTGCCAAACCGATGATTGAGGCTGGCTGCCTTGATGGGGTCGATGTAATTTTCGGCACCCATTTATGGGCCACGGCCCCAACCGGAACTGTCCAATACGCTTATGGACCCCTTATGGCCGCTGCTGACCGTTTTGAAATCACCATTCAAGGGCAGGGCGGACATGGAGCCCAGCCGCATAAAACCCGTGATGCAATCGTAGTCGGCTCTCAGCTCGTCATGGCCCTGCAGCAAATCGTAAGCCGCCGCCTTAACCCAATAGATTCTGCAGTCATTACCGTCGGTTCCTTTGTAGCAGATAATGCCTTTAACGTCATTGCAGATAAGGCTAAAATAATCGGGACTGTCCGCACATTCAAGGAAGATGTCCGTTCATTCATTAGCGAAGAAATGGAGCGGATTGTTAAAGGAACCTGCCTGGCAGCGGACTGCACCTATGAATATAAATACTTTCAAGGTTATCCAGCTGTTATTCCACATGTTGAGGAAACTAAATTCCTCATCGAAAGCACTGAGTCCGTCAAGGAAGTTTTAATTACAGAGGAAATTGACCCGGATATGACAGGTGAAGACTTTTCTTATTATTTACAAAATGTAAAAGGTACATTCTTCTTTACGGGAGCCAGGCCAAAAAATGAACATACATATCCGCATCATCATCCTTTGTTTGACATTGATGAAAAAGCGATGCTCATTGCAGCCAAAATATTAGGCACTGCAGCGGTAACCTATCACAATAAGAAACAATCATCACAAAAAGTGAATGAATCGCTATTGCGGTAATGGTAAAGGGACGGGGTATCCCCGTCCCTTACTCTTTAAGCAGTCTGATTCGGTAACAATTGACAGCCGTCTCCCCAAGATGTTCCAATAAATGATGATTGGCATATCCACCGACAGCTGCCCCAAAACCTGGAACGAGCTGGAACATTTTGATGACATCGATGTGATCGCGATATTCCTGCTGAAATTCTTGCCAGTCTATTTCCGGCCATTTCCCTGAATCCCAATCCTCTATTACCCGTAATGTTTCCAACTTCTTCTCCTCGCTTGAAAATGCCATCTGGAAGATATGGAGAATGAACAATCTTTCCTCATATTTATTTGGATCGAAACCGTATATACGGGATAGTTCGAATAATAATTTCATCTTGATACTAAGCAGTAATGGGAAATCAGCCAATCCAATTAAAAGCCCTGCCGCTCCGGTTCCCACACCTTCTATAACGGCCGTTTTCCGATAGGCCGTTACCGTTTCCGCAACCCACTCTTCTTTTTGCTGCAAGGATAGTAGCACTACATTTTTTTCTTTAGACATATATTTAGAACCTGATAATACGGCCTCTATCATCCCTTTAATACTATCAGTAATCATTTTGTGCACTCGGTCCGGAATATAACTATTCAATTTGATTTGCGCCTTTTTGGACATCCGCTCAAGCCTGCCGGATTTCTTGGCTACTTTCTTTTTCCATGATACTAGTTCCGATATTGCCTTTTGTTCATATTCATCCATCATTTAACACCTCCGTTAAATATGTATATACCCCCTATGAGGCTTTTATTTTCAATTTTCTTTTCTTAAAAGCAAAAGCTGATTTTATGAAAAAATCAGCTTTTGCTTAAAAGTTTTTAATTTTCTTTACTGCATAAATTTTAAAACCGAAGATGAAAACAAACCCCATTGCCAAGGCGGCTAAAGCGGACATCCATTCCCCTTTCACTAGCAGGACCAAACTGAAGATAAGGTCCTCGAATAATAGGAAATAGGAAATTAGCTTTATGACTGCAGATTCCCTCATTTTTGCTGGCAATGGATATAGTGAGACCCATACTTTCCATTCATGAGCCTTCCAAACCGGCAGCAGCTGCAGGGCTGTCATGAATAGGAACATGAACGTTACAATCAAATGTGCCCATATGTTAGTGAATACACTTAAGATCACGGACCCTATGATAGTTAAACGAAAACAAAGTCCCACATAATCATTGGATCGCAGCAGAGTACGGGCGTAAAGATAGGTATAAGTGGATTTATCACCATACGGAATGAGTGATAATAGCCAGTCCATCCATTTCCTTCTCGCTACCTTCCCTTTCAAATGAGGAACATCAGTAAACATGTTCGCTATTCGATAAAAAGAATTCATCCGTTTGTTTTCCAATTCCACCAGCCGTTCCCACTTCAACACAAAACCTTTGGTTGCGCTTCGATAATACATGTAAAGTCCTAACAATAATAAAAAGGTTATAAGTGCAAACAGTATATTTGCCCTTGAACAGATGAAATAAAGAATCACTCCATTAAGTAAAAAGCGGATGAGTGAGTCCCAATGGCTCACTGATGTATCCTGATATTTCAATACCAGCCAGCGCATGGTTAAATTCAAAAACTTCAAAATAAGCAAAACGGCAAGGATGATTCCAAGGTCCTTACCTCCTGCACCCGTAACCTTCGAATACATCGGTATAGATGCAATTAGGACAACCAGAAGAATAAAGCCCTGCATGACCCAACTTAATATCAGTGAATTCTTGAAATAGCTTCTCAACTTCGTTTCAAGCGGAAGCAGGAATACCGTATCGGGTTCTTTCAAAAAAGTATTTATCGGGCTTCTGGTCACAATGATCGATAAAACAAAGGCCATGATCAATTCAGCAGGGAAATCACTATTTAACGTCTTCACCCAATCACTGTAATAATAAGCCAAACCACCAAGAACCAATACCATGACAAAAACAAGATGGCCATTAAAAATATAGCGAAGATATTTTTGCGTTTCATTTATATAGCCTAAATATCTTTCCTTCCAGAGATTTTGACTATTCATAACCGATTTCTTCCTTCGTCAATTGGATATATAAATCGTCTAGAGTTGCCCCCGGCATTGAAAATTGTTCACGAAGCTGCTCAAGATTGCCTTTTGCGCGAATCTCTCCATTATGCAGTATGATGAAAGAATCACAATACCTCTCGGCAGTCGCCAGTATGTGTGTAGACATTAAAATTCCCGCTCCGCTCTCTTTCATCTTCCTCATCAAATCAAGCAGGGATTGAATGCCTAATGGATCAAGACCTACGAATGGTTCGTCGACGATATATAAAGACGGCTGTACTAAAAAAGCGCACATGATCATGACCTTTTGCTTCATTCCCTTTGAAAAATGGGCCGGGAACCATTTAAGCCTTTTCTCCATATGGAATTCCTTTAACAGAATGTCCATCCTTTCTTTATATGTGGCTTCCGCCAAACCATGTGCCATGGCCGTAAGCTTTAAATGCTCCTCAAGTGTAAGCTCATCATACAAGATTGGCGTTTCTGGAACATAAGTGAATTGTTTACGATATGTATCCGGGTCCTGGGCAAGTGTTTTACCATGAATCGAGACACTTCCGCCTTTCGGCTCCATGAGTCCGATGATATGTTTAATCGTCGTACTTTTCCCAGCCCCGTTGAGCCCGATTAACCCCACTAGCTCATTTGGCTGGATGTCAAAACTTATTCCTTTTAAAACCGGCGTTTTCGTGTATCCGCCCACTAATTGCTTTATTTCCAATAAGGACATATAAACGACCCTTTCTATATAGAGGTTCTTATTTCCATTTTATCAAATTCTCCTGCTTTAATATAGTCGAGTGTTCCCGGAACAAAATTTCCATAAATAACTAATTATATTTTCCCTCCTTGGTGGTCATCATAAATAAGGAAGAAGGGGTTAGTCATTACGTGTGATTCACATCATATTGTAAATGAGGTGTCAGTTAAAGACGTATTACACTGAAATGCCCATAAGTTTTATTACAAATGATTCACATCATATTGTAAATGAGGTGTCAGTTAAAGACGTATAACTGAATTAAACCAGAAGCTTCATAAAAAAAATCGTTTCGAGCAAGGAGATGGTTCTCTTGCACGTAAAAGCAGAAAAATCATTCAATAATTATCAATTATGCTTTGAAAGTTGATGAAACTTTAAAGATATAGGAGATGGTTGCTTTGAATGGAAAATCTCTAATCAGATAATAACCGTATTTTACTAAAATGTAGATGAGGTGTTTGTCGCAGAGAATTTATGCTAATGCGAATTTTGAAGCTTAACCCCCTTTTTCGACAGGCAGGGTGCAACTTATGTTGCATCCTGTTTTTATGATTTTTCCTTTTCTCAAGGATTCAAGCTATGGTACGATTAACCAAATACATTAACTTTTAAAGGAGCGTTTTTTTATGAGTGATTGCATTTTTTGCAAAATAATCGATGGGGAAATTCCAAGCAGTAAAGTTTTCGAAAATGAACATGTATTGGCCTTTCTCGATATCAGTCAAGTAACAAAAGGCCATACGCTGGTAATACCTAAAGTACATAAGGAAAATCTTTATGAGTTGACACCGGAGATCGCCAAGAATCTTTTTGAAGTGGTGCCGGAAATTGCCCGCGCCCTGAAACAGGAATTCCAACCTGTAGGCCTGAACACTTTAAATAATAACGGAGAGGCTGCAGGACAGTCCGTTTTCCATTTTCATATGCATTTAATTCCTCGGCATGGAGAAGGTGACGGCTTTGGGGCTGTTTGGAAAACGAATACCAGCGACTATACACCAGATGACCTGAAACAAATCGCTGACTCCATTGCACAGCATTTAAAATAAGACCGTGATGGCGGTGAAAGTTTCTTTCTCCTTACGTTATTTCTTTTAAAAAAGAATCGAACTTTAGCACGCTTGTTGCATAAAAACAATGATCCCGATTTGGTCCTCACTTTAAAGTGCAGGACCTTTTTTACATTGGCACATCATTAAAACGGATTGTCACTTAAAATTCTAAATTTTCCTCCTATTGAATTTAGTTTTCTGGTAGGATATATGAATAGTCTCAAATACTTTATCACATAGTCGTATAGGAGGAAAAAAATTGAAACGTGCACGCAATTTTAACGCTGGGCCAGCCGCCCTTCCCTTAGAAGTTTTACAAAGAGCTCAAAACGAATGGTTGAACATTGAGGATTCCGGTATGTCCGTCATGGAATTAAGCCACAGAAGTTCGGAATTCGAAAAAATTCATAACCATGCCATTCAATCATTAAAAGACCTTTTGGAAATTCCTGAAAATTATGAAGTTCTGCTGCTGCAAGGAGGAGCAAGTCTACAATTTTCCATGATTCCCATGAACATTTTGAATGATGGAAAAAGGGCAGATTATGTCCTCACTGGTTCTTGGTCGGAAAAAGCATTAAAAGAAGCCAAAAAGGTTGGTGAAACGGCCGTAGTCGCTTCATCCAAAGATGAAAAATATACGTTCATCCCTAAAGTCGAAGACATCGAATTGAATGATGATGCCGCATATCTTCATATCACAAGCAATAATACGATTTACGGAACACAGTGGAAGGACTTCCCGGAAACAGGCAACATTCCTTTAGTAGCCGATATGTCAAGTGATATTCTCAGCAAAAAGATTGATATTAGTAAATTCGGCATCATCTATGCAGGTGCACAAAAGAATCTAGGTCCGTCGGGAATCACAGTCGTAATCATCCGTAAAGATTTAATTACCGATAATGACAAAATCCCATCCATGATGAACTATTCTATCCATTCGAAAAATAATTCTTTATACAACACTCCTCCGACATTGGCCATTTACTTATTGTCCCTTGTGTTGGATTGGGCAAAAGAACAGGGCGGCGTGGAAAAGATTGCTGAAATCAATGAAGAAAAAGCAAAAGTCATTTACGATGCCATCGACGGCAGTGATGGTTTTTATAAAGGCCATGCCCTACCGGACAGCCGTTCATTAATGAATGTAACGTTCACGCTTCCGTCTGAAGAAGCTGAAGTACAATTCCTTAAAGAAGTGAAGCAAGCCGGATTCGTAGGACTGAACGGTCACCGTTCCATCGGCGGCTGCAGAGCATCCATCTATAATGCGGTCCCTCTATCCCATTGCCAGGACCTTGCTGATTTCATGAAGAAATTCCAGGAATCGTATAAAGCGAAGGAAGCTCAAACCCTTTAATTCAAACAAATATAACTTCTAAAAAAATAGGTCTTATGATATACTATTTTAAACTTCTTGCAACAGGCAATAGTGCATTGTTGAAGAAAAGATGTTAGTTGAGATGAGAATAGGAGAGATGAGTAAATGAAAACGAAAACCCTTGTGTCACTGTCCCTATTAATCGGGATTGGGGCTGCCCTGCATTTTATCGTACCTGGATTCTTCCTTGGAATGAAACCGGATATGATGCTGTTGATGATGTTTTTGGCAATTACCCTGTTTCCCGCGAAGAAGAATGTATTCATTGTCGCCCTGGCTGCTGGAGCCATCTCTGCCATGACAACTACATTTCCTGCAGGACAGATTCCAAATATCATAGACAAATTGGCAACAGCCTTTCTGTTTTACCTTTTATTCATCAGTCTTAAGAAGTTTTCAACATCCGTTGTCACCGTTAGTATCTTGACTGCCGTAGGAACATTGATTTCCGGCGCTGTCTTCCTTGGATCGGCTTATTATATCGTTTCGCTTCCAGGGCCTTTCGTTGCACTTTTCGGCGCTGTTGTACTTCCTGCCGTACTGTTAAACACAGTTGCGATGGTCATCATTTATCCAATTGTGAACGGCATCGTAAGAAAATCAAATATACCCATTAATGCTTAAGCAGCAGGATCATCATACCTAAAAAAGCACCGGAATGTCCGGTGCTTTTTTTCCAATCTTATGAATCTGGAATTCTAGTCAGAATCATCCTCCAATGGTCAATGAATCAATATCCACATAAACCAAATGAAAAGCAGTAAAACCCCTGGGAGACCCATAGCGAAGGCTCTAGCCTGGAGCACCCTCTTGGGCGGATAGATGCCAGGAGTTTTTGCTTGCCTTAGAAAATACCCCATTCCGCACAGGCATACCAGGCCTAATAAAAAAATGATTTTCATTATTAACCCACCAGTGCCATCCATGTTCCGACAGCTTGTTTTTATTATCTATATGCTGCTCTTCCCTTTATATGAAGCATTATTAATAAAGCTTCAAGTTATTTTTAAATATTATATTTTTACTCTCTAAGTTTAAAAAAATATTTTTGTGATATAAAGATAAAATGGTCGATACTCTTCCATAAGGATGAAAATTATGGTATTTTGATATCAATAGTATTTCTCTCCCTATTTATCATAATTTCCAATTGATGCAGCAGGGATTCAGACCATGGAAAGCGAAAACATATTATAAAATGAGGTGATCCTAATGAAAGCAAAATCATTACTAATTGGCTTTTTGACCGGAACAGTAGTAGCTGGTGCGGCAACCTTACTTTCAACGCCAAGTTCAGGTAAAGACCTACGGGTCCGCATCAAAACGAATACCGACGAAATTAAGAATACAATTGATGAGTTAAAGGTGAAAATGCTAAACATTAAAGATGACACGATGGAAGCTTCACAAATCTGCAAAGAAACGGTTAAAACGTTCATTTCGGATGTTCAGGTCGTCATCGAGAACTGGAAGCGGGAAATCGAACCCAATAAGAATGAATTATTGAAGAACGTTCAGGAAATTGAAAATTCATTGAAAGAATTGGAAGCTGCCGCCCCTTCTTCTAAAAATTAATAGCTTACATGAGTCACACAAGCTTGATTCTCCATTTTTCCCAATAAATTACATGGTTTATTGGAGAAGAATGGAGAATTCATTAAAATAACTAAAATTTTCTAAAAATTTTGCAAATATTTATCTTTATTAATTTTTATTTTATTGTCATAATAAATATATAGAATCTTATAAGTAGGTGAGCCCATAATATGCAGAATAAAAATTATTCTATGAAAGAGGCAATGATTTTTAGTCAACGAATTGCACAATTAAGCAAAGCATTATGGAAATCAATTGAAAAAGATTGGCAGCAATGGATCAAGCCCTATGATTTAAATATCAATGAGCACCATATTCTTTGGATTGCCTACCACCTTAATGGCTCATCCATTTCAGATGTTGCAAAATTTGGGGTCATGCATGTTTCTACGGCATTTAACTTTTCAAAAAAATTAGAGGAACGCGGGTACTTAACATTTTCAAAAAAAGAAAATGACAAAAGGAATACGTATATAGAGATCACGGCGGAAGGTGAAAAAATTCTACTTGATTTAATGGAGACATATGACCCAAGTAAGAACTCTGCTTTCTCGGGTGCACTTCCACTGCGTGAGCTTTATGGCAAGTTTCCGGATATGATTGAAATGATGGCCATCATCCGAAATATATACGGTGAAGACTTCATGCAAATCTTTGAACGATCCTTCGATAACATTGATCAGGAGTTTACTGACGTGGAGGGTAAAATCACAAAAAAAAAGATAGAGAAAGAAACTGAACCAGTTTAATCTCATACTCTATCCATTTCCTTCATGAATGATACATATAAACCCTGTGAGAGGCATGCATCAATGCATTCCTTTGTGGTTATTTTTGGATTAACCTTTCTTTCAAATTGTTTAAAAAGCGGTCGAAAGTTCATATACCCTTCCGCTTTTTCTATTTCATAGCGTTTGCTCAGGATATCACATGTTTCCAATAATTCTTCCGCTTCCTTCTTCGTGAAATTTTTTTCCACAAATAGATAGTCCAACTTGGCCTCCGGGTTGCGTATAAGGTTTAATAAAAGCCGTTGATGAAAACGGAGTATTTCTATTTCTTCATTCATATTTTTCATACTTCACTAATCCCCAATCGATCATTCAATTTTACATAAAGGCTTATATCCCAATTTTTGATTTTTCACACTCAGTAATCCGCCTGATCCCTGTTTCAAAACCTGGCCTTGATCGCCCTTAGCATGCTTACGCACCAAAGTGTTTTTATCTTAAACTTAATCCAAGAATTTCATTGCTTTTTCCACCCATTCATCGTAATGTATGTAAGTATATTCAACAGCTTTGGAGGGCTGATTTCGAAATGAATTCGTGGAAAACAATTGACGTGGCAAAACAATATGGGAATTGCCGTCTGCTCTTTTTTACAGTTTTTACTATATTGGTGTCATTTGTTCTGATCTATACATTATTAAGTGTCTTTTCAACCCATGTTATTTTGTATGGCGATCAAACAATGGTATTTTTTAGCCTATTGCTCTTATTATATCCTGTTCACAAACTATTACACTATTTACCTTTAAGATTATTATGTAAAAAAGTAAAAACTTCTTGGTCCTTGAAGTGGAACCTTGTGCTTACTTGCAGAGTCAATGTGCATGATCCGATTCGAAAGCATCTTTATCTCTTGACCCTTGTGTTGCCTTTCTTCATTATGTCTGTTATATTGATCGGTTGTGCCCTTAGTTTTCCGCATTACATCCATTATTTCACTATTTTATTATCCCTGCACACCGGATTATGCGTATCGGATTTTATTTATATAAAAAACCTGGTTGGTTCCCCAAGGCATTCTTTTATCGAGGAACATCTCGAAGGTTACGATATACTTATTCAAAAGTGATTTCTTATTTATTCATAAAGCTGACTGATAAGATTTTTAGGTATCTTTTTTCATTATAATTTGGTATCGTATTTATACATGATGTTTTGCAAGGAGGGATTTTAGGTTTTGATCTCGTTCTGGTTTATTATTTTTGCTATTTTGATCCTTTATAATATTAATAGAATGACAAACTCTTTATGCATTCAAAAGGAAATTGCTGAAGACCGGCAGCCTAAAGTATTCAGGACCATTAATGTATTAATTACTATTATGTTATTATCCTCCTATATTGAAATTTTGTATACGTAGAGATGAGCAACAAATGATGGCCATCATTTGTTACATACATTGGTGATACCCGGAGCATTATCCACATAAAGAAAAAGGGCGAAGCAACAGCTTCGCCTTTTGTTTATGAGTTTATAACCAAGAAGCTCCAATGATAACTAACAGGATGAAAAGAACGACAATTAGAGCAAAGCCTCCACCTATTCCTCCAGACATTGATCTTCCTCCTTTCCATTCTTAAGTAATAGTAATTTCATGCACACTCTTATATCCGCCAAAAGGAATCCATTCCTTTCATAGCTTGAGAATCACTTCAATCTTTTTTGTTGAGCGGCTACCCTATCCTATTCAACTCCATGGCAAAAGGAGTGGGCTCTTTCCATTATTAATTTTGCAGCCGATTAGCAAAAGGCTGCTCCTACAATTATTAATAAAATGAATAACACCACTAACAAAGCGAAGCCTCCGTTAAATTCATTACCCATTATGCTACCCCCTTTTGTTGTCCTCGATTTATCATATGTAATGGATTAATATCTGGGTAGGCGTACACCCATTTTTCAAAAAATTCTTATTCATGCACCAATATATTATTTTTTGTAAAGTAACCAGAATATGTTATAGTTAATTTTGTGGAAATACGAAAAAATAGCAAACCAGAAACTTATAACTAGGAGTTGTTTTTATGAAGAAGTGGGCATTATCGATTGCTGTTACTGCAGGGCTGATTGGACTTACAGCATGCAACAGCGACAAGGAAGCAGTCGTGGAAACTAAAGCGGGGGATATAACTAAAGAAGAATTTTACAATGTAATGAAAGACCGTTATGGTGAAACCGTTCTTCAAGAACTTGTTTATGAAAAAGTTCTTTCTGAAAAATATACAGTAACGGATAAAGAAGTTAAAGCTAAAACGGACGAACTTAAAGAGCAAATGGGTGAAAATTTCGAAACGGCCCTTGCTTCTTCCGGATATAAGAGCGAAGATGATCTTAAACGTGCACTTAAAATCGGCATGCTTCAAGAAAAAGCAGCCGTTGCCGATATAAAAGTTAAAGAAGCTGATGTGAAAAAAGCTTATGAAGACTATAAACCACAAATCAAAGCGAGACATATTCTAGTGGAAGACCAAAAAACAGCCAACGAAGTTAAAGCTAAATTGGACAAAGGCGAAGACTTCGCTAAACTTGCAAAAGAATATTCAACAGACACAGGCACAGCTGAAAAAGGCGGGGAGCTAGGCTGGTTCGGACAAGGTGAAATGGTTCCTGCATTTGAAGAGCAAGCTTACAAAATGAAGAAAAACGAAATCAGCAAGCCGATTAAATCCGATTATGGCTACCATATCATCCAACTTCTTGATACAAAAGAAAAAGAATCATACGAAGATATGAAAAAAGATCTTGAATATGATTTGAAAGTCGCTCAAATTGACCAAACTAAAGTTCAGGACATCTTGAATTCAGAAGTCAAAAAAGCAGACGTGAAGATTAATGACAAAGATCTAAAAGATGCCATCAGTACTGGTGACGCAGCTGAAGCTGAAAAATAATTGAATAGTAAAAAGCGACAGGACTTTACCTGTCGCTTTTTTTCATCATTCGAGCTATGCTCCCTGATTTATATCCTTTTTACGCCTCTCGCGCTCTTCTTCCATGCGTTCAATGTATTTCTGACCTTCCTTTTCAATCCAAGCATCATCTATGAGGCGTTCCTGCCTAGCTGTCCAAATTGACATGACTGCACTGACAATTATCCCAATAAACACGAACCAGATCCAAATTGGCATGTCCCATTCCCTCCCAAAAAATCTACTATTCATTTACTAGAGAATATGCGCGAACAAAAAAAATATGCTTCTTTCTCCATCGAGAAAGAAGCATATTTCATTAAAATGTTGGTTTATAGAATGAACGATTATCGAGTGCGAAAACTCTTTCCGTAAATTCACCCGGTTTCACTTTTTCCAAGGCCCGGTCCATCATGTTTATCTTGGCATCCATATTATCAATATAATGCAGCACTTCCGCTTCCCTCACCATTGGCGGTTTTGGACTGCCCCATTCCGCTTTACCATGGTGGCTTAATATCAGGTGCTTGAGAATCATGATTTCTTCCGCTTCAATGCCCAATTCCTCTGCAGCTTTACCCACTTCATTCACCATGATGGTGATATGCCCCAACAAGTTCCCTTCCACTGTATAAACAGTCGAAACAGGTCCAGATAGCTCATGTACCTTTCCAAGGTCATGCAGAATGACTCCTGCATACAAAAGGTCCTTATTGAGCGAAGGATATAGGGTTGAAATGGCCTTAGCCAGTCCTAACATCGATACAACGTGATAGGCCAGTCCCGACATATACTCATGATGGTTCTTCGTGGCAGCAGGAAATGTCAGGAATTCATTCTGATATTTTTTAATGAGGTGCCTAGTCACCCTTTGGATATTCGGATTCCTCATTTCAAAAATGAATTGAGTGATGGTTTCCATCATTTCTTCCTGACTTAAAGGCGCCGTCTGAATTAAATCGGCTTTCGTGACCCCATCAGCATCTGAAGTAATTCTAATATTACGGATTTTCAATTGGCTGCGTCCTCGATAATTCTGGACTTCCCCTTGAACTTTCACCGTAGCTTCCGCACTGTATGTTTTCTCATCAGCCTCAGAAACATCCCATAGCTTTGCCTCGATCTCCCCGGTTTTATCGCACAAAATCAATGTTAAAAACGGCTTTCCATTACTTGCCACCGCTTTTGTACTCGTTTTAATGTACATATATATATCTACTACTTCACCAATTCCGTAGTGTATGATCCCATTTCCCATGCGACTGCCTCCGTTCAATTAAATATCAACATTATAACATACCAATCTCGTTAATGCGTTTAGTTTTCGTTAATAAGTGATGGACAATGGACAGGAAAACCCTAAGCTGACCGTCTTTCTAATCACTCCACAAGAAAACCAGGCTTGACCCCAAGCCTGGCTCTCCAATCAAATCTATTTCAACAGTTTTTGTTCGGACAATACGCGCACTTTACCTGGCCCTCAATTCGGTAATATAAACAGCATGTCACCCGTTTATAAGGATTCATGGACGCCGGAACGCTTTTTTCCCCAATGAATCGTTTAAAGGGGGAACGCGTTTCAATATTCAGCCAAACTTCATCTTCAAGCAGCTTTTCAATGTCCTTTTCAACTCGCGTCTTTATATCAGTCTGCTTCAATAACTCACTATACATCCATACTGTATAGCTCCAAATATTTTCCCAGAGTATTAGTTTCGATATTTTAGCAGATCCGGAAAAGAAGCGAATGGCATCAGCACCAAAGCTGCTTAATATCGAATGGAGGGCAGAAGGGCTTTCCTTTTCCGTGACATTGCTCCAGTTGTTAGTTTTCAGCAAAAAATTCGGGAGCCATTGTTCATCTTCTGGATCATCCAAAACGCCAATGTCCTGAAGTGTGCCTTCCCAGATAAGCCGATGTTTGCTTAACATATAAAATTGTGCCGTGACAAAAAAAGCATAGCGTCTGAACCACATTGAAATGGCTATCCTTGACGATTCCGCCCCAGTCCGGGCTTGTGCATACTGAATAAGCTCATCAGCATGATTGAAGGTCTTGGAAACTTTGGCTTCATCTCGAAAGGATATGCGATATCCTTGCAGCTCTTTTTCAATGGATGGTGTGAGGTTATGCATTGGCCAGCACTTTTACCTGACTTTGGGCGTAGCGGCCTTTACCAAACGGGACGCACATGGGACTGCCGAAAATTGGATCAAAGGATATTTGACATTCCATGCTGAAAACATGCTGTACCAATTCAGACGTGATGATATCCTCTGGCCGGCCTTGAGCATGTATCGCCCCATCTTTAAGTGCCACCAGATTATCCGCATAACGGCAAGCTAAATTCAAGTCATGAAGCACCATCACGATCGTTCGGTTCTCAAACTCATTCAAGTCGAACAATAAGTCCAAAATTTCGATTTGATGGGTCATATCAAGATATGTAGTCGGTTCATCCAATAAAATGATGTCCGTATCCTGAGCCAGCGTCATTGCTATCCATGCCCGTTGCTTCTGGCCCCCCGATAATTCATCGACTGCCTGATCCTTTAAATCGGTCAGGTTCGTTGCTTCAATCGCCTTTTGAACTTTTTCTTCATCCATGGAACTCCACTGTTTTAACCAACTTTGATAAGGATATCTTCCTTGTTTAACAAGCTGATAGACTGTTAGTCCTTCAGGAGCAACCGGGGATTGCGGAAGAATCGCCATCTTTCTTGCTACATCCTTCGATGACATGGTTGAAATCGCTTTACCTTCGAGCAAAACTGAGCCTGATTGAGGTTTTAACAATCGGGCAACAGACCTTAGAAGAGTTGACTTTCCACATCCATTAGCACCGATGAACACGGTGATCTCCCCTTTGGGTATTTCTATATTCATATCATTTATAATTAATTTATCACCATAACCGAGCGATAAAGACTGTGTGTTAATAGCTGGTCGCATTAAAATACTCCCCTTTTAGTCTAATAATACCAGTTTAATGAAAATGATTCTCACTGTCAATCTTAAAAAAGAATATAAACCAAAAACTCCATGTCCATTCCTCTTAAATGATTCATTAAAGTGAATGCTCCTTTAAAGATATGAAGCTTCCTTTGGAAACATTAATACCATTTTCCCATATCATGCATGCAGCTTCCCGATTCACCAGGCCGTACTTTTCCGCCGGGCTAGCGTCGGAATCTGCATTTAGTGAAAAAAAAGCCCTCCATATGGAGAGCTTTTTAACCGACCAGCAGGCGATTTGTACAATGTGCCAGGGATTCATCCCTAATGAAGGTAAATAAATCCTGATCGATAAAAGGAATTAATCCTTCTGCAATATTCCATGCATTGATCTCTATTTGATAAAGGATTTCTGATTTTCCTGTACTGTGTAGCTCCTCACTAAGCACAGCAAGATCGGGGTCTAATGCGTGGCCCATCTCATGTGTGAGGATCACCCATATATATTCCTCAAGCCTTGCAAGCGAGCCTAGGGAGCGTTCACACTGAATTTCGATATCTCTCTCATATAAAGTGATTCTATGTCCTGTGGCAGAATATTTTCCCCCAACACATCGTTTACCAGGAAACTCCTTTTCGATGATTAACTTCAAAGAAGAATCATGGTGGCTTACAAACTCATTCATATTCAATGACTTCACTCTCTTTTTTTATAGTTTAAAACCCATTATATTTCGGGGATGATCAAATCATTCATATCTTGGCGCAATACGGGGCTGGATAGACGAATCACTTGATTTTCGCTAAAGCACTCCATTATATATCGGTGACAAGTAAAAAATAAAATTTGCCGCTTTTCCGAAACTTTTTTCAATAACTCAAGCATCCGTTTTGTCCTCTCCGCATCAAAATTGACGAAACTATCATCAATGATGAGAGGGAATGAATCATTTTCAAAAGTATGATCAGCAAGTGCGAGCCTTAGGGAAACATAAATTTGCTCTGCTGTCCCGCGGCTGACCTCTTCAACCCTGAAACTTAAACCATCACTGCGCTGTACCCAAATTCCTTCTCCCGACTGATCAAGTATGATTTTACGATAGCTTCCATTCGTTAAAAAGGAAAAATGCCGCTCGGCATCAGCGATGACCTTCGGCAGGCGTTCCCTTTTATATCGGTCCAATGTTTTATTCAATAAGCTTTTGGCTATTGCCAATTTCGCCCATTCCTTCGCCTCTTCGTTAAAAGCAGCTTTTTCTTCATAAAAACGATGAAGCAAGTCATCATAAATCCCTGAAGCTTCAAGCTGTTTTATCTTATGCTTCGCATCCGCCTGCTTTTCTAATAAAAGAGATTTCACCTTTACAGAATCCTTCCGTTTCCGTTCTAAATTTTCAAATGTATAAGTATTGATCCCCTGTTTTAAGTAAGATTGGATTTGATCAGGCAGCATTCTGGAATGCCCAATTTGAATGGTAATCAAATCAAGCTGTTTTTGTAAAGTGATTTTCTTTTCGGACAATGCAGCGTCATGCCTGAATTCTTCCTCGTCCTTGACCTTCGCTAACTTAAAAAGCGTTTCCATTTCTGCATCAAGATAGCCATTTTCCATCGTCAGCTGCTCGATTTCGTTCGTCAAACGACTTCGTTCCTGCATCCATTGTGTTAGTTGAACGGAGAATTCAACCGCTCTATTCAATTCCCGTTTCAATAGCCCAATCGCTTCCCGCCATGTGGATGGTTCAAAATCAAGGCTGTGTGCAAAATGAAATAAAGCCTTTGATTTACCCTCAAATTCTGCCTGCAGAAAATTATGCCGCTTGATTGTTTCATATTTCCTATCAACGGCTTCCTTCCATTTCTCAAGAAGTTCAAATACAGATTCAAGATTGATTTCCATTCCGGGATAAGACAGGCCCCAACCGCTTAAGATGCTCCTCAATTCTTTATCCAATCGGTCCCTGCTAGCTTCCCAATCGGCATATTCCTGAATGGTCGATTCAAACGCTACCTCCCTTTCTTCGTATTTGAAACTTTCACTTTCAAAACGCCTTTGGAGACGTTGGTCCAGTTCAAGCAGCCGCCCCATCGACTCTCCTTCACTCCCTCTATTGGTTTCACTCCCAATTGCAGCCCTTTTCCTTTTCATCTCATCCAATTGCCTGATATATCCGGACAATATATCATCACCTTTAAAAAGATACCTGGAAACCGCAAACAGAACTGCCCCCGCTAGAAGTATAATCCCCAACAAAATCTGTTCACTGAAATAACTTCCGATCGCACCTAAACAAAGAAGTACTATTAAACTGCCATTCATGATATGTGAACGTTTACGATTACCCGCTTCCTTCTTCCTCTGTAATGCCAATTGCTCTTCAAGTTCAAGTATTTGTTCATCAAGAATAAGGGATTGTGCTGCTTCAAACTCGATGTTATTCTGCTTGTTGTATAAGGACTCCAGCTCGCTTCTTTTTTCATCTGGCATTAACTGGGCCTTTATCTCCTTCAAGCGGGCTTCTGTCGTTTCAAGACTTCCCTTTTGCAGTTCATATTTCTCATCAAGCTGTTTTTTATCATTTTGGAGTTGATGCTTTTCCCTCTCCGCCCTTTTCACCTTTTCCTTCATGAATGTACTGATATCCAGTTTTCTTATTTCATCATCAGAAACATCCAAGAATAATTCCTGCTTCACCTTTTCGATATTCTTTTCTTCCAACAGCCTTTCGTGTTCCGCTTTTCTCATATCCAGCTCGAGCTTCTCCAGCAATGTCCCTTGATCGATTGCATGTTCAATTTGCTCTTTATGCTCCTTGATGAACGGATTGATTTCGATTTTCGTGAGTTTTCCCTCAAGTTTGTCCATTTTCTCAGTCAATGCCGCAAGTTGGGCTTTCATGGGCATTCCAACTGCCTGTAGCTGTTCAAGTCTTTTAATGCCATCAACAGGAAAACTTACATCCGGAATTTTACTTATTTCGGCCTCAAGTTCCCCCCGTTCTTCAACCAAGGGTTTAATTCGCAAAAAAGCACTCACGTTAACAAGGGTTTCTTCAATCTCTTGAATATCTTCCGTGACTTTGTAGAGCTCCTCCTTAAGTTTTGCTTCTTCCTGAAGTAATGCCGTATATGACTGCTGTTCTTCTTCTGAAGCTTTCACTTTTTTCTGCAATTCCTTAAGTTCTTTCAGTCTCACATTCAGTAAAGGCTTTTGGCCTGATGGCTTGAACCTTGAATCGAGCTCTTTTTGCAATTTCGTTTCGGCTTCAAGAAGTTTATCATTCCCGATCAGCCCAGCTGAAAGCAGATATTTACTCATGGTCCCTTCACTTAGTGTATGTAATCCCTGCAGCCCTTGAAGATCGAAAGAAAAAATGGCTTGGTAATAGTTTTTATCAACGCCATGGAGAATCTCATTCAATTCTTCCTCGCCGCCGACCCTTCCATCCTCGAAGGTCAATTTTACATCGCCAGTAGCTTTTCCCTTCACACGTTCAATAATGATTTCCCCATCTTTTTTTGTTATGAGACTGAGCCTTCCGCCATATTTGGCATGCATTTTGGGCTCGTAACGGGGTTCGTTTTGAACCTTTGTCGGAAAACCAAACAGCATACTATGAATGAAGGACATGATGGTTGACTTGCCCGATTCATTTTCCCCAAAGAAAATCTGCAGCTGTCCCAATTCAGGAAAACGCTGATTTTCCAGTTTGCCGTAACCATAAACATGGAGGTCTTTAATAATCAAATCCGTTCCTCCTCCTACACTCATTTATTCGCTTCAAAAACTTGCAAAAGCCATCTTTCCGCTTCATCCAAAAGTTCCCTCTGCTCTTCGGGCCCTATTGAATCAAGAAACCTTCTTGCACCCGGATGAATATAAAGCGGGGCCAGAGCAGCATCCGCATCATCAAATTCAGATGCAAGCATTGATACCTCAGCCATAAATGGCAATATTGTTTCATTTGACCTAATCAGCGGCATCGACTGGATGACTTTGATTTTATACACCCAGACAAACGATTCCCCTTGGTCCTCTTCCTGCAAGATCCGTGTCAATTCTTCAAGATATTCCCCGGAAGCCCCTGCTTCGTCACCTGCATCCAGCTTCAGTTCCAAAAGAAAGCTTCTCCCATCGAAGCCCTTCCGTTCAATAACTTCCTTGCATTGCTTGAACAGGGCATCAAATCCACCTTCCGCGGTTATTTCAATTGTTTCGCTTTCCCATATCACTACAGAGGTTTCAATAAAGGAATGACGCTTCATGTCCCCGTCTAATTCGACAAGCAGGCACCCTTTAACGCCAGACTCCTTTCTGTTCCTGCCTTGAATATTTCCTGGGTATATCACTAGCGGATCTTCTGAAACCACCTGATGCTTATGAATATGGCCTAATGCCCAGTAATCGAAATCTTTGGCAGCTAGTTCCTTCAATGAAAAAGGGGCGTATGGGCTATGTTCGGTATTGCCTTCCAAATTCCCATGAAGCAGACCTATATGATAATCGGCCCCTTCAGCTTTTATGTAGGTTTCGATCATTCTCTCCCTTACGTGACGGCGTGGATAACTGAACCCATAAAGGTGGACAGTCGTCCCATCGATTTTTTCAAACCGTTTCACTTCGGTTTGCCTTGAAAATACGTGGACATTATCCGGCAGCTCCACAGTAATCCACGAGCCGCTGAGATGATCATGGTTACCATGAATGATATAGGCAGGTATCTGATGCTGCTGGAGTTTTTCCATTTCGGTCCGAAAGCGGACCTGTGTCCGGAGACTCCGATTTTCCCCATCAAATAGATCTCCCGATAACACGATAAAGTCAACTTGACGGGAAATTGCTTCATTAATGATAGTTTGAAAAGCTTTAAACGGGCTTTCCCTTAATTCCTTTAATATAGATGACGGCACATCCTTCAACCCTGAAAAGGGACTATCCAAATGGAGATCCGCCGCATGAATGAACTTCACACCGCTCAAAAGTGTCACCTCGATTTCTTTCAACATTTCACATTTAATTCTAACATGGACAGAACATACTTTCCCATACATTATTAATTTAATCCGTCATCATGGTACCTAGATATTCCAGTATGGGCAAATTCAACAGGAAAAAGACCGAATGGCGTGAACAATATTTCATGCACGGCATTCGGTCTTTTTCATCATTTAAAAATATCCATACTTAAATAGCGTTCACCATTATCCGGTGCAATGCACAATACTCGTTTTCCACTTCCGAGACGACGGGCTTCCTGCAGGGCAGTCCAGACAGAGGCACCTCCTGAAGGTCCAATCAATATGCCTTCTTTCGAAGCCATATCCTTCATGGTGGATATCGCATCTTCATCAGCCGCTTGAACGATTTCATCAAATACTTCTGTATTTAAGATGTTGGGGATAAAACCAGGGCTCGTACCCACTAACTTATGAGGACCAGGCTTTCCGCCGGAAAGAACCGGTGAACCCTTAGGCTCGACAACGACAACCCTTAAATCCGGCAGATGTTCTTTTAAGGCTTCACCTGTACCGGTTATCGTTCCTCCCGTTCCAGCAGTAGCGACAAACACATCCAGGTTCCCATCCATCTGATCTAGAATCTCGACTGCTGTCGTCACCCTGTGAATATCAGGGTTGGCTTGGTTTTCGAATTGCTGCGGAATAAAGCTATTAGGAATCTCTGCTGCTAGTTCCTCAGCTTTACGAATGGCTCCCGGCATCCGCTCTGATGCAGGGGTAAGGACAACTTCCGCTCCGTATGCCTTTAAGATATTGATTCTTTCTTTCGACATATTATCCGGCATGACCATAATCGCCCGATACCCCTTTGCCGCGGCATTCATAGCAAGCCCAATACCTGTATTCCCTGATGTTGGTTCTATGATCGTGGCCCCGGATTGAATGATACCATCCAATTCAGCCTGCCTAATTAAGTTGAAGGCAGCCCGATCCTTTACGCTGCGGCTCGGATTGAAATATTCAAGTTTCACAAATACTTCAGCGTCACCCTCCGCAGTTAAATGATTAATCCTTACAACAGGTGTATCTCCTATCAATTCAGTGATATTATTAACGATTTTTACCGTCATTCAAAAAATCCCCCTTCGTACCATACACTTCCTGGATGCACTTTTACTCAGGTTTATTATATCATTTATGATTTTTCATTTTAAAGAAAGAATTCCTCTAGTATAAATAGGTTTTGTGTTCATTCTTTCCAAACTTAAAGAAAAAAATATAAAGTTAGTTCGGTATAGTCATTTTCAATCAATTTTCAAGATATTCAGCTACTTATCAATATTCCCTGTCTTAATACTTTCCCCTCACATAATAATAGTCAAAATTGACAGATAATGATAAAATTTTCATTACAGTTCCTAAGACAAAAACATTTTTGATAAGGGGGTTTTTGAAAATGAGCAGAATATACAAATTAACCGTTTTTGAACCGTCAGGGGAAAAACTATTGGATGAATCATTTACAGCCGAGAATGATGAACAAGCAAAAGAATTGGGACAAAACCTATTGAAGGAAAAAAACTATCAAGATCAAACACATCGCTGTACATCACCTTCTGGCGCTTTATTACTTTTTCATCGCTGATTGAAAATGGAGCGCAATCACTAAATATATGATCAAGTTTCCCGCATCTTCCTCTTTAATCTATATAGAAAGGCCGTCACAATAACGTGACGGCCTACAGTTTTTTTATGGCTTGTACAATTTGGCCGTTGATTTCCGCTACAGGCACTCGCTTTCCGCGGGCGGTCCGGAGAGCCTCCTCGGCTAGCGCCTGCGGGGTCTCCCTTGGACGCGCTTTTCCCGCAGGAGTCTCGCACACCCGCTCCAATCAACTTTTTTATAACATTTAGATAGAAACCATACCTGAGGAGTTGATGGTGTTGTTTTGGGTAAGTTGGTTCGGGAACATCATTTGATGAAAGATACGTTTTCCGAACCCCTTTTGTCTAAAACAAGGGTCGTCACTAAAAAAATGACGCCTTTTTCATTCATTTTCCGATGAAGTTCGGTTTCCTTTTTTCCACGAAAGCTTTTATTCCCTCTTGGTGGTCCGCTGTTTGGCGCATTTTCATCTGAGCAGCTTTTTCAATCTCAAGGATCTTAATCAATAGTGGGCGGTTTTTTTCACTAAGGATCTTTTTCGTTTTAATCATGGCCTGAACCGGGCTTTGCAGCCACGATTGCACTTTCTTCTCTACCGCATGTTCCAAGGTTCCGTCAGCCACTTCATGAATGAGGCCCTTTTCTTTAGCTTCAAGCGCAGTAAGCACTTTACCTTCCCAGATCAATTCTTTTGCCCCCACTTCACCAAGACGACGTTCAAGGAAGAAGTGTCCGCCCCCATCAGGAATTAATCCAATCCCGATAAAATTCATCGCAACCTTACTTTCAGAATCGGCAATAAGATGATCGGTTGCAAGAGCTATACTTAACCCAAGCCCTGCAGCTGCACCATGAATGGCACTGATGGTCAATTTAGGCATGAAATATAGAGTGGTCACCAATTCACTGATTCCATCCATCAGTTCATCGAAAGCATTTTCTTTTCCAGGTGAGAGCATCATCTTAATGTCACCACCTGCGGAAAATGCATTCCCATTCCCTTTTAAAATGACGACATCCACATCATCATTCTCACTTACTTCCTTCAGGGCATGAATAAAATCATGCAACATTTTCGGATTTAAAGCATTCATCGCCTCTGGACGGTTCATTGCAACAGTGGCCGTCCTGTCCGAATATGTGACTAAAACAGTGCCTGCAGGTGATGTCGATTCAATACTCAATTTATTTCCTCCTCTTTCGTTCTATGACTCTATTATATATTTCTCCCCATTATCAGAATAGGGCGAAAAGTTACAATTAAACAAACATACTATTTCTTGATATATTTATCCTGAAGCTGATCACGCAATGCCCTTTTCAAGAACTTCCCAACACCCGTTTTCGGGATTTCATCCAAAAAGACCACTTCATCCGGCAGCCACCATTTTGCAAACTGCGGCATTAAAAATTCGATGATGTCTTCCTGGGACACTTGCCCCTTGTATGCGTCCTTCAACACAACACAGGCAATCGGCCGTTCCTGCCATTTTTCGTGAGGCACTGCAATTACCGCCGCCTCAAAGATTCCTTCATGAGCCATTAATGCATTCTCTATATCTACGGAAGAAATCCACTCACCGCCGCTTTTGATCAGGTCCTTCGTCCGGTCGACGATTTTCACGAATCCTTCTTCATCAATCGTGACAACATCTCCCGTATACAGCCAGCCATCTTTAAACGTATCCTCTGAACGCTCATCCTTAAAATACTCATTCGCTATCCAAGGACCCCTGACCAGCAATTCGCCCATTTCTTTTCCATCAGGTTTCACTTCGCCGTCCTGACCGATCACTTTAATTTCTATCATTGGCGAAACAAGGCCCTGTTTGGCCTTCAACTCATAAAGTTCTTCTTCAGGGAGGTCTTCCTGATAGCTTTTTGGTTTGGATACGAATACGAGCGGGCTTGTTTCAGTCATTCCATAGGCATGCAGGAATGGTATCCCATACTTTTGTTCAAAGGTCTTAATCATGCTTTTCGGAGCAGCCGACCCTCCGCATAAAACAGCGCGAATGCTGCTCGTATCATGGCCGCCTTCTTCCAGCTCCTTCAATAAGCCCAGCCATATCGTCGGAACCCCCGCTGCGATTGTAACCTTCTCCGTTTCTATAAGCTCAGCCAAAATCTTTGGGGTGAAATAGGGTCCCGGCAAAACCATCTTCGTTCCAAACCAAACACTGGCAAAAGGCATTCCCCAGGCATTTACGTGAAACATAGGCACGACAGGAAGAGCCACATCACGTTCGCTTAATGCTGTGGAGTCGGCAAGCCCCAGTGCAATCGCATGCAACAAAATTCCGCGATGTGAATAAACCACACCTTTTGGATTCCCGGTCGTGGCGGAAGTATAACATATGCCGGCAGGTGCATTTTCATCCAAGGTTTGAATGAATGGCTGTTTCGGATTCCCTTCGGCTAATAATTTTTCATAATGATAAATGGGTGAAAGGGTCGTATCAGGGAGCTCCTCTTTATCCGTCATTATGATATACCCTTCCACTGTCGTTAACTCATCTTTAATTGCTTCCAAGAGGGGAATGACATCCGAGTCTATCAATAATAATCGATCCTCCGCACTATTGACGATATAAGAAACATGTTGAGGAGACAGACGCATATTGATTGTATGTAGGACAGCACCATGACAAGGAATCGCAAAATAAGCTTCTAAATGCCGATGATGGTTCCAGGCAAGTGTTCCAATACGGTCACCTGTTTGAATGCCGAACTTTTCAAGATTACTGGTCAGCCTTCTTGTACGCTCAGCAATCTCTGCATATGTAAATGTGTGAATTCCACCATCCGTACGCGAAACTACCTCTTTCTTCGGAAAATACTTTTCAGCTCTCTCAATGATTTGAGTCATGATCAATGGTGTATCCATCATTACAATCTCCCCCTTATATTGAAAACGTCTTCATTATATATTCGACCAGAAAAAAAATAATCCTTTTTCCCTAGGTGCGTTTTACGATTATTTTGAATTTGGGGTTATCTTGAAGATATTTCAAATAAAAAATGGATCTAAACCAGATCCTATCAGTATGACGACAATAACGGGATTCGGAAAGGGAGCGGATTTCTGAAATCTACGGAACGTTTTTTAAATAAAAAACTGCAGGCAAACCCGATTTCTTCGAATTGAAAGGATCAAACAGGTATATCCGGAATCATTTATTAGGAGCGTAATCTGAAATGTTATTTTTAAACCATCAAATTTTAACGGTACAGTTCCAAGATATATTTTTTATGTTTCTTTCTAGAAAAAAGAGGAAATAGTAAAGATACAATTATATTTAGAGGGAGCTCATTTATGGCAAACAAAATAAACGAAGAACTGGAAGCTTATTGTGCGAGTGAATATTCAAAGCTATCACGGGTGATCGTCTGTGAACCTCGTTATATGGAAATCCGGGAGATCATTAACGAAACACAAAAAGAGTATCAAGAAGAAAATATCGATCAAGCACTTGCCTTGGAGCAGCACGCCCAATTTGTAAAAGCTCTTGAACATGAAGGGATTGAAGTCATAAAGCTTCCACCTCAATTTACATATCCAGAACAAGTCTTCACGAGGGATATCGGTTTCACCCTTGGGAATACCGTTTACGTAGCTGAGTTGGCAACAAGTATCAGGCAGGGTGAAGAACAAATACTGAAATCCTGGCTCGAAACGAATGGTATCCCATTTTTCACCCTCCACAAAGATCATATCGAGGGCGGGGATGTCATTATTGACGGAAAGACCATCTATGTTGGAATCAGTGAAAGAACGGATGAAACATCTATCAAGCATCTTCAAACCTTATTACCGGAATACGATGTCATCGCGGTTCCTTTCATTGAAAAATTCCTTCATTTAGATTGTGTTTTCAATATCATATCACCTACAGAAGCGCTTATTTTTCCAGAGTCCTTTACAAAAAAAGAGATGGATGTATTAGCTTCACGTTATGACATGATCGAAGTGACGAAGGAAGAACAATTCACATTAGGAACCAATGTGCTTTCGATCGGGAATAAAAAATTATTCAGTCTTCCTTGTAATAAACAGGTAAATAGTCAGCTTCGAGAACGGGGATACGAAGTCATTGAAGTCGATATAAGCGAAATCATCAAGTCCGGTGGCTCTTTCCGTTGCTGTACGATGCCACTATTGAGGACAACGAATAAGAAGACTGATTCAGTCTGAGCTGAATGAAAGAAACCGGACTTGTATGGGAAGTCCGGTTTCTTTCGCATTTTTTTCAACAAGGTGTTGTCAAAGAATTTAAGAGTTCAGTTCTTTTTTTAATGCCTCGATTCCATCCATTACACTTTTTAAATTTTTTCAACATCATTCAATCTGTTTCTTGCATGCAGCAAAACCGGTCTAACTGATTCCACCGAACGCCCAAACCTCGTACATCCAGTCATACCTAGGAACCATCCAAGTATGAAAATGGTGGATAGTATCCTCATTGTAAAAATAATAAACGTGTTCTATCCCTAATACTTCCCTCTGAGCTTTTCTAATCTTGGATAATAGGTTTATGTAGTCAACCTTTTCTGGTTCATTTAATTCATCAAAGCACTTAATATGGCGTTTAGATGCTAAAAAAATGCTTTTCTGGATGTTTTTGGAAGTTCGGATCTTCTCCTATACTTTAATCCAGCAGTCTTAATATAATTTCAGAATCCTTTCTATTTAACTGTACATACTGGCTATGTTCATCCTTCGTCAATTCTACAATATTTTCATCAGGATTAACCCAAACATAATATACGGTAAGTCCGCCTTCGTTTTTCTCATCATTAAAATAAAAGATGAAGTCCGCCTCAGGATGATCTTCCTCCAACGCGAATTCTTCCCAATCTGCATTCTTTACTATTTCTTTTGTTTTTTCTGTTTTCCCCATTTCTATCTTTTCTTTATATGCTTCAAATTTGTAGTGTTTACCTTCATATTTTTGAACGGAAATATGTTCTTGCTTTGTTGTACAACCTGAAGCTATCGTTATTGATAATAGGCTAAGTGCAACCAGGAGCGGTTTCCTTTTCAATATATGTCATCTCCTCATACCCCAATGGATTAATTATCCAATATATTTCATTATACTAGTCCACCCAACAGAGTAATAGGAATGTTTATTGATTTATTAACAGAAAAAAACCCTCAAGCTTTTGGCTTGAGAGTTCCTGACCCCGGTATTCCTTCAACCAAACCAAACTGAAAATAGTTCCTCGTTGATACCCAGATTGTACATATAATAGATTCCGAAAACCGTGCTTATCACACCTGTCAATCGGATGAGTGAACGATTGACTTTTTTGGAAGAAGAACTTGTGACAAAGGGGATGCTTAAAATCGTGGTGAACAGAAGCATGCCTATACAAGTACCTACACCAAATATGATAATGTAGATTGCCCCCTGCCACGCTGCATCTATCGTACTCATAGTAAGAAGGACCATTGCAGCACTGCCGGCAAGTCCATGGACGATTCCCACTAACATCGATTTCAGATAGGTAGCCCGTCCTGTATGGTCATGCTGCTCCGTTTGCTTCCAAGAAAAAATCGTCGTGATACCTAAATATACCAACATGATTCCCACAAGAAATTCCAATGACATTGCCCAAGCTTCCGGAATTTCGTTTTTCAAAAGGATCAGGATGACACCGAACACCAAAAGAGTAAGAGTATGGCCTATTCCCCAAAATACGCCTGCAAGTGAAGATTTCCATATTTTCTTGCTTTGGCTCGCAATCGTAGAAACGGCAATGATATGATCGGGCTCCAGGGCATGCTTGATGCCTAATGCAAATCCAATCGCTAAAACAAGCAATAAACTCATTTCCATAAAACCCCTCCTTTCCCTTTGCTAATATTTACGATAAAAGATTGCATCCTCCCGCAGGACCCTCCTTCGGAAGAGATCCTCACAAACAGAAAATACCTTTTCTATCTGTTGAGTTTGATTTGCTAAAATCCGCAGTATCAAACCACGTATTGGCAGCCGGGAAAAACCTATTCTAACATTGCTTCTTAACGGGGAAAGCATTTCATCCAGTTCGTTAATGATTTCCCCATCCACCTCTTCATGTATCAATAATAATGAGCCAAAATGACTGTATCCTTCCAATAAGAGCATAGAGTCCATCTCGTCTGAAGGATTCAGAAGCAAGTGGTCCATTATCAGCCTTTTACCATCATGGAACACGTTTAGTTTGGAGCGGATCCAATCATATGTAAATTCCGTCTTACGCTCTGACCATCCCGGTGTAAATATATCCGTCAGCAACAATCCCGCTCCACTTTCCATATGTATCGTCATATTCTGACTATATCGAGCAGATTCATAGGCAATTATAGGGTCCTGCACATAGGTAAGAAAACTCCCCTTTTTTAATTCCATCTCGGTTTCCTGCATTGCCGGCTCACCCATCGTTTTGTATACCTTTGTCGCCGACTGTGTCGTCAACGTCATTGTAGCCCCTTCTTCCAAACAAAAGAGCTGATGGTATCTGTCCCCTCCTACATAGCCCCCCCCAACATGAATGAGAAAATAGGTAGGTGAAAGTTTATCAAGAAACACAGGACGGGACAATTTGAATGCCCCGTCATAATAAGTATCCTTCACTATTGTACGATTATTTTTCAGGACTGCTTTTAAGCGAATGCTGCCTGTCCAACTCACTGCTCAAGTCCTATAAGAAATGCCTCTGACTTTATCCAGTTCACGACATCAGTCAATCCTTTTTCGTCTTTTAAGTTAGTAAAAAAGAAAGGTTTATCCCCTCGGGTCGTTAATGTATCCTTCTCCATCACTTCCAGACTTGCTCCTACATACGGGGCCAAGTCCGTTTTATTAATGATGAATAAATCCGATTTAATCATTCCCTGGCCACCTTTCCGGGGAATTTTCTCCCCTTGTGCGACATCAATGATATAGATGGAAAAGTCAACGAGTTCAGGGCTGAAGGTCGCGGCTAAATTATCACCGCCGCTCTCCACAAAAATCAAATCCAGTTCCGGATGGAGTTCCATCAATTCATCAATGGCTGCAAAGTTCATCGAAGCGTCCTCACGTATCGCTGTATGCGGACAGCCGCCGGTTTCCACACCGATGATGCGATTTTCAGGAAGTACACCATTTTTCATTAAAAACAGCGCATCTTCTTTTGTATATATATCATTCGTTACAACTGCCATGCTGAAGTCATTTTCCATTACCCGTGTCAGCTTCTCGACAAGCATCGTTTTTCCGGCACCAACCGGGCCGCCTACACCTATTTTGACTACTTGTTTCATCTATATCGATTTACCTCCATATGAGGTAAATCTGTCACCTCTTTTCTGGTTAACTCATAAATAGTCTTACATGTAATTGCTCATGCCTCATTTGAGCGATTTCCAATCCCGGCAGTGTCCGTCCGAGTTCACCCTCCGGAAGTCCTTTAATGAATGCAACAGCTGTCTGGATAACATCATGTGTCCATAATAACAAGGATTGTCCAGCTGTCTGACCCAAAGGGATTCCTCTTACTGCATTTTGAATCAGCGAGGACACGCCTGCATACAAACAGGCATGAATGGCCATTTCTACGGTAATGTTCAGTTCGGTACATACAAGCGCAAATACAATGGCCGGATGTCCATAACATTGTTTTCCTTGGATTTTCTTCAAGTATGCAGATAACTCTTCGGACGGATATAAGTTCGAGCATAGTTTAGCCATCTGCTGCCCAATTCTTTTCGAGGCCTCCCGGGATTCCCGGGCCGAACATGCGGCATAAAGCTTCTCATCCAGATCCCATATTTCTTCAGCCCTATGACTACTTACGAATTCATATGCAAGCCGGCACCCCAGTCCATCTGTATAGGTTAAAGATTTTGAAATGTATACCTTCAAAAACGCCTTTAAAGAAGCTCCATCATGTAACTTCCCTTCTTGAATGTAGGTCTCCATCCCGAATGAATGGGAGAACGACCCAGAAGGAAAATTGGAATCACAAAGCTGGATCAACGGAAACAAACGTTCAATCATGTGAATGGCCGATGTGACGGAATGCCTGCTTTACCTTTCTCTTTTCACGGCGAAACGGTATATCCAGTTCCATTAAAAGCTCTTCCACCAGGTAATCATATTGAACAAGCATTTCATCGCCATCAAACTGGGCAGGTAAGTGGCGATTTCCCAATTGATGCGCTATATCGCCCATCTGCCCTAGGGTTGTAGGCAGGATCGTCAAAATATCGTCATCTATCGTATGGATCACAATCATATTATTTTCATCCATATAAAGGATGTCCCCATCCATCAAATCCTTGTTTTCTTTAAGGCGTATCCCAATTTCATTTCCATGATCCGTTTTAACCCTTAGTATCCGTTTTCTTAATGCATCGCTTTCCAGATAAACCTTTTCCATATGCTTCGCCTTTTTTTCAATAAACTCTATATTTCCCAATACTTCTTCAACTATCATGCCATCACCTCAGAATAAAAAGTATCGTTGCGCCATCGGCAGGATTTCCGCTGGCTCACACGTAATTAAATCACCATCCACCGTCACTTCATATGTTTGCGGATCAACTTCTATAACGGGGGTCTCCCCGTTTAACTTCATATCTTTTTTTGTAAGATTGCGAATGTTCGAGACAGTCTTCACTATTTTTTTCAACCCAAGGTCATCATGAATTCCCGCTTCATATGACGCTTTTGACAGGAACGTAATTGACGTACTCGCAATTGCCTTTCCAAAACTTGCAAACATCGGGCGATATAACACGGGTTGCGGCGTTGGAATCGAGGCATTCGGATCTCCCATCATACTGTGCGCAATCATGCCCCCTTTTAGAATCATGTCCGGTTTAACCCCGAAAAAGGCAGGATCCCATAGCACCAAGTCCGCGAATTTCCCTTCTTCCACAGATCCGACGACATCAGAGATTCCATGTGTGATTGCAGGATTTATCGTATATTTTGCAACATAACGCTTAACACGGAAATTGTCTCCTTCCCCTGCCTCCTCCAACATTTTGCCACGCTGCTTTTTCATCTTATCGGCTGTCTGCCATGTCCGCAGGATAACCTCACCTACACGCCCCATCGCTTGGGAATCGGAGCTGATCATGCTAAAAACGCCCAGGTCATGCAGAATGTCTTCAGCGGCAATCGTCTCTTTTCTTATCCGGGAATCGGCAAAAGCGATATCTTCCGGAACGGATGGATCTAAATGATGGCATACCATCAGCATATCCAAATGCTCTTCCAACGTATTGATCGTGTATGGACGGGTAGGGTTCGTCGAGGACGGGAGAATATTGGGATAACTAGCCGCCTTGATGATATCAGGGGCATGTCCCCCGCCCGCTCCTTCGGTATGATATGTATGAATGACACGGCCGTCGATGGCTTTGATCGTATCCTCGACGAAACCACCTTCATTTAGCGTGTCGGAATGAATCGCCACTTGAACATCATATTCATCTGCCACTATTAAACTAGTATCGATCGCTGCAGCCGTCGTACCCCAATCTTCATGTAATTTCAACCCGATCGCACCAGCTTCTATTTGTTCAACAAGCGGTTCTTTGGCCGAGGAATTGCCTTTGCCTAAAAAACCAAGGTTCATAGGGAAATGATCTGCCGCTTCGAGCATTTTATGTATATTCCAAGCTCCCGGAGTACAAGTCGTGGCATTCGTTCCCGTTGCAGGTCCGGTTCCCCCGCCGATCATTGTCGTGATCCCGCTTGATAGTGCAGTCTCGATTTGCTGCGGGGCAATGAAATGGATGTGGGCGTCAATCCCTCCGGCAGTAACGATTTTTCCTTCAGCTGCAATTATTTCGGTAGCGGCTCCTATCACCATTGTCACCCCATCCATCAATAGGGGATTTCCCGCTTTTCCGATAGCTGCAATATTTCCATCTTTCACGCCGATATCCGTCTTATAAATGCCGGTATAATCGATGATGATCGCGTTGGTGAAAACAAGATCCATCACTTCATCTCTTGTAGCGGTTGGATGTTGCCCCATACCATCACGGATCACTTTGCCCCCGCCAAATTTCACTTCATCACCGTACTTTGTAAAATCCTTTTCCACTTCTATGAAAAGCTCGGTATCTGCCAATCTGATTAAATCTCCTGTTGTTGGACCAAACATGTCGGCATATTGCTTACGTGACATTTCATGGCTCATATTTTCACTCCTTATCAAGCGGACCATTCGTTTTATTGCTTAATCCATAAACTTCCCTCTTGCCGCTGAATGGAACCAGTTCGATTTCCTTCGCATCCCCCGGCTCAAAACGGACGGCTGTACCGGCAGGAATGTTCAGTCTTTTCCCAAAAGCATCCTCACGATTGAACTCCAGTCCAGGATTCACTTCATAAAAGTGAAAGTGTGAGCCAATCTGTATCGGACGGTCTCCCCTGTTGATGACAGTTATGACCGTTGAACTTTTTCCCTCGTTACATATGACCGGTTCTTTTTTCAGGATATATTCACCTGGTATCATGGGATTCCCCCTTTACTGAATCGGATTATGAACTGTCACAAGCTTTGTACCGTCCGGGAAAGTCGCCTCAACTTGAATATCATGAATAATCTCTGGGATCCCTTCCATAACATCTTCACTTGAAAGAATCGTCCTTCCAAATTGCATCAATTCCGATACCGATTTCCCATCCCTGGCCCCTTCCACAATTTCATAGGTGATCAGGGCAATGGCTTCCGGATAGTTCAATTTCAAGCCTCGATCTTTTCGCCTTCGTGCCAAATCTGCCGCCACTACAACCAATAACTTTTCCTGTTCTCTCGCTGTTAAACGCATACCCTCTCTCCTTTTACCAATCTATACCGCCAAATATCCCAAATACCTACCTCTTAAGTTCAGATGCAACTCTTTCAATGCATCGTTTCAATCAATTACCATTATCCGACCCAACATTCCGCCCTTTAACTTTACATAGTTATGTAAGTTTATCTAACATTATTTTAATTATAATAAATTATCTGACAATTACAACCCTTAAAATGAAATTAATTGTAAATTGATAAGCCTTCCCCCTTTTGAAAAGGCTTATCTAAAATTTGATAATATTGAAATATCCTTGCTATAATTTCATGAGATAGTGTTTTGAAAAAAGGATTGAAAGGGGAATGTAAAATGAATTATGTGAAAAATCAGCTGACAGCCATGCGCAGCAATCTTTTAAAAGAAATAGAGGGTATCAATCCAGAATTTATGGATGTGCAGCCTGAAGGTTTTAATAATACGATCCATTGGCATCTTGGACATGTTCTTACTGCAGCGGAAAAATTTTTATTGAACTCCAACAGTAATTTGCCAGAGAATTACAGCCAGTTATTCGGATATGGATCAAAACCCGCCGACTGGACCGGGGATGTACCTTCCGTTGAAGTTTTAAAGCAACAACTGCAAGAACAACTTGATCGACTTCTTGAAATTCCGGAGGAACGATTGACAGAAAAAGCTGCACAGCCTTTCAACGGAATGGAAACGGTTGGGGAATTCATTAATTTCGTAGTGCTCCACGAAGCCAATCATATTGGACAAATACACGCAATGAAACTCTTAATACAATCCAATAACTGAGATTAAGCCATAACTGTCACTCTTTATTTCTTGAAATAGGAGTGGCGGTTTTTTAATTACAGTCAAATAGGCATTTTAATCACTAATGGCCTCTGACAATGAGTATAGGTGCATTAATACGTAAGTTTGGAGCGAATACTCGTGAGTTCCGAGCGTTTACTCGTGAGTTTGGGGCCTTTACTCGTGAATTCGGAGCTTTTACTCGTGAGTTTGGGGCAAATACTCGTGAATTCCGAGCTTTTACTCGTGAGTTTGCAGCAAATACTCGTGAATTCCGAACTTTTACTCGTAAATATAATCAAAAGGAGCCCCCGCTGTTTAAGCGAGGGCTTTCATTTATTCATTCTCTTTCCGTAAAGCGAAGTAAACGTCACTTCAAGTCATCTGGTTATCCATATAATCACTGTATGCTTTTTCCGCTGCGGCTTCCGAAGTAAACAAAGCATCATCGTCCTCAATTGTATGAAATGTTTCGTTCAGGAACAAGGCAACTGCATTGGGATCTTTGGGATGCGGAACGATTTCCGCTGCCCTTATATTCGAAACGGTAGGTACGTGGGGATTATTATAAATCACAAACACCTCGTCACCGACTTGCACTTCTTTTGCATTGATTACACCCATTGAATACTTCCTTTCCATTACTGATTTTCCTTTAGTTTATGGAAAGAAGCTTATAATTATTTATGAAATGCAACAGGCCTCGCAAGCGGCATTATTTGAATGGGGCCCCTTCTATATGAGGGAACCCCGCCATTCACTTAAGCATATTCATCTTTTGTAAAAAATCGATTGGATGCTGTTTCCGGAAGAATTCCCTCAGCATATAGGCAACACCATCTTGGTCATTGGAGCGCGTCACCCATTTTGCCACTTTCCTTACTTCCTCATCCGCATTGCCCATGGCAACGCCCAGACCAGAACCGGCAATCATCTCCATATCATCCAATCCATCTCCAATCGAGACGATTTCCGTTCTTTTCACCTCTAAATGGTCAGCTAAATACAATACACCGCTCCATTTAGAAACACCCTTCGGAACGATTGTCAGCTTATGTCCTGGATGTAAGATTGCATCCACCTCAGGGAACATTTCCTTTATCAATTTCAACATATCATTTCGAGCATTTTTTTCTGGAAATATAATGTCCATCTTCGTCGGGGCCATTGGCTGGTCAATAAGCTCTTCACTGATATCATCCACATAATTTTGAGCATAAATATTTTGATCATTCAAATACATAACCGATTTACCAAGCAAATTCTCCGGGAGGTTCACCCGATTGCCCAGCGAGTATTTTTCATGAATGAGCATTATTTGGCACGTGGTCTTTTCAAGCATTTGCACGAGCTCTGCAGTCAGTTCTTCTGATATTCTTTTTACCATTATCGGCTTTTCTATGGAAGCTCCGACAAAGGCTCCTTGCTGAGCAACGATCATTGGATTTATTTTTAGGGCTTTGGCCACTTTTTTTGCTGAGTGATAGTTTCTTGACGTCACAAGTGCAACATGGACACCTTTTTGGTGAACATAATCTATTGCTTCTTTAGTCGATTTATTTAAACGGCCATTCGACTGGAGCAATGTCCCGTCGATATTGACCGCAAGCAGACGATATACCATGCTGATCTCCCCCATCTGTAGTATCCTCTTTCAAATTTATGACTAAAATTTCGAGAATAGAACAAATAGTGATTCACGCCCCTTGCACCGGAGCTTTCAGGGAACAAAAAAACCCCCAACCATTATGGAAGGGAGTCTTTAACTGCTTATTGCTGTTGTTCAGGTAAGCCATATAAATCTTCAAGCGGCTTCATGATAATTTTATTGAGGTCTGCGATGACCATACTCATCCGTTGTTCAGCTTCCATCAATTGTGAAATAGTTGGGTTTTGTTGGACAAGCTGTACCGTCTTTTGTGCTTGCTCAACCTCTTCCGGTGCAATCTCCTGTCCCATCATTTGCTTTTGCTGCAATGACATCTGCAGATTACGGAAGTTTTCAAACATTCCCTTTGTTGCTTCATCAGAATTGACAAGATCATATAAGCGTTGCAAATCGGCATATTCATTACTTGCCCTAATTGCCTTTTCCATTTCATACGCTGCATCATATACGTTACTCATTTTATTTCCCCTCCCGGTAATCATTGTATTCCTACACCTTTTCCACTATAACAAATCCGATTGCGAATTACACGTCATCCTATTAAAACAGTTACGAAACCTTGAAATAAACCGATGATTCCACCAAGTAAAGCCCCAAGGTATGTGATCATCGACAATTCCTTCTTCGTGATGGAAGCGACCATTTCCTCAAGTCGGGACACCGAAAATGACGAAACCTGTTCTTCCACGATATCGTCCAAATGCAGTTTTTGGAATAACGGCTGAAAATGATTGATTAAATACTCGGCACCTTTTTCCACGAAGATCGGGACGCCCTTCTCCACAATGGTGTCCGAGAAATTGGCAGTCAATTCTCGAACCGGCTTATTCATGATCGAAGCGACAGGCAGCATTTCTGTCGTTTTTTTGGCAATCAATTGTTTTATCGTTTCTCTCCCGATCATTCCCTCGATTTTTTCTACATCCCATTTCTCGAGATTTCCCCACTCTTTCACCATCATCACTGTCAATAAATCAATCGTTCTCGATTGTTCAAAGAATTTAAGGATTTCCGGCTGAATCTTATCAATTAACTTTTCATTTCCAATAAACATCTGAATTAAATTGATCAGCTTGCCCCGTTCCTTGAAAAAATCATCCAACATGTCTTCAAGACGGCTTTTGCCTTCTGCACTGTCAAAATATTCTTTTCCCTTTTTCACGATGAAACGTGACAAATCAGGAATCGAGTCGAGGGCTTTTTGCTGAATGTTCTGCGGGACGATCTCCTTCAAGCTCTTGCTCCTGTTCTCTTCAGACCATGTTTCATATTTACCAAGAATGAATGTTTGTAATCTCTGTTCTAACGTAAATGAAGAATTCTTCATTCCCAATTGATCAAGCAATTGAGCGGTACTTTTTTCCGTGGACAATGCTTTCTTTACTTCTGCCTTCACGAAAATTTTCATATTCTGTATAGAAGCATCATTGATGACTTTACTTTGAATGCTCTCTGGCGTGATTAAATGATCAACCACCAATTTGCCTAACTGTTTGGCTAACTCATCCTGCCGCTTCGGAATCAACCCTGGTGTCAACGGCAGCTGTTTCCCTAAAATATAGATTGGTTTATACGGTCTGAACAGCATTCTGATAGCTAGTAAATTAGTGAAGCCACCTATTACAGCACCTACGACGACCATAAACAGTATCTTTAACCAAAACTCCATGAATTTTCTCCTTTTATTGCTTTAAATAGAGGCTTGATGACACCTTCTAATTAAAAAAACATAGAATGTGTTATCCACATTTGCCCATCATTTAATTATAAAAGGATATCAAACTTAGTGCAAACGGGGAATTATTATGAACCTTAACCATCAGAAAGTTTTCATTACGGTAAATCCCGCAGAGATGAGAAAGAAGGCGCTACTGTTTATCGAAGAAAAACTATTTGCGGAATGGGGCCTTCAATTTGGAGAACCCGTAACGATCATGGCTGGATGCCGTTCGGTCCCTGCACTTGTCCAGCCATTCCCGTCATCCCAGCCTACATTGAAACTTTCATATGAAATGAACCAAACTTTATCCTTACCCGTTTTTTCCGATCCAATCTCCGTCTCATACCATGCGGAAGGAAGGTCAATTAAAATAGGCCCTTTCTTCGCTTCACTCATGAACCAGACTCCCTTGCAAGACGGGACATTCGGCGAGATGGAAAAATTTTATCAGGAAATGAGATCATATTGTAATCAGCAGGGCATCCCCTTTTATTTAGTGAAACTGCAGTCTCTTCAAGACGGAGTTGTGGAAGGCTACCTGCCAGTGCAAGATGGCTGGCAAACCTTGCCCCTCCCCATTCCTGATGTATTTTATAACCGGATACATTCACGCAAACTTGAGGAATCGCATTCTTTCAAGCTGTTTAAAACTGAACTGGAGGAACGGTCGATACCGATGTTCAATGGAAGGTTCCTCTCCAAACATGATGTACATGAGCTGCTAATCTTAGAAGATGAGCTGTTGCCAAATTTGCCAGAGACGATACTTTTTAACGAAAAGGAATCTTTCTTGACATTTATAGAAAAGCATTCGGTAATCTACTTCAAACCCGAATCAGGCAGCCAAGGCAGGAATATTTGCAGATTAACGCAAGTAGCTGGAAAATGGAAAATCGAGCAATCCGGACATCTCCAGGATGTACATTTTGCTGATACAGATGAAAAATTGTACGAAACCTTAAAAAGATTTTCCAGAAAAAAATCCTTCATTCTTCAAAAAGGGATTTCCCTATTCGAGACCGATCAGAGAAAAGTTGATTTCCGCATACTTCTTCACCGGAACGATCACCTTGAATGGAAAGTTTCATCAATGGTTGCCCGGATTGGGGACCCTGGCACTATCGTTTCCAATCTTGCACAAGGCGGATTGATGAAAAATGGGCCGGATTTTCTAAAGGAAGCATTTGACCTTCAGGACGCCAGCCGCATTTATCAAAAGCTCGTACGGCTCGCTAAAAACACTGCCCAGGCCTTGGTCGAAAACCATGACGATTCATTCGGTGAGCTAGGGATCGATTTAGCACTGGATACCGATACCCATCCATGGATCATCGAAGTGAATTCAAAACCTTCGAAAAAATTTCAAGGCAACTATGAAACCTTTCGTCCATCAGTAAAATCCATCATAGATTTCATGCTTGCCCTTAACCGCGAAAACCATCCATAAAAGGAGTTGCTAGCACGTGTTAATAGGATTAATGGCCGCGTCGGATACACATGAAAACAACTACTTCACCGAAATAGCAAAAACCGCTAAATCATTTAATATGAAAGTTTGTAAATTCTCACCGGAAAATATTGATATGGACCTGAAAAAAGTCCGCGGCGAGCGTTTTGATGCCGAGAACGAAACTTGGATCACCGCATCTTTTGATTTACCTGATTTTGTATATGATCGCTGTTTTCACGGATTAGTCCGTGAGTCAACGGAAACGCGGCACAAAATCGATTGGTTAAAAGATAACTCGAATTTCTTAGGGCTGGGTCTTCCTGGTAAGTGGGAAGTGTATCAAATCCTAAAAAACCATCCACACCTACAGGCATTTTTTCCAGAGACCGTACAAGTGACGACACCTGAAGATATTACCGGTCATTTGGAACGCCTGGATAAAATCATCATCAAACCTGAATTCGGTGCAGGCGGTACAGGGATCTATCTTCTTTCAAAAACCGAAGATGGCACCTTGGTATCCATGACGAAAAAGGGCAACAAATATGACCGCCAATTCTCCTCCAAATCTCAGCTTAACAAATGGCTGCAGCATTTATTGAATCGATACCGTTACCTCTGCCAGCCATATTTGGAACTTTGCAACCAAAATAACGAGCCATTCGATTTACGGATTTTACTTCAAAAAAACGAGAAGAATCAATGGATGGAAAGGGGCCGCGGAATTCGTACGGGACAAAAAGACGGAATCACCTCAAATCTTGCCACAGGCGGGGAAGCCATTTCATTGGATACTTTCATCAAAAGAAACCCGGAAACGATTTCGATTGCCGTCGAACAAAAGATTCAGCATATCCTTCGCACCCTGCCCGCAGAAACCGAAGCTGTCTTTGAAAGGCTATTCGAGTTGGGAATCGATCTGGGCATCGATAAAAAAGGCCAAATATGGATAATGGACATTAACTCGAAGCCCGGAAGGAAAATCATTCAGTCACTACAGCCGGAGACCATGAAAGATATTCATCGCGCACCGTTTCAATATAGCCAGTATTTAGCCGAACATCTTCAGAAAGCAGGTGAATAAAAAGTGAGAAAGACTTATCCTGCCGAAATTGCCGCTATCCCCGGCAATGTTCTCTACTACCCTTCAGAGCTTGGAGATTTGGCAGAGATTGAATTAATTTATTTCGGACGACATTCATGTCCTGCCATCGTCAAACAAAACCCGGCCGTCAATCAATCAATCGTCCTTTCCGAAAGTCTTGCGGAATCTCTAATATTCGATCATACAGATATTCCCCTTCATTTATTCATATACGGCAAGAGCATTCATATCGGACCGCTAGTCGGAATCTTTTCCTCAGGATTCACCGGCCTTTCAAACAAACCATTAGGCGAGAGATCGGAATTTTTCGCAAAGCTCCTTTCGCTTAGCAGGACCACAGGCTGTATCCCCTTTGTTTTTGGAGAGAATGTAATCAATTGGGATGAGGAGACAATCAAAGGTTATGTGTTTGATAACGATGACTGGCACATTAATGAATTTCCTTTTCCTAATGTCATCTATGACCGTCTCCCAAATCGGTTGACGGAAAGCCGCGATGGACCTAAAGAAGTGAAGCAGAAATTTCAAAAAGAGTATACAATTCCATGGTATAATCCTGGTTTTTTCAATAAATGGGATGTAAATGAAAGGTTATGCGCAGATGAGCGGGCACTACCATATTTGCCGGAAACGTATCCATTTCAATCCATGTCCGTCGTGGAAACCCTTCTTTCCCATTACCGGCAAGTTTATATAAAGCCCATTCACGGCAGCCTCGGCTTGGGGATTCACCAAATTCTTTATGATAAGCATGAGGATGTTTATTATTGCCGCTATACGAATGAAGCAAAAGAAAAAAAACTGCAAAAGTTTTCCACACTGGAATCCATCGTTAAACATATTTTTCACGACAAGCCGCTTGAGAATCTTATCGTGCAGCAGGGCATCCCACTAATTCGATTTGAAAAACGTCCAGTGGATTTTCGGGTCCATACGAACAAGGACAGTAATGGAAAATGGCAGGTAACCGCGATTGCCGCAAAAATCGCCGGTGCCGGCAGCGTCACGACCCATATTAAAAGCGGGGGTGTCATCAAAACGGTTGCGGAACTGTTTGGAGATGACGATGAGGCGAAAGAAGTCGAACGAAAGCTATCGGAAGCCGCACTGATTTTAAGTGACAGTATAGAAAAGAACTTGGACGGCATCATTGCAGAAATAGGATTTGATTTTGGATTGGATAAAAAAGGGCAGGTTTGGATGTTTGAAGCCAATTCCAAACCGGGACGTTCCATCTTCTCCCATCCAAAACTCAAGGATTTTGAATTGCTGACCAGAAAACTTAGCCTTGATTATGCCATTTATCTTACGGAACAGACCATTACGAAATCAATCAGTGTGCCGCGATGAACGTTTTTTACGATATCCCCACTGAAAATTGGTACCACAATCATGAGAATGCTGAACTTTTTGCAGGATCTGCAGAAGAGGAAATCAGCTATAAAAAGGACCATTCGAATCAACCCCTAATTCCAATCACCATATTTCCAGGTAACCGGATGCTTGTCGTCGGAATACTGACTGTTTCCAATCCCAAAAAGGAATCAGGTTTGGGTGGAAACCTGACCCTTTTTCGGGACCTATCATTATATTTATTGAAACATGGAATATTGGCGTATGTATTCACAGGAAATGCCCTTCATTCCGAATCGATGAGAGGGTATGTTTTTTCCTCCGTTTCAAACAAGTGGATCGAAAGTAAAGTGCCCTTCCCTGACATCGTCTATAACCGTATCCCCTCGAGGAGCTATGAGGCGTCAGAGGAATTTCAACAGCTCATCAAATATTTTAAAGAATGCCGAATGAATCTATTCAACCCCTGTTTCATAGATAAATATGTGATGTTCGAAGCATTAATGGAAGATGGATCCCTCACCAATCACCTACCGCCCACCATGGTCTTGCGAAACAGCGGCTGCCTTGATGCTTTCCTGGAGACCTACAGGCATATATACCTTAAACCCTGCAAAGGAAGCCAAGGTAAGGGCATTTATACCATAATCAAAAATGATGATGCTACACTATTGTTCAATAGCTTAAAGCATAGTGAGTCCTTCCCGGACTTCGCGTCATTCTGGGAAGCAAAAAAAATCGATTTATTAAAAAGGAACTACCTTGCTCAACAGGCGATCATACCAAAAAAACTTTTTGGACATCGTTATGATTACCGGATTCTCGTCCATTATGAAAAAGGTTTTTATAAAGTGACCGGCAAAGCGGTAAGGATGTCACAAACTCAGGAAATCACCACCCACACTCCCCGAGGGGGTAAGATTTTTCCTTATAAAGACCTGCAATCAAGAAGCCTGAATCGACAATTAGCGAATATCGCCCAAAAATGCGGAGAGATACTTTCAAAAAAAATCGGGTTTCTCGGAGAGTTTTCCATTGATATAGGGGAAGACGAATCGGGCTCGCTCTTCATATACGAAGTGAACTCAAAGCCCATGCAATTCGATGAGGAGGAAATTGAAACAAACAGGCTTTTGCATTTAAAAAATCTTTTTATTGAATTAACTTTTCCCAACCTGACAATTAAATAACACCTCCAGCTGCCGTTTTTCCATTATAATTAAATGAGAAACTGCATAGATGGAGGTAATACATATGATCACTCATTTTCAATGGGCACCTTTGCATAAGAATCTGCCAGGATGGAAAATTTCCTTTTATTTCAACAAGCAGGCAGTCCAAGCCTTATATCATAAAGATGGAACCATCGAGTGGACAGCCAATCCGCCTTCCGAAACAGATGAAAGTACACTCAAAAGCATGATACATGACTTAATGATCTTCCATGTATATGAATGAACCCCCTTTACATTCATGAATTCCCTAAACAGAATAAAAAAAACTCCTTTGCCTAAACTAAAGAAAAGGCTAGGAGGGATTTAATTTGGATAAAGAAAAAATGACATTTTTGAAGGATACCGAATATGATGGCAAGGACTCCGTTTACCTTGATATCGACCGTATCATCAATGAAGGTATGGCGGGCGGAAATGTGTATGAAGTCGCAGACCTTCAAAACATCGAAGAAGCACATGATTTTTATGATGAAACAGATCCCAATATCAATAAATGAATTATGTGGGCTCTCTTATGGAGAGCTCTCCTTTATATCAGTCAGACCGTTAAACGGATAGTATTCAAATAGTTCCATTCTCCCTCGCACTTAAAATATTTTCGTTTAATATCGATGTAATGATATGCTCTGAATCCCATTCATGCCCAGATATCTCGATAAGGGGATAGCGATTCGGTAAAACGACCTGCTGGATTTCATGAACGTTCAGCCCTTGAGAATGCAAGCGTAAAATTTCACCTTGGAGGTTTTCCAAATAATCGAGTTTTTTCCGAAACATTTCCTTCCCATCAGGGACATGCCCAGCATGGCAGCAAAACACTTCCCCGAAGTCATATTGAAGTAATCTTTTTATGGAATCGATGATGACCGGGACAGACTCTTCCCGTAAGACAAGTTTTGTTTTTGGAGTTACGAAAAGGTCTCCTGAAAAAAGCATGCCATTACTGTGATTCAAATACACCATATGGTCCTTCGCATGGCCGGGGGTAAAAATCGGCTCCCAAGTTTGGGTGCGGGAATGAATGGCCTTCCCTAGCGGCTCAGCTTTAAAAGCGTCTCTCTTTCCCCAGAAAATTTTGCGATATTCAGGATATACAGCATCCTTTGCACAAACCTCGACTGACATCGGGTGAATGAAAAGCGGCACCTTTTTATGTTCCTGTATCCAGGCAGCGCCCCCCGTATGGTCTTCATGATAGTGAGTCAGGGCCACTGAGTCGAAGTTTGCGGCCTCATAGAATGGAATAAGCTCTTCCAATAAAATCTGTGCGCCAGTATCTATCAATAGGCCATCCGTTAAAAAAACATTAACACTCATCCCCGACTTGTTCCCGCCAGGAATCCCGTGCACACAAACCACATCATTTATCGTCTTAATCTCTATCATTCTATTGCCTCCCCATCATTGTACAAAAATAGTTTTATCTTCCTTTTTTTAACTTTACTATAATAAATGTAGTACCGCTTTACCTTTTTGACAAGGAAATATTGGAATGATTAACCTGGATGTAAATGCTGGATTATTGTTTAATATCCCTTCACTGTCGACCTAACTTCCAACTCAAACCATTCAAATCCGCTCAATTGCCCCTAGGCAACAGACAGTGTTGACCTATCGGCGGTCACTGGCAACTTCGCTCTTGCAAGCGAAAAAGGACCTCGAGGATGCCCTTGTTTTAGAAAAGATGCCGGATATGTAACGAAACGTTGTTGCAGTGAATACAAAAGATGTAGACGCTCAATTTGCCAAGGATATTATATCAGTAGCGGAATCCGACCAGTTTGGAAAAAGTGGTCGATGACAAATTTTCCGGATTCGGAAAACCAGACTGGATGAATTGATCAAATAATCGAGGCCTGCTTCCCCTTTACCGGGAACAGGCCTTTCATTAAGGAGTACGAATATGAATACCTTACTGGAGGTCCGCAGCGGCCCCGCTTATTACGCCTGTAAAGCTAATGTCCTTGAAACACTGGAAGCAAAACTGAGTAAAGGAAACATTCGTAAAGTGCTCGTTATTCATGGGAGAAAATCATGGGAAGTTGCTGAACCCTTTTTTCCTGCCTTAGAAAATATTGAGACGATCTTTTTCACATACGGCGGGGAATGCAGTGATGCGGAAATTGAACGCGTCAAGAAGTCTGCTCTTGAACACGGTGCGGATGCATTAATCGGCATTGGCGGCGGTAAGCTGCTCGACCTCGCCAAATCAGCCGGAAACTCGCTTCAAAAGGAAATCATCCTCATTCCAACCCTGGCTTCCACCTGCGCTGCATGGACACCGTTGAGTGTCATCTATGATGATTATGGTTCATATGTCCGCTATGATATTCATGAAAAAAGCGCTTGGATGTTATTTATAGAACCAGGAATTCTTCTTAATCGCCGATTAACTATTTACGGGCTGGAATCGGCGATACATTGGCGAAATGGTACGAGGGTAATGCATTGGCCGAAAAGATTGCCACGAAGTCCGTTTGTATTGAATTGGCCCATATAGCCGCAAGGCAATGCCAGGAAGTTTTACTGACATATGGCGAGGAAGCCCTAGCTGATTTGGAAAAGGGTAAATGGACAGACGCGCTGCAGCGTGTCATTGAAACGAACATCATCACCAGCGGTCTAGTTGGAGGCTTTGGCGACCAATACCTGCGCGTTTCCGGTGCCCACTCCATTCATAATGGCATGACTTCCATCACGCAAGCTCACCATTTACTTCATGGGGAAAAAGTGGCATATGGCATTTTAGTCCAGCTTGTGCTAGAAGGGAAATTCTCGGAAATCAAACAATTGCTGCCAATCTACCAGGTGCTCAAACTGCCGATGACATTGCTTGATATTGGCCTGACGGTTGAACATAAAGCGGAACTTCAACAGATTGCAGCCCACTCTGTAAAAGAAGGTGAAGACATCCATCTTCTTTTCCCTGATATCAACAAGGAAAAAGTGGCGGCCGCCATGGAAAACCTTGAAATCCTCACAAACCACGCAAGCAGATCCATGGACTAAAAAAAACGATGGGGTTATTACCTCATCGTTTTTTTAATTCCTTCACATTGTTTGTTTAAATCATCCTTTTCACCAAGCACACATAATGTGCCGTCAATACTTCAGTATAATAAAAGAAGGTTTCAACCTACAGTCTGTTTCCATAATCCGAGGAGAACACTTTCATGCTGTCTGTGGATGCCTACTTTTCTATCGGCAGATTCCGGACGGCCCTTTTCCCAATTCCATATATCTTCGAGAGTTTCTGATAGGGGACGGAATGTTAGCCCATTATTGATGGCTTTATTGTTATCGACAGCCAAAAACCCATTCAAAGGTTCCTTTCCTCCAGGTAATGGGAATTCTTCTGGTATCCATAAAGGCATTTCTCCCCACGGCTCTACTTTATTGTCATTTAAAAATTTTTCAGATACCCATGTAAATTCAGCATTACTTCTTGTTACCTTTTTGCAGCCTTCAAGTAATTGCCCCATAGTCAGTGTGTAATCTGGTCCAACGGCATTATACGTACCCGTCATACTTTTTTCCATCATTTGGATGATCCATTGAGCCAAGTCCCTTGCATCGATAACTTGGATTGGACGTCCAGGGCGTCCAGGAGATAAAATTTCTCCCCCTTCCGCTATTCTTTTAAGCCAGTACGGCAATCGGTCAGTGTAATCATATGGACCCACTATTTGCCCTGCACGAATTGACAAGACTTTCCCCGGCAGTTCTTTTTCAGCGGCTTTTTCGCTTAATGATTTTAACGGTCCATAATATTCACCGTATATCGGTCCAGCAGTTCCGCGGGTGATCTCTTCTGCTTTATCATCATTTAGTGTATGAACCTCTCCATTTTCATCAATTCCTGGCTCGGTTGGATCACTATAAACTGAGATGCTTGAAATATATGTATAATGTTTAACAGAATTAAGCAATCTGCAAGATTTCGATACAGTTCGAGGGATAAATCCTGATGTGTCAATGACTGCATCCCACTGTCTCCCTTTCAACATTTCCAGATCCCCGTCGCGGTCCCCTTTTAACTGTTCTATTTCGGGAAAGACATAAGGATCGCTTCCACGATTAAAAAGTGTGACATCATGCCCTTTCTCTATCGCAGCTTTTGCTAAATACCTGCCTAAAAACCGTGTACCGCCCAATATTAAAATGTTCATAAGATTCCCTCCTCATTAACGATATTCAATAAAGCATACGCAATACCCTTTCCTAACATTAATAATACTTGCAACTTTTCTTTGAACTCTCTTTTAGAACCATGAATTTCCCTTCTCGAAAAAACTAGCAATATCCTATTCTTTTGAACTTTATTCTTTTTCGCTATAATGATACGGAAAGGGAGAAAGAAGGTGGAAACGATGCTTGAAAATCTTAAACAAAAATTCCCGAACGCTCTTACCAATAAAAAGGATACTGATGATATTTCTGAATATGTTTGGTTCGAAGACTCAAGAAGTATACTTGGCATTCCCCGTTCAGAAATCACAGCCGAAGAAATCCGTTTATTGGAACTGCTTTTTGCTCCTTCCATAAACCAAAATAACCTCAATGCACATCCAGACTCATCATGGAAATTTTTTTTATCCGAACCGAATGCACCATTGCCTTTAACGAGCTGGGAGAATGTTCGATTCCTTCATTTCAAGCTGACTCATGCTGATTTTTCCAACTCCGATTTTGAAGAGGCCTTCCTCGCTTTCGTTCCTTCTGACGCAGCTATTATCTGGGAAAATGAAACGGCAGGAGTCTTAATTGAAACGGACAAGGAGGAATCATTATCAAATAAAGAACTAATCGCCATTTCTTCCACGCTTGAAAGTGACTTTTATGTAAAGACGCGTATGTTCACCGGGCGCTTTCACCCTGTAAATCAAGACCTTCACCATCACTGGGCTCGGGAGAAAAAGTGTTTTGATTTGGCACAGGTGCATCTGCCGGATCTAAAGGTGACTGATTTGGCAGACATCATCCCTCATTCATTAATAAATGACCCATCCTTTAAGAATGCAAAGTGGTATATCAATGAAATTCTTGGCAAGACCAAGCAGGATACTGAGCTTATCAAAACGATTAAAACGTATATCGAATGTAATTCCAATGCCACCTATGCCGCCAAACAGCTTTATATCCATCGGAACAGCTTACAATACCGAATCGATAAATTCTCTGAAAGAACTGGTCTCGATATTAGAAACTTCCGTCATGCCCTTACTGCGTACTTGATATTTTTACTGAATGATTAATTTCCATTACAAAGAGGTAATATCATCCTTTTTTGTGCAATGTGCCCATACTTTTTTCTAAACTGATAGCTTAGACTATAGCTAATTGGTACAAGTAATCATTCTAAAAAGGGGGATTTTTTCATGGCAGAGTTAGTGTTAGATCATATATTCAAGATTTATGATAAAAAGGTGACGGCTGTTAAAGACTTCAACCTTCGTGTTGCCGATAAGGAATTCATAGTTTTTGTGGGACCTTCCGGATGCGGCAAATCGACGACATTAAGGATGATTGCCGGACTGGAGGACATTTCCCAAGGCGATTTATACATAGACGGCAAGCGAGTCAATGATGTCCCTCCTAAAGATCGTGATATTGCGATGGTTTTCCAGAACTATGCCTTATATCCTCACATGACCGTATATGACAATATGGCATTCGGATTAAAGCTCAGGAAAACGGCAAAAGCGGAAATCAAGCAAAGGGTCAATGAAGCGGCAAGGATTCTCGGACTTGAAGAGCTGCTAAACAGGAAACCTAAAGCGCTTTCAGGCGGTCAGCGCCAGCGTGTGGCACTTGGCCGTGCAATTGTAAGGGACGCAAAGGTTTTCTTGATGGATGAGCCATTATCCAATCTCGACGCAAAGCTGCGGGTTCAAATGCGTGCTGAAATCGCTAAACTACATAAACGGCTCGACACCACAACGATATATGTCACGCATGACCAAACAGAGGCAATGACCATGGCGACACGTCTTGTTGTAATGAAGGATGGTATCATCCAACAGGTCGGTGCCCCAAAGGACGTTTATGAGAAACCGATAAACGTTTTCGTCGGCGGCTTTATCGGATCGCCTGCCATGAACTTCTTTACCGGAACATTAAAAGAAGGCACAATTAAAATAGGCGAACAAACGCTTGAAATACCTGAATTGAAAATGAAAATGCTGCGTGATCAAGGATATGTCGGAAAAGATGTAATCCTTGGCATACGTCCGGAGGATTTCCATAATGAAGGAGCTTACTTCACGGAGTCCCCTAACTCTACATTCACGACCCAAATTGATGTAGCCGAACTCATGGGCGCGGAGATCATGCTCTACTCCACATTAGAGGGGCAGGACTTCGTTGCACGGGTCGATGCCAAGAATATTATCCAGGCAGGGGAAAAGATCGAACTTGCCCTCGACATGAATAAAGCACACTTTTTTGACAAAGGGACCGAACATCGCATTTTAGTTGAAGAAGATGAACAGATGCAGGAAAGCATGAAGTTATCTGCCAATTAAACGTAAAAAGACCCATTCATAATGGGTCTCAGACTGTAGACAAACTCGATGAAAATCGAGTTTGTCTACAGTTTTTTTGGGTTTGTGCAATTGGAACGTAAGGCACTCGCTTTCCGCGGGCGGGCCGGGAGCCTCCTCGGCGCCTTTGCGCCTGCGGGGTCTCCCCTGGACTCTATTTTCCCGCAGGAGTATCGCACCTTTCGCTCCAATCAACTTTGTTTTAACTTTTTAGATAGAACCCTTCTGCTAAAGTCTTTATTGTTTTAAAATAGAATTTTATTAAAACTTGAGGATGAGGATGCTTTCTAAACATGATTCTATTAAGCAAGATCAACTTGAAATGATTACTTAAGATCGACTGGTGCCTGCGAACCATTTGGTTCGTAAANNCCCAAGTATTGATCCAGTTATATTAGTCAAACTGACTTTCATTCAATATAACTTCGGTATTCGTTCAATGTGTAAAACAATTGAAGAAGTTGAAACAAATATGCTTACCGTTGGTTCTTAGGCTTTGGTTTCATGATAAAGTGCCTCATTTCTCAACATTCGGGAAAAATTATGAACGTCGCTTTTAAGATACAGACCTGTTTGCTCACTTAACTTTAGGCTAAAATTTAAATGGAATTTCAAAAGGGGGCGGAATTTTTTTAATCCGAACCCCTTTTGTCTAAAACTGGGACCCATTCATAATGGGTCTTTTTTTTACGTTTATTCAAATAAGGGGTTGATTTATTCCTGGACCAATACCACTTCATCATGTCCGCATTCAGGGCATTTCATGAGATGCGGGCATTGGCCTTTTTGAAGGGATTGAGGGTATCCGTCGTTTTCCTTAAGTATGTCGCTATCCATATAAGCACTGTAATCATCAGCGTAGTCCATGAATTTCCCTTTATCCTCAAGATCACTGCCGCATTCAGGGCAATTCACATGAATTTTTCTTAGACCGTTGCAAAGCGGGCATAAAGACATTGTTTTTCCTCCTGTTCCCATACTTATGATTTCAGTATTTGTTGATTCCAATATTTTAACACATGGAAACACCCTCCCTAATACCAGAGGGAGGGCACAACTATGCAATTATTTATTAACCATGTTAGCAGGATCGACCCATGCTTTGAATTCATCTTCCGTCAGGAACTCCAATTTCAACGCCGCTTCTTTTAACGTAGAGTTGTCCTTGAATGCAGTTTTGGCGATCTTGGCTGCTTTTTCATAACCGATATGCGGGTTCAATGCTGTTACCAACATAAGGGACCGTTCTACATTTTCTTTGATTTTATCTTCATTTGCAGTGATGCCAACCGCACAATTATCGTTGAATGAATGAATGCCTTCCGTCAATAATTTGACCGTTTGCAGGAAGTTATAGATGATGACTGGTTTGAATACATTCAATTCAAAGTTACCTTGGCTTGCTGCAAAGCCAATTGTAGCATCGTTACCAACGATTTGTGTTGCAATCATGGTAAGCGCTTCACTTTGTGTTGGATTGACTTTACCTGGCATGATGGAGCTGCCTGGCTCGTTTTCCGGAATCGCTATTTCGCCGATTCCGCTTCTAGGGCCACTTGCCAGCCATCTGACATCGTTCGCAATTTTCATTAGATCCGCTGCCAATGCTTTCAAAGCACCGTGTGCATAAACGATTTCGTTATGGCTTGTCAATGCATGAAACTTATTATCAGATGTGACAAAAGGATAACCTGTATCCGCTGCAATTTGTTTGGCAGAAAGTCCCGGGAATTCTTTTTTTGTATTGATTCCGGTTCCTACAGCCGTTCCGCCTAGAGCAAGGTTCAATAATTTTTGGCTGCTTTCCTCAATCATCGCCAGATCTTTATCGAGCATCGCTTTCCAACCGGAAATTTCTTGTCCTAATGTTAATGGTGTAGCATCTTGAAGATGTGTCCGGCCAATTTTCACGACATCCCAAAATTCTTTTTCTTTTGTATAGAATGTATCACGAAGTGCTTTGATGGCAGGAACCAATTTTTCAGCGACTTCCATAAAGGCTGCAATATGCATGGCGGTCGGGAAAGTATCATTCGAGCTTTGTGCCTTGTTAACATCATCATTCGGGTGAAGGGTTTCCGATTCACCATTTTCTTTTAACCATTCATTCCCTTTGTTGGCGACCACTTCATTCACGTTCATATTACTTTGCGTGCCGCTTCCCGTTTGCCAAACTACAAGCGGGAAATGCTCATCAAGCGTACCTTCAAGGATTTCGCCGCAAATCTTGACGATGGCATTCTTTTTAACTTCCGAAAGATCACCAAGATCATAGTTAACCTTTGCCGCAGCTTGTTTAACATATGCAAATGCACGAACTAATTCAATCGGCATTTTTTCGTTACCGATTTTGAAATTGTTACGGCTTCTCTCAGTTTGTGCTCCCCAATATTTATCAGCAGGAACTTTCACTTCACCCATCGTATCTCGTTCGATTCTGTATTCCATGTGTTCTCCTCCTATGTTTGCACTATTCATTGAAGACATTTTGCATATGAAATGAATAATGTCGTATTATTCTTTCTCTCCATACATTGTACAAACTTTATTATTTTAAAGCAAAAATATCCGGTTGACCCTTTCCATTTTTCTGAAAAATCCATGAATTCCTTCATGTTTATATGAAAATTCGGATATTTTTTTTAGACACGTAAAGTGTTGACACCGCTAGGCTCCGATTGACCTGGTCATGAACATCAAAGCATTATCTCTCCCAAATGTTCTTGACAGCATTTTGTATATATAGTAAATTCAAAAGAAATTGAATAATCTAAACTCTTATCGAGAGAGGTAGAGGGAATGGCCCGATGACACCTCAGCAACCTTCATTTGTTTCAAACCAATGAAAAGGTGCTAATTCCACAAGTTTGTGAACTTGGAAGATAAGAAGAATGACTCGTCCCTACTTAATCAAAGTCTTCTTCTTAAAGAAGACTTTTTTTTATTTTATATAACTCAAAGGAGCAGTGAAAAACATGTACAAAACTGAAACATATCTGGCTCAATTAGGAAATCGCAGTGAAACGGCGACAGGAACAGTCAATCCGCCGGTATACTTTTCAACAGCTTTTCGCCACGAAGGAATTGGCCAATCGACGGGATTCGACTACACTAGGACAGGTAACCCTACACGCCAGCTATTGGAGCGATCCATCGCCGATCTGGAAAAAGGCGACCAAGGTTATGCCTGCAGTTCAGGAATGGCCGCCATCTCCACTATACTCGCCCTTTTTAAATCCGGTGATGCATGGATTGTCAGCGAAGACCTTTATGGCGGTACATATCGTCTGTTAGAACAAGGTTTTAAAAAATGGGGATTGCAGTGTGACTATGTAAACACATGTTGTTTGGAGGATATCGAAAAAGCCATCACTCCTCACACGAAAGCCATCTTCATCGAAACTCCCACTAACCCTCTTATGCAGCAAACGGACATTAGCGCCGTTGCCGCATTGGCCAAACGAAATAATTTATTGTTAATCGTTGATAACACTTTTTACACGCCTCTTATTCAACAACCCATCCTGCTTGGAGCGGATATTGTGATTCACAGTGCAACCAAGTATCTCGGTGGTCATAATGATGTGCTTGCCGGACTGATCGTTGCCAGCGGCGCTGAATTATGTGATTCACTTGCCTTCCATCATAATGGTACTGGAGCTGTCTTGAGCCCATTTGATTCTTGGCTGTTGATGCGCGGAATGAAAACCCTGGCATTGCGGATGGAGCGTCATGAAAAGAATGCCAAGATACTTGTAGATTACTTATCTGAGCATGATTGTGTTACGGACGTATTGTATCCCGGCAGAGGCGGCATGATTTCTTTCCGTATCATTGATGAAGCGGCGGTCAACCCATTTTTACAATCGCTCTCATTAATTTCCTTTGCAGAAAGTCTTGGAGGGGTTGAAAGCTTCATCACCTATCCTGCCACACAAACACATGCCGATATACCGCTTGAAGTCAGAACGGCAAATGGGGTTTGTAATCGCCTGCTCCGCTTCTCCGTTGGCATAGAGGACAGCGATGATTTGATTGATGACTTGCAGCAGGCATTCGCACATGTAAAAAGGGAGGCACTACGATGACAGGTCATGATTTTAGCTTTGAAACGAAATTACTTCATAATCAACATAAATTCGATCCGGCAACGGGCGGTGTGAGCGTCCCCATTCAGCATGCATCGACTTTCCATCAATCCGATATCGATCAATTCGGCAAATATGACTACAGCAGAAGCGGGAACCCTACTCGCGAGGCACTTGAAGATATCATTGCCGAACTTGAGGAAGGCACTCACGGCTTTGCCTTTTCATCAGGTATGGCTGCCATTTCAACAGCCTTCCTGCTATTGTCTGCCGGGGACCATATCGTCATTTCCGAAGATGTGTATGGCGGAACGTTCAGGATGGTCACAAGCGTATTGACTCGTTTCAATATTGAGCATACCTTCGTTGACATGACGGACCTTGAAAGCATCAAAGCGGCCGTTCAGCCAAATACCAGGGCCATATACATCGAAACGCCTTCAAATCCGTTACTTAAAGTGACCGATATTCAAGCCGTATGTGATATCGCCAAAAAAGCCGGTGCCTTAAGTTTTGTTGATAATACATTCTTGACGCCGGCATTGCAAAAACCACTGAATCTGGGCGCTGATGTTGTCCTTCATAGTGCGACGAAGTTTTTATCCGGACATAGTGATGTAGTAGCTGGGCTTGCGGTAGTGAAAGATCCGGAATTGGCAGGAAGACTCGGTTCCCTTCAAAACTCCTTTGGAGCGGTACTTGGTGTCCAGGATGCCTGGCTTGTAATGAGAGGTTTGAAAACCTTGTCAGTTAGAATGGAACATTCACAAAAAGGGGCAGAAAAGATTGCAGCCTACTTAAAGGAGCAGCCCTTGGTGAAAAAAGTGTATTATCCCGGCCTGGCCGATCATCCACAGCACACCATCCAGAAAGGCCAGTCACTTGGAGCAGGGGCGGTCCTATCATTTGAATTGGAAAGTGAGGAAATCTTCCGTTCCTTCGTGAACACTGTCGAGCTCCCTGTTTTTGCCGTAAGCCTAGGAGCGGTCGAATCTATATTATCCTACCCGGCCAAAATGTCCCATGCTGCCATGCCTGCTGATGAAAGGGAAAAGCGCGGCATCACGAACAGCTTACTTCGTCTCTCTGTCGGACTTGAAAATCCGGACGATTTAATCAAGGACTTCGATGCGGCCCTCGTTAATATTGCAAAAGGGGAAGCAATTGCTGCAAAATGATGCAAGGGAAAAGGGTGCCTCATTATTAATACATTTTCAACCCAGTCATAAAAAAAGGCCATCGATTTCCCGATGGCCTGACTCTCATTTCTTCATATTATATTTATCCAGGAAGCGATCCACCCGTCCGCCTTTTTCAGCAAACTTCTGCTTTCCAGTATAAAAAGGGTGCGTATCCGAACTGATTTCCACTTTTAATAATGGATACGTTTGGCCGTCTTCCCAAACGATCGTTTCATTGGACGTTTTCGTGGAGCCTGTCAAAAATTTATACCCACTGTTGGTATCCATGAATACCACTTGTTGATAATCGGGATGAATTTCTTGTTTCACTATTATCACCTCATAAGTCAGTATAGGTATATGTTAAACGTAATGATTACTATTATCAATCATTATGCTTGAAGGTACCAAAAACGGCACCCTCATTATAGTTTATCTTGATTTTCCACCCTTATTCAATTGTGTTCAGCCAGCCATGCCTTTATGCGGACCAGCCTGTAGTTCATACATTTGATAATACTTCCCTTTTAGTTCCATTAATTCCTCATGTGTACCAAGCTCTGCAATCCGCCCTTTATCAAGTACAAGAATTTGGTCGGCATTTTTTATCGTGGAAAGTCTATGTGCAATGATGAAGGTCGTTCTCCCTTTTTTCAGCACTTCCATTCCCTCCTGGATAATCGCCTCGGTTTCGGTGTCGATGCTTGCTGTCGCTTCATCCAAAATCAATATGGCCGGATTGAATGCAAGAGCACGGGCAAAAGAGATTAGCTGCCGCTGCCCGGAAGACAGCGTTCCCCCTTTTTCGATCACGGGTTCGTCCAGCCCTAAAGGAAGATGCTTCAGCACTTTGTCCCCCCCGACATCTCTTAATGATTTTTCAACCATTTCCCTTGTGATGCCTTTATGATTCAGACTGATATTGGAGGCGATGGTGCCAGTAAATAAATAGGGATCCTGAAGGACGATTCCCATATGCTCCCGAAGCGTCTGATGAGGGATATCCAATATATTCGTGCCATCGATTTTAATTTGCCCTTCACTGCTGTCATAAAAGCGGAACAATAAATTCATTATGGAACTTTTTCCTGACCCGGTATGGCCAACCAAAGCGACCGTTTCCCCTTGTTTGGCGGAGAAGGAGATGTCCCTTAACACATATTCATTATCCTTATAACCAAAAGAAACATTTTCGAATTGCACGTTTCCTTTGTACCTGGATATGCTTTCATCACTGACTGCCAATCCCTGCTCATCCAATAAACTGAATGCCCGCTCCCCTGCAACAAGTGCCTGTTCAAGTTTTGCGAACTGATTGACGATTCCATGAAGCGGATGAAGCAGGCGGCTGATCAAATCAACAATTGCATACATCATCCCTAAAGAAATGGCTGAACTCGCTGTAAGGGAAATCCCGCCGAAATACCAGACGAATGCCATTAGCGCCAAAACCTTAATGACGCCAATCAGGTTTCCGCCCGTCAACGAATTCAAATGTAGCATTTTATTTTGATAGGAATAATGCTCACGGTTCAGGTTTTCAAAGGATTGCTTCGTCTCCTTTTCACGTCCAAATGCCTGAATGATGCTCATTCCAGAAATGGATTCATTGATCATCCCGTTAATATCGCTGACCCGTTCCCGAATGATGTGATTATATTTCGAGGCGAATTTACGGTATACCATCGTCCAGATAGCGATGATTGGAATAAGTAAAGTGCCAATGGCTCCAACATATGGATCCAGAATATACAAAGCAATTAGAACGCCGAAGATATTAATTGTACTCGAGAAAAAGTTGGCGAGCACAGTTACATATAATTCCCGGATCGCTTCCGTATCATTAGTGACCCTGGCTACAACTTTACCCGCTGGCATGTTATCGAAATAACGTATCGGCAGACGGGAAATATGCGTAAATATATCATTTCGCATCTTCTGTATGATTCGGTTCGCCGATTTCTGTAAATAAAAACTCTGCCCATATTGAAAAATGGAGGAAAGGATGACGAGACTAAAATAAAAAGCCACAAGCTTAATGATCCGCGGGATTTCCGGTTGGTAAAACCGCATCACTTCCTGACTCGTCAATTTCACTGCTTGCGCACGTTGCTCTTTCCCGTCTTTCTTGATGATCAATGTTTGGTCTTCCAAAGTTCTGCGCCCATCGATAGGGACATCTTCATTTACGAAGACAAATTGATTGCCAACCTGCAAAACATGGACTTCCCTGCCTTTCTTCTCACCTTTCGAAAAGTAATCGGCCCGTTTATACCAATTTCCACCATACTTAACAGCATCTTTTCCTTTACCCGTTTCATACCAGGAAGATTCGATGCCAAGTATATGTGAATCGATGATTTTCTTGGCAACGAAAGGACCCGTTAAATCGGCCGCTACCGAAAGTGCCAGCATGATTAGGGCGCCAATGATCAATTTTTTATAAAGGGCAGCATAATTAAAAAGTTTCTTTACGACCTTCATGCCTTCACCTCCGTCCCTTCGTCAACCTGCTGTCTTTCATATTGCTCCCTATACCAGCCATCATTCAGCAGTAAATCCGCATGAGTCCCCTCTTCGATGATCTCTCCGCTGTCCAACACGATAATCCTGTCCGCGTGCTGAACGGCTGATAAGCGATGGGTTGTGATGATCGTCGTTTTCCCTGCCCGTTCATTTTGGATATTTTCGATGATCGTCGTTTCCGTATTTGCATCTACAGCGGATAAGGAATCATCCAATATAAGGATTTCCGGATTTTTGATCAGTGCCCTGGCAATCGAGATCCGCTGCTTTTGCCCTCCAGATAAAGCGACACCCTTCTCACCGACGAGTGTCTCAAGACGGTTTGGCAGCATCATTAAGTCCTTCTCAAAATCCGCAAGCCGGATAGCTTCAGCCAGTTCATCTTCCGTTGCATCCATTTTACCGAATAAGATATTTTCCCTAACAGACCTCGAGAATAAAAAATGGTCCTGTGGAACGTAGCCGATCCATTTACGGATATCTTCAAGGTTCAGTTGCTCCAGCGGCATGCCTGCAAAAGCGATTTCACCTGTTCCTAAAGGATATTGCCGCAGCAATTGCTTCACGAATGTCGTTTTTCCACTACCTGTTTTCCCCACTATCCCCAATGTTTGACCGCGTTCAAGCTGAACGGAAATATTGGATAGATTCACAACCGTTGAGGAAGGGTATGTAAAATACACTGAATTGAATTGGATATTTCCCGGATTCGTAATACTCTCCAGCCCCAATGAATTCTTCACATCCGCTTCATATGAAAGGGTATCCTGAACACGGTCTAGCGAAGCATTTCCCCTTTGCATGACATTGATCAGTTCACCCACCGCGATCATCGGCCAGATTAACATGCCTAGGTACACATTGAACGAAACAAGTCCGCCAAGCGTTATGGCCTGTTGAAACACGAGATAAGCCCCATAGCCCAGCCCGATTAAATAACTGATGCCGATGATAATGCTGATCGTCGGATCAAAAAGGGCGTCGATTCTTGCCACGGCTAGATTTTTGCGATATACATCCTCGGTCATTTCCTCAAACCGCTTTTCATCTTCCCGTTCCTGGACATAGGCGCGGATAACACGGACACCTGAAATGGATTCCAGGACCTTGTCATTTAAAGTGCCAAAGGCTGCTTGTGCATCCGTAAAACGTTTGTAAATTTTCTTTACATAGATTTGCATCATCACTGCCATGATCGGAAGCGGTAGCACTGCCGCAATCGTCAACTGCCAGCTGATCGTGGCTCCCATCATGACTACTACAGTAATGGTGAATAGCACCGCGTCAACGAGGGTCAATATCCCGAAACCAGCTGTGAGGGATATTGCCTTTAAATCATTGGTTGCCCTTGCCATTAAATCCCCTGTACGGTTTTTTTCATAAAAGCTCGGCGTCATTTTCAGCAAATGGCCCATAAATCCGGACCTTAGTTTTCGTTCGACCAAGTTTCCGCCGCCGAATAACAAATAACTCCATAAGTAACCAAATAGGTAACTGCCGATCAGTACCATGAGCAAATAAATAAAGTATTTCATGACCCCTTCCTGTGTCATGCTGCCATTGTTCATATCATCGATGGCATTCCCGACAAGTTTTGGCGGGATGACCTCCAAGATATTCACTAGACATAGAAATAAAATCGCCAAGGTGTAACGCTGCCACTGTTCTTTAAAGAACCAGGACAGCTTTTTAAAAATCGCAAACATGAATTCCCCTCCCTTTTGGTCAAACCTTTCACTCGCTAACCGCTTTCCGGATCTCCCGGCTGCAATAAGATATCCAATGTCTTTTGTCTCATTTAACATTCCTCCTATCTTTTATATGGAAAGGATGCTAATGCACCTGTATCCCAAATGCCAAAAAGCCCCCGCCAATTAGCGGAAGCTTTTTTAGATGCGTAATACACATATAAAAGCGCAGGCCGCGAAAATTCCACAACCTGCGCTTTAAAATGATCAATGAACACGTCGGATCTCTTGTCTAGAAAGACAAGGTCTCAGGGCAGGCGGACGTATGATATTCGATTATGACATCACTGTGCTTAACTGATTTAGTCATGACGTTCGCCTCCATTTTCATTAATTAATGGTAATATTTAACTTATGCTTAAAGATTACTACGTTTGCATATCTTTGTCAATTGCGACTTTTCTAGATTATTGATGGATAATCCTTTATTCTTATAAGAATGACGTAACCTAAGGAGGTTCAGCATATGCAATGGAGAAAATATATACTCCTGGCGGTACCCTTTTTATTATCAGCCATTTTCATCTTATTTGCCGTACCGATCCAATATAGATTTTTATCCTTCATTCCTGTGTTTCTTTTCTGGATAGTTTATTATATTTTATTGTACCGGGAAAAGAAGAAGAAAAATAACCGATGACATCACCTTGGGGGCGTTGCAAATGCAACGCCCCTTTCTTGACGGCTCTGCATATAATGATCGAAAAACATTCGTGGTGATTGTATGCTCTCCCAATATTTACAGAAGCTGATGGGCAAACACCCTGCCAAAACAAAACCCATCATCGATGCTGAAAGATATGACACGCTAAAATCCCGTTTACAAAAAGAGCTCTTTCAGCCTTTTGATGAGTCAAAAGCTTTTTTTCCTGAAGAAACCGCTCTTATAAAAACCATTCGAACCGAGACGGCTGCCTTGAACCGGAACAATATCACAAGAACACAAGCATATCTTGCCTTTTACAATCGTAATCCAGAAGTACATTGGGCTTTTTTAGCACATATGGTTTCGAGGAATGGAGGATACCATATGACTGACTTGAAAAGTTCAACCATGACCCATCTCCTTGACAGAGAGGAACGGCAGAAATTTTTCCTGTTCCTTGAGCGCGCCAATTCAGCGATATTTGCAGATGCCTTCCCCCAGCTTCTTTTATATGAACATTCTAAACAAAAAGAACTTCCGCTAAGAAGGTATTTACCAGTATTCCGCATTTCAAGATTCATGGCCCCGATTTGGGAATCTTTCATCGAAGAGCCCCATTCACCCCTTTTGACAACGGCCCTTATCATCAATGAACAAAGAATGCTTCAGGAAAGGATATTAAAACGCACCCGTCATGGTGAAATCCTCCGCAGGCTTGATTTTCAGCTTCAGGAATACTTAGGCTTCATGAAAGTGATCTTTCCTTATGCAAACAAGCAAAAAGGACTTCATTCCTTGACAGGCCTTACCGTCGAACGCTTTGCCGACCCGAAACAGCGTATTGAAACGGGGAAATTTTTATATCAGCTTCTTTTTCAGCATCCGGCGGTTTTCCGCGGTGTTGGCCAATTTACAAAAGAGATTCACCACACGGGTTCCAGAGAGGATTACTGGGGAAGCATATATACCTCCGATGCATCCACCTCAAAAGATGATAAAGTCTACAGCCCCACTCTTCATGATGCATGGGAAGATCAACTATTCTTTCCTCCCCATTCCTTTGATTGGTTCACGAATGAAAGCTTCATAGAAGATTTACGAAGCTTACCGATCATTAAAAAGGCGGACCTGACCAACGAGGTGCTCGAAAATGTCAAGCAGCTCAAAACCCTTAACGGAATGAAAGCCATTTTCTAGCATGAAGCCTCTTACTTTGAATATCCCATCCCCCATTTGGCAAGAATGGTTAGCAAAAAGAATGGGTGAATCAAATGAGAGGCATTGTACTATTGAATCCAAATTACAAAATCGGGGATTTACATACGGATGAAAGCTTTGCAATCCAAAAGATTGTGACGGACAAGTATATAGAAGAGAAGAATATTTCCCCGGTCATACTGAATCCGTATCAACTCCACCCTTATTACACCATCCCGCATGAGCTTCTATTCAATTTACAAAATAAAAAAATGGGGCAAATCGATTGCCTTGTGCTTCACTCTCTAGAAACGATCGAGCGTTTCATCTATATATACCCTGAAAAATGGCTTGAGCTATGCGGATATTTCAATGAGATCATCAGTGTCGCGACTCAAACTCCCGTTAGGAAATATGAAGCAAATTAATGCTTATCATGGTACTTAAGTCATTGTGAATGGATTCTAAGGGTTTAAAGTCATTTTTCATTCATTTACAAATTCCAAGCACTTTGGTCACAGTAGCGACTCATATATGCATCTCTCCTCATGATTGTCGCTGCGGGGCTTCACCCTCTCCTTATCTATTAAAACCCCTTCGAACTCATTGGCCTTTATATTTATATCAATTTTCCCAATTATGAGATTACTAGGAATTATATAACTACAAAACAATCTTTTGGAAATATAGATAAATTTACGGATAAAGCATAGAAAAATAAGTTAATTTTATATATCATTGGAGATAGGAATTTTCTTATTTTTTACTATTACTAGAAAGGAATGTTAATGATGGCCAAAGAAAAAAAGAAAAAAACCCCAATTCCTTTCCGACTGAACTTTATGTTCTTTTTAATATTCATTTTATTTTCAAGCTTAATAATCCGGCTTGGGATCGTCCAAATCGTATATGGGGATGATTACCTCCGTGAAGTCGACCGAACGGAAAACGATGTGGCCAATACCCCCGTTCCCCGTGGCAAGATGTATGACCGCAACTTTAATCCGGTCGTTGATAATGAGCCGCGTAATGCCATCACTTATACGAAATACCCGAATACGAAAACGGCCGATATGGTGAAGACGGCAGAGGTCCTTGCTACCTTGATAGAAAAGGATATCAAAAAGGTGACCCTGCCGGATAAAAAGGATTTTTGGATTTTAAAACATCCGAAAGAAGCCGATGCCTTGATCACCAAGGCCGAGAAGAAGAAAGTAGTCGAAAAGAAACTGGAGCAAAAAGATTTATACAAGCTTCAAATGGAACGGGTAACCGATGAGAATATCAAGGAATTCAGCAAGGATGAATTGGAAGTGATCGCCATCTTCCGGGAATTCAATAGTGGCTATGCCCTCGCACCGTCGATCGTGAAGAATAAAGATGTCACCACTGAGGAATTCGCCAGGGTCAGTGAACATTTGGATGAAATGCCAGGCGTTGATGTAACGACGGATTGGGAAAGGACCTATAAGTACGACGAAACCCTCCGCTCGGTTCTTGGCAAGGTCTCTTCTTCCGAAGAAGGCATCCCCAGTGAAAATATCGACTATTATCTGGCACGCGACTATACCAGGAATGATCGGGTCGGAAAAAGTTATATCGAAAAACAATATGAAGATGTCCTCCGCGGCCAAAAGACGCGGATTGAAAATGTGCTGAGCAAAGGGGAAGTCATCAAAACGAATACCCTCACTGAAGGGCAAAGCGGAAAAGACTTGATCCTTACAATTGATATGGAGCTGCAGCAGCAGGTTGAAAAAATCATCGAGAGCGAATTACGCAGATCCAAGGCCAAAGGAAATACCTACTTATTGGATCGTGCCTTCGTCGTTTTAATGGACCCGAATACAGGCGAGGTGCTTACGATGGCCGGCAGGCAATACGGCCGTAACAGTAAGACCGGATTGACCGAAATGAACGATTTTGCCCTTGGAAACATTACGACCTCCTATACGATGGGGTCATCTGTTAAAGGGGCTACGGTCTACACGGGCTTTCAGACTGGAGCCATTTCCCCGGGATCGGCTGTTTACGACCAAACACTTTATTTAGGAGGGAACATTAAGAAAAAATCTTATAGCCCTTTAGGGTATGTAACGGATGTCACCGCGTTAAAGAAATCGTCGAATGTCTATATGTTCATGACGGCAATCAAAATTGGCGGCGGGCATTATGTTCCAAATCAGCCGCTAGGAATTAATCGAGAAGCCTATGCGATCATGCGGAATCATTTTGCCCAATTCGGATTGGGTGTCCGTACCGGCATCGACCTGCCTAACGAATCAGTCGGATTTAAAGGCGTCGATTCGACAGATGGATTGCTGCTGGATTTATCGATCGGGCAGTTTGATACATATACCCCAATGCAATTGGCACAGTATGTTTCGACGATTGCAAATGGCGGAAAAAGGCTTGAGCCACATATGGTCAAGGAAATCAGGAATCCATCCAACGAACATAATGAATTGGGCAGCGTCTTTAAAACAATGAGCCCCAAAGTGTTAAACGATTTAGGCGGGAAAGACGTTTGGATCCAGCGTGTCCAGGAAGGATTCAGACAGGTTGCCCAGGAGCCAGGCGGGACGGCATATAAATATTTCGGCGGGAAATCCTACCGTGCGGCAGCAAAAACGGGTACTGCCGAGGCCTTTTACGACGGACCGCGGAGAGATCAATATAGCGCACCGGTCCCAACTATCAATCTGACGCTTGTAGGTTATGCACCTCACAATAATCCGGAAGTGGCATTCTCTGTCGTCGTCCCTTGGGTGTATCAAGGCCAGCCTTCTGATGATATTAACAAACGGATCGGGCGGGATGTAATGGACGCCTACTTTAAATTGAAGGAAAAAAGAGCAAAAGGTGAATCTGATGCAGATAAGGCAGTAGAAAGCACTCAATGATGTTTACAAAAAAAGGCCTGCTCGATTACGAGCAGGCCTTTTTTTGTAAACATTTATTCCAGCTTTTGAACGAATTCCTTATAAAGGACCCTAAGTGCATCTCCCCTGCTGATGATGCCGACAACTTTATCATTTTTGTCCACGACGGGGATTTTCTTGAAATGATGCTTGGAAAGTACCTTTATCAATTCATCTAACGGGTCCTCGGGGGATAGCTTTGTAATCTTTTTATTTTTAATGATTTGTGAGACTTTATCATTCATTTTGGATGTAACCTTTTCATCCAATTCTTCACCGGGAAGAACCGTAATGTAGGTGAAATATCCCATGATGGCTTCCTCAGCAGGGGTCAAATAACGAAGGATATCCCCGTCCGTCACCATTCCCAATAACTTATCATGTTCATCCACAACGGGGACCCCGCCCACTTTATTTTCGATTAAGATCCGCAGAATTTCCTTTAATGTAAAATCAGGACGGGCTACGTAGACTTCCCTTATCATGAAATCCTTAACTAACATATTACCACCCCTTTTTTAGGTTTATACGTTCTGTTATTCATCTCTCCTGTATTGATACCCTTACTTACTCTATTTAAAAACCCTAGCCGCCTTAACTGCCTTTTTCCAGCCATTATATAAATCCTTCCGTTCCTGTTCCTCCATCCCGGGTTCGAATTTCTTATCGACTGCCCACAGCTTTGAAATCTCTTCCTGATCTTTCCAATATCCGACAGCGAGCCCAGCCAAATACGCTGCGCCTAACGCTGTCGTTTCACTAATAACCGGTCTTTCGACTGGTACATTCAAGAGGCCGCTTTGAAATTCCATCAAGAAGTTGTTTTTGACAACGCCGCCATCGACCCTCAATGCCTTTAGGTTAATCCCTGAATCGACTTCCATGGCCTTAAGGACATCTTTTGTCTGGTAGGCCAACGCTTCCAATGTTGCCCGGACGAAATGCTCCTTCGATGTCCCCCTTGTCAGTCCGAATACAGCTCCCCTGACATCACTATCCCAATAAGGGGTACCTAATCCAACAAATGCGGGAACTACATAAACACCATCGGCTGAAGTGACCCGCAAAGCATACTTTTCACTGTCCTTCGGATCATGTAAGAGTTTCAGCCCATCCCTTAACCATTGTATGGCCGAACCTGCGACAAAAATACTGCCTTCCAAGGCATATTCGACTTTTCCATTCAGCCCCCATGCAATCGTGGTCAAAAGGCCATGCTCTGATTTCACTGCCTTTTCTCCTGTATTCATCAGCATAAAGCATCCGGTGCCATACGTATTCTTAGCCATTCCTTTTTCAAAGCATTCTTGGCCGAACAAAGCGGCCTGTTGATCTCCCGCTGCTCCGGCAATCGGGATTTCGTGTCCAAAGAAATGATGTGGCGCTGTATTCCCGTATATCTCCGATGAAGAACGAACATCCGGGAGCATCGATTGCGGCACTTGCAGGATTTCCAGCAGCTCTTCGTCCCACTTCAGGTCATGAATGTTATACATCAGCGTCCTTGAAGCATTCGAATAATCGGTTACATGTGCTTTACCACCCGAAAGTTTCCATATCAGCCACGTATCGATCGTACCAAACAATAAGTCTCCGTTTTCAGCCTTTTCCCGTGCCCCATCTACATGGTCGAGAATCCATTTCACCTTTGTACCGGAAAAATAAGCATCAATCAACAAACCGGTTTTCTGTAAAAATAAGTCATCGAGACCCCCATCCTTCAATTGCGTGCAAATTTCGCTTGTCTGCCGGGATTGCCAGACGATGGCATGATGGATCGGCTGACCTGTTTCCTTATCCCATACAACGGTCGTCTCCCGTTGATTCGTTATGCCAATTCCAGCGATCTGTTCAGGCTTTACATTCATTTCCGATAGACAGGAAGCGATTACCGATAGGATGGAACCCCAAATTTCATTGGCGTTATGCTCCACCCATCCAGGATTTAGAAAATATTGGGTAAATTCCTTTTGGGCAATATGCAAAACTTCCCCGCTTTTATTAAATAAAATGGCCCGGGAACTTGTCGTTCCCTGGTCCAATGATAATATGTAAGTCTCCATGGCTGTCTCCTCCTACACTTAAGAAAAGGTTCATTTCAGCTTAAGTGTCATGCTGTTTTTCTTCCTACATTTTACTAGATATACCCGTGAAAACAAAAAATATATAAATTACGGCGGAAAATTGAAAAATATTGGCAGGTTAAGAGTTTATCTTTTACAATGAAAATAAGATTGATAGGAGGAATGGAAAATGAATAACCATGAAATAGATTTTAAATTATATGGAGATGACATGCAGTTTGTTGAAGTGGAATTGGATCCTCAAGAAACGGTGATTGCCGAAGCTGGAAGTTTAATGATGATGGAAGATCAAATCAAGATGGAAACCATCTTTGGCGATGGGTCTTCGAATGGTGACAGCGGAATGATGGGTAAGCTATTCGGTGCCGGGAAACGGCTCCTTACTGGTGAGAGTCTTTTCATGACGGCGTTTACAAATGAAGGACGAGATAAAAAACACGTTTCATTCGCCTCGCCTTATCCAGGTAAAATCATTCCGATGGATTTAAGCGAGCTAGGAGGGAAAATCATTTGTCAAAAAGACGCTTTCCTGGCGGCAGCAAAAGGAGTTTCGGTCGGAATTGAGTTTCAAAGAAAAATAGGGGCAGGCTTCTTTGGCGGTGAAGGCTTCATCATGCAAAAACTTGAAGGAGATGGAATGACCTTCGTTCATGCCGGCGGCACGATCCATAGAAAGGAATTGGCAGCAGGAGAAATCTTACGCGTCGATACAGGATGTTTAGTGGCAATGACTAGCGGGGTAGATTATAATATTGAAACTGTAAAAGGCGTGAAAACCGCTTTATTCGGAGGCGAAGGTTTATTCTTTGCAACATTAAAAGGACCCGGAACCGTCTGGGTGCAATCTTTGCCATTCAGCCGGCTTGCCAGCCGTGTATTTGCTGCAGCGCCGCAAAATGGAGGATCATCCGAGGAAGGCAGCGTGGCTAGAGGCTTATTCAATTTATTCAACGATAAATAAGAACCGGACCAATGGCTGCCATCATGGCAGTCATTGATCTCTTTTGAAAAGGATGGGTAGCTACATGCAGCTTGTTAAGTGGTCCTACATGAGAGGCTATAATATCAGGGCAATTTTTGATCAATTCCCGAATTCGCCTGTTATTTTCCGAAAAATAAGAGATTACTATTTTGTTTATACCATTCACTGGACAGCTGCCGATCCCCCTATCGGCATAAAAGAGCTTGAAGAAATGGAACAGCTGCTCAACCGTGAGCTCGGGACTGAACTGCAATATCTTTATCGAAAAAAATGAGGTCACTCCTCGTACATCATTTTTCTTGTCATGCCTCCATCGATGATAAGATCCGCACCCGTAACGAAATCATTTTCCGTTGCCGTCAAATAAAGACAGGCCCTTGCAATATCTTCCGGTTTGCCAACCCGATTGGAAAAATGCTGCTGGTGATCTTTATCCCTCAGCGATTCATAATCTCCCGTTTCAATCCACCCCGGAGAAATCGAATTGACCGTAATATTCTCTTTGCCTAAAGAAGCGGCAAGTGCATGTGTCAGTGCTTTGATCCCTCCTTTTGTCGCTGCATATGATTCCGAATCCGGCTCAGACATCTTCGCTCTGGTTGATGCTAAATTGATGATTGCACCTCCCTTTTCATTTTTCCGCATCGCTTCTGCCACGGCCCGTGAACAAAGGAAAACACTGCGCAAATTCGTATTCGTCATATCGTCCCATTCCTCAATCGTCAGATCATAAAGCGATTTGAATAATGCCTTACCTGCATTATTGATTAATATATCAATGGTCTTATATGTTTTTAGAGTTACATCCATCAAATGTTGAATGTCAGCTTCCTTGCGTACATCCGTTTTGACGAACATGGCTTCATGACCGTTACTTTTGAGCTCTTCCACATACAGAAGACCTTCCCGCTCGTCCAAATCTGCGAGAACGACTGAAGCGCCGCTTTCTGCATATCCCTTTGCCACGCCTCTCCCTATACCATTCGAAGCGCCTGTTACAATCACCGTTTTATTTTTGAAACCCATTATTTCATCCTCACTTTCACAGATTTGTCCCTATCATAATATCCAATTCGCTTCACTTCAAACAATTTCCTATCATCAATAATCAGCAGGACCCTTATATTTTTCTAGCTGCCCTAAAGTAATGTATGATAGATAGTAACAACAAGAATGAACCACGGTGAAAGGCATCCGTCATTATCTTTCTTACAGTGTAAAAATTTATATTGGAGGAATGTAAAAATGGACTTATTAAAAAATGTGTTTTCTTTAGGATTAGGTGCTGCCGCTGCTACAAAAGAGCAAATTGAAAAAGCAGTGGACTCTCTTGTCAAAAAAGGCGATATCAGCAAAGAAGACTCCAGGGTCCTTATTAAGCAATGGGTCGAAAAAGGGGAACAAGCCCAAAAGCAGCTGGATGATTCCGTCAAGGCCAAAGTCAATCAAGCGCTCAATGGCTTAAACTTGGCAACTAAAGAGGAAGTTCAGGAATTGGAGCGCCGTATCGTAATTTTGGAGAAACAGAACCAAGACTTACAATCGTGACAGGAGGTACTTGAATGTTTCGCAAGCGACTGAAACACGCACATCGTTACCAAGAAATCATTAATGCCTTCTTGAAAAATGGTTTCGGTTACTTCATCTATCGCCTGGGATTATCCGAGAGCAAAGCGGAATCGAAACTCCAACCCGATGAAAACCTGAACCTCCGCTCAATCGGAGAGCGGCTGCATACGATATTACAAAGCTTGGGACCTACATTCATTAAACTTGGTCAGATTGCAAGTACGAGGCGTGATTTCGTTCCTGACGAGATCGTCCGCGAACTTGAAAAGCTGCAGGACCAGGTGACCCCCTTTCCATTTGATAGGGTTCGCAAAATTGTCGAAGCCGAATTGGGTGATTCTTTGGAAAACATTTTTCTTGAATTTAATGAAACCCCTCTGGCAACCGCTTCGATTGGACAGGTCCATACGGCACGGCTTCCGTCACAGGAAGTCGTAGCAATCAAAGTGCAGCGGCCCGATATTCTGCCGACAGTGGAAACGGATTTGGAAATTCTCGATGATTTGGCAAGGCTTATGGAAGCTCGCATATCTTGGGCAAGACGCTATCAAATCAGAAAAATGATTGATGAATTCGCTAAATCACTCCGCGCAGAACTCGATTATAACTACGAGGGTCGAAACGGGGAAAGAATTGCCAAGCAATTCATCGATGATCAAGGGTTTAAGGTACCAAGGATCCATTGGGAGTTTTCCACAAAAAGGGTCCTGACGATGGATTTCATTCAAGGAATTAAGATCAATCATTATAAACGGCTTGATGATGAAGGTTATGATCGCCGGAAGATCGCGGAAAGATTAGCTAACTCCATGCTTCAGCAAATATTGATCGATGGCTTTTACCACGGCGATCCCCACCCTGGCAATATCATCATTTTGCCAGGAAATGTCGTCGCACTCATGGATTTCGGAATGGTGGGACGTCTGGAGGAAGAAACGAAGTATCAGTTCGCCTCGCTTGTCATCAATCTGAAACGCGGAAGCACCAATGGATTGATCAAGACGCTTTCAGATATGGGCCTCCTGACGGATGAAATCGATATGGCCCCATTAAGGGGGGATATTGATGAACTGCGAAATAAATATTATGATATCCCATTGAGCCAAATCAGCTTAGGCGGAGCAGTCAATGACCTGTTCACGGTTGCCAATCGGCATCAAGTCCAAATCCCTCCCGAATTCACGATGCTCGGCAAGGCTCTGCTTACGATGGAGGCCATTGTCGAAGGGTTAGATCCGAATTTCAGCATCATGAAGGCAGCTGAACCTTTTGGTGAAAGGCTTTTTAAGGAACGCTACAACCCAAAAAACATTGCGAAAAACGCATGGAATCAATTCATTGAGTCTGCTGAAGCCATTGCCGAACTTCCCAAGGATATCAAGGAAGTGACAGGTATCATTAAAAAAGGGAAATTGCGGCTCGATATCAACATTCCCGAACTTCAAGTTTTTTTACATAAGCTTGATCAAATCTCGAACCGGCTGTCGTTCAGTATTATCCTGCTAGCATTCAGCATAATAATGGTTGGTCTCATTATCGGCTCTGCAATAGGTGGGGAAACCTTGATCCTATGGAAAATACCGGTTATCGAGATTGGATTTGTCGTTGCAACCCTGATGTTCTTACTTATGCTCTACACCATTTTCAGGTCCGGAAAAATGTAAACTTCACGAAACTTTGATTTCCTTTCCGCAGGAGTCTCGAATCCGTTCCAATCAACTTTGTTTTAATATTTAGATAGAAACCCTTTTGACGATCCCGAACCATGAAATTAAAACAAGACTTTTCCTTTTACTATAATCCTTTTTGGCTTGACAGTCTGAAGGGAACCCCAGGGGTTCCCTTTTTTTGATCATTCATTGGTTATTTATCCGACGTTCATATGAAACGGCATACGCGCTATGGCGAAAATGCAAGATTCGGTCTTCCGAGCACTCGATTCCTTCAGGAATATTGGTTGGATCAAACATTAAAGTATCTTTAAGCACATCCGATTTTTTGGTGATCATTAAATGCCCAATCGTGATTACCTGTTTATCTTCCGACCAAGCTGTGGTTGGATCGTCAGTCGGGTCATCTTCCCCTCCTATTTGTATGTTCAATTTAAAGCCCACCGGACCTCGCTTGAGCCTCTCTTCCATTTCTTCATTCAGATACTCTGGCGAATGCTTGGCCAAATCCTTTTTATCTAGCATACTAAGGCCGGCATCAGGTACCCACTCGTACTTGATGGCCTGCCGCCTTCCTTCCGCATTAATGAAATAGAATGCATGAATGGAGTAATATTGACATGTTGAAAAACTGGCTGGAGAACGCATTTCTTTAAGCATTTGCAGGCTTGCCCTGCTTTCAGGGTATTTCCACAGGATTTTTGCAAGCTCTTTCAGATTGGGGAAACCTTCTTTGGCAGATTTGAAAAAACCAGCAATATCTACAAACGCTTCCGGTGTTTTCGCGAAGAATAACGGAATGGTCACAGTAATAAGATCTGACACCTCTCCATTCGGCAATTGAAACTTGACGGCCATGCCCTTTACAGGGGAAATGGCATCAGGATGGCTTGGAATCGGCGAGCTATTTGAAAACCGAATGATCGCCGGCACGGCTTCACCCTGAAGATGCGAAGCCACCGTTAATGGGGACGCTTTCCCGTTTGGGGTAAAAACCCCCTCATAAACATACCCCCTTGCATGTGCACGCCGATAACCAGGATGTTTTCCAGCTACATTTTCAATCACATTAACTGCTTCTCTGGCTAGTTCAGGTTTATAGTCGTTCGTTCCCTCCATGATACCTCACCCCATCTTTTCTGATTAGAATCCATGTTCATCGTTATTACATGTACCCCTTATTCCATCAGCTTATTCTTTCTTGAATCACAGAAAGCATTGATCACAAAAAAAACACCTGGAAGTATCCAGGCGCTGCACACATACTCATTCCAGTTCCCGCTCCACCTGTGAAAGGATCACATGGGTAACGGTTGCCGCAAAAGGAATGGTCCGATTGATGAATTCCTCCACTTCTTCAAGGCTTTCACTGTGGATTTTCAGCATAAAGCAAGCCTGCCCGGCAATTCGATAACAAAAGTCGACATTCGGCTCCTTGGAAATATACTTTTTGAATTTCTCATATTCGCCATTTTTTATCGTTGCTTCCACGATGCACTCAATCGGAAAGCCGATTTTTTTTTGATCAATCTCGGCAACATACCCTTTAATGATGCCGAACGACTCCATTTGCCGTACCCTCTCGGCAACGGTGGGGGCTGAGAGGTTTACTTTCTTTGCCAATTCCCTCATGGATATTCGGCTATTCAGCGTTAATTCAGCAAGGATGCTCCGGTCTTTTTCATCTATTTTCATTTTATTATTATTCCCCTTCTTTTCTTTACATTTATTCATTATTCATCCGGAAAGCTTTACAAACGGAATTAATATTCCTGGTTTTTTATATTAAGATTATCTCAAAGGGGAGATGTATATGACAAGAATAAAAAAATCATCGCAGGGATCCAGTCCATTTCAAAGATTATTTCATTCTGAAGAGATTTCGAATAAATGGTCGGACCTCTCAGATTGCATATCTGCAGATGGGAAACTTTCGAAAAAGTTAAAGGAAAACGTCAGAAGGGTGCTGGCCTACGGTAATGGCTGCTCATACTGTCAGGCAAAAGGAATTCCATTAAAGCCGGAAGATATGAAAGAAAGCTATGCAATCGCCTTTGCGGAAGTATTCCTCTTGCAACGTGAAAAAACAGAGGAAAAGTTTTTCCACGTGTTGAAGGAGGCATTCAGTGATGAAGAGATTTCTGAACTATTGGCATTCATTTGTTTTACAACCGCCCAGCAATATTTCGGGGCATTGATGGATTTACAATAACACCAAAAAAGGAACAGGCGCCGCGCCTCGTTCCTTTCTGTAAAAAACCTACTTTCTAGTTTGACCGGTCACCGAATCCATTTCCGCTGAATTATCACCTAGGATTTCGCCCCATGATCCTCCATTTCATTAATCCTTGGAAGAATGGCACGGGAAGGTACCGGGGATGTCAAAACCACGGATGTATTCAGATGTCCATAGGGTATTAATCGATCTATCAGTAATCTCATGCTGTCCATATCAGCTAAAGCCGCTTTCAAAAAATATCCAACCGTTCCTGTTACACGATGGCACTCGATAATGTCTAAATCATTTTTCACCAATTGCTCAAAATCGGAAACAGGAACCTTAAGTTCACTCACCTGGATGAACACAAGTACACCCCTTCCTATTGCCAGAGGTGAAACCCTTGCACTGAACCCCTCAATGATCCCCTTTTCTTGCAGGCGATACATACGTTCAGAGATGCTAGGTCGACTGAGCGCCAATTTCTTCGATAGTTCACTAATCGTAATGCGTCCATCTCTTTGTAAAAGTTCCAGTAAACTGACATCTATTTCATCCATGAAGCAACCGCCTTTCATAATGAAGGAATATAAGCTTATATTTCTTTAAAATGTTGTATGGATAGCGAAAAACACATTCATTTTTGTATGTAATTTTACCAGTTAATATTCTATCATTAAAATAATCAAATAGAAAAAGAAAATTCAGAATTTACCAAAGGGAGGAACCTGCATTGACCTTTACGAAAATCCCGGTTCGGCAAAACATCGAAAGCATTAGCCCATATGTTTCCGGCAAGCCAATTGAAGAAGTGCAACGTGAGCTCGGTCTTGAAACGATCGTTAAATTGGCATCCAATGAGAATCCATTCGGTTGCTCAACTCTAGCAAAAGAAGCCATGCTTACCGAAATGGAGCAAACCTCCTTTTATCCTGAAGGTATGGCCCCGTCATTAGCTGAAAAGCTGGCAAGGAAATTGAATATCAATAAAGATCATATCATATTGGGCAATGGATCTGATGAAGTGATACGTTTGTTAACAAGAACCTATATCCAACAAAATGATGAAGTCATCATGGCTGATGTGACATTTCCACGGTATGAAACGAATGTATTGATTGACGGCGGGACACCTGTAAAGATACCACTTATTAATGGTGTACATGACCTGCAGGGCATGTATGAGGCCATAACGGAAAAAACAAGAATGATATTTATCTGTAATCCCAATAATCCAACAGGAACAATCGTTCAAAAAGAAAAGTTGCGCTCTTTTATCGAGAAGGTGCCGAAACATATTTTACTGATCGTTGATGAAGCATACTATGAATATGTCGATGATGCAGAATATTTAAAGACCTTGCCACTTCTAAATATGCATTCAAATCTGGTTATCTTACGCACTTTTTCAAAGATTTATGGCCTTGCTGCATTAAGGATTGGATACGGTTTAATGGATGCTTCCATCATCCAAGAGCTAGTTAAAGTGAAGGAACCCTTCAATACCAATCGTTTAGCACAGGCTGCGGCATTCGCTTCCCTCGATGACCATCCATTTGTTGAGAATTGTGTTCGTAAGAATGGGGAAGGAAGAAGATATTTAGAAAACGAACTAAGCAAGATGGGTTTAACATTCTTCCCTTCACATGCCAACTTCTTGATGGTCAAACTGAACCAGCCTGGCAGGGATATTTTTGAGAAATTATTAATTCAAGGTGTCATCATCCGTTCCGGTCATTTGCTAGGCTATGATAATACTATCCGCGTGACCATCGGCACTCCGCTTGAAAACGAGAGATTCATAGCATCCTTGCAACATATAATCAATAAAACATCTGGTTCATGACCGATTGAAATGAAGTTACAGTATATCGATGATTATTAATGAAAGATACGACATGGACGCCTTTGCCCATGCCGTATCTTTTACGTGGATTTATTTAGCAATATCCTTTTCTATAATAGGTGTTTCCTGTTCATCCACACTTTTAAATTTAAAAATCGAAATCGAGATTAATGCAGCCAATACAATCAGGCAAGCAATGATACTGATCCGATTCTGTTCACTGAACACGAACGTGACACAAATGATGCTTAAGGTGATTACGGCAAACAAGGTTACATATGGAAAGCCCCACAATTTAAAACTCGGAGCTTTGGGATATGAATTGCGAAGTTTTAGCTGCGCTAAACAGATGCTGATCCATACAAGTGATACTACAAAACCCGGAAACGCCATTAATAAAGTAAATGCCTTGTCCTGTGCAACGAAAGTAATCATGGAGCCGACGACCAATACAAATGCACTTAATATCAAACTATACAAGGGAACGCCATTTTTTGATACATAAGAGAACGACTTGGGAGCTTCCCCTTCTGCAGCTAAAGAATGCAGCATCCGAGTACACCCATATATTCCAGAGTTAGCAGCAGATAAGACGGCCGTAATCAAAATGAAATTCATGATATGTGCAGACCCCTGAAAACCTGACATTGACAAAACTTGTACAAACGGACTTGCCTGGTCGCTAATTTCGTTCCACGGAATCAAACCGCAGATTACAAGTATTGGTAAGGTGAAAAATAATACGACTCTCCAAATATAGTTTTTAATGACCTTCGGTAAAATGCGTTCCGCATCCTTTGCTTCCGTTACCGTCACCCCTATTAACTCGGAACCGCCATACGAGAACATGACGATCAGTAATGCCGAAAAGATGGACATCCACCCATTTGGGAAAAATCCTCCATGCCCTGTGAAGTTTTGCAGATAATTAGATCCGCCGCTTGGGATGACTCCAAATAAAATACAGACTCCCAATATGATGAATACGATGATCATGGTAATTTTAATGCCAGCAAACCAAAATTCAAATTCACCATAATTTTTGACATTCATCATGTTAATCCCAATGATGAAAGCCGTACACCCTAAACTTAATATCCATAGCGGGATTGCTGGGAGCCAATACTGCAAGAAGCTTCCTGCCACCACTACCTCAATGACACATACGGACAGCCACATGAAACAATACATCCAGCCTACGATGAAGGAAAAGCGCTTACCGAATGCCTTCTGAACGAAACCTTTCATATTCGTATTTGGATAGACAATTGCCATTTCTGCTATAGCACCCATGACTACAAGCAATAATAATCCTGCAAAAATATAAGTGAATATGACTCCTGGCCCTGCTAACGATATGGTTTCGGCACTTCCTTTAAAAATCCCAGTACCTATTGCCCCTCCCATTGCCATCATGCTAATATGTCGCGGCAATAATTTCTTTTGCAGTGACCCGCCATTTGAATCCATTACAACTGCCTCCTTCATTCCATAATTTTCACATATAAAAAATCAAAACCATTTCAATCGTTGAATGGCGAATGGATAAGTTATCTCATCAACCGTTATGGTTTAGGAGTGGAAGGATGCAAAGCCTTCTTGAAAACTTTTCTCATACTTCCCCAAAGTAAAAATGATATCAATATGCCGTTAGTTTTACAAGAGGAATCATCGCAGGCTAATACGGCTCCTGTTTGGTCAAACGCCGGGCCAGATTTTCGAAATGGAGTGAATTTGCTGCTGATAGCCTTGCCTTTCGGGGACCAATGACAGGTTTCTGACTCCATTAAAATAAAACACTCTAATCGGGGACTACATTGGCAATCCCCATGACTTTACTTTTTCCTATTTATTTACGATGTGAATCGCATGTCCCAAAACTGCCTCAGCCGCTTCCATCCACCCCTCGGTCAAAGTTGGATGAGGATGCATGCTGAGGGCTATATCCTCGACCCGAGCCGCCAGCTCAAGGGCAAGGACCCCTTCACCTATAAGGTTGGAAGCATCGGCACCTACCATATGCATTCCGAGCAATATGTGGCTATTAGCATCCACGATCACTTCAGCAAATCCTTCCGTTTCATTCGTTGCAAGCGCTCTTCCGTTGGCACTGAACGGAAATTTGCCGCTCTTGACGCTGTATCCCTGTTGTTCAGCTTCTTCACGGCTTAAACCAACACCAGCTATTTGTGGTTCCGAGAAGATTACATAGGGAACATAAGGTGAGTCAACGGCACTTGGCAACCCCCCTATCACTTCAGCTGCCACGATTCCCTGTTTGGAGGCTCGATGGGCAAGAGCTGGACCAGGTGTAGTGTCACCGATGGCAAAGATGTGCGGCACATTTGTACGGCATTCCATATCAACTGCTATATGGCCTTTTTCACCAACCGTCACTCCAGCCCGATTCAGGCCGATTTCTTCAGTGTTAGGCATCCTGCCAATTGTAACCAGGGTCTTTTCGCTCACGACCACTTCCGTCCCCTGTTCTTTCGAGGACACATGAAGATGTACATGGCCATCCAATACAGTCGCCTTTTCTACCCTTGAGGATGTTTTGATATTCATCCCAAGCTTCTTGGCATTCCGGATGACTTCCTTTACCAGGTTTTCAGCAACTTGGGGGAGTATGCGATTGGCCATTTCAATGATGGACACTTTAGTACCTAGCTTTGCAAATGCCATACCCAATTCGATTCCGATATATCCACCGCCAATGATCGACAAGCTTGATGGAACTTCCTGCAGCTGCAAAGATGAGGTCGAATCCAATATATATTCTCCATCGACTTTAATGAAGGATGGAATGAAAGGCCTGGACCCCGTCGCAATAATTGCCTGTTCAAACTTATAGGTTTCAAAATCGCCATCGGTTTCGACTCCAATGCGGTCATCAGATAAAAAGGTTGCTTGACCTTTAACCACCGTCACTCCATTTTCCTTACACAAATGGGCAATACCTTGCCCCAACTGAGATGTGATGCCCGCTTTCCAATCCTGCCAAACTCCCAAGTCCATAGTGGTTCTTTCCTGAGACAGCCGGATTCCCATTTTCCCTAAATCGTTAAGCCTTTGGTATTGATCAGCTGCGTGAATCAATGCCTTTGAAGGTATACAGCCCCGATTAAGGCAAACCCCGCCCAGCTTATCCTTTTCAACAAGCACGACCGATTTTCCTAACTGGCCGAGACGGATAGCCGCAGCATATCCCCCCGGACCTCCTCCCATGATGACAACATCCGTCTCTACAGCAACTTCCCCAACTACCATTTATCTCATCTCCACAACTAAACGAATTGGATTTTCCAGTAATTCCTTGATTCTATTGGTAAACTGCACCGCTGTTACCCCGTCAATCAAACGATGATCGAAAGAAAGAGACATATTCATCATTAAACGGATAACACCTTCCAAATCGCGAACGACCATACGATGTTCCATTTTATGCAAAGCTAATATGGCCGCTTCCGGATAGTTAATGATCGGGGTCGCGTGCATCCCTCCGATCGGTCCAACATTGCTTATGGTAAATGTACTGCCTGTGATTTGATCTATGCTCAACTTTCCTTCACGGGCTTGTGCCGCCAATTGCCTGATTTCATCAGCCAGTTGGAAAATGGTTTTTTGATCGGCATGTTTTATGACTGGAACAATGAGACCCTCTTTTGTATTCGTTGCAATCCCAATATGATAATAATTTTTCAGGATGATTTCATTGGTTCCTTCATCAATTGAAGCGTTTAATGTTTTGAACTCCTTTAAGGCGATGACAATGGCTTTAACGAAAAATGGCAAAAAGGTCAATTTAATATCCTTATCATCGGAGTACTCCTTTAATTGATTTTTAAATTCCTTCAATCGGTCCATTTCCAATTCATCTACATGGGTTACATGAGGAATGGTCGAAACCGACTTTACCATATGTTCAGCGATTTTTTTACGAATGCCTTTAAGCGGAATCCGCTCTTCCCGCTCATTTCCCACTCCTTTTGCCTGGATGGCATCCTTCATCGTATCTTGAACAATCTTGTCATTATCGTGTTTGGCATTTTCACGTATAATCGAGTTATTTTCTTTAAACTGCTTCACGTCACTTTCGGTAATTCGCCCAGCCGGACCCGTGCCTTTAACCTTCTCGATATCAACCTTCATTTCCCTCGCCATTTGACGCACGAATGGCGTTGCCAACGCACGCACTGCCTCATGATGCTGTTTAGTCGTAATATGCTCTGGATTCACTTTTACATCGTCAGATTGCACGACTTGGTTTTCTTCTTCAATAATGCCTGCATCCGGAACTGAAATATCGTTCTCTTCCTGAATTGTGAATATTGTGGTTCCCACTTCCACGATATCCCCTTCGGAAAAAAATATTTTCTTGACCACTCCCGGTGCGGGAGCAGTCAATTCCGCATTGACTTTATCCGTTTGCACCTCAACAATCGGTTGATCCTGTTTTACCGCATCCCCTTCTTTGATGAGCCATTGGATAATTTCCCCTTCATGCATCCCTTCCCCTACATCAGGAAGTTTAAATTCCATCATGCGTCATCCTCCTTCTCCCTTAAAACCACAATTAAAATGATATCGTTTCGACTATACCTTGTTTTACACGGTCCACAGTCGGTAAATAATGATCTTCTATCGTAAACGGCGGAACCGGTACATCAAATCCTGTTACACGCTTAATCGGCGCTTTCAGGTAAATAAGAGCTTCATCATTAATAATGGAGATGATCTCGGCACCTAATCCGGCAGTCTTATGGGCTTCATGGACGATTAATGCACGACCTGTCTTTTTAATGGATTGCACGATCGTATCCCTATCCAGAGGGTATAATGTTCGTAGATCGACCACTTCACACTTCCAGCCTTTTTCCGCTTCAATCTTTTTAGCGGCATTCAATGCCTCCCTTAACATGGCCCCCCATGCAAAAATGGTCAGGTCGCTTCCCTCCTGGACCACTTTTGCTTGACCGATTGGTATTCGGTACATTTCGTCGGGAACTTCTTCCTTAAAAGCCCGATACAATTTAGTCGGTTCCAAAAAAATCACCGGATCTGGATCTTCGAGCGCTGAAATGAGCAGCCCTTTTGCGTCATATGGATTACTTGGTGCAACCACCTTTAAACCCGGAGTATGGGCAAAGAAGGTTTCGACACTTTCGGAATGAAGTTCAGGACCCCTGATACCGGCACCATATGGCGTACGGATTACGAGTGGCACCCCAAATTGCCCACGAGTACGATACCTCATACGGGCAGCGTGGGAAACGAGTTGCTCGAATCCCGGATAAATAAAGGCGAGAAACTGGATCTCCACTATGGGCAGCATTCCGTTAAGGGCTAAACCTATCGCAGAGCCGATGATTCCGGATTCAGCTAATGGCGTATCCACAACTCGATCTTTTCCATACTTCTCATAAAGCCCTTCCGTCGATCGAAAAACCCCGCCATTCACTCCAATATCCTCACCCAAGATCATCACGCGATCATCATGGCCCAGCATTTGGTCGAGCGCTTCCGTAATAGCCTGGAGCATCGTTAAATTTTTGCCCATTATTTCTTCCCGCCTTTCCTTAAGATTTGGTTCAATTCCTGCTTCTGTTCCTTTAGATGCCATGACTCCTCGGCATATACATGGTTAAACATTTCGAGCGGGTCGGATTTTGGATACCCTTCGGCTCTTTGAAGGTGTGCATCGATCAGTTCGTTGAATTGTTTTAACACCAATTCCTCCTGCTCGTCATTCCAATGACCCTCTTTATTCAAATACTTTCTAAGACGTGTAATGGGATCGCGGTTTTCCCTCCAGAACGTTGAAATTTCGTCCTGATCGCGATAAATGTTCGGATTGTCTGCAGTAGTATGGGCGCCATAGCGAAAGGTAATGGCTTCGATTAATGTAGGTCCTTCCCCTTTAAGCGCTCTTTCGACAGCCTCCTTTACAGTCAGCCATACTGCAAAAATATCATTTCCATCCACCCGCACCCCATGGATGTCATAAGCAACAGCCCGCTGGGATATCGTTTTGGATGCCGATTGCTTTTCAAAAGGCACACTGATTGCGTAGCCATTATTTTGGCAGAAAAAGATTGTCGGGGTTTTATGAACGCCAGCAAAATTCAGTGCCTCATGAAAGTCACCTTCAGAAGTGGCTCCATCACCAAAATAAGCAATGCTAACATTCTTTTCACCTTTGATCTTACTTGCCCAAGCCGTTCCAACCGCATGAACCATTTGAGTGGCAATAGGAACACTTGGTGGCAAAATCCTTTTTCCTTCTGGACAAATTGAGCCGTCAAAATGCGCCATCCAGTATAGGAAAACACGGTATAATTCCTGCCCATGAATGATTGCCGCTCCATGATCACGGTATGTGGGAAACATCCAATCCCCAGCCGACAACGCTAAAGCGCTCCCTACCTGTGATGCTTCCTGTCCTTCGAAAGGTGCATATGTTCCAATCCTGCCTTGGCGCTGGAGATTAATTGATTTTCGGTCAAATGTTCTGAGCAGAAGCATGCTCTCATACATCTTTAACATAAGTGATTTATCGATTTTTCCATCAATCGCTTCAATGATTTCACCATCAGGAGTCAATACTTGAAACATTTCCGGCTCAGTTCCGCCTGAATGCGCTTTCATTATTGGGTTTCCCGTCTTTTCCATTTCATTTCTCCCCTTAAGATAGATTTGTTTCGCAAACTTACCAAGGTTTTGAACAGTCATGAAATAACAGCCCAAAATGTTTTATCGGTCTTTATGTCTGTGATTAAATGCTGTTTCATAAACTACATTTCCTTATATAAAAGGATAATACATCCAAGTTTTTAATAATATGTTAAATAGAATGAATTTTTCGCATATTACCTTTATTTAGAATATGTTTTCTGATACCTCACCTTCATTTTGAAAACGAGAACCTTTAGTGGGGAAATTTCATATTGATTACCTACAAATTGTTGAGATGCTCGGTCGATTCAAAACCTATCCAAAAAGTATCCAGCACAAAAAAAGACCCATTATATAATAAATGGGTCTTAGACTGTAGACAAACTCGAAGAAAAGCCAGTTTGCCTGCAGTTTTTTTCCTTTTAAAAATTCCAGTTGATTTCAGAAATCCGCTCCCTTTCCGCCGACTGTCTGCCAAGCCTCCTCGCCGTTAGCGGCTGTGGGGTCTCGGCTAGCCAGCTATTCGGCAGGAGTGTCGCAAATTTCTTCAATTCAATGAGGATTACAGGAAAAAACCTTTAAGGACAGTCCTAGAATCTTATTTAAAGTCATGCTTCGGGATAGAACAGCCTGCAGTTTTTTCTAATAAAAACGTTCCAATTGATTTCAGTAATCCGCTTCCTTTCCGCCTACTGTCTGCCAAGCCTCATCAAAGTAAACGTCTCCGGGGTCTCGGCTAGCCAACTATTCCCTGCAGGAGATATCGCAAATTCCTTCAATCCAATGAGAGTTTCATAAATCCAAGTTTACTTTTAAAATAATGGTTTGGGATTAGATCAATCGAACCCCTTTGTCGACAAACTGAGACCCATTATATAATTATGGGTCTTTTTACATTTCATGATTGATGGGGGCTATGACACGCACCGGAAATAGCTCGTGGTATAACCGCAATCCATTCGCGGAATGCCCTGCCAACAAAATTAGAAAGCTCTATTTTTCAAATGTTCCTTTCACGACTGCTTGACCATCCTTGACCATGACCTGCCCCATCGCGATTACACATTTTATTTCTAAAGTTTGTTTATTCATAATGATGATATCGGCGTCCTTACCTACCGCAAGCTGTCCCTTTGCAGAAAGTTTTAAAATGTTTGCCGGGTTTGCCGTCGCAACCCGTATGGCATCGGCAATTGTCACTCCATCCTCGAGGACGGCATCGACAACACAATCATATAAGGACATGCATGTACCAATGTTCAAACCGCGCAGGTTGCCGCTTCCATCGAAGTCAGGCAGGCTGGCTTGTCCATCTGAAGTTATGGTGATCTGCCCGATTTCAACGCCTTCTTCCAGTGCCCTTTTTATTGCTGTACTTGCTTTGACCTCTCCTTCTTCAAGGAACTTCTCGATCGTACTTGTCGTAAAATCGATATAACCCCCTTTTTTTGCATATTCCACCCCTGCATTGAATAAATGCGGATTTCGGTTTATATGTGTAGGGTAGAACTGAGTGATCGGTATTTCCGTTGTCTCGACAACTTCCTCAATTACATGCAAATGATCTAGACTGTCGCCGACATGAATGTTGACGACACCGCTTTTCCCGGACAGCAGACCTCCATTACGCGCCTGGGAGGCCAGTTTAGCCAGTTCAGCTGCAGTCGGCTGCGAGGAACGATGATCGGCAATGGCTATTTCGCCAACACCGATAATTTTATCCACAAGAATCAAATCGTCTTCGATCTTGCCGGTTAACGTCTTGACTGGAACTTGATAGGAACCCGTCTGAACGAAGCAGCTAATTCCTTCTTCTTCAAGCGCTCTCGCTTTAGCAAGCAGTGCTGGCATCGTCCTAGTCGTTCCATCCGTTCCGATTACCCCTACCAATGTCGTTATACCCGCTAAAGTGGCATCTGTTAATTGGATTTCAGGAGTCCTCGTTTTAAAGCCCCCTTCCCCGCCTCCGCCGATAATATGTACGTGAGCATCTATAAAACCCGGAGCCACGATTTGGCCACTCGCATCAATCACTTCGAATTCAACGAAATTGGCAGGTACATCAATCTTGTCCTCGATGAAGCCAATTTGCTTTCCAACCAAGAGGATATCTTTTTGGCCCATATATTCCGGACCATAAAGCTCCCCATTTTTTATAAGTGTGAGCATTTTTCCTTCTCCCTTCAAAAATAGGAATTTTCAAATAGGTTTCAAAATCTTTTACCCGGGTAAATATACAACATGACCCGCTAACAATTACATAAAAAAACAAACATACTTGTTCATTTTTTAAAAAGTTGTAGCCAAATTGACATCTTGATTATGCTTTTCAAAAGTATAAAAACAAAAGGAGCAAACGACATGAATAAAGTGATTTCTTCTGACATTAAAACAAATAAAAGATTATCCATGCGACAAATCATGAACCTATATCAAGTAACAAAAGAGTTTAAAGGGAATATATATTTTATCTGTAACCATAAATTGGTCGATGCCAAGAAACTTTCGACTTTCGTATCCTTTGTGCTCATTCTTCAAGAGTGTGCAACCATGAAAGTCATCCTTGAAGGCGAGAATGTACATGCCATGCTAGAAAAAGTACAGGCTATTTGTGAAGAAAATGATGAAAGTGCTTTCGGTTTCCAATCGAACCAAACCGTTAATATTTAAATGATTCCGACTACTTCATGAAGAGGGTGTATAGAAATGAGAACCATTTTAATGGTGATTGGCGCAATCGTCGTAATCAGCATAATAGCAAATCTAATTTTTTAAAATGATGAAAAACTGTAGCCAAACGCGAGTTTGCCTGCAGTTTTTTTATTTTAACAACGTATAGATTTCAGAAATCCGCTCCCTTTCCGCCGACTGTCTGCCAAGCCTCCTCGACGCAAGCGTCTGTGGGGTCTCGGCTAGCCAGTTATTCGGCAGGAGTCTCGCAAATTTCTTCAATGAGGGCTTCATCTGTATAAACAAATAAAAAAACATGAAGGATAACCAAGTTTCTCCCTTTAAAATTGCGAACCTCCTTTTGGAGCAAAAGCAGTTTGCCTACAGTTTATTCTTATAAATTATTCAGTTGATTTCAGAAATCCGCTCCCTTTCGCCGACAAACTGAGACTGTCAAATGATTGACAGTCTCAGTTTGTTAATTTTATTTAATGAGCATGTGCCATACTTCCCTTATCTGAGAATCACCATGGAACCTCCCAGTCCCTCCATTTATTCAAACCTTCCCGAATCTCATTTCCTTTATCAATCCAATATTGTCTCCTTTTCTCCTCTTCTTCCCTTTCCTGTTGCTCAGCTATAAGTGCCTCTTGTTCAGCTATTAGCGGTCCGATATCTTGAGCTTTAAAAGATTGGGCCGCTTGATTCTGTAAAGCTTGCGACATTATTTTTTGAAAGATGAGTGCACTTCCCTGACTGCTGTGTGTCGTTAAATAATGTTTTTCGTCCGTCTTATCATATCCGGCCCATACAGCACCGACCAGCGAAGGTGAATAACCGATGAACCATTGATCTTTAACTCCTGATATTCCTTCGATTGGAACTTGTGTGGAACCTGTTTTACCTGCTATTTCATAACCGGAAACTGCCGCGTTTTTCGCTGTGCCATATTCCACTGTTCCAAGCAGCATGGCATTCATTTTGTCGACGGCGCCTGCAGAGGTCACTTTGGTGCTTTTCTCTTCCCAGGCGGCAACCTCTTTTCCATCGGCATTTTCTATTCTTACAATGGCATGGGTTTCCATCCGTTCCCCTTCGTTGGCGAAAGCTGAAAAGGCTCCTGCCATCTGCAGCGGGGACACACCTTTTTGCATCCCTCCCAGTGCTATCGACAGGTTCCGATCATTCTTGTCATATGGAATCCCAAACCGCTTAAGTGAATCAAGCCCCTTATCGATGCCAATCTCATTCAATAGCCAAACCGTTGGAACATTCAAGGAATTCATCACCGCTTCATACATGGGGACTTCTCCTTTATATTCACCACTCAGGTTTGTTGGCTCATATTCACCGAAGCTCATTTTCTCATCCTTTAAAGGGTCAGTGATATCATATCCCTCTTCAACAGCTGGCGTATAAACGACAAGCGGCTTAATCGATGAACCAGGAGACCTTGTCAGCTGGGTTGCCCGGTTATATCCCATGAATTGATGCTGGCCTCTACCGCCGACAAGTGCATTTATGCCTCCCGTTTCAGGATCAAGGAGGACAGACCCGCTTTGAACCAGTTCTTCGGTACTCGTTCCAACTGGAAAATTGGCTGGATTCCCATACACGGTTTCTGTAGCCTGCTGCATGGATTGGTCCAGGGTCGTGTAAATTTTATAGCCCTTTGAAAGCAGATCCTCAAGTTTGATTCCATATTTACTCGTTGCTTCCGATAAAACATGATCGACATAATAAGGATACTTACCTCTTAGTGGATCGGTTTCCTTCTCCCCCATAAGAAGTGTCACCGAATCTTTTTTTGCAGCTGCTTCTTCATCTTTCGTCAAATAACCATGTTCCGCCATTCTGGAAAGAACCAAATCACGCCGCTTCACTGCCCCGTCTAAATTCTTGTATGGATCAAGTTTGGATGGCAAGTTTATGACACCCGCCAGCAAAGCTCCCTCGGCAACGGTCAATTCAGAGACTTCTTTGGAAAAATAAATATTTGCAGCCTTTTTGATTCCCCATGCCCCATGGCCAAAGTATACTTGATTCAAATACATTTCCAGAATTTCATCTTTTGTATATTTATCTTCAACTTCCTGTGCTAGAAAAAACTCTTCTATCTTCCTCTTCAGTGTTCGATCCGATTCCAGCATCGTGATCTTCACAAGCTGCTGGGTGAGCGTGCTCCCGCCTTCAACAACACTTCCAGCCTTCGCATTTTCAACCAAAGCCCGCATAATCCCTTGATAATCTATGCCGTGATGTTCATAAAAACGGTGATCCTCAATGGAAACCACCGCTTGTTTCATATGTTCCGGTATTTCATCTATCGCAACACCTTCGGATTTATTTGCCGTGATCGTACTGGCAAGATTCCCATCCAGATCATAGATTCCTGTCGGTTGCTGAAGATTATTTTCAAGATGGCTTATATCTGCACCCTGCCTGAAATACAATAGTGAACCGGCGCCTAAAACCACAATTGCCAATATTATAATTAGTCCTAATTTCACTAACCCTCTCATTTGTACCCCCATTTTCCCATCTGCGACATGTTTCATTAAAAATATTTTACCCTTTTTATTAAAGAAAACTCGTCGATTGAATAAAAGGCCGAAGCTAGGCGCCCTTTTCTTTTTGCACTATACTCGGATATCGGCACCTTTGCCGATGAATCCCCTCATCTTCCGTGCATGCCAAGTAAATGAAGGACCAGATTTCATCCTACCATTTTGACTATGCCCGTATCTATCCTTTACCCGTAAATAGCAATCTATATACCGATTAAAGGCGTGAAGCCATTTAAAAGTGGGTATAACACTTTTAAGGTCTTAAAATGGGGAGAGATGATATTAATGAAAGACTTAAAACATATTGTCGTCGCTTTTGATGGAAATGAAGAGAGTAAACGGGCCGTCGAATATGGAGCAACATTGAAAAAGGCCTTTCCAAAAGCCGAGTTGACCGTAGTTCATGTCTTAAATGATAAGGTTGAACAGCGGATCATGGGTGACGCCTCGGCTCCAGGGTTCGTGCCTGCTGCCGGATTTTATGTGGATCCAGTCCAAACACATCCCGTTGTTGAAGTTGATCAGCCACGAAATCAAAAGGTAAATGACACCCCTTCCGCCGTCGAGAATAGTATTCTGAACGCAGAAAGTAATACGTTGAGATTGTTAAGTGAATGTCAAGTCCAGGGGAAATTCGAACTATTGGAAGGACATGCGCCAGATAGCGTATGTGACTTTGCAGCAAGAACTTCAGCTGATCTGATCGTTGTCGGCAATAGCGCTAAGAGCGGTTTGGAAAAATTCTTCCTTGGCAGTACTAGTAGTTCCATTGCGAAAAACGCACCCTGTTCGGTATTCATTGCAAAATGAAGATTGAGCCGGTTCTCCCTGAATGGCATTAGTTGATCATACTTCGAAAAAAGGCCGGATTCTAATAGAATCCGGCCTTTTTATTAATGGGATTTTTCAGTAATACATTGATGCAGCCCAAAAGCACCGGGGCGCCATTGCCGCCCAGTATTGCTTGTATCCAAAACCACATCCCTGCACCAGTGCCAACCATCAGGTTTCAAAAGGTCTGAACTAAAACCGTTCACTCTCAGCCTTTTTGGCTCCCCTTTGGAAGTATTTAATTTTCGATCATCGGTTAGAATATTACAATTAAAGTAAATGTACATGTCATCAAAACATGCCATCCCCATTTTATGGCGATATTCTTTCATTTATCCAACTTCTTTACAGACCTTCAATACACCTGCTATTAACCAAGTTAGATGGCTAAATACGACAATTTTTCTATAGACTCACTAAGGTTTGATTTGGTATCTTTATTAAGCCTAATTTACATTGGGGAGGGAATGGACATGGATAAACATTCGATTTCAGCTGAAAAAGGCGCCTACATAAGCATCGCCGCTTACATATTCTTGTCTGCTCTTAAATTGTCATTCGGTTATTTCGGAGATTCTAAAGGCCTTTGGGCTGATGGTTTAAATAATACGACTGACATCATCGCCTCCGTAGCCGTATTGATCGGTTTAAAAATTTCAAAGAGACCTCCTGATGATAATCATTCATATGGTCACTTACGGGCGGAAACCGTAGCCTCGTTGGTAGCTGCCTTCATCATGATCACCGTGGGCCTCCAGGTTGTATTCAGTGCCATTGAATCCTTCTTTCACCAAGATTCAACAACCGTTCCCAGTATGCTGACCGGTTATGTCGCCCTATTCTCTGCAATCTTCATGTACGGAATCTACCGTTTTAACTTATCATTAAGTAAAAAGATCAACAGCTCTTCCATCTATGCCGTTGCACAGGATAATCGTTCCGATGCCCTTGTCAGTGTTGGTGCTTTCATTGGAATCATCGGTACCAAGATGGGAATCCCTTGGCTGGATGCGATAGCTGCAGCAGTCGTGGGGGTCATCATATGCAAAACGGCCTGGGATATCTTTCGTGATGCCTCCATCTCTTTAACCGATGGTTTCGATGAGCAGCTCCTGCAAAAGATCGGACAAACCATTATATTGACAGAAGGTGTTAAAGACATGAGTGAAATTAAAGCCCGGATGCACGGAAGTGAAATCCTGCTCGAAACTACCGTTCATGTTAACCCTCTTTTGACTGTCATTCAAGGTCATGATATTACGGTTAAAATCGAAGAGAATCTTTTGAAGGAATATAATATCCAGCATGTGATCGTTCACATCGAACCATATGCATTTCATAAAAAAGGTAACCGTCATTAACTTTACGGATACCTTTTTTTGCTATTATTTCTTGTAATTACTGTAATAAAACTGTGTCAAAAAAAGGGATTTATTGAATGATTGCCGAATATTTATCCAATTGACACATGTTAAAGTAACAGTAATCTGTTATCATGAAAACAAGATGTAATTATTTTGATATTTTGTAATTTTATTCTAATAAAGCACTTACTGGGTCAAAAGTAAATTCATTTTCCTACAGTATGGAGGGCAAAATGGTATCTAATCGAGAAATGACCATTCACTTTTTATCTTCTCAAAAAACCAGCATCATTTCCAAATGGAAAGATGAGTTGCTGCATTTACCGGACGGATATCTGGGGTATTTTAAAGGAGAAGTGGAAAATATTTTTAATCTGCTAATGGATCAGCTTGGAAAATCGGATACTGAAATAGGCGATGTACTGCAGGTCGTAGGGGAAAAGATTGCGTCTGATCGAGTCAATAAGCAATTGGATATGGAAAATTTCTTTTCCACTTCAACCATCGGGAGATCCATCATCATTGAGCACGTATTGAATTCTGAAGCACCAAAAGAAGAAATATCGGATCTAATTAAGCAAATAAACGTTTACTTCGATAAACTCATTCATTTTGCATTATCCCATTATACCGAATTGAAAACGATGGAACTGGAAGAACGCTATCAATTCATAAGCCCAAACCATAAAGACCGTTTGACGCTCCTTGGCCAAATGACCTCAAGCTTTGTCCATGAATTCAGAAATCCACTGACTTCCATCATGGGATTCATACAATTGTTACAGGCAGAACAACCCGAGATAAAATACCTTGATATCATATCAAAGGAATTGGATCAGCTCAATTACCGGATCACACAATTTCTTAATATTTCCAAAAAGGAAACTTCAGCATCATCACCTGATTTATTTTCCATTGCTCAGCTTGTGAATGAGGTGATCGAATTTTTATATCCCAGCATCTTGGAAGTAAATGCTTCCATTACATGTAATATTGCCGAGGATGCCGTAATTTCCGGTTCTAAAGAAGAATTCCGTCAAGTTTTACTTAATATTATTTTAAATGCTCTTGATGTTGTTGCAGGGATGCCTTCCCCATCCATTTACATTTCAGGCTCTGAGTCACCACCCGGCATTCTTACTTTAAATATATCGAATAACGGGCCGAAGATACCTGACGACGTCCTGCCGAATATTTTTGAACCATTCATCACCACCAAAAAAAGAGGAACGGGATTGGGACTATTCGTCTGTAAAGAAATCGTTTTAAAGCATCAAGGAACCTTAACCTGCCACTCTACCGATTTCCTAACGACCTTTTCCATACAATTGAAAACCAAATAATGGATAAACATCCTTTTTTACTTAGGTTTTTAGTGTGAAATTTTTGACTGATTGACGTCCAGTTACTTATACTAATATGTAGGTTCCACTACTAATCGAGGTGAATGATCCTATAGATTGAAAATATAAACCAGCATAATTTTCATACAAGATAGACAAGACTTATTTTTCATCTAACATTTTATACTTTAATATCATTTCATTCATTATTGGTTTTGGGAGGTGACTGGGATAATTAAATCGTTCGGCACAACTGGCGATTCAATCAAGTCCCACACTAATTGGACATATTAAGTTTTTTATTCGTCATTATTTTAATCGCTTTAACGGCCTTTTTTGTAGCCTCTGAATTTTCGATCATAAGGGTTCGTAGCTCCAGGATCGATCAATTGATTGAAGAGGGAAACAAAAAAGCCATTGCGGCTAAGAAGGTTACATCCAATCTTGATGAGTACCTATCCGCGACACAGCTTGGAATTACCGTTACCGCCCTTGGATTGGGGTGGATTGGACAACCGACCGTCCTCAAATTGGTTGGGCCAATATTCAATGCCTTGAATATCCCTCAAGAAGTCACAAGCATTCTGACATTCGTCATTTCATTTTCCCTGATTACGTTCCTGAATGTGGTTGTAGGTGAATTGGCTCCAAAGACGGTTGCCATCCAAAAGGCTGAGCAAGTGGCCTTGGCAATAGCCGGCCCGCTGATATTTTTCCATAAGATAGCCTTTCCCTTCATCTGGGCCCTGAATCATTCTTCCCGATTAGTTGTCGGCTTATTTGGCTTCAAGCCAGCATCCGAAAGCGAAATAGCCCATACGGAAGAAGAATTGCGTTTCATCCTATCAGATAGCTATAAAAGCGGAGAGATTAACCAGTCGGAATTTAAATATGTAAACAACATCTTTGAATTCGATGATCGTGTTGCCAAGGAAATCATGGTTCCAAGGACAGAAATCATGACCATATCCAAAGATGAAACGGTACAGGAATTCGTCGATGTGGCCAAATTGGAAAAATACACTCGATATCCTGTTGTCGAAGGTGATAAAGACCACGTCATCGGCTTAGTGAACTTAAAAGAAGTTTTCTCGGATCTTATTAAGAATCGGGAAATCCATATCAAAGCGATAGAAAATTACGCTCGTCCAATCATTCGGGTAATGGAAAATATACCAATTCACGATTTGCTGTTAAAAATGCAAAAAGAACGCATTCATATGGCTATTTTGATGGATGAATACGGCGGAACTTCCGGACTTGTCACAGTCGAGGATATCCTCGAGGAAATCGTTGGGGAAATTCGTGATGAATTCGATATCGATGAAGTTGCCTCGATCAGGAAAATTAAAGATGGACATTATATTTTAGACTCTAAACTTCTTGTAAAGGAAGTGAATGATTTACTTGGCATTCACTTGGAAGAAGATGATGTCGATACCATAGGCGGATGGGTCCTTACTGAAAATTATGATGTGAAGGTAGGGGACATCATGGAAAAAGACGGATTCTGCTTTAAAGTGATTGAAATGGAAGATCACGCGATTCGTTCTATCGAGGTGACAAAAAAGGTCGTACAGCTTCCTCTCGAAGAAGACCTTACCCAAGGATAATGATTAAAAACAGCCACGTAAAAGGTGATTTCACGTGGCTGTTTTTTCGATTTGGGTTCATTTATCGGGAAACCGTCCCATTTTTTTGACCGTTACGATTGGAGGTGTACTCTTTTTTTTCCATAAGATATACAGCATGATAAAGATAAAGGAAAAGCCAGCAGCCGGAATTAGATATGGTTCAGTTATTTCCCGGATTTGCTGCCAATTCTCGCCGAGGATCCTTCCTAAGGTCAGGAACAATATGGTCCAAGGTATGACAGCTGCAACCGTATAAAATATAAACTTCCATACGGACATCCTCGCAATTCCGGCAGGGATGGAAATGGCATGGCGAACCACTGGAATGAATCGTGCCGTAAAAATCACCCCTACGCCATACCTTTGAAACCACTCTTCGGCATTTACAATATGATTTTCTTTAATTAAAATATATTTTCCATACTTCAAGAGAAATGGCCGTCCGCCATAATAACCAGCCCAATAGAGAAATAGTTGTGCCATCGTCCCGCCTGCCACTCCTGCAAGAACAGCTCCCCAAAAATTCATTTTCCCCAGGCCGACCACATAACCACCGTATCCGAGAACAAGCTCACTCGGAATGATTTCAACCATCAGCCCCAATAAAATCCCCATATACCCCATTTCCGCAAACCAATTCAATATCGTCATAATAAGCTGTGATATCATGCAATAGGACTCCCCTTACCGCTAATTTCAAAATTGTTTGTCCTTCTATCCTATTTCAGCTCATAAGGTTCTATTCGATTTTTCATATCCAGCTTCACAATGCATCACATTTAGGAATGCACAAAAAAAGACCAGCTGATACGTACTCCGGTCTCCTTGCATCAATATTCTTTTAGCTCCCGTTTTTGGGAAAATTGAGAAAAAACAGCTGTGGTGAGTAAGGATGAATCATTTTGTGAAACATTTGTGAAAATCTCCTGGCGGGATTTCGTTTTTTCAATAGAAATCCCGAGATCTTTATACTTGTTGATTATTTGATTATTCATGCTTACCCTCCCTTTCTGCTGTACGGTTATCCTTTAACTTCCCATTTAACGAAGAAATAAAACCTGTTTAAACGATTCGATCCAAAAAACAATCAATTGACTTGAATCGTTTGCAGTTGGTGTTCATGCACTTCGTCTTTTTCAACATGTACCTGCACTTTATAGGTTCCCGATTCTTCGAAAGATACCTTATTTAGATATGTTCCATTTCCATCTTCTTCAGCTTTGGTGAAATGACTCTCTTCGCTGCCTTCCTTCCAGACCTCGAAATTCACATCTGCATTTGTCAGTGGCTTCCCATTCAATTCAACTGACGCTTCAAAGTTAGAACTGTTTCCCGCCTTTACAGGATTACTTTGAAACTCGATAGATACATCCGTACTAGGGTGAACCGATGCACCTTCACTTTCATGTTCTGGAACGACAACTTCTTTTTCAGGCATTACATGAAGGCCTTTGGCCGTTACATGGGAGACTACTATATATTTGCCTTGTTCTTCAAAAGTATGCATCACTTGATACATGCCACTTCCAGTATTCTTCGCTTCAAGCATTTCCCGTTTATCCTGTCCGGACTTTCTCACTTCAAACAGTACCTCATCTGCTTCATTCACCAATTGGCTTCCCTGTTTCACTGTCGTTTCAAGAATGACTTCTTTTCCAGGCTCCACTTTCCCTTTAATGACAATTGATGCATCCATCGATTCTGGAACAGCACTGTTCACTTCTTTATCCTCTGGCATTTCAGACTCTTGACACCCAGCCAGCATAACCAACAACGCAGTACACATATAGAGTTTTTTCATAAGAACTTCCCTTTACTATTTATTAGACTAAAAATCTGTCCTTTTCATATTGCCCATCCTTTCCTTTTTTCAGATTTTTATACATGATTTAACACTAAGTGGTTCGCATCACGGTGACTGAAGTCAGCATGGCGACCGCGATGATCGTTAAAAATGAATATAAAAAGATTGAAGTCCCCACAACACTCAATCCGCAAAGCAGTACGCATCCATCAATGAAAAAAATCAGCAGACCTACATTGAGTCCACTCTTCCTGGAAAGGATCTGTGCCAACATATCCGTTCCGCCTGTAGAGGTCCCATACCGAAGCATCAAGCCGATTCCTAGTCCAATCAACCCTCCCCCAATTATCGCACTTACATAAATGGGAAGATTCCATCCGGTGACAGCGTCGGAAAAAATATCGATGCATAAAGAGGAAAAAAGCAAGCCATGCAAACTGTTCAAAAATAATTTTTTTTCAAAATACCATGCATATATATATAATGGAATGCTGCTCAAAATCACACCCAGTCCTGTCGGAAGTCCTATATAGTAATGAAAAATCAGCCCAATCCCTATCATGCCACCATCCAATAAATGATAAGGTATCAGAAAAAAATTGATTCCCACACCTACAAGCATGCTGCCGGCAATGATCGCTGCCATCCTTTCCATGATTTTCATGGCTGCCACCCCCTTTAATCTGCATTTAAAACTTGTCTTGGTTTCTATAGAATATGTTTGTACAATCAAAAAAATAATGAAACTGACCAATTTTTTATGAAACGGTCCCTATTTTTCTGAATATTCCATAATATGATACAATAAAGTAGAGAAAACAGTCAAAAACAGCTAATTATTAGCTCAAACTGATCCTTTACAAGCAATTTACCGGATTTAAGGTGCCGTAAGCTGTTTGACTGAATGATTAACTCTTTCTATAATAAAAGTATTTAAATTAATTAGATTGGGGTGATTTGATGGGGCATTAAAGAATGTTCGTTTTGACGGGCGGACGCTGCTTTGCGTAACGGATATGTGCATCCTTTTGGAAAATGGCTGCATTCCTTCAGACAGAAATTCTTCTATTTCCCGTCTACGCATCGCTAATCGGCATATACTATAATTCTCTTCATCACTAAAAGAAATGGGAATACAAACGGCTGCACATCTATTTCTAGCCATTTTGAAGTAATCCCGAAAATATTCAGCACGGCAAAAAAAATATACTTGTATATTTTAAAAATGTAGGAGGTGTACTCCTTATTCGTCTCGAAGGCGAGTTAAGGGAGACTATTTGGACATAATAAACTTGGTTCTTATTGCCATTTTAATTGCTTTAACAGCATTTTTTGTAGCTACGGAGTTTGCGATTGTTAAAGTGAGAAGCACGAGGGTCGATCAATTAATTGAAGAAGGAACGCCGAATGCTCTTTCAGCAAAGAAAGTCATATCCAACCTGGATGAATACCTCTCAACATGCCAGCTCGGAATTACCGTTACCGCTCTAGGGCTTGGGGTGCTTGGGGAACCGACAGTTGAAAACATTTTGCACCCACTCTTGAATCAATTGAATCTTCCAAATTCAGCTTCTCATGCACTCTCGGTTGCAATTGCCTTTTCTTTCATTACCTTCATACATGTGGTTGTTGGGGAATTGGCACCAAAAACATTGGCGATCCAAAAAGCGGAGCAAGTAACTTTATTGGTTTCCAAACCTTTAATTGGTTTTAACAAAATCATGTATCCATTCATCTGGGTACTGAATGGCTCTGCAAGGACGCTTACAAGAATGCTAGGATTAAAAGCAGTTTCCGAACATGATTTGGCTCATACAGAAGAAGAGCTTCGTATCATTGTTTCCGAAAGCTACAAAAGTGGCGAAATTAACCAATCAGAGTTTAAATATGTGAATAAAATTTTTGAATTCGATGATCGGATCGCAAAAGAAATCATGGTTCCACGTACAGAAATTGCAACGGTATCCAAAGATGATACGATCCAGCAGTTTTTTACCGTTATGGCGGAGGAGAACTTTACACGATATCCTGTCATTGATGGTGATAAGGATCATGTTATCGGAATGGTCAATATTAAAGAGCTTTTCACTGAAATGATAGACAAGAACAATCAGGCAGCGTCAACGATCGACCGATATGTTCGTCCGATCATCCGTGTCATTGACAGTATCCCAATTCACGATTTACTTTTAAAAATGCAAAAGGAACGAATCCACATGGCTATCCTCATGGACGAATACGGCGGTACATCAGGTTTGGTGACCGTTGAAGATATCCTTGAAGAAATCGTTGGCGATATCCGCGATGAATTCGACCTGGATGAAGTGCCGGATGTCCGCAAATTAAAAGAAGATCACTACATCATCGATGCCAAGGTATTAGTCAGTGAAGTGAATGATTTACTCGGATTGGATATCAATGATGAAGATATTGATACGATGGGCGGATGGATCCTTACCGAGGATTACGAGGCCAAACAAGGTGATATCCTGACTTATGGTCCCTATAACTTTAGGATAAAAGAAATGGAAGATCACCATATACGTTATATTGAAATATTCAAACCGGCAAAAGTCGTTAGCGAAGTGAAAGAATTCCCGATGATATCACAAACCGAAATCGTTTCATGATAATAACCCCCGTTCCTAAAAGACAATAGGAGCGGGGGTTATTTTTTTCCAACTGGTACATGAAATAAAATAAATACATATTATATAAAACCTGCTGCATTTAACATTGAATGATTACATGAAGTATAGTTCTACCTTTATTGTTTCATACTGTTAAAAAAGCGATACTTTTTGAAGGAGTGAGGAATCATGAAACTCATAACCATTTGCCAGCACTGCAAAGGGAAAGGGAAAACCCGTTATCTGCAATTCTTTTCCCGGGACTGCAATCATTGCAACGGTCAAGGTAAAGCGGTAAAAGATATGTCAAATTTAAGAAATCAGGCAAAAAACATCTAATAATCTTTCATATTTTGAAATTGGTTTTGATGACACCTGCCCTCTTTAACGTATCATAAACAATCAGTATCGAAGGTCCAAGGAAAAGCCCAATGAAACCAAGCATCTTAAACCCTAAATAAAGACTGACCAACGATGCCAATGGGCTCAATCCCATATTTGCTGAATAGATTTTTGGTTCGATGGTCCTTCTTATGATGGTAATGACCAGGAATAGGATGATGAGGCCAATACCCAGATGATGGTTTCCTTGAGCCCAAACGATTGCTGCCCAAGGAACCAGCACAGATCCCGTACCCAAGATAGGAAGAATGTCCACAACTACTATTAACAGTGCCAATGGAATCGTATATTTTACATTCAACAACCATAGTCCTCCATAAGCCATGATGAACGTTATTAAACTCAACAGGATTTGTGCCTTGATGAAGCCTACGGCTGCCATACTTAAATCTTGATAAACTAGCGAAATCTTTTGATAGGTGGATGTCTTCAAATAAAGGACTGCCTTTTTTCTTAACTTAGGCAATTCAAGACTAAATAAGAATAAAGCGATTAAATAAATTAAAAAGTCAATGAAAAGCCCCGGAATGAGTGTAACGAACTGAACCATATCCTGAACAAAGCCCTCTGTGAACCCCTCCAGAGCCATGACTCCCTTTTCCATCGTTTGTTCTATTGATTGAATGAGATTTGGCGGCAAAGTTTGGGAATACCGTTCCCATTGCCTAATGACTGGCAATATAGCCGTCAAATACACTTCACGTATGAAACCGGGAAATTCTTCCGAATAGACAATGACCTTCTTGATTAATACCGAAAAGGAAAAATAAGTGATGCTCATAAGCCCGCCTACATATAAAACAAATGAAATCAACACTGCCCAAAAACGATGCAGCTTTGCCGTTTCACCAATCATGCGGACCAATCCATCCAAAAGAATGGCGGTAAGCAATGCTAAAATCAACGCCCATGAATAGGGAATGACGATTAATATGACTAAAAGGAGAATCCCCCTCCAAAACCAGCGAAAAAAGACGGCGACATTCACTGAACAAACCCTCCTTGCACTTTCCTGTTCTCCTTATATTTATGAAATGGGGTCACATATATTTCGCTTATACGTTTTATTTTCTCAATAAGGGGAAAAAGAGATACAAAGAGATGGAGGGATTGACATTGGATAATAAAGATAAAGAAAAGTATCTTGATGAGCGTAATGATAAATCCAAGGCCTTCAAGAAAAGCCAGGAAAAACAGCTGGAACGTGATCAAGTAGTCATGCCCATTGATGATTTACCAATTGATGAAATTAAATATGAACAACAAGAAGAACGAAATAAAAAAGAAACTAAACACCGCTCCACCAGCGAGAAGTTTTAAACAAAAACCAGCCACTTTAGAGGCTGGTTTTTGTTTGCAGGATATATTGCATTCAGCTTTCAAGGTAAGTTTTTACCAATTCCCGCCGAGGGCGCGAGTGACATAAAAAACTATAGGCAAACTCGAATTCTCGAATTTGTCTATAGTCTGAAATATATTCCATTAAGATTCTTCTTGTGGTCGTGCATATGCTTCCCCGGTTGTTTTTTGATGATTTGGGAAGACTGAGCTTTTTCCTAGATTCATTCATATTGCCAGTATTTTCCCCTTTCCCGCTTACCTTCCAAAAATAAACATTGACTGAAATAAATGATTCTTTACAATAGACTTTTAAGAATTAAAGAATATAATGGACTGGTCGACCATTATAAAGGAGAATCATATGACGAACCCTACTCAATTATTTCATCAATATTTACAAGTATCGAGATCATTAGTCAGCAAAATGAATGAACAAATTACAGCCCTTGAAATTTACCATAATCAGTGGACAATCCTGAATTACTTAAAGAACTGTGGCTATTCCACAATCCCCGATATTTGCAGTTACTTGGATGTGGATAGTGTTATCATCACACGTTCGGTCAACAGTATGGAACAGAATAATATGATTAAACAAGTTCCTGGTAAAGATGAACAGGAAAAACGAATCGAACTGACCCCCCGGGGAAAAGAGGTACATACAAAATGTCTTAAGATTGCAGAAAAAATCGAAGGAAAAGCCCTGGATGGCATTACTGAAGAAGAACAGGAAGTATTTTTCCAGACGGTCCTTAAAATCCTCAATAATATAAGAAACTAAAATGCGTATCTTATATCATTGTTGAATAAGTATGAAGGAAGCTTACTTTCGCACCAAGCTATAGCCATGCCTTTTTTAAAAGACGGATTCCTGCTTCGATTTCCCTTTCGGTTAACCCACCGTACCCAATCAAAATAGTCGGATCCTTCACATTCTTTGAATGATAAACCGATGTTGGGTGGACTTTAACCCCCACACTGGCAGCCTTTTGAATGAGCTCTGCCTCACTGCTGCCGTTTTTTACTTTTAAAAGAACGTGCAATCCCGACTTTTCACCGATTACGGCTACACGATCATGAAAGCTCGCTTCAATTGCATTCAGCAGCACCTTATTCTTTTTACGATAAATCGTTCGCATTTTATTCAGATGGCGTTCCCAATGTCCATTTTTCATAAAAAGACAGAGCGTTTCCTGAATCAGTCTGGAAACGGTCTGTTTGTATCCTATTAACTTCTGCTGATAGCGGCAAGCCAACTCCATCGGTAACACCATAAATCCCACCCTGATTGATGGAATGAGCGACTTTGAAAACGTGCCTAGGTAGATGACCCTTCCATTAGTGTCCAACCCCTGCAAGGACGGAATCGGTTTTCCTGCATGTCGGAATTCCCCGTCATAATCATCTTCAATAATATAACCCTTTTTCTCCACTGCCCAATTCAGCAATTCCACCCGTCTAGTTATCGGCATGATCATACCGGAAGGAAATTGATGGGAAGGAGTGACATAAGCAACATTCGCTGCACTCTCTTTCAAGGAGTCCACACTCATTCCACTTTCATCCAAAGGTATGTATGCCATGTTTGCTCCCTCCAGTCTCAGTACCTCCCTTACCCGATGAAACCCAGGGTCTTCCAACCCAAATACCCGCTCATTTTCAAAAAGTAACCGCAGCAGATGGATGAAATACTGGGTACCTGCCCCAATGATGATTTGATCAGCCCCGCAGCGAACTCCTCTCGATTGAAATAGATAGGATGAGATTTGAGCCCGGAGCCCCCATTCCCCTTGAGGATCGCCGCTCATGAACATTTCCCTTTCCTGTAGATACAACGTATTGTTCAAGCATTTTTTCCACACGGCATGCGGGAAAGAATCCACGTCCACCCGGCCATGATTGTAATCTATCTCATTTCTTTCATTCGGAGGGCCCATCATCCCTTCTGTTACAGGCAACGGCTCATTCAAAGCTGAGATCGGCTCTAAATCGGCTACGTAATATCCTTTCCTTAATTGACTTTCCACATATCCTTCTGCCATCAACTGCTGATAAGCCGTATCGACTGTATTCAGGCCTATCCCTAAATGCACGGCCAGTTTTCGTTTAGAAGGCAGTTTCATTCCGGCCTTTATTTGCCCATTCTGGATTTCCTTTATAAAGTATTTATACAATTGGACATATAAAGCTTCTTTATTCGTTTTATCTAACGTTAGAGTGATTTCAAACATTTGCTCCTCCTTCAAACTGGTTCCATAAATTATATCAGCATTGGTCCTTATTGCAGAACCAGAATATTTTTATAATGAAGATATCAATCAAGAGGAGGAAATTATGGAACTTATCGAATTATTCGGGAAACACGTGATACTCGCCCCGATGATGGAACATCATATCGAACCGCTTTACGCCGCTTCCCTGCCATCTGAAATATGGGAATGGAGCGCAACAAAAATTTTGTCATATGAAGAGGCGGTTTCCTATGTAAAAGAAGGCATTCGAGCAAGGGAACAGGAACTTCATCATCCATTTGTCGTTATCGATCAGACTGATGATTCGATAATTGGCAGCACGAGCTTACGAAATATTCAATTTCATAATCAATCCCTGGAAATCGGCGCAACTTGGTATCATCCCGACAAATGGCGAACAGCCATTAACACAGAATGTAAGTACCTGCTATTGCAGCATGCTTTTGAAAAGTGGCAAATGAAACGGGTTGAATTCAGGACTGACGAACGCAACAAAAGATCGCGTGCAGCAATAACAAGGCTCGGCGCCCTTGAAGAAGGCATTTTGAGGATGGAGAAAAAACTGCAAGATGGAAGGATCAGGAACACGGTGGTCTACAGTATTCTCGAGCATGAATGGCCCAGTGTGAAAAGGAATTTGGAAGCTTTTTTGGAAAGGTGAAGATGAGAAAAAAGAGTGCCGTTGTTTTGCACTCTTTTTCTCTTGCTGCTATTTTCCATGTGAGTCTTTGTGAATTTTCGATAAAGAATCCTTTTGCCTTTTCGTTGATCGAATGAATACGAAAACGCCAATCGCAAATAAAAACGGCATTAGTAAAGCAAAAAGAAGATAAATCATATCACCAAAGAACAAGTTCCTTCCCCCCAAGCAATGCGAAGTGCACTTTTGTCTGTAAAGCTTCCGTCAAACTTGGATGATCATTGCTTAGTCTAAACTTAGTGACAAGCGAATCATATCCTGGCACTGAATCCCATTTTCATAAATGGCCTCGGAATAGTTTCTATTAAAAAAATCCCGATCGACCCCAGTTATTCTAAAACCGCATTTTTGGTAAAGGGCAAGCTGCCCTATCCCCGAATTTCCCGTGCCGATTTCAATCTTTTTATATCCCTGTTGCCTTGCATGGCATTTGGCGTGTTCAATCAATTGCCTGCCGATTCCTCTTCCATGGTGCCGTTCATCCACTGCGATGTTCATTATCTCTATCAGTTCCGGGCCTTTTTGCAGTAAAACATAAACACCGATCATTCGCTTATCACTCACGGCAACAAAGCAAGTTCCGCTTCCCAAGTATTCCTCGACCAATTCCCTTGAAGGATCTGCCAAAAGCAATAAATGCATCGGGGGTGGCTCACCCATGAATAATTCCCTTATCTCCATCAGCAACCACCCCCTTCTCAGTTTAGTTCTTCTGCAAGAAATTCAACCAATTCCGATGCAGGAAGTTCCCTGCTCAACTTATATCCCTGTCCAGCCCACAAAGCCATCAATTCAGGGTTGTTTTTTTGTCCAGCCGCTTTGCGCATTTGCTTTGTCATGTGATGGACATGAGGATAGGCGACCGGTGCAAGGCTATCATATTCCGTTAAAAAGTGATTCACCAAACCGCGTGCCCTCCGGCCGCTGAAGGCTCGGGTAACAGAGGTCTTAGTAAATCGGGGATTTCCCAGCGCTGCCTTATGGACCGGACTTGCCCCGCTTTCGGGGCAGCGAAGGAAAGCAGTTCCCAATTGCGCCGCTGTTGCTCCCGCTTCGAGCACAGCTGCGATATCCTTTCCATGCATCAGTCCGCCCGCCGCAATGATCGGTAAGTTCAGCTCATCTTTTATCATCCGAATCAATACTAAAAGACCGTAATCATCTTCTGTGCGGTTATCAAAGCTGCCCCGGTGACCCCCTGCTTCAAACCCCTGCACACATAGAACATCCGCGCCTGCTCCCGCCGCCTTTTTTGCTTCCTGAAGGTTGGTTACTGTCACGGCTATAAGGGAACCGACATCTTGGAGCTCCCTTATTACATCTTCCGTTGGACATCCAAACGTAAAACTGACGACAGCGACCCCAGCCTCCTTCAATACATGTAGTTTATTTCCCCAATCATCGTCATCACTATCGGCTTTTCCAATCTCAGCCCCAACGCTCTCAGCCTCTTTTTCGATCTTTTCACGATAGGCAGATAATATATTTTCATCCACCGCCTCGTTGCTTGGCACAAATACATTCACGCCAAAAGGGCGCTCAGTCAAATGACGGGTCTGCTCTATCTCGTCCTTCATCTCTTCCGCAGTCTTATAGCCAGCTGCGAGAAAGCCCAATCCACCTGCATTCGATACTGCAGCTGCAAGCTTCGGAGTTGAAGCTCCTCCTGCCATAGGTGCTTGAATGATTGGATATCTCAGTAACTCTTTCAACATTCCATACAACTCCTCTTGAATTTTCTTCATGACCTTATCATTTTTACGTTTTCTTGGTATAATGATTATCTGTAAGAGAAAAGTGTCTTAATGATCACCCTTTATATCTTGCAAATATAAAACATAGGTGGTAAATAAAAAATGGAAACAAAACCATATAGAGTATTACTTTATTATTTGTATACACCAATCGAGAATCACGAAGAATTCGCTGCCGAGCATCTTGCGGCATGTAAAGCCCTTGAATTGAAAGGCCGTATCTTGGTGGCATCAGAGGGTATCAACGGAACAGTTTCAGGTACGATCGAACAAACCAACAAATATATGGACATGATGAAAAGCGATCCCCGCTTTGCCGATATCGTGTTTAAAATAGATGAAGCTGACGGCCATGCTTTCAAAAAAATGCATGTTCGTCCACGCAATGAACTTGTAACGCTTCGCTTGGAAGATGACATCAACCCGAACCAGACGACAGGCAAATACTTGAGCCCGAAGGAGTTCTTCGAGCAAATGCAAGATGAAAATACCATCGTCCTTGATGCCAGAAATGACTATGAATTTGACTTAGGACATTTCAGGGGTGCAATCAAGCCGGAAATCACGAATTTCCGTGAACTTCCTGAATGGGTCCGGGAAAATAAGCAAATGTTCGAAGGCAAAAAAATCCTGACGTATTGCACCGGCGGTATCCGCTGTGAGAAATTCTCCGGCTGGCTTGTCGAAGAAGGCTTTGAAGATGTAAGCCAGCTGCATGGCGGCATCGCAACATACGGGAAGGATCCCGAAGTCCAAGGTGAGCTATGGGATGGCCAAATGTATGTTTTCGATGAAAGGATTGCCGTACCTATCAATCAAAAGGAACATGTCATTGTCGGACGCGATATTTATTCCGGCGAACCTTGTGAACGCTATGTTAATTGCGCTAATCCTGAATGCAACAAGAAAATCCTTTGCAGTGAAGAGAACGAACACAAACATATGCGCAGCTGTACTCATGAATGCCGAGTGCATCCGCGTAACCGCTATGTAGTCGAGCATAACCTTTCTGAAGAAGAAGTGGCTGAGAGATTACAGCTAATCGAAGAAAACATTACGGCAAAATGATTTTAGCAAACCCGAATCAGTGGACATGATCCCTATTCGGGTTTTTTTAAATCTTATTTTCCTATATTAAACCTATGTCTCGGACTTCATTCCACTGCTAGAATTAACTATGATCTTTTAATGCCATCTGCCTCTACTGCAATATTACTTACATTCTTACTTCTATATCACAATAGAAAAAACCTTCTTAAATCGGAAAAAGAATGGTTTCAGCTTTGAGATTTTAGCGGCCAGCCGTTTTATCTTCAATGAAAAGAGCGATTCCTCTTTAGAGGAATCGCTCTTACTTCATTAATGTTATTTTGCCTCTGCACTTACAACAATCCCGCAAGCTTGCCTATCGCCTGCATCACCAGTTTTCAAAGTATCTTCATCAGGTCCTTTTTCTCCATTGGCTTCATAGCGGTCAGGAATATTGGCAAAGTTGTCTGGATTCGCATGAACGATTACAGCCAGCTCTTCTTTCTTCAGTTGGTCTATTGTCATGTTATCCAATGTTGCCGAATATTTTGCCGTCCCATCTTCTTTTACATATAAAGGAGGCATATCACCTGCGTGTTTAGAATGCGTTTCACCAGTTGGATTGAAGTGTCCTCCTGCTGTAGTGAAAGGGCCATCCTTGGCATCTGCCTCACATGCTGCGTTTTCGTGAACATGGAATCCATGATAGCCTGGCTCAAGGCCTTCCAAAGCGGTCTCGATCACTACGGAATTCTCTTCAGCGCTAAAGTTTACCGTCCCAAGTGTTTTACCATCTACATCTTTAACTTCCGCTTTCACCTGCGGATCAACCTCTGTATCTGTTCCTTGTCCCACTGTAGTCATGTCCTCGGCATCATTATCGGACTGATTTGAATCATCCGCTGAATTACATCCATACAGTAAAAGGGCAGCACACATAGGCAGTACAAGTTTTTGTTTATAGTTCATGATAAACTCCCTCACTCTCTTATATGTATCTTTCTCTTATTACTTTCCACCATTATGGAAGAATAAACATAAAGCGGGATAAATAGGAAAATGGATTATTCCTTGAGAGTGAAACCCTTACTAAATTCACAGACAAGGATTTTGCATTATAGCTTAATGGGCTCACTACAAAGTGATGACCCCGAAAGTAATGGCTGCGATCGTCATGATGATGGTTGTCCCAAATGCCCATTTAAACAGGAATTTTTGGTGATCCCCAAAATCCACACCTACAAGGCCAATCAATATGAAGGTGGCAGGCACCAATGGCGATAAGGGGAACCCTGTGGTCGAATGACCTAATAAAGCCGCCCTTCCGATTTCTACAGGGGCAATCCCGAAGCTCGATGCCGTTTCACTTATTATCGGCAGAATGCCAAAGTAATAGGCATCAGGTGAAAAGATGAATCCCATCGGAATGCTCGTCAGCGCTACCACCAGTGGCAAATGTGCCCCAAGCCAATCCGGGATGACGGTTACGATTGAAGCGGCCATCGAGTCCATCATCTTCGTTTCTGTGAATACACCCGTAAAAATCCCTGCAGCGAAAATGAGTGTACAGATCATCACGAAGCTATTGGCATGACTTAAAATCCTTTCCTGCTGTTCTTTCGGGTTCGGAAAGTTAACAAATAATGCAATCGCAAAAGCGGAGGCGAATAAGATTTGGATCGGCAGCACTTCCATCACAAGCAATACCATCAATAAAATCGTCAGAAGCCAATTAAACCAAAAAAGCTTGGATGTTCCTTGAGGTGCGGTTTCAACAGCTGCTGCCTGTTCGCTCATACCAGGTGGCATGGTCGTCTCCATGGAACTGACCCCCAATCTCTCCCTTTCCTTTTTGCCAAGTACATATGCCGAAAAAAGCGTCCATAAAAGACCGCAAATCATGACCGGAATGAGCGGAATGAATAACTCCGATACTTCAACTTGAAGGCTCGCGGCCGCCCTGACCAAAGGACCTCCCCAAGGGATCATATTCATGACCCCAGCGGCTAAACCAACGACACAGGCCAATACGAGCCTGTTCATCCCTAATTTGATATAAAGCGGCAGCATGGCTGAAACGGTGATCATGAATGTGGAAGAACCGTCTCCGTCCAAACCTACCAAAATGGTTATAATGGCGGTTGCCATGACAACCTTTAGCGGGTCTCCTTTTACAAAACTCAGTATTTTAGCGATCATGGGATCGAATAAACCAACGTCAATCATTAAACCAAAGTATAGAATAGCAAAAACGATCATGACTGCTGTCGGTGTCACCTTTAAAATACCCGCAACCATCATATCTCCCATTTCCGAAGCAAACCCACCAATCACACCAAAAGCTATCGCCGTGAAGATAAAAGCGACAACCACTGATAAGCGCTTTGTGATGACTAAGACCAGAAACGTTAAAATCATGCAAAATCCTAAAATCGTTAACATGTTAAAAACTCCTTTAAATGGAAAAATGAATATCTTTTGATTTTTAATTTTTCTGAAAAATCAATATTTTCACATTATACCATTTGCACATTCATTAAAAAACCAGTAAAACAAATTCGTTTAATAAATTAGTCAAATTCTGTATACTATTATTTAGGAACCCGAAGTTTTTTCGGAGGAAAGAAGTGTTGTATGTAAAATGAATGCTCATAAAATAGCTAAACGGAACCTTTTCATCATGTGGTTCGCCAATTTCTTCATAGGCGGGAGCATGACAATGGTTCTCCCATTCATATCCTTATACATTGGTACATTCGGAGATTATTCGACTCAATATATCCAGCATTGGTCCGGATGGACTTTTGGAATCACTTTTGTGACTGCCTTTTTATTTTCTCCCATTTGGGGACGCATTGGTGACCGGTACGGCAGAAAGAAAATATTGATTGCCTGCGCCTTTGGGATGGGCCTGTCCATTTTCCTGATGGGATTCGTTGAAAATGTATGGCAGCTATTCGTCTTAAGGATGTTCACAGGAATATTTACTGGCTTCATTTCCATGTCACAGGCCTTCATATCAACGCAGACCCCAAAAGAAATTGCCGGACGTGTACTGGGAACCTTGCAAACGGGAAATATAACCGGTTCCCTTTTCGGTCCATTGCTTGGCGGCCTGCTTGCAGACACGCTCGGCTATTCAACCGCCTTTAAATTCACCTCCATCACCATTTTCATTTCTGGGCTTCTTGTTTTTGCAACCAAGGAGTACCGAATGGAACGGCAGAAGGGAACGAAGTCGAGCTATACAAGCAGGGAGGTGCTCTCGCATATCTTAAGGAATCCCATCCTGGTGAATGTCATGCTCATTTCGACACTTGTTCAAGTTGCCCACTTCAGCATCCAGCCCATTCTTTCTTTATACGTTGGTGAGCTGCATGGAACTTCCAATCTTGGATTTTATTCAGGAATCGCCTTTTCTGCAGCAGGCCTGGGGAATTTATTGATGGCGCGTCACTGGGGCAAGATAGGTGATCGGCATGGACATGTGAAGATTCTTGTGCTGCTTCTTTTTCTGACAGCTCTTGTCTACTTGCCCGGTGCCTTCATCAATCATTTTTGGCAGCTTGTTTTTGTACGTTTCATACTAGGCATGGCAATAGGCGGCATCATCCCTGTAAGGATTGCCTACATTCGCCAAGAAGCGCCTGTCGCAATGCAGGGGGAAGTACTTGGGTACAATACGAGCCTGCGCTTTTTAGGCAATATCATCGGACCCGCAATGGGCGGTATGGTTGCTGGTTTCTACGGATTCTCCGCCGTTTTCATCACGACCAGCACGTTACTCCTCATAGCCGGACTTATCCTCTATTTCGCGATGCACCGCAATCCGGAGTTGGCCAGATCACATTAATCACACTTTGGCAAGAAAGCCTGCTTCCATCTGGAAGCAGGCTTTCTCATGTTTAATGCTCTCATACAGCAGTAGTTCTGGATACCTCTGGAACTGAATTTCGTTTCGGCCGTATTCCGATACAGGCAGTGAGGAGAAAAACGAACAGAAGTCCTGCACACACGAAAAAGGAATATTGAAAACCAGCTGCTGCACATGGTTTCCCAAGTTATAGCGTACCAAAAGGGTCTCTTTCAATCGTACTTTTTGTACGAATCGAAGAAACCCTTTTGTATACTTCGCTATTTTCCTTCTATATTTTGGACAATCCTGCTGATTGCTGTTGATACTTAATAAAAGGGGAAGGTTGGCTGCAGCCATAACACTTCATAACGCATCAAATTTTATGTTAAGATTATTTTAGGCAAATTTTATGAAAGTAAAAGACGCAAAGCCACGGGCCTAACACAACATCTTAGTTGTCATGGCAGCCGGGCTGCCAAGATTTTTCTTGAATGGATCTCTTTATTATCAATTTCTTGCCCCTTTTTAATTTGCCTAAAATTAAAAATAGGAGGGTTATATATGTTTTTTCCAACCATTTATTCAGCTACTACGGATGAGAGACACATAGTTAAAGATAAAAATACTTGTGCATGCGGCACAAGGTATAATGTATTCGCAATGTTGACCAGAAGCGACCTTCGAAAGATCAGGTTCAAGCACTATAAAGAAGTGACATGTCCTAAATGTAAATACAGTATCATTGATAAGGAATAGCCTCTTGACACCGGGAGGGTTCCTACTCCAAAAACTTTGATAGAGCTGGCCTTTTCACCCTCACCACTTCCATGTATGTTGAAAATGTAAGTTATTGTTCCGATAACAATAGCCATCTTCCTCATGCCTCCTTACCCAGATTACACACAAAATTCAATAAAAAAAGACCCTTTCAAGGTCTTTTATCATTGCTATGTAAAGTGATTGTGCGGCGGACTATAACTGGCTCGATTCATATAAATCATGCAGTATCATCATATCATCCCGTTTTTGTCACGATGATTTCCTTATATTTAAGATAAAGCTGTTCTTTCATATGATCCCATTCCGCAGCTTTTTCCGCTTCTCTTTCGATTAGATTCGAGGGCAGTAAGTGACACCTCTTCCAGTTTCAAAACGGCAATCCTGTGTGGCCTGTATAGTTCAATCAATGTGACTGTCCTTTACCTCTGCTTCGAGAATTTCAGGATTTTCACCAAGGTGAATGGGAAAAGAATCAGGGAAATGCTAATGATCATCCCCTCTCAATACGATTGCCACAAAGTCCCACGAAAATTCCAATTGAAATGATTCCACATCCAATTTTTCTTGGATTATAACGAATTTCACTAATCTTCTTGCAGTCAGCCTTCAATGATTCTTAAGCGAAAGCGATTCAGAAGCCTTTGGAAATTTTTCACCCTTCCTTATTGGATGATACCCATCGTCATTTCTTGAAATTTCCCCCTTTAGGCCTTTTACCTTCATTCGCCTATGATAAGAATGAATAGCCCTCGATTTGTCGTTTATATTATCCATATAGATAGAAAGAAGGACTCATGCTATAATTTAGTGCGTTAAAAGAAATGAACACACATATATAAAAGAAAGAAGGAGTGTTTCTTTGAATACATCTGCATACAAACAGGAATGGTTCGGCAACGTTAGAGGGGATGTTCTATCCGGAATTGTCGTTGCCTTGGCATTGATTCCTGAGGCGATTGCCTTTTCGATCATTGCCGGCGTTGACCCAATGGTTGGTCTATATGCCTCATTCTGCATTGCCATCGTCATCTCTTTTGTCGGCGGGAGGCCGGGAATGATATCGGCTGCCACTGGGGCAATGGCACTCGTCATGGTCGACCTTGTAAAAGATCATGGCTTGAACTATTTACTTGCTGCAACAATATTGACTGGTTTGCTGCAAATTTTGCTAGGGGTCTTAAAAATCGGGAAGTTAATGAAGTTCATTCCGAAGCCGGTCATGACTGGTTTTGTGAATTCCTTAGCCATTTTGATTTTCACGGCACAGCTCACCCATTTCGTTGGCGAAACATGGATCATGTATGTCATGACAGCCGTTTCATTAGCTATCATTTATCTTTTTCCGCGAATCACGAAAGTCATACCTTCACCACTTGTCGCCATCATATTCATGACGATCGTTGCAGTTACCACGGGGGCTACGGTGCGTACGGTCGGGGATATGGGGCAATTGACCGAAGCGCTTCCGATGTTCATGCTTCCAGACATCCCTTTGACCTTCGAAACCTTGGCGATCATTTTCCCTTATTCCATAGCCCTTGCGTTTGTAGGGCTGCTTGAATCGTTATTGACGGCTCAAATAGTCGATGAGATGACTGACACGGACAGTAATAAAAATAAGGAAGCCAAAGGCCAGGGGATTTCGAATATCATTGCCGGATGTTTCGGCGGCATGGCAGGATGCGCGATGATCGGCCAGTCCGGTATCAACATTAAATCGGGTGGAAGGGGCAGGCTCTCCACTTTTGTAGCTGGCGCATTCCTTATGGTATTAATCGTGGTATTGAATGATGTCCTTATTAAAATACCGATGGCTGCACTTGTCGCAGTGATGATCATGGTTTCAATCGGGACCTTTGACTGGTCTTCCCTAAAGAGGCTCACTAAAGCTCCAAAGTCGGATGCAGCCGTGATGATCGTGACTGTCCTCATTGTCCTTTATACACATGACTTATCAAAAGGGGTATTTGCAGGAGTGCTCTTGAGCATGATTTTCTTCTCGGCTAAAATTTCTAAAGTGGCAGTAGAGAAAACGGAAGACATCCAGGCTAAGAAAATCACTTATCTTATCAGCGGACAAATATTTTTCGCTTCAGTCCAGGACTTTGTTTCGAAGTTCGATTTCAAGGAAAAAGCCGATGCAATCATCATCGACTTTTCCCATTCTAAAATATGGGATGCTTCAGCAGTCGGTGCTGTTGATACGGTTGTCCTTAAATATCAGCTTCTGGGAATACCTGTACAAGTGCAAGGACTTGATGATGAAAGTTCGTTATTGCTTGAAAAACTCGCCACCTCAGAAAGTAAAATATCTTGAAGAAAAAAATTTCTGCTGAATAGAAACTTTTCAAACCGACAAAATAGATAACATGAATTATTTCCTTTTGAAAGGAGCGAAAAGCATGACACCCGAGCAGGATTATACGGCAGCAAATCTGTCACCGGATTTATTGAATGAACTGAAAAGCTTTGAAAGCAAACTTGGCGAGGAAGCCAATAAAGAATTGATTGTCATCGCCTATGAAAAAGAAAAGGAAGCTTTGAATTAAGAAAAAAGACTCAAACACCCTTAATGGATGGTTGAGTCTTTTTTTTTGCGTGTACAAAAAAAAGGATGCCCATGTTTTTGATGAGCACCCCTTTTCCTGTATTATTTGCTGAATACGTCCGTTAAGACCGGGACGATTTGTTTTTTACGCGATACAACGCCTTCCAATACGGCGATGTTATTGTTTAATGAAACGTCGTATGCTTTTTCCACTGCATATGCTGCTTTACCAAGAGCCAAGGCAACAGAATCATTAGTCAAGATATCCGTTACGACGAATAGGAATAAGTCCAATTCCTTCACAGCGATTACCGCTTCAATCGCCGCTTCCAATTCCGCTTGCTTAGCAAGGACTTCGTTCGGATCAACAGCATTGACCTGTGCTATCTCCACTTTAGCCATTCCCATGGAGAATTCCTTTGCATCAAGAGTGATAAGCTGGGCAATCGTTTTGTCGCTTAAGTCAGCTCCCGCCTTCAACATTTCCAAGCCATATGTTTCAGCGTCGACCCCTGCAATGGCAGCCAATTCCATTGCTGCTGCAACGTCTTGCTCCGTGCATGTTGGTGATTTGAACAATAAAGAGTCGGAAATGATGGCAGACAGCATAAGACCTGCGATTGCTTTAGGGACTTCAATGCCGTTTTCTTTATAAATTTTATTTAAAATGGTTGCCGTACAGCCAACTGGTTCCGCACGGTAATATAAAGGATCGCTTGTTTCAAAGTTAGCGATACGGTGATGGTCGATAACTTCCAACACACGGACTTGGTCAATATCTTCAGCACTTTGCTGGCGTTCGTTATGATCGACCAGGATTACGCCATCAGCTTCCCCTGCAACTTTTTCCACAAGACGGGGAGCTTCGAATTTGAATTGGTCCAATGCATATTGAGTTTCACCATTCACTTCACCCAGACGAACTGGTTCAGCGTTGATACCTAACTGCTTTTTCAGATCTGCATAAGCGATTGCTGAACAGATTGTGTCTGTATCCGGGTTTTTATGTCCAAAAACTAATACTTTTTCCAAGATTTAATCCCCTTTTTCATAAATATTTTTCCGCGAATCCCCTCATCGCAATAAGGGGAGCCACCTTTACTAGACACTTTATTTTAACACAAAATCCCGTAAAATCAGCGCTTGAATTATCCATTCCCCAATAAAATCTTTCATTGCTTCACCCTCTGCCCTCACTTTGTCAATAGATAAGGGTTGGTTTTTTTCAAATATATTAGTTGAATTATCATCGTATATGGCTTACGATAATATAAGCAGAAATACTAGATATTGATTATACAAACAATACCAATAACTATATATAGAATTTTTTATAATCCAAGGTGCCAGTGATGGCTGAAAAGGGAATCCGGTGTAAACCCGGAACTGTCCCCGCAACTGTAAATGTGACGAAATGAGAAACCCACTGTATAGCTCTCTATACGGGAAGGACTCAAAGTAGGATGATCATGAGTCAGGAGACCTGCCTTGAATTTTTCATGTTTCTTATTCTTCGGGGATTGAGATGATGAAACGATAGTATAACGGCTATTTTTTCATGGCTCTTTTATTCTATCGTTTGATCCGCTCAATTCATTGGGCGGTTTTTTTTATTTTATCGGAAGTTAACAAGGAGGATTATTAATGACTCAAACATATAACTCTACCATAAGTGAAAATGACACAGAAACGAAATCCATCCAGCTTGAGATGTTATCGAAGGAATTCGAAGGCCGTCTCGATATGGAAAAGTTCAAAAAGCGTTTTACAAAATGGCTTGATCGCAAAAGTGACTCAACCGAAGAACAGGCATCAAAAAAACTGATTCAGCTCGCTCTTGAAGGTGTGGATATCGATGCTCCGGATTGGACGTTCGTTGCTGCAGCAGAACTGTTGAATACAATGTATAGGGATGCACAAGCCAACCGAGGTTATGAAGGCATGAGTTATGGCCCATTCTATGAGCTGATCACGGAACTCTCCCAGCTTTCAGAAGGTCAACGTTATCCCATTTATAAGCCAGAACTGCTATCTTCATATACAAAAGCGGAAATTGAGGAATTGGGTTCGGTGATCGACCCGGAAAAAGATAAATTATTTTCCTACATAGGCATCTACTTATTGAACGACCGCTATTTGGCCCGCCCAAAAAAGGACAAGGTCTACGAACTGCCGCAAGAACGTTTCATGATCATCGCGATGGAAATCATGCGATTGGAAAAAACGGAGCACCGCCTGCAACTTATAAAAGAAGCATACTGGGCCATGTCCAACCTTTATATGACCGTTGCGACTCCTACACTCTCCAATGCAGGTAAAACACATGGACAGTTGAGCTCTTGCTTTATCGACGCAATTGAAGATTCCATTGACGGCATCTATCTATCAAACTACGATGCAGCAAAAGTATCTAAATTCGGCGGCGGTGTCGGTCTTTACGTTGGTAAGGTTCGCTCGCTTGGTTCTGATATCCGGGGTTTCTCTGGAAACAGTTCCGGCACGACGCCCTGGATTCGACTATTCAACCAGACAGCTGTAAGTGTCGATCAATTGGGTCAACGTAAAGGTGCCATCGCGATTTACTTGGATGCCTGGCATAAAGATATCATGAGCTTCCTCGATTTGAAGACACAAAACGGGGATGACAGATTAAAAGCCCATGATATTTTTACAGGTGTATGCATTCCCGATTTATTCATGGAGGCTGTACGCGACAGAAAAGAATGGTACCTTTTCGATCCGCATACCGTTAAGCAAACCCTTGGATTTTCACTTGAAGATCTTTATGACGAGAAGAAAGGCGAAGGAAGCTTCAGGAATCATTATGCACTTGCTGTCGAGGCCGCAGAAAATGGCACACTTCCAAATTATAGCTTTGAAAAAATCAATGCGATGGACATCATGAAAAGCATCATGATTTCTCAATTAGAAGAAGGCGTACCGTATATGTTCTACCGCGATGAAGTGAATCGGAAGAATCCCAATAAACATAAAGGTATGATTTATTGTTCTAACCTTTGCACGGAGATTGCCCAAAACCTAAGCCCTTCGACGATCACGGATGAATATGAAACAGAAGATGGAGATGTTGTTGTGGTTCGTAAAAGCGGCGATTTCGTTGTCTGCAACCTTTCATCCATTAACTTGCCCCGAGCGGTTGGCAGCGATGTTTTGGAAAGATTGATTCCGATTCAGATCCGTATGCTGGACAATGTCATTGATGTGAATAATCTTCCTGTCAAACAAGCATCCATCTCGAACAAACGTTACCGGGCAATTGGTTTAGGAACGTTTGGATGGCATCATTTACTTGCCACACAGAATATTTATTGGGAATCAGATGAGGCAGTTCACTATGCCGATGCTTTATACGAAAAGATCGCTTACTTAACAATCAAGGCATCAAACGAATTGGCCAAGGAAAAAGGATCATACCCATATTTTGAAGGATCTGATTGGCATACAGGGGACTATTTCGAACTGCGTGATTATACAGATCAAAAATGGAGGGATTTAAAAGCAGACGTGCAGGAACATGGGACCCGTAATGGATATTTAATGGCAATTGCCCCCAATTCATCGACAGCTAAGATCGGTAATTCCACGGATGGAATCGATCCTTTGTATGAAATTGAATTTTACGAAGAAAAGAAAAACTTCAAATTCAAGGTGACCGCACCAGGCTTGACGCCAAATACGTATGAATATTATAAAAAGACGCGATTTAATTTGGACCAACTGGAAAGCATCAGGCAAAATGCAGCCCGCCAACGCCATATTGACCAAGCAATCAGCTTTAATCTGTATGTACACAATACTATCAAAGCGAAGGTCCTATTGGATATCCATTTAACTGCATGGGAAAGCGGGTTGAAATCAACGTATTATGTTCGTTCGACTTCTTCCGAATATGACAATGCCTGCGAAAGCTGTTCAAGTTAACGACAATCATGACCCAGTAATCTATTCTTAAAGGAGTTTTCACGAATGACCAATCATATCAAAAAAATTCGGATGCTGGAACCGACGCATCCAACCAAGGCAACCGGTGTTTTCAAAGGAGAAGCTTCAGGCTTCCTCCTTTGGAACGATATTCAGTATGAAAAATTCTATGATACCTATACACAGCTCATCAATAACTTTTGGAAGCCTTCGAGCGTGAACATGATTCAGGATAAAAAGCAGTGGGGCGAATTGGACGAGGATATCCAGGACGCTTTTCTCGATATCCTTACGATGATTGCTGGAATGGACAGTCTTCAAACGCCCACTTTAGTAGAAATCCTTCGGTACATCAAAGATCCGGCGGCAAAAGCTATCCTGGCCAACATGGCCCAGCAGGAATCGATCCATAATGAATCTTATTCCTATATCCTTGCTTCCTTGATTCCGGTAGGCAAGCAAAAACAGCTTTTCGACCGCATTAAAGAACATCCTGAAGTGATTAAGCGTAACCAACCGATCGTTGATGCTTATCAAACGTTCGTGGACGATCCCAGCCCTCAGCATTTATTCGAGGCACTGATCCATTCAACGAACCTTGAAGGGATATATTTCTATCTGGCTTTCGCCTTTTATTATAATTTAGGACGCCAAAATTTAATGACCGGTTCCGCTACGATGATATCCTATATTCATCGCGATGAAATGGTCCATTTCGATTTCATTGGAATGCTCATTCAAATCTTGATGTATGAATATCCTGAGCTAAATAATGAAGAAAACACGAAGTTTATCTATACAACGATTGAAAAAGCAGTCGAACTCGAAAAGGAATGGTCCGAATATATGCTCGAAGATATCCAAACCAAAGCCGATCTCGATTTGGAAGAATTCAATGAGTACATCGAATATATCGCCAACAAACGGTTACGTATGCTAGGCCTTGAAAATTTGTATAAAGAGTATGGCGAGAACCCGATGCCATGGATCAAAACGTTCGATGATGAATCCATCGGACTTACCAAAACCGATTTCTTCGAACAGAAGTCAAGGACATACAGTCAAGTAAATGCCAGCAATGGGTTCGATGAGCTGTAAAGTTGCCATTGTCTATCATTCTGCCGGCGGCAATACAAAAGCGCTTGCTGAAGCCCTCGCTTCCCTTATACCTGAAGCTGGACTATATCGAATGAATGAATTCGATTTACGTACAGTGCCGGATTACGATGCATTGATTATCGGCACCTATACATGGGGCAATGGGGAGCTTCCCGCTAAATCAGCAGCCCTTTATAAAGAACTGGAACAGTTGCCTATTGCTCATCTGAAAACGGGAGTCTTCGGCACTGGTGAAACCAACTATAATCATTTTTGTGGGGCGGTCGATCATTTCCGGGACATGTTATTTGCCAAGAGCCAGTTATTGGTGACATTGAAGATAGAACAGATGTATCAAGAATCAGACTTGCCCAGACTTCAAAAGTTCGCCTCGCTATTCCAGAACTGACTGAAAATATAACACAGTTCCTGCCTATCCTTTTTATGCTAGTGCTTGTCGTATTCGTTATATTCTTCGTGTTTTTCCTGTCAGGCATTTAAATCGTACTAAACGGATCGAAGAAAAATTGGACAACGTATTAAAGGAACTCGCCGAAAAAAAAAGAAAAAGAAAAAGAAAAAGACTCCAAAATCGGAGTCTTTTTTTTATATGCGTTCAATTATTTTTGAACGTTAGCTGCTTGTGGTCCACGAGCGCCTTGCTCGATTTCGAAAGAAACTTCTTGGCCTTCTTCAAGCGTTTTGAAGCCTTCGCCTTGGATAGCTGAGAAATGTACGAATACATCGTCTTGGCCTTCAACTTCGATGAAACCGAAACCTTTTTCTGCGTTAAACCATTTTACTTTACCTTGTACCATGATAGTTCCTCCTGTGTTTGGAAAAATCCATTTTATTACTATTTTTGGTTCTGGATAATGTTTCAAGAGGAATCCTATTACAGTAAATCCTTCTATCAAACTTTTCCGAACAAAAATAATTACTCATATTATAGCATGGGAAATCCTAAAAAAACAAGATTATCGCAGTAAATCAACCGACAAATTATCCTAAAATTCTACATATTCCTCTTCTTGCTTTGTCGGAATCCTTCGTCCAATAAGTAGCGCTCCGCCTCAACCGGACTTTCGAAACATTCCTCAAGATTCGACCCTGAATAAACATTCCAAAGCAGGTCTTCCCTTTCAAGTGTAAGCTCTTGCTTTTCAGGGCCAATCCAAGCCCCTTCCAACCTAGCGAACTCGTTTTCCTCTTCTTCGAATTCAACCGGAGGTTCGGATAGGTAGTCCACGCTTTTTTGGATCAATTCTTTCAATTCAGCTTCATTATAGTCACGTATATTGATAAACCCTTTACGGTCAGTGTCTTTTTTTCTCATATGCCCCGCGTAAACGAATCCATTTCCATTGGGATGCAAGTGCTGAACGACGATTTTTTTCTCCTGGACGCTATCTGGATAATGGAAGTTCACACGTCCCAATGAAACGTCTTTTCGCTGTAATTCCGGAAAAGTTTCAATGATGCTCAATTTTTCTTCAAATGTTAACAAATTTCTTCCTCATTTCATTAGTTCATATTGTTTGTCGATTATAACACAGACTGATTAGAAACAATAATGCCCTCTTCCATTATAATGTAATGAAAGGGAGTGATTTGATTGATCATGACAATTCGGGACCTGGACTCCGATTATGGCCGGCAGCTATTTAAACTTCAGAAAGAAGCCTATAAGGTGGAAGCGGATATGATCGGCTTTGCCGATATCCCTCCATTATTGGAAACATATGAACAATTCATTCATTGTCATGAAACGTTCTTATGCTTTTTAAAGGGCGATGCCTTAGCAGGTGCAATATCTTATACAAAAGAAAATGGTCAAATACTGATTTGCCGAATGGTCGTCCATCCTGATCATTTTCGGCAGGGTATCGCGGATGCACTGTTGCATGCTCTTCAATTACACGGCGACTGGGAAAAGATATCCGTTTCGACCGGTAAAATGAACCTGCCTGCACGGAACCTTTACGAAAAAAACGGCTTCACCCATAAAGAGGACGTAGAAGCCGCACCACTTTTTTTCATAAGCATATACGAGAAACAGCATTCATTTTATGTATGTCACGATAAAAAGCATAAGAAATGAAATGACAATGATTATGGCAACCCATAGCCAGGCTAACGTCATATTCCCGGAATCCATGGCGATATAAATCGCGGTCGGTATGGTTTGTGTCTGTCCGGGAATGTTTCCGGCAAACATGAGTGTGGCCCCGAATTCCCCCAACGCACGCGCAGAGCTCAAGATGGCACCTGTGACGATGGATTTGACCGCCAATGGAAGGGATACATTCAGGAATAATCTCCACTCGCCGGCCCCGTCAACCCTAGCTGCATTTTCGATTTCTTCATCTATACCTTCAAAGCCCGTTTTAGCGGATTGGTACATAAGCGGAAACGCTACCACGGTAGATGCAATGACCGCCGCCCACCACGTGAACATCAGGGGCTGACCAAAAACCCTTTCAATGAATTGCCCCGGCATACCACTCTTGCCAAAAATCACAATCAATAAAAAACCAACGACGGAAGGCGGCAAAACAAGCGGCAATAAAAACGCTGTTTCCAACAGGACTCTTCCCCTGAATTTCTTTTTAGCCATCATTCGCGCTAGGATAATTCCTAAAATGAAAACAAGAATACCCGATAGTCCCGCTACTTGAATCGATAGCCTGACTGGTGACCAAAAATCCGCTGTCATGATACTATCCGCACATCACTGTTAAATATCGGCATATTCAGGTCCTTTTTCGGCATCATTACCCAAACCGTTTCTTTTTCATTAAAGGCAGATTCCATTTCATTTTCTCCCTTTCTTTTTAAAATAACATTTAGGTTTATTTTTCTTGACATCTTGCTGACACAAAGGAACGTTAAAGTAAGAGTATCACAAATACAAAAATAATTTCATTCCAATAAACTTGAAAACTTTGAAGGAGTCGATTTTAATGGTAACAATTTATACTACCCCAAGCAGTTTAGCATGTCGGAAAGCAAAAGCTTGGCTTAAGAAGAACGAAATTTCCTTTAATGAACGCAACCTATATTCCCAACCTCTTTCTATAGAAGAAATAAAAGAGATTTTACGTAAAACGGAAGGCGGGACAGATGAAATCATCTCAACCCGTTCCAAAAAATTCAAAAGCCTGAATATCGATATAAATAATACACCACTTAATGATCTTTGCAAGCTTATTCAAGATAACCCGGATTTACTTCGCCGGCCAATCATTTTCGACCATAAGAACCTGCATGCAGGATACAATGAAGAAGAAATGGGACGCTTCCTTCCAAGGAAGGTCCGTCATGTACAGTTATGGCGTGCAATAAGCCAATTGGCTTAATCAGCATAATAAGAGGGTTGTCCATTACATCGGACAACCCTTTTTCATATCTTATCCGCTTTCTCTATGACAATCGTGAAGGTGGTGCCTTGTTCATCGCTATCCTTAAGCACAAGATCTCCTTTTTGCGCTTTTGCGAGCATTTTACTGAATGGCAGTCCCAAACCTAAACCACGTACCTTCAACTTTTTGTTTTCACCTCGATAAAATGGTTCGAACACATATTGTTGTTCATGTTTTGGAATCCCCCGCCCGCTGTCCAGCACATCAATGCAGATTCGTTCTTCATCTCTTTCATAAAGGTGAATCGCTATTTTCCCTTTGCCATCAAGTGCATGTCTGGCATTATTCAAAAGGTTAATGACGATTTGCTGCATCCGCAATGAATCAATTTGACCAAAGACCGGTTCATCAGGAACTTTTATCTCAAAAGCGAACGCTTGATCATCATCCTGGGTCACCTGCCAGCGATAGGCGATTTCCTTGATGAATATATTGATATTCTCTTTTTGTACCCGAATTTTAAAAGCGCCTGCCGATATGGCATTATAATTGAGTAAATCCTCTATCATACCTTGTAAACGTTGGGTTTCCTTTAAGGAAATATCGAGGAATTCCTTACTTTGCTCTCCCTTAACGACATCATCCTTAACCGCTTGTATCAGTCCGCTAATGGAAGTGACTGGCGTTTTCAAATCATGGGTTACGCCTGCAAGCAGTTCCGCCCGCAACTTCTCCATGACCTTCAAACGATTGGTCATTTCCTTAAATGATTCTATCAGTTCATAAATTTCTTCTTCCTTGATTTCCTCTTCCTCTTTGAAATGGATATCATAGTTGCCTTCACGAACCTGGACAGCTGCGTTAGCTACGTCTTGGATGGGCCGCGAAATCTGCCTGGAAAGAAAATAAATGACTCCCGTTCCCAGAATCAGAAGGCCTCCAATCATGATCGCCAACAAGCCATGATCTTGGTTGATTTCCTTCAATGCCCCTTCTTCCTGGGCAATGACCACCCAGCCTCTCGTCTCATCATTGAACGTAATGGGGGATTTGACGACATATACTTTGTTGTCGGAAATCTTGACCTTCTGGACTAACTCCGTATTTTCCATGATGACGTCCGGGAGTTTATTTTCATCCGGATCGATATACAACTGTGGCATCGTATATATGATGGTGGCATCGGGATCGACGATATAGATGATTGGCTGTTGGTTCAGATGGAGGATTTTCTCCCTTTCCTCAACAATTTCCGAAAGGATCGGGCCAACGACAATCTGGCCGTTTTCCTTAATCGCCCTGTCGGATGTTTCATCAGCTAAGTACTTAAGAAGGCTAAGCCTATATTCCAAAGCTGTTTTTTCCATCCACCATAAGGAAAAAACAGATAATAATATCAAACCGGAAATCAAGGTCAATACGTATCTCTTGGTCCAATAGCGTTGTAAAGTGGTTCTTTTTTTAGTTTTCATAGACACTCAATTGATACCCCAATCCACGCAATGTTTTTATTTCCCCCTCAGTTACAGGCCATGCATCTATCGCCTTCCTGATTCGTTTGATAGCCAGGTCCACCGCACGGTCACTGCCGTCATAATCCATGCCCCACACTTGGTCGAGCAGCTGTTCTCTCGTGAAAATTTGATTAGGGTGCTTAGCGAAAAAAACGAGCAGCGACAAATCACGCGGCGTCAAGTTTATCTCTTCCCCATTCAAATGCACCATATAAGACAGATCATCGATGGTTAAACTCCCAAACTCATGTACATGACCATCTTCCGTAACAGCCGATGAAGACCTTCTTAATACGGCATGCACCCGGGCCACGACTTCTTCGGCAACGAAGGGTTTGGAGATGTAATCATCCGCACCTGACTTAAATCCCGATAATCTGTAATCGACATCTGTCAGTGCAGTCAACATGATAACCGGACAAGTATCTTCCTCCCGAATTTCCTTCAATATATCCCAGCCTTCCTTACCAGGCAGCATGACATCAAGCAGGACAAGGTCTGGCTTCGTTTCTTCAAACACCGGCACGGCCTTTAGCCCGTCGTAAACTTGGACTACTTCAAAACCTTCCCGCTCCAAATATGCTTTCAATACCATCGATATGGCGATTTCATCTTCTACTACAAGAATTTTCTTCATTTATGGATTCCTCCTTCCTGAATTATAGTGGAATCATTTTAGATATGCTAACTATTGAAAACAGAAAGCTTTTTCCCTCAATCTTACCCTTTTTATGTGTCAGGATTATGTTCGCAGTAAAATTAACTTATGTTTTTACATAGTAACTTTGTGTAAGTTATCTCGATTCATTTTAACAGGAATGCTACTACATGGTCGTAAAAATTATGATCTTCTTATTACACTCTTAAGAGGCTGGCTCTAAACTGAGCCAGCCCTTTTCAATTACATGTCTCATGTGGATTCGGACAGCCCGCTTCCTGTCTTTCCACTTGGATCGTGCTATGTTCAATTCCAAACTGATCATGAAGCAGTTTTTGCGCTTCTGCTAAAATTGAATCGTGATTACCGATCTCATTTATGACAACATGGCAGCTCATTGTCAAAAAACCAGAGGTGATCGTCCAGATATGGAGATCATGGACATCGGATACACCGTTCAATTCCATCAAGGATGCTTTCACTTCATCCATATCGACTTGGTCTGGTGTGCCCTCCATCAAGATATGGAAAGAATCCCTCACTACCCTAAAACCGCTGATAATAATTAAAACCGCGACTATGACGCTCGCAATCGGATCTGCAATTCCCCAATCGAAAAAATAAATCAAAAGTGCGGCTGCAATGGCACCCACAGATCCAAGCATATCACCAATAACATGTAAAAAAGCACTCCGTACATTCAGATTGTCTTCCTTATCTCCGCTCATTAAAATCCAGGCCGCAATGATATTAACAAGTAAGCCGATGATTGAAATCATTAGCATTCCCAAGCTTTGCACCTCAGGGGGATCCAGGAACCTCTTAATTGCCTCTACGAAAATGAATACGGATATGACGATCAAGGTCAATCCATTCAAACAAGCAGCAATGATTTCGAACCGTTTATATCCAAACGATTTGGACGATGTCGCTTTCCTTTCCCCCAACCTTATCGCTGTATAACTAAGCCCTAAAGCTGCCGCATCGCTAAGCATGTGACCTGCATCCGACAGCAAAGCCAGACTATTAGTCAAGAATCCACCAATTACCTCGACTATCATAAATGTGGAGATTAATAAGAAAGATGCCAACAAGGCTTTTTTATTATTAGAATGGTGATGGTGTCCGTGCCCATGATCATGGGCGTGACCATGATGATGTCCCATGCCATCCCTCCTCTCGGATTTGAAACTTATATATAGTATGGGATAAATCCAGAATGGTTTCAAATGATTCACTTCAGGGATTCACTTGCTGTAAAAAGAGTGATGAAAACAGCGTGGATGTGATCTTTTACGAAAAACCAAAATTCTGCCTCGACCATTTCAAAGTAAAAATAAACGCTACAGACGTTTCCTGCAGCGTTTTTCCCGTTTATCTTTCCTCTTGCATCGTATCATCGACAATGGCGTGCAGATCCTTATTAAACAATTCATCATTACAGACAAGACTGTGCATTTCCATCTCTTCCTGCTCTTGATTTACTACCTGTTCCTTTTCCTTCATGACCTACCTCCAGCTTCGTGAGTTTGCCTATTATCGTATCCACAGGCATGTACCTTTATGCTCAACATTTCCCCATACTTCATCTTTTTTAAACGCCCTAGACTTGCTGGCCGCCATGGAAGGCACGTATAATGAATTCATGCTCTGGAACTTGTAAGCTTTGATACGATGACAGGAACGATGTATTATCATAGCCGACTCTTTCAAGCTTTACCTGAATACCGGTATTTTCAATCGCAACAATGGCATAAGGAGCAACTGGTTCACCATTACAGCCAAGAGAACCAGGGTTCAAGAATATCGTCCGGTCATTTTTAAAAAGGTGGATAGGATGATGATGTCCAAATCCTATTAAATCGTGATACTGATCTTTGAAAAGCGTTTCTAAGTTATTCAAACTCGGTTCAACGATTTTACTAAATGGATTTTGGCTTATGTGCTCATCCACTTTCTTCGATTCCATGTGATAATGGGTGAAGTAAACGGAGTGATCATTAATGATATGATGTATGGTGCGAGGCAATTTTTCCAATTCATTTATGAATTTCCGATGCATCCTTTCAGCTATCCATTCATGATGCTCCTTTACATGGATATGACCGTCCGGATGCGGCTCCCCGTTAATGATGGCCAGGACAGCTTCATCATGATTTCCAGTTATCATCGATAAATCATTTCTTGAAAATAAAAGTTCAAGGACCTCATTTGTATCCGGGCCAATCCCGACCATATCTCCCAAACAATAGAGACGATCTATATCTTCCCTTTGATCAATATCCCTAAGAACGGCTTTTAACGCTGAAGCATTACCATGCACATCCGTAATAATGGCAACTTTCATGACTTAGTTCAGCTCCCTTCCCCCACAATCCACATGGTATATTATAACATTTAAAACGACATCAAAAAAATATTCGGGCTTATTCCCCCTGATTTGCCCACGCCCATTTTTTATGAATAAGCAAACACTTCGGCCTAGAATACATAGTATGAAGTATTCCCGGTAAAGATGTTTTGCTAGGTATGTAATTCATAATATGTATGAGGAGGAAATTAAATGGGTGGAAATGGTAACGAATGTTGTGGCGGCGGTGGCGGCTGCGGCGGATTCGATAACGGATTTGCATTGCTGATCGTATTATTCATCTTGTTGATCATCATCGGATGCAGTTGGGGATTCGGTGGCGGCGGCTTCGGTGGATGCTGCTAATAATGAAATAAATCAAAAAGGCGCCTGAACATGGCGCCTTCTTTGTTATGAATTGACTTTTAGTTTTTGTCTTCGCTTTTGTTTTTGAGTCTTCATAATGAACCAAATGACTATAAGTGCGATGGGGATAAGCAAGAAATTCGCGTATTGTGAAAAGATGGCTCCTGCCTGCTCCCATCTCGGTCCTAACTTATACCCTAGATAAACATAAACGCTTGTAACAGGAAGCATCGCCATATAGGTATATAAAATGAATTTCCAAATACTCATTTTCAATATACCGCATGGCAGCGAAACGGCGGTACGAATTCCTGGTACAAACCGCCCAAAGAAGGCAATTCCCCCACCAAACTTTTCAAAGAATCGGTCAGCCTTATTCAACTGCTCATCTTTGATCAAAAAGTATTTCCCGAACTTTAATACAAGCGGTCTCCCGCCATACTTGCCTAAAGCATAAAGCGTCAATGGGCCCGTTACCCCACCAAACGAACCGGCAAGGATAGCCAAGTATAAATTCATATCACCTTGATAAACCCAGTATCCAGCCAGTGGCAAAACTATTTCAGCAGGAATGAATTCAAAAGTCAAAGCTAGCAACACACCGAAATAGGATAAAGATTTAAATGCTTCAATCATATCCATTATTAACGTTTCCATAAAGGTTTCCCCTTTTCTAACTTTTATTACATAAAAAAGGGGTGCTCCCAGATTGATTCTGGGCACCCCTTGATTTTTAAAAAGGACATTTTCCATTGTATCACAAGTTCAATCACATTTTCCCAAAATGTTATCCTATAACAATGGTATGGAGTCCATTTTATGATATCGGGCTATTCACATAGGTTTAAGATTTTAAGAGGGATGATAATATAATTTCAGATGGTCCAGAAACGAAAAAAGCTTGAGGACGAATTGACCTTAAGCTTTCGGTAGTTTACCAAGGAATGAACCCTTGAAGGTAAGACATGAACTAATGATTGGTACCCTGCGCTCTCAAATCATAAAGGGGGCAGAGAGCCTCCTCAATCCATCCTCCATTTGTTTTTTCGCATCTTTCATCATGCCATCAAGCAATTCCTTAACAGTGGGTATATCGTCAATCAATCCGGCAACCTGGCCGCTGTTCATAAAACCATTGTTAACATCCCCGTTCATCGCCCCATTAATATGATGGACTTCGGAGGTCATTTCACGATAATTCACAGGAGACAGCCCCTGCTTTTCCAAATCCAGGACCTTCTCGGTATATGGATCCTTCAATACTCTTCTGACCTGGCCAAATGTTCTGCCCAAAATTACTGTATCATTGCCCATGGCATCGATCAGTTTCTGTTTATATGACGGATGGAACGGTGCTTCTTGTGTAGCGATCAGCCTGGTTCCTAATTGGACTCCTGAAGCCCCCAGCATCAATGCCGCTGCCAACCCCTGTCCATTGCCTATTCCGCCAGCAGCCAAAACTGGAAGCGTCACATGCTTGCTGATTTGCGGAATGAGTGTAAAGGTCGTCATTTCCAGGTTCGAATTGATGCCGGCAGCTTCAAACCCTTCTGCGACCAGCACATCAGCCCCTGCAGCTTGCGCTTTTTGCGCGTGCTTGACAGACGCAACGATGGCGATCACTTTTATATTCTTTTTTTTCAATAGCGGAATGAAAGCGGCAGGATTTCCTGCAGATAAGGAAACTACAGGTATATCATGCTTCAGGACAAGATTCACTAACTCATCTGTATATGGACTAACGTTTATTGGAATGTTCAACGCAAAATTGTTATTGGTTTTATTTTTGGTTTCGAGAATGATGGCTTCCACCTGTTCAGGATTCATGGTACCGCACCCTATTGTCCCTAGTCCCCCTGCATTGGATACTGCAGCCGCAAGACTTGCATTGCTTATATTCCCCATGCCGCCTTGTATAATTGGATATTTTATCGCAAAAAGTTCACAAATATATTTCACTTTCATCCCTCCCAGTCATTTTAATGTTATACTATATTCATTAGAAAAACAATTCTGACTTTTTCAAAAGGAGCGAGAATATGATCATTCCGTACAATAATAAAAAACCATCCATTGATGATACCGTTTTCGTGGCACCTGGCTCTCATTTAATCGGAGATATTTCGATTGGGAAACACTCGACCGTTTGGTTTAATGCAGTACTGCGCGGTGATGAAGATTCAATTACAATAGGAGAAAAATGCAGTATTCAAGATAACTCCACCATTCATTTATTTGAAGGATGCCCAGTTGTCATTGAAGACGAAGTGACGGTTGGTCACAATGTTATCCTGCATGGCTGTAAAATAGGCAAACGATCCATTATTGGTATGGGGTCTACGATATTGGATAATGTAGAGATCGGCGAAGAATGCATCATCGGAGCGAACACATTGATTTCCTCTGGCAAAATCATACCTCCACGTTCACTGGTTATTGGTTCCCCGGGGAAAGTGGTTCGTAGATTGAATAATAAAGATCTTGAATTGATCCAACTTTCGATCGATACATATGTTCAAAAAGGAAAAGACTTCAAAGGGATACTTGATTAATTATTGTAAGATTCGAAATTGATTAATGTGAAAAGAGCTTCGGCAAGTCGTCATTAGCGACTGGCTGAAGCTCTTTTTCACTTAATGATAAGTGGATGATCCATGGCATCATAGGTTTCGTCTTTCCGGCATAAATCATTGTTTTCCTGAAATACGCTTTCAAAAAAACGGCTTGCTGGTTCAGCCAAGACTTGATAATACTGACTAAATAAAAGAGCGGCATGATTCCCATTCCACTTTGAAGGCAGAAGTTCCTTTGGCAGGCCCGGATCGATAAATAAGAATTTACGGTATTCATGCACCAAGTTCGTTCGTTCCACAAAACAATCAGCATCGGACATTTCGCCCCTGTTAATGATGCTTTGATGGACGATGAATTGTTTGCTGTATTTCTCGATGAATTCTTCATATTTATTTTCAATCTCTTCTAAATGCCAGCTCTTCTCGACAAGCGATTGGTTTTCTTTTGGACCTTTGTACTCCGAAATGAAAAAATCAACATATTCATCTATGTCATATTTCTCGATCAAGCGATTGATTTGTTTCTCCAAATCATTAGGGGAAATCCAGCAACCACTTGAAAAACTGCCAAACCCGCTCCATAATAATTCTTTACGGAGATCATCCCGTAATTGCCGCTTATCTTCAGGGATCGTGTACATTAAGATACGCCATTTACCGTCCCATTCATTCGGTTTCATCTTATATATGCGATTGGCCGCTTCATCCATTCTCTGCACACCGCGATCAGTCAAAAAGTAATAGCTTTTATTTCCCTGCTTCTCCGACTGAATCCACCCTTGCTTGACCATTCGTGAAACGGCTACACGAACGCCCTGCTCATTATGGCCGAATTCCTTTAACAAACGAATTAAACTGCCTATCCAGATTTTACTTCCATAGTTACGGATATAATCGCCGTATATCGTAAAAATCATGGATTGAGTATTAGTACCTATCTTTCTCACCTCGTCCTAACATTGTTACTATTTTCACACGGAAGACATAATAATTATTATATCTTTTTTAAATGAAAGCGCAATATCATTCACCAGTAAATCGTGCTTTTCTCCGTTCACTAAATGCCAGGAGCGCTTCCGATCTGTCTTGAGTCGGTATGGTCAATTCATAGGCTTTTCCTTCTATGGCCATTCCGGTTTGCAAGTCCGTATTCATTCCTTGGTCAATTGCATATTTGGCTTGTTTGACTGCAATCGGCCCGTTTTTCATGATATTGGCTGCCAATTCCTCACAAGCTGACATAAGTTGATCCCTTGGCACGGCCTCCAAAAGGATCCCTAATTGACATGCCTCTTCTGCAGTCAATTTTTTAGCGGTGAAGATCAATTCCTTCGCTTTCATTTCCCCAATCAATCTCGGCAGCCGCTGTGTACCGCCTGCCCCAGGAATGATGGCCCAGCTAGTTTCAGTGAGCCCCAAAGAAACACCTTCCGCAGCAATTGCAAAGTCACATGAAAGCAGCCATTCAAATCCTCCTCCCAATGCATATCCATTAACGGCAGCTATGGTTGGCTGCGGAAGACCCGCGATACTATTAAAAACATCACGAATCGCTTTAACGTTCCTTCTCACTTCCGCATCATTCAAAGACTTCCTTTCTTTCAAATCCGCTCCCGCGCTGAATGCTTTTTCCCCTGCACCGGTGAAAATGACGACACGGATATCGCCGTCATAATAAACTGCATCGATGACTTCCTGCAGTTCACAAAGTGTCTCATAGTCGAAGCAGTTCAATACGTCGGGCCGATTCACTGTTACATAGCCAATTTGATTTATCACTTTATAAATAACCTTGGACATGAGTCTCCTCCCCTTTTAAAAAAAGTGACCCTTATGCAGATAAAACCCCATAAGGGCCGGGCCCATCATCAATCTGTTTCAATATTTTCTATAATGGCGGATATGCCTTGGCCAACGCCTACACACATCGTCGCAAGACCATAGCGTACTTTCCGCTTTTTCATTTCGTGGACAAGTGTTGTTAAAATACGCGCCCCGCTTGCACCGAGCGGATGGCCAAACGCTATTGCCCCGCCGTTGACATTCACTTTATCCTGATCCAATTTCAATTGGCGGATGCACTCCAAGGATTGGGAAGCGAATGCTTCATTCAATTCCACTAGCCCGATGTCTTCAATCGTCAAACTTGCCCTCTCCAATGCCTTTTTAGTGGCATGAATCGGACCAAGGCCCATAATGGACGGTTCTAAGCCCGCTACCGCCCCTACAACATATTTGGCAAGAGGTTTCAATCCAAGCTCCCGTGCTTTTTCTGCACTCATCAAAAGTAATGCCGAGGCTCCATCATTTACACCTGAAGCATTACCGGCCGTTACAGTGCCGCCTTTAAATAGCGGTTTGAGCTTTTCCAACTTTTCGATGGTCGTGTCAGGACGAGGGTGTTCATCTTTATCGAAAATGACCTCATTCCCTTTACGATCCGTATATCGAACAGGTACGATTTCATTAATGAAACGCTCATTTTCCACTGCTTTTTTCGCTTTTTGCTGGCTTTGATACGCGAATTGATCTTGATCCTCCCTGGAAACCGAAAAATGCAGGGCGACGTTTTCAGCCGTTTGAGGCATGGAATCCGTGCCATACATTTCTTTAAGTTTCTCATTCGTGAAACGCCATCCGATCGTTGTATCCTGAAGCTCCATTGACCCCCGCGGAAATTCACTCTCAGGTTTGGCCATGACGTAAGGCGCCCTTGTCATGCTTTCAGTACCGCCTGCGATATAAATATCGCCTTCCCCTACAGCAATGGAGCGTGCAGCATACATGACGGCATCCAGTCCTGATCCACATAAACGATTTATTGTCGTTCCAGCTACGTTTACCGGAAGACCAGCTAAAAGGGCGGACATCCGGGCCACATCGCGATTATCCTCTCCAGCTTGATTTGCATTCCCAAAGATGACATCCTCAATTTGATCTGGCGGCAGTTCTGGATTGCGGTCGGTCAGCGCCTTGATTACAATTGCACCGAGGTCATCCGGTCGAACGCTTTTCAATGCGCCTTTATATCTTCCGATTGGTGTTCTCACAGCATCAATGATCACAACATCCTTCATTTCTTCACCAGCTCGCCATCTTTTGTATAATCGTACACACCTTTACCTGACTTACGCCCGAGCCTGCCAGCTTTAACATACTGTTCAAGGAGAGGAGCCGGGCGGTATTTCTCACCAAGCTTACTATGTAAGTATTTTAAATTATTCAAGCGGGCGTCCAGTCCCACCAAATCACCTAGCTCAAATGGTCCCATTGGGTAATTCAGCCCTAACTTTATTGCCTTATCGATTTCTTCCGGTGTGCCTAAACCTTCTTGAAGCATGAAGAACGCCTCATTACCAACCAAACAGCTGATCCTGCTTGTAACAAACCCAGGGAATTCATTTATGACCACGGTTTCTTTCCCCATTTTTTCGGCTACCTCTTTTATTATGGCTGCCGTTTCATCGCTGGTTTCAAGACCACGTACAATTTCAACGAGCGGCATCTTTTGTACAGGATTGAAAAAATGCATGGCAATCGTTTTTTCGGGACGCTTTCCATAAGAACCAATTTCCGTAGGGCTCATCGTGGACGTATTGGTTGCAAAATAACAGTCTTCTTTTGCATGGACTTCAATCGTTTCAAAGACTGCCCTCTTAATTTCCGCCTTTTCCGGAACTGCCTCTATGATCAAGTCGGCATATGCTGCTGATTCTTTCAAATTGGAAGAATAGGAAAATCTGCTTTTTGCAGCTGCCGCTTCTTCCTCGGTGATTTTTTGGTAGCGCACACCCTTCTCAAAAATGGCATCTATCTCGTTTCTTGCACTTTCCAAAGCATCCTGATTCACATCCACCAGTACTACATTAAAGCCTCCCGTTGCTCCTACATAAGCTATTCCCCTGCCCATGACACCAGATCCGACAATCACTAGATTTCTAATCATTCGTTCATTCCTCCTTCAAAAATAAATAGGGCTGGCTGCGATGAATCAGATCAGCATTCATCCATACCTGAATTACCTTTCCGACATACCGTTCAGCCAGCCGTATATTTTATGTTTTATTGAATTCCAAAGGGATTTAAGGGACGGCTTCCATGATAGGAAATGATGCTTTTCGTTTCTGTATAAAGATCAAGTGTCTCAATACATAGTTCCCGGCCGAATCCTGATTGTTTATACCCTCCGAAAGGTGTGCCAGGAAATGCGGAGAATGGGCAATTCACCATGACGATTCCCGCTTCTATTTGATTGGCGACTCTAGTCGCACGCCCGCCATCTTTTGTCCATAGGGCTGAACCCAAACCGAATTCCGTATCATTCGCGAGTTTCACGGCTTCTTTTTCATCTTTGAATTTCATTATGACAACGACCGGCCCGAATATTTCCTCTTTCACTACATCCATTTCATGATTGACATTCGCTATGACCGTCGGCTCATACCAATAACCGTTTTCGAAACCTTCAATGACCGCTGGCTTTCCACCTGTCAGGATTTTCGCTCCATCAGTAATGGCAGATTGTACATAATTGTCGATGACATCCAATTGCCCTTGATCTATGACTGCACCGACGTGTGTTTCTTTATCGAGCGGATTGCCCAATTTCAATTTTTTCGTTTTTTCTACGAATCTGGCAACGAACTCATCATATACGTCTTCGTGAACGTATAAACGGGATCTAGCTTCGCAAGACTGCCCAGTATTGTAGAAAATGCCATATAATGATCCATCGATAGCCGCTTCAAGGTCCGCATCTTCAAAAACAATATTAGGAGACTTACCGCCAAGCTCCAATGTCACCCTTTTTAATGTCTGTGAAGCTTTGCCCATGAGGTCCCTGCCGATTGGCGTAGAACCCGTAAAGGCCACCTTATTCACTTGCGGATGCTCGACAAGGTAATTCCCTACGTCAGATCCAGGTCCTGGAATGATATTGACCACGCCGGAAGGAACACCAGCTTCTAAACAGATTTCACCTAATACAATAGCCGTCAGCGGCGTTAACGAGGCTGGCTTAACAATGACCGAACAGCCGACTGCTATTGCAGGTGCAATTTTCCACGCTGCCATCATCATTGGGTAATTCCAAGGGATGATTTGAGCACAAACACCTACTGGCTCTTTTTCCGTATAGTTATGGAATTGACCAGGAACATTATTGACAGATCCGCGGTGTGCAACTAAAGCGCCTGCATAAAACTCGAAATCTTCAATTGCCTGCATGACTTGGCCTTGCGCTGCAGAAATGGATTTGCCGCTGTTCAGAACCTCCAATTCAACCAATTCATTAAAGCGTGAACGCATGATTGCTGCAATTTTGTTCAAAACACGAGACCGTTTGTTAATCGGAGTCCTCTTCCATTTCCCGTTATCAAATGCTTCACGTGCAGCTTGAACAGCCTTTTCTGCATCTTCCTTGGTCGCCTTTGCAACCTTGGCAATGATTTCACCCGTTGCGGGATTATACGCATCAATCGTGGAACCATCCGAGCTTTCCACTCTTTCTCCATTAATGATCAGATGATAATAATCACGCTTCATTTCCGCTTTTTCAAATGCCGCCTCTTGTACTCTAACCATGTAATCCCACTCCCTTTTCTATATTACTTGCCTATGAATTGAGCTTTCCTTTTTTCAGTGAATGCCGCCACACCTTCTGCATAATCCTTCGTTAAGCCAGCAATTCGCTGACCCTCCGCTTCTTCTTTTAAGTATTCTTCCAATGAAAGGTGATAGGACGCCTCTAAGTATCTTTTGATTAAACCGATTGCTTTCGTTGGTTTGTTTGCGATATTCTCTGCAAAGGCTTTCAATTCCTCGTTCCATTCTTCCAAACCGATCACTTTTGTAGCGAGCCCGATACTTTTCGCCTCGCTAGCCGTAACCTTTTCCCCCAATAAAGATAATTCCAAGGCTTTCGCATGACCAACGATCCGCGAAAGGTAATACAGATTCCCTGAATCAGGTATCAACCCGATATTGACAAAAGCATTTAAAAAACTGGCTTTTTCAGAAACAAGCCGGAAATCGCATGCCAGTGCCAGGCTGAAGCCAGCGCCTGCAGCCACTCCATTGACTGCTGCAATGATCGGTTTTTCACAGTTTGCTATTTGCTCCATCATCGGACCGTAGTCTTCGCGCAGCATCTGGCCTAAATTCATGCCCTCATCAACATCCGATAAATCCTGCCCAGAACAAAAGGCCCTGCCTTCCCCAGTAATGATAATGGCCCGCACTTCATCTGACCCCGCAGATATTTTGATCGCTTTCTGTATTTCCTTATTCATTTGGGACGTAAAGGCATTAAGTTTATCAGGACGGTTCAAAGTAAGCCAAGCCACTCCATTTTCAACTCTATATTTGATCGTTTCGTACATAGAGCACCCCTTATCCGCCTGTAAATTTCGGCTCTCTTTTTTCTACAAATGCTTTCATTCCTTCTTTTTGGTCCTCTGATGCAAAAAGAATATAGAAGTTCTTCCGTTCAAATTGCATGCCCTCATTTAAGGGGTAATCAACGGCTTTATTGACGGATTCTTTGATCAGCCTTACAGCTAACGGGGGTTGCATTGCTATCTTTCCAGCAAAATCAACCGCTTCTTCCATTAACAATTCAGGTGCCACGATCTTATTAATGAAACCATATTGCAGAGCTGTCTTTGCCTTTATCCTTTCAGCCGTCAACATCCATTCAAGTGCCTTTGTCTTGCCTACCAATTTCGTCAACCTTTGGGTTCCACCTGCGCCAGGCATGACCCCTAATGTCACTTCCGGAAAGGAAAACTGGGTATCGCTGGCGGCAATCAGGAAATCACAGGATAAAGCAAGTTCGAAACCGCCGCCGAATACAAAACTTTTCACAGCACCAATCACAGGCTTCTTGACTAGGCTTATTCGGTCCCAATCGGCAAATTGGTTCGTTAACTCCATGCTGATTGGATTGTCGTTCACCATCTCGTCAATATCAGCTCCAGCGGAAAATGCTTTTCCATTGCCCGATAGCAAGATCACCTTCACCTGTGGGTCCCGGTCGAATTCTTCCATGGTTGAAACTATTTCCCTCACCATTTTCCTGTTAAGGGCATTCAGTTGCTTCGGCCGATTTAAAGAGATATAACCAATGCCATCCGCGATTGACGTTTCAATGAATTGAAGCGCATTCATTTTATTTCTTCGCCGATCATCATCGTTACAAGTTTCCCGGCAAAGCCCATTAGGTCTTTCCCTGATGCTTTTCCTTCCGGGGAACGCATTCCTTGTTGCAATGCATCGTGGTCTTCATAATACATTTCACAAAGGATGTAATACTCAGAGTCTTTACCCATAGGGGTCCCTACAATTTTAGTGACCTCCATTTTTTGAAGACCAGGAATTTTTTCCGTTATCGGACCATGTACATTGAAATAGTGCTCATCGAACTCTTCCTTGTTTTCAGGTTGTTTGTATAGGGCGATTAACTTTACCATTTTATAGAACCTCCATTTTATTAGATTATTTTTATCATCGGTTTCATCGCTTCGAACGGATTTTTGCATGCCTTACAATATAAAATGCTGCGGCAGGCCGTTGGACCGAAGATATTTTCCATCGTGACATATGTCGATTCACAATAAGGGCATTCCACATGCCATGATCCATCACTTTTCATTTGTCGAGGAGGAGGGGAGATTCCGAAAACCTTCAATCCAGCTTTCCCCTTTTCCGTAATTCGATCGGATGTCCAGGAAGGGGAACGTAAAAATTCCACACTTACATTTTTTACGGCAGGCAGCTGTCGAAGGGCTGCTTCCACATTTTTTTGAATGATCGACAATGCCGGGCACCCAAGAAAAGTTGGCAGCATTTTTACCGAAACGTCCTGGCCCGAAACCGTCACGTCTTCAACCATCCCTAAATCCAGAATACTTACTGTATCGATTTCGGGATCTTTAACGTCTTCCAGGAGCTTATATATTTCTTCTGTGTTTAACTGTACGGTCGCCATGGTACCCCTCCCCTTTCCATTTGATTCACCATGAAGCTGCTTTATCGGTTGTGTACACTTCACTTAACGTTTCCAGCGCCTTTTCCAAATCTTCCGTATGCTGGCCATTACGGCCATCACCTCTTGCCATGCCGATTTCAATAGTTGCCGCCAAACCAACACTTTCAAAAATTGGGGTGATAGCCTCGATCCATTTTTTCTGTAAGACAGCTTCGCCCTCTATCAAGCCGAGCTCAACCATTTCCTCTCCATATTGTCCCAGTGAAAATACGCCAGCAAAATCGGGCTTTGTTTTCCCAATCGCCTCTTTCATTCTAGAAACCGCTTCCAAATGACCAGATCCCAGCAATTGGACGAACCATGTTTTCCAGTGCATCAAATGATAATAAAGTTCCATCTGTACCTTTTGTGCCACTTCAGCAAGCGGTTCATATGAACATGAATGAAGGGATTGAACCTTAATCGCTTTAGCTTGGGTATAAAAATAATTCCGCACTACCGCAAACGCCCAATCATAATCCGGGTCTTTCATATAGTAACCAGGACCATTGACCAATTCGAGAATGATCGCATTGCGCCGTTCCTTGGCGGGACGGTCATGAGCCAGCCTATCAGCATCCCCTTCACCGAGTTCATCAAGTAACTTATAATATATGGCTGCATGCCCCATCGTGTCCTGAGATATCGAAGCGGATGCAACATCTTCTTCGATATGCGGTGCGAGTCCCAGCCATTCTGCGCCTCGATATGAATGGATGAAGTCATCGTCCGCCAGTTGAAGCAGCAATTCCCTGATTGCGATGTTCTTCAATGATTCATTCCTCATTTTTCACACCTCCAGCCCAAGACATTATCTCTTTTTCATCGAGCATTCCCTGCTCATACTTCCGCCATTTTTTCTTTAAATACCCGTATCCTTTTGTGGTCCTGTAGTCTTTATTATCAATACGTTGAAGCGTTTTCTTTTCCTCGGTCGTCATTTTCCGTATATTCTGTCTTTTGACGACCCAGATATCATCAACCGCTTCACGTCTCATGAAGTTTTCTTGTGCCATCATGATGGCAATATCCTCATTTGGGGCAAGCAGGCTGAAGTGGTATTGAACGGGTGATGATTGCGTTTTACGGCTAAATACTTCAAATTCTTCAAAGTAATTTCCTTGTCTGGTTTCCATATATCCTTCCCCCTCCCTTAGATCACCTTTGGCGCCAATGCCTCACGTACCCATTTATTATTTTCATAAGAAATTCTTCGAAGACTTAAGCGATCCTGCGAACAGGGACCTTCATTCCTTGCGAACACCTTCAATTTCCCCCAATCGGGCTGTTGGTAAATCCACGTTTCAGATGCTTTGTCAAACCTAAGCGTTTCATCGGGAATGCTGAAGCCAAGTGAAAGGATCCGCTTCACATATTTAGAAAAAAAGGCTTGTCGAAGTTCTTCATTCGTACTTGTTCTGATTCTGTACTTAATCGTTATATCCTGTTTGGATGTGCCCACTTCATTCTTACTGGGAGGTCCAAAGAAAAGCAATAAAGATTCCCACCAATAATTGATGGAGTCTTGAACCAATTTCCTTTGTTCTTCCGTCCCTTCAGCCAAAGCCATGATTATCGCTTCACCATGCTGGGCGTGAAAAACTTCTTCCGCGCAAATCCTCTGTAATGCCCGGGCATAAGGTCCGTATGAGGCGCCAAGCATGTTCGTCTGGGAAATGATGGCTGCACCATCAACAAGCCAGCCAATCAATCCAGCATCGCCCCAGGATTTGGCTTCCATATGGAAAACATTATGAAACTTTAAATCTCCTTTAAACAAATCTTGCATTAGGTCATCCCGCTTTTTACTGTACGGCTTTAGCAAATCCTCGGCGACCCGAAGCAATAATTGCCCATGCCCCATTTCATCCTGCACCTTTGCCATGATTCCAAGTTTTCTATATAAGGTCGGGGCTTTAGGCACCCATTCCTTTTCTGGGAGCGCCCCCATGATCTCACTGATTCCATGCATCGATATTAACTTGATTAAAGTGCCCCGATAATCTTCCGGCATCCAATCATCCGCTTCTATCTTTTCTCCCGCTTCGATTCTGGCAATGAATTGATTTAGCTTTTCTTCTTCTGCCATATCATTTAAAAGAACGTTCATCCAAATCACCTCATTTTATAATATAACGTTTATATAACGTTATTATATTTTACTGTTATATATAATGCAAGACTATTCTGTCTTTTTTTGAAATAAAAGGAAATTTTCAGGGGATGTTTCGAATCTTTTAATCCACTAAAACTTTAAAGGGTGAAGTTTCCACTTTGATTGAATCTGTCGGACAGCCTTCCGCCGCATGCACCGCAAGCAATGCAAGTTTCTTGATCTACAACTGTATATTTAGCCAAGATGCCCTCCTCCTTCTCTATTACATGATTGGCTCCATTTTCTCTAAGAGATAAACCCATATTTAACCACGACTGCATCCGCTTTATGTATCGCGTTTACTTGTTCGATTTCTTTTGCTCCACTTATTTCAATCGGTACATAAGCAGAAAAATACTGAACGACGAATCGTCCGGTTTCAACGCCATGTTCATGAGCACTGAATTTATAAAGGAATGGCTTCATCCTTCCGCTTATCAACGACACGAATGGCTTTTCCTTCTGAACGGGGAATGCTTTTTGGGATGTTGACAACAATATCCATCGTTACAAGACATGCGGATTTCAAATGATGCTGAATCGTTTTCCTTAATATCTCTACATTTCCATGCGTTAAGTCTTCTTCAATCTCTTTATAGAAACCGCTTTCAATTTCAATATGCAGTTCAACACCGTCCATTTTCCCCTTCTTAACGAGATGAATCTGATAATGAGGCACAATTCCCTCCATTTGGAATAACACACGCTCTATTTCAGATGGAAATACATTCACTCCCCTGACTATGATCATATCATCCGTTCTGCCTTTAACACGGGACATTCTAGTTGTGGTACGCCCGCATTTACACGGTTCATGGGTAATTGAGCCGATATCACCTGTACGGTAACGTATGATTGGCAGCGCTTCCTTTGTAAGGCTGGTAAAGACAAGTTCCCCATCTTCACCGTCCTCAACTGGTTCCAGCGTGTCCGGGTTAATGACCTCGACAAGAAAATGGTCTTCTGCGATATGCAGTCCATCCTGTGCTTCATGGCATTCTATCGCAACTCCCGGCCCCATGATTTCACTTAATCCGTAAATATCGATGGCTTTCAATTTCAGTTTCCTCTCAAGTGTTGCCCTCATTGCCTCTGACCATGGCTCAGCTCCGAAAATCCCATACTCAAGCCCATTATCAGCTGGATCAATTCCCATCTCTTCCATCTTTTCAGCTATATTCAAAATATAAGTAGGCGTTCCACAAATGCCGCGCGGTTTAAAATCATTGATGATCGTAATCTGCCTTTCGGTATTCCCCCCTGAGATTGGTACTGTCGCAACTCCTAGCTTTTCTGCCCCGCAATGCAAGCCCAGGCCCCCTGTAAACAGACCATAACCATATGCGTTATGGAAAATATCTGACTTGCGGCCTCCTGCAGCTACAATTCCGCGTGCGACGATTGTTGCCCAGTTTTCCAAATCATTTTTCGTATACCCGACAATTGTAGGCTTTCCGCTTGTTCCGGATGAACCATGAATGCGTGTTACATCCTCCATCGGAACGGCGAATAAACCGAATGGATATTGATCACGAAGAGTCTGTTTTTTTGTAAATGGAAGCTTTATCACATCATTTAGGGTTTGTATATCTTCTGGTTCCAGGCCCATCTCCCTAAATTTTTCTCTGTAATAAGGTACATTTTCATATACATGGCTTATCGTTTTTTTAAGGCGAGCCAATTGTAAACTTTCCATTTCAGCACGCGAAGCCGTTTCAACTTCCGGATTGTACATTTTTTCTGTCCCCCTCTATTTTACTATTGTCCAACCGACATACATAACGGTAATAAAACGCAGATTCAATTATTGTTATGATTCATTTTAAGATTAATACGTCATTTTTACGTTGTCAATCATGTTTTTATAATTAAGCAAAAATGACCGAACAAACAAAATATTAATTTACTAAATTTTCAGACTATGTTAATTTTAACAATGATATATCATTTTATCAAACACTCGTTTTAAAAGCGTACTACATCAAAAAGGGGGCTTACTATGGAAACAACAGCTAAAACCGGGCATTCATCATCAGGTCATGACAGCGGAAATAAGTATCGTCAATTAATTGAAACGGAAGAATTCAAGCATTTGCTTCAAAAGAAAAAAGCTTTCATCGTACCTGTCACTCTCTTCTTTCTTGCTTTTTATTTTGTTCTGCCTATTTTAGCTGCTTATAGTGAAGTGTTGAAAGGTGAAGCTTTTTTCAATATTACTTGGGCTTGGGTATACGCGCTTCTCCAATTCGCCGTCGTTTGGTTAGGGGGAATTGTCTATATCAAAAAAGCAGCGAAATACGACAAGATGGCCAGAAATATCTTGAATAAATATGAGAAGGAGCTTGGCGAATGAGCATTTTATCCCTCACGCTTTTTTTGGGCATCATTTTGTTAACGCTTACAATAACCTATTATTCTTCCAAGAAAACGAAAAATGCCAGTGATTTTTATACTGCCGGCGGCGGATTGACAGCATGGCAGAATGGATTGGCCGTAGCAGGTGACTTTATGTCAGCCGCTTCTTTCCTGGGAATTACGGGTGCAATCGCACTGATTGGTTTTGATGGCTTTTACATGAGCATCGGGAACCTTGTTGCCTTTCTTGTCTTATTGTATCTTGTATCGGAACCACTTCGCAATCTAGGTAAGTTTACGCTGGCAGACATGATTTCAGCACGCTTCAAATCAAAAAAAGTGCGAGGGATAGCTGCGGCTAACACACTTGTCATTTCAATCTTTTACATGATTGCCCAACTTGTCGGTGCAGGAGGATTAATTAAACTGTTGCTCGGCATCGATTATTGGCTATCCGTTCTTCTTGTCGGTGTACTGATGACGATTTATGTGATTTTCGGCGGGATGAGAGCGACAAGCTGGGTGCAGATCACCAAAGCTGTTCTCTTACTAGGCGGTTCCGCTGTGTTGACGTTCATCGTGTTTTCGCGTTTTAATTTCAACATTTCAGAGATGTTCCATCATGTCCAAACTGCAACACCGCTCGGAAAGGATTTTTTGAATCCTGGAAATAAATACACGGATGGACTTGACATGATTTCCTTTAATATGTCGCTTGTCCTTGGAGCAGCGGGCCTTCCGCATTTACTCGTCCGCTTCTTTACTGTAAAGGACGCAGCTACTGCAAGGAAATCCGTCGTATATTCCACATGGTTTATAGGGATATTTTTCATCATGACGATTTTCCTTGGTTTCGGCGCTGCATCTTTCGTCGGCTTTGAGCGGATCGTCGAAGCAAACACGGCTGGAAACATGGCCGCGCCCCTTCTTGCATTAACCATGGGCGGTGAATTTTTATTCGCATTCGTTTCTGCGGTGGCATTTGCCACGATTTTAGCGGTTGTATCCGGTCTTGTTTTAACGTCGGCATCGGCTTTTGCACATGATATATACGGTGAAATCATCAAGGAAGGAAATATTACGGAAAAACAGCAAATACTCGTTGCCCGAATGGCTTCTGTCGGCGTAGCGGTCATTTCGATTTTACTTGCTTTATTTGCACAATCAATGAATGTCGCTTTTCTTTCAGTCCTTGCGCTTGGAATTGCTGCCAGTGCCAATTTACCGATCATCCTTTGCACAATATATTGGAAACGCTTCAACGCAACCGGAGCGATCACCGGAATGTTATTCGGGTTACTCAGCTCCAGCATACTGGTCATGCTCAGTCCTAATGTATGGAATCCGGAACCTGGAATGGGGATTTTCACAGGCGATCCCCTCTTCACGATGAGCAACCCGACCATTTTCACCGTACCGCTCGGCTTTATTGGAGCTTATTTAGGTACAATCATGTCAAAAGCAAAAGATGAGGAAAACAGTTTTCCTGAAGTACTGTTCAAATCTAACACCGGATATGGGATAAGTTCAGCAAAAGACCATTAAAGAAGGGGGATTTCCATGACCGCACAATTAGATCAGGATATTCACGAATTGCATTACGATCAAATCAAACAAGTACTGGTTGACGAACCATATGCTTCTTTTCTCGGGATGAAATTGACGAAACTCGGTCCCGGGACAGCGGAAGCAGAATTGATTCCAAGTGACCACATGCTCAATGCACACGGAACGGTTCACGGCGCCATCATCTTTTCACTTGCTGATTACGTGTTTGCAGCAGCCAGCAATTCATATGGCAAAATAGCGGTTGGCGTTTCAAACAACATCAACTTCTTATCAGCGGGCAAACCGGGTGAGACTTTAACTGCCAGAGCGGAAGAGATAAAGAAAAACCATAAACTGGCATGGTATAAAATAGACGTGTTAAATGAAAGGGAATTGATTGCAACCATGGAAGCGATGGTATTCAGGAAAAATCAATTTTTCGTCAACCAAGTTGAATAAGTTTGAATCCGGACAAGCAATCCACTTGTCCGGATCCTTTTCCCCTTGATATGCCCAAGATACATACAAAGAGATTATAAAAAGGGGGATTCCCGATTTGGAATCCCCCTCAACCTTAAGCCTTCTACCTAGTTATTGACCGCAATGCTGGAATCTATCACTTTTAGCCACTCCCCACGCTCCCTTTCACTTATTACATCAGTCTGGTAAACTATTTTCCCTCTATTGATCGTAGCCGTGATTTGGCAAGGAAAGTTATGGCCCATATAAACGCTTTGCTTATGTTTCGCAAAAAAATTCGTTTCCGAAACTTCATGCGTACCATTAAGGGAAACGATGGCAAGGTCTGCATCCTTCCCTTCCTTAATTTGTCCTTTTCTAGAAGAGAGACCGAACCTTTTTGCCTGGGCTGAAGCTGTCCACTCAGCGACTTTATAAAGCGGGATACCGTGTAAAACAGCCAATTCTATCATCGACATCAGCGAAAATTGCCCCACGCTTCAAAAATATTATGTATGGCAGGATCTTTCAGCTCATAAGCACATGGTGAGTGGTCGGATCACTTTCCGCATGAAGGGCCAAGACCTTGCCCAATTCTGCTATTTTCTTCATTCCATGTAAAAAGGGTGAAATCATCTGCCCGTTCAAACTCCTCATTTCCCGTCGCTGAAAGAAAAGCCTTAAATCCGATGACTCCGGATTTGGCGAGATCCTCTAAATCATCGATATTTCCCTGGACCAGTCCTCCCCATAACCCAAAGTCTATAACAGACTTCATCTCACCGAGCTTGCCCTTTTCAAGGAGAGCCTTTCGATCGACGGTTGAAGGGATTCCATTCAATGGCATATCGAAATATGTGGCCGCCTCCCGCCGCCATCATTTGCGATCCTGTTTCAAAGCCTTCCCAATGAGCGCGGCCAGGTTCGCTAAAATGCACATGGACAACAATTAATCAAAGAGATCCTTGTGATGCTACCATTTTCTCCTTCTTTTCTACATATACATCCAGCGCAGCCTGCAAAGCCTCTCCCCGATTAACTTGGAGCCCGTGGCGCAAAAGGACAGCTTCCAAGGAGGCCAATACAAACAGGATGTTTTCTTTCCTGCAACTGAACCCCATGGTCCCGATCCTCCAGATTTTCCCGTGAAGCGGACCAAATGAGGAAGCGATTTCGATGCCAAATTCATTCAACAGCATGTCTCTTACAGCTTCACCATCGATTCCTTTTGGAATTTCAATGCAAGTTACACACGGAAGTTTGTTTTTCCCATCCCCGAATAACATTAGTCCCATTGCCTTGATCCCTTCAACGAGAGCAGCTTCGTGGAGTTCATGACGGGCAAAGCGCGTTTCCAGACCTTCTTCGAGCACAAGGCGCAATCCTTCACGTAACGCATAAATCATGGAAGTAGCTTCTGTATGGTGATTCAAACGGCGCGGTCCCCAATAATCCTGCAGCATGCTTAAATCGAAATAATTACTGGCGATCGGACGGCTGAGTGAAACCTCTTGGTTGTCTTCATCCGTGGCAATACCACGTTCCACCTTTTTGCGGGACTGGATGATTTCTTCTATTCGCTCATTATACGTAATCGGTGCCATACCGGAAGGAACGGACAAGCATTTTTGTGTCCCTCCTATCAATCCATCAATACACCATTCATCCACCTTAACATCGGTGCCCCCGATGGAGGCAACCGCATCCACCACAAGCAGGACACCCAATTCACGGCAGGCCAACCCGATTTCCTTCAAAGGCTGCATACAACCAGTGGAGGTTTCCCCATGGACGATTGCTGTTATTTTCGGGGAGACTTTCTTGATTTCCGCAATGACTGCTTGCGGCTCGAACACCTCTCCCCAAGGACATTCCATCGTATGGACTTCAGCTCCGTATCGCTCACAGATTTCCACCAATAAATGACCGAACCTTCCGAATATAGGAACCAGAACTTTATCCCCCGGCTCAATGATGCTGCATAGAATCGCTTCATTACCGGATCTTGAGGTGCCATCAATCGGGAACGCCCATTTATTTTTCGTTTGAAAAACCAAACGCAGCATTTCCATCACTTCATTCATGATAGTGGTGAATGCAGGATCGAATTGCCCTAATATCGGTGTGCTCATCGCCCTTAAAACACGCGGGTCAACTTCGACTGGTCCTGGTGTCATGATCGTTCTCATCGGTGCATTCAATTCTGAATATGCCATTTTAACCAACTCCTTCAATAGGCTATTTTATAAAGTACTTCATTCAAAAATCCGATTCCCTTTTCCATATCCATCGCAACAGGTTTGACATCCATCCATTGTGAAACCCCAGCTTCATTTCCGCTTTCTTTGCCAGGGAATCGAGAGTCGAAAAGATGTCCTTACAAAACCTTTCAAGAACCTCTTCCTCGCCGATGCCATTCGGAACATTGAATTCGGAAGCCAGACGACAGCATCCTTCCTTTATGAATGGGAGTGGTGCCCGCATGATCACTCTCACCAATGATTTTCACCGTATAAAGGCGCTGCCCGACAATATGGCTGACGACCCCATATGCGCCGTCATATTCCACCCCATCCTTGTCCGTTTCTATATGGGAACTGGTCAGAATGATTCCACCAAAGGGACCCCTTAAAGCATACACTATCAAAATATGTAATAAGTTTTTTCCCATCCTCAGCTTTCATTGCCTGCTAGCGCTCATCCTTTCCTTGGAATATAATAACCGGGTCACCCCATTACTCTCTGTTGCCCCGAAAAATGCTAACCATTCTATCATCGAACGCAACATCATCCTTTTCATCTATTAATTTTTCGTTTTGATTGCCCATCATATCGCTTCCCTTCACAATAGCCTTTGATGTCATGAACATTCACAAAATTTATGTCATCTATTATTTTACTTGCTTTCGCATTTAACTTCATTGACAATTCTGCTAGTATTTCGGTGTTTTTTTGTGCAAAATAACCAACTGAAAGCAAACCAATAATGTGTATAATATACAGATTTCTATGAACAAAAGAAGTGGTACTTATTGTTATAGTCAGCGCCTTATCATATTTCACTGGTATTTTTGATAAATTAAGATACTAGTTCTACTTATGCCGGCCAATTAACTTCTGATGGACAGCGAACCTAGAAAGATGATGTCTAATCTTGTTACATCTAATTCACATATGTTTTATTTGCTTCTTCTTTTCATAAAGAATTAGACCAAAATGGGGAACAAGTAATCTTGATCACTTGTCCCCCATTTTATTGAATAATCACTTATTTTAATCCGAAGCCCCGTATGAATTACTGGTAGAAGTTAAGTTAAGATCTGATACTATGCTAAGCCTCATGAATTTAATAACATGGCATCCTGGTTGGTCTGAATGCCCCAGAAATCACTTAATGTTTACACTTATTTTTCTTCGCTTCAATGCGTCGTCGATGCAGGATAGGCTCAGTATACCCACTTGGTTGGTCATAGCCTTGAAACACTAGGTCGCATGCCGCTTGAAACGCCACTGAGCTGTCGTAATTATCCGCGATACATTGATAGGCTGAATCTCCACTGTTTTGTTCATCCACTACTTTAGCCATTCGTTGTAAAGTCTCCAAAACCTGTCCTTTTGTACAAATTCCGTGGTGAAGCCAGTTAGCGATATGCTGACTCGAAATTCTTAGTGTGGCACGGTCTTCCATCAACCCTACATTGTTGATATCTGGTACTTTGGAACAACCAATTCCTTGTTCTACCCAACGTACAACATAACCGAGGATACCTTGAGCATTGTTATCCAGCTCTTGCTGAATTTCTTCCGGACTCCATTCGGGGTTTTGAGCCACTGGGATTTCTAAAATATCATCACGTAAATTTACTGGATTCTTTTTCAACTCATCTTGCACTTTTTTTACATCCACTTGATGATAATGAAGAGCATGCAATGTCGCTGCAGTCGGTGAAGGCACCCATGCTGTATTCGCCCCCGCTTTCAGATGGCCAATCTTTTGCGTTAGCATTTCCGCCATCATATCAGGTATTGCCCACATTCCCTTACCAATTTGAGCTCGACCTTGAAAACCGGTTGCTAGACCTACATTGACATTCGATTTTTCATAACCTTGTAGCCATTTTGATCCTTTCATGTTATTTTTGAGGATCATAGGTCCGGCTTCCATAGAAGTATGAATTTCGTCTCCCGTTCGATCTAAAAAACCTGTATTAATAAATGCCACCCTTTCTTTAACTTGGCGGATACATGCTTTCAAGTTTAATGAAGTTCGACGTTCTTCGTCCATAACACCAATTTTCAGTGTATTTCGCTGTAGACCAAGCATGTCTTCCACACGATCAAAGAGTTCATTGGCAAAAGCCACCTCTTCGGATCCATGCATTTTTGGTTTAACGATATAAACTGATCCTTTAGATGAATTTTGATATTTACCATTCCCCAACAGGGAATGTTTGGCAAGTAAACTAGTCATGACTGTATCCATAATCCCTTCAGGAATCTCCTCACCATTTGCATCCAGGACTGCGTTTGTGGTCATTAAGTGTCCCACGTTACGGACAAACATAAGTGAACGACCAGGCAAAGAGAATTCTTCTCCATTTGGTGCTCTGTATAAACGATCCGGGTTCATTGTACGTGTCATCATTTTATGATCCTTTTTGAAAATTACAGCCAGATCCCCCCTCATAAGACCTAACCAATTTCGATAGACCAGGACTTTATCATCAGCATCCACTGCCGCAACAGAATCCTCACAATCCATAATGGTCGTAAGAGTAGATTCCATTAGAATGTCCTTAACGCCTGCTTTATCTATTTTACCGATCGGATGACTTCTATCAATCTGAATTTCAAAATGCAACCCATTATTTTTTAATAATATCGCCGATGGCTTTCCGTATTCACCATGATTGCCAACTAGCTTAGATTCCTCTACTAAACTCGTAATTTCTCCATTTCTAAGTGTAACAGCTAATTTCCCATCTACTACTGCATATTTCACAGCGTCTTTATGTGAATGATCCTTTAAAGGAGTTACTTGATCAAGAAAATCCTTTGCAAATGAAATGACTTCTCCACCTCGTACTTCATTGTAGCTCCCTTCTCGGTAGGCTCCTTCTTTTTCGCTAATAACATCTGTACCATATAGGGCATTATAAAGGCTTCCCCACCTTGCATTTGAAGCGTTAATAGCATAACGAGCATTATCAACCGGGACAACTAGCTGCGGACCGGCTTGGAAGGCTATTTCATCATCTACCCCTTCTGTCGTAATATGAAAGTCTTCTCCTTCAGGTTCGAGATAGCCAATTTCTTGTAAAAATGTTTTATATTCAGCAAAGTCCATCTCTTTATTTTCTCTATGCCATGTATTGATTTTGGTTTGAATTTTATCACGACGAGCTAACAATTTTTTGTTTTTTGGAGACATGTCATGTACCAATTTTTCAAAATCAACCCAAAATTGTTCCTGATTCAGTTCGCTTCCAGGTAGCCCATCTTTATTGATAAATTCAAAAAGTACCGAAGCCACTTGAAGATTACCTACTTTCACATATTCTCCCATGATGTATTCCTCCTCTAAAAATTAGTTTGACTCCCGGCATACGCCGAGATAATTTTCTTAAACCAGGTGATCTCTCCTCCCTTTGAACGGGTTCAATACTTAATTTGTTTTCGATTTCAAGTTCTCAAATTTATTGTTTTGTTTTCTTATAATCAACTTCAAGTTTATCGTTAGAGATGTCCAAAATAGTCAATATGGTATGAACACCTTTTTTTCTTCACTCGTAAAATGAAATCCCATTTTTTTTAGAATAATTACCTTATGTTGTTATTGCACTTCATCCATTTTCAGGTAGATATATCGGTTACTGCCCGACTTCCAACTTATTTGTTAATTTATTCCAATTAATAAATTTTTCCAAAAAGATCGATATAATGACACCCATAATGAGACCATTTGTAATGAAAGGCTGCAAGAGGACAGGAATACTGCCGAATAATGCTGGCGGTATGTTCATAATGCTAACTCCAACTAGGACTGGCCCCGCTAAACGGAGTATCGTTTCAGAGTTGAATAACGTTCCTTTCAGGCTGTTTAATGCGGTCCCGAACAACTGAAGGTATGCGACAAATAAAACGGCGTTACCTATTGTTAATGGTATTGTTCCTAAGAATCTCCCTAATGGCGGAATAACTCCAAGGAGAGTAAACAAAAATCCGCTTATAATGAATGGCTTTCGTTTAAATAACTTGGTACTTTGTAAAAACCCTATCGTAGATGTAAATGGTGTAAAAGGGACCAAGCCAAAAATCGAAGTGATAAACGCAAAAATACCTGTTACAAAAATAGATCTCCTGTATTGACTATGTTCCACCTTTTCCTTGTATACATCTGCAACAGCTTGAATAGAAGCGAAAGAATTCGTTAAATTCAGAAGGACCGCAAAAAAGGAAACAAAAATAATACCAATATTCAAGTTTGGAGTTCCAAGGGGAAAGAAAGTGAATGCCATACCTGAAGAGCTAGCCGTCGGAAGATCTGAAGGGAAAATAATTCGATATAATGACCATCCTACGATAATTCCGATCAGGATTGAGAAATTGCCTAGTATTTTCCCTCCTTTAATCCTTAAAAAGCCGACGAAGATGACAATCAAGATTGAAAACAAACTGACAGGGAGATCAATTGTTCCACTTTCGGTTATTTTAAACATACCTTTGAAGAAAATAAAGATGAGCTGAAAGGTCAGTAAAAATATATAAACACTTATCACCATCGGCTTAATTACTTTTTGTATGATATAAATCAGGTTAAATGCCGCAAGCAGTACGGTTACAGCTCCAGCCAGCAAAATACCTGTTGCAATTCCTCCGCCTACGGTTGCAAAATCCAATCCGAGTGCAGATGCTGAGATGCCCATATTTATCATCAGACCCCACATTAGCCCTGAATGGCTGTCCAATAATGGATAACGATGCCCAACCCATGCCTGCAGAATACAGGATATTCCCGTAAAGATAAAGGAGCATCTTATCGTCATTTCAATTGTTTCTGTAGGAAGCTGGAATGCTGCTCCTACAGAAATTGGTACGACAACCGTATTGGCAAAAATAAAAAAAAGCCACTGTAAAGAGGAGAATAATGTTACAGTAACTCCTTGCTGTTTCATCTTAATCATCACCATTTCCGATTTCTGGATTTTCATAAAATCTGTTTGCTAGTTTTTAAGGAAACCAATCGTAAAAATTACAAATCATCACTTTTTATAAATAAAAATATAAGCGAAGCGCTGTCTTCATTACAATCGCTTCGCCTTAATCACTTTTTTGTTTTTTAAAAGAAGAAACTTAAATTATTTTGTAATGTTTAATTATCTTAGCCTTTTTCTAATATCTTGTTATATCCATAGGCAATGCCCCTGCAGCAAAGCCTACAAACATGAATCGACTGTTTCCTGTATTACGCATTCCATGAATTTGATTAGGCTTGGCCAATACAACCATTCCTTTTCTGATCGTGATCTCATTCTCTAGATCAGGAAAGTATGTTCCTTCCCCCTCAATGCAAACCCAAATATCATCAACATTCGAATGGGAATGTAAAAATACTTCCTGCTCAGGTTCAAGACACCAAACTGCCCCAACAGTTTTATCCGTTTCATAGAAATAATTTTTTTGTGGTGCATTTGAATCGAATTTTGCTATTTTATCGATTTCAAAAACTCTTTCCTCTATTATCGACTTTTTGTTCAAAATTACATTCTGGTCCATCTCTCAGCACCTCTTTTATATTTAATGGTTTGAATTACACTTACCGGATCTCCCTAAAATACAATTCTGCCCGCATTAAATCTCTTGAAGTTGTCATCTACGCATTTCTTCTAAATGATGTGACCTTTTACAAGGATGCATCACGATTACAATCTTTAGAGTAAACATATGTTAAATTTTCTCTGCCTACCGCATAGGCTGCTTGATGTACATATGGACCCATAAAAATGTAATCTCCTTTCTTTACAGGAACCCACTGATTATCCAGGTTATACATCCCTTCTCCCGAGAGTAAGTAGGCTCCATGTTCTTGCACATGTGTTTCGATGAACGGATGAGATGCAGCAGGATCAAAGGAAAGAATATGAAAATTCATATCAAAATCTATATCAGCAGGCAAAAGATCCTTAAGATGGACATTATGCATATCATCATAAATCCTGAATTCAATGTTGTTCGCATGGTTTGAATAAACCCATGGCCTCCGTCCTTCAAGTGGACGATACTTTTGCTTATATAGGAATAGTTTAGAATCTCCATCCGATTGGTTTTCTAAATACATCTTTGTTCCTGGCGGACAGTATAAATAACCGCTTTCATCGAGGACAAACTCTTGTTCACCTGCAGCAGCTTTTATTTTCCCTTCAATAACATAGACAAATGTCTCAACATCTTCTTGTCCACCAAACCCCTCACTGTTCTTTCCATCCTTTTGCATTGTCACCATGTAATCGACAAAGCTTGCTCCAAGCTTTGGAGAACCCAAAATGGAAATGATACAATTCTCAAATCCCGGAACAACATTATTAACCAATCCTTCAGGTGCAATTAAAGCATATTTACCGTGCTCAATTATTGATCTGCTTGCTAATAAATCTTTAGGATAACCCATCTTTTAAACTCTCCTTTTAATCGTATTTTATTTGAAATATGTGACTCATGGTGTGCCCTGTTCCCGCTATAAATCAACTTATAATTGAAGCTTCTTTTCATATATTATTAGCTTGTGTTAGAAACGATTAAGTCCCTTATATAAATATTAACTGCTTTCATTTAATTAGTCTTTATGCCTAATCGATAAAAACGTTTTATATTTTTGTCTATTATAGATAAAACACATTATTTCTTATTTCTTCATCTATGATTTTCTCTTTTAGGTAATCAGGTCCTAGTTCCTTACAGGCTTCTTTTGCTTTTAAGATTGTGTAAGCCTAAAATAAATGTCTGAAAGCGACTCATCCATAATAAGCTAATAAAATCTCAGTTCTATAGCTTAACAATCCTAGATTTTAATTTTTTCCACAGTGGTAATGCTTCCATTTTCAAAAACAATAGCCCCATTCACAATCGTTGTCGTTACTTGCCCTTTGAATGTCCTGCCAACATAAGGCGACTGCTGATGGCGGTAGAACAAATCTTCCTTTTTCAGCTCGAAGCTTCTGTTCAGATCAACTATCGCCAGATCAGCGTCGCTATCAACGGCTATTATCCCTTTATGGGGATAAAGGCCAAATAACTTAGCTGGGTTCGTTGATGTTAATTCAACAATTTTCCCCAGAGGAAGATTACGGTTGAAATGCCCCTCTGTCAACATAATATTGAGCGTAGATTGGGCACCGGAAATCCCACCCCAGGCACTGAAAAAGTCATCATTTATTACTTCTTTCATAGAGGCAGGTGCTGGTGAATGGTCGGATGCTATTACGTCAATTTCACCGTTTGCTACAGCTTCCCATAATTGTTCTACTTCTTCATCATCACGCAGTGGAGGGCAGCATTTTGCCAATCCGCCTTTTTCCTCTAAGTCTTTTAATGTCAAAGATAAATAATGAGGGCATGTTTCTACCGTAATATCCAGGCCTCTTTGCTTTGCCTGATTGATGACTTCCACTACTTTGCGGCTGCTCGCATGAACAATATGCAGTTTACACCCTGTAGCTTCTGCATATGAAATTATTCTTCTTACCGCTTCAATTTCGGAAATTATCGGTCTTGATTCGACGAAGTCTTTTGCAGTCGTCTTATTTTGTCTTTGTTTTTCTTGTGCTAGCTGATCACAAATGACTGTACTTTCAGCATGAACGGCTAAAAGTGAACCTACAGAGGCAATTTCTCTCATCCCTTTAAAAATCGTAATATCATCGACATGATTGAAATCGACAATTCCGCTCGGTGACATAAAAGCTTTAAATCCAATTACTCCATTTTCATCAAGTTCCTTAATATTCTCAATATTTTCTGGTATAAGTCCACCCCAAAAGCGGCAATTGACTACCGACTTTTCTTCGGAGCAAACTCTCTTTAATGCCAAATATTCTTTATTGATTGTTGGTGGTGTACTGTTCAATGGCATATCAAAATAGGTTGTCACCCCACCTGCCGCTAAACTTCTGCTACCAGTTTGAACACCTTCCCACTCAGTTCTGCCTGGCTCGTTGAAATGAACATGAGTATCAATTAATCCTGGAAGGATGTGCTGCCCCTCAGCATTAATTTCTCTTGTTGCTATAGCTTCAATATTTTTTCCGATAGTCACTTCTTTAATTTTCCCTTCCTTAATTGCAATATCTCCTTGAACAATCGAATCAAACATTACAAGATTTCCATTTCTAATGAGTAAATCATATGTAGCCATAGTTTCATTCCTTTCTATGGGAAATCAATTTTTATAAAAACTATTAAGGCCAATCCTCTTTTACAGTTGCATAATGAAGAAACGAACATCTTGCTTTGGGCTGTTGAAATCGTATATATTCAGAATAAAATACAACTATTACATTCTGAACATCGTTTTGAGATTTAGTAGATTCCACTAAAACTTCTATCAAGCAATTTTGGAATGAAACTTACAATCCATTTCCCCAACTTAATCCACCTTTATGGAAACAGGAAGCGAGATGCGCAGCCTTGGTTGTTATCTTTTTTTGTACGGCATTTCCTCGCCAAGGCGGTCATCATCATTTACTCCTGCCCTAAAAATGATTTTTCAATATTCGGACTTTTTTACTGACTATTTCACTTTCCCATCAATTAAGCCCCTTTAACCACATCCTCTCGTTTCTGTTGTACTTTTTTAACAAAAACAATATAGATGAACGAATGCGAGTATCGTACCTGAGAAAAATGAGCAAATAATAGCTTGAGAGCAGGCAAAAACTGGCGGATTGTATGCCCTTCAAAATAGGAATATAGTTTCTAAATTAATAAAAACTTGGGATTTATGGAATGTAAAAAAAAATCTTGAAAACAGTTTCATTAACCTTCAATCCTCTATACAATTGATTATAAGCGGATTCATTCAAAAAATCATTATGCAATGTAAACAATTTTCATTTAAATTTTTGTCCAAATTTAACAAGATTCGTTTGCTTCCCTTTCTAGTAATAAAAACTGACAAAATGTAGAATTAGAAGGTGTATGATGAAAAAGGTAGAAGATTTATTTATCGTTGATGTGTTTCAAGAAGCCAAAATTATTGCTGGACATGCCGGACTTAAAAGGAAAGTAGAATCAATTGAGATTTCAGAAACACCAGATGCCATCAATTTTTTAGCTAAGAACTCCCTATTATTGACAACAGGATACGCTTTTAAAAACGACCCTCATGCATTATGCAATCTCATTTCCCAAATTAATGAACTTCCATGTGCAGGGATTGCCATTAAACTTAAAAGATTCATTGATAAGATACCGCAGGATGTAATCGAATTGGCTGACTCATTAGAATTTCCAATTATTCAAATTCCAGAGACATTAACATTAGGTGCGGTTGCTCATCAATTATTAAGCTTTATATGGGATAACCAAATTGAAGAGTTATTTTATGCGATGCATATTCACAAGGAATTTACCAATATGATGATAAAAGGCTACAGTCTGAATTCTTTAATTGAAAATCTTGGCTCCCTATTAAAATGTCCTGTTCTCCTACTTGATCCTATTGGTGATGTGACATCCTTTTCTCATCATTTTCGTACAGGAAATATGAAAATCGTTATGAAAAATATTCAAGAACACATTAAACGTGATATAGAAACATACCTAGAGAAAAACCAGCTCACAATCGACATCCAAAATACGGACATTTCTATAAAAATGTTTCGGGTGAAAACAATGCGTCCCTATCCATATTTTCTATTAATTCTTCACCCTGAGAAGCTTTCATACCCATCTTCCCAATTAGCTATAGAACAAGCATCAACAGTCATTTCATTCACGCTGCTTAAAAACGAGGCTATTAGAGAAAACAGTCGTTTGTTAGAAAATAACTTTTTTGCTTCCCTTGTTGATGGAAAGATTTCTAACAAACAAGAAATTATTCATAGGGGAAAACAGCATGGCTTAATCGACAATATGAAATACGTATGCATTGTATGTAAGATTGATGATGATAAACAAAACGCTTTACAAAAAAGTGCAGACATAATGAATAGATTATACGACTATTTATATAAATTTTTACATAAATCATTTTTAAAAATAGATACTAACAACATCGTTTTTATGAAAGATGGATATTTTGTTATTTTGATGCAAGCTCCTCTGAATATTAATGATTCGATTAAAAGCATAATAGAAGAAAGGCTGAAGGAATTCCAGAATGAGGCTTATTCAAATCTAAAAATTTCGTTGTCGTTTGGAGTTGGTAACTTTTCTAATGACCTTACCTATATCCACCTTACATACGAAGAGGCAGTGGAAGCATGGACAAATGGGGCTGAACTGTTTCAAAATAAATTTATCAACTTTTACGAAACCAAGCAATTAATAGAATTGATTCGATTAATTCCCGAAAAAGATTTAAAAAAATTTTATGAAAATACTTTACGTTCTCTATCCTACCCTAAAAATAAAGATGAAAAAGACTTAGTTAATACCTTATTGGTATATTTGGATAATAATTGTGAACTTGCTATTACATCCAGGAAACTGTTTGTTCACCGTAATACCGTTAAATACCGAATTGCCAAATGTGAGGACATGTTGAATTATTCCGTTCATGATTCAAAAAACTCACTTCATTTACGTATAGCTTTACTCATGAGTTCTATTTTCAGGGGTAACAGTGATTAATAAGTTATTGTAATTACTACTAAAGCAGAAATTGACTGAAGGTAAACTGCCCACGCAGACAGAGATCAATATGAAGAGTAAATCTCGACTTTATTTTCTGGAAGTGACTTGGATTATGGAGGAATCCAGGAATTTCAATGCTTTTTTTATGAACATACAGAACTCCTTTTATAACATTGGATCATTGTCGATACGCATGTCTGTTTCATCGAATGAAGGATCTCTGTCCTAAAATTGAAATGTATTCATTTTGAAAAAACTCGTGATCCGATACAGGCGGATCACGAGTTATTTTTGTAAGTTCTCTATTAGTTGATAGTCTTATATTCTCTACAAAACCTGATATGTCCCTCAATATTGTTTTGTGGCTATCTTAATCACTGTAGAGTAAAGAACTCTAGCTCCTGCACCCATATCTTCTACTGTAACGAATTCATCAGGATGATGACTAAGACCATCTTTACAACGAACAAAAATCATTGCAACATTCGTTACATCCGCCATAGCCATTGCATCGTGACCAGCACCGCTTACAAGACTGATAGCACTACCATCCAGTTCGCTAATGGACTCCTCGATTACTTTAATCAATTGTTCATCACAGTATACAGGATCGGCTTCCATGACCTGTTCAAAATGAATTTGGAGTCCCCTAGCTTTTGCTACTCTTTCACTTTCAGTTAATATGGCATCAATGGCTTTTTTCTTACGATCAACATTTAAATCACGGATATCCAGCGTCCCTGTTACAAGGCCAGGTATTACATTACTAGCACCCGGACTTACAGTAAGTTTACCGATAGTCGCCACTAATGGTTCATTTTGGATAGCGATGTTCTCAATGTAGGAAATGAGATCACTAGCTCCTAAAAGCGCATCTTGTCTAAGGGCAACAGGAACTGTCCCTGCATGTCCAGGTTTCCCGATAATTTCAAAATAAAATCTTGTAGCACCAGCAATCCCACGAACTATGCCGACAGGTTCATTCTCCTTCTCAAGCACAGGCCCCTGTTCGATATGGAGTTCCAAATAAGCGAGAAGTTCTTCTGGAGTACGACTAGCGTTTTTATAAGCATATGGGTCAGCAATACCAATTCCTTTCAACGCTTCAGCAATTGTTATTCCTTGTTCATCTGCTCTTTCTAAATCTTCAGCAGTAAAAGTTCCTGCAATCGCTTTACTACCAAGGAAAGTTGAGTGAAACCTTACTCCTTCCTCATCACAAAAACCTACCACTTCGATTGGATTGTATAATATAATGCCATTATCCTTAAGAGTTTGAACAACTTCTATTCCAGTTATAACTCCTAAAATACCATCATATTTACCTGCTTCAATCACGCTATCTAAATGTGAACCAATCATTAAAACTGGAGCTGTAGGATTTTTCCCTTCATAACGTCCGATTATATTGTTAAGCGCATCTTTTCTTACCGTCATCCCAGCTGCTTTCATCCACTCTTCAACTAGACTTTCTGCTTTTAAACTTTCCACTGTGAAAGGTAGTCTAGTGACACCAACAGATGTAGATGAACAAGCAGCAAGTTCTTCGGTTCTAGTGTTGATTCTTATAGCATCAACATCCTTCTGAAGTTTAACCAATCGATCACTTCCTTGCCAATTTAATCTCTAAGAAAATTTTTGTCATTTATTACAAAATCCAGTTTTTTGATTCAAAGTAATATTTTAACACCTTATTTAGTCGTTGCTCAATAGGAATTCTGCATGATAAGCTGATTAAAAGTTAGATTAAACGGTGACAAGCAAAAGCACTTGTCACCGTTTAATACATATCGTACATATATATAGGCTAACCAACTAAACGCCCTTTTTTTGAATGTAATAATGACCATGCATCAACGAGAGTGCGTTTTGACTGTGCAATTACAATATCTGATGCTTCTGTACCTACAGGTTTTACTTCAAAAGCGACTATATTCTTTATACCTTCACCGATGTAACCAATTTCTAATAGAGATCGTAAATACTCCGCTAATTCAGAAACATCAACTTCACTTCCTGGATATCCGAAACGCGGATGCTGATCGCCGTAAGCAGGATCAGAAGTATCTTTAATATAGCAATTTCCGATATGGGCATGGTTAATATAATCACGAGCAACCGTTAATGCATCATGAGACGTTTCACGTTGCATTGGTAAATGACTTAAATCAAGCATTAAACCGAAAGTGGGATCTACTTTACGAATTTCTTTTGCAACTTCAACAGCAAGTTTATTCGAACCGATTAGACATTTCTTATCAGTCTCATCATCAAATGTTTCAAGTGAGAGTACTAAGTCACCTTTAGATTTTGCATAATCGCATAATTCCTTGATGGAATTCGTTAGTAATTGTAAGGCAACATCTTGTTGAGTATCTGGTTTAGCCCCACTTAAGAAACCAAGTTTAGCAGCATTTACTTCGTAAGCTTGGTCAATTCCGCCTTTTACTAAATCGATAGCCCTTCTACGCTCAGCTTCATCAAAAGAATTAAGGTTTCCTTTGTTTCTTAATAGAATCGGTTGTGCACCAAATCCTACATTCATTCCACCAGATTGTAAAATTTGAGTAGCCTCTTTACGTTCTTCAGGATTGTTAATAGATGTAATTTCAATTCCAGAGAAAAAATCATCTTGTACAATTTTCTTAATTGTTTCAACAGCTGGGCCATCTCCACCCATTGTTTCCGGATAAGCCATAAAGTGAACAATTCCGACTTTCATAGAATTATGAAGATTTGCTGACATTGTTTCGCCGATTTTTCGGCTTCCCTCCTTTAATAAACCCATTATTTAAGTACAGTCAAGACTACTTTTTATAACTAATATGTTTTTTGAAGCAATAGGTTATATCCCATTGCTTCAAAAAAATCACTTCCATCAAGAGTGATGATTATTTAGAATAATCAATTTTTTCAGAGTATTTGAAGCCGTTAAGTGCACCGTTATTAGAGAATTCGCATGCGTTCTTAGGATCTGGATCAACTATAACTTCGATTAAATATGGTTTACCTGAGTCAACTGCACGTTGTAGAGCTGGTTTGATATCATCATAATGTGTAACAAGCTCACCACGAACACCCATACCTTCAGCCGTTTTAACAAAATCGATTCCTCGCTCTTCATTATCACATAATTCATTTTTGTAAATTAAGTCCGTAGAAATTTGACGTTCATTATAGAACCAGTTTTGTTGTTGACGAATTAATCCCATTAATGAGTTATTCATACAGAAAATAATTACCGGAATATCATGCTTTGCAGCTGTAGCAATATCTTGTAATGACATCCCTAAGCTTCCATCACCAAGGATGTTTACACTTTGTCTTTCAGGAAATGCAAGTTTCGCTGCCATTGCTGCACCAAGGCCCCACCCCATTGTCCCCGCACCACCAGTTAATAAGTATGTTCTTGGTACATACGTTTCAAATAATTGACTAGACCAGATTTGGCTGATACCGCAGTCATGTGATACGAAGGCATCGCGATCTAAGAATTCACGAAGTTCTCGCAATGCACGCTCTTGTCTGATTGGAAGTGTTGTGTAATCCGTTTTACGTGCCCATTTCTTACGCTCTTCAGTTAAGTTAACTCTAGTACCTACTTCGGCAGTTGCGGCTACATGAGCACCAAGTGCTTTATGGGCTTCTGCAAGTTTAACCATGAATGTTTTAACATCAGAAACGATACCTAAAGTCGTTGGTACAACTTTACCAATTTCCTTATTATCAAGATTTACGTGGATAATTTTCTTACCGTTTTGTGTGAATATCGAAACATTACCAGTTGAACGATCAGCGAAACGTCCGGCAAGGTTGATTACTAAGTCGGCTTCAACAATTGTTTTGTTACCAAATGGAGTATCAAGCATCGTTCCCATACGCCCAGCGAATAAAGGGTGATCGTTAGGGAATGTATCCATCCCCATGCCAGAAGTTACTACAGGGATTTGCAGTTCTTCAGCTAACGCTTTTAATTCAATGGTAGCGTTTGCAATGTTGACCCCTCCACCAGATAGTAAGACCGGTCTTTTAGCATCTTTTAATAATTCTAATGTTTTCTCTATATCAGCGTCAGAAGCTTGTGGTAAGTTATCGACTGGAGTAGAACCGATAAGCTCATCTAAGTCGACTTCTATTTCAACTTTTTGTTGATCAACTGGTAAATCAAGAAGAACTGGACCTTTTCTGCCAGTAGTAGCTGTTACCCATGCTTCATGGATAAATTCAGCAGCTTTCGAACCGTCAGTTAAACGGTATGCAGCTTTCGTTACGGGCTTTGCCATTTCAACGATAGGCGCTTCTTGGAATTGCATGGTTCCAATTAAACTATTTTTTTGTTGACCGGTAATGGCTATCATTGGTATGGAATCCATCCATGCACCGTAAAGGCCAGTTAAGAAGTTGGTTCCACCAGGACCTGATGTGGCAGCACAAACGCCTACTTCACCAGTTGCTCTTGAATAACCATCAGCCATGAAAGCACCAGTTTGCTCGTGACGAACAATATATGATTCAATTTTAGTTAATTCTTTTACTGCATCATAGAATGGTAAAATTGCAGCTCCCGGTACACCATAAACATGTTTCACCCCTCTTTTTTCTAAATACAAGGCAATTAACTCAGCAGCTGTCATTTTTTGTTTAGCCATTTATATCTCTCCCTTTTGATCCTTTTTTATATTTTCAAAGATTTGAGCAATCGAATCTTTATCCCCAACGTTGCCTGGAAATACGATATAAGGTGTATCTTTGAACTTAGCTTCACTTCCGGTTAACCATACTGGAACACCGGCGATCGCTTGCCCTAAAATTTTTGCATATTTAATATCTAAGCCGTCAGTTGCCACATCACTCGAAGTTATACCACCTTTTGCAATGATGAATTTCGGCTTTACTTTTAGTGAGCGAATAACTTTAACTAAAGAACTTGAAACAGTTTGACTAATTTTTAAGTTTTCTTCCTTATCTTTCGCACTAATTAAATCCCTACTTGTATATACAAGCGTATCGCGATTAGAAGAAATATTATGATCTACTAAATGACATACTCGTGTTAGCTCTTCAGTTCTTGTTTCTTTATTTAGAACTTTCACAACATTAATTTCGATTTGTTCAATCGGGTATTTATTCATTAGTTCCTTAATTTGTTCCGTAGTTTTATTCGTGTGAGAACCTACAATTATAAATCCACCATTGTTTTGGTTTTCATCATTTGAAACAATCTCATTAGCTGATAAATATGGACGATCCTGAATTCCCGCAATCGATTTTACAATAGATGCTGCAGTTCTAAACAAGAATTGCTTGCCAGAATCAATTGCTTTAAGGACTGCTAATGATACGATGTCTAAATCATAGTAAGATTTAGCATTTACTATAATAGGAGTATTATTGTTAGCAGATAATAAAATCTCATAAACTTTATCAATGCCGCCATTATGAATATCTTCAAGTGAAATGATCAAAGCTGACCCTGAAGCTACACTTCCATTTGTCTTCTCTTCAATCCATTTCGGCAAATTAGCAGTATTGAAACCGAAAACGGAATCATTCGCAAATTCTGTTTCATTTACTGGGACAAGCTGACCATCCATACCTAAATAATGAATATTATCTATGGTGTAACGATGTGCTTCAAAAAAAGCCGGTATGATTAAATGACCTGAAATCTGTACATCAGCAGTTTTTAATAATTCATCTTGGAGCACATCAATTTCAAGTGGATAATGCCCTCTTAATGTTGAGTCACTTCTACTGATAATTGAATAATTTATGCCCATTTCCTTAGTAACGTCAACAATGTTTTGGACAATCTCTCTATTGATGTTTTCCGTTTTTTCTGCATTATAACTTCTTGTGTTTGTTAAAATATAAAGTACACTTCTCTCATCAGATAATCCTTTTTTAATCCAGTCTTTTCCCCAGTCCGTGATGACAAAAATATCATGTACCGTTTGGACACCAGTTGGATCATCATCTAAAACGATAAACTTATGTTTTGTTTGTTTTAAATGAGCTTTGATTTTAGCACGAAGGCTGTCATCCGATTTAGAGAAGAGAGGATTTTCTAAAGTATCCTTTAAACTTAGATATTGGGTTGCGTTTGACAAAAACCCTCCCCCTTTCATTATCTAAAAATGTGATTAGCTAGTTACTCTATGCCCTAATAATTCATTTGCAGTAGAAACAATACGGTGTGCTCTTAATTCAAAGAAATCAAGTAATTCATCCATTTTTCCAGAAACTCCAAAACGGTCATTTGTACCGATTCTTCTTAATTTAGCTGGTTGGCTTTCTGATAATACTTCAGCAACAGCACTACCTAATCCACCTATAATTGAATGCTCTTCAACTGTGATAACATGTTTTGTTTTCGCAGCAGATGCAATAATGGCCTCTTTATCAATAGGTTTAATTGTATGAATGTGTAAAAGTTCAGCGCTTACACCTTGCTTTTCTAATTCACCTGCTGCTTTTAGTGATTCATCAAGCATTATCCCAGTACTGATGATCGTAATATCAGATCCTTCACGGTATTTAATTGCTTTACCTATTTTGAATGGTTCTTCCTTTTTTGTAACGATCGGTACTGGTAATTTGCCAACACGCAGGTAAATAGGTCCGTCATGGTAATAAGCAGCTTCTACTGCTTTTTCCATTTCAACCGCATCAGCTGGAACAATTACAGTCATACGTGGAAGTGAGCGCATTAAAGAAATATCTTCAAGCGGTAAATGTGTTGCACCTTCTTGAGCAGCTGATGTACCAGCGTTATGACCGACAATTTTCACATTGTTATTTGAATAACATACAGAAATTCTCATTTGATCAAATGCGCGCCCAGTAAGGAAGTTTGCATAAGCATTCGCAAATGGTACTTTACCTGCTACTGCCATACCAGCTGCAGTACCTACTAAATCACATTCAGAAATACCGATGTTGAAAAAGCGTTCTGGAAATCTATTTTTATATAGATTTGTCATATTTGATTTTGCGCAGTCCGCGTCAAGTACTACTAAATTGTCATGTTTTTCTCCAAGTCTGATTAGTGCATCAGCAAAACCTTTACGTGGTGCTTCTTGATTTGCCATCTTAAGCCAACTCCTTTAAAGCGATTTCTAATTGCTCATCATTCGGAGCCATTCCATGCCAATCATGTGTATCTTCCATAAATGAAACTCCCTTGCCTTTAACCGTATGAGCTAGAATTGCAGTAGGTCTGCCTTTAGTGCGTTTAGCTTCTTTATACGCTTCATTAACTGCATTAATATCATGACCATCAATTTCAACAACGTGCCAACCGAAAGCTCTAAATTTATCACCAAGATTTTTTACACCTTTTACATTTTCAACAAAATCATCAAGTTGAATTTTGTTCCAGTCGATAATCGCACAAACGTTATCAAGATTGTAATGTGCAGTTGTCATTGCCGCTTCCCATACTTGACCTTCTTGTAATTCTCCATCACCAATCATGCAATATGATCTTCTATTGCTGCCATCCAGTTTTGCAATTAATCCAACACCATTAGCTACTGATAATCCTTGACCAAGTGATCCTGAAGATATGTCTACACCTGGAATATGCTCTCCACATGGATGTCCATGTAACCTACCGTCAACATCCCTGAAGGTCATTAACTCTTCAACCGGGAAGAAACCTTTTTCAGCTAATACTGAATAAAATACAGGTGTACAATGCCCCTTAGATAAGAAGAAACAATCTCGGTCTTGCCAATCTGGGTTGTCAGGATCAACATTCATGTGTTCAAAAAATAGGACGGACATTAATTCAGTTGCTGATAAAGAACCACCGGGATGACCACTTCCAGCATGGTTCGTCATTTTAACTATGTGCCGGCGAATTGTTTTCGTTAGATTATTATAAAATTCGCCTTTCTCTTTAGAAAAATCCACTATTTACTCCTCCTTATAGTCGCATAATAAGCAACGTGGTTTCATTAAATAATTAAAAAAATAAAAATAAGTATCTTGTTGCTTATTAACTAACCTTGTTTCTTATTTTGATATTATCACCGTTTTTTGAATATTTCAAGTATTTTACCATTAAATTTTTTATAAAAATTTTCGTAGGACAAAACACCAAAGTTCCTATTCGAAGATAAAGTTGATTCAATAAATTTCTACAAAAAAAGAGCTGGTCTTATACATTCTTTCAGACTGTAGACAATTTGAACGTTGATCTCCTCTCCGGGCACTCGCTTTTCCCGCAGAAGTATCGCACCCTCCGTTCCAAACAACTTTGTTTTAACTTTTAGAACCCCTTTTGTCTACAAAAAAAAGAATTGGTCTTAAACCAATTCTTTCAGACTGTAGACAAACTCGATGAAAATCGAGTTTGTCTATTTTTATGGCTTGTACAATTTGACGTTGATTTCCACTCCAGGCACTCGCTTTCCGCGGGCGGTCGGTGAGCCTCCTCGGCTTTCGCCTGCGGGGTCTCCCCTAGACGCGCTTTTCCCGCAGGAGGCTCGTACCTTCCGTTCCAATCAACTTTGTTTTACCTTTTAGATAGAACATTTTTGCCTAGAGTCATATTTGTTTTAAAATAGAAGTATTAAAACTTGAGGTGATGAGGATGCTTTCTAAACATGATTCTATTCAGCGAGATCAACTTGAAATGATTATTTAGATCAACTGGTGCTACCGAACCATTTGGTTCGTAAAATGGAGGCTGCCATTGATTTCACTTTCATTTATGACTTGGTGAAAGGTATGTATTCAGAGGTAGGATGCCTTCAAAATGAAATAAATCAAGGATTGGACAAACCATGGAAAGAAGCCTTTTCCACCTGATAAATTTGATAAGGAAGGAAAAATCCCGAACCCCTTTTGTCAAAAAAGAATTGGTCTTATACCAATTCTTTTTTCAAATGATTTAATTGTCTGTGTAACCAAGCCTTTTGGAAATCTTTTTACCAATATCCATTATAATTGGTTTAATTTCAGTTAATCTTTCTTCAGTCATTCGGATGCTTGGTCCTGAAATACTAACAGCAGCAGTAATTTTCTTCCGATGATCAAAAATTGGTGCTGCAATACAGGTGATTCCTTGTTCATTTTCTTCAACTTCTCTACCGATACCTTCGTTCCTTATTTTTCCCAATTCTTTAAAAAAAGATTCTTTATCTATAATCGTTTGTTCAGTATGTTTTGGTAAACCATGCTTGTCAATTATATCTACGATCTCATTTAATGGCAGATGGGCTAAGATTACCTTCCCAACTGCCGTACAATGCATTGGGGCCCGTCTTCCTACTTGTGAATGTGTTCTAAGGGTTTCACTTCCCTCAAGTTTTTCAATATAGATTACCTCTCCTTGATCATATACGGTCAAGTGGATCACTTCATTAATATGTGATTCTAACTCTTCCAGAAAAGGTTTAGCTTGAGTTCTCAAGTCAATAGATTCAAGTAGCATCGAACTTAATTCTAAATATTTATAGCCTAATCTATATTTTTTAGTTTCAGGATTTTGTTCGATGAATCCATGATCTACAAGAGTACTTAATAATCTGAATATAGAGCTTTTATTTAAATCTAGGTTGGATGCCAGCTCAGTAACCCCAATCCCTTCTTTACGCTTGCTTACTAATGAAATAATTGTTAACGCCCTATCTACTGACTTAACCATTTATATTAACCTCCGATTAAATCCTATATTACTGATCCTTTTTCTTTATTTTACCACAAGAGCAATCCACAGACATAATACCATTCAAAAAATAAAACAAAAAGAAGGTATGACGCCATTAAGAGCCACTTAAGCGCCCTTTTAGGTCAACCTTCTTTAGATAACTTTATGCTTGTACGAAACTACTTTTTGCCGAAATAAACTTCCCAATTGGATGACTTACAATCCCTTTCTCAATATCAAATACTAGTTGTCCCCTTACAAACGTTTTCGTCACCCGACAGTTAATCTTTCTTCCAACATAAGGGCTTTGTTGATGACGGTAATACAAATCTTCTGGCTGAATGGTGTATGATTTATTTGGATCAAGGAGAATGATATCAGCGTCATAGGAAACTTTAATGCTTCCTTTATTTCTTAAGTTAAATATTTCTGCAGGCTTTGTCGCAATCATCTTTGAAAATTCACTTACAGAAACCCCACGATTCTTAACAGCCTCGTCAAACATTAAATCAACATTATTTTGGCAGCCACTAATCCCTCCCCACACATCAAACATATTATTGGTGTTGCTCTGCTTCATTTCTGGAGGACATGGGGAATGGTCTGAGGCCAGGATATCAATTTTCCCCTCCTTAAGAGCTTCCCATAATTTATCTTGTTCTGTTTTAGTACGAAGCGGTGGAGCGCATTTCGCAACAGGTCCTATCCTTTCAAAGGTTTCCGTGTCTAACGTGAAATAGTGAGGACACGATTCTATCGTAACCTCTTGGCCTAGTTTACGTGCTTTAAGGATTTCTTCAACAGCCTCTTCACTGCTAATATGAACGAAATGTAATTTACATCCAGTCTCTTTACCTAATAACAAAGCACGTTTTACAGCATCAACCTCAGTAAAAATGGGGCGGGACTCTACATAATCTCTTGCTTTTGTCTTCCCTTGTTTTTTCTTTTCAATTGCCAGTTTATCAGTAAGCTCTGCATTCTCAGCATGTATAGATAAAATATGCCCCAATTCTGATAGTTTTTTCATACCTTGATATAGAGTAAAATCATCAACATTTTTAAAATCCCCAATTTCCTCACTACCACATGTTGCCATAAAACATTTGAAGGCCACAACACCTTCGTTAGAAAGGTCCTCTAAATCTTCGAGATTATCAGGAACTAATCCACCATACAAAGCATAATCAACATACGCCTTATTTTCAGCAGATTTTAATTTTAAATGCAGTGAACTCTTTGTAGTCGTTGCCGGTAAAGCGTTTAATGGCATATCAACAAATGATGTTGTCCCCCCTGCAGCTAGTGCTTGAGTTCCTGTTACAAACCCTTCCCACTCCGTTCTGCCTGGCTCGCAAATATGGACATGGGCATCTATCATCCCAGGCATGACATATTGATGAGAAGCATCTATAATTTCAGCAGATTCTCCGACTATTTCTTTTGAAATTTCTGCAATTTTACCATTAAGTATACCGATATCTAGTTGTTCTACTGTATTTTCAAATACTACATTTCCGTTCTTTATAACTAAATCAAACTTCATTCTCCCAACCCCTTTTTGCAATTTTCTGTATATTACCATTACTCAACTGCCTTGTTTATTGCATCAATCCAATATAAATAGACAGAGAGAATAAACCCCTAGAAACATAGAAATACAGGTTTACTTTTCAAAAATAGTACCCTTTTTGAATTTTGAATCTTTAAATGCAAATTTCATCAAAAGCAAATATGCAATACCTGCCACAACAACGCCTATAATCCATGCCAGCTCCACTTTCACAAAGGCTGCACCGGCGCCGATAAGCAATGCAAGCACCGCTGCTGGATTATACCCGGCAAATGGACCGTCTTCCTTATACAAATCTGCAACATTTACCTTTTGCTTTCTTAATATATAATATTCGACTAATAATATAGAAACAATCGGTCCTAAAAATGCGGAATACATAAGAATGAAAATTCCAAGACCCTTTGCCGAAGAATCCTGCACAAGAACCCAAGGGAATGAGCAAAATGCAAGCAGTCCGGTAATGGTAACTGCAGGTTTATATTTCATTTTTGTAAGCAATGTAATTACATAGGTTGGCGGAATAATATTGGCAACCATGTTTACTGCAACCGCACCCAAAACAATAAATGCGGATACAAAGAGTGTAATATAAGAGTTATCCACCACGACCGCAAACGCTTTCACAGGATTGTTGATACCGGTTGCGGAAGCAAGCATTCCACCGATTGCAAGTGTCAAGCCGTACGCTATTGAAATAGGAAGAAAGTACAAAAACCCGCGTTTTGTGTCACTAATACCAGATTTTAGCTCTCTTGAATAGTCCGCTGCACTTAAAAAGATAGCCGCATAATTTCCCATAAACATCATTATCAATGCAAAGAAAGGTAAGCCCCATGATCCTTCTGCATGAACCCATTTTTCTGCAATAACATCGCTATGGGAAGTTAGTAGAACGCCAAATACATAGAGAAGCGCTAGTACAATAACAATAGACGCAAGGGTTTCCACCCATTTAATGGCATGGAATCCATACAGCGAAAGCCCAATTTGCACCAGCTGTAACACTACAAAGCAAATGGCAACATTATCAAAGGCGCCCCCCGTAATAATCTTCGCAATTTCGTTTAAGGCAGTACCGCCAATCCAACTTTGAAAACCGTACCAAACGATGGCGGGAATACCGCGCATCAGTGATGATATTACGGAACCTTTCAGCCCAAAGGACATTCTAAGCTGTACAACATATGGTATTCCCGTTCTGTATCCGAGCCTATCATTTAAAGCAAAAACAGTTGAAATGATACCAATTGCCATGATAGCCGCGGCAAATGTCTGAAAGATGTTTAACGTAGCGATTCCCGCTACAATCATACTAGCCCCAAGCGTCATATTACCTAGATTAACACCGTCTCCAACCCACATGAAAATATAGTCTAACGGACTTACCGTCCTACCTTCCTCGGTTTTCGGATTTAGTGATTCATCCACACCCGTATCATGTTGGATCTGCGTTTCTTGTGGAACGTAACTTTCTAAATTTGTAGACATGATACATCAAACCCCTTTTTTATTGTTTGCCGCATTTCTGACATAATGCATTGGTTAACAAGTTAGGTCTTAGATGTTTGCCAAGGCTAGGATATGATACAATCTTTCTTCTAAGTGTTCTTTTCTGTTCTTCATTCACAGGAATTAAAATGCCAATTTGTTTTGTTAAAAGTCTATTTACCATCAATCCTCCACCATCTTATTGTGTTTGACTCGAGGTATAGTCGCGCATTAGGCAACAACGTTTCTTTAAAGTCGCAAAAAAAAGAACATGACAACTACATTAAATTTGAAAATGATTTCGAAGGGCTGCATCACCTCCTTAAAAAGCCCCTATCAGAAAGCCTTTCAATGAATCGTATATCAATTTACAATTAAAGAAATATATCAGACAAGGAAGACGAGATCTGTAATTTCTCATTAAAATGAAGATTCGACTCAATTTCACTAAGATGAATGAGAGATAAGCGTTCTGCAAGATCACCATCCCTTTGCTTAATGGCATTAAAAATTTGCAAATGATCGTGAGAACCACATGTTTCCATTTTCCCTCTTCCATAGATCGCTATAATCACATAAGTTAGGGAAATTAAGTCTTCGAGATATTGATAAAAATACGAATTCCCTGCGATTTCAGCTATTTTCAAATGAAAATCCCCAGATATTTTTAAAGATTCATAAAAATCCAGACTACCATAAATATGTCGTTCTTCTTCAACTAGAGTCTCTAGTTCTTGTAATTGTTCCTTGTTAAAGAGTCTGCATGCTCTTCGCACTGCTTCCCCTTCTAAGATTCTCCTCATTTCAAATACTTCTTTTGCTTCTTCAATTGTTGAACAAGAGACAAAGGTACCTTTATGCTCTTTAATTTTCACTAATTTTTCATATTCCAATCTGCGCAGAACATTACGAACAGGGGTACGGCTTACGCCAAACGATTCAGCAAGATCCTTTTCTATTAGTTGCATATTTGGCCGAAGCTTTTGCTGGATAATAGCTTGCTTGATTTTTTTATAGATATCTACTTCTAAACTATTCAACACTTTATACCTCCCCTCAATGAAGAATTCAAAATTGAATGCAGTATTGTATACAATACTGGGTAAAAAAATATTTGAATTGGATAATTATATGATACTAAATTGTATACAACCTGGTCATTTAAGTTAAGTTGTTTAAAATACTTCAATCTATCTGTTTTCAAATATCATTGCCAAAATTTAAAAAGTCTAGTTACCTCTTTTTGTCCCTCAATAAACAACGTCGTTCCAGTAAGTGAGTAAATATAACATTTTATTCTATATTTAATAAATTCTCTCACATTTTTATACTATCACCACTAACTTAGTTTTTCAACAAAAAATCATAAAATTCAGAATATTCAAGACTCCTTATTAACAAAAACTTAATATTACTATTATCATAGCCGGATGCAATTTTTAAACTTTAACCCTATTCCTTTAAGGTAATAACAACTTTTTTGTCTCAATGTTTGCACCTCACCACCCCATTATTAAAACCATATAGAAGAAGAGGCTGACCTTTTGTGAGGCAGCCTTTCTATTTTGAGATTAGAATAAAATAAACTGGGAAAAAAAAGATTTTAATGCCGGTAAACATTTTATTTCTTAGGATTAATGAAAACAATATGCGTTCTTTATATATTGCTTACTTATATCACTTTTTAACTTTTATAAATGACTTAATTGCTTTTATAGCTGCTTCATAGTTCGGATGTTCCGTAATTTCCGGAACGTATTCAACATACTGTACGACATCTTTTTCATCTACAACGAATACTGCACGGCATTCTAAACGATGTTCCTTTATATATGTGCCATAAGCTGTTCCAAATGACATCTTAAAATGATCTGAAAGGGTTTGGGCTTGTTCTATTCCTGCTGCCCCACACCATCTTTTTTGTGCAAATGGAAGATCTACACTAATTGTCAACACTTCTACATCATTTCCTAGATTGCTAGCTAATTGGTTAAATTTCCGTGTTTGCGCGTCACATACTCCTGTATCAAGAGAGGGAACACATGAAATAAGGCGGACTTTCCCTTTTGAATCTTCAAGTGTAACTTTTGAGAGATCGTTTGCTAATACTTCAAAATTTGGCGCTTTATCACCAACACGAATTTCACTCCCAATCAACGTAACTGGATTACCAGCAAAGGTTACTATACTAGATCTTTCTAAAGACATATTATTTTTCCTCCTATTACCTTAGCAATTCTTCTAAAAAAGTTATCTTCAACGATAAGTAGTATAGCCATCTATTATGTGGTTAAAGGGTTTATCTTATGTGTCTAAAATAATGGGTACAGTTCAAAGTTAGTATAATATTACTTCTTAAACATAGTAAGAAGCGCTATCGCTACTTATTAAAAAGTTTTCAATTTTTTCTTTTACTACGTTCTGAACTGCATTTTGGACTAAAGTTAATGTTTCAGTTGGTAGTTCCGACCACTCTTTTTCTGTAACATAATTATCTCGATTAAGAGTTTTTAACATCATATGTTCTAAATCTGTTGCAATATTCACTTTACTAATTCCACCATTAGGAATTTGAATTGCATTCTTAATCATCTCTGAAGGAGTGCCTGAACCGCCATGTAACACTAAAGGTACAGATGTTAATGCACGAATTTCTCTTAAACGTTCAATATCAATTTTTGGATCTTTAACAAGATAAACCCCATGTGAAGTTCCGACAGAAACCGCTAATGCATCAATACATGTCTCTTCAACAAACTGTTTTGCTTCTTCAGGCTCTGTAAATAGCTCTTCATCAACGTCGGTTTCAATAAAGTCGGTTGTCCCTATCTTTCCTAATTCAGCTTCAACAGTTACGCCTCTTGAATGTGCATACTCAACAACCTTTTTTGTTATCTCAATATTTTTCTTAAATGGTTGCTCTGATGCATCAATCATAACAGATGTAAAACCAACTTCGATGGCTTCAGCAATTACATTGAAATCCTTCGTATGATCTAAATGTAACACAGCAGGGATCGTAATATTCTCCTCTTGGATCACACGATAAAACTCTCGGCTAAATTCCGCTAAATTAATTCCATATCGTTCCTGCTCCCTCTCAGAAGTTTGAACAATAACCGCAGATTTCTTTTCTTGGGCCGCTCTAAGTATAGGAGCTACCATCTTTGTAGCTCTAGGAGTAAACGAACCGACAGCAAATTGATTTTGCGTAGCTACTGCAAGTACCTTTGTTAATGAACTAACATTGTTTGGTTTTAAATTTACTTTCATTCATTCAAACTCCCTTAAAGGTGATTTAACTTATTTCGTTCATTCACCCCCCTTCTGTTAACTAATAAGCAACGATGTTCTCTTTTAATTTTAATTACTTTTTCCGAATGATTTCATTTCTATCATGTAAAGTGCCTTTTCTAAACTAGTTACGATGTTACAGTCTAAAACGCGGGACATTACCAACTGATAACTTTTATACAAGCGCTTACATTTCTTCCATTCCAAAAATAAATCATTAGCATATTTACATCGACATAACTTTTATTGGTGTTGTAAGCTAATTTTATTAAATATTATTTCCCGTCAAACTATCTATAGTTCGATTTCAATGAAGCGCTTTCCAATCATCTTTCTCACCCCCTTATAAATAGATTTGAAGAATATTAAAACTGAAGATGTTTAATCAACGCACATAGTTCCTTAATAAGCAACATCGTTTCTTTCTATTAGCAAAAAATCCTTGTATAAAAAGAATTATTAGTTATGTCGATATGTATAACAATCATTGTGCTGATTTTTGAGGTTTTAAGGTAATAGGCAAGAAGGCGTCGTTTAATGTTTGTAAATCCCCGTGGACTTTTATTTCCTACATAGATTCTTTAGTCCTTCATTATTGGTTTTTGTTGCCTATTAAGAAACTGAGTTTCACTATAATTTCAATATCATCTTATTTATAATATTCTTACCTGAAATGAATTCTAACATGTGTATGAATTACTTTCAAGAAAATTCTGAATTTTGCATTCCTACCTACTAAATTTCATAACACAGCTTCTCTTTTACTAGTAATGTAATAGTAATTGATATTTTATTGTTTTGGTTTTATAAGAAAATCGTCGGTTATCCAAAAAGATTGATCTTACTACCTATCCATTTCTTTAATTAAGGAAGAATATCTAGCACAACGGTTTTGTATTGGGAACGATTGTAACACCTGGTAATACACATGACAGTCATATCTTAGAGCCGCTTGTTGAACAAGTGATTGAGAAAGTTGGAAAACCGGAAGCAGTTGCCGCAGATGCAGCTTATAAAACGCCAGCGATTACTAGCTACCTATTTAACAAAGAAATCACACCTGCTTTACCCTATACACGTCCTCGCACAAAAGAAGGATTCTTTCGCAAACATGACTATGTTTACGATGAACACTTTGATTGTTACCTTTGCCCTTCGGGCGAAATTTTAAAGTACTCAACAACAAATAAAGAGGGCTATCGCGAGTACAAATCGCCAAAACAAATTTGTGCAACATGCTCATCCTTATCACGGTGTACAAAAAAGCAAAGACCATCAAAAAGTGGTGACACGGCATTTCTTGAACTCCTTATACCTCACATAGTACGGCAAGATACAGAGTTATATATCTTGTAGACTAAATCCTTTTAAATGAAACTAAAATGGTTATCGCTACTTGTATCAAAGCAAAAGATTATTCGTCAGTCGAGTTATCCTATTAATTAAAAATAAGCTCTTAAAACACATGACAAAACCCCACCTGTTCCCATAGCAACTGGTGGGGTTTCTAACTGGCTTCTATGCCTACATCAACCGGGAGGTCCATCTTTTGCAATCACGTCCTTTCATTTAAACGGCTAATTTACTGTATTCATCCAACTGGTCTTTAGTTAAATTTTTGATGAAGTGGTCGAAGTTTATCGACTCGATTTCATACCTTTCACAAATCTTTAAATAACTTTCATAGGCTTTATCCTGAATGTTCATCATCTTGACTCCTCCTTCTGTTATATAACAATAAATTTAACTTATTAATAATATATAACAACCTTATTTTCGCGTCAATGTATTTTTCTGAAAATTCCATAATATCTTCATACTCTTAGTATTTCCCACATTGTTCTTCGCTAACCGTCTCACTTAACAAAAAATAGTACGCTAGGTTTTGAATACCTCCTCTTACTGCTTATTGAAGGAAAATCCAAATCTTTTTTCATTTCTTCTTCATATAACCTGCTTTTATTCTCTACAAGAAAAGAAGCCGATGATCAGATTCCGGTAATGAATTTCATTATGGATTTTTCTAAACATTAAAAGCTATAAAGGTTTCCACTTTTTGATAAATGATGTTAACTTGAGCAAATATTAAGAGTGTGTAAATTAATTGTTGGAATTAGAAACTAAATATTTCTAAATAGTATACTTCCATATAGATAATCGATTTTGGTCTTTGGATGTTCAAAGAACTAAAAGGACATGGATAAACCATTCAGGTACTTTATATCCCATTTTTCACACAATGGAATCTGATGGACTTTTAATAAATGAGGAACGAAACGTCGATGGGAAAATAAGAAATTATTATTCGACCACTGAAAAAGGAAATAAAGTTCTTATGGAAGCCAGAAAGAAAGCTTATGAACTTATATAATAGGAGGAATACTTTAGTGGATCAAAACAAAACAAACAGAAGTTTTAAGTCACTATTTGAAATACTATTAGTTTCAACAAGGCTTGGTTTAACATCATTTGGTGGCCCAATAGCACATTTAGGTTACTTTCATGATGAGTATGTTAGACGAAGAAAATGGATGGATGAAAAAAGCTATGCTGATTTAGTTGCTTTGTGTCAATTCTTGCCTGGTCCAGCTAGCAGTCAGGTTGGAATTGGAGTCGGAGTTATGCGGGGAGGTTTCATCGGTGGGATTTTAGCTTTCCTTGGTTTTACACTGCCTTCGGTAATAGCCTTAGTAATATTAGCATTATTTTTAAAAGGAATGGATGTTTCAAATGCAGGCTGGATCCACGGATTAAAAATAGTGGCAGTAGCCGTAGTTGCACACGCCATTTTAGGGATGTCAAAAAATTTAACTCCAGATATAAAGAGAAAGACAATTGCATTAATAGCCTTGATTGGGACCTTGATTTGGCAGACTGCCTATATGCAAGTTGGTATTATTATATTGGCCGCATTAATTGGTTTTCTAATTTATAAACGACACGACGAAAGTTATGAATCTAAAATTCATTTTCCGATTTCTCGTGGTTTCGGATTTGTTAGTTTAGCATTATTTTTCGGATTACTGTTTCTACTTCCAATTTTACGGGAAGTTACTTCATCAAATTGGATTGCTCTGTTTGATAGCTTTTATCGGTCTGGTTCTTTAGTGTTTGGTGGTGGACACGTAGTCTTGCCATTGCTTGAACGTGAATTTGTCCCTACTGGATGGCTAGACAAAGAGGCATTTCTTGCTGGATATGGTGCAACACAAGCTGTACCGGGTCCATTATTTACGTTTGCAGCCTACATTGGTGCCGTAATAAATGGATGGCAAGGCGGCTTAATAGCAACAGTTGCTATTTTCTTACCTGCCTTTCTTCTTATTTTAGGGACATTGCCATTTTGGGACACATTACGCCGTAATTCTAAAGTAAAAGGGGCATTAATGGGAGTAAATGCAGCAGTTGTAGGCATCTTGATTGCGGCTTTTTATAATCCCATTTGGACCAGCTCCATCTTAGCTCCTATAGACTTTGCTTTTGCTGCCATCTTATTTAGTATGCTTGTGTATTGGAAATTGCCTGCTTGGTTTATAGTGATAACCGGTGCTGCTGGCGGTTCACTTATGACGTTAATATGAATCGAGGTATTTTATTCATTTATCGTTTCACCTTTTATTGACACATTTTTATCTTATTCATTTTATTTTAAATTTTGAAAAAACTGCTTGTTAAAAGAAATAACAGGTATTCCCACCTGCTATTTCTTTTAACTATATTTCGTTATAATCGACGAACCCATTATGCTCCATTACATTTAAGCATATTTGTCTTATTCAGGATCAGTGAAGATGATTTCACCGTCCATGATTGTCATTTTCACTTTCGTTTCAGGTATCTCCTCAAGCGGAACCGCAAAAAGATCACGGTCGAGGACAACGATATCAGCAAGCTTCCCCACTTCCAATGTCCCTAATTCATGTTCTCGGAATGTCCCGTAAGCTGAACCGATTGTATAAGCTTTTAATGCTTCGGCCAATGTGATTCGTTCATGCGGATGCCACACTGTTTTTCCACTGCTGTCGATTCTGGTTACAGCACGATAGATTTGTAGAAGCGGATTAAGGATATCAACTGGGAAGTCGGTCCCGAATGCCAAGTTCGCACCGGCTTTTTTCAATGTATTAATTGAAAAAACATGCTTTTCTCTTTCAGTACCAATTCGATCAGTATAAACACCTCGTTCAGACATCGCAAAATGATCTGGCTGCATCGAAGCCGTCACGGCAAGCTCTTTGAAACGATGGATATCGTCTGGATGAATCACTTCGATATGCTCGATGGAATGACGTGAATCACGCTTACCGTTCACTCTTTGTGCTTCTTCATAGGAATCTAAAGCAAGACGAATCGCTCCATCCCCAATCGCATGGAAACGAATGCTAAAGTCCTCTTTATCTGCGTCAACTACCCACTTTTTTATCGTCTCAGGAGGGAAAGTCGCCTCCCCGCGTGTTTCTGGTTGATCCGCATAAGGTTCGAGTAAATAAGCCGTACGAGCCGTAATGACGCCATCGATAAATTGCTTCAGCCCTGACACACGGAGTTTATCGGATTGGTATGTATCCCGTAATTGTTTGACATTTTCAAAGTTGCCATTTAAAGCAGGCCATAAATGAATACGCGCTGTTAACTCTCCTTTGTCTTCAAATTCTTTGAAAAGGTCATGATCATTGAGAATTTCCATGGATTCCATTGCAAATAAATCGTGAACTGAAGTTACTCCTAAACCGGCAGCATGAGCAAGGAAATTCGTAAACAGCTCTCTTTTTTGTTCTTTTGTAAAATCATAAGCATGGCGGATCACCGCATCCATTGCTTTTTCATATAAAAGTCCATTAGGTTCTCCGTTTTCATCTTTTCCGATTATACCGTAAGCCGGATTTTCTGTATCTCGAGTAATGTCAGCAATCTCTAATGCTTTCGTATTCACCCATACAGAATGTGCTTCAGCGTGAATCATAAGCGCTGGACGATCGGACAGGATACGATCCAATGAATGGCGAGTCGGTAATTGCTGAGTATCCCAATAACCTGCATCCCATGTCAAGCCAATTACCCATGAATCTTCCGGTCGTGATTCGGCGAATTGACGAATCATTTCTAACGTTTCCTCTTCAGAACGGGCCGAGAATAAATTGACACTATTCATCGCAACAGCCCCATCCATCATATGAAGGTGGAAATCATGAAAACCCGGCATGATGAATTGATCGTTAAATTGATAGATTTTCGTATTCTCGCCTAAATAAGGTTTAACCTTCCCTTCAGAACCAACCGCAATGATTTTGTTGCCCTTAATCGCAATTGCAGCAGGTTCAGGTTGGTCGGAAAGCCCTGTAAATACAGCATTACTTGAAATAAGTATATCAGCTATTTGTTGACTCATATCAATCAATCCCTTCTATTATTTGGCCTCTTCAAAAACAAGCTCCGGCGGGGGCTGCCTAAACATATTCGTAAGATTTAATAGGTATAAAAATCCCAACGCAAGCCAAACTCCACCCAGTATAAGTGAATGGATGTCTAATTTCACAAAAAATAATCCTGTAAGCGAAGCGCCAATTAACGGAATAATAAGATACCGAATGGTTCCCATAATGGATCTCTGTTTTTTTTGGAAAAAAAAGTGTGCGATAACAGAAAGATTAACAAAGGTAAAAGTAAGCAATGCTCCAAAATTTATGAGAGAAACGGCAAATGTAAGACTTAAGAAAAGTGAACTAAAAGCAATGGCTCCTATGATTAATATGTTAAATACAGGTGTATGATATTTAGGAGAAAGATATCCAAATATTTTGACAGGAAGTACACGTTCACGTCCCATTGCATATAAAATGCGGGATGCACTCGAACCAGATGCAATCGCTGATGCAAAGCATGACATGGTTCCTTCTGCAAGCATATAACTTATCAAAAAGTTACCACCTACATACATGGCAATTTCCATATAAGCTGATTCCGGGTTATTAAAAGATTGGTAGTCTGGCCAGACAATCTGTAAAAAATAGGAACCGACAATATATAGGGCCCCACCAATGATTGTAATGAGATAAATGGCCCTTGGTATAGTTCTTTTAGGATCTTTCGCTTCCTCAGATAGTGTCGTTACGGCATCAAATCCTAAAAAAGAAAAGCATAAAACAGGAACTATGGACATGATGTCCGGCATATTTGAATTTGAATCAATAAAAGGAAGTATAGAAAAAAGTGTTCCTGCTCCTTGACCATTTAGAAGACCCTTAATTGAAAATACGGTAAAAAGGGCAAATGTTCCGAATTGCAAAAACAGTATAACTGTATTAAACTTTGCTGCTACAGTGATTCCAAGAATATTTACGACCGTAATTGTAAGGATAAAGATAATAATCCAAAAGTACATAGGAATGGAAGGGAAATAGGCCTTCATAGCTATCCCTAAGAATAAGGAACTAATCATTGGGCTAAATACATAATCCAATAATATTGACCAACCTACAAGAAAACCAATATGCGGACTAAGGGACTTTTGTGTAAACGTATAAGCAGCACCTGCAGTTGGAAAGGCCTTCACCAATTGCGCATAGCTATAGGCTGTAAATAACATAACGAGTAAGGCAACGCCATATGCGGTTGAAATCATCCCATTTGTGCTATGGACAGCCACTCCATATGTTGCAAATAAAGTTGTTGGAGCCATAAAGGATAAACCAAAAAAAACAATGTATTTTAATGAAAGAGAACGTTTAAGAGTTGGTGAATCAGTATTCATTAATCAATCCTCCTTGTTCATACGTTACATCGTAACCATTCTTATTCAATACTGATTTAATTCTGCAGCCCTTCCTCCGCTCTCTTTCTATCGTATTTATTGTCCGACGGAACCGTTTTTCCGGATCTCTTAAAAATACATTCATAAAGAAACATTAGATGGCAAAGGTAGCAGAGCCGGTTATTATTTTACTAATGTCCTCGCCTGAACATAAACTAGGTGTCCATCAACAATCGTTCTATTAATCTATCTTCTTTTAAATTTCAGGCCAAGTATGCCCAATTTTGAGAAGAAGGATTGCGTAAGCCTTAATTACGATGTGGTAAGCGTAAAATAAGACAGCAATCCCTACTTTAAAAACAAATTCAGCTTGATGGAAATGTAATGGGATGTGATAAGAGAAAACACCTGCTTTATTTTTTAATGATTAACTAAACAGTGCTTTGTTTGTTCCCTTTTTTGAAGGGGATGGGGTCGGCAGTATTTCTTTTTGTAATATAGGGCCGTATGTATCGACACGACGGTCTCTAAAGAATTGCAGAATTTTTCTAGTCTCTTCTATTTCTTTTAAATCAATTTCTTGTACAATAATTCCTTCTTCCTCATCAAGTGAAGCTAAAATATTCCCGAATGTATCGCTAATGAATGAACCGCCGTAAAAATTCATGTCCTTTTCCTGGCCCACTCGATTTGTCGCAGCAACAAATACACCATTAGAAATGCCATGAGCGGAAATTGCCTTTTCCCAGGATGATCTTGTTGATATCTGGGGATGATCTGGCTCTGAACCAATAGCAGAAGGATAGAATAATATCTCTGCACCTTGTAAGCTCAAAATTCGGGCAACTTCTGGATACCACTCGTCCCAACAAATCCCAACTCCTATTTTTCCATAAGCCGTTTCATAGACAGGATATCCAGTATTGCCTGGAACGAAATAATATTTTTCATGATACTGGGGACCATCCGGAATATGATTTTTTCTAGTAATCCCTAAACATTCTCCATCAGCATCAAATACAGCTGCACTATTAAAATAAATGCCTGCACCTGCTCTTTCGTAAAAAGGTACAATCAAGACAATTGCCAATTCCTTTGCTAATTCACCCATTTCGGCTAATGTACCGCTATCTACATCTTCAGCTAAATCATAATTTTTCACACTAACCGTTTGCGGAAAATATTGCGAAGAAAATAATTCCTGTAAGCAAACGATTTGTGCACCTTGATTTACTGTTTCTTTTATTTTCTCTATCGTTTTTTGAATATTTTGCTCAATGAATTCTCCGCAATGAATTTGAATAAGACCAACTTTTACTTTTGACATTTTCTCACTACCTGCCTTTTTATATTTGTTTATCTTATACGGTTGTGATGACCTGGTTTTCATATACTATCTTTCCATCCATGATCGTCATCTTCACTTCTGTTTCAAGAATTTCCTCTGTTGATATGCTAAATAAATTTTTATTTAATACTGCGATATCCGCTATCTTCCCTGCTTCCAATGTGCCTAACTCTTTTTCTCTAAAAGACCCGAATGCCGGTGTAGCCGTGTAGTATTTTAATGCTTGTGCCAATGTTACTCCTTCCGACTCTTGCCACGCCTTCCCGGTTAAATCTTTTCTTGTGATTGCCTGATAAATACCCATCATGGGATTTAGGGGTACTACAGGAAAATCTGTACCAAAGGCAATTTTAGCACCAGTATCCACTAGTGTTTTAATAGGATAATAGAGAGGTTGTTGTGTTTCACTGATTCTGGCTGTATATGCCTCACTTTCCATTAATTCGATATGTTTAGGTTGAAAGGAAGCGATTACATCTAATTCCTTAAAGCGATGAACATCGTCTGGATGCAATACCTCCACATGTTCTATGACATGTCTAGCATCTCTTTCTCCATTTACGTTTCTCGCTTCTTCAAATGCATCCAATGCTAAGCGGACAGCACCGTTACCAATAGCATGGAAACGAATTTGAAATTTTTCCTTATCTGCCTTTTTTACTAATTGTTTAATTGTTTCAGCTGGATAAGTGGTTCCGCCTTTTGTTTCAGGACGGTCTTTGTAATGATCCAATAAAAAAGCAGTATGACTTGTCACAACACCATCTATAAATTGTTTTAATCCAGAAAAGGTGAGCCTGTCTGACTGATAATTTCTTTGTAATTCCTTTGCGGAAGCTAAATCCATTTTTAACTCCGGAGAAAAGTGAATTCTAGTTGTAAGTAATCCTTTTCTCTCAAACTCCTTAAAAATTTCAAGATCGTCTAATGGATTTGGCGCAATTTTAGCTCCGTATAAATCATTAACGGATGTGATTCCCAATCTTTTTGTTTCATTAAGAAAACCTTGGAATAGGTTTACACGTTTATCTTTCGGTAATTTGTATGCATGTTCTGATGCATACCCAATTGCCTGTTCAAATAGAAGGCCTGTCAGTTCCCCATTTTCATCTTTTCCAATTTCTCCATATTCCGGATCTGGGGTATCCTTCGTTAATTGAATCATTTCCATTGCTTTACTATTGATCCAAGCGTAATGCACTTCTGCATTGAATAATAAAGCAGGACGATCACTAATATATTTATCTAGTGTTTTTCTATGTGGCAGCACTTTGTCCTTCCAATTGGTATGATCCCAACCAACACCGAATATCCACTCATCATTTGGTCTCGTTTCAGCAAATTCACCCACTATTTTGGCTGCATCTTCTGCTGAAGCTGCATCAAATAATTTGGCACTATCCTTCTGTAAAATGCTTCCCATCATAATGTGCATATGAAAATCATGAAATCCCGGAATAATTAGTCCGTCTTCCATGTCATACACCTTTGTTTGATCTCCAAGGAATGACATTATATTTTCTTTAGAACCGATTTTAATAATTTTATTATCTTTAATGGCGATAGCTGCTTTTATTGGCTCATCTTGCAGCCCAGTAAAAACATGCTGACCAGAAAGAATGATGTCTGCACTTACCATTTTTATCCTCCTTGATGAATATAGCTTTTATGCTTGAATTTCTTTTTCAATCGCACTATCAATAGAAAGCTCTGGCGGCCGCTTACTAAACATTTTCGTATTTGAAAGCAGCATGATGAAACCAATCCCAAACCATCCTAGTCCGAGTAAGAGTGCCTTTGAATCAAGACTAGTCCATAACCAAATTGTGAAACTAGTGCCAATCAGCGGCAATATTAGGTATTTTAGTGTGTTAATTCCGTTTCGCTGTTTTTCTCTAATAAAATAATGGGAAATAACCGAAAGATTAACAAATGTAAATGCAACGAGCGCCCCGAAGTTAATAAAGGATGAGGCTGTCACTAAATCAACAAATAAAGCAGATAAAGCAAAAATACCCACTAAGATGATGTTGTGTGTTGGAGTTTGAAATTTTGGATGAATATGACCAAAAATTTTCTTTGGAAGAACTCCATCCCTCCCCATCGCATACAAAAGTCGCGAAACACTTGCATGAGCTGATAAACCAGATGCCAGCCCCCCGGTAATATATCCTGCTAGAAAAATAGATTGAAATAAATTACCCCCGATGTACATAGCAATTTCCAAGGAAGCGGAATCTGGATCTTTAAAGGCTTGGAAATTTGGGTAAACAAGGTGACTGATGTATGAGATGGTGACAAACAGACCTCCTCCTATTAATGCGACGAGGAAAATAGCCTTTGGTATTATTTTTTTCGGATTGATGGTCTCCTCCGAAAATGTGGTAACAGCATCAAATCCTAAAAAAGATAAACATAAAACAGAAGATCCTGCTAATACTAAAGATAGTGGTATATCTCCATTCACAAATGGAGAACTCATGAATAATGTTCCTGAACCCATTCCGTTAAGTAACCCTTTAATTGAGAGGAATGTAAATATAACTATTATTAAAAATTGACAGGCAACTAATAAAAGATTTATTTTTGTTGCTATTTTCACTCCAATTATATTTACAATGGTGATTAAAATGACAAAGGCAATTAACCAGACGGAAAAAGGAACGGAAGGAAAATATGCGTTTAAGTAAATAGCGATCAGTAATCCATTGATCATTGGCAAAAATAAATAGTCCAATAGGATAACCCAGCCCACTAGGAATCCAAGGTGAGGATTAAAAGCCTTTTGAGTGAATGTATATGCAGAACCGGCAACAGGGTAGGCCTTAACCATTTGACCATAACTATAGGCTGTAAATAACATACCAGCCAAAGCTATTATATAAGCAGCAGGCACCATCCCTTTCGTTATTTCCGCAACAACCCCATAAGTAGAAAACACTGTTGTAGGTGCCATATAAGCCAATCCAAATAGCACTAAAGGAAACACTGTTAACGAACGTCTTAATTTTGCATTCTCCATGTATCACTCCACCCTTATTCGTGATTAATTAACTAATATGCAAATACCATACCAAGTGGGGATTAATGGCATTTTCCCAACAATTGCAATATACAGATAATTCAATAAATTAAAAGGTTTATGCAATCTTACATTAATTATTTAAGATTGCATAATTAGTCGTTAGTCGAAGATGTCTCACCGCGTATTCCGGTTGATCCGAATAAGGGTCGAATTAAGCGACGAGCCGTAATTGCCCCTAAGACAGAGGGTTCAAACTATTGGATTTTAATTTCCCGAATTCCCTTTCCAATTTCCTTTGAAGGTCATTAAATAGCACCCTGCGCTCTTTCAGATAGTGATATTGCTGTCTACTCTCATGAATAAGCGACAAGTCTATCGATGCTGATAACACCTCTTCATCACGTCCCGCTTCAGCAATTACCCTTCCAAATGGATCAACAATAACGCTCTCTCCACAAAACGCAGTTTCCTCTTGCTGTCCAACTCGATTTGCCATAGCGACAAACATTTGATTCTCTTGCGCTCTGGCTTTAATGGCAAGACGGTGTACCGGACCATCCCAATTTCCATCTGTCAACACCAATAGCTCTGTCCCCATACTTGCAACTGCACGAGCCGTTTCAGGAAATTCTATATCGTAGCAAATGAGCAGACCGATATTTGTTCCTTGCCAACTGCAGCTCCGAAAATAATTTCCGGCTTTAACGGCAGAAGATTCGCCTGCCCACAAATGGGTCTTCCGATAAGAGAGCAATAATCCTGTCGGTCCAACCAAAACAGTTGTGTTATAAAGGTTTTCTCCCTCCTTTTCGTATAAACCAACAACAATTGAGGTATTAGATTTCCTCGCTTGACGTTCTAAATGTTTAACAATTGGTCCATTTAATGGCTCGGCTAATGTACGGCAAACCTCTTGTGAAAGAAATCCCGTAATAAATGTCTCAGGAAACACAATGAGGTCGTGAGAATGACCATATTTATCAACGACATTATCTAAACGAGTAAGATTGTTCTTAACTTTCCCTTCTTCACAACTGAGTTGTGCCAAAGCGATATTTACCTTTTTCATAATAAAAGCCTCCCTTTATTCGATGATAAAAAAACTCACCTAAAACAATACAATTATTGTGCCAATATTGATAAATCAAATAAGATTAAAGGCTTTCTACTTTGGTGTCGGTCCCTTTGATTACTCAACACCCTCGTCATCACCAACGTAAAGAATCTCGTCTTTCTCTCCCAACTTCACTCTCCATCAACTGTGTAACCGTCACCATTTTTAAAGATCAATCTATTTCCCTCTTAGAAAGACAATCCATTACCCGCTTATTTGATTATCTGTATCCTTTTCGCCTATTGTCTTATTTTCAGGGAAATGATTACTTTTACTTTGACTATTGCGGACAAATAATACTGAGATAAGAGATGCGATACAAAGAAATACTAAAAATAATGCAAGCGGAATCCAAGAATTATTGTAGGTGCCTACTAATATAGTCGCAATCATTGGGGCAGTTCCACCAAATAATGCAGAACCTGTTTGATAACCAAGCGTTATTCCTGTATAACCAACATTCGTACTAAACATTTCAGTAAACATTGTACCAATAGTCGCCGCAATTGGAGGCCACAGTATTCCTAAGCCCACTATTGAAATAACGTATAACCAAGGAGTGGATTGCAAAGAAAATAAATAAAAGTATGGAAAAGCAAAAAGAGTTATTCCGATGGTACCAATAAGAAAAACACGTTTACGGCCAATTTTATCAGATAACATTCCCATAAATGGCATGCAAATCGCTGTAACAATTGTTGCAACAGTAACTACATTTAAAGCTGTAGTCCTTGAAAAACCTTGTGTTTCTGTAGCATAGGATATAAAAAATGTGGAAAATAAGTAGAATGGGCCTACCTCAACGCATTTTGCACCTAAAGAAATTAAAACTGCCTTCCAGTGATATCGCAGTGTCTCAAAAAGTGGGATTTTTACAACGTTTCCTTTTTCTTTCTCTTCTTTGAAAGCCGATGTTTCCTCAATCCCTTTTCTTATCCAAATACCAATAACCACCAAAATCGCACTTAGTACAAATGGCACTCTCCATCCCCATGAAAGAAATTGTGATTCTGGAAGTAAACTCATTAATGAAATAGAGAGTGTCCCAAGTAACATCCCAAGAGGGATACCCATTGCGGGAAAGCTTCCAAAAAAGCCACGTCTATCTTTAGGTGCAGATTCAACCGCTAAGAGTATTGCCCCTCCCCATTCTCCGCCAAGTCCAATACCTTGAACGAGACGAAAAAAAACAAGAAGGATTGGTGCCCAAAGCCCTATCATGCTATATGTTGGAAGGAGTCCAATACATACAGTAGAAACTCCCATTAATAAAAGTGAAAGCACGAGAGTATTTTTCCTGCCAAACTTGTCTCCCAAATGACTAAAAACAAGGCCGCCAAGTGGTCGTATAAAAAATGTAATACCAAATGATGCATAAGCAAGCAATAAACTTACAAACGGATCATCATTAGGAAAATACAGTTTATTAAATACAAGTGCAGCAACGGTTCCATAAAGAAAGAAATCAAAAAATTCAATGGTACTGCCAAGTAAACTTGCAAATAATATCTTTTTTGATTTCTTGTCCAGTTTCTTTTTCCCACTCAATTTAACGCACCTCCGGATTAGTTACGTTCCTGGATGTGGATTCTTGGATGTGGATGGCTTGCTGATCTTCTTCCAATTTCCATTAATAGAAACCATCATTAATAACGGACTAGGTCACTTCCCCAATAAAGAGAGTCTGATTTCCTGCTACTTGTTTACTCTTCACCTTGTATATGAGGTCAAATTCTAACCCTTTCGTCTTCTTTAGTTTGTCCTGTAAGATGCATGATGCTAACTTCGTACCTCTAGAATTGCTTTCTTATTCGTCATCATCTTGAACATGCAGTTAATGAGCTTCCAATTTCATAAGTATTCTGTATAATGTATGATGTATACACAATACATTATAAAAATACCTTCAATAAAGACAATAATCGTTCTGGTGAAAAAGCTTAGACAATCGCAATTTATCTCTCAACCGTGGACATATTGATATATCAGCCTAAGCAAAGACATTTATCGGTATATCCAAATTCCCGTGAAATCTCGAGTGCTGCACCCTTAACCTTTTCAACCAATGGAGGCAGCAAATCCTTTTGGTAATTCACCTCAAGACCAGAAACACTGATGCCCGCTATGATATATCCTTTGTTATTAAAAATAGGAGCGGCTACTGCAGATATATAATTTTCAAGTTCCGAGTGACTGGCCGTAAATCCCGTTTTTTGAGATTCTTCTAGAAGAATACGAAGTCTCTCTTTATCTGTAATCGTTCCAGATGCGATCGGCTTCAATTCGATTTGCTCTAAATATTGTTCCCGCTCATACTGCGGCTGAAAAGCGAGAATGACACGAGAACACGCTCCCGCATAAAGCGGTGTTCTCCGGCCAATTGCCGTATAAAGCCTTACATGCTGTTTTGTATCCAGTTTTTCGATACAGATTGCCTCATTGCCATCTTGTACGAGGAGATTAACAGCTTCCCCTACCTTATCATGAAGTTTTTGCATAATCGGCAAAGCTACCTCCCGAATATCGAGGCGTGCGGCTACTAAATGGCCAAACCGAAGAAATAACAGGCCAAGTGAATACTTTCCATCTCTATCTTTGTCGAGAAGACCCATCTCTTCAAGTGACATTACCATTCGATAAACAGATGTTTTAGGTATCCCTGAAAAATGCACGATTTCATTAAAACTTAGCTTTGAATGCGTCAAGAAAAGATTAAGGATATCCATTGATCTGACGACTGTCTTATTTTGCATGAGTTTCCCCTCCTTAACAAAACAAGACGCGCTTTTTCAAGAAAGCTTTACGGTCTATTAAGAAAACTAGTACGCTCCACGTTGGGATTCAAACCTTTCCACACAACTTTAACTATCAAACTCCAACAATAATCCTGCCATAAACCGTTAGCTGAGTATTTTGCCGTATTTCCCTTCATAGAAGGCTAGTGGTGCCCCTTCGTTAATGACGAGTTCCGTCACTTCTCCTATAAAGAGTATATGGTCCCCAGCTATTTGTTTACTATGGACCTTACATACGATGTTTGCTAAAGCATTTTTTATTATCGGCAGTTCATTTATCCAACCAAATTCAATCTGACGTTTTACTTTAATCTGCCCCGCAAAATGCATGGATAACTCTTTTTGAGCATCTGACAATATATTTACAGCAAATTTTCCAGATTCATTAATTTTATCTAGCATTTTAGCATTTTCGCCTATGGATATTAAAACCAATCTTGGGTTAAGGGAAACTGACATAAATGCATTCGCCGTCATACCATGTGCTTCATCCTCTAAAAGTGTTGTAATGACTGTTACTCCTGTAGCAAATTTCCCCATCGCATTTCTAAAATTTCTATCATCCATCATTTCATAACCTCCTTAAAATTTGAACTGCACTGAGACTCTGACTCAAAATGTATCTGTTTTAAAAATTTAACTGTCACTTCTTCCACAACACCTCCCTTCAGCATTTCTATAATTTGACCGCTTATTTCATCATTTCTCCTGCTGGACCCATATCTTATAAATAACCCATGACAAGTTCTGTTCCGGTTTTTGATTTCTACACTATATACACCTGGTGCAGGCAGGATATACTTATTTCCGGTATAGATTTCCATATTTTTCTTTTTCTCGTGTTTATGTCTATTTGAACTATAAACGACCCCTTTAATTTGAAAATGATGTCCCATATAGTAGGGAACAAGGTGGACATCTCCGTCCCTTACTATTTTCCTAATTAAGGTTGAACTTATTTTTTCGTCATTATGTACCTGTTTTGAAATGACGGTTACATCAAAAGGGTTGTTTTTGCTCATTTTTTGCAAATAATCAGCAGTCCCCTGAGCTTTATTACCAAAGGTAAAGTCAAATCCTACCACTATGTGTTTAGCTTGAAGACCTAAAACATATTGTTTAATAAAATCAGATGGCAAAAGGGAAGCAAATGATAAATTAAACTTTATGACAAAAAGCTTGTCCACTCCAATGGCTGCCAGTCTTTCAATCTTTAAAGCTAGGGGAGTTAAATATCTCCAATCTTTCTCCAATTTGATTACATCATTTGGATGTGGATCGAAGGTCATCACCGTGAATTTAAGATTGTCCTTTTCGGCTATTCTCTTGGTCTTCTTTAACAAAGATTGATGACCTAAATGGACACCGTCAAAAAAACCTAATGCCATTACGTGGGGTTCCCTTGGATACCGGGATTCCTTTAGTGGATGTACTAAATGGAAAACTTCCAACCTGCTTCACCTTCTCCGTCATCAAGATAATTTATGTAATACTGGACCTCAAAAACCTTGCATCCGTTTGGTAACTTCCAAGAATCATGTTTCGTTCCCGATGGACGGACATCAAGCATTCCTGTAGGTAATTCTAAGTCAAAAATTGAACTTTCCAATAATCATGAATGCGCACTCCATAGTTAAAGATTCCAAGTTAGTACACATGGTGAAGTATCATAAGCACATATTTCAGGCAAGAGAATCAAATTCTTATCCTTCAACTGATCTAGTCACTTACATTTCCTTATCCTTTTCTGTGTAATGAATTCTGTATACACAATTCATTACACAGAATATTCAAAATACTCACTTCCTGAGATCATCCAATTATCAATTTGAGCATTCAGCATTTGGCTCCTGCGTAAGAATGTATCAGAGATAAAAGGCTCCTCGTTGTTTGATGTCACGAGAAGCCATTTGATGGATTACCAAATTCTTATAGGAATGCACGATCCCATTACATACCTGTTCATTGTTCCTTGGAGTAGTAACGGACCTCGAAAATCTTACAGCCATCTGGTGATTTCCACGGTCCATGCTCCATCCCGGGAGGACGGCAAGCAACCATTCCTGCTGTAAATTCCTCGTTTAGTCGTAAATCGATTAAAGATCCTTCAATAATATATAATTCTTCCCAAAAATCATGGACTTGCACTCCATTAGGCGAGGTATCTGTCCCTGGACCGTTTTGAAGAATTCTTGTAGCAACTCCTGTAGTAGGGTCAGAAGCTATGATTCTTTCAGAAAGGCTCTTAACCTTACTAAAAGGCTGCGCTTCAAAAGTGTTATGATCGACAAATTCATGTTCTTCCTTTTTCTGATCTGCATAATAGCGAACTTCGAAAATCCTGCAACCATTAGGCGATTTCCATGGTCCATGCTCCATCCCTGGAGGACGGCAAGCAACCATTCCTGCTGTAAATTCCTCATTTAGACGTAAATCAATTAAGGATCCTTCAATAATATATAATTCTTCCCAAAAATCATGGACTTGCACTCCATCTGGGGATGTATCAGTACCTGCCTCTAGTTCAAGAATGCGAGTTGCTACATTAGTATCTGGAATCTGCGCAATAATTCGTTGAGATGCACCTTCTACAGTTTTTGAAGGAACAGCCTCAAAGGTTTTATACTCAACAAATTCAATTTCTGGTTTTCTATCAATTTCTATTTTTGATTTTTCCATGTCAAACTACCTCCGCATCCGTTAAAATATGAACTTGATAATTCAATTGAATTTTGTTATTTGTTAAACGATCATATAATTCTGCTGAAAATGCTTCCCCATAAATAAATTCACCATTTTTAATCGGTAATGTTCCGCAAAACACAATCATATTCTCACTATCATATCCACGTTCCTCGATAATTTTGAGCAATTCTTCAGGATGCAGGAATTCTCCTAGTTTGCCTGTTTGGTACTCTTTTTTCACCCCATCAACAATCATCCAGCTTCTCATTTCAATGTCATCCCATCGATCTTTTACGTCATCCAAGGACCAAAATTGTGTTGAAATAGGCTTGCTGCATACTTGTTTGGATTTCTGAATAGACACTTTTTCAAGCCCGCGGTCCGTGTGATCACTGCCTAGTCCTAAATACCATTTCCCTTCAATTTTCATGATGACCACTTCTGCTTCTCCGCTGCTACTTTCTTGAATAACTGAAATTGAGTTACTGGTCGTAATAAGATTTGTTGAAAGATCGTAAATCATCGGAACTTGTGGAGGAGCTGGAACGCCGATCTCCTTCAATTCATCAATATGTTTTTTTACAGATTCCTGGTCTTTTCCCGTATAGCCGGCAATAAGTAATCGTTTAGGGTCTGCGACAATATTTCTTCCACAAACATTAATGTTTATCAACTGAATTCCTCCTGTCTATCTAAAACTCGGTGCTTCAAATTAGGGAATACATCACGAATTTTAGTAACCTGAGATGGATCAATCTCTGTTTTAATAATAGTTTCTTCATCTCCTCCAGCAGCCACAACAATCCCCCATGGGTCAACCACTTGACTATGGCCAGCTAAAAGGACGTCATTAGTATTACCGACGCAATTACTTGAAATCAAGAAACACTGGTTTTCCAATGCTCGGACTGAATTGAATAATTTCCAATGCTCCAGCCTTCTATGCGGCCAGGCAGATGTAACAAGAAGTAATTCTGCTCCTAAATCCACTTCTGCACGATACAATTCAGGAAATCGCAAATCATAGCAAGTTGATAAGCCAACTTTCCCGAATTCTGTATCTACAACAGTTGTTTCATTTCCTCTCGTCAATATTTGACCTTCTTTTGAACCATAACGGAATAAATGCATTTTTCGATAGGTGCCTATAAGTGTCCCATCAAGAGAAAATAGAACACTAGTGTTGTAGTATTTTCCATTATTTTTTTCTATAAAACTGCCTGCAAATATATATGAATGAACTTCTTTGGCCTTTGAGGAGAATCGTTGTACAAAATCCCCATTCAATTCTTCTGATTCTTCAATATAACGATCAAATGAAAAGTACCCCGTTGCCCACGTTTCAGGCAAAACTATTAAATCTTGTCCTTTTAATCCATCAATCATTGACTCCACACGATCTATGCGAGCAGATTTAGATTCACTATCTTTAATCTCTAATTGTATTGATGCAATTTTCATTTCTGCAACATCCTTTTCTTTATATTTCTTATATTAGTTCTTTCACCTGAGTGGGAAGAGAATAGCTTCCTAAAAATTTATCCACCATTTGAACTGGCTCATCATAGCCGTAATTTCTAAATGAAAAGCCTTTCGTGACGAAGGGTGCACCATTATAGAACATTTCATACTGTTGATGCCTGCCACCGAATTCTGAACCAATGATATCCCATACTAACTTAAATAGTTTAATTTTCTCCTCAGCCCCAACTCCCGTAGAACGTATATATTGATACATATCATCTTTCGTTTCAGGATTGATGAGTTCTTTATATGAAGATGGTAATTGTAAAACACCTCCACCGCATAGCTCCCTTAAGATTTTAATAGTGGAAGCATAGATGGTTTCCTGTTGACCCACTACACCATAAAGAAAACGTGGATTCGGTCGTGCCACACCGTTTTTGTCGATGATACAATTATATTCAGAAGCTAAAAGATTACCTTCTACAGAAGCCGCAATAGAAGCAAGTTCCCCTAATTTCTCTTGGACTGAAGGGATTTTATCAATTCCATTCATAGCAGAAACCTTTCGAGCAGCACCAATCAAAAATTTCAATTTAGTGCTAAATCTTATTTGCGCTTGATTATTGCCTAATACGTGAGCAGGTGTTTCATGGAACTGGGCTCTCACGATGTCAATATTTTTGTAAACAAAAATATCTTGCCAAGGAATAAATACATCGTCAAAAACAACTAATGAATCACTTTCATCAAAACGAGAGGACAATGGGTAATCAAACGTGCTTGGTGATTTTTCAGCATAACCAGGCCTCGCATAAAATTTTAATCCTTTAGCATGAATCGGCAGTACAAAAGACAAAGCATAATCTTCATCACCAGGTCTGAGTGGTGTAAGGCAACTTACAAATAAGTAATCTGATACTGCTGATGCAGTACCGAGCATTTGAGAACCCCGAACAATAATTCCGTCCTCTCTTTCTTCGTACACTCCAACCGGGAGAAATTTATCTTCCTGCTCATGAGCTGCTTTACTTCGATCAATTTGTGGCGGAATAATTACGTATGTTACATAAAGATCCTCATCTCGCACATGTTTATAGAAATTCAAAACATTATTTCCATAACCTTCTCCTCCACGATCAAACACTTCGGGTGAGCTGGCAAACGCAGCCAAAAAGCTGGCCACGTGTTCAGGACTTCTTCCGACAAATCCACAAGTTGCTTCAGACCATTTAGAAATCGCCAATCTTCTTTCTTTAAGTTCTTCCTGACTCCTTGGAATCATATAAATTTTATTTGCTAGTGTACCGTCCTCAGTTTTGTATATCATATTCTGAGATTCATCCCATGCTAAATCGTATAAGCCTGCGATGGTATTTGTAATTCCTGTAAAAGCTGGGTGGGTCGTAACATCCTGTACTCGTTCCCCATTTATATAGATTGCCCTATCATCTTTCAATGACTGTAAATATTCTTTACCTGTTCTAACCATACCTGATTCCTCCTATATGTTTGAATAAGTACATGTTCTAAAACAAGAAACGATTTAACAGCTTAACAGGCGAACCTTAATTGTATTGTGTATGGTGTATTATGTATTATGTATACATTAAAGGCTTTGCCAATTCCAATCATGTAATTATGGTAGGTAAAGACATGACATATCGACCTTCATATCCTTTACTCTTTACCTATGAACATTAACGACGGGTAAACGCTTTCATTTGCAATGAACTATAGACGGATCTTCCAACACTATGGCTTACTATCTAAGCAAAAACCAAGGAAAAAGCATTCGGAAGAATTTTCACAAGGCTTTTGCTCTAAAGGTGAAAAAGAATTGGTTTGACCTTGAGTAAAAATCATCAATTTCATAGGCTGAAGTTTATTCTAATTCCCGGAGTTTAGTAAACTGCCTTTTACTAGGAGCAATCCCTCCCTTCAAGCATTTGATAGAAAATCAGGAATTATCAACAATAATTAATGTTTCTTTTGTTTTTTCTAAATGGTTTAAAATCGCCTGTGAAGCCAGTTCGGGATTTTTCTCCTCTAAGGCTTGGATAATCTGAGTATGTTCCATTAAAACATTTTTCATTCTCCCATGTTTACTGACTGCTTTTAAACCCATAAGCTGAGTAAGGTTATGAAGATTGTTCAAAACTTGCTCTATTATGGTGAAGTTTGCTAGCCTTGTCAGCGAGATATGAAATTCATGGTCCAGCCTGATAAAACTAATAGCATCATCATTTTGCAATGCTTCTTCTTGTTGCTTCAGAATTAATTTAAGTAACCTCAGTTGTTCAGGTGATGTAATTTCTTTTGTTAGTTTTTTCACCGATTCAACTTCAATAGCACTTCTTAGTAAAAAGATTTCATCCTGTTCCTCTGGTGTAATCTTTCTTACCGTTAAACCCTTCCTTGGAATGGAAACAAGCAATCCTTCCTTCACCAAATCTTGTATAGCTGCCCTTACCGGCGTCCTTGAAGTATTTAACCTTTCCGCTAATTGAACTTCTGTAAATATTTCATCACTGGTAATACCACCAAATAAAATGGCTTTTTTTATTTGCTTATAAACTTTATCTTGCGTGGTTTTTTCCTTTTCGATTGGTTTTAAATGAATTCCTGCCATATTAATCCGTCCTTTTTGATAAGTCTTTACAATATGAACAATTTGAATCTATATGATTGGCTAAAACTCCATATGTGTTATGTATACATAATACATAACAACTTAGACATAAGTCAATAATATATTTTTTATTTTTCAGAATTTTCCCAAACCGGCCAGCGCCTTTGTAATTTTCATGAAACGCAAAGTCATTTAGCCTTATGGAAGTCAAAACCATGTTTTTTATCTTATTTTTTCTTTCCTTTATACAGCCATAATCATACAAACAATAGAAACACCATACAGGCTCAAACTGCTAATCAGTAATATATCACTTAACTTGTACTCAATTATTTCAATTGCAGCAAATAAATGGAGTCATAACTCCAACTATGGCTGACGTAAAACTAAAAAATTCCACTTATTTTAGTTCAACTAACGCACTCCTACAGTTTAATTACGCTCGTGCGGAAAGTGGTGCAATGCCTTATCAGATTCCCCGGGCTAATTTGGTACTAATAGATAGTACTAATCATATTCTTATAAAAGAAAACAATAGGAAGGATGCGAAGTCAGTTGATAAAAGTTACGGTTGGTTTACAGCCCATTGCAAGTAAGTTAAATTTACCTACTGTTTTGAAAACAACCATACTTCCAGGTGACTCAATTGAAAAATTATTTATTGCAACCCAGGTAGGAGAGATCTTTTACATAGGAAATGGAGATATAAGGACTTTTTTAGATATTCGCCCGCGAATCCTAAAACTAGGTGTTTCTGGTGGCGGATATGATGAACGGGGATTGCTAGGGCTAGCGTTTCACCCCGAATTTTATTATAACGGTCTGTTTTATCTTCATTATTCAGTAGCTGGAACACAAGGACCAGGTGCTATTCCTGAATCTTTTAAGCCTAACCCGTGTGATCCTAGAACCTTAAACCTAAGGTGGATAAATAGGGAAACTCAATATGATCATATTGATACAATTGAAGAATGGACTTTACACACGAATGGTCTACCCCAAAAAAGACGGACATTACTTAACTTAAGAAGACCATTTTCAAATCATAATGGGGTCAATAGTTTAAACTTTTCACCTGAAACAGGAAACCTTGTTTTAACAACCGGAGATGGCGGATCAGGCTATGATCCATTTAACTTAAGCCAGGACGATCTGGAAATCGCCGGTAAAATAATTGAAATTGATGTAGGTAAGAATATATCCATCAATGATCCACCCATTGTCACACGTTTTAATGAACTTCCCACAACTATTCAGGAAACGCTCATGGTAATGGCTAAAGGGGTTCGCAATTTACCAGGCATTTCATTTCAAAGGTTTTATAATCAATATATTAAATATGCGGGAAATGTCGGCCAGAGTTTGGTCGAGTCGATTTTTTCATTCGTTCATTATAAACCAATACCGGTTACTCAGCTTGTTCAAGCTTCTTTCATGAATTCTGAACCTGACAAAGAAGGATTTATTAACTTTGGCTGGCGGGGTTGGGAAGGTGCTTTTCCTGCTTCGATTATAAGAGGCTGCAATGATAATCCGACTTTGGATGAGAAAACAATTGCTTATTACAATGAAGCAATAACACTTTCAGGGAGTCGTCTTCAGCCTTTAACTAGTTATTTTCATAAAGATACCAGACCCGATAAGTTTGGAGGAACTGCACTTACAGGAGTGCAAGCCTATATGGGAAAAAGAATCCCTGGTTTAACAGGAAGCGTTGTGTTTACCGATCTTGCCCGGAAAGGATCTCAACCTCAGGTTAGAGGTGCTTTAGCTTATACCATCGTAAAACCAAATGGTGAACAAAATGATTTTAGTGTGATACAAACCGATTATGATTTTGGGTCCCAATCAGCCTATTATGTTAGTTTGGGAACGAATCTGAATCAAACCAGATTATATTTAGCGGTTTATGGCTCTATGAAAGTGACTGATTTTAACCAAGGCGCTGTTTTTGAAATAATTCCATGAATCTAAACTATAAAATTCTACTTAATTTGGACTTACATGGCTTTAATGAATCGAGATTAAAACCAAGTGATGGAGAATCACTAAATTATAATCATTTTTAATCTTTTAAAAATGATTAAAGCAATTTCAACCCATAACCAGCTATAAATGAAAGCAAATAAAAAGCCTGTTGTAAGAAATGAAAAGGAAACAGAGACGGCTGGACCTAAAACTGGAAAGTGAAAAATAAATATTAGAACCATAATTCCTAACATTAAAAGAATTGCTCCAGTAGCAATAACACTTAATCTCTTCCTAAAAAAGTAAAAAGATGCCCCTATGCCAAGTCCTAACAATCCTGTTGTAAAAGGAAATACAATCAGTTCAGTTGGCTGTAGGATGAATAACAACATAATGGTCAGAAAGTAGGACATTACTCCAAATGGAATGGAAAACATGGAACATAACAGAATAGGTGCAGTGGCCAGCGGACTTATAAAATATCCGATACCTGGAAAAATGCCAGCAGCTGCCTGCAGAATGGCAGCAATACAGGCAAAAATAGACCCTAAAATGAGCTTCATCGTTTTTTTATGTTTATTGAATATTATTTGAGATAAACGAACCTCATCAGAAATAGGTTTAAAAAAGTACATCTTTCCACCTCATTCTAAATGGTTTATACGTTACGATACATTATATTACCATTCATTAGAGGTGGAACAATTAATAATCCAAACATCATTATCCTGTGAATGTAAAATAAGCTTAATAAAAAATCTCTCTAAAACTTAATCGCCTATTAAAAAAACAAGGCCTTTTGGCCCTGCCTCTTATTCGACTATTACTTTCCCAACCATTCCTTCCTGGAAATGGTACCGGCATATCAGTTCATATGTACCGGGCTGTTTCGGATTCACGTCAATGTTTTTTTCTTCACCTGGTTGGACCTCAACGTCAATTCCGAGCTTTTCCAGTGTGAAGGTGTGCTCTTTACTGCCTTTGTTTTTCAATATCAACGTTGTGGCTGTTCCATTCGGAATAGTAATGACTTTCGGATTAAAGAAATCATCGTTCAATTCGACCTCAATCGATTTCCTCGTCTCCGTAGGCTGTGTTACAACACCGGATTCGGCAAATACGCCGAGTGAGCCTACTGTTGTCACAACTAAAACCATTGCAAGCACAACGACCAATCTTGTTACCCACTTTTTCACAGACATTCGCAATCCCTCCTTTCTTAAACACTATTTTTTTCTAATTCATAAAATATTATTACTATTAATTTGGTTGCTTCAGGAGCAGCTAGTCAGCTCCTGAAGCAAAGCACCTGTTAACTCAATAACAATTATTTATACAAAATATCATCTTTTAGTGTAGCAACTTTAGTTAAAGCTGTATCTATGTCAGATTGGTTCACTCCAAAGTGAGATGTTTTACAATGGCATTAAAATGGGCTGGTTGCAGATTCAATCCTTGGTGAGCTTTTGCCATGGATTGTCCAGAATATTGTTTTGGACCACCTAATGCAAAACTAATGAATTTTGTTTGATGACGGTGTTGTTTTTCCATATCGGTTTTTTCAAAAAAATGATTGACTGTATCATCCTTAAGGACCGACTCGGAGTAAAAATAGTCCACAATTTTTGCTATCGCTTCTTCTCCGCCAACTTTTTCATAAAGTGTTTGTTCCATATATACACTCCTAATTTGTAATTTTATAGAAGTATTAATTTCTTTTTTATTCCAATCTCTTTCATCCAAATCCCTTTATTAAGCTGCCCCCCCACCTATGTTCACTATAACTATCCTTCCAAAGCAACCTCCCATAATGAAGTGAAGAACCCGTTAGTTCATTAGAAAATGATTGTCATTAATCGCTCCCTTTCACTGAAGAAGGACTCGGTTATATTCAACTTGTTGCTACCAAGCTGCTGAATATGCATAATTGATTTAGGGAATTCCAATTATTGCATTTACTGTTCTCTGATTTTTTTTATATTCAAATTGCAATGTGACAAAATTGTAATCTTACTTCCTGTTACATCTATGGTGGGAAAAAAGGATGAATTTTATAGTATGTAACATGAGGAGGAGATTTACGTTGAAAAAAGTATTACAAACTAAAAACCTATCTAAATCCTATGGAAATGCACAGGTTTTAAAAAATATTGACCTGACCATTACTTCGGGTGAATTTACGGCTATTATGGGGCCTTCCGGTTCAGGAAAAACAACACTGATGAATGTGCTATCGACAATTGATAAATTTTCTGGCGGGGAGGTCTGGCTTGAAGAGCAGGCCCTGTTGGATTTAAACAAAAAAGCATTGCGTACATTTCGCCAAGAACGAATGGGGTTCATCTTTCAAGATTACAACTTGCTTGATACTTTAACGATTAAAGAGAACATTCTTCTGCCCCTTTCATTAAGGAAATTTTCAACGGATGAGATGGAAAGACGGCTGAGACCAGTCATTCAGGCATTGAACATAGAAGAAATTCAGGATAAATACCCTACAGAAGTTTCAGGTGGTCAAAAACAACGGGCCTCATCTGCGCGCGCCATTATTACAAACCCTGCGATTGTCTTTGCAGATGAACCTACAGGCGCTCTTGATTCCAGATCAGCAACACAATTATTGGAACAGTTATCGAGCTTGAATGAAACGTTCCAAACGACTATTCTTATGATTACACACGACTCCTATGCAGCAAGCTTCTGTAAACGAGTTATCTTCTTGCGAGATGGAGGAATCGTAAACGAGCTTTATAAAGGCGACCAAAGTCAAAGTGACTTCTTTAATCGAATCCTTCACATCCAGAGTGCCATGGGAGGGAATCAAAGGTGAACTTACTGAATATAACGTTCCGGAACGTTCAGCGTAATTTCCGTGTTTATACGATTTATCTATTTGCCATGATTACAGGTGTGATGGTCCATTTCACCTTCTCATCACTGATGTATAACCAGGATATATTGGATGTACTCAATAATAAGGAGAGTTTTCAAACGGGGGTGTCGATTGCCTCGGTGGTCATCTTCCTCTTTATCATTTTCTTTATTCTTTATGCTAACTCTTTCTTTATGAAGCAAAGAAAAAAGGAATTTGGACTCTATTTGCTTCTAGGTATGAAAGAAAGCCAGATTACACGAATGGTTTTCGTTGAAAATTTGCTCATTGGATCATTCTCGCTTGTAATTGGAATACTTCTTGGCGGTCTACTGTCCAAGTTTTTCGGCATGGCATTAATGAACTTAATGCAATACGACAATGTCATTACGCTAAATTTTCCTTATCAAGCGATCGGCTCGACAATCATCCTGTTTCTCTTGTTAGCGATCATCGCAAGTATCCAAAGTTTCTTCATGATCAGTCGCGTACAGCTTGTGGAGTTGTTTCATGCCAAAGAAAAAATGGAAAAACCGATACCTTCTTCGTTCATTATGGCAGCTTTTTCGTTAGTGTTATTAGCAACGGAATTCGTTCTGATAAGCCGGGGCAAAGAATCAAGCATATGGCAAGAACACGCAACTTTTGCCATGATTGCTGTCACAGTCGGCATGATCGGCGGAACGTATTTGTTCTTCCGCCAGTTCTCCGGCTGGCTGCTGCAAAAGATCCGCCAGAAGCATAATTTCCATGAAGGCAATCGGGTATTGTGGATCTCGTCATTGCGCTTCCAAATAAGGTCGAATACGTTAAACCTTACCTTCATCTCTTTGTTCAGTGCGACCATTATTTTCTTGATTGGATTCGTTTCGATCAATTATGCTGTCCAGTTTGAAGCTGTCGGCAGGAATTTACCGAATGATATTGCGTTTCAGTCATTGGATGATGAAACAAACGAGAAAATTGACGCTAAAATAGAAAATTCCGGCCACTCAATAGAGTATCACAAAACTTTGGAAGCTATAGTAGGAAAGCCAACTACAAACATGGACCTTGCTTTTGAGAACCCTGAGTATTTTACAAAGGATGTTTTCCTTTTTCCAGAAAAATCATATAACGAAATCATCTCATTGCGTGGAAATCAGGAGGAAATCCATTTAGAAGATATGGAAGCTGTAACTCTGTCACAAGGAATGGATTCCCCAAAATCCTTCCCCTCCGGTCAGTTTCCAAGTTTTAAAGTGAGTGTAAATGAAGATATCACTCTAAAACTAATAGAGAAGAAAGATTACGCATTATTAGGCTGGGCCAGCGACCCTGTTCAATCCATGTTATTAAAGCCCGCAGTCCTGATCATTTCAGATGAGGCTTATCAAAACTTAAAAAGCAAAGCCAAAACGATCCCTTTTGAAATTTATGAAATCGAAAATGAGAAGCAGGCTGAATCCTTATCAAGTGATATACATGCCATTGTTACGAAGAAGCCCGACACTTACTATTCTTCATTTGCTGATGTGTATTCAAAGCAAATAGAAGGTTCATCTTTAATGTTATTTGCAGCTGCTTTCCTGGCTGTCATTGCACTGTTTGCATTGGCTAGCGTTATTTACTTTAAACAATTGCGGGAAGCAACGGAAGAACAGAGACAGTATTCCATTCTGCGAAAGATAGGGACCGCAGACCGTGAATTGAAAAGCGTGATTCGTAAACAACTTCTCTTTGTTTTCTTCCCTCCGCTAGTTTTAGGCATTCTGCATAGCTGGCTCATTTTAAAATACTATATCCTGGATTCTGTACAAGATTTTCCGCAGCTTACTTCGATGCTCTGGTGCATCTTTGCTATGTACTTCGTGATTTATGTATTGTTTTATCTGTCTTCTGCGAATCTCTACTACAAAATCGTAAATCAGAAATATTAATTAAAAAACGCAATGGACTTCATCAAGGTCTCATTGCGTTTTTTTGCATAATGAAATAGGGATCGACATTTTTAGGAAAGTGCATGACAAATTCGGTATACAAACCTGTTTCAGAGGTGCATGTGATATAGTGACCAAGTTTATTGGATAACTGCTGTGCTAAATATAACCCCATCCCTGTCGATTTTGTGTAGGTACGCCCGTTGGATCCTGTAAACCCCCTATTGAATATCCGTGGTAAATCCGTTTTTTCTATACCAATTCCATTATCTCTAATAATCAGCTGCTTTTCTTTTAAATCGGAACCTGTCTCAATCTTTATTTCTCCTTCTTCTTTCGTATACTTCAAGCAATTTGAAATTAATTGATTCAGGATAAATTGCAGCCACTTGGGGTCACTTTGGATGGTGGTTGTTTCTATCTGTAACTGCAGGCGGATTTTCTTGGAAATAAATGTTTTGGAATGAGTTTTTATGACCTCTTTCAGCAATAGGTCCAAATCACAATTCTTGATGTCATAGTCTTGATTGAAGTTATCCAACTTTGCATAATAAAGTGCTTGATCCACATAATGCTCTATCCTAGATAGCTCATCATGAAAGCTTTTGGCATCGATCTCTGTCTGCTGCATCAATCGCAGCACTGAGATGGGTGTTTTGATTTCATGAAACCACGATACAATAAAATCGTAATACTCGTTTTGTTTCTCATGAATCAGATTAAGTGACCTTATTTGTTCCCTTTCCTTCTCTTCAATCAACTGCTGTAACGAGGCTGCCTCTAAAGAAAGGTTCTCATGATCTTCGTCGCCCATGGCTCGGATCGCGCGTACATTCTGCTGATACCGGTACAAAAAGAAAAAAATCAATACGAAAAGAGTCAATACACCAGCATATAGAAAAGTGTTCCAGTTCCATGTCATATTGGGGTCAGTGTGATAAACGGCAGAAACCATACAAAAGACAAAAACCATTAAAAAGATATAAGGCTTCTCATGTTTTAAAAATTGTATGAACCTCATTCGATCAGATACCCCATTCCTTTACGTGTCACAATAAAGTCTTCTAATCCAATTCCAGAGATCTTACGCCTTAATCGATTTACATTAACAGTCAGTGTATTGTCATCGACAAATTGTTCATCATTCCAAAGAGCTTGCATCAAGTCATCTCTTGAAACAATTTTCCCGATTTTGCGCATCATCAATTGCATTATGATGAACTCATTACGTGAAAGTTCAATGGTCTGTTCCTCAAATTCGATAGTTGAGTTTGTTACATGCAATGACAAGTTCCGGTGCGTTAATTTTAAGTTATGTCCATTTTGATAAGTATAGTTCCTGCGTAGCAATGCACTGATTTTTGCTACAAGTACATCTAAATCAAATGGCTTCTGGATAAAATCATCCCCTCCCATATTAATGGCCATGATGATATCCATGTTTTGATTCCTAGAGGAAAGGAACAGTATGGGCACACTTGAGATTGCACGGATCTGCTGACACCAATAAAAGCCATCGAAGGTTGGCAAATTTATATCCAATAGTACCAAATCAGGCTGGAATTTCTCAAAATCATCTAAAATGTGGTCAAACTCCATAATCCCCACAACGTCATATTTCCACTTTGTTAGGGTATCCGCCACTATGTTTCTAATCTTTTCATCATCTTCAATTATCATAATTTTAAACATAACAATCTCCTATTCATGGACTGAATCGATAAAGGTTTAACATGCTTTTTATATTTTTATATCATCATGCTAATTATTCCAAACTCCTGTCATTTATACAATACGTCACTCCAGAATATGGCCCAAACAAAGAAACTATAGATATGAGATGCGATAGTGACTCCTTAGAAATCCCACTTTGGGTATCCTGCTGTTTGAAAACAAACCCGAAAAGCAGGAGCATTCATCACCCATTAGTAGTTATTAATTGCTACAATCGCTTCTCTCCCTTTTCCTGCGCAAAGAATCATGACTTGAACAGTAGAAATTAATTTTAAGATAAAAAAGTAACCAGCTTGGCCAAAAAACAAGTATAAGAATGTAATAGAGTGGATAAACTAATAAAAAAGGAGTGGGAGATTATGGAGACTAAAATTAAAGAAGGAACAAAAGAAATGTGGAGCGAAATTAATGAATGTATAACTCGGAAAATTAATGAAAAACATGATTTATCTTTTCAAAAGAAAAGCAATGATAATTATATGAATCTATATATTCAAACAGCCGTATTACACACCCTATTTGAACTATCAGATGAGTTCAGGAAAATTGAAAGAAAATATAACGGATTGTGATGCTTACGGAAAGGTCATGCACTACATTTAACTTAACGGTGGATTAGGATTAAACACTTTAAGGGAGCCTTTCAATCCTAATCCACGCTTTCTTTCCAGCTTTATCACTTACATCATTACCGTTACGACAATTTAACCAACATTATTATTACTGTACCATTTGTTTCCCTTCCCTATAAATCCCTCTTTCCAACTAGAATCCATTAAGCCAAATAGAAACCCCACCAGTTGTTAATAGGAACAGGTGGGGTTTTTCATGTGTTTTAAGTTTTAGTATACTACCTTGATTGACGAATGATCTTTCGCTTTTATTTTATGGTAAGATTGCAAATTTGAATGAACCACCCTCTTAATTTTTCTTAGGAGCTGTTTTTTAATGGTATTTTATTAATAACTAAAATCTTGTATATTTAAATTGAGTATGAGTTATAACTTACTGATTTTTCAATCGAATGATTAGTAGCAGCCCGGAATAGCTTTATAATTAACTAAAATCATTGAAAATAAATATTTTTTGAAAGTGAGCTGAGAGCTGATGATGTGGTCACCACTATTCGAAAATGATGTACCTGCAGTTATTCTTCCTTAACGGCAGAAAACTTGCATCTCCGTTAGGGACTGGAATGTTTAGTTAAAACGGAGGGTACAAAAATGAAAAACACTATATTAGGTTCTTTATATTTATCACTCGCTGCTAGCATTTGGGGCGGGATGTATGTTGTGGTAAAAGTTGTGGTAGACGTTGTTCCGCCACTTGAATTAGTATTTTTACGATATGTAATTGCGATTTTGGCATTGCTGACAATTGGTTTCATAACAAAACAATCTTGGCGGATCGAAAAACGGGATTGGCTTTTGGTTTTCATTATAGGACTTGTTGGAAACACAATTTCCATCGTAACCCAGGAAGTTGGTACACTACTTTCTTCTGCGCAAATGGGAGCCATCATCACTTCAACAACACCTGCGTTTATGGTGATATTTGCACGCATCATTTTAAAAGAAAAGATCACTTTTAAAAAATCAATTTCTGTTATTTTAGCGACAATCGGTGTCGGTATCATTGTCGGAAATGCCCATATCGGTTCATCTCACCAACTTGGTGGCGTATCGCTGCTTATTGCGGCATTAACATGGGCACTTATGTCTGTTCTAATTAAACGTGTACCTGGGCAATATTCACAAATTGTTATAACGACCTATGCAGTGCTTGTGGCAATTGTCCTTTTAACACCTGTTACGATTAGTCGATTGGATGAGCTCGATTTCCAAGCAATCATGCATCCATCCATATGGGGCGGCCTTTTATACTTGGGCGTTATTTCCACAGCATGTGCCTTTTTACTGTGGAATCGCGGACTGCAAATGCTTACCGCTTCAAGTGGTGGATTATTTTTCTTTTTACAGCCTATAGTCGGTACTTTTTTAGGTTGGTTAATACTAGGTGAACAAATCGGCTTGTCTTTCTGGATCGGTACAATATTAATTTTTATCGGTGTGTTATTAGTCATTCGGGAAGAATAACCCACATTAACAAGTTTATTAGAGTGATATATTAAAATGCACCCTATGGAGCAGTCACTTTAAAAAAGCTGCCTATAGGGTACTTTTGTGTTAAAAAAGGGGATTGGGAAAAGTTCTTTATGTCCATAATATGGCGGAATCCAAGAACTCACCGCTGCACCGTCCCAACGAGTCTTTCTTGATTAACTCAAACCTTCATTCCTTAAGACAAAAAGATGTTTTCCTTTGTTTTTTTCAGCCGATTATATTGAAAAATCCCAAATATACATTCATTACGTAATTACTATCATTATTTTATGTACATTGCGAAAGCATTTTTTGTTATCATTATTTTATAATCTTTTGGAAATGAATGCTAAATTTTATAACAAAGGAGGAATCGTTTTTGAAAAATCCATTTACGGAATTGACGATTGGGATGATGAGAACGGGGATATTAGGTTTCGGCGGCGGGCCATCAGTCATCCCGCTCATCCGCCATGAAGCAGTTTCCCGTTATCACTGGCTCGACGATGATGAATTCGGGGACACTTTGGCGATTGCCAATACACTCCCAGGACCGATTGCCACGAAGATGGCAGCATATCTTGGTTATAAATTAAAAGGTTGGCCGGGAGCCATCGTAAGTGTTGCCGCTCACGTGTTACCTTCATGCATTGCAATGGTTTTTTTGATTGCATTCATTAATGTTCTAAGTAATTCGGCAATGATCAGTAATATGATCGCTGCTGTAATGCCGGTCGTTGCTGTCATGCTTGGTCAAATGGCTTATGAATTTGGCGAAAAGGCGGTAAAAGGGTTAGGAAAGGTGCTCGGAATCACCTTTTTTGCGATTTCCTTTTTGCTTCTGCAGGTGATTTCCCTGCATCCGGGTATCGTCATTATGATTTTTCTTTTATATGGGGCGTTTCATTTTACATTAAAGGATAGATTGAAAAATAACAAGGCTGATGGAAAGGAGGAATCCGCTTAATGGGTCTTATTATCCCAATAGGAGTTGCTGTTTTTCTAGCGTTTTGCATAGCCAATATTCTTGGTTACGGCGGAGGTCCAGCCTCGATTCCGCTAATGTATGATCAAATCGTCACCCGTTATGGGTGGCTTGATAATACCGAGTTCTCACAAATGCTTGCGTTAGGAAATTCACTCCCAGGACCGATCGCCACGAAAATAGCCGCATATGTCGGATATGATGTATATGGCTGGCCAGGATTTCTAGCTGCATTGGCAGGCACGATCATCCCTTCAGCCGTGGCTTTGATATATTTATTAAAAATCCTGAAAAAATACAAGCAATCGCCTATCGTAAAAGGCATGTCCCTGCTTGTACAGCCCGTGATTGCGATCATGATGTTATTGCTCACCTGGAATATGGCCGCGGATGCCGTCGGTTCCATCGGCTACATCCATTCAATCGTCATCGCTGGATTGGCATTCTTGGCCTTAGGTAAATTCAAGATCCACCCTGCATTCGTAATCATTCTTGCCTTTGCGTACGGCGGCTTTATCATCCCGCTCACATAATAAAAAAATCCGCCTATATATAGGGGGATTTTCTATTAAAGCTTCATGCCCATCCGACTTTTATAACGTTTAATGAGAATTTGGCAATCAACGCTGACAACACCGGCGACCGCATACAGCTTCTCATTGAGAAAACGTTCCATCTCCTGATTATCAGTAAAGATTCCGTGCATATGGAGTTTACTCGGACCGGTCATATGATATAAACTCGTTACAGCCGATTCACTTTCTAATTGCTGCGCGACCGATTCCAGATATTTTGGCTCAACCTCAACGTTAAAGAATGCCGAAACATGGATGCCGACCTTAGCTGGATTTATGACCGCAGTGAACCTCTCGATCACACCGTTTTCAACAAGATGATTAATTCTCATCTGAACCGCAACTCTGGAAAGCTCCACTTTCTTCGCTAAGTCGGTATACGAAATTCGTGCATCTTCATGTAAAACCGATATGATTTTCTTATCGATCTCATCAACTTTCAAGCTGGGAATCTTAAAGTCCTCTGCCATCCTACGTAACTCCTTTTCGATTTCTTTATTCCATTATCGCAGAGAACACCATCGGATCACAACAATCTTCCTTTTCACTTCTAATAGCATCAGAAATTTTTTTGGCATCCCTTTTCAATGATCCCCCTCCTATTTACACATGTATGTCCTTCATATATGTAGTTCATCCAGCTGAGTTCAGCCCCCAAAAAGATGTAATTCGATAGGAATAAGAGCCGGACATATTGACGGCATCGCCGACACCCCCTTAAGTTCCTAATGGACTGCAGTCCCCCTCCTGCTTCGAAAATTGGAAGGCGGGGGTTTTACAGCCCGTTTAATGCAGGATAAAAGTTTATGAATTTCCAATGGACACTTCCTCAATCCTTTGTTTGAAAGGTCTTTGCGATATTTTTGTATTCCTCATCATTGAGAATGCCCATTTTTTTGAATAATGCGGAATAAGCCATTATTTTTTTCTGCGTACGGTTTGTACAATTCATATGGATCAGCTCCTTTTTTACATAATATTCATTCACGACAAAATGTTTCCTTAATACAAAACATTTTTAATAGACTAAAACCAAAAAACTGCCCATTTTCCCGGCAGTTTCAATTTGTCATAGTTGTTCTTTTCCTTAAGGATAGTGATAATAAAACGAGCCTTCAGGTGCACCGCTTCCAAAATATAATGAATGATAGAATTGAAGTTAAAAGACCGGACCATAGGAGAAGTGGTATGTATATTCCCATTTGATTTATACAAAGGGCTGCTTAGCAATGCTAAGTATATTTTTTTGGAGGAAGCATCAAAAAACAACCTGATTTCCCATTACCCTATATCCAAGACTGAAAAAATGACAGTTCGGACCCATGAAAAATGTTGTACTTCTTGCATCAAGTCATCATTCGGATTATCGTTGTTTAAGAGATGCAAAGAAATTGAAAAAAACTGCATACTTTCTTCATACTTTTTCGCTAAACTGACTTTATTCTATAAGAAGGTGAATGCTCCTTGAAAATCTCCTTTAAGCTCGGACTATCTATATTTGTTTGCATTTTTTTGATGGAAACCGTTTCCATGGTTTACTTGCATAATAAAGTGATCCATTCCCGTATCAATCAGGAATTGGAATCACTGAAGGCCCGTGGCAATAGTCATCGTGATGTGTTGGAAATCACGTATTCCGGCTCTACCCTTCAGCATATCGGCCTGATGGAATACCATACCGATACTGATGTCGTGATTACGAACACAAGAGGAGATATTCTGATATCTTCCGAAAAGGTAAATGGGGGAATGAAAAAAATCTTGGCAAAAAACCTCCCGCAAGTCCCCCGAAAAGGTCAGATCATCCAATCAAGTTGGAAGGATGAAAGATATATAGCCACCGTTACGCCATTTATCAGTGATGAAGAAAAAAAAGGCTATGTTTATATGTTCAAAGATACGAGAGATGTTGAGGATTTAATCGCACAATTGAATAGGCATTTCCTTCTTGCGACTGCATTGCTCCTTTTCTTCATGCTTATCACCATTTATTTTCTATCAAAAGCTTTGACAAGACCGCTGTTAGCGATGAAGGAAGCGACAACCAAACTCAGCAAAGGGAATTTTTCAGTGGCTGTACCAGTACGATCTCATGATGAACTTGGGGAGCTTGCCCAATCCATTCAAAGCTTGGCTAATGAATTGAACTATTTAAAGAAGGAACGCAATGAATTTTTGGCAAGTATCTCTCATGAACTGCGCACGCCGCTAACTTATATCAAGGGATACGCTGATATTGCCCGCCGGAAAGACTTGAATGCTGCCGAACGAACACGATACTTAGAGATCATCCATGATGAATCAGAACGATTAAACAGGTTATTGGACGAGCTATTCAATATGGCTAGAATGGATGTAAATACATTCACCATATCAGAAGAAACCGTCCAGCTCTCTTCATTCCTGCAAAACATTCATGAAAAAGTGTTACCGGCTTTTGCAAATGAAAGAATTCAATTGAATCTGGAATGTAAAGATGATTTATTTATAGATATAGATCCCTCACGGTTTGAGCAAGTCATGCTTAACCTGCTGGATAATGCGCTGAAGTACTCGAACGAATACACAGTCACCAGCATCAAAGCCACTGAATGCCTTGGCAGGATTTCCATCTCCATAATCGATCAAGGGGTCGGCATTCCCCCTGAAGATATCCCCCATATCTTTGACCGTTTATATCGTGTCGAGAAATCACGCGCCAGAGATACCGGTGGATTCGGATTGGGGCTCTCCATCGTCAAGCAATTAGTGGAGATACAAGGAGGAAGCATTTCGGTTAAAAGCAACTTAGGGAAAGGGACATGCTTCACCATCACATTTAAGGAGATAACAAATGAAGACAGTCGTACTGGTTGATGATGAACAGAGAATGCTTGATCTATTAGAGCTATACATGATGCCTCACGGATATACATGCTGTAAGATGAAATCTGGACATGAAGCCTTACAGTTCTTAGCGCATAAACATGCGGACCTAGTCCTTCTTGATGTAATGATGCCTGAGATGGATGGGTGGGAAACGTGCGAAAGGATCCGTGCGTTTTCCAATATTCCCGTAATCATGCTCACCGCCCGGGATGCTGCACAAGAAATGGTGAAAGGGTTGAAAAAGGGCGCAGACGATTATATTACGAAGCCCTTCAATGAAGATGTTTTACTTGCCAGAATCGAAGCGGTGACGCGGCGAGTGCATAATCAAGCTGATCATGTGATCTTTAGGGGGCTAAAATTAAATGAATCCGCTTATGAAGCCCATTATGATTCCAAAACGATCCCATTAACACCAAAAGAATTCTCACTGTTGTGCTTGTTTGTAAACTCCCCAGATCAAGTTTTTTCCCGAGACCACCTGCTTTCAACCATTTGGGGATTTAAAACGGATACGGAAGATCGGACAATCGATTCCCATATTCGAAATATTAGAGAGAAATTGCGTCATGCCGGTTTTCCAGCAGATCAACATTTGAAAACGGTTTGGGGCATCGGATATAAATGGAGTTCAGTGGATTGATATGAATTTCATTACTGAGGCATTACTTTCCAGCGGCCCTTTTTCCATTGCTGTAAGTTTAGTATTCAATATATTGATTAGCGTGCTTGGCGTTATTCCTAGCGTATTCATCACTGCCGCCAATATCACCGTATTTGGATTTGAAAAGGGATTGATCCTTTCTTACGTGGGAGAAATTGCCGGTGCAGTGGTCAGCTTTTGGTTATATCGAAAGGGCTTTCAAATATTCCAACCGACGTTCATGAAGAACCGGTGGGTCATGAAGCTGCAGAAGTCACATGGGATTCATGCATTTTGGATGATCCTGATGCTTAGGCTCCTTCCCTTTATACCATCCGGCGTGATCAACCTTACAGCAGCATTAAGCAAGACGGGAATGATGATTTTCTTCCTCGCCACATCCATCGGAAAACTGCCTGCCCTCCTTGTCGAGGCGTATTCGGTGACACAGGTATTGAAAGCATCGGACGATGTAAGGATCGTTTTGATACTGTTGATTCTGGTAATCGCAGTCATTTATTACTTTTATAGAAATAAGTTATAATCCGAATCTAACAAGTTGTTCTTAGGCATATAACTATTCGTATATAAAACTGAAGCGAAAACAAGGCTGCACCAGATTTTCCGTTTCTGGCAACCTTGTTTTCTTATTGGAAGATGGTAGTCTTCAAAAGTCTCTGTTTGCAATTGTTCTTAACACTACAATATGTTATCCGGTAGATATGTCTGAGTAGGTGATATTAGCACGCAAACATCACTATCATGTTTGCTTCTTAAATTATAGAAGATAAAATGTATTTCCTTCAGGACCGAGTGGCAGATGTCCAGCTTCAAGCAATTCTACAATAAAGGAAAATGGGTTTTCTTCACCAGCAAGTTCAGCTGCACAAGCAAGAACACTTATATACATGGCATGTCCAACGAGGAACTTTATTGCTTTTTCATCCCTAAATGCGTTGAATGCATGTTTATATGCTCCATGAAAAACGGCCTCCGGCACTTTGTCCACGATATCTGCAAGCAGTTTTTCATTTCCAGCGGCATCGATCTTTTCCTTAAGTTGATCTGGTATTTCCTTTAGAACTTCCCAAAGTGTACTGCTTTCAAACGAAAGACAGCTGATTGCCTCTGAAACCTGAGTTGCCGAAAGCCACTTTATTTTATATTCACTGACGCCAATTGCGTTCATAAACTGATCTACTTTTTTCTCTGCTTCATTACACTTCACCCCGACTTGTGAATACCAGTCTATGGATGTAAGTCGCAAAATCATTTCATTGGCAGGCCGTGCGTCCGTACCGTACTTTTCTTCATTGATTATTCCGGCTAAAGCCATATTAGTCCGCTCCTTTCATACCTTCCGTTTTATCAGGCTGACTGGGATTTCCCTGCCGACCAATGTCTGTTAATATTTTGTTGTCAGTTCTGGAGGACCAAATTTCGGTCCATATGGCCCTTCATCGAGCCAGCGTCCCAGTCTTGGAACTATGGATACGAGGGATGCTGCAAGTTCACGCTTTAGGTTCATTTCAGGGGCATCCCCTTGAAGGTGATGTAATGCAGTGGTTGATCCATCACGGTTCCACTTTGCGGCAATACGTCTTTCGGTGGCAGCTGCATCAATTGCTTCTTTTCGCTCCGTTTCAGAGTTAGATTGAAGCGCTTTCTTAATCCCCCGTACAGAAATAATTGCATCCGGTACTCCGGAGTTCAATCCACGGGCACCAAAAGGTGCAAATAAATGGGCTGCTTCACCGGCGAGAAGAACTCGCCTTTTTTCATCTGTAAAGGAATTGGCAACGACCTGGTGGAAACGGTATGTAGATACCCATGTAATACGCTCTGCATATTTAGCATCCATCATTTTTGGAAGCCACTTTTTGACACCATCGATATTTGTATAGTCATCCGGATTGTCCCCTTCTAAAAGCTGAAGGTCCACCCGCCAGCCACCTTTAAACGGAACAAACATCACATTCCTTCCTCCCATTGCTGGGTGTTGATAATGAAATGTACGCTCAAGCGGCAGGGGATTTTCCTCATCCTCTTTTACATCAACTACAAGGAATGTATCTGCCGTTCGCGGTCCTTCAAATTTTAAACCAGCCTGTTCTCTTACAACTGAATGTGATCCGTCACTGCCAATAATGTATTGTGCTTCCCACACTTCACCGGATTTTGTAGTCAATCTCACCCCAGCACCGGTAATATCCAATTTTTTCACTGGTGAATTCCAAACGAACTCAACACCAGCGTCAAGACAGGCATCATAAAGGTGGTTTTCGATATCATCTTGGTGCAATGCCGTGAAATGGGGTAATGTATTTTGATCGGTATTATCCGTAAATCCATAATTACGAACATATACTTCTTTTCCTTTATAAAGTGTTCGCTTAACAGGCCAAATAATCCCATTGCGCCCCAGTGTGAACCCCAGTCCTTTCGAAATTTCTTCCAAAAGTTTTAGAGTCGCACTGTGCATATAGATCGCCCGGCTACCCGGACGAGGACGTCCGTGCGGATCCGCTTCTATAACTACAGAAGAAATTCCTTTTTGCTTCAATGCAAGACCTGCAACTAAACCAACCGGGCCAGCGCCAACAACTATTACATCGCATTTATTTATTTTTTCCATAGATGAGATTCTCCTTATTTAATATTTTATGATTATTTGTGGTTAGAATTATAAGGCAAATAGACATTTTCAGTTTTACAATTCCTTAAACTTCACCGGCTAGTTTAACATCTACGGTGAATTCACCAATTTTGTCAATTTTAATGCGGACACAATCCCCCTCTTCAATCGGACCAACTCCTTCAGGGGTACCCGTTGCCACAATATCTCCAGGAAGGAGCGTCATATTATCGCATGCCACTTCAAAACATTTGTAACAATCGTAAATGAGATGTTTTGTACTTCCATCCTGACGCACTTCTCCATTCACCCATAATGTCATGGCCAAGTCATTTGGATCTTCGATTTCATCGGAAGTCACAATCCATGGTCCGATCGGAGTAAATGAATCAAACGACTTTCTCCAGGTCCGCTCTTCATTGCCCCGAATGGAAATATCCAATAAGGCAAAGTAACCAAAGATATAATCTTTTGCCTCTTCCACCTTTATATTTTTCGCCTTTTTACCGACCACATATCCAAGCTCAGCCTCATGGTCCGTACGACGATCCTTATAAGGAAGTAAAATGGGATCGGAGGGGCTAGATAAGGACTCAGGTGATTTAAGAAACAAGGCAATTTCTTCAATTGTCCTAGGCGCGTTGTTGAATATTTCATTCATTTCTTCTTGATGTTTTCGATAGTTCACAGGTGCAGCCCAAATTTTCCGTGTACTTGGTACGGGGGACTTCAATGTCACCTCGTTCAATGAATAAGAAGTTCCTGTTTCCGCTTCCCGATTCATTTCCTCTTTTAGTTCATTAAAATTTTCAACGAGCTTGAGGAAAGAAGAATTCGGGTCAGCTTTATCCCACCCTGCTACTTTTGATACATCTGTTACACGGTCTCCCATTACCACTCCAAGTAAATCGTCATTAAAAATAGCAATCTTCACAATGCCTCCCCCTTCTCTTCTCAAACGGTTCTGTCAGGAATAAAGACTTTTTTCACTACCTGGTGTCCAGCATTTTCTTGGTATCCCTCGCTGAATTCAAGCTCTAATTTTTCCATGACGGGTTTGTCATTGAAGGAGAATAGGAACACATCTTCTGATCCCGTGTTCACATGCTCATGATTGCTCCATGGTGGTAGAATAAAGAAGTCCCCTTTTTCCCATTCAAACTTCTGACCATCAATGACCGTATAGCCTGTACCTTCAAGAACATGAAAAATTGCGCTGTGAACATGTCGGTGCGCTTTCGTTTGCTGACCTGGTTTCAGCTTTTGCATCATTGTGCCAATACGGGAATCAGCAGAGCCACCTGTGGTTGGGTTAATATATTCAATCGCATAGCCGTCAAACGGGTCAAAATCTGCTTCTGTCATCTGATTAAGCAAATATTTAACACGATCGAATTTGTAACCGAAAATTGGTGATGGATAATCAGGATTTGATTTTTCATTTAGCTTTTTAAACGCTCCCATTGAAAATTGCTGATTAGCATAGTTTTCTGGTGCCTCCATCGGGTAAGACTCTTCCTCATATGGCTCAAAAAACGATGCAGCCATCGTGCGGACGAGACCTACATCTAGCCCATCCATCCAAAACATCGGCTCTGTCCCTTCATGCTTGTGCTCATGCCAAGTCCAGGCCGGCGTCAAAATCATGTCTCCACGTTCCATATACGTTTTCTCTCCATTAACCGCAGTATATGCCCCGTCCCCTTCAATAACAAAACGGATCGCAGATTGCGAGTGATGATGGGAGGGGGCGCTCTCACCAGGTAACAGTAGCTGAATGCCAGCATATAAAGTATGTGTCCCATAGCCAACAAGACCTCGCTTCAGAAGGCTCGGATTTTGAAGATACACTACACGGCGTTCTGCGTCTTTCCCCGGCTCCAGCAATTCCCCTGCAGTAAGCACATATTCACGGATGGATTTCCACTTCCATAAATACGGCTCTACATCATGTACAGGCTCTTTGGTTACCATATGGCCAAGGTCGTACCATAGAGGGCCAAGATTTCCTTTCTTCATTCCTTCATAATACTGATCTAGCTTTTCCTGTGTATAAACTTCACTTTTAGCCACTCAATTCACTCCTTTTAAAATAAATTCACGATTTGAAAGCGATTCCATAATTAAATCTAATAATTGAACTTTATTTACCTCTCCCAATTATCTCGGTAGCTGATCAAGTATCTGCACTAATAACTAAGAAACATATTTTTCATCTTCAATAATTACATCCGCAATTTTACGCTTCACTTCCACAATATTTTCCGGGCAACTCATGATAAGACGGCCAGCAATCCGCGAAAATGCTTCATCATCACCGAGATGATTTAGAATATTTAAGGCTCTGATGGCGACCATTTGGGATGTTTCATGTATAAATACTTTCGTATAAGCAATTTTTTGGCTGTTTTTATCTTTCCCTGTTATCTGTACTGCTTTTTCCGTTCGTAAAATGGAGCTTTCCGCCGAATAAATTCCGATGACTAGGTCCGCGATAAATGCAGCTGTTTCCTGTTCTTGATTTAGATTTATCAGGCCGTTCTTCCGAACAGACTCTATTGTAGAATGATAAAGCTTTTTCATCAGGTGAAGTGTCTGCTTTTCACGTAGCAGCGTACCTTCGTCAACATTTCCTTTCTTACTAGGCAATTCATAGGTTTTCAGTAATGTTGAAGCAATCAGGGTTCTATTAATTTCATTCGTACCTTCAAAAATCCGATTAACCCTGGAATCACGATATAGTGACTCTATTTCATATTCTTCCATATAGCCATATCCACCGTGGATCTGCAAGGCTTCATCTACGATAAAGTCAAGAACTTCCGTGGACATAACTTTGTTGATCGAACATGCTAAAGCATAACGGGAAATCGTTTCACAAAAGTCATCGGAGCCCGTTTGTTTCATATTTGCAAACCCTTCCTGCATCGCGCCTGCAGTTCTATACACGGAACTTTCATTAGCGTATGTTTTTATAGCCATATCAGCCAGTTTATTTTTGATTAAGTTGAAGCTGGAAATAGGCTGGCCAAATTGCTTCCTTTCATTGGCATAGCTAACTGCTAGCTCAATCGATCTCTTTGCAGTTCCCAATGAAGTGGCTGAAAGCTTATGGCGGCCGATATTCAATACGTTAAACGCAATAATATGCCCACGCCCTACTTTACCAATAACATTTTCAGAAGGTACTCTTACATTATCCAAAATAAGAGAACATGTGGAAGACCCCCGCAATCCCATTTTCTTTTCTTCAGGACTAATGGAGACTCCTTCGTAATCTCTTTCAATAATGAAAGCAGTAAACTTTTCACCGTTCACTTTTGCATACACAATAAATAGGCCAGCGATGGAAGAGTTGGTAATCAACTGTTTTTCTCCATTTAAAATGTAATATTTCCCACATTTTGAAAGTACCGCTGTTGTCTTTGCACTCATTGCATCCGTGCCGGATGAAGGTTCGGTTAATGCATATGCAGCTATAGTCTCACCAGATAACATTTTTGGGAGATACATCGCCTTTTGTTTCACAGTTCCAAAATAGGCAATTGGCAACGCCCCAATTCCGGTTTGCCCTCCAAATGTAATGGAAAACGAACGGCCAAGCGCCATTTTTTCAGATATGATGGACGCACTGACTTTGCCAAGCTCTAGCCCGCCATCTTGCTCTGGAATATCTGCGCTGATCAGCCCGAGTTCACCTGCCTCTTTGATAAGACGCACTGTTTCATCAAACTCCTGGTTTTCTATGTTTCCTAATGCAGGATAAACTCTGTTCTTCACAAATTTCCCAGTCATCTCTTCCAGCATAATATGTTCATCACTAAAGTCTTCGGGTGTGAAAATTTCGTCAGGAAGGATTTCAGTATTCAAAAAATGTTTGATTTCCTTTTTTTCCGTAAGCATGTATTCACCTCTTCATAGACTGGTGGGTTTTCGGCATCATTTTTTTTCGGATATCTTCAGGAACCGGTAGCGCCTTCGGCTTACCCTCAAATGATGTCCAGGCACGTAATTCATACCCTTCAGCTACTATTTGTTCGCCTCTAATAAAAGCATGTCGCAATTTAAATACTTTGTTTTGTAATTCTTCAACTGTACTTTGCACAACCACGCTATCCTCAAAGAGAAGAGGACATTTGAAAATGCAGTTAGCTTCTAATAAAGGGACACCAATTTGCTGTTCTGCATAAAGTTTGGAGGATGGATACCCTAGGGCTGACAAATATTCATGAGTGGCTTCATCCATCCATTTATAAAAGTTGGGATAAAACACTATTCCTGCTGCGTCCGTGTCACCCCATCTTACCTGGAACGAATATTCTGCTATCATGTTAGATATGCTCCTTTCAATTTCAGACTGGACGACTGATCTTCGCATCCATCTGATCAAGAAGTCTCGATTTTTGGATTTTTCCGCTAGCCGTCATTGGAAAATCCTCAATGAACATGAGTTTTTCCGGGACTTTATAATTTGCTATTTGTTTCTTTACAAAGGCTTTAATTTCACCTTCTGAAATTTCTGTTCCTTTTTTTAACTGAATGAACGCGCACACCACTTCACCAAGCACTTCATCTGGAATGCCCACGACTGCAGCAACCATTATGTTTGGATGTTTGGTCAGCACACTTTCAATTTCCTGAGGATATATGTTATAGCCCCCACGGATTATCATTTCTTTTTTTCTGCCTACAAAATGCAGATATCCTTCTTCATCCTGCACACCTAGATCACCGGTATAGAACCAGCCTTCCCGATCTAGAACATGGTCCGTATGTTCTTGCATTTTGTAATAGCCTTTCATTATCCCAAAACTTTTGAGGGCTATCTCTCCTGTTTCCCCTAATGGGATTTCAAGCCGGTTTTCATCAACAATTTTCAACTCAACCCCAGGAATCGGTTTTCCTAGTGTCTTCGTTATTTTCTGTTCGTCATCATCATAAGGAGTCAATGTAACCGTAACCGTTTCCGTTATCCCAAATGATTGACAAAGTTTTATGCCCATGCGATCTCGTATTTCCTTGACTTTACTTGGTGGAATTGGAGCAGATCCCACCATGCCTGTACGCAATGTCGATAAGTCGTAACTATCAAAATCATCCAGTTCCATTTCTTTAATGAACATTGTCGGTACACCCATCTTTATCGTAACTTTTTCTTGTTCAATCAGTTTAAGAGTTTCACGGGGATGATATTTTTCCTGTAACACCATTCGTGCCCCGGCGGATACGCCGCAAAACAAGTTGCATGCCATGCCAAAGATATGAAACAGCGGCGCTGATACAACAAAAACGTCCTCTTCAGTACATCTAAGTTCGCCTGCCAATGTATTCGCGGATTGTACCACACCTCTATGCGTGATCATAACGCCTTTTGGCACGCCGGTTGTCCCGGACGTATATAAAATACAAAATAGATCGTTATTTACATTAATTTCTGCTTCCATGACATCACAATCGGTTTGGTCCTCATATGGATGGAGGCCATCCCGTGTGAACCGTACAGAAATCAATGACGGCACAATCGACTGCGCTTCTTTTAACCCAAAGTTTTGATCAAATTCTTCCGTCACTATCAACGCTTTCGGCTCGGAATTCTTTAAGATGTATTCGACTTCATGTGTTCGATATTTATGGTTAAAGGGGACGATCACCGCCCCAATTTTGGCTGCAGCAAAAAATATAACCGCTGTTTCATACCAGTTGGGCAATGACACTGCAATCCGGTCCATTTTTTTTATGCCCAGATTGTAGAGTGTCCCGGCAAACCGTTCCACATCCTTTTTCATTTCATGGTAGGAGACCCGTCTCTTCAAATCATATATCGCTTCTTTATCCCCATTAACTGAAACAGCACGCTCCAATAAGCCATAAACTGTCAAAAGATTCTGATCTTTTTCCATATACTCACTCGCTCCCGTATGGTTCTAAAAATCTCGCCATTTTTTCCTGCCTCTAAATGTGATTTTTCTAACCAGAAACTTGTTTTCCCTTTTAACTGTACCATTTAGCCTACATTAACTTCTATTTTCAGCATGAACGCCTCGTTATGGAATCCTAATCCCAATGACCATGAATCCCTGCATTTTCATCAGTTATTTCGTCATCTGTACACAAAATCCTTTCAATCCCTGGGAAAGGACTGCCTTAAACTTTGATTATACGGTTCTATAAATCACAACTTTATAATGCTTCCCAAATTGCCGCAATTCCCTGACCCCCGCCAATGCAAACAGCTGTTGCCCCGTATTTTTTATTGCGTCTTCTCAATTCATAAATGAGTGCGGTTACGATTCTTGTTCCGCTCGCCGCTAGCGGATGCCCCATTGCAACTGCCCCGCCGTTTACATTTCCTATTTCAAGGTCAAAGCCTAATTCTTTTTGACAAGCAAGGTACTGAGCTGAGAATGCTTCATTGATTTCAATCAGATCTAAGCCTGCGATTGTTAAGTTAGCTTTTTTTAATGCACTTTGAATGGCCGGAACAGGTCCAATCCCCATGTACTTTGGCTCTACTCCGACTACGTCCCAGGAAACAAGTCGAGCAATCGGCTTCAGTCCTTTTACTTTCACATAGTCACTTGAGGCGACAATGACTGCCGCCGCTCCGTCAACCATACCACTCGCATTACCTGGTGTAACTACCCCGTTTTCAACAAACCTCGCCTTCAGTTTCCCAAGCTGTTCCATGCTAGTTTCCCGAATGTGTTCATCGTTTTCTATGACTTTATCGCCTTTTCTGCCTTTCACGTTCACAGGTACAATTTCTTCACTTAAATAGCCTTTTTTTCTTGCAGCAAGGGCACGTTCATGGCTTGCGTGAGCGTGCTGATCGACTTCTTCCCTGGACAGACTATATTTGGCAGCCAAATTTTCAGCGGTTTCACCCATTGTACATTCTCCATAAGTATCGTATAGGCCGTCCCATACCCAGTCTTCTACAACAGGCGCCCCTAGTTGACTTCCCCATCTCATTCCGCGAATTACATGTGGTACCTGACTCATGCTTTCAGTTCCACCTGCTAATATGACATTCGCTTCTCCTGTTAAAATGTAACGTGCCGCTGTTAAAATAGATTCAACACCCGTTCCACACAGTCTATTAATGGTCAATGCAGGGACGTGAATCGGGGTACCAGCTTTTAACCCAACATGTCTCGCCAGCAAATGGGCATCTTTGCTTGATTGCTGCACATTCCCGAATACAACTTGATCGATATCTTCACCAGAAACTTTGGCTCGCCGTATGGCTTCTTTTGCGGCAAAGACGCCTAAGTCCGTTGCTGTGATATCACGGAATGATCCGGAAATTTCAGCAAATGGCGTCCTTGCTCCTTCTAACAATAAGATTTCCTTCACTTCATTCACCTCATTTTAATTTTTTATTTTAAACCTGATAATCAATACTCGTAGTTTTGGGCAGATCATTTCGCCTCATGTTCCTAGCTACCACCATTAAATGTCCTGGAATCTACAGTTGAAAACCTCTTTAATTGCCTTCATATCTACGTTTATGGGTTTTACTTATCTAGTGTTGCTTCACTGTTTATCTTCCTGAATAAATTGGTTCTCTTTTTTCAACGAAAGCCTTAAGTCCTTCTTTCCGATCTTCCGTTGAAAATGCATTGCCAAAGCATACGCTTTCGATAATCAAACCCGATTCAAGGTCAGTATTGCCTCCTGCATTGACTGCAGTCTTCACCATTTGAAGAGCAACAGGTGGTTTTTTTGCCAATTTCCCGGCCCATTCCTTCGCTGTCTCCAGCACCTCACCAGCTGCGACCAATTTATTGACGATATGTAAATCCAATGCCCGTTGCGCATCGATCATATCGCCGAAATAAAGCAGTTCTTTGGCAACACCCTGTCCGACGATCTTCTGTAGCCTCTGGGTACCTCCTCCCCCTGGAATGATACCGAGGCCAACTTCCGGGAAAGCAAACTTCGCACGATCGGAACTTATACGCAGGTCACAGGCAAGCGCGAGCTCGAGACCCCCACCCAGCGCCATTCCATTCAACGCAGCAATGACCGGCTTTGTCACATTCTCAATTTTCGTAAATACCGTTCTGGATGTCTTGTTCATCATATTGATTCCGACAAGATCAAGACTTGCCATTTCATTGATGTCAGCTCCTGCAACGAATGCTTTCTCTCCGCTGCCAGTAAGGACAATCGCTCGAACATCTTCATTGGCTTCAAGCTCATCAAATATGATTGAAAGTTCTTGGAATACCTTTGTATTCAATGGATTGACGGGCGGCCGGTTAATGGTTACAACCGCGATTTTATCTTCGATTTCACACAATAAAAATTTATACATTCAATTCAACCCCATTCTTATTATTCGTAGTCGTAAAACCCAGCGCCTGTCTTCTTACCGTGTCTCCCCGCCCTGACTAGCTGTTTCAGAAGAAGAGGGGGAGCAAAGTGATCATCGTTGAATTCCTCTTTGAAATACTCCATCACATGGTACCCAATATCCACACCCGCAAAGTCCTGCAGTGTGAATGGACCCATAGGATAGTTCAGGCCTAGAGTAACGGCCTTATCGATATCTTCAGCAGATGCCACGCCTTCTTCAAGCAGCTTGATCGCCTCGATAAACTGTGGAATCATGATCCGGTTGACAATGAATCCCGGCGTATCCTTTTTCACTTCCACCGGCTCTTTGGTCAGCTGTTTAGAGAGCGCTTTCAATCCCTCTACAGTTTCATCACTTGTCTGATATCCACGAACCACCTCTACAAGTTTCATTAATTGTGCCGGATTAAAAAAATGCATACCAGCCACCCGTTCCGGATGTTGTGTCGCTGCTGCAATTTCTGTAATCGACATCGATGATGTGTTAGTTGCCAGAATCACGCCTTCACGAACGATTTGGTCGAGGGCAGAGAACACTTCCTTTTTTAGATTAAGGTCTTCCAGAACGGCTTCAATCACGACGTCCGCGTCTTTCATTTCTTCGAGGTGCGTTGTGGTTTGGATGCGTCCAAGCGTTTCCTGTTTTTGATTTTCGGTCATTTTTCCCCTTGCAACACTTTTATCCATAAACTTTCCAATACGTTTTATTGCATTTTCCAAATAGCTGTCTTCAATGTCACATAAGATAACAGTAAACCCATTCATTGCCGCTAGATTCGCTATACCTGAACCCATTGAACCTGCACCAACTACCCCGATTGTTTGAATTGCCATCTCTCCATCTCCCGACTATATAAAATTATCAATATTCTGTAAATTAATTATAACCTTGGTAATCTTAGGTTTGTACCTACAAAATGAGGGAAAAAACTATAATTACTTCGGCTATTTTGTAGGATAAAAAAACAGCCTATATAGGCTGTTTTAGAAAAGTCCACCATTCATATCATAAAGCTTTAATGCCATCATCAAATTGAACCGGACTTCAGCATCATTTAATTCGGCATCCAGAAGCAATTCGATTCTTTCAAGCCGGTATATGAGGGAACTCCGATGAATATAGAGTTCTTCAGCCGTGCCTTTTACATTCCCGTTATTTTGAAGGAAAACATGGAGAGTATTGAACAAATCGATGTTTTTCCCTTCTGAATATTTGATAAGAGGTCCTAGTTGACTCTTCACAAATAAATCAATGGCAGTTGAATGACCCAAGTGATGGAGAATGGTATAGGAACCGAGGTCTTTAAAAAGTGAATAACCTGTGTTTGCGAACCGACTACTTACTATATTCAATGCTTGAACGGCCTGCTGATAGCTCACATAATAATCCTGGATATTCTCCGTTTCACTCCCGATCCCCATCAGCACTTTACATTCGATAGATCCCTTCGCGGCCCAGCTCTGAATACTTTCAAAAAGCGTGGCCCAAAACTTTTTCGGCTTATCCCCTTCCATTTCAGTTGAAACAAGTAGAACAAACTTTTCGTCATGTGATGCAGATATAAAAGTGCGATCGAGCTCCGACAGATGAGATTTTATTGAGTCCCAAACAAGCGTTTTTTTCGTCTGCTGTTCAAGAAGATTGCTTCCTTCCATTTCACTTCCATCAAGCTCTATGGACAAAACAGCCAACCGATGGCGGCTGAACAGGTCCCATTGAAATAAGTTTGCATATTGGATAATGCTTTCTTCATTATCAATTTTTTCTGTCAGCAATTTGCTAATGAAGCTATCCTTTGCCTGTTCTTTTGCATCCAGGACGAGCTTTTGCTTTATAAACTGGATTGAGCAAATATTCCGAGCCAAATCGACCGTCAGACGGTCGAACTCATCCATTTCTACACCAGACCTGCGAATGGCTAGGTAGCCAAGTAAATTGCCACCGCCACTAACTGGCCAGAATGAAAAATAATAGTCTGCGTTAGTGGGATCTTGCATAGTGATAAGTTCGTTCCCTTTTTGATTACCGAGTTCTTCCTTTGCTCTTTCAGCCAACTGATGTGTATATAGCGGACCACCTTCATGTCCAGAGTCGAGAACTGATAACTCCCGCATAAACCGGTCAAATAAGATGACCGAACTTTGAAATATTCCGCCGAGCATGGTTGTGATGCCATCAAAATTGTCAACTTCAACGGTTTCCTTTACAAGCGCTTGCTGAGAATCCAAAAGAAATTGAAGCCTGTGTTTATGATCTCTTTCGCTATGATATAAACGAGCATTTTCGAGCAAAGCAGCAACGTGTTTGGACAACAGCTCCAACATTCTCAAATCATCTTCTGAAAATACACCTGTGCCTTTGTTCCCAACATGCAGGACTCCTATTGGTTTCAGATCATTGAAAAGAGGAATCGTTAGCTGATTCCCACCAGGTGTTTCCAGAAAGGGAAAGTAGTCTTTCAGCATATAATTGTCTTGGATCATGATTTTGTGTGCGTATTCCATCTTCCCGTAAGCAGGTTGTTGGAAAACAAAACAGTTTTCTTTTTCATTATATAAATAAATGCAGGCAAAATCGGCATTGGTCCCTTTTCCTGCCCTAGACGTCAGTTCGGCGATATGCTGTTCAAGAGGTGCATCGAGTGAGAGGTTTTTGCTAATCCATTCAATGCCTTCTATTTTTTTCAGCTGTGTTTCCTTTTCCCTCGCCATTGCCATGGCAACTGCCATATCCTTTCCAAATTCCTCGAAGTGAACTTCCATATCCAAAAGCGGGACGAAGCTTAAGAAACCAACTATGCAGAAGCCAAAATGGTGAATGTCGTCTTTGAGGGGGACAGTAAACCAGGTTTTAATGTTGGCCTTCTTCAATACTTTTGCCATATGGCATTTTTCCGGCACTTCCGCTGTTTTATACGTCATACTTTGACGAAATAATTTGGAGGAACAGTCATCTGTGGAAAATGGAAAGGCCTCGGTTACAGAAGGGATGTTGCCGCTCCACGCTTTCGGTAAAAGCTGCCCGCCCTCTTCTAACACGACACCAACAAAATCGCAGTATAGTTCAGATCGAAAGGAATCGGTCAAGTACTGCAGTGCCTCTTCTTCGGTGTCAATCTTAATCAGATAACGCGATGTCTTTCGCAAATGGTTATCTACTTTTCTCATTAATTTTTCTCTTTTACTGCTAGACAAAACCATCCCTCCTTCCTAATTCTCCCTAATCCTATTGTAAATGAAGAAACACATAATGAAAGAGGGAAAACTAAAAATCATAGTACCTGATAAAATTTCATCTGCACATCAGAAGGTCTTCTAATGCCTTCTCCTACAAAAATATTTCGATTTAAAAAGGCATATTCTTCACTCCCTGTCTCAAACAAGGGAGCCGTTTTAAAATAATAAGATCCAATTGGGACCTCTTCCCCTTGGATGATACGGTCAATAATTTCTTTGGGACCATGCCGGTAACCTTTGTTCACAACATAAATAAGCACCCCCTCCTCTGTTTGAATCGTATAATGGGCAAGTGCCTCCGTCATGCCGTCATATCGAATCATCTGGTAATCCGCGCCACCCGGTAAAACAATTCCTTTTATCCCAGGCCCGGAAAACGTTCCACCCGTTATAGGGATGACTCTTCTTATACCCGTTCCCACATCCCCTACTTCAAGAGGATCGTCCACATGTATGTTCGCCGTAAAAATATGCTTCAGGTTTATGCTCATTTCCTCTTTCCCTTCCTCTCAGTCGTAAATCCCGAAGAGAGTATCTCATCGGGATTTACGACTATTATTTAGCGGCATTCAAACGATCTTCTTCCGATTCAGGTTTGTCCGTTTCCTTATTATAATTACCATGCTTCTCCTGAACGAACAGCATCGCGAATCCCCCAAGCACAGCGGCGCTTGCAATTGCTGCGAAGTTATACTGGGGCTGCAAGTTCATTGTAAGAAGAATACCTACGAATGTTGGAGCCACTATCCCCCCCATACGTCCAAAAGCCATGGTACTGCCTAGGGCCGTGGAACGCATTTCAGTAGGATAATACTGGGAAACAAATGCATTTGACATATTCTGTACACCCACCGATGCAGCACCTATTACTGAAATCAGGCCATATGCGATAAATGGACTGTTCGTGAAGCCGATGAGCGACAGGGCAATCGCACCACAGAAGAACAGGGGAACAAGTACTTTCTTAAAGCCCAGTTTATCCACCAATCGGCCAAATACGATGGTCCCTACAATAGCTCCGATTTGCATGACCGCAATAAAGGTGAGGCTTGATTTAAGGTCATAACCAGCCTGCATCATAAGGCGTGGAAGCCATGTATTCATCGAGTAAATCAAAATAAAAGCGCTGAAGCAGGAAATCCAGAACATTACGGTGCTTATTGCACGTTTTTGTTCAAACAATTTTATAACAGGTGAACCTGGTGCTCTCTCATCAGGTTTCTTAAGTTCTATTGCTTCTTTCACGTTTATAGTTGGATCAATCTTGGCAAGAACTCTCTTGGCTTCTTCCACTTTACCAGTTTGAATTAGGAAGCTAACAGATTCCGGTATGATTTTGATTAACAATGGAAAGAACAAAAGAGGGATTCCCGCGAGCCAGAAAACGGGCTCCCAGCCAACAGTCGGCAGAAGCGACCGGCTTGTAAGTGCTGCTGCTATAGCTCCAACCGAATAACCACAAAAAACGAATGACACTAGAGCAGAACGGATGTGCTTAGGTGCAAATTCAGTGGTCAAGGCAATAACATTTGGCATGACTCCCCCTAGGCCAATACCTGCAATGACCCGAAAAATTATAAACATTGTCGGTCCATTGGCGAACCCAGATAGCAGTGTGAAAAAGCTGAAGAGGAAAATGGTCAACAAGATAATTTTCTTCCTGCCCAATTTGTCTGCAAGTAACCCGAATACGATTGCGCCGGCCGCTGTACCCATTACCGTATAACTACCAATTGCACCTGCTGTCACATCCGATATTCCCCATTCCTTAATAAGGGATGGAACGACAGCCCCGTAAATGACAACATCATATCCATCGAACAAAATGACGAGAAAAAGCCAAAAAACAAGCCAAATATGGAATGAATGAATGCGGCTTCCGTCAATTACTTTCATTGGGTTAATCAACTTCATTATTATTGCCCCCCTTTAAATTTAGATTTCATTTAACAAATCGTACCCTGCACCAATAGGAAACGCTTTCATTTTTTTGTAACCTCTGCTCCCTCCTTTTTAAGTATCTGACTTTTCCATAATCTAATTTTATTAGCTGGCGGTAAGGAATGTTAGCCACTTAATGTAGGAAAAAAGAAGTTTATTTTCAGTTATTATGTAGTCTATTCGGATAGTGCAACCTATCCAACTAGTAAAACTGCTTAGTGATATATAAGAAAGAAGACGTTCGCTAATTTAATTTGCACAGTATTCTTCTTAGACTTCAATCATTCGAATAATATTTATAGCGTTTTTAGAAAAGCAGGGAACTCCGTTTTCAAATCTCCCTTGATCCTACTCTCTGCCGATTCCTAAACAATTTATAAAGGGCGAGCCATAAATTATTAGTAAGATAATATTATGTAGACTTCTCAGTTAACCCAAGCTATTAAACCTTGTTTGTTATGGCCTTATCAGTATCTTCTACCGAGTCTACTATTCATTTGAAAATTGCTTGTTAGTTTCGTATTAATGTTTATGTAGAGTTTTTTCTTTCTACTTTTTCGTTTGATTTCAAATAGACTGCAAAGCTTTTCTGGAAGAAGACCTTTGCAGACTTTTTGTTTCTTGTTTTACTGAGATGAAAATTTCGTATATCCATTGGAATCCACTGCACACTAAGAAATCCTTCCGTACGATTCACGGAAGGATTTAGCTTCAATTCATTTTTCTCACTTTAGTTCTTTTTATTTTCTTTACCTTTTACGTGTTTATCTAAGAAGTTAATCAAGATTTTCAAGACTTTTGGTTGCACCCAGTGAGTTCCACCATGGCCAGCACCTTTTACAACATAATAAGTGGAATCAACCCCTTTGTTAATTAAATTTTCGTGTAATATTTCAGTTTGGTTTTGTGAAACAAGTGTATCTTTATCTCCGTGCATGATTAAAAACGGAGGTGCATTCTTAGTGATATACGTGATGGGGTTTGCTTTGGCTGCTTTTTCAAGATTATCAAAAATTGAACCACCAGGGCTCATTACGGAAGGTCCATTTACCCACATACCTTCTGGTGCAGAAGGAGATTTGTGAAGTGCCTGAATCTCTTCTGAAAAGCCATCTCCAACTCTCGTTAAGTCAGAAAGTCCATATAAATCGATAACCGCTTTCACATCACTGCTTTGATCTAGATTTTCCCCTTTATCGAATTCCGCCAAACCATTTGTTATTCCAGCAAACGCAGCAAGATATCCGCCAGCTGAACTACCCATTACAACGATATTCTCAGGGTCGATATTAAATTTTTCAGCATTGGCACGCAGGTAGCGAATGCCCGCTTTCACATCTTCAAGTGATGAAGGGAAGGTACTCTGAGGTGTAACCCGATATTCAATACTAGCGACAACGTAACCTGCCTCTGAAATAGTCATTCTTTGTTGTACAGACTTATCTTTATTAGCTGACATGAATCCACCTCCTGGTACAAATACAACTGCAGGAAGTGGTTTTTTACCTTCAGGCTGTAATATATCCATTTCTAGTGGAACATTGGAATCACCATAAATAGGTTGCTGAGAGTAAACAACTTCTGATATTAAATTAACAGAAGGTTCCTTAATAGGGACTTCTAACATTTTAGCCTTGTTGTCAGCTGCACTAGCAAGTGGAGTAGCAACGGCGAGAATACCAACCATTAGTAAAGAAAGAAAGGGAGACTTTTTTATTTTCATTCAATTATCCTCCTAGAATATAATTTAAAGATTAATGATAATAACCCATAGGATGTATTGATTTATGAGCGCTTACATAATCTACACTCTTACTCAACCACGTCCATGAATTGTATCCTCCTTTATTAGGACCAAACTGTAATGGAAGCTCCGACAAATCAACAGATAGTCTCTTATTTTAAATTGGATTTTTTTCCTTGTCTTTATATTAATAACTTGCCTTTAAAATTGTTAGGCGCTTTCTGTAGGAAAAAGGAAATGTGTTTTTGTATGTTTTGAATACTAACCTGGAGTTTAAACCGCTTAATTCTAGAAGAGTATCAAAGAATCTTCTGACGAGTCTTTCTTTTACTAAACCAATTTACAGTAGTTACGTTTTGTGATTAAGAGATTGATTACAAGTTTCTGACTGCCACCAAGTATCAAGCCTTCGCATTCCCATTAAGAATTTTGCATGTCGAAGGGTAAATGGGTTCATTTCCGCGAATGTTACACTTATATAATGAGATAATGCCTATACTATCTTCCTGTTTTCTGGAAAAAAAGAATGAATTTATTGTGTTTTAATGGGAAATTCCTTTATAATGCGCATTAGATGATTTTTTAGCATTGAATACGAGAGGAGACTGAAATATGAAGAAACTATTGTACCCAATCATCATTGGATTATTGGCAGTTGTTCTAACGGCTTGTGGTTCGAACGATGAAGCAGATAAGAAAAATGACGAGAAAGAGACAACTGAGAAAGAAACGGCTAAAGCAACTGAGGAACAGCAAAAACAGATGGAAGAAATGCAGAAGAAACTAGACAAGCAAAAGGTGGATGAAAAGAAAACGGTGGCCATCGTCAATGACGAAAAAATTTCAGGTGCGGAATATAATACCGTGCTGTCAACCACACAAATGCAGATGCAGCAATTCGGACAAGACCCAACAACCAAGGAGGGAGCCAAACAAATTAAAGAGCAAACGCTCAACTCTTTAGTGGGGCAAACATTGCTGCTTCAAGCAGCTGATAAAAAGGGCTACACAGCTTCCAAGGCCGAAATTGAAAAGCAACTTGCCGAAATTGAAAAGCAATATGAGAGTGAAGAGAAATTCAAGGAAGCGATGAAGCAAGCAGGTCTGAATACGGAAACGCTGAATGCTCAGATCGCAGAGAACATCCCATATACGAAGTACGTTGAAAAAGAGATTAAAGTGGAAGAAGCAACTGATGAAGAAATCCAAAAGTATTACGACCAGGTTGCAGAGCAAGCTAAAACAAGCGGACAGAAGGTACAGAAACTCGAAGAAATGAAGCCGCAAATCAAGGAACAACTAGAGCAGCAAAAGAAACAAGAAAAGCTTGTGAAGCATGTGGAAGAACTTCAGAAAAATGCTAAGGTCGATATTAAGATTTAATGATGAAAAGAGCTGCCAATTTTGGCAGCTTTTTCTTTATGGTCTTTTGCCCGCCTACTAACACTCACGGCTTTTCAATTTTATTTATTCACCCGTTTTAGAGAAACGTGCAATTCTTTCTCCTATTTCATCACGAACACGTTGGAAGGTAGCCCATTTTTCATCATCTGTTCCTTCGGCTTTTGCCGGGTCATCAAAGCCCCAATGTTCACGTTTAACATGCGGTGGCGTCATTGGACATTTGTCTGCCGCATCGCCACATAATGTAACGACAAAATCGGCATTATTCAATATGTCAGGGTCGATGATATCCGATGTTTGATTGGAGATGTCCAATCCAACTTCATTCATTGCTTTTACAGCTTTTGGATTTAACCCGTGGGCCTCGATTCCTGCGCTAAGCACTTCCCATTCGTTACCTAAATATTTCTTCCCCCATGCCTCTGCCATTTGGCTTCTGCAAGAGTTCCCTGTACATAAGAAGTAAAGTGTTTTTTTAGCCATGCTGTTTCTCTCCCTTGTTGGTAAAGTAAGTGTTTAATGAATAATTTGTAACCATATATATAAGCCGACCAATGTGATGAACAATGTTGGGATGGTTAAGATGATTCCTGTTTTAAAATAGGTTCCCCATGAGATTTTCACGCCTTTTAAAGAAAGGACATGCAGCCACAATAACGTAGCCAAAGAACCGATCGGAGTGATTTTCGGGCCCAAGTCCGAACCGATGACATTGGCATAGATAAGGGCCTCCCTGATTGCGCCTGTTGTATGGGTGTCGGAAATGGCAAGGGCATCAATCATGACGGTTGGCATGTTATTCATAAGTGATGACAGAATGGCAGCGATGAAGCCCATCCCAATCGTTGCTACGAATAATCCTTGATCGGCGGTAACTTGGATTAAATCTGTTAATACATTCGTCAATCCAACATTTCGCAGGCTGTACACCACTACATACATTCCAATTGAGAAAAAGACGATTGCCCATGGTGCGCCTTTGATAACGGTTTTCGTGTTGACCGCTGGACTCCTTCTAGCCATCATGAGGAAGAAGATGGCGACGATGCCTGCAATGATGGATACAGGAACCCCAATAAATTCACTTGCAAAATAACCAACCAGCAATATCCCTAATACGATCCATGACAGCCTAAACATTCTGTGGTCTTGAATGGCTTCCGCTGGTTTTTTAAGCTGTGATACATCGTAATTTTTCGGTATGCTTTTACGGAAAAACAAATATAAAACCAAGATGCTTGCTACAAGTGCAAAGATGTCCGGTACGATCATTCTTGAAGCAAACTCGGCGAAACTGATATTGAAAAAGTCTGCGGATACAATGTTTACAAGGTTACTCACCACCAAAGGCAGTGAGGTTGTATCGGCAATGAACCCACTGGCGATGATAAACGGGAAAATCATTTTATCACTAAATTTCAAGGCCCGAACCATTGCTAATACAATCGGTGTAAGAATAAGTGCCGCTCCGTCATTCGCAAAAAAAGCAGCCACAAGAGCACCGAGGATACTTACATAGACAAACATCCTTACTCCATTTCCTTTGGCCGCCCTAGCCATATGCAGTGCTGCCCATTCAAAAAATCCTATCTCATCCAAAATGAGCGAGATGATGATGATGGCGATGAAGGCGAGTGTGGCGTTCCAGACTATCGATGTCACGTCTATGACATCAGTAAAATCCACGACTCCAACAAGTAAGGCCAAAACCGCACCGCCACAAGCTGAATATCCGATCGACAATCCCTTTGGCTGCCAGATGACGAATATGAGTGTTAATAAAAAGATGATAACTGCCAAAATAACTGATCCCACTGAAGTAGTACCTCCTAGTTAGTCACAACAAATCCGTTTTCCTTGTGCTGTTAATTCTTCTAATTTAAAATTTTGACTTGGCAAGTCCTTGATGACCGTCTGAATAAATGAGTAATAGGAAGAAGACGGGTTTAACGAATAAAAAACCCATTGTCCCCTCCTTGCTTCATTCACGATTCCGCTATCTTTCAACTTTCGTAAATGCTGGCTGATAGCTGGCTGGCTCATCTCGAATAAATCCACAAATTCACAGACACAGCATTCATGCTCAGCCATGATCTTAATCATGGTCAAACGGGTTTTATCACCTAGTAATTTAAGAATGTTTGCCGTGGTTTCCAAATCCAACGCTTCATTCATAGCATTTCATCCCTCCTATCCTAAAGTAAATAAGTATATACTTATGTAATTATTCAGTATCATTGTATAAGCATATTCTTATTTAATCAAGCATTAAATATTCAGCAATATAATTTTAACCTAATAAAGCTTTTGTACTTACCATTGAAAGACTGTATTTCTTACCTTTTCTAAAAAAAAAGACCGAGATCAACATACAAGTAAAAACTCAAAGAAAAGGGAATATTGGGCACACTCTGCCTCTATATTTTTTCCTGATATTCTGAAGACACCCCTTTAAAATAAATAAGAAGGCTCCTTCCAAAGAAAACATTCATCCGCTAAAAGAAGAACGCAACTTGATGACCTGATGAACAACCTCGATCGAGGAGATAAAATAGTTGTTACAAATCTATTTGCTTTAGCATACTCTACACGGCATTTAGTTGAATTATTGGAAATGATGGATGGTAAAGGAGCTTTTCTCCACTCACTTAAAGAGGACATTGACACTGAAAATCAATCTGGATATCCCTTTTATGATATCGTAAAGCACCTTGTAGAATTTCAAAGTGATGTGATCAGCGAAAAAACAAAAAAAGGATTATCAGACGCAAAACAAAAAGGAATTACAACGGGCCGACCTAGAAAACCCGATGAAAATGTACAGCGTGCGATTATCATGTACGAAAGTAAAAAATTCAGTCTAGCTGAAATTAAAAACGAAACAGGGATTAGTAAATCCACTTTATATAGATACTTAGAAAATTAATTTTGCTATCAACTTTTTAATGGTAATCTGACAAGCCATTAAGGATAAAGCTGCTCCGCCATTAATCATGTTTTTAGGAAAAGACCAGCCTGACTTCAGACTGGTCTTCTATTTTATTTACGACAGGTATTATTTTTAATTTCCAATCTCACTGGAACAGGACTCCCACAGCAAGAACTTTCGTTTGTTTTAGTTGCAGGAATATTAGAATCGCATGAACTGGATGCCAGATTCACACTGCAAACTCCTGTTTCAGGAAGTTCCAAGCGCACTTCTTTTGCCCCCTCGACATCCCCTGTTAAATAAGCCACCACGGAACGGACTTGTTCATATCCTGTTGCCAGTAAGAATGTAGGTGCTCTTCCATAACTCTTCATGCCAACAATGTAGAAGTTCTTTTCAGGGTGCCGTAATTCTTGTTCACCATGCGGTCGCACCGTTCCGCAGCTATGGATATTGGGGTCAATAAGCGGAGCAAGCGCGTTTATGCTTTCGACAGCTGAATCGAGGTTTATCCTAATTTCATTTAAAAAGGATGTATCTGGTCTAAAACCCGTACTTACAACGATTTCCTCGATATCGCCGAGAGTGAATTCTTCCCCGTTCAGTTCTCCCGTCACAGTTATTTTACCTTTTGCTGGATAAACTCCGTTAATATGAAAGGGGGTGAGGATATTGATTCGTCCAGACTCCACTAATTGCTGAATTCTAATGCCAAGTTCTCCACGAGCCGCCAAGCCGTCGTTTTCTTGACCGCCGTACACTTCATTGATCTGTTTTTTACGAAGAACCCAGTAGATTTTTGTATCCGTAAACTTTTGCTGTAATGATGCGAGATCCAATAGGGCATTTATTGCAGAATGACCGCTCCCAATCACCATGATTGATTTATTTTGATATCTATTTTCCAGTTGGACGACGTTTGGAATGCCATAGTGAATTTGATTGTGTAATTTTCTTTCGGCATTCGTCCAGATACCGTTGGAAAGGATCGGGTTTGGATTCCTCCAAGTACCGGATGAATCAATAACAGCCTTCGCTTCAACGACTTTTGTGCCACCCTCCACCTCTACATAGAGTTGAAAGGGAACGGTGTCCCGTTTTCCAGTTTTCAATTTATCGTGTGCCATTTTAGCAACACCGACTACTTTTGCCCTTAACATGATCTGTTCTTTTATTTCTGGAAGGTTACTTAGTGGCAGAAGGTATTCTTCTACCATTTCACGACCTGTTGGCAAAGCTTCTTGGTTGGGTGAAGTCCACCCAGACTGCTCAAGTAATTCCTTTGCTGTTTGATCGATGTTATACTGCCATGGGGAAAACATTCTGACGTGTCCCCACTCCAGCAGGCTGGAACCCACTGAGTCCCCCGCTTCCAAAACGATAAACTTCTCCCTTTTTTTTAGTAAGTGAGCGGCTGCGGCAAGCCCCACAGGACCCCCGCCTATAATGGCTACCGGCAATCCTCTTTTATCAAATTGAACCATAAATATTCCCTCCTATATTTTCACCCATTAAAAAGTTGTAAGTTGCAAGTATTATTGAAAAATTATACTACCCCCAGGGAGTAGTACAGCATACGGAAGACTTCAGCATTTTATCATTAAGCAGTTTCAGAGAACGCACGACGGATTCCTTTTCAAACTCATTCATTGTCTTGAAGATTTCATTCAAGTAATCATTCATTTGCTGATCGATTAATTGATTGACCTTCATTCCTTCATCGGTCAGGGAAAGGGTAGAAATTCTCCGATCTTCAGCATCTTGCGTTTTTTTGACCAAATTCAATTTTATTAAGGATTGGATTTGTCGGCTGAACGTCGTAATGTCCGTCCCCAGTGTTTCTGCAATTTGCTGGATGGAAGAATTGTTTTGTCGGTTTATTTCATACAGGATATGGCTTTGAACGAGTGAAATCTCTATCCCATCTGCGCTGCAGCAATTTTTATTCAATAATCCAAACCGTCTAGTCAAGAGTTGGAAGAGACCTCTAAGGTTTTCATTTTCCATTTCTGTCACCTCACTTTATTTATACCTGTATTATTTGCAAATTGCAACTTTTTTATTTATCCATTAGCTTATTAAAAGCCGTTATGAATTTCCGTCGAGTCTGCTCGCCATAATAACACTTCTTGCCTTTGAAAAAATTCTGTTCGATGTATTTCTTTGCATTATCCGCCACAGGTTCACGAGATGCTATTACCAGCTTGAAATAGGCCTCGAAATATTCAACAGACAATATGCTTGAATGGTTAACGGTCATAACCTCCACCCCCCTATTTACTTTACAGTAATTTCTCCATAGCCATGACATCGACATATTCCCCATCCATTATTCCCTGGTTTTTAAACACTCCCACTTCGCGAAAACCTTGTTTTCTGTACAATCCTTGACCAATCTGGTTAAAAGGAAAAGTGAATAACACAATTTTATTGAAGTCATTTTCTATTGCGAGCTTTTCGATCGATTGCAGCAATAAACCGCCTATCCCTTTTCCTCGATGATCTCTCGAGATGTAAACGGATAAATCGGCAACCCCTTTTTAAGCATTGCGGCTGTTATATTGGTTCAAGGAAGACCAACCAACAATTTCCCCTTCTTGCTCGGCGAAAATTAACTTATAACGCCCGACGTGCTTAGCAAACCATTCCTCCATGTAGGTTTTATCCTTCGTTTCCGTTTCCAGCGTGGCAATTCTATCCTCAATCCCTTGATTGTACATATCTTTGACAGAGTCCATGTCCGTTTCAATCGCTTCACGAATGATCATGCCTTTCCCCTTTCGTTTGCCACATGATTTTTTCAATATTCTATAGTCGATTTATAACATTAATAATTGCAAATTACAAGTATTATGGATTTTTTATTCAAAGTAGTCTTTAACAAGATAAAACAAGAAAACTGCCGAGTGACCGGCAGTTTTTTCAGCTTTATAAATATTTCCGGTGAATGCCTTTTCCATCATAGGAAAACAGGACTTCTTTTCCTTCCATGACTGATTCCATATGCACGGGGCGGCCCCAAAGCTGATAGATATATGGCATGACCTTTTCGAGATATTTCAGATCCAGTTCAATATCTTCATACCAATGTTTTAAATAAAGTTCCCCATTGCGCATGAAGTCCCCATCATTTACTGTGATATAAGGGAAACCGCCGTTAACCCTCATACTGACGAGTTGATCACGAACATGTTCCCATGACTTATCGACGATTTTATAATCCTTGCCCTGCTTTTGGAATAAATACATATCCTCCCGCATGACCAGATCTTTCGTCAAATAATTGCGGAGAAAGGAGATATCCGATTCGATTTCCCTGACTTCGAACATCTTTTCCCGGCCAGATCCAGGCTTGACGCCCAGCCTGATCATTTCTTCGGTTGGATTATCATAGCGTTCTTCAATATCTTCAAGCACTTTCAAGCCGAGATAATAAGGATTGATGCTGGTCTTTGATGGCTGAACGACGCCTGCGTTCAGTTTCGCGAATTCAATGGCTTCCCCTGAGGATAGATCCAATTCACGGATTATGCGCTGATGCCAGTATGATGCCCAGCCTTCGTTCATGATTTTCGTTTCCAGCTGCGGCCAGAAATACAGCATCTCTTCCCTGATCATCGTCATGATATCCCGTTGCCATTCGGTTAAATCCCTGCTGTACTGTTCAATGAAAAGCATAATATCCTTTTCAGGCCTTGGCGGGAATTTTTTTCTTTTTTTAATGTTGGATTTCTTCGGTTTATCCTTATTTTCAAGGTTCCATAAATCATCGTATTGTGTGGCTGTCGGTTTTATTTCCTCTTCTTCTTCCTCATCCTCCATCGTCCAGGCAAGCTTCGGTCTCATCAGCGACGGATCGATATGTTCTTCAATGGCTAAAAGTGCATCAAGGAAGGTTTCCACTTCCTTTTTGCCATGCAGTATTTCATATTCACGGATTCTTTCTGCCGTTGCCGACATACTTTCTACCATATCTCTCTTAGTATTATTGAAGCGTATATTATTCTTAAAGAAATCACAATGCGCCAAAACGTGGGCAACAATCAATTTATTTTGTACAAGTGAATTGGAGTCCAGCAGAAAAGCGTAACAAGGATCAGAGTTAATGACCAGTTCATAGATTTTACTTAATCCAAAGTCGTACTGCAGCTTCATTTTATGAAATTGCTTCCCAAAGCTCCAATGAGAAAAACGGGTCGGCATCCCATAGGCACCAAATGTATAAATGATTTCTGAAGGGCAAATTTCATAACGCATCGGGTAAAAATCCAACCCGAACCCAGTTGCTATTTCGGTAATTTCACTAATGGCATATTCCAGAGCCTTTTGCTCCGCTTCATTCATCCGATATCCCCCTTGTCTTCCGCCTTTAAACTAATGTATGAAAAAAAGGAGGAAAAATGCCGTGATCATGAGTAAAGGTCCTCGATAACAGAAAAAAAACACCTCCATGTAGAAGATGTCAGGCCAAATGTTTCATGCAGTTCTGCACCAAATCCCTTTGATATTAAAATTTCGCGAAATCCGTATTCACAGCCTCTTTATTCGTTTTTGAACGGATCCGGGAAATGATAAGTGCTACAATGATGACAAAACCTAAGTAACCTGTGACTGGGTATACCGTCCCAACCAATTTAATAAAGCCAACGAAACTTGCAAGGAAAACAGGATACCCAATCCCCAATCCGATACCACATAGCTTATTCCTCATGGTCCCTCCCATTACGGGCTAGCGTGGCGAATGCGGTAATCGTCTGATGGGTCGGAACACAAACCATACCCCATACAAGGATTTCAAGTGCTGCACTTATTGTAAATCCTCCAGTGTGGATAGGGATTTAATGATTAATTCATCAGTCATGTAAGCGGCCCCCCTCTCCATATCTCTCGAAAGTAAGGATGATGGCTTTGGCCAGGATTTCGATTCCCGATAACAGGGCATCTTTGTTGAACGTCATGTTCGGATGATGGAGCCCTGGTGCCAGATCACAGCCCAATCCAAGCATCGTCGCTTTGAGTTCAGGTCTTTTCACCGTATAAAAATGAAAATCCTCTCCCCCGGTTGTAATGACAGGCGCTACCAGATTTTCTTCCCCGAGCGTATCGGCTATCGCTTCAGACATTATTTCCTGGGCTTGTTCGTTTACGGTTGCTGCAGCAACAGTGGTTCCCGGTTCGAGTTTCACTTCGACTCCATGGACAATGGCCAAGGATTCTGCAACCTTTTCCACCTTTTTGGTGAGCTCTTCCATCACAGCATTATCCTGTGCCCGTAAATCCAATGAAAAAGTGGCTCTCCCCGGGATGATATTGGAGCTTTCGCCGCCAGCAAAAAACTGCGTCATTTTTGCCGAATAAGGGATGGATGGATTGAGATGGATACCATTTAATAAAGTGATGAATGCCGCCCCTATCTCGATGGCATTTTGCCCTTGATGCGGTCTGGCCCCATGCGCATCAGTTCCCGCTATTTCACCTTTAATGAACTGAGCGGCTCCATGGACAATGGCTGGTGCCGCTTGCCCATCCTTCACTTCCTCAACCGGTCTTAAGTGGACTCCATAAAGGAAATCGACATCATCCAATACCTTTTCTTCAATCATCTTCAAGGCACCCGTACCTTTTTCTTCAGCAGGTTGGAAAATGAATTTCAGCTTGCCTCTTGGTCGAAAGTCCATTTCCTTCAATACCAGGAATACTCCAAGTGCCAAGGTCATATGCCCATCGTGTCCACAGGAATGATTGGCCTGAAACGTCCCATGCACCTCCTGCCAAAGTGCATCGATATCCGATCGTAACCCGACCGTGAAATTCCCATCCCCGATTTCCCCAATCACTCCTGTACAGTCCTCGAATGTTTTCACCGTACACTGATTCTCCGTTAAAATATTTGAAATGAAAGCTGTCGTATTCACTTCATTCCAACTCGTTTCAGGATGTGCGTGTAAATGGTCAAAGATATCGAGTATACGAGGCCTTAATTTTTCGATAGATTGTGTGATATCCATTTCTGTCTCCCCCTTGTAAACCGGTTTAATCGGCTTGTTCACCGAACTGCTGGAAGTTTTATCTCAAAAGAAAAAATCGTCTTGATTGAACGCATCATATATAGCTTTTCTTTCTTTGAAACCCTGTTCGTCCTTAATCGATACACCAGCTACTAAACTATTCAATAATGAGAATAACACCGGTGCCGTATCGATAGTGGAAGTCCTTGGTGTTGAAATGGGCAATAAAATGTCAGTGTATTCAGCAATCGGAGCCAGTTCGGAATCCGTAACACCAATTACAAATGCCCCCGCTTTTTTGGCCATTTCCGTTATTTTCACAGTCTCTTTAACATAGCGGTGAAATGAAACGGCTAAGAAAACGGAATTTTCAGTCATTTTATTCAACAGTAAAAAAATATCATCTGTATCAGGCCTATATAAATGAACCTCTTCTCTAACAAGCCTAAGCGTAAAGGTTAACCAATGTGCTGCCGAAAATGATAATCGGTGTCCGGATATCAAAACATTATCAGCTGCCGCCAATTTATCGACTGTTTTGGAGAAATCTTCATTTGATAAATTTTTCATTGTCTTTTCGATGCTGATGATATCCTGCCCCATCACTTGAGCCATGATGTTTGGCTGATTCGCGGCTTCAAGTTTTGAAGAATGATATTCATCCAAACTGCTTCTCTCGTATATCAACTGATTGCGAATGAGCTTTTGAAGTTCCGCATATCCACTTAACCCCAATGAATAGCAAAAACGGATTATGGTCGTTTCACTCACTCCTATATCCTTTCCAATCTTTTGAGCCGAAGTGACTGCAAATGTATGTGAATGCACTAACAAGTATTTTGCTACCTTTTTTTGACCAGTAGATAAACCAGGGAATACTTCTTTAACTTTTTGCTGTAAATCCATAAAACATCCCCTCTAAAGCAAGATATGAATCCAAAACATTTTATATGACAATATGAAGTTTTCACTTCATCAATAATAGAGAGTATTTTATCACGGGACTTTTAATAAAACAATAATATTCTGAATTTTTAATAAAAAATGAGAGAGCAATGCTTCAATCACAAAAAAACCATGAAGAGAGACTCCGTGATTTCAGTTTGGCGACAAAATGGGGGTCGGAGTCCGAATAGTGAGGTGAAGGTCGAAAAAAATACGTCAACGGTTGAATAATGTGCGGAGTAGGTCGAATACTGGGCGTGAACCGTCGAATATAGTTCGGAGTAGGTCGAATACTGGGCGTCAACGGTCGAATAATGTACGGGGTAGGTCGAATACTGGGCGTGAACCGTCGAATAAAGAGTGGTTTAAGGTCGATAAGCTGCGTGAACCGTCGTATAAAGTGTGGTTTAGGTCGATAAACTGCGTGAACCGTCGTATAAAGTGTGGTTTAGGTCGAATAAACTGCGTGAACTGCCGAATAAAGTGTGGTTTAGGTCGATAAACTGCGTGAACTGCCGAATAAAGTGTCCAGTCTTTATGGGTTTATTCTGTAATCTCATTGGATTGAAGAAATTTGCGACACTCCTGCCGAAGGGCTGGCTAGCCGAGACACCAAAGGCGCTTGCGCCGAGGAGGGTTGGCAGACAGTCAGTGGAAAGGGAGCGGATTTCTGAAATCAACTGAACTTTTCAAATAAAAAACTGGAGGCAAACTGAGTTTTCATCGAGTTTGCCTGCAATCTGAAACCACGAAGATGGACTCTGTGGTTTTCCTTCATTTATTTTTTATGACGCTTTGCATAGCCACATCGTTTGCATAATTCTTCAACTGCACATCTTCTTGAAAAACCATCATACATATTTTTCGCCCGTTCACCATTTAAAATGTCTTCAAGTGATGTTTCGAATATATTTCCCAGCGGTATTTTTCCTTCACTATCCAAGCAACATGGTACGACTGTACCATCCACCAAGATGCCTAATTGATCTCTAAGAGCATAGCAGAAAATATTTTCATCGATGATGTCACGGTCCAATTCCGGCCACTCGAATTTTTCGGCCATGTTTATATAAACCCGGTCCCTCAACTTTATATTATTCTTTTGCTGAAGAGCTTCACTTAAGCGAATGTCCAATGAAAGCTTCTCCTCCAGCATGCTCAGAATATCGTCGTTCAGGCCATTACTCGCTTTTAATTCATCCGTATCCATATTCCATAAACGAATGGCACAAATCACTTCACTTTTTTCATTAGCCTCATTTATGAAATCGGCAATATTACTGACATAAGAGTCAAGACTATTGCTCGTATCGTTTGCCTCAAAGCTATGAAGTGAAATATTCACCTGCCGAAGGGCTTTTTTGGAGAGCAGCTTGTCTTTGACCTTTTGAATCAAAGTACCGTTCGTTGTAATATTAACCTTCAGGTCATTTTCAGCACTGATATCCAGGAATGTACCCAAATTTTTATTTAAAAACGGTTCACCCATCAGATGAAAATAAATATGATCGGTGTGTGGTTTGATTTTCTTGATAACTTCCGTAAACCCTTCTGGATCCATGAATTTCAGGGTCCTTTGCAAGCTGGAGCTTGGACAAAAATTACACTTCAAATTACATATATTCGTAATTTCCACATAAACTTTCTTAAACTTTCTCATTTTCTGATACCCCTACAATCAAGCTTATTGTTTCAATCTGATACTAACTATACTGGTTAGTTGCTCATAAATGCAATGAAAACTTCATGGCAGCTGAACGGCTGGCATCACTTCCCATTGGCAGCTAATCCGATATCCACCATTTCTGGACAACCTTTTAAAAAAAATCAGAAAAAAACATCTTCTCCAGGTGAAGATGTTCGGTAAGGTGCATACCCTAAGTATTCCGTTTGTTCCGATCTCACTTTCCTTTTTGTTCTGTGACCTTCAAACTAAGTAATTTTTCATTTTTCAAATCATGTTGTACGGTCACGATGACATTGAACTCCTGACCATTATTCTTGACTGAAAATCTGAAATCGTCTTCGACTAGATTTTTCGCTACAGTTTTTCTGCCCTTATATTCGTAATCGGTAATCTCAACTTCAGGATAATCTGCCTGCACTACTGTAATCGCAATTTTTCCGTATTTTTCGTAATCGGGTTTTTGGGCATGCGCTGAAATGGATCCTGCTTGCATAATCAAAAAAATCCCCATTAGCATCACGATGACTTTTTTCAAAATCTTTTCCTCCTCATACTTTCCGCTTAGTATTATTATGTAAAATTATTCAGTTGTTATGCAGCTGCTTCGCTTCTTTTACAAGCATGATTCCAACTAATCGATTCCTCTCCCACTCCTCAGGAAACACAGTCAATGGCGGATTAGTTTCATCCACTAAATAACTAAGCTCGATCGTCATTCCCGGGCGGTGGAATTCAGTTATGAACCAATCCGTAAACCCGCTTCCAACCGCTTCTTTTTCCGGAAATGTCAGTTCATATCCAGTCAATTCGGCAGCCTTTTTGGCAATCCCATAATCCCTTGCCATATTTTTTCGTTTATTTTTGTAATGCCAAAAGATTTCCCTTCCTGAGGTATGATAGGAAACGGCAATAAGAGGATCGATCTCCTTCGTGAAATCCGTGAGCGCTTTCGCTTCAGCTGCTTCCAGTGGCTGCCGGCCTTTATAAAATTGATACGTCGGTTTTGTTTCATGACTCATGACTTCTTTCCATCCAGCCGGATACTGCCTATTTAAATCAATGCCTTTAGCATTGGCTTTCCACCGGGACCAATTCCTGCTAAATCGGTTCATTTTCCATACTGCAGCCTTTTCAAGAACATTTAAGTTGGATAAATCTCCTTGCTGGATGCTGACCCCATCTGGATTCAGCATCGGGATGAACCAGATGCTCACCTTATCCAATGATTCCGTTTGATATTCTCCAACAGGTCTGCCCGCTTGATAGGCGGCTGCATACTCTTCAAGCATACGCATTAAAAGTATGGAGCTAAGCCATTCCCGTCCATGATGTGATCCCACCAGCAAAATCGATCTTTTCCCTTTTCCTAACTTGACTGCCTTTATATTTTTCCCCTTTTCAGTTTGCCCGATTATTTGAACGTCCAATCCATACTGCTTTTGGATTACTTTCAGATCCATTTCCATCTGTTCAGGGGAATACACTTTTGCCGCAAGCGATGGTTCAGGGAAAAAAAGCAGCACCAGCATTCCAATTACCATTATTTTTCTCATGTACTCACCTTTTATTTTTATTCAGGTAAAAAGCAACAACCGCGGTCCAAATACATCGCCACTTATTGTAAGGAAATGTTCTGTCATATCTGAACAAAATACAAATAGCTCCTTATTAAGGGGGAGAAGAACATGAGGATTGCGGATTATGATCAGGCATTGTTTCACACACACCGTTCTGATTGGGACAGCTTGTTAGTATTGATGGTTCGAACGAAAGATCACTTTCTTTCGAAAAAAATAGAACATTTTTTGCACGCTTACAGGTTTGAGCATGATTATCAAATCGTTCAATCCCAGCTGTATGCACTGCTTCGTTATCTGGATCATGCGGCAGAGAAAACAAGTGATTATTTAAGTGAACTTCCAAGCTAAAATCAACTATAGTTTTTGCAAAACGGGAAAATTTATACAAGAGGATTGATCTTCGGGGATATAACTTTGGCTGGTGAAACCCTATAAAAACAAGGAAGGGTCAGGTATTTTAATACCTGACCCTCATCTCATCATTTTTTCATTGTGGCATATGCAGTTGCATACATTTTAAGTTCTTCAATCATGCCTTCTACAAGTACCGCAGATTCTTCAAATAAACCATCATTTTCGTAATCGAAGCAATGTGGATCCAGAACCAATTGTTTGGCGATCACATTTGCATAAAGGCTTCGACCCACTGTCCTCATGGAATTCAAGGCGTTGATCCCGCCTTTTCCTCCGCCCGAGACAGCCAATAGAGCGACTGGCTTATGCGTGAATTGTTCACTGCTTAGAAAATCCAAGGCATTTTTCAAGGCTCCGCTCATGGAACCATGATATTCCGGAGTGGTCAGAATTACGCCATCAGCTTCCTCGATGCTTTTCCGAAGACCTTGAATCACTTCCAATTGATATTGCTCACCTTCACCTGAATATAAAGGGATTTCGCTATTGCTTAAATCAATAAGTTCCGCTCCGTATTTCTTGGATATGTAGCGTGAGGCAATCCCCGTACGCCCTTGTTTACGTGGTGAACCATTAATGATTACTAATTTCATGAATATATACCTCCATTATTCCCGATGTTTTCCGAGATCAGTCGCCAATACAGTATACCAAAACAGAAAAGGAATTTCCTAGAATTTTGATTTTTCATGCAACTAAAAATTGCCCTCAAAAAAAAACGAAAGACCGAAGAAGTCTTTCGTTTAGCTTTCATACATTTAAACCAACGCTTCGATCTTGCTCATGAAATCTTCCATGACTCCCGATAACTTGGATTCAGCTTCCTGCATTGATTTACCTTGGACCCCGAAATAGAATTTAATTTTCGGTTCAGTGCCTGAAGGACGCAGGCAAACCCATGTACCATCCTCAAGGAAATACTTCAATACATTTGATTTCGGAAGCTCGATCAATTCTTCACCATTTGAAAGTAATGTACGCCTTCTGCTGCTTTGATAATCTTCTTCAGCGACTACCGGAATGCCAGCTATTCGGGAAGGGGGATTTTGACGGAATTGATTCAATATTCCAGAAATCTGTTTCGCTCCCTCAATGCCCTTTAAAGTCAATGAACGCAATCCTTCCAAGTAAAAGCCGTACTTTTCAAACACATTCAGCAGCCCTTCATATAGTGTCAATCCCTGCTTTTTATAATGGGCACAGACTTCGACAGCAAGCACTGCAGCTTGAATGGCATCCTTATCACGTGCAAAGTCTTTAATCAGATAACCGTAGCTTTCTTCATATCCGAACAAAAAGCTATTTTCCCCGCTTTCATGATACTGATTTATTTTCTCGGCGATGAACTTAAACCCTGTAAGTACATCAACCGTCTTCAAGCCATATGACTCGGCGATCGTCCGCCCGATTTCAGAAGTGACGATGGTTTTTAAGACGACCCCATTTTGAGGAATCTTCCCTTTTTCTTTTTTCTGGGACAGTAAATAGTCCAGGAAAAGGGCACCTGTTTGATTTCCAGTCAGGACAACATATTGGCCCATCTCGTTTTTCACGGCAATTCCAAGACGATCGGCATCTGGGTCCGTTGCTATCAATAAGTCCGCTTCCACCTTGTTTCCAAGCTCAATGGCCATTTCAAATGCAGCTGGTTCCTCTGGATTTGGTGACTGAACTGTCGAAAAATCCGGATCTGGCAATTCCTGCTCCTTAACGATATGCAAATTTTGATACCCTAAGCTTTGCAGTGCCCGCCTGACGGATTTATTTGCCGTTCCATGAAGCGGTGTAAAGACGATTGACACATCTATTTCCTCGGCAAGCTGCGGATTCTCGGGAACCGTTAGCAGCTCACGATTATATGCTGCATCCAATTCCTCCCCGATCATTTCGATGAGGCCCTGCCCTTTAAGGACTTCAGCTTCTTCAACCTGAATTTCAAGCTCACTTTCTATGGCATTCACGTAGCTGATCACTTGATCCGCTGCTTCCAGTGGCAATTGTGCCCCATCTGGCCCATAAACCTTGTAACCATTATATTCAGGCGGATTGTGGCTTGCCGTGATGACGATTCCAGCAAAAGCATTCAGCTCTCGAACCGCAAATGACAATTCTGGAGTCGGGCGCAATTCATCGAATAAATAAGCCTTCACCCCAAATGTAGCCAAGGTCTTAGCTGCTTCGAGTGCAAATTCCGGGGACTTATGTCTCGAATCATAAGCGATCACCGCCCCCCTTCCTTTTGCTTCTTCCCCAAACGAAGAGATATATTGAGCCAAACCAACCGTTGCCTTCCTTACAGTATAAAGATTCATCCGGTTCGTTCCCGCCCCGATTTCCCCACGCATTCCGCCTGTTCCAAATTCCAAATTTTTATAAAAGGCATCTTCGAGTTGTGCTTCATCCCGGTGCATTTCCTCAAGGAGGACACGTAATTCCCCATTTAAATTCTGGTACCCTGCCCAAGTGGTGTATAAAGATTTCCAGTTCATCTCCAACATCTCCTCCAAAACGCCTTATTTGTAATCATTATGTATCTGCCTTACATATACAAAATTATCACATTTATTCCAATAAATGAAGTAAAGCTCGTAATGAAAAGAACATAATCCAGCGTTCTTCACATCCGAGCTCGTTTTCCTCTTTATTTTTCACCATCTTTGTAATGCAAATGGTAAATATCATGGCGGCGATCTTTCAATTGCTTAACAGTACCAGACTGACGCTCCCGCCTTAAGATCTCCAAATCAACATCGCCAATGAGGACCATCTCAAGGTTCGGGCTGGTTTCCCCGACTATGCCGTCACGCGCAAATTCGAAATCAGATGGAGAGAAGATTCCCGATTGGGCGTATTGGATGTCCATATTTTCCGTTTGCGGAAGATTTCCGACCGTTCCGGAAATGACGGTATAAATTTGGTTTTCCACGGCACGGGCCTGGGCACAATAACGAACTCGCAGGTAGCCTTGCCTGTCTTCTGTACAAAATGGAGTGAATATGATTTTGGCTCCCATGTCGGTAGCGATCCGGGCGAGTTCCGGAAACTCGATATCATAACAAATTTGTATCGCGATTTTTCCACAGTCCGTATCAAAGACACGAACGCGGTCACCTGCGTTAATCCCCCACCATTTTCTTTCATTCGGTGTAATATGAATCTTATATTGCTTTTCAATTGTCCCATCGCGACGGAATAAATAAGCGATATTATAGATATTGTCATCATCTTCTTTAACGAAATGGGAACCGCCGATGATATTGACGTTATACCTTACAGCTAAAGTGGTAAACAATTCAATGTATTGCTCCGTAAAATCCGACAGTTTCCGGACAGCCAAGCTTGGTGATCTTTCATTCAAGAAAGACATCAGCTGGGTGGTGAACAATTCCGGGAACACGGCGAAATCCGCATTAGCATCCGAAGCAACGTCTGTGAAATATTCGACTTGGTTAGCGAAGTCTTCGAATGAATCGATTTTACGCAGCATGTATTGCACGACGCAAATCCGTACCGGTTCTGATGTTTTATAATAACGTTTTGTTTTCGGCTGATAATCAACGTTATTCCACTCCATGAGCGTAGCATACTTATTGGATTGCAGATCATCCGGCAAGTAATTCGGATTGATCCTCATAAGTGTAAAACCATTTAGTAGCTGGAACGAAAGAACCGGATCATATATTTTATGCAATTGCACTTCTTTCACATATTCCCTTGGTAACAGTTCATCCGCATGTTTATGGTAATTCGGGATCCTTCCCCCGATAATGATGCTTTTTAAATTTAAATGGGCAACAAGTTCTTTCCTTGAATCGTATAGTCTTTGACCAATTTTCATCCTGCGGAATTCAGGATGAACCATGACCTCGATTCCATATAAATTATAACCGTCCGGATTATGATTCGTGATGTACCCATTATCGGTTACATCATCCCATGTATGGCGATCATCATATTCGTCAAAATTAATAATGAGGCTGGAACATGAGCCAATCACTTTTCCATCATATTCAGCCACAAACTGCCCTTCCGGAAAAATTGCCAGATGGCTCTCAAGCTGATCTCGCTTCCAGGGAACCATTCCAGGAAAGCAACTCGACTGCAAAGCAATTATTTCATCTATGTCTCCTTGCCTCATATTACGTATTTCCATTATTTTTTCATATTTATGCAGGTCCAAATTAGGCATTTTCCTCAGACTCCTTTAATCTCTTCCATAAGAATTATACCCCTTATTCAAAAATTAAAACAACCGAACCTACCCAAGGATTTCAAATAAAAACATTCTGAATGTCCGTTAAAAGAATATATATTTTACAGACGCGGTCCTTACATACTATACTTTTCATGAGAGTAAAAAGAGATGGGGAAGAGGAACCATGAACAATACAAAACGCAGTGTGGAAAACTTATTATTTGTAGCCTGGGCTGCTTCCATCATTGCTATGTTTGGAAGCTTATATTTTTCTGAAATCAAGCAATATGAACCTTGTGCGCTCTGTTGGTATCAGCGGATCATCATGTATCCTTTTACGATCATTTTAGGAATTGCAATCATTCGAAAAGATTATTGGATCAGCTTTTATACGATGATATTATCCGCTATCGGTGCATTCATTTCCACGTACCATTTCTTGATACAAAAGGTTTCATTCTTTTCTGACCACACCCTTGCATGCGGAAGGGTTCCATGTACAGGACAATATATAAACGTATTTGGTTTCATCACCATCCCGTTCCTAGCCTTGACTGCATTCATCATTATTTTCATATGCAGTTACATCATATGGACAAGATCCAAGGAGGTTGCAGCTTAATGAAGAAAATGGCTATATTTTTAGTGATAATCGTCGCGATATTTGTCCTGCTGGGCGTTTTTACAAACATGAAAAAAGAAGAAAAATCAAAAGGAAATCCATACGGTAAGGATAAGCTTAAACCCGCTACTGTCGATCAGCTGGATGACCCCAATTATCAAAACTTGATCCTGCCGGAAGAATTGGAGCAGGACCTCCAGGATAATGAAGATGTGACCGTTTATTTCTATAGTCCTGAGTGCCCGCATTGTCAAAAGACCACGCCAATCGTAGCTCCTTTGGCAGAAAAATTGGGAATCGATCTAGTTCAATACAATCTTTTGGAGTTTGAACAAGGATTTAGCGATTATGGCATCAAAAGCACACCGACGATCGTTCACTATAAAAATGGTCAGGAACAAGAACGGATCGTTGGCTATAAAGATGCGGAAACGTTCGAGAAATGGTTCAAGGACCACGATATTAATTAAGGAAAGAAAAAATGAGCCGGCCCTAACGGAAATGCTTCTCCCGTTATAGCCGGCTCATTTTTTTTGCCTTATACTAAATATTGATTCGCCACTTGGATGTCCATCATCTGCATATCATTATCCGCTTCATGGTTCATACTTGAAAAATGGTCATAATAAAAGGGGAAGAATATTCCGCATTCATTCAATAGAGTGATGTTATGTTGGAACAATTCTTCAGATTCAGGTTCCATCACTATAAAATCTTCTCTCTTTTGTTTGTCTAATATCGACATAAGGACTTGAAGACATGTCATTACTTGAAATGCGTCTCTTAATGTTGCCAAGTAAGTAGCAGAACTTTGATTGGGCTCTAAAACGCCAATCTCGCGAAAATGAAGGATTTCACTTTCCGTAAAGTATTTTGGAAATACAGTTTCGTAGAAACAAGAAACGAGACTCGCTATTTCTTGCTCTTGTTCTTCCGTTGAAGAAAAGACCGTCTTCACTAAAAAAACCACCTTTTTTCAGATCCGTTAGACCTATCTATTATATGTATATTCTAGGACAAGCGATTTCTTTCCCAATAGAATAACATAAATATTGTAAAAAATATGTGGTAATTTCCACCACGAAAATTTCAGCAATAGGTCCAAGGTTACTTTTTCATGACTAATTCTTAATTATTATATATTTTTTTCATTTAATCAAAAATCAAAGCAGTCGAAAGTAGGAGTTAAATTGGAAAATTTCAGAATAACTAACCAATATTTAATAATGGAAGTTCTCCAAAGTTGTAATGGATTAACATTGGAAAAGCTTTTTAGGGAGCGTTGGAAGGCCCCAAAGAAATTAGTGCATGAATGGAGGATGAGTAAAGAAGTGACAGTGAACGGGAATTCCGTCACATGGTCAACTAGCCTTAATGAAGGAGATACGATCAGCATCCCCTTATTGGATCACGCTGAAAATGAAACAGTTCAAGCGGCAGACTTAGGAATTTCCATCTTATATGAAGATGATGTGTTGTTGATAGCCAATAAACCGGCTGGAATGGATACTCACCCATCTCAACCGGGGGAAGCACGCTCCCTCCTCAATGGAGTCGCGCACCATCTTCAACAAACCGGCCAGACCTGTATGATCAAGCATATTCATCGGCTTGATAAAGATACTACCGGCGCGGTCCTTTTTGCCAAAAACCGCCTCATTGGGTCCATGCTGGATAGAATGTTGGAAGAAAGGGAAATCAAGCGGACTTACCTAGCTTTAGTCGAAGGAAACATTAAAAAGGATGAAGGCGAAATCAAAGAAAAAATTGGCCGCGACCGCCACCATGCCACGAGAAGAAGGGTTTCCCCTACAGGACAGACGGCGGTCACCCACTATCGGGTGCTCAAACGCGATTCTAAGAAACACTTGACGCTCGTCAGCTGCACTCTGGAAAGCGGCAGAACCCATCAGATCAGGGTGCATTTCAGTCATTTGAACCACCCCTTGGCCGGAGATACCTTATATGGCGGAAAAAGGACATTTCCACGTCAAGCCCTTCATGCAAGGAAAATCGAATTCATCCACCCCATTTCAGAAGAAAAAATGATTGTTGAAGCTCCTTTCATTGATGAACCTGAAATATTCGATGGGACCATTTAAACAGAAAAACACCGTTCCATTTCGGACGGAGTTTCTGCTTTTTGGCTCGGATTCTTCCGCTATACGGCCGAATATACGCATGTCGGAACGAAATCCGTTCATTTTGGCAAAAAAAAATAGCTGGCCACTTGGGCCAGCTTTATTTTTGTATTTATGAAGCTTTTCTCATGCCTTTTAAGATAAGGCTTAAGACGAAGACAAATACGATTGCACCAATCAATGCTGGAATTATAGCGAAATCAGCTACTGAAGGTCCCCAGTTTCCAAGAATTAATGAACCTAACCATGCACCAACAAAACCAGCGATAATGTTACCGATAATTCCAAATGGTACGTCACGTCCAACGATCATACCTGCTAACCAACCAATGATACCTCCGATAATTAATGACCATAAAAATCCCATAATATATTTCCTCCTTCAAATTAGTTATTTTTTTCATTTCTGCAGCAGACTCCAAGAAATCAAATCACTTCCATATTGTCATGCCTTTTTTCAGTTATTTTAACTTTTACATTCAAATGGTATGATGCCGATTTCGCACAATATCTAATGAATGTGAATGTTTTAGTTATTGGGTAGAGTTAGCTAGCTATAGCCCTTGAGTAACTGATTGGACAATCCCTCATGTTAGTGATTTTTTTCTTTTTGTTTGCCGCTGTACTCATTATTTTCCCCGTTTAATTAATCTAAAACCTAATTTTTTTAAAAATATTTGGCAACGAAAACAGGATTATCAGACATATTAAACGGGTATACCATAGGCTTTAACTTTGTCACATTGTTAGTATAAGCAGTAACTGTCTCAATTATGTTCATAAAGGAAAAAGAAAAAGGATGCCCCAATTATCGGGACACCCTCCTATCAATTGCAGTATTCTTTTTAGAACAAAAGTTCATCGGGATTGCTGCCGAACCGTTCATTTTTGTTCAAGGCATCTATTTGATTCATTTCATTCAGGCTTAATGAAAAATCAAATACCTGTGCATTTTCCTCGATACGGGACGGCGTAATCGACTTAGGTATTACAACTAAATCATGTTGCAGATGCCATCTAATCAACACTTGTGCTGAACTTTTCCCGTGCTTCTTCGCTATATGATTAATTGTCGGCTCTTCCAATAGGTTCCCTCTGCCTAGCGGGCTCCAAGATTCCACCTTTATTTCATGCTTTGCACAGTAGTCACGAATTTCGACTTGAGTCAAAAGTGGATGCAATTCAATTTGATTGACGACCGGCTTCACTTCACTGTTTGCAAGTAAATTTTCCAAATGATGAACATGGAAATTACTTACACCGATCGATTTCACCTTTCCATCCTTATAAAGCTTTTCCAAAGCTCTCCAGGTTTCCAGATATTTATCTTTTCCCGGCCAATGGATCAAGTATAAATCCAGGTATTCCAAGCCAAGGCGATTTAAACTATCATCAAATGCCTGGAGCGTCGTTTCGAATCCTTGTTCTGTATTCCACACTTTAGATGTAATGAACAATTCTTCACGAGGCACGCCGCATTCCCGAATCGCCTGACCAACACCTTCTTCATTTTCATAAATGGCCGCCGTATCGATCGCACGATATCCAACTTCGATCGCTTTCTTGACGGACTCAACGGTTTCATTGCCGTTTTTCACTTTGAATACACCAAAACCCAACTGTGGCATTTTAACTCCATTATGTAAGGTGATCATTTCCCCAATATTTGAAATCATTCCATCATTCCCCCTTACTTTTATTTACCAATTATACATCCCTTCACCTTCTATTTCTAACCATAAGCCTCGGGATTTATAGTGTTCCTTAAGCGAAAACGCCCCCTTGAATACCATTTATATATATAAAAGGAAACATTTTATCTTTTAAATCATTCACTAAGTTAAATATTTTGTAAAAAAATGACGAAACATCTATCCTTATAGATATGAAATTCGTTACAATTGAATAGTTCGACTTAAAACCCAAAAAAAGAAGGTGCCAGCTTTTAAAGAATAATCAAACGTAAAACTCCCATTCTAAATATTGAGGAGTTGCAAACTGTTTTGCGCCCATTCATAGGCCATAATCGAAATACACTTTACATACTTGAAATCAAGGGAGTCCTCCATGTATGAATAGCATACTCATCTTAACAGTGCTAATTATTATTTTTGCTTTAGTCTTTGACTTTATCAATGGTTTCCATGATACGGCTAACGCCATCGCTACAGCAGTATCAACCAAGGCGCTTAAACCGCGTCATGCAATCATCATGGCTGCGGTCATGAATTTATTAGGAGCACTGACCTTTACCGGTGTTGCGCATACCATTACGAAGGATATCGTTGATCCTTTCACATTGAACAATGGTACTTATGTAATCCTTGCTGCCCTGATTTCGGCCATAATATGGAATTTAATCACTTGGTATTTTGGCATTCCAAGCAGTTCCTCCCATGCGATCATTGGTTCAATAGCGGGAGCTGCCATCGTCGCTAGTGGATTCGATGCGATTAAATGGAGTGGATTCACTAAAATTGTACAAGCATTGATTCTATCTCCCATCCTTGCCTTTACGCTTGGATTCATTGTATACAGTATCTTCAAGGTTGTATTCAAAAATAATAATTTAGGAAAGACCAATAAGCGATTCAGGAGAATACAAATTCTCACGGCAGCCATCCAGTCTTATACACATGGAACGAATGATGCTCAAAAATCCATGGGTATCATCACGATGGCTTTGATCGCCAACGGATATGCCTCTACCTCTGAAGTTCCTTTCTGGGTGCAATTATCCTGCGCAATAGCCATGGCGCTTGGTACATCAATCGGAGGATGGAAGATCATCAAAACCGTTGGCGGTAAAATCATGAAAATCCGGCCGGTTAATGGTGTTGCTGCCGATATGACTGGGGCTGCGATCATTTTCGGTGCAACCTTCCTGCATATGCCTGTCAGCACGACACATGTCATTTCCTCTTCAATACTTGGGGTCGGTTCTGCACACCGCATCAAAGGGGTAAAATGGGGAACCGCAAAAAACATGTTGATCACTTGGTTCATTACACTGCCAATTTCCGCTTCCTTAGCTGGAATCATTTACTATTTGATTGCTTTATTTTTATAGAACCTTTTGCCTTTCCATATCGGAAAGGCTTTTTTTCTGAGATTTTCCCTTATAATTGGTAGGTTTTTTCCCTTTTTTTAATTTTCCTTGTTTTTTTATGTAAAGTTTTATTAAGATTTTGTAAATTTTCGTCGAAAAACCTTCCCGGATACTACATGAATTCGATACAATCAATTTGTTAATACTAAACGTACGACTAAAGTGCGTAAATTTGCATGACTAATTGGGAGGCTTTAACATGGCTTTTAAATCAAAAAAAGACAAATTCGCGGTAATGCTTTTTAACATCGCTCAAAACCTTAAAGAAGGTGCTGACTATTTCGCGGATTATAAACTGAAAAATATCTCCGATCTAAAAGTATTTTCAGATACGATGAAAGACTATGAGCATAAAGGTGATTCAATGGTCCATAATGTGATCAAAGAGCTGAACAACGCCTTCATCACTCCTATCGAACGGGAGGATATCCTTGAATTAACCATGAGAATGGATGATGTCATAGACGGTTTGGAACACTGTGCGGCACTATTCGAAATGTACTCAATTGTCAATGCAGATGAGTATATGCTTAAGTTTGTGGATGCAATCAAACAGTGTACGTATGAGATTGAAAATGCTGTCGATACACTATCCACTAAAAAATTGCCAATGATTCGTGAAAATGCAATCAAAATTAAAGATCTTGAATCCGTTTGTGACGGAATCCAACGTCAATCAATCAAAAACTTGTTTACAGTTGAAAAAGATCCAATCAGAATCATTCAATATAAAGAAATTTACGAAAGCCTTGAAGATATCGCCGATCACTGTCAAGCGGTGGCCAATACACTTGAAACAATCATAATGAAAAACGCCTAAGGAGTACCACAATAAATGGATACTTTATTAATTTTAACAATATTAATCGTTTTCTTTGCTTTAGCATTTGACTTCATCAATGGTTTTCATGATACAGCCAATGCAATAGCGACTGCTGTTTCAACTAAGGCCATGAAGCCTAGGCATGCCATCATCATGGCAGCCGTCATGAATTTCGTCGGAGCCATGACATTTACTGGAGTGGCGAAGACCATAACGAAGGATATCGTGGATCCGTTCACGCTTCCGAATGGTTCATATGTAATTCTGGCTGCTCTTCTTGCCGCCATCATATGGAACCTTCTTACATGGTATTACGGAATACCAAGCAGTTCCTCCCATGCATTGATTGGTTCGATTGCTGGTGCAGCCATTGCTGCAGCAGGATTCGCTGGACTTAACTGGGGAGGTTTCATGAAAATTCTTCAAGCTTTGATCTTCTCCCCGCTAATTGCTTTTGCAATCGGGTTTATCGTATACAGCATCTTTAAAGTAGTCTTTAAAAACAATAACCTGACAAAAACAAACCAAAAATTCCGTACTATACAGATTGCTACTGCAGCACTTCAATCGTATACCCACGGAACGAACGACGCTCAAAAAGCGATGGGTATCATCACGATGGCCCTTATTGCAAATGGTTATGCATCAAGTACCGATATCCCCTTCTGGGTTCAATTCTCCTGTGCGTTAGCAATGGGACTTGGAACTTCCGTTGGCGGATGGAAAATCATTAAAACCGTTGGCGGCAAAATCATGAAAATCCGTCCGATCAATGGTGTTGCAGCGGATTTAACCGGTGCCTTCATCATCTTCGGCGCGACCGTGATACACATGCCAGTCAGTACAACCCATGTTATTTCGTCTTCAATCCTTGGTGTTGGTTCAGCGCATCGTGTCAAGGGCGTAAAATGGGGAACGGCAAAACGAATGATCATCACTTGGTTCATTACCATTCCCATCTCGGCAACATTAGCAGGTTTGATTTATCTTTTAATAAACTTCCTATTCTAAAATGAAAAATCCCTTCCGGTTTCCATCGGTAGGGATTTTCTGTTTTTGACAAAGGATTTATCTATGCTTATTAATAAGAAATCGTTTAAAATTCAAGGAGAAGGAATTTTTATAGCGAGGGGCAAAAAAAATGAAGGAAATCGAAAAAAATAGAGATATTTTTAAAGACCTTTATGGAGATATGATGGAGTTTGCCGATAGAATCAGTTCTGTTTTAGGTTGCCCCATTACAATCGAGGACGGCAACCACCGCTTACTTGCTTATAGCACACACGATGATACTACGGATCAGGCGCGGATCATGACGATAATCGGAAGACGTGTCCCTGAAAAGGTCATCAACAGTTTATGGAAAGATGGCTTCATCCCCGCATTATTGAAAGAAGATGCCCCCATTAAAATTGGGGCCATCAATGATGTAGGTCTCGGTAACAGGGTTGCGGTTTCCATCCGGAAAAATAATGAAGTACTTGGATTCATTTGGGCTTTGGAAGTAAATGAACCTTTCTCCGAAGAAGATATGAAATTTCTGCAATTCGCTGCCAAGGAGGCGAAGAACCAGTTACAGCAATTGCAATTGAAAAAGAAAAGGAAAGAAGCAGGTCATCAAGAGTTCCTTTGGCGCATGTTGACCGGGCATTACCAAGAAGAATCGGAAATAATTGAAAATTACACGAAAATCTCCATCCATGTTCCAGTGGTTTTTTCCATATTGGTATTCGAGTTTCCTAAAGAGATCAATCGTGAAGTGGAGCGCTACATTTCATACATGTTAACGACCACGCAAAAGATAAACAGTTCCTTATTTGCCATAGACCATAACAAACTCATTCTTTTCGCGGGAGCCAACCAGGAAAACAGCCCTTCTTTCACTTCATCGATTTATGAGTTCATTCCTTTTTTCATTCTGGAGATGAAACGGCGTTTCGGTGTTGAGCATATCCTTGGAACGGCTGGCAATATGTATAAAAACCTAATGGATGTTAAATCAAGTTACGAAGAAGCTCAATACACCTTAAAAATGAAGAATATTTTCCCTGATGACATGAAACTCATTTTACATTATGAAGAACTTGGCATGTTTCAAATGATTGAATCACTCGCAAGCAACAAACAGCGTCGTGTTCATCCTTCCATCCTTAAGCTAAAAGCATACGACATGAAAAACCAAACGGAATTGCTGCAAACACTCACTGTCTATCTTGAGAAAGACTGCAACCCAAATGAGGCTTCAAAGAATCTTCATATCCATGTGAATACATTGAATTACCGATTAAAAAGGATCTCGGAAGTGGGAAATATCCGGTTAAAAGACCCGATTCAAAAAATGTCCCTCTTTCTTAACATTAAACTTAATCAATATGATGAATTTCACAAGAAACATTAATGATATATTCCCTGATATGAAATACTAGAAGTGTGGAAAGGTTGATTTTATGAAATTTGAAACAAAAGAAGAACTTGAAAAAGAATTAGCAATCATTGAAAAATGGGAGAAGGATCAGAAAGGACTATGGTTTTGGGAACGGATTGGGCGAATCCCCTTCAAGCTATTGGATAAGTTGACACCGGATTTCATTCAGAAAAAATTGGGTGTCATGCTTGATGAAATCGGCAGCTACATTCAGAATGGCGGAAAATATTTAACGAAAGAAGCTCATATTCTAAGTCAGCTGCAAACCAAGAATCCCGAGTTGAATATCACTGCCCTGGAAGATGTTTCAAGCATCCCCCTCCATACCATGGATGGCGTGAGTCAGGATATTAAAAATTCAGGCAGCAAATTGGCAACGGTTCAAGGTGCCACTACCGGGATTGGCGGAATCTTCACCTTGGCCATCGACATCCCCCTTCTTCTCGGCATGTCGATCAAAACCCTTCAGGATATCGCCATCACATATGGCTTTAATCCTAGAGACCGCCAAGAACGTATTTTCATCGTCAAATGTCTGCAATTCACAACATCGGATGTTGTCGGCAAAAAGGCTCTATTAAATGAATTGTCAAAAATGAACCAGACTGATTCGCAATCAAAAAGGGAAATAGCATCCGAACTGCAAGGATGGCGAGAAGTCGTTTATACATATCGCGACCAGTTTGGCTGGAAAAAGCTTTTGCAAATGGTTCCTGTTGCCGGAATAATATTTGGCGCCCTTACAAATCGTTCCATGATTGCCGATATAGCCGATACTGGAATCATGCTTTATAAGAAAAGAAGGATTTTAGAGCGCATTCAAGAACCTATTGCGAAGGATTGAATTCAGCTTAAATTGGATCTTGATCCTGGCGAGTCCTTGTTTTTTGAAACTGCGTTTGTGGAATTCCACAAATACACCTTTTTCATTTTTCTGATTTCCACATACTAACTGTTTCTTTTTCCAACTATACTTGTTATACAAATAGTAAAACATATTATTGGAGGGATTAAGATGAGAATAGGAATTCCAAAAGAGATCAAAAACAATGAAAATCGTGTAGCTATCACTCCAGCTGGGGTCGTAGCATTAGTCAATGCAGGACATGAAGTATTAATCGAAATGAACGCAGGTCTAGGAAGCAGTTTTACAAATGAAGCATATCAAGAAGCTGGTGCTGTTATAGTCGAGGACGCTGCTAGCGTTTGGTCAAGCACAGAAATGATCATGAAAGTAAAAGAACCTATCTCATCTGAATATAAATATTTCCGGAAAGATTTGATCCTTTTCACATATTTACATCTTGCGGCAGAACCGGCATTAGCTCAGGCCTTAAAAGAAAGCGGTGTCTTGGCCATTGCTTATGAAACGGTTGCAGTAAACCGCACACTTCCTTTATTGACACCAATGAGTGAAGTTGCAGGACGCATGGCTGCACAAATCGGTGCTCAGTTCCTTGAAAAAAATAACGGCGGTAAAGGAATACTCTTAAGCGGAGTTCCTGGAGTTAAACGTGGTAAAGTCGCTGTTATCGGCGGAGGCATGGTTGGAACGAATGCTGCTAAAATCGCTATTGGATTAGGCGCAGATGTTACCATTCTTGACTTAAGCCCAGACCGCCTTCGTCAACTTGATGATATTTTCGGAAATGAACTGACTACACTCATCTCCAACCCTTATAATATTGCAGAAGCAGTCAAAGATGCCGATTTGGTTATCGGTGCTGTATTGATTCCAGGTGCTAAAGCTCCTAAGCTCGTTACTGAAGAAATGGTTAAATCGATGTCTCCAGGTTCAGTCATTGTCGATGTTGCAATCGACCAAGGCGGTATCTTTGAAACGGTCGACCACATAACAACTCATGATAACCCTACTTATGTTAAACATGGAGTAGTGCATTATGCAGTGGCGAATATGCCAGGAGCAGTGCCTCAAACTTCTACAGTTGCTTTAACTAACGTAACAGTGCCATTTGCACTTCAAATTGCAAACAAAGGCGCCATCAAAGCAATTCTTGAAAATGATGCCCTTGCAAAAGGCGTCAATGTGGCGAACGGTGAAATCACGTTCGAAGCAGTTGCCACAGACCTTGGCTACAACTACGTAAGTGTTGAAAACGCCGTAAACCCAAATAACATTAACGCTTAATAAAAAATAAGACTCCAGAATCTTGTCTGGGGTCTTATTTTTTTTGGACGAGAACCTCGATGAATCTGTACGTCTTCGTACGATATCTGAATCAGGCCGGATTATCTTGCACTACGTGTGATTTATCTGGGTATAGGTCGAATTAAATTGCACAACGGTCGAATTATCCGGATATAGGTCGGATTATCAGCTCGGACGGACGATTTTTCCGAATATAGTCGGATTATCGGCACGAACAGGCGATTTTTCCGGATATATAATAGGCAAAGATTTGCCACTACATTTTATATGGGATCACGTCTGTTTGATTACTAATCTAACAAAATGAAATATTCCTCTTAATCTATGAAGATCTTGCCAGGATTCATTATTCCTTTCGGATCCAATGCCTGTTTGATCGTTTTCATCACTTCGTAAGCTCCTCCATGCTCCCTTCGCTGATACTTCGATTTTCCAAGGCCTACCCCATGTTCACCCGTACATGTACCGCCTTTTGTTAATGCATATTCGACGATTTCTTCATTTAACCTCTTCGCTTCTTTTACTTCTTCAGGATTTTGCAGATCGATCATGAACAATACGTGATAATTCCCGTCACCTACATGTCCTACAATCGCCCCCTCCACTTTGGATTGTTCGACTTTCCTCCTTGTATCCAGTATGGCATTCGATAATTCATGAAGGGGCACACTTACGTCGGTCACCATCAGCTTCTTCCCCGGGGCGCTGTGAATGAATGCGTACGCGAGATTATGGCGCGCTTCCCATAAGGCATTACGTGCTTTTGAGTCGGTTTCAAACTGGATATCCCCACAGCCAAAATCACTTACGATTTCCTTGGCAAATTTGACGTCCTGTTCCAGTCCGGCAAAATTCCCATGAAACTCGAGGAATAAAGTTGGTTTCACTTCATAGGATTTGTCCATGAATTGATTAACTTTTTTTATGGACTCGGCATCTACCAATTCAATTCGTGCAATCGGGATTCCAGCAAGCATGATCCCATTAACCGCAGATACTGCCTGCTCGACGGTTGGGAATGAGGCTCTCCCGGCCATTGTGACTTCAGGAATGCCATATACCTTTTATGTCAGTTCAGTAAATACGCCTAGCGTACCTTCAGAGCCGACAAACAAGCCATTCAAATGAATGCCTGAAGATGATTTTGTCGCTAAGCTTCCGGAATGAATCACTTCACCGTTTGCTAAAACTATTTCCAAATCCCTGACCTGATCGCGCATTATCCCATATTTGACCGAGGTGGTCCCACTTGCATTCGTAGCTGCCATCCCTCCCAATGTAGCATCGGCACCAGGGTCGACGGAAAAGAACAAACCGTATTTTTTTAATTCTTTATTGAGCTGCGTCCTTGTCACACCTGGTTGGACCTTCACAAGGAAATCATTTTCCCTGATTTCCAATATTCGATTCATTAAGGACAAATCCAGGGAAATTCCCCCTTTGACTGGAACGACATGCCCCTCCAAACTTGATCCTAATCCAAATGGAATGACCGGTATTTCATGCTGATTCGCATAACGCATGACTGCGCTTACTTCCGCAGTATCCCTTGGATATATGACCATATCCGGTAGGTGCGGAGTGTGATATGATTCATCATGGCTGTGCTGCTCCAATACTGTTTCATTCACCGTTACTTGTTCTTCCGTCAATATCTTCCTTAATTCTTCTATATAACCAGTCATTATGCAGCCTCCTTCTTTTTCACAAAACATTCTGAAAATGGCAAATGGACGAGATTGCCCGCTAATAGGCAACCCGTCTTTCTTCATTTACTGAAACCTTTCGTTTTATCCGTGCAGGCCTTCATTGCTTGTAGAATGCTGGATCTTAGCTGATTCTCTTCTAAAGACGCTACCGCAGCTATAGTTGAACCGCCCGGCGTGCAGACATCATCCTTTAAAGCAGCAGGGTGTCTTTCCGTTTCAAGTACCATTTTAGCAGCTCCCATTACAGCTTGTGCTGCCATTCGGTATGCTTGTTTTCGTGGAATGCCATCACGGACCCCTCCATCAGCCAGTGCCTCGATGAACATATATACATATGCAGGCGACGAACCGCTGATGGCCGGTACTGCGTCCATCAAATCTTCATGGAGGATTTCCGTTTTACCGAAACTGTTCAGCAGGGCAGTCACATCCTCTATATCAGCATCGGTAATTTGATCATTAATGCTCATGGCCGTCATGCCTTCACCGACAAGCGAAGGAGTGTTTGGCATCGTCCGGACAACCTTCACTTGTTTTTCAAGGTTGCTCTCAACTAGGGATATAGTGATCCCAGCCGCCATAGTAATGATCACAGCGTCTTCTTTCACATGATTCTTCACTTCTTCAAGCACTTGCTTATGCATGGCAGGTTGGATCCCTAGAAAGAGAAAATCGGCAAAACTGGCAACCTCTTTATTATCCAGAGTACCTTTAACGTTATATTTCGTGATGATTTTAGTTTTGGTCTCCACACTCGCAGTACTGACCATGATCCCTTCAGGTGAAATGACCTCTGCAAGCAGCATGCCCTCAAGCATTGCCTTACCCATTTTGCCGCATCCAATAAATCCGATTTTTTTATTCATATCTTACACTTCCAATCATAAGTTCACTATATTCCTTCTTATTATATCGGATATGATAAATGGAAACACGTTGGAGACATTAATTAGGAAGGATTTGGTGGTTTCCGGTCGAATTACTTAAGTGATATGGATGAATCTTTGCAAAAAAAAAATGTTGACTAAATGGTCATTAGAGATTTATAATTTTGACCTATTAGTCACAAACGAATAAGGAATACAGTTATAGGAATGGAGAAATGCTATGCAAATGGAAAAAAAAGCGGTCAATACCAAGCTTGTCATAACAGGATTGATCATTGGAATGTTTTTCAGTTCATTGGAACAGACGATCGTTGGTACGGCCATGCCGACAATTATCGGGGAATTGAATGGTTTTACCATCTTTGCATGGGTAACGACTGCCTATTTAATAGCCTCAACGACTGTTGTACCCATTGTTGGAAAGCTATCTGATTTATATGGCAGACGTTCCCTTTATCTGCTTGGCACGATCATTTTTACAATCGGTTCGTTTTTATGTGCCACAGCCACTTCGATGGAGCAGTTGATCATCTACAGGGGGCTGCAGGGAATCGGCGGCGGGATGATCATGCCTTTATCCCAAACGATAATCGGCGATATATTCTCGGCGGAACAAAGAGCCAAATGGCAGGGTGTATTCGGAGCCCTTTTTGGTTTAAGTTCTGTCATCGGCCCTTTTCTGGGCGGCCTGATCGTTGACCATATCAGCTGGCATTGGATCTTTTTGATCAATGTACCGACGGGCTTACTATCTGCGATTTTGATTTATGTAGGATTGAAACATGAAGCCATAAGGAAAACAGAGAAAGTGAATATCGATTATCTAGGGATTTTCACCTTGATACCTGGTATTGTCCTGTTACTGCTGGGCTTGACCTTCGGTGGTGATAAGTTCGAATGGTTATCATTAGAATCTCTCTTGATTTTCGGCAGCACCATTGTCTTCATTGCCCTATTCATCATTTTTGAAAGAAGAGCAGTCGAACCGATCCTTGATTTATCCCTTTTTAAAAATAGAGTTTTTTCCACCACGAATATTTTGGGATTCTTGCTTGGCCTTGGCATGTTCGGGGCAATCATGTTCGTCCCGCTGTTCATGCAAGGGGTACTGGGAGTTTCACCAACAAAAGCGGGGTCGACGATGACTCCGATGATGATCGGTATGATTCTTTCCAGCATCATTGGCGGGCGGTTATTGTTGAAATTCCGTTTTCGTACCGTGCTTACATTTGGAATGGCCTTTGCGACGCTTGGCTTTTTCCTAATGAGTATGATGGACGGCAGTACGACCATATTCACTGCTTACTCATTCATGGCCATCCTTGGGATAGGTATGGGTCTTGTCATGCCGACATTGATGATTGCCGTTCAAAATGAATTTCCAAAATCACAGCTAGGGTCGGTTACAGCGGCTTCGACATTCTTCCGATCAATAGGAGGAACGATGGGCATCACGATTTTGAATGCTGTCATGAATCATAATCTCCAGCAAAATATGGATGATGCGGTCGTAAGCCAAAAGGACCCTATATTACATGAGGCACTGAAGGCATTAGCTGATAAAACGGATGCATTATTCAACATCATGCTTTATCCGGAAAACCTTAAAATGCCCGCAGAAGTCAGCAATGTCCTTGTAAAAACGATTGAGAATGCTTGGATCGATGCATTCTCCAGTGTTTTCATCACCGGTATCTTTTTTGTTTCCGCGGGGATATTAGTTGCCCTTTCCGTGGGTTCAGGCCGAATTAAAAAAGATCAAGAAACAGAAAAAGAATTAGGCTAAAAAATATGCTCGGGACCGGCTGATATAATCAGCCGGCCTTTTTTATCCCATCATGTTTCTTTTTCGTCGATAAGGGAATTTTATCTGTATGAGACTAAATGGAGTGATACCATGAACAAGATAAACCATTCAATTTTACCTGCCGATTTTTATCAGCAACCCACCCTTGAACTGGCAAAATCCCTTCTTGGCTGCCTCATTGTAAAAGAAACAGCGGATGGAACCGCTTCTGGATTCATTGTTGAAACAGAGGCCTATATTGGACCTGGGGACAGGGCCGCACATAGTTTTGGAAATAGAAGGACAAAACGGACGGAAGTGATGTTCGATAATTCCGGATTGATCTATACATACGTCATGCACACACATACACTGGTCAATGTCGTAAGCGGCGGGCCTGAAAATCCGGAAGCCATTTTAATCCGGGCGGTTGAACCCTATTCCGGGCTCGAGTTAATGCATGAAAGACGCGGAATTGCCGATATTCGTAAATGGACCGATGGACCAGGGAAGTTAACAAAGGCACTAGGCATCACCATGGATGATTATGGTCGATCTTTTACGGTTCCCCCGCTATATCTAGCTGCCGGAAAACAGCCTGAACACATATCCAGCGGCCCCCGCGTCGGAATCGACAACTCCGGGGCAGCAAAAGATTACCCTTGGCGCTTCTGGGTTACCGACAATCCGTTCATATCCCGTAAGAACCTAATTAATAAAGCTGTTCCGAAAATAAAACCATGATAGTATCCCCTCTAAGTGAACAGTGTAAATTCTGTGGATGTTACACAATACAACTTTGAGGGGATTTTACTATGTCCGTAAGAACAGCTAAATACAAGGCATTCGATTTCTGAAAAGGGAATTATATTAGCAGGGAGATCCTAGTCGCCTGATTATGGGGTAATGACAATGGCCTTCGCATCACGAAATACATATCAAGGAACAAGGCGTTAGTTGAAGTAATTCTTACCCTTCTTTATAGTGACTACTAATAACCTTTCACTATTCCGTCCCCTTTTCAACATCCCTCAATATAATCTAATTTCCACCATTCCCCTCCCTATTCAACTTCCAGCCTATTACCCCAGTAATAATAAATTGACTTCCTTCCACTACATACCTACTATAGTTAAGTCAGCAATATGGAAGGTGGTTTATGATGAACGTTCAAGCACTTTTGCAAATGAATACGATTTTTATTAGTATCCTAATTGAATCCCTTCCCTTCATTTTACTGGGAGTCCTTATATCTGGAATCATCCAAATATTTGTGTCAGAAGAGATGATTGCAAAAATCATACCGAAAAATCCGATCTTATCTGTTCTATCGGCAATAGGTGCAGGGGTCTTTTTTCTTGCTTGCGAGTGCGGGATCGTCCCGATTACCCGCCGTTTGATAGCTAAAGGGGTTCCTCTTTCAGCGGCCATCGCCTTTATGCTTTCTGCGCCGATTCTCAATCCGATCGTCCTGTTTTCCACCTATATCGCGTTTGGCAATAGCTGGAGCATGGTTTTCTATCGTGGCGGAATTGCATTTGCGGTCGTCCTGATCATTGCATGCATCCTGTCTTTTCAATTCAAGACAAATCAGCTTAAACACGAACATATCGAACATATACATCACCATAAACTTACATTTAAAGGCAAAATAACGGGTATGTTTAAACACTCGATTGAAGAGTTCTTTTCTGTTGGAAAATACTTAATCATTGGTGCACTGCTGGCCGCTGCCATTCAAACCTTTTTGAAAACATCCCTATTGCTTGAAATCGGGCAAGGAAAACTATCCGGGAATGTAGTCATGATGGCTTTGTCCTATGTCATGTCCTTGTGTTCCCAAGCGGACGCCTTTGTTGCAAGTTCTTTTAGAAGTACCTTCTCGCCCTCTTCACTAGTTGCTTTTCTTGTATTTGGGGCCATGTTCGATATTAAAAATACGATCATGCTTTTAGGTACCTTCAAAACAAAATTCGTTTTATGTTTGATGGCCTATATATTTATTTCCGTCTTAGGCCTGACTTTATTGTTTATTTCTTAAAGAGGGTGTTTTTTATGGGAAGATTATTCATATTACTTGGACTTACTTTTTTATTCATGCATTTAAACGCCTCAGGGAATATATCGAAATACATCAATATGGAATATTCTTATGTTTCACAGATTGCCATCTATATACTGGCGATTTTCACGTTAATGGGATCCTACTTATATTTTAAAGAAGGTAATCAAGAAGAATGTCTTAATTGTCAGTGCGGACATGATCACTCCCAGGAAAACAAGAAATGGAAAAGGAACCTGACTTACTTCCTATACGCCATTCCCATTTTCACCGGTCTCTTTTTGCCTGTTGCCACTATGGACTCGAATATCGTAGAAAAAAAAGGATTTCATTTCCCGGTGTATGATGACTCAGATGATTATAGCCAGCATCAATTTCTGCAGCCGGATACGAGTCTTTATTATGGCAAGGATGACTATTTAACTTTAATGGATAACTCGCTCAAAGACTTAGTTGAACGTGATAGTCTTCATTTAACCGATGAAAGCTATCTAAACGACTTAGAAGCCATCTATTACTCACCTGGAAAGTTCACTGGCAAACAAATAACGTTAACCGGGTTTTCGTACAATTCAGATGAGCTAGCCAAAAACCAGGTATTCCTGTTTCGTTTTGGGGTCATTCACTGTGTCGCAGACTCTGGGGTATTCGGTATGCTAATCGAATTTCCTGAAGGGATGCATCCAAAAAATGATGAGTGGTATTCCGTGACAGGTGAATTGGAATCCATTTATTATCAGCCTTTCAAGAAAACCATTCCCCTTCTAAAAGTATCATCACAAAGTAAAATCGCTGAACCTGACGATCCCTATGTTTATAGACAATATTAAAAAATTCATCATGGAAAGGTGAGGATATTATATTATTCTTACCTTTCTTTTTTTAATTGCCTCAAAACTTCCATTTATGAAATATCTTTTAGACTGGTTATCTCTTTAAGCGATATTAAGGATATGACCCTTCCACTTGAATCCACTCGATATGACAGATCTACAAAATAACCTGAAAAATGACGAAAAAGTTGAATTTTATTTATATGGGTCATGTTTTTTATATACCTTACCTTTATAATATAAATGCTACATATTTTTTTACCACATCAGGAGGAACTTTCCTAAATGAACAATTCGAAAAACTCTTTCATTCTTGCAGGAACCATTATAGGTACCCTAATCGCCGGCACTTCTGCGTATGCTGGTTCTTATCAAGTTAAATCAGGGGACACCCTTGATAAAATCTCTAAAGCTAATAATACAACTGTACAACAATTAAAATCTCAAAACCATTTGACTAGTAATCTTATTTTTCCCGGGCAAATCTTGAAATTCAATACCCCTAACACCCAGACAGATAAAAATATAAATAAAACCGAAAAATATGTGGTTAAACTGGGGGATACTTTATCTAAGATTGCTAAAAGATACAACCTTTCCCTTAGTGCCCTGCTTAAATTAAACACTAACATCTCTAATTCGGATCGCATTTATATTGGCCAATCCATCCGTGTTTCCGGACAAGCTCCTGCATCCAGCTCTACGGCTAACAACAGTACTTCAAATGCTACATATAAAGTCAAATCCGGGGACACCCTGGACAAAATCGCCAGAGTCAATAATATGACTGTACAACAATTAAAGTCTAAAAACCATTTGACTGGTACTCTTATTTTTCCCGGCCAGGTCTTGAAGGTTAATACCCTTACAAGCACTCCGGATAATAGTAAAAGTACAACAGATGTTTATGTGGTTAAATTAGGGGATTCCTTATCAACCATCGCTAAAAGATATAACCTTTCCCTTAGTGCCTTACTTAAAATAAACCCTAATATTTCTAATTCAGATCGTATTCGTATAGGCCAAACAATCCGTGTTTCAGGGAAAGCCTCGGCATCTTCAATTAATAAACCGACCAAACCGACCAAATCGACCAAAGCGGATCAAGTTTTGGCTGCTGGCGCTAAATACTTGGGAGCCAAGTATGTTTACGGTGCGAGCACTTCACGCACTGACGTATTTGATTGCTCTTCATTCACATTAAGGGCATTCAAAAGTGCAGGTATTTCCTTGCCTAGAAATTCAGTGGCACAATCACACGTTGGTACGTCTGTATCTTCAAAATCCCTCCAAAAAGGGGATTTAGTATTTTTCGATACCAATAATGATGGTGTAATCAACCATGTAGGAATTTATGCCGGTAACGGTCAAATGCTGAATGCTTCCACATCTAAAGGTGTATCCTACGCTAACATTAACAGTTCTTACTGGGGACCTAGCTTTGTGAAGGCAGTCAGAGTCCTTAACTAAGTGATGATGGCAATAAACAATCAAGAGCAAAAAGCGTGTTTTGATAAAATATCATACACGCTTTTTCGCGTATCATAATACCAAATAGCCGCCAACTGGTGTTATGGCTTTTAACTCTTCTCCTTATCTTTTTTGAATCCATCCTCACTCGCGCATTACCTTTGCATCTCCATAATCGCATAATTGAGTTGTTTACTGATACGGACTCCTTCCGAGCTTGATAATTCCTTTCGTTGGGCTATTTCATCCTTCTTTTTTCTATGATAGGCCATCGTTTGTTGTAATAACCAAGCTTTTCTTAATAACATTTTCCTCACCTGCCTGTTTTGTTAAATGTCTTTCCTGCATTTCCATTTGCTTTTTATGAACCTTTTCTTCAATAAGATCTATGAATAGCGGATTATTGTTGAGATTTTCTATATTCGACTCTATTATCCGCGCTAATGATACATTTTTACGCGTTTTTGTGCCCCCTTATCTACAGAAATTGCCAAGCGTAAAAAGAATGGTTTTCTCTATGGAAAAGTATATTCCCTCTTACTTCGCGACATTTTCATAATACACTTAGTTTAAAATTTCTTGTTTTCAATTTTGAAATGACAGGTACCAATACTGGTATTGTCATTCTGGATATATCCTGTTTGCCTGTACAGCTTGCCATTCTTGTCCTTGATCGTGCCTTGTAGATATATAGCAAGTACAATATCTACATTACCAACAAAAAAAGGCCTTCATCACAGAAGACCTTTCAGACTGTATACTAATAAGAAGAGCAAGTTTGCCTGCAGGTTTTTTCTAAAAAAACGTTCCAGCTTGATTTCGGAAATCCGCTCCCTTTCCGCAGAGGAGGCTCCCGGACCGCCCGCGGAAAGCGAGTGCCTGGAGTGGACACTGTACTAATCCTGAAGTTTCTCTTGCTTTTCAAGATACTGCCTCATTTTTCGCAAATAATCCGGTGCGTCCATTTGATCTTTTACGACCAATTCTATAAGGCAAAGTTTATCGCCGTTCATGTCCTGAGCATTTGTAATGGCTTCATCCAGTTCACCATTCGTCCCGACTCTTGCTGTAAATGCCTCTTGACCAAACGCTTCAGCCAGTTTTGTATAATCCCACTCCGGTATCTCGTTGTATTTCTGTTTTTCTATCTCGACTTTTACGTTTAAGAATTTTTCTATCGTATAGCCGTTATTGTTGAGGATGAACACGATGGGCTTGCAGCCGTTCTCCAGCATCGAGCTTATTTCCTGTGCTGTCAGCTGTATCGAGCCGTCCCCGGTAAACAAAAGGACACGCCGGTTTCTATCCGCTATACAAGCACCGAAAGCTGCGGGCGTCGCATATCCGATACTTTGCCAGCCTCCCTGAGCTATGTAGGTTGCCCCTTTCGGCAACCTGACCTGTGACATTCCATAAGAGAATGTTCCTGTTTCCGTGACAACAATGTCATTTTCCTTCAACATTTGCTGAAACCGAGGATAATAGGAAGCCGCTTCCAGTGGTGCTGAGGGGTCTTCCACCATTGTGTCATAAGGAAACGAGATGTTTCCAAAAGATTCTTTCTGCCGGTAGCCAATGTCCTGAAGCGCATTTAGAATATCCTCCGCCCTGACATTCAGATAACTGGCTGCTCCCACTTTTAATGTGTCAGGTTGAATTTCCACCATTTTCAAATGATCAAGCTTTGCTGTACCTTTGGAAGTATTGACGTCTGACCAAACAGCACCAACGGCTATGATGAAATCCGCTTCTTCAACAGTCTGAGTTACATCCTTACATCCGAAAGCTCCGCCGTATACACCAATATACTGGGGATGGCTCTCATCAAATCCGCTTTTTCCCTGCATTAATGATGCAACTGGAACGTTTAACCTCTCGGCGAGCTGCATTACGGGTTTCTGCAGGTTGTAACGAAGGGTTTTCACGTCGACAAGCAGAACCGCTTTGTTTACATGTTCTAACATACCTTTTATATGCTCTACTGCTGACTGCAACCCATCTACATTCGATTTGGCCACATTTTCAGAAGTCTCACTGTGGGAAAGCAACGGTTTTTCAACGAGATCGATAGCCACTACCAAATAAACGGGCTTTTTCTTTTCTTTCGCGACTCGGATTGCAGCAGGTATCTCCCTAGCTGCGTTTTCTGGTGTAAGAATTGCTGTATAACTGGTGATATGCTCATAAACCTTACGGAAAACATCAAAATCCCCGTCCATTAACGTATGATGGGCAAGCTCCTTCTCCTGTTGCATCATGGACTTTGGCGAGCCGACAATATGTATGAGCGGCACATTTTCACTGTACGCGCCAGCAATCGCATTACATGCGCTCATTTCACCGACACCAAAGGTGGTGATGAGTGCCGACATGCCCTTCACCCGGGCATAAGCGTCCGCTGCGTATCCAGCATTGAGTTCATTTCGTCCATTAATAAACTCAATCCCATCGTAATCTTCCAAAGTATCTAGCAATGAGAAATTATAGTCTCCAGGCACACCAAAAATCTCTGTAATGCCTTCTGCTTTTAAGCAGTCGTATAAATATTGTCCCACGGTTCTGTTCAAAGCCAATTCAATCACTCCTTCAATCGATTACTCTTTACTATATTTATACCCAAACATAAGTAGGTTAACCGTAAGTCTCCATATACTTAAGGTAGTTTCACTATTCTATTACTCTACTTTTAGCTTTGATGTATGAAGGAAGTGAGATTATCGCAGGCATGCTCTCTTAAAAAATGATTCAATTCCAAATCAAAATATCTGAAAATTCTTGATTTCAGCTCTGTTTTTGATTTATATTTGAATCACCGGAACAGTGGATAAGGGGGAAAATGATGAGTGATAACAATGTCAAAAGAGTTTTGGAATGCATAATCAACACATCCAATAACAATATTACCGTGACCGATGAAAAAGGATTCATTTTATTCACGAATCCTAACCATTGGTGGATATATGGAATTGAACCCGAACATTATCTTGGGAAATCCGTTTACCAGCTCGAAACGGAAGGAATCCTTTCACCTTCGATTTCCGCCATGGTATTGAAAGAGAAAACACCTGTCCAGATCATGCAGCAAACGAAGACGGGAAAAATCGTCATGTCGACTGCCTATCCCATCTTTGATGGTAATGGTGAATTGATTCGTGTCGTCAGCTATGCCCAAGATCAAACTGAAATCAGGAACCTCCAGGATCAGTACGGTCAACTAGAGAAAAAGATTCAAGAATACCAATCGGAGGTCGAGGAACTTAGGGAACAGGAGGAGCTGATCTATCGCAGCAAGGAAATGCGGCAAATCTCCAAAACGATACACCGTGTTTCCAAAACCGATGCAACGGTCATGTTTCTTGGGGAATCCGGTGTGGGAAAGAGCGTCTTCGCCCGCCGGCTTCATAATCAGAGTTACCGCAGCAAAGAGCCATTCATCGAAGTCAACTGCAGTACCATCCCAGAAAGTCTCTTTGAGTCTGAAATGTTTGGATACGAAGCGGGATCCTTCACCGGTGCGCAGAAGCAGGGGAAGCAGGGGCTGGTCGAACAAGCGGATAACGGAACCTTATTTCTGGATGAAATCGGGGAGCTTCCCCTGGATATGCAAGTGAAATTATTAAATGTCCTGCAAGAGAAGACCTTTAAAAGAGTGGGCGGAAAAAAAGAGCATAAGATCGATTTTCGGCTTGTAACGGCAACCAATCAAAACCTTGAGGAAATGGTGGAAAAGGGAACATTCAGGTTAGATTTGTATTACCGCTTAAATGTGATTCCCATCCATATACCGCCATTGCGCGAAAGAAAAGAAGATATTGCCATCTTAATCAATCATAATCTCGAAATCATCAACAAGAAATATAAGTCAGATAAGAAATTGCATCCTTCCACTTACGAAATACTGATTCAGCATAAATGGTCAGGAAACGTGCGTGAGTTGGAAAACCTGATTGAACGGCTCATTTTGACCTCGGAAGACTCCATCATTTTCCCAGGCTTTCTCCCCTCCCATTTCCATGGACAAGAATCTTTGGAGAAAATAGATGATACCCTAATGATCGACAATATGATGGTTGATGATAGTGATCTCAATACAGCCCTCGAACAAGTCGAAAAATGGATGATGATGAAAGCGAGTAAACAATGTAAGTCCACATATGAAATGGCTAAATTCTTAGGTATCAGCCAGCCTTCAGTCGTCAGGAAAATGAAGAAATATAAAGATCATCTGCCCATTAATTAACAGTTGGATGAAAGAATATTCCACTGCAGCATCCACCTTTTTTAGCCTATATCAATAGGAGACCAGCGTATCGAAGGTCTCCTATTCCTTACTTATTTGACACACCTGCAGATTCAAATGTTGCCATTTCTTTAATGACCAATGTCGCTGCCTTAAGGATGGGGTATGACAGGGCAGCCCCTGTTCCTTCCCCAATTCTCATTCCCAGGTCAAGGATCGGCTCCTTTTCAAGCAGTTCTATGGCCGTTCCATGACCCGGTTCTGCAGATCGATGTCCAACAAACATATAATCGGCTGCACGTCCGGAAATAAGGTTTGCCAATACAGCAGCCGTGGTTGTAATGAAACCATCAACAAGAATCGGTATACGGTTATTCGCTGCTGCAAGCATGGCCCCTGCCATACCTGCAATTTCGAATCCACCGATATTCATCAAAATATTGATTGGGTCATCAGGATTAGGATTTCTTAATGAAATCGCTTCTTCAATTATTCTTCTCTTATGTAAAATGCCTTCTGACTTCAATCCTGTTCCCTGCCCCACTAGTGAGTCGACGCTTTTCCCGCTTACGATGGAGATGATGGCGGTACTGGAAGTCGTATTTCCGATTCCCATTTCACCAAGAATCAGGCAGTTCGCTCCACGGGCAATCATTTTCTCTGCACGGTCATATCCAATTTCAAGCGCTTGAATTACTTCTTCCTTTGTCATCGCCTCTTCCTTATAAAAGTTTCGAGTTCCATAGCGGACTTTTCTCGAAGTTAATCCCGGTGCTTCGATATCTGCATCGATCCCTATATCGACAATGTCCAAGTAAGCATCTATCGCCCTGCTTAATACATTGATGGCCGCACCGTCATTCAGGAAATTGAGAGCCATTTGTTCCGTCACTTCTTTTGGATAAGCCGAAACCCCTTCTTCCGTAATTCCATGGTCGGCTGCAAACACAATCACCCCCGGTTTTGAAATGTCCGGAAATGCCTCCCCTGTCATCTTGGCCAATTCGATTATCCATTCTTCAAGCCGTCCTAAGCTTCCTTGAGGAACCGTCAGCGAATCGACATGGCCTTTAACCTGCCGTCCCATTTCTTCATCCAGCATCGGGATGGAGATGGCAGCTAACCCTTTCGTCATATTAATACCCCCCACAATCCAAAATGAAAAACCTTAACCACAGGAAAAGGTTCCTATCCATCATCTGCTATAAATGCAACTTAGTCCATATAATTATCCTCTAAGCTTTTACTTGTGGTCACTGTGATCCATTCACTTCGGCACTCCCATTTCATTTAATGGGTAGATGCGAAATTTCACTTTGCCCACAAGTGATTCTTCTGAAATAAAACCAAATCTTCTTCCATCCCAACTATTCCTTCGATTATCCCCCATGACAAATAAATGACCCGCAGGTACCTTGGATTTCCCAAGTAAATCACTCAGGGTGAAATTCTCAGTCAGATTTTCTTCAGGCGGAATTTCGCCTTTTTTTGTTTTCAAATATGGTTCTGTATACTTTTTCCCATTGATATATAAGACATCATCTTTCATTTCGACACTGTCACCTGGTAAACCGATCACCCTTTTTATATAATTCTCTTCCGCGTCCGGAGCATAAAATACGACCATATCGAAGCGCTCCGGCTTTCCGAGTTTAGCTACCACGATCCGGTCATCATTCTCATAAGTCGGCTCCATTGATTCACCTTTTACTGTGACTGGCGTAAATAAAAACTGTTGGCAAATGAACACGATCATTAACGCGAATAAGATGGATTTCACCCACGAAAACACTTCACTTTTCATATTCTTCATAAGGACTCCCTCCCATCCATTGTGAACGGCTAAACCAATTATTGGCTTGCAGCGCAATTCTTTTGCTCTGTTTATCCCCTTAAAGATCCTTTTGCGGTCGGGGACTTTTGAGGAGACATTCCAAAGAAATATCTGGAAAAATTGTAACATATTCATTTATCGCTTGCGAGATTAAATGATTTTCAGAGCCAAACTCAAACCATGAAAAAAAGGATAGCGAATTTTAGCTATCCTTTTACTTAGTTTGTTCCTCAGTATTTATTCCAAGTCAATATAGTATCGAGTGGCAAACGGACTTTTTCAAACCCTGCTTTAGTTCCTTTTCCAATGGAAATTAACATGACCGGTTTGAAGTTTTCCGGTACATTGAATGCATCCACAAACTTGGCTTCATCAAACCCTCCCATTGGGACTGTATCATATCCTTTTGCTTTTGCGGCTAACATGATCTGCATGGAAACCAAGCCACCGTCAATCATGGCTACGCTTAAAGCCTTTTCAGCGGAAAAGTTACCGTAATTATGCAGAATGGAGGCAACATATGGCTCTTTGATTTCATTCTGCATGATCCCTTTATTGACTAATTCACCATAAATCCGCTCTGCATTTTTGTAACCTTCTATATCAGCTAAAACGGCAATGACAGCAGATGCATCGACGATTTGTTGTTGGTTATTTGCGATGGGAAGCAATTCTTGTTGGGTTTGCTTATCTTGAATCACAAGGAATCTCCATGGCTGCAAGTTGGAAGAAGATGGTGCTTGAATCGCAATATCCAGGATTTCACGAATTTCATCTTCAGTCATAACGTATTCAGCATCGTACTGGCGAACAGATCTCCGTTCTTTAGCTACCGTAATGAAATCCGTATCATTAAGGACTTTTGGCTTTTCAAACGGTATATTCAATTCTTTCGATTTATTTAGGTACTCTTCTTTACTCATTATATTTTTTGCCATTTATAATGACCTCCATTTAACTGTAATTAACACAGGAACAGTATATAACTCATACTGTTCTTTTGTCAAATACAGTTAAATAAAAACGAAACCCTGTCAATTTCGTTTTTCACATTAAGATTTAGATAGTAAATCAGCAATCGTCTTTTGTTCCAAGCCTTGTATAATCCAGCTCTCCATCTCGTTTTTCAAACCGCATAACGCTTCGCGGGAAGATGGTTGGAAGCATTGTTTATCATTCACATCAAGAAAGCCTTTTGAAAAAGGTTCGGATTTAATTGCAGAGTATATATCTGCAAGAATGATTTGTTCGGGATTTTTGGCAAGTGAATATCCCCCATCCCTGCCTTCCTTCGCTTGAATCAGCCCTGCCTTCACTAAATTACTTAATATTTTTCTAAGAAAACCTGACTCCGAATCAAGCTTAACGGCCAATTTATTACTATTACATAATCCATCATGATCAGCAAGAACAAGCAGGGCTTGTACGGCAAGACTAAACCACATGATACTGGAAACCTTTTCTGACATTTCTTTCACCTCTCTCCTCTACTTTAAACTATTTTTCGATGAATATACAACGCTGCATCGAACAATCCTGCCTAAAACCTCCTTTTAAAGAACCATCCGTCGTGGAAAGCTTGAAGCCCTTTTTGGAACGATGCGAGTTCCAGGGCAGTGATAGTAATAGGAACGAGGAATCCCTCACCAGATCTTTTAAAATCCAGAAAAAATAAATAGACAAATTGCTTGTCTTACAAAATATATTTTTAGGAATATGGTAAACTTACTTAATAGAATTTACTTTGCTCAGGAAGTGGATGGATGATGCTGAAAACAATAAATGAACAATTGGATAGAGTTATGCCCCTTATCACGCCGATAAGCGTGGTTATTGGGGTATTATTGGCCGAACATCTAATGGATTACACCTTTCTTGTTCCATGGATATTTGCCTTCATTACATTTTCCGGAAGTTTAGGCTCCAACTTTAAATCTCTGCAACAGGCAGTCACCCACCCTTTACCTGTTTTCATCGTATTGATCATCCTTCATATATTTATGCCTGTTTGGGCTTTTGGTCTCGGCCATTTAGTGTTTCATGGTGATGCTTTCACAATTACCGGCCTAGTCCTGGCTGTAGTGATTCCAACCGGTGTCACCAGTATGATCTGGGTATCCATTTATAATGGGAATGCCGTACTTGCCCTAACCATCATCTTGATAGACACCCTACTCTCGCCATTCATCGTTCCTTATAGCGTTTCCTTTTTTGGAGGCGGTTCGATTGAAATGGATTTGGGGTCGATGGTGAAAGGATTGATCGGAATGGTCGTTCTTCCCTCCATGCTTGCCATGTTCTTGAATCAAGCTACAAAAGGGAAGATACAGTATACACTATCCCCCCGCTTAGCTCCATTTTCCAAGATAAGCGTTGGAATCGTAGTCATATTGAACAGTTCAAAAATCGCGCCTTACTTAACCCAGTTCGATAAGAAATTAATGATCATGGCCTTCTTGGTTTTGTTCATAGCTGCTTCTGGTTATGCCATTTCTTGGATGGTCGGCGCAAATTTAAGATGGGATAAGGCGGATATCATCACCTTGACATTTACAGGCGGTATGCGAAACATCAGTGCTGGAGCCGTTCTTGCAACCACCTATTTCCCTGCTGCCGTCGCGGTACCCGTTGTACTTGGCATGCTGTTTCAACAAATGCTTGCTTCCTTTTTTGGCTATGTCATGAAAAAGCATTTTCATCGTGGTGTGAATGAAGGATGATCAGCCGAAACAACACAATTGTAAAATTATGTATATTAATACATAGATCTTCCTAGGGTGGTGAAATTCATGATCCATGCTGTCAAAGATTTTTTATCCAGTTGCTTGCTGATTATCAGTTGGTTAATATTGGCGGTCAGCAGCATTTTTTTCGTCTTTTCGTTTTTAACAGTTTTTGCGATACCTATTTTCTTATTAATATTTTCTACCGGATTCCTTTGTTTCAATATTTCCAAGAAACTGGACTCACGACGGCTTTCTAAATGTTAAGATCTATTTATACCATAATACTAGCGGTAATTCCCTTATGACTGCCATTTGATAGAATCATTCCTGACTAAAACGGAATAATATGGCCATCAGTGGGTGAATTCGACCTACAACCAGATTATTCCGACCTACATCAAAATAATTCGACCTACACCCAATTTATTCCGACCTACAACCAGATTAATTCGACATACACCATTTTTCGCCCCGTCACTTAATCCATAAAAAAGGAGCTGCCATTTGCAGCTCCTTCTTCTGTTTTCCCATCAGCGTTATCGTGATAGGGTACCTTGCAGACGATTGGTTTCGGCTATTACTTTTTCTTCATCGATCGTTAAACAGCGGCCATCTTTCACGACGTTTTTGCCATCAATGTATACATCACATACATCATTTCCGCGTGCTGCATAAAGCAGGTGCGAATAGGCTTCACTCAGCGGCTGCAGATGTTCTTTGTCATATGGGTAAATGGTGATGAAATCTGCTTTTTTACCAGCTTCCAGTGATCCTGTATGGCCCATGCCTACTGCTTCGGCTCCCATTCTTGTGGCCATGGCGAGTGCCGTTTGGGCAGGGAATTTAGTGGCATCCTTATAGATTCCTTTTTGCAGTAATGCAGCTGTCCTCATTTCTTCGAACATATCGAAGTTATTATTGGAGGCGACGCCATCTGTTGCCACTCCCACTTTAATGCCTGCATCTAGAAGGCTGACTACGTCTGCTATTCCAGATCCGAGCTTCAGGTTACTGATTGGATTATGGGCAACGCGAACATCATGCTGTTTTAGGATCGCCCGCTCTTCATCATTGAGAACCACACCATGTGCCATCACTGTAGGCTGATCGAACAGCCCTAGACGGCGAAGGTGCTCGACTGGACGGGACCCGTAACGTTTTTCGATGTCGAGGATTTCAAAGTCCGTTTCCGATACGTGAATGTGCACCATCAAATCATTCTCTTTTGCAATCCGTGCACTTTCCATGATCGCTTCAGGTGTGCAGGCATATGGGCTATGTGGTGCGACCATTGTAGTCAGGCGGCCATCGGCAAATGTTTTATAGTTTTTTGAAAACTGTTCAGCCCCCATGAGGTTCGCTTTTTGGTCTTTTTCCGTACCCAAGCTGAAGATCGTGTAGGAAAAGGCTCCGCGCATTCCTGTTTCGCCGATCGTCTCCATTACAGCACCTGCATCAATTCCATTAGGATTAAACATATCCGAAAATGTCGTGGTTCCTGATTTCATCATTTCCATAATGCCAAGCTGTGAACTTACAGCGGCGATTTCCGTTGTAAACTGGCTTTCGATCGGCCATATTTTCGTTTCAAGCCATGGCTTCAGCAGCATATCGTCCCCGATACCGCGTAAAAGGGTCATTACAATATGCGAATGGGCATTCACAAGGCCTGGCATAATCCATTTACCGCCAAGGTTGACCACTTGGTCTGCATCTGCCAATTGTTCTTCAACATGCTGGCCGATGTAGGATATCGTATGATCCTGTACAATCATCATGCCGTTTTCAAAGATTTGATTTTCCTTGTCCATAGTAAAAAATGTAGCATTCATATATATTGTTTTCATAAGTATTTCCTCCAAAGTCGTCTCATGCATCAACATGTTCTATTCCGCATTCTAAACTAGAACCAAACAGGTAATCAAGTAATTCCATATTATCAGGGGCCATTTTCATTTACCTTAGGAACCTATTGGAAGTGCTCCAAGATGAATGCTTCCCTCAATATATCCGTTCAATCAGCAAACCACCATTGCAATTCAGCATGCAAGATCAGCTGCTTAAAAAAATCTTCCCTCTATTGCCCGTGACATTTATGGCTTCTTGCACATCTTGAAGGCTGTAGTAGGAATCCGGCATCATGAATTTCAACCTTTCATCAGCAATGAAACCCATCAAAAGGTTAAACGTTTCATGCCAAGTTTGAACGGAAGCCTGCTGATTCCAATGCCGAAGATGAAACATTTTAACATTCACTTTTGTCCTTTGTGAAATTTTTGCCCAATTTACAGACTGTCCTGATAAAAGGCCAATCGTCAATAAGATGCCATTAGGCCGAACACAAAAAGCTAGCTCTGAACCATCGATGCCGCCCACTGAATCTATGGCTGCTTTCGCTCCGCGCCCATTCGTCCATTCCATCACTGTATCATGCAATGATGATCGGGACGTATCGATCACATATGAAGCACCAAGTTTAAGCAGTTCTTCCATATACTTATTGTTTCTCGTTACAGCAATCAGCTTAAATCCAAGAATCTTGGATAACTGGGCAAGTACACGGCCAATGGAAGATCCGCAAGCATTTACGAGTAATGCATCATCCGGTTTCAATGTTAATACCTCTGTACAGATTAGCCATGCGGTTATCGGATTTATATATAATTGCGCTGCAATATGGTCCTCAATCGAATCCGGAATGACGATGGCCAGCTCCGCAGATGTTTTAACATAATCCTGCCAGGTCCCTTCACCGCGCAAAGGCAGAACACGCTTGCCTAACAGCTCTTTCGAAACCGATGGACCCACCTCTTCGACAATGCCGACCCCTTCATAACCAGGGATGGAAGGCAAGGGAATTCGGTGGGAATATGCACCGCGAATGGGCAGCAAGTCAGACGGGTTAATGGGACGTGTGCTCATCCGAACGAGGACTTCCCCTTCGAAAGGTTTTTGAATAAGTTTATTTTCAACTTTTAAAACCTTTTGCGGATTCCCAAACTCATAGAATTTAACACATTTGGCTTCCAAGATAATAAGTCTCCTTTAATAATATAAGTCTATCTATTTTATCATTTAAACTGATCCCACTGGCCAGTATTCTAAAAAACTTAACTGTTCATGTATCCTGGTTTTCCGCTTTTTACCCCTTTCCATAAACTTGACGTTAAGAATCTTCTTATTGTTCCAAGCATATGGTTTATAAAACGTTTGTTTATTCATGTACAAGGGGTGAAGAGACTGAATAATGTAGGAAAAAATGATTTTGTATCTGGGTTTGTACCACATCATAATCATGGATCTGTTGATTATACTTCCATAGCGGACGGCCATGTCCATCAATGTTTAGATGTAACATCCCCGCCCATTCCATCACAAGAGGGAGAACATATTCATTATACTGAAGGATATGTATTATTTGAGGATGGACATACCCATTATTATAAGGCATATTCGGGACCACCCATTCCGGTTGGAAATGGAATGCACGTCCATTATTACGACTTTTACACAACGGAAGATGATGGGCATAGACATAGAATTAAAGGGGTCGATCAACCTGCTCCAGGGAATAAATAAGATAAAAAAACATCAGGGGGATTGAAATCCCCCTGATGTTTTCTTGCTTCCCATTTTATTATATCTAATCTTGAGATAAGCCAATAGGAATGCAAAGAGGCGTTTGATCAACAGGGTTTTCAATAATACAGCATTCCAGTCTGAAGACGTCCTTGATCATATCTTTTGTAAATACCGTTTCAGGCGGTCCCTCTTTATAGATTTTCCCCTTCTTGATGCTAATCAGATGATCGGCATACTGTGCCGCTTGATTTAGATCATGCAGAACCATAACAATCGTACGCCCATAAGTTACGTTTAAATCGCGCAGTAATTCCAATATTTCAATTTGGTGCGCTAAGTCTAGATAGGTTGTCGGTTCATCTAACAATAATAGGTCGGTTTCTTGTACTAAAGCCATCGAAATCCAGGCTCTTTGCCTTTGTCCTCCAGATAATGCATCCAATGTCCGATCAGCAAACTCCGTCATTTTTGTTGCTGATAATGCACGGTCGACAATGGCATGATCTTCCGGGGTTTGCCTGGAAAATAAGCCTTTATGCGGATGCCTGCCATAATAGCATAGTTCTTTAACGGTTATATCTTCAGGAGCTTCCGGAGCTTGGGGTAAGATAGCCAATTTCTTTGCCACTTCCTTGGAAGATTGATGATGAATCGCTTTTCCATCTAAATAGATCGTGCCTTGCTGTGGCATTAATAATCTAGCTAGAGACCGTAGAATGGTGGATTTGCCACAACCATTGGAACCTATGATTATACTGATCTTACCTTCAGGAATTTCTAAATCGATATTATCAATGATTTGAGTTGACCCATAAGAGAGGGAAAGATGCTCTGCTGATAATGTTGTCATGATATTCAGCCTTCCTTATGTTATTTTTCGTTCACGGCGTAATAGATATAAAAAATATGGCACCCCAATCACCGCAGTGATAATTCCGGCGGGTATTTCTATTGGAGGGAATAACCCTCTTCCCAGGCTATCGGCAACGAGCAGAAAGATAGAACCGAAAAGAGCTGAAGCAGGAAGCAGAACCTTGAATTTTGACCCTACCACTCTCCGGGCAATATGGGGGGCAATTAAACCAATGAACCCGATGGAACCAACCGCTGCTACACAGACTCCGATTAAAATGACAGAAACACATAACAATATATAACGCAGTAATTTCGATCTTTCACCGAGACCTGTAGCTATATCGTCGCCAAGGCTCAGTACATCCATTTTTGAAGTTAATGCAATCAATACCGGGACAAGGACAAGACATGGAAGCAAAATGAATACTTGATCCCATCCTCTTCCCCATAGACTGCCTGTCAACCACAGCAGTGTCGTATTTACATCATCCGGGAACTTGACCATGAAATACTCTATGCCCGCTTGACATATGGCCCCTAAAGCAATTCCCACCAAAGCTATTGTATTTGGTTGAGCTCCTTTTTTATAAACGAAAATCATCAAAATTGCCGCCATGACCGCCGCTCCGATAAAAGCTGAAAGAGGCAGTATCATGATGGGCGATTGCGGAAATAAAACAATGACTATAACAGCTGCCAAACCGGCCCCCTTTGTTACCCCAATCACATCGGGAGAAGCCAATGGATTTCTAAGGACTCCTTGCAGAATGGCTCCTGCCGTTGCCAATCCGGCCCCAACTATCACGGCAATTAAAATACGTGGTATACGGTAGTTGTGCAGAATGAATGCCTGACTTTGCATGCCATTTCCAAGGAAATTTTGGAGAATTTCTAAAGGTGAGATATAAATCGCCCCTAAGCCCAGGCTCACCAATGATAAAATCAGCATGGTAACCGTCAGCAATAGGATAATAGAAAAAGGGTGCAAAGTTGATTTCAACCCAAATGTCCGTTTTAGTTTCATTGCTTAATATTCCTCCCCCTCTTCGCTAAATAAAGGAAGAATGGCGCACCGATCATAGCTGTTACGATTCCTACCGGCGACTCAAAAGGATAAGCGATAAACCGAGCGAGAATATCTGCGTAAACTAAGAGCAAAGCACCGAATAATGCAGAAAAAGGGATGATTCTTCGATAATCCCCGCCCACCAGTCTCCTGACGATATGAGGAATGATCAATCCTACAAAGCCCACTGGGCCTGCGACGGCAACCGAAGATCCTGCCAATATGATCACCAAAATTCCTGCTAAAATACGGATTCGATACACCCGTTGCCCAAGTCCCTGCGCCATATTTTCTCCTAAGACAAGGATAGAAACAGATCGAGAGAACAAGACAGCTACAACTAGCCCGAAAAGAGACCAAGGAAGAATCATGTTTACGTGCGCCCATGTTTTCCCATTAATAGACCCGACTAACCAGTAGAGCACATCTTTCGCTTGTTCATTAAAGATGATCATGCCTTGCGTTAAAGAAGATAAAAAAAAGTGAACAGCCATTCCAGCCAATGCCAGCTTTACTTGTGTCATTCCTCCTCCCGAAGCAAAAGAATAGACCGCCATCCCTCCCACTGCTGCACCAATGAATGCAACGCAAACTAGAGAGACGGAAGAAAGGTTAGGAAAGAAAACAAAAGCTGACACAATAAAAAATGAGGCACCGGCATTAACACCAAACACTTGTGGAGAAGCTAATGAATTCCGGGTAATTGCCTGCATGAGAGCACCCGCCACCGCTAAATTAGCACCGACCAATGCTCCAACTAAAGCTCGGGGCAATCGAAGAGTCCTTATAATCGTCTGTTCCTTGGAAGAGTCGACCTCAAAAAAAGACTTCAAAACCATTGATGCATCAATATCGGCCGCTCCCACAGAAATACTCGTCAGTACTCCTATAATCAGCAAAACGATTCCAGCGATAGCTGTAGAATACACTTTCAGTTTACTTCTAACTACAGTTTCCATTGACTATACAACACACTTCCTAACAAAGATTTGATACTAATGGAAAGCGAAGTAAGAATGTGTTCTCTTACTTCGCTTTTGTTCCTCTATTATTCACCAAGCATTTTTAAAGTGTCTTTAGCAATGGCCTCTGCCGATACAACACCACGGTATCTCGTCCATAAATCTCGATCAACACTATACACCTGTCCGTTTTTTACAGCCTTCAAGTTTTTCCAAAGAGGATTGTCTTTCCACTCATCAGTAAGTAACTTACCCTCATTGTTCGCTAGAAGCAGCACATCCGGATTAATCTCGACAAGCTGCTCCAGATTCATCTCGGCATGTGGCTGTTCCTGCTGAATGGCATTTTTCAATCCCATGCGTTCCAGCAATTCTCCATCATAAGAAGAAGAAGTATGAGCTTGGAATGAAGTATCTCGTACAACTGCAGGTAAAACCGTCATATTTGAATCAACTGTAAGTTTTGATTTAAGTTCCTTAATCGTTTTTTCATGCTCGCTCAATCTTTTTTCTGCAGCATCTTCCTGATTTACTGCCTTAGCGATCGTTTTAAAAGAATCCAAATTTTCTTGATATGTAGATTCACGACTTTTTAAGACAACGGTAGGAGCAATCTGCTGTAAATCTTTATAAATCCCTTTATGCCGCTCAGCATCTGCAATGATTAAATCCGGCTGTAAAGAACTGATAACCTCTAAATTAGGCTGCTCACGTGTTCCAACAGAAGTATAATCCATTTCTTGACCTACAAGTTTTGTAATCATATCTTTTTTGTTGTCATCTGAAATCCCGATAGGTTTTATCCCTAGGGCATTTAAAGAATCAACGAAAGATAACTCAAGCGTAACTATTTTTTTAGGAGTATTTTTAATTTCCGTTTCTCCCATTTCATGCTTAATCGTCCTTATTTCTTGATTACTTGTTTCGGTAGATGTCTTCTCTGCTTCTGTTGTTTTTTGAGAATTATTACATCCTGTTAACATCATCATAATCGCAAATAACAGGATTAACGCTCCTCCCCCAAATGTTCTTACTTTTCTAGATTCTCTCATTTTTTGCACCCTTTCCTACATCTATACCTATTTACTTTCTTATCAAACGAACACATAATTGAAAATGATTATCATTATCCTGTTGTAATGATAAAGTCAGAGATTGATACCGTCAATATTAATGAAATTTTGGGAATAAAAATCATTATGGCCATTAAGAAAACCTGCATGCATTTTATTGATTACATGAAGTTGAACTTTAAAAACAGTCAAAATAAAAAAGAGCAAACCCGTTAAGGTCTGCTCCTTTTACCCTTGCCTGTTCAAGGAATCTATTTTCTTTCCATCAGCATCTCTTCAAGAGGATATTCTTCATTTGTAGCTTCTTTTTTTGAGCGTTTTATGGAAGTTTTAATAAGAATGGTTGAAGCAATTGATAATGCCCCCATGATCAAGTAGCCTGTTGATCTTGAAAACACTTCGATCAAGATGCCAATCAGGACGGGTCCTAAAAACATTCCAGCAGAATATAAGCTTTGGAACAAGCCCATTCTCGTGGATTGTTTAATCTCAGGAATATTTTCAACAGCCCAGGAAGTGACAACCGTAAAGATCAGCCCATAACCGAAACCTTGAAATGCCTGTAGTAGAAAAAGCATCGTTAAATTTTCAGCATAAGGAATCAATATGATGATGACCCCTTGTAAAACCGCTCCCAAAATCGCCGTGTTCATTAAACCGATTTTTTTATAAAAAAGGGCTCCGCATAATCCAGCCGCTAAACCATATATCACCAGGTGAGTGTTTGCCAGCATGCCAATCAAGAGTGGATTTGCTCCAAGGTCCGTTGCAACTAAAGGTGTGAATGTATCCCTTGTTCCAATGGTGACCATCAAAGCAATCGTTGCCAAAACCGAAATGACCCAGATTTTTTTATCGGTGATTTGCTCGACAAGTATTTTCTTATCGTATTTTACTTTTACCCCTTTAATACTGAGGTCTTTTGTGAAAAAAGTTAAAACAAGCGCTAGTATGGCGGCGGCCACCGCTACTAAAAAACTATACCGATACCCATAGCTATTGGCCACTAATGCACCGATGGTTGTCCCGAGGATGGAGCCAACCGGCGATGCAACACCCAATATCGCTACGGCTTTTGCAGCTTCCCTCACTCCAAAATAAGAGGCGAACATAACATTGTAAATAACCCAGGTGGAACCAGTTAAACCGTCCGAAATTTTCCCAAGGTACAATGTTGTTGAACTTGGTATGAAAAAGGCTAGCGTCCACATTACGATGGTTATCAGCAACCCCATTTGGATAAATAATCTTCGTTTATGCAGCATATCCGAAAATACACCTATCGGAAGTCGTGTCAATAAAGCAACAATCCCTGATATTCCGATAATACTGCCTATTATAACTGAATCGAACCCAAGATCTTTAGCATAAGAGGAGATAAATGGATCAAATGCCGTAATGGTGACAAAGAACAACAAGCTAATGATAAAGAATAAGATGGTTTCTTTTCGATTATTAATTTTATTAGTTTTGTTCATATATTCCACCCTTTCATTCCCCTCCCTTTCGCCCCACTGGACAGAAAGGCGATGCTCTTAGTGATTACACATATTTTCATATATTTTCCAGGGTTGATACAGCCCATCCACCCGACATTTCAGGCAGAATGGGAGTATCCATTTATTCTAGCGGCTGCACCACTAATTGAATGCGTTTTCAGCAATTTCTATCATTTAGAGCACACTCATGTCAACCTGACAGTTGCCGATAATTTATGGCCTTCCAAGCCTTCGATTTCTGATTGATCTTCCGCATGGGATGCCAGGAATTGAATGCCTTGGCCTGTGATTTCCTGATGTGTCATGACTTTCACATAACTTCCTGCCCAAAGTCCCCCGGTATATCTTGCTGCTTTTTGAGTCGGCAATGTATGGTTCGTTCCAGAGACTTTGTCAGAGAAGACGACTGAACTGCCTTCATCAAGGAACAATGATCCATAGTTATTTAGTTTATCCATCAATTCGCGGCTATTATTGATATGCAAATGTAAATGTTCAATGGCATAATCATTGCAAATATCCAGTCCTTCTTGAAATGAATCTGCATAAATGATTTCCCCTCTTTTTTCCCATGATTCGTGTGCAGGGGAAGATGGTGAGAAGGTTTTCAAAAAGCCTTCGATTTCTTTTTCAGTTTCTTCGGCAACCGTTCGGGAAGTTGTGACAAGAATGGCCCGTGCGTACGGATCGTGTTCAGCTTGTGCAAGTAAATCGGCCGCTATTTTCACAGGTGATGCGGAATCATCAGCAAAAACCATCACTTCACTCGGTCCAGCAATAAGGTCTATGCCCACTTTACCGAACACTTGGCGTTTTGCTTCTGCTACAAACCGGTTTCCTGGCCCAGCGATGATATCCACTTCCGGGATGGATTCGGTTCCATATGCCATGGCCGCAATTGCCTGCGCACCGCCAATTGCAAAAATGTCTGTAGCACCGGAGCGGAGCAAGCCGTATAAAACTGCCGGATGGATGCCGCCTTCATAATTGGCTGGGCTGCAGGCAACGATTCTTTTTGCTCCCGCTACCTTTGCTGGGGCAACGACCATCGGTCCTGATGATAATAACGGGAATCTCCCGCCTGGTACATAAGCACCCACCTTTTCGATCGGTACGATTCTATGCCCCATCCTGATTCCCTCGCCAAAATCCTTTTCGAATGGAGTTAGGCAGCTCAACTGTGCTTTAGCAAATTCGGAAACTCTTTCAACGACCCGATCAATCAGCACTTTTACCTCTTCAGGAAGAGTCCTGATACAACGCTCGATCTCCTCTTCACTAACCCGGACCGGACGATCGGAATCACCGAATTTCTTTTCATATTCCCGTACGGCATCATCCCCGCCTGCTTTTACATTTTCAATGATGGACTTCACTGTTTGTTCTACTTCATGTGAAGAGGTCTGTTCAAATACGTCCGCTTTCTTTATATATTCCATCCTATTTTCCCCCTAATCATTTTTTAGTGAAGAGACGGCTGCAGCACAGCCGTCAACTGGACAATCAAGATACGCCGGTAAAGTTCCCATCATCGATCGTGGATTCACCATCTTGTTGTGATTCGTTTTCATCAGGCAAATAGATCTGACGCAACACTTCCATTCCATCAAACAATAGCCATTCTTCCGAAATCTTTTCATTACGGATTTTATAGTGGCTGATTCCAGCAATATCAATGGCTTTTCCGCTAGGGGCTCCGAAGTATCCTGTTCCTTCGTGCACTCCCTGTATTCTCCAGCGAACTGCTACATCCCAATCACTGTCAGATCCGCGTCTATTACAAGTTACCCGTTCAAGGATCACTTTCCCATTCGGTATGGAGGCAAAGAGGCTCATGAACATTCCTTGAATTTCACTTACTCCGATTACATCCTTGTTGCAGACATAATGTACGACCGCATTTTCCTCATAATATTCCCGAACAAAATTAAATGAGCGTCGAGCCCAAATCCGATTGAATACAAGCTGCATGAACTCCCCTATCTCGAACTCATCAGAAGATGGAGTGAATAGTTTTGGAGGAAGTCCCGTTTCTGCTGTCTCTTTAAACCCAAACTGTATCGAAGGAGCAAGCTTCTGCGTACTTTTAGCCATTTTTTTAGCAAACTCGACCGGATCCAATCCAAGTTGCTGGACAAGATGATATGTATCCATTACAAGCCATTCTTCGTAAATCTTATTATTTAAAATCATACAATCAGCGCTTGTTCTGAACATCACTTTCTTTCCGGTGGCAGGACCGTATAAACTATCTCCAAGGTTCGTTGCAACTGAACGCCCTCGGTGTGAAGTGAAAAACCCTGCTTCATCATCACCTGACCAGATTACACTCCATCCCAGTCCCTTCCGATCCGGAAAAGCGTGCAATGTTTGCAGCGTACCTGAGATGACTTCGTTAACCCCATGGCTATTGATCAACCCTTTATGAACAGATATGCTTGTGCTATACGTATCGTAAATAAGCCCGATGTCTTTCTCTTTCCAGATTTGACGTGTAATTTTCACTATATAATCAACGATGTTATTGTATTCTGGGTTAAAACCGTTCATCCTCTGTTTCTTTTGATTCGTTTCTTCTATATTAATGTAGTCATAATCATCTTTTGTATCGAGCATATTAACGTCTTCAGCATCAGCATAGAAGATGAAGTTTGGTGATTTCTTGACCGGTTGGATTGTGCTCTTTGCTGTTTTTTCTTCTTTTGGAGCTACTTCGATTGAACCTGTCTTCTTTTCTGCCATAATACCCATCCTTTTCGTATAAAGTAGTTTCGTTGAAAAGTCCATAACCAAAATACAGGGACTCCTTTTATAGTCATTTAACAGATTGAGTGGCCTTGCTTGCAGAGACAACTTCACTTAATGCAGATGTAAGCAAATTATTTAATATGACTCCAACGTATTTTGCGCCTTTGTCAAAAGCCCCATTAGCAGCATTGCTATCACCGGCTACGGTACCGATCGGCACATCGAGCTCTTTACCTTTTATGTACAGTTCATTGATGACCTTTTGCACTTCAGGATGACTTGCACCTTCTAGTTGATATCCCATGTTCACCGAGAGGTCTGTGGAACCGATAAATGCCAAATCAATTCCAGGAACTGTTGCAATGGCTTCAAAATTGTTTGCTGCATCAAGCGTTTCAATATGCACAATTATCATAACATTTTCATTACTCTCATCTAAATAAGGTTTTCCACTATCTTTTCCGTAACGAGCTGGCCTTGTTGAATACGACACCCCTCTATTTCCATATGGAGGGAATTTAGCCCGCTTAACTACATCAAATGCCTCTTCTTTTGAATTGACCATTGGTACTTGTATACCTTTTGCCCCGCGATCTAAAGCCTTTTGAATACTGGAAGGATCATATGAAACCCGGACGATCGGGACAAGCCCGACAGAATCTGCCGTACGGATAATGTTTTCAAGCTCTGATGGACTGAATGCACCATGCTCGTCATCTATTACGACGAAATCAAAGCCGGCATAACCGAGCATTTCGACTAATGGCGGGGAATTTATTCCTAAAAACACACCAAGAACTTGGTCCCCACGTTTTATTTTTTCCTTTATGGCATTATTATTCATCGTCTTCCCTCTCTTTCTACAGACTCGTTCAATGCTGTAAAGATCACGTCCAGTTCCCATCACATGACAACCATTTCCTCAATGCAGCACTTACTTTTTCAGGCTGTTCCAAAGCGCTTAAATGGCCCGAATGGCCTATGATTTCAAGTCTCGCCGTCGGGATGTTTTCCGTTAAAAACTCGGACATGTGCAGGGGACACACCCTGTCTTCCCTTCCTACCAAAATCATGGTCGGGCATGCAATGGCAGGAAGGATGGAACGTTGGTCAGAGCGCGTCATCACTGCTTTTAACTGATTGATATATCCTTCGATACCGACTTTTTCAGCCATATCGATAATCTTCGAAACTAATGCTTCATCATTTCTCCGGTCGTGGTGGATTAACACCGGCAGAAGGTGATTGATTGTAATATCCAGAAATTGACCGTCATTCGCCATATCGATGAACCTCTCCCAGCCTGCGATTTGTTCCAGGCTAGGAGGATTTGGGTTTGTATCAAGCAATGCCAATTTCATGACCCGTTCTGGTGCAAGGCGCATGATTTCCAGAGAAATGATGCCACCCAGTGATAAGCCTGCAAGTGCAAACATATCAGGCGCCTCTTCCAATACCGACTTTGCGATTCCTTCTATAGTATCAGCCTTTGATACATCACAGACTTTCGCATCTGCAAGATCTGATAGGTTCACCATTTCCCATAGACGTTCATCACAAAGTGTACCCGGAAGCAAAATGAGCGGTACTTTATTCATCCTTATTTTTCACCCATTTTCAATTTATCGGCAATTTCCTTTTCAAGTTCTTCAAAGTTATCCGGTTTAATCATTTTGCCTAAATCATTGGCAAAAAATCCATATTCAGCTGCATCCTTGATCACTTTTGGCGACCAGTAAGGGTCTTTTCCATCAAATACTTTATGTTGTTCAAGAACGGCGAAGATCCAAGCATCTTCTTCACTGATGTTTTCGAAACCTCTCCATAAGCCTGGCGGTAATGAAATTAAGTCCCATTGATCGATGATCGTTTCGCCATCAATTTCGTCTGGACCCTTCCCCCAGTAGAAACGCCATTTTCCTGAAAGAGGAAGGAAGGATTCAATGTAATCATGTGTATGGTAAGCAGGCCCGTTTCCTTTTTGGGCTTTCACCATTCCAATTTGAAAACCATGCGGCTCGGTAATTTCAGGAGTGAAATTATCATTTTCACTTGCTGTATCGCCTATTAATGTATAGTTGATACGTTGATGACCCGGAATGATGCTATCAATGAACATTAACGGTATTCCTTTTGATTTCATTTGATCAAATCGGACGATCCAATTGTTTTCCATTTCCTCATTCGTTACCGATTTTTTTACTTTAGGCTCTTGTACTGACATTTTAGTTTCCCCTTCCGTGTTCGTTAATTTTTTTTTATTTCTCAATTTTCATGACCGGTCTATTTAGAGGGTAAAGACGGCTAGTTTTAATTCTGTCATTTCCTCGACTGAATACTTAACACCTTCCCTGCCAGTCCCGCTGTTTTTCACACCGCCATATGGCATTTGGTCAACCCTGAATGATGGTATGTCATTCACGATAACACCCCCGACCTCAAGCCGTTCAACAGCGTCAAAGGCTTTTGGCATGGAAGTCGTATACACACCTGCTTGAAGACCGTATAAAGAATCATTCACAAGGTCGATCGCTTCATCCCATGTTTTATAGGAATTCACTGAAACGATTGGGGCAAATGCTTCTTGACAGCTTATTTCCTGTGTTGAACCTGCATTTTTGATAATGGTTGGATGAAGGGCTGCACCTGTTCTTTGACCGCCATATGCGATTTCCGTTCCAGCCTTTCTAGCCGATTCAATCCACCCTTCCACTCGTTTGGCTTCATTAATGGTGATCAACGCGGAAAGATCTGTATCTTCGGATTCCGGATCCCCAAATTTAAGTTGCTTCGTCTTTTCTGTAAACTTTTGCAAAAATGCCTCATATAAATCTTCCTGTACATAAATTCGTTGGACAGAGATGCAAACCTGGCCCGAATAGGCAAATGAACCTTCTACACAGCGGAGCGCAACGGCATCCAAGTCATCGGCACTGTCAATGATGACAGCTGAATTTGAACCAAGCTCCAATGTCACCTTTTTCAAGCCCGCTTTTTCTTTGATCCCCAAACCGACTTCGACACTTCCTGTAAATGTAACCATTTTAATTCTCGGATCAGTGACCAATACATCGCCGACGACGCTTCCTTTACCTGTGACAACATTCAGGGCACCTTTAGGTAAGCCTGCTTCTTCAAAAATTTCGGCTGCGGCCAACGCACTAAGCGGTGTCTGTGAAGCTGGCTTTAAAATGACTGAGTTGCCAGCAGCAAACGCAGGACCAAGCTTATGTGCAGCTAAATTAAATGGAAAGTTAAAGGGTGTGATGGCAGCAATAACGCCAAGCGGTTCACGCTTTGTATAAGCGAAACGGCCTTTGCCATTTTTAGCGGCATCCATCGGAATCGTTTCACCATGAATTCGTTTTGCCTCTTCTGCTGCAAACTTGTATGTTTCAATCGTGCGTAAAATTTCTCCTCTTGCAGCCTTTAAGGGCTTGGCATTTTCCTTAGCGAGTATTAATGCACACTCCTCAAGCCTTTCCTTAAAAATTCTAGCTGCACGCTCCAAGATATTTGAGCGCTCAAGGGCCGTTAACTTTTTCATTTCTTTTGCACCTTGTTCAGCACATTCTATCGCTTTTAGAACGGTTTCCTTCTCTGCCAAAGGCACTTGCGCAATCACTTTTCCGGAATAAGGCGATAGAAGATCGTAATGATTCTTTCCTTCCAGCCACTCGCCGCCAATGTATAATCTCTTTTTATCGGAATTTGTCGTGATCAAGTCAGTTTCCCACCCTTCCTTTAAAGGCGCTTTGATAGATTCCGAGAATCTTTTGTTCATTTAGCTTATAAGGAGTATTCGATAGCAAGCGATCAATTTTTGCAGCCTGTTCCGCCAGCATCGGTAATGAGTCCTCTTCAATACCAAGCTCTGATAACGATGTAGGTAAATCAAGATCTTCCAGAAGCTGATACATATAATCAACAACTGCCTTTAACGCTTCGCTTGGCTTTGATTTGAAATCCCCCAGCTGTAAAAAGGACGCTACATCCATCATTTCTTCCGTGCATGTTTTCCCAATAACTTCAAAAACAAATGGCATTAATAGGGCATTTGCGACTCCATGCTCAATATGGTATTTACCGCCTAGTGGATATGCCAGTGCATGAACCGCCCCAACCCCTGCATTTGCCAGAGCCACACCCGCTAACGAGCTTACCCAGCTCATCCCTGTTCGAGATTCCAAATCATTCCCGTTATGGACCGCTCTCGTAATGTTCGAAGAAAACAGTTTCATTGCTTTCTCGGAATAAACCTTCGTAAGCGGTGTAGCCTTGATGGCAATATAAGATTCAATGGCGTGTGTAAAGGCGTCCACCCCTGATGCCGCAGTTACACGTGACGGGCAGGAAATGGTCAATTCCGGATCGATGATTGCTACATCCGGAAGGAATACCGGGCTTACGATCCCCCTTTTTACTTGCTGCTCTTCATCGCCGAAAATGGCATTCATCGTAACTTCCGAACCTGTTCCTGAAGTTGTCGGCAAAAGAATGCATTTGACCGTTCTCGATTCAACCACATTTTCACCGTTTATATAGGATGTTATATCGCCTTTCCCGCATAATGCAGCTGTTGCTTTTGCTACATCCAGCGCACTTCCCCCGCCGATTCCGATGATTAAATCACATTTTTCGGCATCCAGCGTTTGTACGGCATCCTTCAATAGCTGAAACGTTGGCTCTCCCGAAATCTCCGTATATGTAATGATTTGTACGGAAAGGGGCTTAATATGATCCAACACTTTTTGAACGACGCCCACTTTTTCCAGACCTTTATCACTAACAACCGCAACCTTCTTTGCTCCCAGCTCTTCTATTTCCTTCACTAACGTCGTAAATGCCCCAACACCAACCCGGAAAACAGTCGGCATTCGAAAATCCTGGATAATACTTTGAGCAGCAGACATTATTCACCCTCCTTTGAATACGTATTCAAAAAACTCACCAGACAGTCCAACCGCCATCAACCACCAATGTTTGACCTGTCATCATATCTGAACAATCTGAAGCCAGATATACCACACCGCCAAATAAATCCTCCGTTTTAGCAAGTCTGCCAAGCGGAATTCTGCTCAATACTTCCTCTTTGAATGTTTCATCTTCAAACATCTGCTTGGTCATCGGTGTTTCAATGAAGGTTGGAGCAATGGCATTGACATTGACTTGATGCGGTGCCCATTCTATCGCAAGCGCTTTCGTCAGCTGTGTAATTCCCCCTTTACTGGAGGAGTATGCAGCCCGTTTGTAATAACCGACGAATGCCATTTGCGAAGACATGTTTATGATCTTGCCTTTTTTTTGGTCGATCATATACTTCCCTGCAGCCTGGCTCGTAAAAAATACACTTTTTAAATTAATGTCCAGTACCATATCCCAATCTTGCGGTGTCAACACTTCAGCTGGCTTGGCCACGTTTATTCCTGCATTATTTATTAAAATATCAATTTTACCGAAGTGTTTGTATATCCCTTCCATTACTTGCGCCGTTTCTTCAACCTTTGTTAAGTCAAATGAAACGGGTAAAACATTTGCACCGGTTTGCCCAATTTCATGTGCAGCTTCTTCAAGTTGCTCTTTATTGCGGGCAACTATCGCTATATCGGCCCCAGCCCGCGCAAGCAAAAGGGCTAAGTCTTTACCGATTCCTTTACTTGCCCCTGTAATGATGGCCACTTTACCGCTTAAATTAAATAAATGATTTATATCCAATCTATCACCTATCTTTACCTCATCGAGGCGATTTTTGTACATTCAGGCATTTTGCATTTCCATTTTGAATACGTATTCAAAATGAAGCGAAATTATTGGTACCGATTACAAATTAAAATATAAACAACTTTCTGACTTTTGTAAATAGTAAAAATGATTTTAAGTCAAAAATTTTTAAAATGACCAATTTCTTTTTAAGGAGAGATAATACACTTAATGTCCAATCCAAAACCGGCCATTCCCCTTAATCTTGTATGGGGGCTGGCCCTGTTGTTTTGCGGACCATCAGTTCAGGCTTCAGGAAAATTTGTATGGATGAAGATGATGTTTCTTTATTTTCTATGAGAAAGATTAATTTTTCCAGTGCTGTTAAAGACATTTGATCCATTTGTTGAGATATTGTGGTCAGCCCTATAAATTCATTAGCGGACAATCTTATATTATCAAACCCAACAACGGATAAATCATCAGGAATTTTCAAATTCAGGCTTGAGGCTGCATCCAGGACCGCTAGAGCCATCTGATCCGAAGCGGCTATGATTGCAGTCGGCCTGTCCTTCTTTTTCAGCAGTTTTTTTGTAAATGAATAAATCTTGTCATAGGAAAATTCGCTATTGAAAATCAAACCTTCATCAATTTCATATCCGTTCTCCATCAGCTCTTCTTTATAACCTATCGTTCGCTCATAAGTCGCCAAGTATTTGGATGGGCCGGATATTTTCGCTATTTTTTTATGTCCTAATTTTATTAGATGCTGAACAGCGAGCCTTGCACCTTTATTATTGTCCATTACGATAAAGTTAACGTCCTTGATATCGAGGAAACTATTATATAATAATACGGGAAATCCATTATCATTTAACTTCTTGATTTTTTCAGTATAGTTTTTACTAACGCTCGTAAGGATGATTCCCTCTACCCTTTTGCCAATCAGCAAATTAATGGCTTGTTCCAAATTTTCATCTTTATGCCCAGTGTTGTAAACGATGACATCATATTTTAATTCTTGTGCCCTTTCTATGATGACTTCCGCCGTTTCCGCAAAGAATGGATTTGAAATGCTCCCTAATATTAAACCTATTGATTTGGTTCTTTTTTCAACGAGGCTTCTGGCAATTTCATCCCTTGTAAATCCCAGCTCATTAATTACAGCAAGAACCTTGTCACGCGTATTTTTCTTAATATAGGGGTAATCATTCAACACCCTGGAAACTGTTGATTGTGAAACACCCGCAATTTTTGCCACATCTTCTGTCGTCACTCTCTTCATACTTCATTAATCCTTTCTACGTCTGGAAATTGTTATCCTAGGAAACTAAAATAACGTATTTATATCAATATAAACATTATGATTTCCCTTTAATATATCATAATATTTAAAATTTTACTTCCAGTAATGGAACTGTTTTGGGTTTTGGATTGCGTCAGCTTGCACTTTTCGCAAGATATGAGGAATGAAACAGCGTTTGTTGCTTATCTTATCCTATAGAAAAAAGAGCCGATCTTTAAAGATGGGCTCCAGACTGTATACATTGAGCCTGCCTGCAATTTTTAAAAAAACCTTCCAGCTGATTTCAGAAATCCATTGAGGGTTCATCTGAATAAACAAATAAGCAAAATGAGTTGTATAATAAACCTCATTTTTTCCGCATTATGGTAAAATGTAGATGAAACTAAAAGTAATTGATAAGTATTGGGAGGAAACGTTTAGTGGGTTATATGATTAGAAATAAATATTTGAAAGTTATAGTACCGTTAGCTCTCATTGTAATCTGCGTTTATTGGTATTACTCAAGTATAGTAATATCAGGAACTTCAGAAAATGGAATGTGGAAGGTAACTTATTCGAAAAATATAGATTCCAGTGAACCATATGGATGGGAAGGTCATTTAAATCAAAGAAATAACGATAATGTAACTGTAAAAGCCATTGTAGTTGAAGAAAATGATAGAGTTAAAACAAGTATCAATAGTTTTGATGAAGGAAGGGCGGAAGATGGCAAAATTACTGTTCTGCATCCTTTTTCAGATGATTTTTATTTAGGCCCCAAGCCATTAAAAGGCACAGTTGTGTCCGTAGTTTGGGAACACGATGATGAAATTTATAACGATATTGTTCAGATTAGGTAGATATTAATTGGACAGCAGAAATGCTGTCTATTTATTTACCATTTATGGACCTCGATTATCCTACAAAGCGTGTCCAAGGGAGACACCACAGGCGCAAAGAGCGCTGGGGAGACTCCCGGACCGCCAGGGGAAAGCGAGTGCCCTACGTTCAAATCTCACAAACAAGATTGGATCTTTTTGCCTTCCAGGTTATTTAGTGAAACTTTTCCTTCAAAAAGCGATACAGTCCATCTTCCCGATATGAATACTCCGTCACTTCATCGGCTTGTTCTTTGACCAGGTCAGTGGCGTTTTTCATGGCGACGCAATGCCCGGCCAGTTTGAATAGCGGGAGGTCATTTTCGCCATCACCTACTGCCAGAATATTTTCCGGTGCTAGCTTGAAATGTTTCAGCAGCAGTTGAACGCCTGTTGCTTTTGTGATGCCTTCCACTGTCACTTCTACATTATGATGGGTGGAGGAAGCTGTAGTAAAGGCATTGTACTGCTTGATTTTACCCAACTCCGCTTTCCATTTTCGAATCGTATTCATTTCATTGCTGAAAAAGTAGATTTTGGCGACGCTGCTTATATCCAGTTGTTCTGACCATCTTATTTTGTCTTCCACTGCATCTTGCCTTGATAACCATTCATTTTCATCGACTGTCTCAGGCTTTGCTACCAAACCTTGTTTAACCATATAGTCTTTATCCTTAAGTAATGCCATCCTTGTTCCATCGTTCGGGTGAACTTCGTAATAAATCTCTTCCGCCCCTGCTTTGGCGACCAATTCTTCCACAAGTTCCGTCGACAGGGCGTGTTCGACAATCTGTTCCTTTCCGATGAATACGGACATTCCATTGGCTGTCACCATTCCATCGGCTTCCATGCCGGACGGCAAAACGTCCCTCACTTCTTCCAGTGTTCTTCCTGTTGCAATGAAAATCAGTTTACCGCTTTTTCTAAGTTCGCCTATGTATTGTTCCAGCGTCTCATTCACAGTATTTCTTTCGTTCAATGTCGTGCCATCCAAATCGAGCACAATTGCCTTGTTGGTCATGCAAATCACCTCAAATATCCGAATGATGATGAAATGCCAACAGCCCATTATCTATAAGATCTTAGGCTGCTGGTTTCATTCATTTATTTTGTTACCTTATTAGTATAACAGTTTAGGATAATCCTAAAAGTTTCATGACGCTTAGGATCAAGAGACCGACCACACCGAAGTCCGAATCACCAAATGTGGTACCTTCAAACCCTACATTCCCCAAGAAGACCAGGAGTATCGCCGGCAGGAAACTAATGATGAGTCCGTTGGCAAAGGACCCGAGCATCGCTCCGCGTCTGCCACCTGTGGCATTTCCAAATACACCTGCTGCAGCTCCGGTGAAGAAATGCGGTACGAGTCCCGGAACGATAACTTTCAATCCTAGTACCGGAAGGAGGAACATCGATAATAGTCCAGCCAGGAAACTGAATAGGAACCCGATGATCACTGCATTTGGAGCGAATGGAAAGATGGTCGGACAGTCCAATGCAGGTTTTGTATTCGGCGCCACTTTATCGGCAATCCCTTTGAATGCAGGAACGATTTCAGCAATTAACATCCGTACCCCTGCAAGGATGATGTAGACTCCTGCGGCAAATGTTATCGCCTGGATGAAAGAAAATACGATGAAGTTCGAACCGCCGGATAATTCCGTTTCGATATAGTTCTGTCCGGCAAACAATGCGACGATCACGAAGAAAATCGTCATCGTAAGCGATACAGCGACTGATGTGTCCCTCAGGAATCCTAAAGATTTAGGAACCTTGATTTGCTCCGTCGTTTTTTCCTTATTTCCAAACCATTTTCCAACAGTCGCGGATACAAAATATCCGATTGTTCCGAAATGGCCGATGGCAAAATCATCACTTCCGGTAATTTTCCGTACGTATGGCTGAAGGAGGGCTGGGAACATCACCATGCATACTCCTAATAAAATGGAACCGACCAAGATAAGCGGAAAACCGTTAAGCCCGCCGACCGATAGGGTGACTGCAAGTAAACAAGCCATGAATAAGGTATGGTGTCCCGTTAAGAATATATATTTAAATGGCGTGAAACGAGCTAGCAAAACATTGACAACCATACCAAAAACCATGATAAGTGCAGTCGAAGTCCCAAAATCACTTTGGGCGGCTGCGACAATGGCTTCGTTATTCGGTATGACGCCTTGTACATTGAATGCATGATCGAACATTTTACTGAATATATCAAGGGCGCCAATGAGCACTGCCGCTCCCGCTCCAATAATAATGAAGCCCATGACTGTTTTAAGCGTTCCAGATACAACATCCGCTACTGCTTTCCGCTGTAACAGCAGTCCAATGAGGGCAAACAGCCCCACAAGTATGGAAGGTGTACCCAAGATGTCATTCATGATAAGTTCCAGCATTGCCTCTCCCCCACTTCTTTATCTTTTCTTCTTATAGATGTGAAGCCAATTTCGATGTTATTTCAGGAATGCTCATCATGTTTTCCAGTGTGACGATCGTCCGGGTTCCATCTTCCAGCTGACCGACAATATCCGCCGCTCCCAGAAAAATATCCGCCTGAACCGTTTTTGCGGACGCCAGATCCGTATGATCCACCTCGGCCGTCTTCCCCATTTCCGTCAACGCTTTCTTCACATTCATCTCCATGATGAAGCTGCTTCCCAATCCGTTCCCGCATACTACCATGATTTTCTTCATATCACTCTCTCCTTTTTTATCCTACATGCATTTCCAATTTAGATTTGATTTCAGGGATGCTCATCATGTTCTCCAGTGTGACGATCGTCCGGGTTCCATCATCCAGCTGACCGACAATATCCGCCGCTCCCAGGAAAATATCCGCCTGAACCGTTTTTGCGGATGCCAGATCCGTATGATCCACCTCGGCCGTCTTCCCCATTTCCGTCAATGCTTTCTTCACATTCATCTCCATGATGAAGCTGCTTCCCAATCCGTTCCCGCATACTACCATGATTTTCATTCCGTTTCCTCCTTCGAATATTTATGAACGTACTCCATAAGGACCGATTTATCTGAAGTGCGTAAGATTTCTTCTATATTGGCTGGTTCATTCAATAATTGAGTGAGCTGGATCAATGCCCGCAGATGCGAATCGTTATCCACGGCCGCCAAAATGATGATCAGGCGAACCGGTTTATCCGGCGCAAAGTCAACGGCTACATCCAATTTCAGCAAGCTCATGGATAAAGACCTGACCCCTTGCTCCGGACGTGCATGGGGAATCGCCACTCCGGGCGTTATCACTACATATGGTCCGTTCGTTTCTATTGCCTCGATCATGGCATCCACATATCGTTCTTCGACGGTTCCTAAGTCCACGAGAGGCTTGGCGGCGACTTGAATGCCTTCTTTCCAATCGGAAACATGCTGCTTTAATTGGATTGTTTGCATATTCAGCAGTTCTTCTAACACAGGCTTCTCTGCCTCCTTTAATGAAAATTGGGTTATTTTTGGTGTATGGGTATACATATTCGACTTCAAAGCCTTTTCAAGCTGATCCTGTTCATGGATGGTTGCATACTTGGATATGATTTTTAATAAAGCTGCAACATCCACACTTTCCGTCGTATAGCCATACAATTCCTGCATGACCTGCTGGCGCAATGTATGTTTGTCCTGCATTTCCAAAATGGGCGGTACAACGAATAATGCCGCTTTTGTTCTCATATGCACTGTTGAAAAAACAAGATCGTACGACAGTGGGTATTCAGCCGCATTCCTGACGGACAGAACATCCAGGAACAAAATATCCGGAAATAATTCCCTCAATGTATAAATGAGGATATTGCTGATGCCAATACCATTCGGGCATACGACAATCGCCCGTTTTCGATCATCCAATGTCGTCCCTTGCCTGCGCAGCCAGCCGCCAAAATAAATCGTGAAGTATGCCACTTCCTCTTCTGATACTGGACAGCCAATCTCCTTCTCCAACACCCACAGGGATTTTTTTGTCAAATGATGCAGTTCAGGATAGACCTTCTGCACCCGGCCCGTCATCGGGTTCATTTGCGGGAGACCATACCGCAGGCGATGGTATGCCGGTTTGAAATGAACGTATAATTGTTGGCATAGCTGTTCTTTGTCTTTCAGGTGAACAAATGCCAGCCTCTCGAACTCTTCCACGATTTCCTGCAAAAGGTGTTGAATGACTTCATCATCCTTAAGCGGGGAAATGTCCTTCGTTCGATTCATGCTCAGTAAATGTAAGGTTGCGTATAAGTTTTCCGTTTCGCTCCATACCGATCGAAAGGCATTCGTTCTCGTCATTTCTTTAACCATTTTGTATTCTTCCATCGCAACAAACGGAGCCCAGCTCTGGTCGGCCTGTAACTCTTCCCCTTTTCCTATGAGCTGATCTGTGCATAAAAATAAATAGCTCAGTTCATGAAGGCGCTCATCCGTAAAGGTTATGCCCAATTTACGTTCGATCCTTTCAAGCTGTAAGCGGATCGCGCCGATTTGCTTTTCATGATTTCCCCATATGCACTCCATGATCAATTCACTATTGGGGCTGTTCAGTACATCATGCACGAGACGTTCAATAATATATCTCTTTATTCGGCTTTCCCCAATCACCACGTAGCCATCTTGTTTGGAATACTGAATTTTGAGCGATATGTCCCCGTTTTTCTCTTTAAGCCTTTTCAAATCCTTCAACACCGTATTTCGTGAAAGCCCGGTGATCGTCTGGAAATGATGGACGGACAATTCCTCTGAGCTTAACAGGATCATGAGGTAAAAAACTTTTTCCCTATCTGTCTCTGAAAATATATAATTGCGTTTTGTCAGTTTTACATTCAATTCTTCATCCCTGATCGTTTCAGAAAAGGAATAGCCCATTTCACGATTATATTGAATCGGTTGATATCCATGAAATTGGAGCCAGTCATTCGCTTTGCTCAGACCATATTGGATTTGCCTTCTTGTCAAGCCTGTTTGGGCTTCAAGTTCTTTCATTTTCGAAATGGGCGAATGCTGTAATAGTTTTAGTAAATTGGCGCTTCTTTCATCTAAAAACATTCTCAATCCCTCTCCCTGCTTCTACGATATCTCACTTCTTATTAAAAAAGTAGCGTTTCTAAGTCCGAATGTTGTCATAGGTACTGCACAATAATATACTCTTTGAACATTTGTGCACAATACCGTAAGCAATTTTCAATACAGACAATATTTAGAAGGATACTTTGTACGATTTGAGGCATATTGGCATTTAGTCTGGAGGCGCAGTGAGGTCATGAGACCGGGCTATGAAAGGGGGCGAGGGTGAAGAAGGGTTTGGAATGATAAGCCGTTTTAATAAGATGACAGGGCTAAACTTATCATTTACCAAATCAAAAATGAAGGGGAAATCAATGTTCATATTTTACAAACCCTCAAAAAAAGTTCTAGCTTGATTTCATCCCATATAAAAAATAAAAAAATCATGGAGCATTAACCAAGCTTTGTTTAAAAAATTTGGTTAAAATCACCTCGGTAACAGGATTCGGGATGACCATTCCCTTTGCCTGCAGTTTTTATTATTAAATAAGTTGGAGTTGATTGGAACGGGTGTGCGAGACTCCTGCGGGAAAAGCGTGCCCAGCTGAGCCCCGCAGGAGCAAAGAGCGCCGAGGAGGCTCACGGACCGCCCGCGGAAAGCGAGTGCCTGGAGTGGACAAATTGTACTAATCCCAAAAAAACTGTAGGCAAACTCGATTTTCATCAAGTTTGCCTACAGTTTGGGAGGGGACAAATGTGCCCCCCTTTATTCAATCAGTGCGTTAACTTTATATTTTGCTGAGATCGCGCTGAGCTCCCCTATAGCTTCCGATTATATTTTGATAACCAGGAAGCTGGCTGGAAAGTAAAGCACCAAAACCTTCGACATCGTTGCGCCAATCACGCTGTAATTCGCACGCTACGCTAAACCAGTTCATAAGCTGCACACCGCCATGGGCCATACGCGATAATGCCGCATCAGCTACCTGTTTGCTGACAGTTCCAGAAGCATCAGTGACAGCAAATACTTCATAACCAGCGTTCAAAGCGGAAAGTGCCGGGAAAGCAACGCAGACATCTGTAACTACGCCCGCGATGATAAGTTGTTTTTTTCCTGTTTCTTCGATTGCTTTAACAAAATCTTCATTATCCCATGCGTTAATTTGTCCAGGACGGGCTATTTTCGGTGCATGAGGAAAGAGTTCTTCCAATTCTTGCATGAGCGGTCCATTTGGTCCGTTTTCAAAGCTTGTCGTTAAAATGACTGGTAAATCAAAAAACTTAGCGGTGTTGGCAAGAGCCATCACATTGTTCTTGAATTCATCAACACCATAATCACGCACTAGGCCGGAAATAAGACCGGTTTGATGATCCACTAAAAGAACAGCAGCATCATCTTTTGAAAGACGAGAATAGAGATCAGACATTTTTAAAGTCCTCCTTTTATTAAAGCATCGAAGAAAGTTCATATGTAGGGAAATTCCCCCAACTCCTTCGTTGGTTCCAGTCAGTTTATAACTTAACTGACTGCTGTTATAAGTTTATCTATAAACTTATAACCTGTCAATTATATATATATATTAAGAATCATTGATTATTAATCTAGAACTGGAGTGTGATCGATCCAATGAATGAATTGTTGTAAATAACGCTCAAGATAACGTTTTGTTTGATCGTCAGTAAGCACTTTTTGATCGGAATCAATCTTTTTATGTACTTGCGAAATCAGCATTTTTTGAAATGGAAGAACATGAACTTGCATGGCCTCCAGTACTTGCCTGATTTGCATTTGGGCAAATGCAGTACCCATTCCTCCAGGAGTGGCTCCGATCAGGCCAACTGGTTTTTTGGTAAGAACGGCAGACTCCCGGGGTCTTGATGCCCAGTCCAATGCATTTTTTAATACGCCTGGTATTCCAGAATTGTACTCTGGACTTACGATAATGATACCGTCGACGTCCTGAATGGCAGATTTAAATGATGATACTGCTTCGGGAACGCCACTTATTTCTAAGTCTTCGTTAAACAACGGAGGATCGTTAATTTCGATCCAGCGAAATTGATAAGAATCAACCAAATCTGTCAATGATTGAGCAATGATTCGATTATAAGAATTTTCCCGTAAACTGCCGCAAATAAGGCCGATGGTTCTGGTCATCTAATTCCCTCCCTATTTGAAATCATCTCCTGCAATACCATAATATACCAATAGTAAAAAGTGACATTATTCCTAATCACTATATATGGCAAAACATAATAGCTGGGTAAAAAGAACTTCCTATAATTGATCATGAATTCTAAATTCCATTCTCCAAAGTCATATTGAACCCTCTTCCATTTTCTGAATTTTTCCAACATACTATAAACCATAAGGCGATTGGGAGGAGTGCAGAAATGGATGAAAAGAAAGTTACATGGTTAGAGCTCTTTTATGATTTGTTATTTGTGGCGGCCGTTGCGGGCGCAACTCATGTTTTACTGCATGTTGAGGATGGATATATCCATCCAGAATATTTATTTAAGTTCGTGTTGATTTTTATTCCTATCTGGTGGGCTTGGGTAGGGCAAACCATATTTATTAACCGGTTTGGAAAGGATGTATTTCATCAACGGCTATTTTTGATATTGCAAATGTTTTTTGTCCTGATTATGACATCAAGCTTATCTGTTGATTTTGATCCTTATTACCTTTCTTTTTTAATTGGTTATATTGGCTTAAGAGCCGTGACTGCCATCCAATATCTTGTTGTACAACGGATGGAAGAGGGAGTTCGAAAAAAGGCAGCACTTTTTTTGGGAAGGTATTTTTGGATTGGAATCGTCATTTCTTTATTCTCCGTCCTTTTTGATTCTTGGCTTCGATATGCTGTGTTGTACTTGGGCATCCTGATCGATATCATTGTCCCGATCCTTGGTAGAAAGTGCTTGGAAAAGGTTCCTACAAATACGGCCCACTTGTTGGAGCGCTTTGGTCTATTTACCATCATTCTCTTTGGGGAAGCTCTTGTCAGCACTCTTGCTGTCATTCAACCTAAACAAGGAAATTGGGATTCTATAGCCTTTTCCATCATTTCATTTGCCCTGATAATAGCTATGTGGTGGCAATATTTCGATAACATGGAGAAGAAAGTCGACAAGTCTGTACAATCTTCCGGCCAAATCATCATTTACGGTCATCTGTTTATTTTAATGTCTATAAGCATGATTGCAGCAGCCATCAGATTATTGTTTTTACATGAGGTCCATTATTCATTTATTCTATATTTTGTTTTTGGTTCCGTATTGCTCTATTTCATTTCAACCACTTTTGTTTTCCACCAATATAGACATAAGCACCAACGGCTGCAAATATATCATTTGGGGTTATTTTTAGGGATTTTAGCAGTCTTTTTTATTTGTAATTTGATTTTCGCGGTACCGAATATTGTGATAATAGGCGAATTAACTCTGTTTTTTATCATCTTTGCTAAACTAACGACCACATAATAATGGAATCAAAGAAACCAGTATCAAACGTAATACTGGTTTCTTTATATCGAATTTGGAAGTTTTTGCATTTGACATCAAATTAGTTTATTCATAAACTGACTGTGACAAAGAAAGAATGAGGTGACATTCTTGAAAGAAGACATAACAAATCCCTCCACATCTAATAATGAGGAACGACTGGGTTTAATGTTATGGTTCCGAATGACGCGAATATATAACCAAAGTATCCGTGAATCCAATCAACATTTAAAGAAATGGAATCTAACGGCAGCCCAATTCGATATCTTGGTTCAAGTGGGTTCGCATGAGCGATTGTCTCAACAAGAACTGGCAAACAAGCTTTTTGTGACGAAAGGCAATATCACTCAACTATTAAGGAAAATGGAAGAATTGGGATTGATTAAACGGGAACAGGAATGGAAAACAAAATACCTTTCATTGACTGAGGAAGGAAAAGAGTTTTTTCATGAAGTTGTTCCAAAACAAGAGCATTTTCAGGCTTCACAATTTGCCAACTTGAATGAGACGGAAAAACAACAGCTTTTGGATTTACTTAGTAAAGTTCAAAAATAAAAACAGGTCACCTGCTTGAATGGTGATCTGTTTTTTTATTGATAATTAAATTCGAACGTGATGCCGTGTAAAATTAGGTTATGAAACTTTTTGGTAATAAACTAAAGTAATTAGGAATAAAAACAGACAGTTTCAGTAGTTAAGTTGTTAGGATACGAGGTTTTGGGTTTATGATACTGCCTACATAGGAACACCTGAAGTTTTTATACTGATTGTTAATATGGGGTTTTATGAGATCTATTATTGAAGACAACAATCATTTAAATAATATCATTTTCGACTGAAATTTCGCCGTTTTTCATCGCCTTTTTGGACTGGTCATAAAATTCTAGTTTTCCATCAATTCCTCTTTTTTGTTGATACTTATCTACTAAAATAACCGCAATTGGACAGAGGAGAGCTGTTGTAATAGTTGCGACAGAAATTTGAGCCGTGGCTATGCTGACCAGATCTTTGTATACTTGTGCTTCTGATACTGTCATTAATCCGGAACCACCTGCTACGGTCGCAGCAGCCGCAATTGCTGCAGGTGTAGCCGCTGCATTTCCAGCAGTAGATGCTTCTGCCCAAGGGGCAATAACGCTTTTCTCGCGAAATAACTTAAATACAAGTGCTCCTATACCACCAGTGAAAATAACAGTCATCAATGCAAGGACAATTCCAGCTCCAACAACTTCTCCGTTAAAAAAGTTTGATAAGTTCATTCCTGCCCCTAGTGCAAAGGCGAAAAAAGGAATGACAAGAGATTCTCCAGAAGCTAAAAAACCACGAATTTCCTTGTCTAAATTACCTAATATCATTCCAATTATTATTGGTAAAAGTACAGCAACAAAAGCAATTACAGGGAAGCTTGCCCCCATCATTCCAAGAGCCATTAAAGTGAAAAATGGACCATCATTGAGAGAAAGGACAGCTGTCCCACCCACATCCGAACGATTCCCATACTGGCCTGTCAGCGCCGCAAACATTCCACCATTACCATTAGTCATAGCTGCAATTATGGCCATACTAGATAAACCAAGCCAACCATTGACAGGGTCGGAGAGAAGGCCCCAAGAAACTCCAATAGCAACGCCGACTATATATTTAGAAGTAGTTAATATGACCCCTTTCTTTAAAGCCTTTCCACCTACTCGAAGGTTCATTTGGCTCCCGGCACAAAATAAAAACAATGCACACAATGTTAGAGCACCCTCTTTAAACAAAGCCTGTGAAAATCCTCCAATCATTAAAAATTCATAATATCCGGCTTCATTCGGAGCAACACCAACACTCTTTAGAAAATTCATTATGAAAGGGAGGTGCAATTGATCAATTGTATTTACCAGAGCACCAAAAAGAAGAGGGACAACCATCAATCCACCAGGGACTTTTTCAATTGATTGTTTTATTTTCATTATTCAAACCTCCATTTTTCTTTAACTTTTAAGGGTATGAAAAATTCATTGTTTTCTTTGTAATATTTGTCCCAGTAAGTGCATTATAGTTTTTGGTCCGTTTCAATTGACAACGCTTTCATTAGGAAGCTTTCGAGTAGAATAATCAATAATGCTTTTTTACAAACCAACTTCTAGTATGATAGGTTTCAATAATTCCTTCATACAAATCCTATAGAGATATTTTCTTCTTGCGTACCTTATAGTTTTCTCCAGTGAATTTGTGCTCTCTTAGCAACTTCTACAGGTTCATTAACATTTTTTCGTTGGATTGTTGAACATACCCGTCTTCATCATAGATTGATACTAATACCTACCTTATTTATAGAAGAAAAACTCACCCACCATTTATGTAGTTCTTGTATGTTTTTATCTCGGTTTTTACTCTTAATACTGTCATTCTAATAACCTACCTTACTAACTTTAAATTAAAATGTTGGACCAATTCGCCATATTCCAAAGTCATGTTGTTTTAGAATTTCTGATTTCGTAAGCTTTCCAGCGGTTGTTAACATAATCTCATCGAAGATTCGTTGGCCGACAGATTCTAGAGATTCTGATCCTTCAACGATTTTTCCAGCATTGACATCCATATTTTCTCTCATTTTTTCAAACATTGGAGTGTTGGTCGCAATCTTAATTACAGGAGCGATAGGTGAACCAGTTGGTGTTCCACGTCCGCTTGTAAATAAAACGACCTGGGCTCCCCCCGCAATCATTCCTGTTAATTGCTCAATGTCTTGACCAGGAGTATCCATCCAAACAAGCCCTTTTTTCGTCGGCATTTGAGCATAGTCAATTAATTCCTGTAATTGTCTCGTTCCGGCTTTAGTTGCTGCTCCAAGTGATTTTTCCTCTAATGTTGTAAGACCACCTTTTCGGTTACCAGGACTTGGGTTTCCAGTACGAATATCAACACCCATCATAATTGCACGATTTTCCATTGCCTCGATAACTTGATACACTTTCTTTGCTACTCTCTCATCTACAGCACGATTTGCCAAAAGGTGCTCCGCTCCAATTAGCTCTGTTGTTTCAGCCAAAATCGCTGTTCCTCCTCTGTCAACAATCATATCGCTGACAAAACCTACCGCTGGATTTGCAGAAAGCCCAGAACAAGCATCTGACCCACCACATTCTGTTGCAACAATTAATTCACTAATATCGAATGGCACTCGAACTAAGGCAGAAGCATCCTGTACCATTTGACTTGCAACTCTTGCAGCTTCTGCTGTTGCCCCAAGCGTTCCACTATGGTCTTGAATGGATACCAATTCAACTGGCTTTCCACACTTTGCAATTTCAGCAGCAACACTTCTTCCCTGGTGCGTTTCACATCCAAGCCCCATGACGACAACACCATACACATTTGGATTAGTAGCCATTCCTACATATGTTCGAAACGTTTGATCGTAGTCGACTCCAACTTGAGCACAACCGTGCTGATGAATAAAGGATACTGTGCCTTGGACAAGATCTGTTACATTTTTTGCAGCTTGTGTTGCGCATACAATTGTAGGCAAAATAAGAACATGATTACGGATACCCACTCGACCATCCGGTCGTCTATAACCCCATAGTTGATTTTGTTTCATTCGTTTTGTCTCCCCTTCCTCTTTTTCCATCTACATTGTGGATATGCACGTGTTCACCCACTTCAATATCCTTTACAGAAATCCCAATTACTTCACCGTATTTGAATACATCATTTCCTGCTTCAATCGCGACAACAGCAAATTTATGACCAAATTCGATGTCATCCTTTACCTTAATTTCGTATACTTTCCCCTGACATGAGACATGAACTAGATTATCAGCTGGAATGTTAGTCAAAGCAGTTGCCACATTGTCATTCGGTTGCATCATAACGGTTCGATACAAAGTAGTCATATAAGCTCCCCCTTTATATTTAATTCCATAATTTATTTGGAATTTATATGCTTGTTTTATTCAATGATTTACTGACTGGAATACCTAATCCCTCTGCCCCTAATTCAGATGTAACCGCTTCCGAAAAGTAGCGCTCGATTACTTGCATTCCTAATGAAGCCCGATGCACTCTCGCTTTGCATAAATCCACATTAATTGATTCCAAGTGCTTTCCTGATGGATACACATCTGGGTGATTACGTAATCCAAACTTGATGTAGACAGGAGCCAAAATGCGAATAAACTCTGGAATTTCATAGTGCCTAATAAAACCACCAAATCCATCAGGAACTTCTACATATAGATCAATTGGCATGTCTGTAGCCTGCCGGATCGCCGCAAGCTTAGGTAACGTCAAAGCTGTTGGGACATTGTATGTATCCGCTCCCAAATCTTCCATTAATTTAATAGATACAGGATTAGAAGCCATCATCTGAACAGACACTTTTACCACAAAGTCCTGTGGCAGGATTCCTTGTTTTTTCATTTCCTTTGTTAAGAGCAACAGCCCTTCATCGGCAACTAATGCTCCACGTAAACCTAAACTTGCTCCTCTTTTTAAATCTTCCATCGCATAAACAAGCTGGTCTGCCCCTTCATGTCTAAGAGCTGCCACTTTTCCTGCGGTTGTAAATGGCTGTGCGCTAATATCCCATGTTCCCCGTGGACCTACAAAGAGACTTAACTCTATTCCAGGTTCAGCACACATTTCACACATTTCTTTAATCTCATCATCTGCTAACAACATAATCCCACTGCCTTGCGATACCCTGTGAATCGTTACACCCAAACGGTCAGCCTCTTCTAACGTTGCTTGTAGCGCACGAGGTCCTTCTACACTTGGTATTTCAATCCGATATTGAGCACCATCCGGGAAACGCTTAGTAGATGTAGGAAGATCATATAGGTCTCCACTCGGATAACCCAATAATCTAAGAAATTCTCTTGATTCATTCATCAACATTCCACCCTTCTGTTAGAAAACAAAATTAATTTGATTATTCAGAAAATTAACAACGGAATATGTTTCATCTTCTGCTTTGAAAAAAGAAGTAGCAAACAATCCAACAAACATTAAGAACCATACACTAGAGAGGCTATGATATAATAAATCATATTATGATATATCATTATACGATTTATCCTAATACAATATTTTTGTTTAGGCAATACATTTATTAGAATTTTGTGTAAAATGTTTAAAGAGAGCAAAAATTAGAATGTACACTTCTCATGTAATTATTCAGTATATCTTGAGATGGGTTTAAGTCATCCAAAAAAGACTGATAAGTAGTAAAAAGCTTATCAATGCTTATGCATAACAACTCAAGCGGGCAAAAAAGGTCTTCTACATGATTTGAAAAGTTGAGATAACTTCTAGCTTCGATTTTTCTGATGGAATCTGGATTAGTCTGGGCTTAACTTTCTTATTTTCATAAAAAACAATTTATACATCTAATAGTTGAAGAAGTAAAAAAAAACGGTAACTGACAGTACTAAGTAAGGAGGAAATATTATGGTCATGAATCTCGAAAGACCATCTGTTGTAAGTCAAATTCGTGAATTCATCAAAGGAGAAATACTCGATCAACGGTTAAAACCCCAACAAAGAGTTACAATCAATCAAATAGCCGAAATGTTAAAGTGCAGCATTGTTCCTGTACGTGAAGCATTATCTAGCCTTCATGCCCAAGGTCTTGTAGAATTCACACCGCATCGAGGTTATATTGTTACTCCTCTACTTGATCAAACTGCTTTCAAACATTTATTTGAAACTCGTGAAGTTCTTGAATTAAAGGCAGTGGAATTAGCGGTAAGCAAAATAACGGAAGAATATCTCAAAAGATTAGAATGCATTCTTGAAGAGGGGGAAGTGAGCATTCCGGACGAACCAATCTATACACAATTTCGACCATTTATAGATGCTGATGAGAAATTCCATTCTAAGATTTTTGATATTGCAGGAAATCCATTTTTAACTCATTCATGGAAAGGTTTGAACATCCATCTTCATCACTCTCGTTTATACCATCCTAAAGGCCAAGTCGACATTAGAGAAGGTACAGAGGAACATCAAGAAATCATCAAATCCCTACGAAATAAAGATTTAAAACAATCTTTACATGCAATGGAGCAACATTTAAAGGGTTCATTCAAACGCTTGTCCCCTATGAACCTCTAATTGAGAAATAAGGCTATTTGTGATGGATTGTGATATTCCCTGACAGGGTGTACCCAAAAATGCTACCCCTTTCAACAGATTATGATAATAGAAAGAAGGCCGCCAATGAAGTGTGGCCCAAAAACATTTCGCCGTGGAAGGGCAATTGCTTTTTTAGAAATGATGAATCTTAAACGTTCAATCATTATGGAACAGTTAGATAAACCAGAGTTTCAATCCATCAATCAAATCTTAGTCGGTGAATTAAAAGCGATTGATATGTTAATCAACGATTTCATTCAATTATTTGAAATACAAGAAAATGAAGCAGCCGATAAGAAAAGTGTAGAAAAGGAAACTTCCAATAATGGTGAGAAAGGAATGGAAATGAATGAAACAAATTAACAGTTATATCGATTCAGTGTTTTATACCGGAGATGTCCTTTTGGAAGAAGTCATTACATCCATACAAGAAAACGGATTGCCGTCCATATCGGTATCCCCCTCATCTGGAAAACTCCTTACCATGCTTGTATCCATTTCAGGAGCTAAAAATGTTTTGGAAATAGGCGCTCTTGGGGGCTATAGCGGAGTTTGCCTTGCCAGGGGATTCGGCAGCGAAGGAATATTAACCTCCCTTGAATTAAAGGAGGAATACGCAAAGCTAGCTTATCGCAATCTATCCAAAGCTGGCTTTGGCGATCAAGTATCATATATGACGGGAGAAGCTCTCCAAAGCCTTGAAAAACTCGTTCGTGATAACAAGAAATTTGATTTTTTCTTTATAGATGCTGACAAGGACAATTATGAAAATTACCTGCAATATTGCATTAAACTGGCAGAACCGGGTGCTTTGATCGTCATGGATAACGTACTTGCGAGGGGCAGTGTCGCAGATCCGGATGCTGAACCTAAACATTACACTGCATTCATGAAGGCATTCAATGAAACGGTTGCCAATCACCCTCAATTGGAATCCATGCTAATTCCAATCGGTGATGGGCTGACGATTTCAAAAGTAATCGTGCAAACTAACGAGTAATATACTCAAATTCAAAAGTAATGTGCGAACTCACGAGTAAATTGCCCTAATTCACGAGTAAATTGCCAAAACTCACGAGTAAACTGCTCAAACTCTCGTGTAAACTGCGAACTCACGAGTAAATTGCCCTAATTCACGAGTAATACTGCTAAATTCACGAGTAAAGCGCTCTAACTCACGAGTAAATTGCCCTAATTCACGAGAAGTGCTCAAACTCTCGTGTAAACTGCGAACTCACGAGTAAAGCGCTCTAACTCACGAGTAAACTGCCCTAATTCACGAGTAAAGTGCTCTAATCAAGAGTAAACAGCATAATTCAGGAGTATATCGCCCTAACTCTCGAATTTATCGATCAAACTCTCGATTATATCAATCAAACTCACTAAGTCATGAAGAAAAAAATAAAATGAATTTCTATATTCTTGAATGAAAATGATTTTTATTATCAATAATAAATATGAAAGAAGGGTAACCAGTTGATGGTTACCCCGGATGATTTAAATTTCTGGATCAAATGTTTTGCAATCCGTTTCTTTGCTATTTGATGCTTGGTTCCCTTTATGGCTGACAACATAAATAGCATCTGCACTGCATTTGTTTCCAGAATCCCAATATTTACAATTATTCACTTCACATAGAACATCTTTTGCCATCTTATCACACCTCCTCATTTGCTATCATTAACAAAGTTGGGGTTATTGATACTTTCCTTTTTCAGGTTTTGGTGTCTTCATTTTAAATGCGGGCATCATAACGAACAAAAATCCGGGCAGTTTCCGCCCGGATTTTTGTATGCTCATGCGGATCTTTTCAATAGTTCTGCTTGAGGGATTTTCCAAAGCTCCCTCCATTTTTTCAAGGCGGCAACCAGGATGATCAAGCCCAGGATTAACATGGTGATCGATAGTATTCCGTTCAAGATGCTGAATCCTGCAGAGTCCGGGTTCAGGTATACGTTTTTCACCATCCAGTACCCTGCTACATTGACTGTTACATATAAGTAGGCAAGAGGTACGAGGCATGTCCAGATATACCAGCGTTTGTCTGCGATTTTCAGTACGACGGTGGCACCGATGATGAGTCCAATCGAAGCCATGAGCTGGTTGGATACGCCAAAGAGTGCCCAGATCGAACCGATGTCCCCAGAGTAAAGCAGGTATCCCCAGATAAAGCAGGCTAATGCGCTGGCGAAGATGTTCCCCGGCAGCCAATCGACTCGTTTTAATGGTTTATAGAACTCCCCGAAAAAGTCCTGGATTAAGTAACGGGCAACACGTGTCCCTGAATCGATTGCGGTTAATATGAACACCGCCTCGAACATGATGACGAATTGGAAGAAAAACGATGCCAGTTTGTCAAAGAAGGGTATTTCGGTGAAAATATAGGTCATGCCGACAGCAAGTGTAACTGCCCCGCCTGTCCGTCCCTCCAGATTAATGCCGATTTCTTCACTGAGTTCATCAAGGTGTACGGTTTCCATGCCTAATGTTTGAAATACTTCAGGTGTGGAGTTAATCGCAAAATAATCACCTGGCTGCAGTGAAACCGCAGCAATCAAAGCCATGATGGCAACGACACATTCGACAAGCATCGCTCCGAAACCAACGGATTTGATATCACTCCAACGGTTTAACATTTTTGGAGTTGTACCCGATCCGACAAATGCATGGAATCCTGAAATCGCCCCACAGGCGATGGTTATTGAAATGAATGGCCAAACAGGACCGGCTACAATCGGGCCCCCGCCATTAATGAATTCTGTAAACGCAGGAAACTGAATTTCTGGATTCACGACGAAAACGCCGATAATCAATGCGGCAAATACACCGATTTTCATAAAAGTACTCAAGTAATCACGAGGTGCCAGCAGCAGCCAAACAGGCAATGCGGCAGCGAAGAAAGCATAGATCGGCAAAATGATGGCAAGGGTGCTCGCCTCAAGTGTCAATAATTCACCAAGTGCCGTTCCTTGAATGTTCGGACCAAGTAAAATTGCGGCCATGATGAGCGCGAACCCGACGATGGTCGCCCCTTTCAGGTTGCCGGTTTTTTTATGGTAAAGCCCTACACCCATGGCGATTGGTATGGTGATCCCGACTGCAAACGTGCCCCATGGATTATTTTCCAAAGCATGAAGAACGACCATTGAAAGTCCTGCCATCGTGATCATAATGATAAAAAGCATTGCGAGTCCTGTACAGAAGCCTGCTACAGGTCCAAGTTCTTCTTTCGCAACTTCCGAAAGGGATTTGCCGTCTTTACGCATCGAGGCGAAAAGCACGACGGCATCATGGACGGCTCCCCCGATTACAGCCCCGATTAAAAGCCATAATAAACTTGGCAAATAGCCGAATTGTGCAGCAAGGATCGGCCCCACCAAAGGACCAGCGGCTGCAATGGCTGCAAAATGGTGGCCGAATGCCACCCATTTATTTGTTGGAACATAATCTTTTCCATCTTCTAATTTATGGGCCGGTGTCGGCTTGGAATCATCGAGTTTTAATACTTTCAGTGCTATGAATGTCCCGTATAAACGGTAGGCAATCATTAATATACAAATGGAGCCTATGACAATTGTAACCGCATTCATATTTGAACCCCCTCTATTTCTTACATCGTAAAAAAATGATATCACAATGAAAGCGGCTTCAATGGGTTTTCAAGTTATAATGCAGATATCGAGGGGTGGACTGCATTATGAAGAAGCTAAAATGCAGAATTATGAAAATTTTTAAAAGCCGATAAGCTGCTTAAGCTCCTTCACATACGTGCGGCTAACCGGAATGTTTGATCCGTCACTCATGATGAGATTATAAGTCGAGTTAAACCAAGGCTGTATTTCGGATATATGGATGACATTCACGATAAAACCGCGATGCACCCGTAAAAATGAGCGCTTATCGAGCTTCCTTTCAAGCACGATGAGAGGGTCACCGATTTTATATTCATTTTCTTCCGTTTTAATGATCGTCTTTCCATCCATGAGTCCTATGAATAAAATATTATCCCGGTCGATCAAAACGATCCGATCATCTATCACTACAGCCAATTTACCTGTCTGTTCCACCGCCGTCCGGCTGGTGGGAGGTGCAATCCTGGATTCGTCTTCCCCGATTTGACGCTGCTTCATGAGCTTATCCAATGTTTGACGAATCCTTTTTTCATTAAATGGCTTTAATAGATAATCAAATGCATATAACTCGAAGGCTTGGAGGGCAAACTCATCATAAGCGGTCGCAAAAATGAGCGAAGGTGCCGGGTCAAGTCCCGCCAATTGCTTAGCCAAATGCAAACCATTACCATCTGCAAGCTCTATGTCCAAAAAGACAAGTTCAGGTTTAAGGCGGGAAATATCCCTCATGGCATCTTCTATCCCCTCGGCCTCACCCACGACTTCTACTTGCCTGCTCCTCTTCAATAGATATTTCAATTCATCTCTTGCCAGTGGTTCATCCTCTACGATAAATGCTTTCATCATCGTTGACATATGCTCCTTTTTCGTTGAGTGGTATTGATATTTTCACTTGTGTTCCGTGCCCCGCTTCACTTTCTATCGAAAGGCCGGCCTGACCTTTATAGATCCCCTCCAGCCGTTCACTGATATTATGGAGGGCCGTTCCTGTACCCTTAGTCGATTCTACAGCATGCTTACCCAATTCATCTATTCTCCCGCTTGAAATCCCTTTTCCGTTATCCTCCACAACAATGCGCATCATATCGTCTTTAAAGTATGCGTGAATGATGATTTCACCTTTGCTTTTCACATGTGGAAATGCATGGTGTACCGCATTCTCAATAAGTGGCTGCAACGTGAATGGAGGGATGAGAACTTCCTTAAGCCTTGGTTCAATGCGATAGTCGATATGATATTTATCTGGAAAACGCGCCTGCTCCAGTGATAAATAAGCGTTAACATGCTCCAATTCCTTTTCCAGCGGCACCAATATTTGTCGGGCCCCTTGTAAATTAGAGCGAAAGAAGGCACTGAGCTCCTGCAATAAATTTCTTGCCTTCTCTACATCCGTCCGGCATAAAACGGATATCGTATTGATTGCATTGAATAAAAAATGAGGATGGACCTGTGCCTGCAAGGCCTTAATTTCAGCATCTTTTAATAATTTCGTTTGCATTTCCGCTTTAGCGAGTTCCAATTGAGTGGAAAATAGTTTAGCCAATCCTTCAGCTAACTCCTGTTCCACTTGGCTTAATTTATCCGGATGCTTGAAATACATCTTCAAAGTCCCGACCGTTTTCTGCTGGACCTGCAATGGCAGGACTACGGCCGCCTGCAATGGGCATTGATCATGAAAACAATAAATGTCCTTTTTTGTTTTGGCCACGATGATTTTCCCTTGTTCAAGGGCTTTTTTCGTTAAGCCTGTCGCTATTCCCACCTTTGGGACATGGTGATCGGACGCAGCACCAACATGGGCAAGTACGCTATGTTCATTGGTAATGGCCACGGCGTCGGCCTCAGTCAGCTCCAAGATGATTTGGGCTATTCTCTTGCATGAAGTTTGATTCAGACCTTGCCGGAAAAAGGGCAATGTTTGATCTGCAATCAAAAACGCAAGATTCGTTTGTACGGCCCGGGTCCGTGCTTCATCCCTCGTGATCGATTGAATGATGAGCATGAATAGTAAAGTCCCGAACCCGTTGATGATGATCATGGGAAGTCCGATTACTTGTACGAGCTCCCACGCCCTTTCAAATGGTTTGGCCGTCACCAGGATGATGCCCATTTGGATCGCTTCCAATGCCATGCAAATGGGAAGGGCAAACCAAGGGGTGATTGTCCCATGCTTTCGCCGCCTTTTCCCCAAAAAACCCGATAAAACCCCAGCAAAAATCGCGGCGATCGCACAAGCCCCCGCCGTAAAACCCCCAAGAAAATAACGGTGAAGCCCTGCAATCAACCCTACTCCCAATCCAACAAATGGTCCCCCCAGCAAACCGCCGATTGCCACGCCCATGATTCTTGTGTTGGCAATCGCGTTATCGGGAGCAATCTCAGCATGCCAATCACCCTCTGGCATGGCATGCTTCCCGATTTCGATTCCTGTATAGTTGCTTATGATGCCGAATGCTCCAAAAAGTGCGATAAACATGATTTTCTTTGACATTTCATGTTCATGGCCTATCATTTGCCGAAAGGGTTTCATATAAGAAAGCAGGAATGCAGCAATTACGATGATCCCCACTTTTTCAAACAGCGACGGTAATAAATCAACCAATGCATTCACCCCATTTCTGGCTTTTTCATTCATCTTACACCAGCAATGAAATCCTTGTCGAATTTTGTTTTAGGTTTAGGAGAATGGGTGTATAAGCATTATTTATAGAATTTCATCAATGCTCGGTGTGGAAATACCAATCACATAATTCCCTAAAAACCATCTCCAGGACCCGTGTCATTTCTGAAACAGCAGTCGTCTTTTTTGGAACCAACCACACCCCAAAATAGTTTATTGTGAAACGAGTAAAGTAAACAAGCTATAGCAATTCAGAAAATAAAGATATATGTAAATTGGTTATAAAAGAAGCTGTTGAAAATAATGCATTTGCTTTAAGTTCATTGCAAAATACTACTGTAAAAACTAAAAATCAAATTTCCGGAAAGGATTTTAGTGTTATATCTACCCCGTTCCATGAAATTAAAAATAAGGAATTGCAAGGCTATGTAGGTATATTCACAACGGATGATAGTGAACATTTTAAAATGATTTCTGAAATGCTCGCTAATCAAATCTCCTACGAGTTACATGTGTACCGTGAGAAATTATTAATTGAAGAAATAATAAAAACAGATAAATCAACTTTATTCACCAGGGAACCGCTTCATAAAGTTGATTTGCGGATAATCCAGAGCATAACTCAAGGTCTCAAAGATAAAGAAATAGCTGATAATCTGCATATAAGTATTTCTACAGTTCGTAACCATGTAAATAAATTGTTTGAAGAATTAAACGTAGCCTCCAGATCACAATTAATCAGCTTGTATTATAAGAATAAATTGCATGAAATTCTTCATGAAGTTAAGATGGAAAACCGCAGTTTATAGTACCTTTAGAAATAAAAAGCAAAAATTCATTTTGAAGGTGGGCAATTAGCTCAAAAAACAGCAGGAAAAACACTGATGAATTTAATCCCATTTCTTTTCTGCGAAATGGGATTTTTTATGCTTACCCGAAATATGTTACATGTTAAAGAAGTGAAATCCCTATTGTAAGAGGGATAAAGCTTATATTATGTTAAAATTTTAAACGAATGATTACTGCGCTTGATAAACAAGGAACTACATGTAATATTTAAATTTCATGCGAACTTAGACCATTTGTTTATGCCTTCAGTTCAGGAAAAGTTCATGAAAAGTTTTAAATAATAAAGTAAATAAGTCGGAGGCGATTAATGTGTTGGTAGTTACCACAGAAAAAATTGAAGGATACAAAATTGTAGAGGTAAAAGGGCCTGCCTTCGGTCTAATTGTAAGAAGCAGAGGGATTGGCGGCGATATCATGGCAGGGTTAAAATCCCTGGTAGGCGGGGAAATCAAGCAATATACAGCGATGCTTGAAGATTCAAGAAAAGAAGCTATGGACCGTATGATAAAAAATGCCACTGAAATGGGTGCAAACGCAATTATAATGATGAGATATGATTCTGGGGAAATCGGTACGAATATGAGCGAAATTGTTGCATATGGAACCGCCGTCATTGTGGAGAAAATATAATGATATTCATCATAGGGTACTATATATTACAAATTATTATAGTTATCTTATGCATTTTACTTGGATACTTTATCTATGATAAACGGTTTAAACGCAATCACGGTGTAAAAGTTCCTGATGGATTTCAATCGACAGATGAAATAAATATTGACCCCGTGACAGGAGAAAAAACAAGGGTGTATTATAATCCTGATACGGGTGAACGCTTTTATAAAAAAGAAAAATAATTAAAAAGCCACGTTTTTACAATTAAAACCCCTTGTAACCATACAAGGGGTTTTGATAACGACATTATTTTTCCATTACAGGCTTATAGTGCCCTGGTATGTTTTGGGCTGAAATGGCCAATCGGTTCCAGCCATTGATCGTGATGATTATGGTAACGAGATCGATATATTGTTTTTCATCAAAATGAAGGCGAACCCTCTCATACAGTTCATCAGGTACACCGTTGGCAGAAATGGCCGTGACCGCTTCCGTCAATTCCAGAGCTGCCCTTTCCGAATCAGAATAGAATGGTGATTCACGCCAAGCACTCAAACAGTAAATTCTTTGTTCCGTTTCACCCATTGCCCGGGCATCCTTTGTATGCATATCCAAGCAGTACGCACAGCCATTGATTTGAGACGCGCGAATTTTAATCAATTCGATTAATGCGCTATCGATTTCCGTTGTTTTCTTGTACTCCTCCAAACCCATCATTAATTTGACCACTTCACGATTTGTCTTCATGTAGTTAATCCGTTGTTCCATGTCAATCTCCCCCATTAAATCTTTTTAGGTTCCACTTATAAGACAAAATAGAGGTTTGATTTGTGACATCCAAAAATGAGAGCCCTCAATCTATCACAGGAATATGATTTAATTTATCGGGATTGGTGACAATGAAGATTTTGCGGATATTTTTTTGTTTTGGATCTAATTCAAAGCAGATGACTTTGATAGGCTTTCCTTCTTTCATTTGCAAAATTCCCTCCTGGCCATTGACCATCACCGGAAGAAGTTCTCCTATGAAGCCTCCTTTAGCAGAAACGCCTTTAAGAAAGGAGGATACGCGCTGTTTGGTTACAATTGGGTTTAATGCAGAAAGCACTTTTCCTCCGCCGTCAGTAACAAGGACAACATCTTCTGTAAGAAGATCCAAAAACTCCTCAAAGTTTCCTGTCGCAGATGCTTTTATGAATGTTTTTGCCAACAGATCGACATGTTTCGTATCCTCCGGATGGACTGGCCTATCATTCTGTAATTTCCGCTTAGCCCGGCTGTAGATCTTTCTGCAGTTCACTTCATTCTTTTCTAGCATCTCGGCGATATCTTCATAGCTGTAAGTGAATGCTTCCCTAAGCACGAAAACCGCTCTTTCAACAGGTGAAAGCTGTTCCAGCAAAACGAGGAAGGCATATGCAACCGTTTCATCCGTTACGACCTTATCTAGAGGCTGATCTGTTTCGTTCACCCGAGGTTCTGGCAGCCAAGGTCCTGTGTAAACCTCTCTTCTCTTACGGGCTGATTTCAAAAAATTCAGACAGCGATTTGTCGTCATTTTCGCAAGGTATGCTTTCATGTCCTTAATTTCGTCGGTATCAAGCTTAAGCTGCAGGAATAAATCATGAACGATATCTTCTGCATCGGTAACCGATCCAAGCATCCGGTATGCGATGGAAAAAAGAAAAGGTCGATATGTCTTATATAATGTATCCAACTCCACTTGCTTCACCTATTTTCTATCAAATTCGTTTTTCGAAACCTATCACTAATTATTCTCTAACCCAATCATTTATCCTTCTTGATCTGAATAAAGCAGACAATCCTATCATACAAAAAAGAGCAGCAAAAAAGCTGCTCTCAGACTGTAGACAAACTAGCTCTCTACCGTTCAACAGGATTCCTTTTCCGACAAATTCATTACCATTTTCTATTAAAATGGTGTACCAAATTTCGGATACCCATTTATCAATGGTACTTCATACCATACGATATCATCAAACATTTTTACAACCCGCGGCATGAAGCCTTCTTCATAATCTTCCGGGTATTGAACGATCGCATGGTAAACGCGGTCGCCATGTTGAAAAACCGACACTGTACCCAATATGGAGTAATTACTGCCCTTCTGACTAATGTCAAATTCGACCTCAGACCAATCGAATCGGTTAGGCGTATTATCAGATCGCTGTTTAATCTCAAAATCGTTGCTTTTCACAGCTTCCCTCGCAAACTCCGCCTGTTCTTCTATTGTCGCATTCGTACCTTCACTTTTGGAAAATATCTGAACTTTGGCATCCTCATTTCTCTTGCCTGCAAAATTCGCAAAAACAATCATTGCATCTCCTTCACCAGAACTAGCCTCTTCAACGACCATGTCATCCACGATGTAGGTTGAGAATCCCAATGCCTGACTATGATGAAGCGTGAATCGGAATGTTTCTTCCATACCTTCCAATATGATCATATCCGTTTTCGTATTTGGCCGATCTTTTGCCGGATCATCGACCGATTCACCTGGAGGATCTTCATCTTGTCCGTCGGTTTGCTTAGGATTATCATTTGGCTTTTCTGAAATTGGTGGGGATTCCTTATTTTCCTCCTGGACACCTTTACAAGCACTAAGTCCTGTTACCAAAAAAACGGCTGCCAAAATCAACAATATCTTTTTCATTGGAACCCTCTTTTCATGTGTTTTAACAAATTATTATACGGTCCCATATGTAAAAAAGTTACACTATGCTTCATTGAAGTATCAGACTTTATCGACTAAAAAGGATCGATACTCCACTCGTTCCGAAAAGGAAAATATGAAATTGATTCCTTTTGATGCGTCCATATCTTTATTCAACTAAACTACTCGATAGACAGTAAAGAATCGCACGTTTAAAAGGCCGCCAATTGGCGGCCTTCATAACTTCCATTGCCTCATATAGACTAATTGAAAAATAAATGTTTATGTATCGTTTATGGTCAAGATCCAATGCTATGTTCCACTGCAGTATCCCAACTAGGAAAATAATACAATGCATTTTTCATTAACTCTGGATCTGACTTCTTTACCTCTTTCTTTCGAGGCGGCTTCCCTTCTTTTTCTACCAATGCAGAAATTTGATTCACGACTTCTTCAACACTCATATTTACTTCCATCTCTGTTCCCTCCTTCTTACTCCTATTTATATATTTTCCCAATAAATGAGAAACAATACAATTTCTCTATAGCTAAACTACCAGTTTAGCTATAGAAGGATATCTTTTCTCTAATTTGAATGTATGACAAAAAGCCAACGAAATCGTTGGCTTTTGTCTAAATGATTCACAATGCTTTTCCAAGTTAACGTTAGAACATGATTAATAAACGACAAGCATAAGGAAACCGAAGCAATAATAAATACCATACTATGCTATATCGCTGTCCCAGTATCCCCATGTTTTTTATGTTTTACTTTTTTATGAATAGTTTCGTAGCCTATTCAGCGATCCTCTATCCTTCCATGTAAAGCGATTTGCTGCTTCCCCTTCCTTCATATCAGCTCAGGAGCTGTTTCTGGGCTTTGCTTGAACCGGTCTTCATGATGAGCTTCAATCGTGTGCAGGAAGCTTTTCATGGAGTTTGTCATATAAGCATCTTTACGGTGAATGAAGATTGTCGAGATATTGCGGTATTCTTCCGGAATTGCATGCACGTGGACTTTTTCATTGGCTGTTAGATGATTCACCGCCGATTGTGGTACGAGGGTAACGCCAAGACCGAGTGTTACGCTGGTTAAGATCGTTTCCAATACATTGAACTCCATGATCCTTTTGGGCATCACTTCTTCTTCCCTCAGCCATTGTTCCAGTTTGGAGCGATAGCCACACCCTTGACTGAATACTAAAAATGGCTCTGTTATGATTTCTTCAAGGTTAAATGTTTGATTTCTTGTAACTAATACAAGTTTTTCTGTACAAACATCGTATGGCTGAATGAGCGGATGTTTGATCGGTCCTGTAACAAAAGCGCCATCCAGCCTGTGTTCAATGACATCTTTGATTAAGTCTTCCGTTAACCCCGCCTTTATGGATAAATCGACATTTGGATACTGTTTATGATAGGAGGCCAGAATCTTGGGAAGATCGCTGACCGTTTCAACTGTACCGATGTTCAATATCCCTGTAGGTGTTTCACTATCCAGGAATACTTGCTTGAGTTCTTCTACATCAAGCAAAATTTTGTTTACATACTCCAGCATCTTTCTGGCCTCCGCAGTTAGTGACATGCCACGTTTATGCCTATTGAATAAAGGCGTCCGTAACTCCTGCTCTAAATGCTTAATCCTCGCCGTTACATTGGATTGGACGTAATTCAACTCAACAGCCGCCTTACTTACGCTGCCATATTTAGCGACGCACTGGAATATTTGCAAATCCCTCATTTCCACAAAAGTGCCCCTCTTTCTCAACTATCATTAATAATGATGATTATATTCATTTTAAGTCATTTTACATGATAATGACTTTATCATAAGATGTGTATAGGAATTAAATCAATCATTATTTTCGAGGGGAAGCTTTTATGAAAAAAAATCAAATTTTAATCGGTGCACTTTTATGTTTGACTGCCAGCATTTCTTGGGGAGCGATGTTTCCAGTTGCAGAAAGGGCCTTAATGTATATTGATCCTTTTTATTTCGCTTTTTTGCGATATTTAGCTGTTAGCGTCATTTTAGGGATATTGCTTTTAATTAAAGAGGGTAAGAAGTCTTTTAGCCTGGAAGGGCAAGGAAAGAAGCTATTGTTTTTTGGGACGATGGCGTTCACTGTCTACAATTTTCTCATTTTCGCAGGTCAAGATTTACTGGGACATAACGGGGTGATTGTTGCTTCCATCATGGAATCATTAATGCCCTTGATTTCAATTTTAATTCTGTGGGTTTTCAAAAATGCCAGACCCATGAAGTATACCATCGCCAGCATGTTACTTGCCTTGATAGGGGCCATTCTTGTCATTACCAACGGCAGCTTATCATTCGTATTTTTATTGAAAGATAGCGTCATCCCTATCCTTTTCATCCTTATCGGGGTTATAGGGTGGGTTATTTATACGATGGGCGGCAACCAATTTAACGGATGGTCAACACTTCGCTATTCGACTTTAACATGCATTTTAGGAACAGCAGTATCAGCCATCATAACCTTCCTCGCAACGGCAATGGGTCTGTCCGTCCCTACGGCAGAGGTTATGCAATCCATTTATGGCGAGATGATCTTCATGATTATTTTCCCTGGTGCCATAGCCCTTTTAAGCTGGAATTTAGGCATTAAACTTTTAACGCCGATCAATGGAATCCTATTTATCAATTTAGTTCCAATCACCACGTTGGCCATCGTTTTCATCCAAGGAGGATCACTATCATCATTCGAATTACTCGGAACTTTTTTAGTGATATATGCTTTGATTCAAAACAATTATTTTCAAAGAACGAACTTGCCTTCCCGGGTTAAGGAAATGAATCCAAGTGAAAAGAATCATTTAATTAAAGGTACACAACATCAATAGGAGGGCAACAATGGATTTATTAACGCTTATGCTAATCTTTGGATTGGCTGTACTTTGGGAATTGGCAACGATTAATAAGAATGTGAAAAAGATGAATGAGCAAAATGCAGAATTGATCAATCTATATAATGAAAGAAGGAAAAGAATTCAATAAAATAGACTTTTGGAAATACAACGCAAAAAAGCTCCTCATTTAGAGGGGCTTTTTTGCATTTTTGATGATCGTACTATTCACCAAGCTAAATCGACGGCCCTATATTCAAGCTCAGCTTATTGGCATGAACCTCCTTGATTGCATGTCCACAGTCCACTTGCCTTCACTTTGCTCGGCGGCTGAAAGCAAATAGAAAAGAGCATGTGATTGAAAAAATGATTGATCAAAACATGCCCTTTTTATGAATAAAGCCATTCTAGTCTTTTTGACATTTTACCATTATAAATTTAAATGGAGGTTTATTTTCCATATTCTTATGGGGCTCAACAATTTCCGAAAACTCTATCAGCCCATAATTTCCAAATTCCTGTTTAATCGAGTCAGGATCATAAAAAAACATTTTCATCCCTTCTATTATCTCGAAATAGTCTTTATCCAGTTGTTTGCCCTTACCAAACATTGGGGCTTCTTTTGAAATAGTGGTGAAAATCATATATCCGTTTGGCTTTAACTGATTATAGCAATCTTTAATAAACTTATCTCTCTCACGATTATTCAATAAGTGAATAAGGGCATAACAAAATATACCATCATAAAGTTTATTATCAAAAGGCATATCGGTTACTGAACCATGAAAAATATTAAGATTAAGCCCATTTTTCCTTGTCAATTCAATTGCTGTTTTTGAAATTTCGATACCTGTTACATTTATTCCGTTGTCCGTAAAAATCTTGGCATTTCTGCCATATCCAATACCAGGAATCAATAGATCCTTAACTTTCTTTTCAAGGAAAAAATCCTTTGTCGAGATTGCAGAGTCTGAAGGTTCAAGTCCCCACATCATTTGATTTTCTATAAAACTTGATTCCCAGATTTCCGTCATACTTCATTCTCCTCTACAAATGGTCTCTTTCTTTTAAAAAAGGATTTTATGCCTCCAAAAGAAATGCAGCTTCAACTAAATCCATGATGACTCCAGCCGCCGCTTTATTGCCCTCCGCCGCCGCAATCACTAGCTGAGAAGGCGTGCTGAGTGATGTATCCCCGCATGCATATACCCCTTCAACCGTTGTTCGTCCAAATGAATCCACATTAATCCCGCCGTTCGGAGTGATTTCGCAGCCGAGCTGTTCCGCAAAAGGAGCAGACTGCACCAAGTCTGTCACCACAATACCTGCCTCCCTTTTGATTTCCTGTCCGTTTTGCAGCCGGATCGATGTCAGCTGCCCTCCTTTCGATTTAACTTCAATCTTTTCTTTCACGACTGTCACGTGCTGCCTAGCCAAGATATCCTTCTCCTCATCAAGCACCTGATAGCCATTTGTAAACACCATTACATCACCGCTCCAGTTTGACAGCAGTTTTCCCATATGAAAAGCCCGTTCATTTTCTGCAATTACCGCCAATGCTTTGCCGCGCATTTCCCAGCCGTCACAAAAAGGACAGCTGAAAACACTCGTTCCGTATACATTCTGTATGCCTGGAATCTCCGGCAAAACATCCCGAAGACCTGTTGCGAGAAGCACTTTTTTCGCCATGTAATCCGTTCCGCCTTTCGTTTGAATTCGGAACACACCACTGGCTTTTTCAATAATCTCCACCCGCTCCTCCTTAATGGAGACGGACGGATATTTCTGGACATCCGTTCTTGCCCGCTTCTTGAATTCTGACGGCTTTACCCCATCCTGTGTGATAAATCCGTGCGACTCCTGCGTCACCCGGTTACGAGGTTTATCCTCATCAAACAAAATTGTTTTCCGTCCAGCACGCCCCATGACCAATGCGGCATTCAGTCCTGCAGGTCCTCCGCCAATAATTACACAATCCAACACATGCAACACTCCTTCTTCATAATATCTATTAAGGACCCTTAATATCCTTAATTTGTGTAAAAAAATTTATTTTTCTTTTTTTGTCTCCTGGCTCTGCTCCGCAATGCTTTGAATCGTCCGTCCAGCCAGTTCTTTCTTCATGTTGCCTTCCGCCTCGATCATCACGCGCTCAATTAAACACTCGCTTTCTTCATGGTCAAACTCACAGTTGAAAAGCACCGACTGCCCCTCCACCGCTTCAATAACATCCAGAAACGAAATGTCCTGCGCGCGGCGTGATATGCTATAGCCGCCTTTTGCCCCTGGCACTGATTCAATTAATCCAGCCTTCACAAGCTTCGTCAAAATCTTCGACAAGTACGTCGGGGACAAATCCTGCATGTACGCCAGCTGATCCACGCTTACCGTCTGACCTTTTGGTTCCATCGTTAAATGCACCATTGTATGTAGTGCATAATTGGTTGCCTTTGAATACTTCATTGATGCACCTCATAATTAAAACTATTACAGACTTTTAATATCCGTAATTGATTGTAACTCAAGCTACGAAAAACCGCAAACCTTTTCACCTCACCTAACGATGATCATACTGCTAAAATTTTTCCTTGTAATAATCTAAACTTACATTATTTAAACAACAGTACGCTCATATTATGTATTCCTTTTTAGAACAAGTATATCCACACGAGAAAGTAAAGCAAAAAAGGGTATGGGCCCTGTTAAACAGAACTCATACCCTGCCGATGTCTAACTTTTTGGGTGGAACACGGTTTTTACAACCTCTATATTACGATTTCATTAATCATCAGTTTATTCACCAAGCTTTTTCCGGATATCCGCTGCTACATTCTTTAATGCCTTTTTCGATCCCCGCTCTAAGTCATGGTTCAATTTCCTTTCCTTGTAGCTGACAAATAAAGAATCGAGATCATAGCCTTCAGGATATAAATCGACGGCTTTTATTTCAAGCTCGAGCTTATTGGCATGAACTTCCTTGAAGGTATCTTCGAAAAGTACGGTGACATCTATCCCGCTAAACAAGGAGAGCCGTATCATTTTTGAAATTGTACTGGTCATTTTTGGAACCCACCAACTAAAAAAATAGTTTATTTTTGGAAACAAGGCTTAGTAAACTGTGACTACTATTCTAGGCAGTTATGTTAGCAGTTTACCCCTGAACGCACCGTTAAAATATATTTCTGAGATTTTTTGAGTTAATTAATTTATTGAAGGGGGAGTAAAATGTCGTTATTTAAGAAGGTATCAATACTGACAGTTTTAATGTTATTGTGCAGTTCACTAACATCTATAAGTAGTTTTGCAAGCGAAGAACCAATCCTTGAAAATGTTTTAGCTACAGAAAAAGTGGAGGGATTTTCAACTAAAGTTGATTTAGATGAATATGTCGTATCTAAAGATTTTGACCTAGAAGATGAAGTTGCAAATATGCCATCCATTGATAAAATGACTACTGAAGAAAAAGAATTATTTGATTCCATTGTAGAAGAACAAGTAGCCTTGGCTGGATTAGAAAATGAAGAAGAAGAAAAATTATTTGCTAATGCCATGGTTGATTTTTTTGATGAAAATTCAGAAACATATAATGATCTTTCATTGGCACAAACTGAGTTAATAGAACAAGTTGAAGAAATTAACACAACAACTTATGAAAATGATGATGAAATAGAAGTTTCTGCCAAAAAGATTTTTGACAAAACATTTGCCATTGAAAAGGCACATGCTGTTCAGGTGAAAGTTGGTGTAAAGTTTGCTGGCGCTGTATTTAATGGAGCAATTGGCTTTGCTATAGGCGGCGGTGTTGGGGCTATTCAAGCATTTATTATTAAAAAAGGTAAAAAAGAAGCAGAAAAGTTATTCACAAAAACTGTGGTTAGTCGTTTAAAGGCATGGGGAGCTCCAAAATTAGCTTTAGCTACAGGTGCTTGTGTAACTATAGCTTTAAATTATTTAGATGTTGGCAATCAGATAGCAAAACAACTTGATAAAAGAGATAAAAGGCCTAATAATGGTTGGATAGATTTTTATTAAATTCAAAGGATGATTGATTAATAATGAAAAAATCAAAAAAATATATTGTCCTATTTCTCTGGGTAGTATTATTTTTATATTTCTTTGATATGTATATGCCCAAAGGTATTTATTATTTTGTTGTAGGAATACCAGTACTTTTTCTAAGTTCAATTTTCATTTTAAAGATGTTTGATTATTCAAAAGATGTAAGAAGCTAAATATCTAGGTGATACTAACAACCTTTTTCAGATGATGTATGTATCCCTTTCTTATTTTATCTTTCATCTCTAATTGATTTTGTTGTTACTTCGTTTTTTGAATATTTTTTTAAATTCAATAGCTATTAAACTTGATTACTATTAAAATTCCCTCTTTACAATTTTTGATTGTTTAATACCTTTATATCTGCATCTAGAGCCTAATCCTTCTTTCTCCACACGAGAAATTAAAACAAAATTAAAGGGTATGAGCCCTGTTAAACAGAACTCATACCCTGCCGATGTCTAACTTTTGGGTGGAACACGGTTTTTACAACCTCTATATTACGATTTCATTAATCATCAGTTTATTCACCAAGCTTTTTCCGGATATCCGCTGCTACATTCTTTAATGCCTTTTTCGATCCCCGCTCTAAGTCATGGTTCAATTTCCTTTCTTTGTAGCTGACAAATAAAGAATCGAGATCATAGCCTTCAGGATATAAATCGACGGCCTTTATTTCAAGCTCGAGCTTATTGGCATGAACTTCCTTGAAAGTATCTTCGAAAAGTACGGTGACATTATTGAAGGAATCCTTTTTCTTATAAACGATCGCGTATCCATTCAGTTCGCTTACCTTCACTTTGTCACCGACTTCATATTCATAAGCTGATTCTTTAGGAACGGCTGCTGGCTTCGCTTTTTTGATTTTACCTTCCTGGACACGCTCCAAGTCGTAGTCTTTATTTTCGATATAGAGCTTTGCCTTTTGCAGAACCTTTTCACGGACATTCATTTTTTTAGCTATCCAAAGGGCATTGCTTTCCCCGGATTGACCGATCAACAGCTTGTATTTTGGCTCAAGTGTTTCACTGTTGAATTGCATGGCCGCATTCATGAAATCACTGTGTATTTCCGAATAGCGCTTGATTTCACCATAATGGGTGGTCGCAACGGTTATGCACCCCCTTTGATAAAATTCCTCAAGGATGCTAATCGCTAATGCGGCTCCTTCATTCGGTTCCGTTCCGCTCCCGATTTCATCGAACAGCAGCAAGGAGTTATTGGTTATTGCCCCCATGATTTCCGAGATGTTTTTCATATGCGATGAAAACGTGCTCAGTGCATTTTCGATGCTTTGATTATCACCGATATCGACGAATACCTGATCGAAGACGGCAAGCTCCGTTCCCTCTTTCCCGGCAACATGCAGTCCTGACATGACAGCCAAAGTAAGGATGCCGATCGTTTTAAGGACGACTGTTTTACCCCCGGCATTTGGGCCTGTAATAATCAAGCTGCGATAGTCCTTACCGATTTCAAAATCCAAAGGTACGCTGTCTTGGGGCAAAAGTGGATGCTTACAGCCCGTTAATTTAATATAACCGTGATCATTGATTTTCGGTTCGATGGCATCCATGCTTTTACTGAACTTGGCTTTTGCGAAGATCATGTCATATTGACTGATCAACTCGATGTTTATCTTGATCGGTTTCAGCTGTTCGAAAACCGTTCCGGATAATGTGGCCAAAAGTTGATACTCTTCCATCGATTCTTCCGCTTTTAAACTTGCCAATTCTACATTCAATTTCGTAACAGAGACAGGTTCAATGAAAACGGTAGCCCCTTTTGCCGATACTTCCACGATCGTTCCGGCCACTTGATTTTTATAGGAAGCTTTGATCGGGATGGTGTAGCGATCATCCTTTTTACTGATGAAAAATTCCTGAATGAACTCTTTATTGGCTCCGCTTTTCAAGAACTTATTCAGCCGTTCCTCTATTTTACTTTCTGTCTTGATGATTTGGTTCCTAATCCGTTTCAGGTCCTTGCTTGCTTCGGAAACGACAGCATTTCCCTTTATGGTGAATTGGATTTCTTCTTCAATGCTCCTGAATTCAGTCATGGAGCGGGCGTAGGAATGCAGTGTCGGTGCAAAGAACTCTTTATCGGTCATGAATTTCTTTATATTCCTGCAGCCTCTTAAGAAGTCCGCTATCGCCACTAACTCTGACGGCTCCAAAATCATTCCTTTTTCCAGTTTGTCGATATGGAGGCCAATATGTGAAATGCCCTTTAAGGGAATATGGCTTTCCGCATTCAGTAAGTTCCTTGCCTCCGTGGTCTCGTTCAAACGATTTTCAACGACCTTCAAGGTGCTGCTCGGCTTAAGCTGATCTAATAACGCTTTTCCTAAACCGCTTACGCAATGGTTTTTGACCATTTCCTTGAGTTGGGTATATTGTAATTTTTCATAAGTCATTGTATTCATCTAATGATCCTCCTTGAATGAGTGAGTGATTAAAATTCCCGAATCCAAAAAATGCCCGCAATGGTCCCCCTACCTTTACAAATGAACAAGCCATTTGAGTAGAAAGCTCCTGCGGGCATCGGCCTTATCCATGGATAAGTACCTAAAATCGATAACAAATAGGGCAGCTCGAATAGACCTGCGTACACAAAAAAGCATGATAGGACAAATCCCACCATGCTTTTCGCCGTAACACCTGCATGTTACACGATTTATGGAAAAGGAAGCAGTCTTAAGGTAGGTATTCACAATGCAGAATTGCACTGTAAAAAAAGGCATACGTAATCCACTGACATATCAGTGATTAAATACCTTATTCAACTAAATTAGTTGATACCTACTCCCGACATAAAACACCACACCTTTTCTTAGATTGGAATTAACATACCATATCAGTAAGAAAGAGTCAATTCATTTTCTGCCATTTTCCAAAGTTTTATTAAAATATTCAAGAAAAAAATGCAACCAAGCCCATAGTACTCCCCTTTTCATTGTCTGAATATTTACTTTAAAATTGGGGTATGTTATCCTTATATTGACATAAACTAAAAACAGCCTCATGCGCTAACATGAGGCCGACAACTAGCAAGAGTGGTTGGTCACAACTAACTTAATTAATCGTCAGAAGAAGAACCATTGCCATCTTGGGAGGATGAGTGGTTCTTTTTCCGTTTCTTGGCGAACATAGACAGGATAAGACTGGTTGCTACAGCAACAAATATCTCTTTACCCATATCTGTAATCAAGTTCAATAAGAAATGAATCAAGCGGTCACCTCCTTTCCAATCTATCATTAGATGGAAAAGCAAAGCATGACCTACCACTCTATCCTCAGTTGTTCCTCTATTTTAACATATATTCCCCTTAATGGTAATTATATGAAAACAAACAAGTCCAGCTAACATTTGACGCCAGGTAAGTCATTAAGAAAAGGGGATTATCCATTGGATAATCCCCTTTTCGGTTTAAGCTTCATCATCCATTATGAGAGGGACTGTTTTCCCTTCGTTCACGTTGATCAATCCATGGTCGGTTATTTTCAGTGCCGGACTGACAGGAAGCGATAAGGTGCTTAAAGACATGATGACATTATAATGTTCGTAGCCTAACGACTTAAGTGCATCTGTCAGGTGCTGAACTTGCTTTGATACGATGTCCATCGGCTCTTCGGAAAGAATCCCTCCAACCGGAAGAGGAATCATCGATAGGACCTTGCCATCATGGACGCAGCAGACACCGCCTTGCTTCCTTATTACTTCGTTAGCGGCAATCATCATATCCTGCTTATTATGGCCAATCACCAGAAGATTATGGTTATCATGCGAATAGGTTGTGGCGACAGCTCCACGTTTCAATACATCGCCGGTGATCAACCCGTGCGCCCGATTACCGTTTTTCCCGTATCGTTCGAATGTGGCGATTAAACCATAAGGGCTTCCTTCCCAGCATAATTCACCATTCTTCCCTTCTAAACGATCATGGGTTTCAGATGTGAAAGTAGAACCATTCTGCACATTGATGATCCGGCACATGCTGCGTTCAAGTTTATCCGGGATTGTGATGGTAAAATCATTTTCCGTAAGTTCCGCAAGCTTCACACTTTGATAGAAATGCTCAGGAAATTGTCTATCCTTCACTTCTTGGACATATGGGCGTGAAGATTCATAAACTAGGTCACCTTTTTTGTATACTTGTTCAATTTCAAATGTTTCCAAATCCGATAGCAGCAGGAAATCTGCTGTTTTTCCAGGTCCAATGGCGCCGCGGTCATACATCCGCATCCGCTGTGCAGGTGTATAGGTGCATGCATAAATGGCTTTTTCCGGAGTCATCCCCATTTGAACGGCTTTCTTTAAAAGGACGTTCAGATGTCCCCTGTTTTGGAAAGAGTCGGTCATGACATCATCGGTGACAAAGCAGAAATGTTCATCCACCTGATTTTCCTTCAAGTAATCTATCACTTCTTCAGTCATTGATTTCTCTTGAATCTCAATGAACATCCCGGCAGCGATCCTCGCATCCATCCCTTCCACGGTCTGGTGTGTATGATCTGAGTTCACTCCGGCATTAATAATCTTTTGCAAGTCCAAGTCGAGCAGCTTTGGAACGTGCCCCTCTATGATCAGATCTGGATAACGGGAACGGATATGGGACAAGATCTTATTCGTTTTGCAATCCGGGTCGGTTATGACCTCATAGTAATTCATGATCTCGCCGAGACATATAATGTTCTCCGTTTGCATCAATTCGTCTATATCATCTATTTCGATCGAACCGCCTGTTGTTTCCATCGAAGTGGCTGGAACGGAACTAGGGATGGCATAAAACATATCCGCTACGCAATCTTGACTTGCTTTGATCATTTCCTTCACACCGGAAATGCCGAAAACATTGGCCATTTCATGCGGTTCCGGCACGATCGTCGTCACGCCATTTTTGATTAACCCGTAGGAAAAAGTCGCAGGCGTCACCATCGTACTTTCAATGTGGAGATGGATATCGATCAGACCTGGAATCATATACTTCCCTTGTCCATCAACGATTATATCCGGCTCGAAGGCATCCAATTCACGTTCACCAATATAATAGAACTTTCCATCCTTGATGGCTGCATTCCCTTTAATGAATCTTTTAAAATAGCTGTTAAACACGTTGATATCCCTTACAAGCATATCTATTCGCATAACTTACCCTCCTAAGCTAGTCAACAAGCACCATCTGGTTTCTCGGAATTTCAAGGATGATTTCCTGACCCGTCCGATAGGATTCCGCCATTTCCTTGTTCACAGTGAAATCCCCTATTGGAGTTTCAACGACATATTGATAGCTTCTTCCAAGATACGTACTTACCTTGACTCGGCCAGGTAAACTATTTTCCTGAACAGCTCCTGTGTTATCTTTTTCCCTGATCAACAGATCGTCCGGCCTGATGGCGCCTATTTTTCCCGTTGAATTGCTCATCTGCGGATCCTTGTACAGCACAAATGAGTATCCAGATTTGTTCAGTTCGATTTTACCGTCATGATCTGTCCGCTTATCGAAGTCAATGAAGTTCTTGAAGCCGATGAAGTCCGCGACAAATTTGGTTTCAGGATATTTGTAAATGGTCGCAGGGTCACTAAGCTGTTCGATGATCCCTTTATTCATGATCGCCACCTGGTCGGATATCGAAAAGCATTCTTCCTGGTCATGGGAAACATACACCGTTGTAATCCCCAGCTCTTGTTGGATACGGCGAATCTCGACTCTCATATTCACCCGTAAGTTGGCATCAAGATTACTCAATGGCTCGTCAAATAAGAGGATGTCCGGTTCAATCACCAGCGCCCTGGCAATCGCGACCCGCTGCTTTTGCCCTCCGGAAAGCTCTTGGGGATATCGTTTTTCAAAACCCTTCAAATTAACGATCTCAAGCACATTCATTACTTTTTTTTCGATTTCACTTTTAGCATTCTTTCTCAGACGGAGACCGAATGCGATATTATCGAATATCGACAAATGCGGAAATAATGCATAGTTTTGGAACACAAAGCCAAAGTTCCGCTTGTTGACGGGCACTTTCGTATAGTCCTTTTCCTTGAATAAAAACTTCCCTTCATTCGCCTGTAAAAACCCGGCAATTAAACGCAGGGTCGTCGTTTTCCCACAGCCGCTCGGGCCAAGAAGGGATACCAGTTTCCCTTTTTCAATCTCAAGATTGAAATCCTTTAATATATTCTGTTTGTTATATGCTACAGATATATCTTGTAAAGTGAATAAAGCCACCCATCATTACCTCCTTTATCGTTTTGTGAAATAAGACAATCCCATGAGCCGTTCTACTATAAACATGAAGAAAGCCGTTATGAACATGAGCAATACGGAAATGGCCGAAATGGTGGGATCGAAGTAGTTCTCCACATACGTCAGCATCTGAATCGGAAACGTACTTACCCCAGGGCCTGTCATATAAACTGAAATGTCTACATTATTGAAGGATTCCAAGAAGGCGATCATGACTGCCGCCAGAATTCCTGATTTTATATTCGGGAGGACGACTGTAAAGAATGTGCCCAATTTACTCGCTCCAAGACTCTCGGCCGCTTCTTCAATGGAAAAGTCAAAGTTTGATAAGCTTGAAGAAATCACACGGATGATGAAAGGCAGCATGATAACAGTATGTCCCACAAACAGGGCCGCATATATCGGAAGCTGATAAGTCCCCACAATGTAACGTAAAAACGCAAAGCCCAGCACAATTCCCGGTATTAATATCGGCGAAACGAAAAAGGCATTTATCACGCTTTTCCCTTTGAAATCAAACCGGCTTAATGCATAGGCAGCCGGCACTCCCAGTAACAGTGCCAAAAGGTTGCCACCCAGTGAAACAAGGATGGACGTTTTAAAAGCGACCAAAAACATGTCCACATTAAAAATATTTTCGTACCATCTAAAAGAAAACTCTTCTGGCGGGAACTTCAAAATATTTCCGCCTTCAAATGACGTAACGGATATGATAAGCAAAGGCCCTAGTAAAAAAAGGAACACCAGGAATGTAAACAGGGCCAATCCTCGATTTTTTTCCTGCATACACCTCTACCCCTTTGGATTTAATTTTTTTGCCAAACCATTCATGATCGATATGATCAGGACTGTCACGGCAATCATTATCGTAGCGACTATCGATGCCACTTGCCATTCGTTCAATGTAATCGCGTTTTGATAAAGAAAGGTCGAAATGACCCGCTGTTTCCCGCCTAATAAAGCAGGCGTAGTATAAGCCGTGAAGCTTCCTACGAAAACAAGGATGCTGCCAATGACCAAACCTGGAACCGAAAGCGGAATGATCACTTTTGAGAATACGGCCAATCTTGATGCTCCAAGGCTTTCCGCCGCTTTTAATAAGTCCATCTCGATGTTCTCCATCACACCCACCAGCGTCACGATGATCAATGGCAGGAATAAATGGACCAATCCGATGATGATGGCAGTGGGCGTGTACAATATATCAAGCGGCTTTTCAATCAAGCCCATGCCCATAAGCAATTTATTCACCACACCGTTTTTACCGATGATCACCATCCAGCTGAATGAGCGGACAACAGGGCTTGTTAATAGCGGGAAGATCGTCAGCAAAAGCATGATGGCTTTTTTTCGTTGTTTCAGTTTTGAAATATAATAAGCTGCTGGAAATCCCAATAGAATGCAAATGATTGTCGTGAACAGACTCACCCTAAGTGTCGTCAGCAGAATTTCAAAAAAGTATCGGTCTTGGAAAAATTCGAGATATCCTTGTATGGAAAAACCGCCGCCTTCATGAAAAAAGGTCGTGCCAATCGTCATTAGGATCGGAATGATCATGAAAATCGTTAAAAATAGAACGCCTGGTAACAGCAACAGGTATAGATAGCGTTTCTTCACCTCGGAACCCCCTGTTCGTATTATTTATGAATTGATTATGCGAATGAACAGGTCGAAAAACGCTTCCGCATCGACGTCCAGACAAACTTGCGCATTCGGCTGCTTCTTCAGCCTATTTTGGAAGTCGCAAACCATCTGTCCGTCACAAAGCTCGCTTTTTGTTTCAACATCCACATAATATTCTTCTCTGGTGACAAGATCTTCTTGCAAAGCAATGGCTACAGCTAATGGATCATGCATCGCACATGCCCATATGCCGTTACGTTCAAAATACCTTTTCCGATAATCTGATGTACTTTGCCTTATATAGTCAGCAAGTTCATGGTTTTGAATCAATTGGATAAGCTCTTCACCCAATAGAACCTTTCTCGTGACATCAAGACCCACTTGCGTGATCGATGTGAATCCCGCCTGTAATACGATTTTGGCTGCTTCAGGATCGACATACGTGTTATATTCAGAGGTTGGCGTGACATTGCCAACTCCTTGGACAACTCCGCCCATAAAAATGACTTCTTTAACGAGCTTGGTGATTTGCGGGCACTTTTTCACCGCCAATGCCAAATTCGTAAGAGGTCCCGTCATGACAAGCGTCACTTCACTAGGAAAATTCAAAATGGAATTGATGATGAAATCAGAAGCAAATCCATCATCAGGCTGCTTTTTGACCGGCACATCCTTCAAGGCTCCGCCAATCCCGTCTTCCCCATGGATCCGGTGTTCAAAAAAGGGGCTCCTGATAATTGGGCTATCTGCCCCCTTTATGACTGAAATGTCCTGTTCATTCAATAAATCCAATATTTTACATGTATTCAGTGTGGCCGTATCAAGTGATACATTCCCATTCACTGTAGTTACCGCCAATATGTCGAATTGGCGGCTTTTAACAGCAAGAATGATCCCGATCGCATCATCTATTCCAGTATCCACATCAAGAATCATTTTTTTCTTCATCAAGCACACCTCGTTTCTTTCTTAGTGTGTAAGCTCACGATTCCAGCGATCGATCCATTGTTTAGAGTTTTCATTCACAAACTTCATGTCCAATACACGCAGGCTGTCAATGACGTCATCTCCATATGTTAAGCCTTTCGCTTCCGTCTTGGAGAGCTTGACTTCCGTATTGACAGGGGAATCCACTTTCGCTTTCGCTGATTTTTCCTGAACTTCCTTGCTTAAGATGTAATTCATGAATTCGCCGGCCAATTCTTTTTGATCGCTGGCTTTAACAATATTCACCGTATTCATCACTGCATAGCCGCCTTCTTCAGGGGAAATGAACATAGCATTAGGAACGGCTTCCTGTAAATCGCCAAAATACATTTCCATGATTGGGCCTGCAGCGATCTCCCCTTGCGAGAACATGTTGACGAACTCTGATGTTTGCCCATATTCCTTAACTGCATTCGGCATGATCTTTTTCATTTGATCAAACGCTTTATCTTCATTGAATTCTTTACTTCCGCTAACTTTTGAAGCGGCATCCAAAAACATCGGTCCAGTTGTTGAAGTGATGGATGGGATCGTGATCTTCCCTGCCATATCCTTGCTCCAAAGATCTTTCCAAGAGGTGATCTGTTTACTCACTTCATCGGGATTATAAGCTATGCCAAATTGTGCAATCGTATAGGCAGGTCCAAAGTCCTCGCCATTCGGTGCTTTTGCTTTGTCGTATATATTATCAATATTCGGAATTTTGCTGTGGTCAACCTTCTCAAATAACCCTTCATCGATGCCCTGCTGTGCATAGTAGTCGGATAAATAGATAACATCCACATCACTATTAGCTTGGCGTACCTTGTTCAATCGATCTGCATTGTTTCCTGAATCAACGACAATCTCGACATTATGCTTCTTTTCAAATGGCTCATAGACTTCCGGACGGAAGAAATCATCGGCGAATCCCCAAGTGGAAACGACTAATTTGGCTGGTTTTTCCTTTCCATCCTCCTTAGAAGAGCATGCAGCTAAAACTAATGTGAAAAGCGATAACATCATCAATATTTTTTTCATCATTCAAACCTCCAATTTTATATTGTTTATAATTTCCTTTCTACATATTTAAATGTAAAAAAAAGACAATCTTAAATAGAATTGAAATTCTACCCAAGATTGTCTTTTCTTTGTAAACAAAGATAAACTTATCATTTGGTTATCTAGTGGCGTTCCCTCCAGATAAATCCGAAGGGAAATCCATTTATATGATTATATAATTTTTTCCTTTAATACAATATTGGTGAATGCCAGCTGCGTCGCTGAGTCATAATCCCTCAGGACGGCTTCAATATCCCAATTCGTTTGCGTTTCCAGCTTTTGTTTCAGTTTCTTTTTATAAAGCAGGGACATATGAAAGTCAACCTCCTGCTTCAGGCTGGGAACTTCCCCTTCTAAAGCTTCAGAGCGCGGGGCACGTCGATGTTTGGCCTGAAATGTAATCACATTCTGCTCAACAGTAACCTTCAGCAGCGTCGTACCAAAGCCGAACAATTCCTTCGATACCTCATTATACATATGAGAAAGCAATTTCTTTGTTTCGTTAGCGTTTATCGGTAAGATGACTATCACCTGCCAAACTATCGTTTGAGGTAATTATATATACTTTTTCTTGATTGCACAAGATAATATTCGGATTTTGGATAAAAAAAATGTTTTTTCTTATTAAATAGTACATTTACTCACCAATACACGAATTATAAAAATAAGCAATAAAGATTTCAATATATTCATATAACTTTTTATTCATTCCAGCACCTTCTATTAATGAAAACTTTTTCAGAGAAATAAGCACAAGATTGAAAACAGTTGATATAACCTTGCATCGCATTGAAAACGCTCTCAAATGGATTTAATATAGCTAGTATAGAGCGTAGAGCGATAAAAAATAAAGAGTATCAAAGGCTCGTTAAATAAGGGAGGAATCATTATGAAGAAAGCTTTCGAGAAAGCGCAGCAGTTCGGTAAATCTTTTATGCTCCCGATTGCCGTTTTGCCAGCGGCCGGTTTATTGCTGGGAATTGGCGGTGCTCTTTCCAATCCAAATACAGTTGAGGCCTATCCTTTTTTAGACTTTGCTTGGCTGCAGGCCATTTTCACGATCATGAGTTCTGCAGGAAGCATCGTATTCGGCAACTTGCCGGTCATTTTTGCCGTAGGTGTTGCAGTAGGATTGGCACGTTCGGATAAAGGGACCGCTGCACTGGCAGCCATGATCGGCTATTTCGTCATGAACAGTTCAATAAATGCACTGCTTCAAATAAACGGGGAACTTGCCAAAGAGAATTTGGCAGGTGCCGGACAGGGAATGGCGGTCGGGATCCAAACACTGGAGACCGGTGTGTTCGGCGGTATCGTAGTAGGGATCGTTGCCGCACTTTTGCACAATAAATATAATAAAATTCAGCTTCCGCAAGTGTTAGGGTTTTTCGGGGGTTCACGTTTCATTCCCATCATCGTTTCCTTCGCATCCATCTTGGTTGGAGCCGCGCTTTTTATCGTATGGCCTTATTTCCAGCTTTTCATAAACCAATTAGGTGCGCTGGTAACGAGCACAGGTACGATCGGGACTTTCTTTTACGGATTCATATTACGGATGCTCGGGCCGTTAGGGCTGCACCATATTTTCTACCTTCCCTTCTGGCAAACAGCTTTAGGCGGAACGATGGAGATTAAAGGGCAGATTGTAAGCGGGACCCAGAATATCTTCTTTGCGCAATTGGCCGATCCGACAACCGTCAAGTACTATGAGGGTGTTTCCCGGTTCATGTCCGGACGGTTCATCACGATGATGTTTGGTTTACCTGGCGCGGCACTGGCCATTTATCACTGCGCTAAACCTAAAAATAAGAAAGTCGTGGCCGGTTTGCTTCTTTCAGCAGCCTTAACATCTTTCTTGACAGGGATCACCGAACCGCTTGAATTCAGTTTCTTATTTGTCGCCCCGATCCTTTATGTTTTTCATGCCTTGTTTGACGGACTTGCCTTCATGATGGCAGATATATTCAATATAACGATCGGTCAAACCTTTTCTGGAGGATTTATTGATTTTACTTTATTCGGGATACTCCAGGGTATCAGTAAAACAAACTGGGTTTATGTACTGCTCGTCGGCATTCCATGGTTTTTCCTATACTACTTCACATTTAAATTCTTGATCAGGAAGAAGAATTTAAAAGTGGTTGGCCGTGAAGATGATGAACAGGTCCCTGTTACACAAGTAACGGCATCAGAGAGAACCCAGACCATCGTCAATGGATTAGGCGGACAGGAAAATATCGATATAGTCGATTGCTGTGCAACCCGTTTGCGTGTCACGGTAAAGGATGGATCATTGGTGAAAGAGGACGTCATTAAACAAACCGGTTCAAAAGGCGTCGTAAAAAAAGGAAATGGCATTCAAATAGTTTACGGTCCCCAAGTGACGATCATCAAAAATGAAGTGGAAGAATACTTGGGTCATTGAGAACATAGATAACGATAAGGACGTGTTAAACATGCAACAGGTGCTGGATAAAATTCACAAAGGCTTAATTGTATCATGTCAGGCATTGGAGAATGAGCCGCTCCACAGCTCTTTTATTATGGGACGCATGGCCATTGCTGCCAAAGAAGGCGGTGCAAAGTGCATTCGCGCAAACTCTGTAGCTGACATAATGGAAATCAAGAAGAATGTGGACCTTCCAGTCATAGGGATCATTAAACAGGTATATGGACAAAACGATGTCTATATCACTCCCACCATGGCCGAAATTGATGCATTGATGGAAACCAAAGCGGAAATCATTGCGACGGATGCTACATCCCGGGTAAGACCGGACGGTAAAACATTAAAGCAGTTTTATGGTGAAATAAGAGCAAAATATCCGGATGTTTTACTAATGGCGGATGTATCCACCATAGAGGAAGCCATATTCGCCGAACAATTAGGGTTCGATATTGTAGCGCCCACTTTATATGGCTATACGGACGAAACGCTCGGCCAGAAAATATATCAGGATGACTATGCTGTGCTCAAAGAGATAGTAAAAGCAGTCAAAAAAGCGAAAGTGATCGCTGAAGGAAATGTCATAACACCAGAAATCGCCCGCTCTGTATTGGATATGAATGTCCATGCTGTAGTGGTGGGCGGTGCCATTACCAGACCGCAGCAAATCACTAAAAGATTCGTGGATGCGATCCAAAAATAGTGAATGGCAAATAATAATGAAAAGACCCAGACTGGCAACAGTTTGGGTCTTTTTTACGATTCATGGTTCCTCAGGTTATTGACGTCCGTAATGGATACATTAAACTATGAATACATACATATAAGAAATTTGAAATGGGTGATCACATGGAATATCTAGCAGAAAACCTCATATATGGCATAGAGTGCAGCATGGACAAATTCACCAAAACAGAAGAAGAATTGGCCAATTATATTCTGCAGCGCCCTGAAGAAGTAAGTCAGTTAACCATTAGTCAAATAGCTAAAAAGCTTCATATTTCACCTGCAACCATTACGCGTTTCTGCCAGAAATTAGCCTTTTCCGGATTCAATGAGTTCAGGCATGAGTTGAAAAGGTTCGTGGACCTCCGAAATACACCGAAAAACATGAAGAACATCAAGCAGGTGGATTATTTCGCTAAACTGTATCAAGATCACTTAGGTATCATTGATAATACCTTTCATATAACCACATATGACGATATCCAGAAAGCGGTATCTTTCCTTACACAGGCAACTAAGATACATGTATATGGAATTGGGAGTTCAGGTATAGCGGCCCAGGAGTTCAAGTCCAAGTTTTTCCGTATCGGCTTAACTGTTGAAGCCATTACAGATCCCCATCAGTCAATGATGGATGCAGCTTTAAGTAACGAGAATAGCGTTGTCATTGGCATTTCCATTTCCGGAACTACGAAAGAAGTGATTTCTGCAGTTAAAATCGCAAAGAAACAAGGCTCACGCATCTTGGTCTTTACTGGAGATAAGAATTCCGAGCTCTCACACCTTGGCGATTTATCGCTATTGGTCACGAGCAAAAACAGCATGCATATGGGACAAAACATCTCTCCATTGCTTCCGCTACTATTACTTTTTGATTTAATATATACAGAGTTGGTTGCTAAAGATTATAAAAACAGGATAAGCATCAGGGAAAAGACTTTAAAGGTATTAACCGAGACCGACTGAGTTTTGGACGATTCGTTAAAATCAGCTTGTTTGTTTAGCTGAACCTGAACGAAAGTCATTTTCGTTATTCATCTTATAAAAAAAACTGCATCTCCAATTGGTTAGATGTTACTAACAATTGGGGTGCAGTTCACTTTAAATGACGTCTTTTTTTGTTCTTATTAAGCTAAATTCCTCATTACTGGCATGGAACGTTCTTGGAGGCTCTCGGAAAGAAGGCTATACGCAATTACTTTATGCTTGTATTGTTTGACTACATCCACGTGATCATTGTAAATGTACACATATAATCTAACATCGTTTTTTCCTCTTTTAGTATCAATTATTATTTGAGTCCCACTGTTCTCTGGGTGTAAAAACAATTTCTCGTTCCCTGGGAATATATGATTTTTTTTCAAAAACCTAGCTTCGTTAAAATAATTAATTACTTGAATTTTGTCTTCACCTTCCAAACGTTTTCCATCAAAGGTTACGATTGCATTCGCGTCACTGATTTCTGAATGTATTTTAAATTTACTCAGAATCCAATTCACTGCATCGGTTGGAAGACAGGTAACTAATAATTTAAGCAAACTTAAGATAATTGTCAAAATCAATACAGGCAATGTCATATTTGATCATCTCCGCTATAAATTTTTTATCAAATGTCAAAAGCTTCATTTGATTGTTCACTCAGCTTACAAAGGTAATTTTTTTAAGGTATCTATCAGAATCTTTCCGTTCATATTTTCGTCAAATTTGTGAATAAATTCACATTTTTCCATAAATAGAGTATGTCTTGTAAATCACTCGTACAAAACATGACCTTTATACAATTAAGCCTTTATTTTTATGCATTTTGATTCACGTGGTATGTTAGGCTAATTTTATTACGAAGTAGATGATGCACACAGTTAATACTAGGGCAAGACCAATATAAATATAACTAAGGTTGAACAAATTCCCTCTCGTTGCTGCAGAATAATCACTATCACTCTTCCCCGCTAACGAAAGGGTGCCAACCAAGGCAACTAAACTAATGGCTACTACTAATATTACACTTATTGTCATGATTCAACGCCTCCCCATACTATTATCTATTTACTTGAACCATTTCAAATTATTCCATCGTATATCGTAGTGTAACTACATAAAAAATCGTTCCTAATTTGCATATCAAAATTAAATTGTCCAGGTAGATCGCTTTTCGTAAATATATTAGAAAACCCTACTTCTCTATAATAAAAGAACAACCAATTTTAGGACCATCCAATCAAGTGAAATTTCCACCATCCACTTGCTGATATCTTTTTCTTAATATACATAGCAAAGTGCAAAGCGCCTCTGAAGGAACGGCTAAGTTACCAGGTCTTGTGCAACCCAGACCTAACTTGCTTCCACGAAAAAGACAAAAAAGGGGTTCGGAAAACGTAACTTTGATCAAATGATGTTCCTGAACTGACTCAAAACAACACCTTCAACACCTCGGGTATGGTTTCTATCTAAAGCTTATAAATAGTTGATTGGAGAGGAAGGTGCGAGACTCCTGCGGGAAAAGCGCGTCTAGGGGAGACCCCCCAGGAGGCTCCCGGACCGCCCGCGGAAAGCGAGTGCCTGCAGCGGAAATCAAAGTCTACATTGTACAATCCATAAAAAAACTGTAGACAAACTCGATTTTCATCGATTTTGTCTACAGTCTGGAATCATGGATTCATCATGATTCTCTCTTGTGAATATCAAAGCATATGTTTATAAACTTTTTACAGCCTCTGCAAACCTTTTGATGCCTTCGTGAATGGAATCCTCATTTTCCCTTGCAAAAGTAAAGCGTACATATTCCTTATTTGTACCTAATGTTGAACCGGGAACGTATATGACTCCCCTTTTGATGGATTCCTCCAGTAACTTTATTTCGTTCAATGGCACTTTCAGCTTACACCACAAATGAATTCCACCATTTGGCGAATAATACTCAACTTCTTTATGCAGGAATTTTTGAAGACTCGAAACTATTGCATCCCTTCTTTTTTCCAGTTGCCCCCTTAAGTAGGCAATATGGGCAGGAAAATACTCTGAATCCAAAAAATCATTTGCTATCCATTGAGTGAATGAGCCATGGCCGAAGTCAACCTGCTGCTTAGCATCAGACAGTCTCTCTATAACTGGTTTCGGTCCTATAATCCACCCAATCCTTAATCCGGAAGCAACAATTTTTGACAACGAGCTTATATATAAAACATTTCCGTTGTTGTCCATCGATTTAAGAGTGGAAATTTCTTCACCGGCAAAGGAAGTTAAACTATAAGGATCGTCTTCTATGATCGGTATTCCATATTCGGAGGAAAGTTCCAGAATCCGTTTGCGACGGTTGATATGAAGCACAGTTCCTGTAGGATTTTGAAATACAGGGTTCAAAAAAATCATCCTGATCCGATGTTTTTTATGGAGTTCAAGTAAATCCTCCGGGTTGATGCCATCTTTATCAACTGGTAAAGGAAGAATTCTTAGCCCCGCGGATTGAAAGATGGGAAGGTTGTAACTATATGATGGATCTTCCAAAACAACGGCATCTCCTGGCTTTAACAAGCATTGGACCACCAGATGTAGGGCTTGCTGTGCACCAGAAGTAATGAGTATGGAAGATGGATGCGTATCAATTCTCCTATAACGTTTAACATGATTGGTTATCGTTTCCCTCAAAACCGCATTGCCTTGAGGGTGATCATAACCCAAACTACCAATGAAGGACCTATTAGAAATGATTTCACGTAAGGATTGGACTGGAAATAAGTCTTCTGAAAGCTCCCCACTAGCAAAGTTAAAAAGGTTATGCCCTTCCGTCTCTTTACGTATTCTTTGGGTTACTGGCATATTGGGCAAAAAGGAACCCGCTTCGATATATCTATTCCAACTAGGTATACGTTTTCGTGTAATTCCCCAGATATCCTTGCTGATCATCGTTCCGCTACCTTTTATTCGTTCAACCAGTCCATTTGCTTCCAATTCATCATAAGCGGCAACAACTGTGCTTCTGTTAACTCCCAGTTCACTTGCCAAGAAGCGTTCGGACGGTAGCGGCTTATCCAATAAAAATGTTCCATCAGCAATGCCACTCTCGATGTAAGCAGCTATTTGTTTATATAAAGGCTTCTTGGATTTTCTGTCAGTTTTCCATTCCATAAGCTACATCCTTTAAAATGTTTAGTTAAAAGCGTACTAAATTATTAACTTTATATACTTATTCATTCCCAAAAGCAGTAAAACCTTTTATCATTTCCCTCCAGAAGACTCACTTTTCAAGCGTGTGAAGGGGGAGATGAATGGCGGTTGGCATAAGCCAAAGTAATCTTTTGGCAAACATACGTTCCCTGATTAATAATAACTATAAGGGGGTGAAACCAATGGTTGTAAAAACTTATAAATTTCGAATCTATCCAACGAAGGAACAACTAGGGTGTTTTTGCCCATCCCCTCGAAAAGGTGGATTAAGGGATTTTCCGAAAAACAAATCCCCGTTAAATAGAGAATGGGCGCTTCCTTATTCAAGAAAAGCGCAATTGTGGAATATCAAATTCAATACGTGTTCCCGACAACACTAAGGGATCTACGATCTCTATGCTTCCGTTTAATTCTTCAACAAGGTTTTTAACAATAAACAGACCTAATCCAGCGTTACCCAACGAATTGGACCTTGACCTATCTTCCCTAAAGTGTTTAGAAAACACCAAATCTCGATTTTCCCTTTTTACTCCCGATCCAGAATCCTCAACTGCAAAGTGAATATGATTGTTCTTTTCCTCGATAAAAAAACGGATTTCTCCATTTTCAGGTGTATATTGAATGGCATTTGCAAATAGATTCTCTAAGATTCGATTAACTTTTAAATAGGGGATTCTTAGGTCTTGATTTACTCTTAAATCATGCTTATATTGAATATTCTTCTTCTCTATTAAAGGAATAATGTCACTTTCTAAACCTTGGATTAATTCATTAATGGACATCACATTGTCAATCAAGGTTGGATCCTTTACATTACTTGCATGACCCATGCTTTTTAATATGTTATTTACCTTCGTGATATTTCTATTTATGATGTCTACCTGTGATTGCTGATTGGGTGTTAGCTCATCTACCTCATTCAGTATTTCCGTACTTAACGCAATGAGTGTCGCAGGCGTTTTTAAATCATGTGACAAACTTGACATCATGACTGCCCATTCTGAGTCTTTTCTCCAATTTTCATATAAAGACTTTTTTAATTCTCTTTGCATTTGCCCAAAAGACTGGGTTAATTGACCAATTTCATTATTGCTGTTGTAACTCAGACTGAATTCCAAGTCTTTTGTTCGAATCATGTTTGAGGCATTTAATAATTCTTCCAACGGTTCCTTTATGGATCGATAGAGCTTATTGATAAAGTATCTCGAAAATAATATAAAATAAACAATCGGTGAAACAAAAGATAAAGCTGTAAAACCAAAAATAATATAACGTGGGACTGTATTTCGACTTTTTATCTGATAAGAATAAACCCATATTTCCTTGATTTGATGATTTATAACCACAGGTTGCACTAAATGATAATAACCTTTATAAAAGTGGATTTGATTAAACATATCAATAACATTTTTCCCCTGAAATAAACCACTAAACTCACTGCCATCAATGAGTTTCCCACTAGGGCTATATTTGTTTAGGATGACATCGTTCTTTTCGAGATATCTTTTCATCTTATTGAACTCAGACGGCTTCATATATTTCGATGGATGATTCTTCATGATTTCGCTCTGTTTTTGAATCAGTTTTTCGTTATAATTTGCTGGTCTTTCAATGGTTCCAAAAATGACTAAAAGCGAAATAATGACTGTGATCACAGTCATTATAATGGTCCATAGTATACTCTTTGTATATAACCTTCTTATATCTTTAATTATCGATTGTTCCATTGGTACCCAATTCCCCAAACGGTTTGAAGGTGATTGTCAGGAAAACCTGCAGAGGACAATTTACTCCGGACATTTTTAATGTGCTCCACTACAGAATTTGCATCGCCCTGTCCATCAATCCCACTAATGCTTTCGTATATTTGATCTTTGGTGAAAATTTGTTTCGGTGACGAAAGTAATAATACGAGCAAGTCAAATTCCTTTTTCGTAAATGGTATAACCTGTTTGTTATACATCATTTCTCGTGATGAAATATCAACAAGTAAGTCATCAATGATCATTCTTTGCCTCTTATTTTCTTCATAATTTTGCAAAAGGCGTTCCTTCATTTTAAATAAAGCTTCAATTTTATACATTAATTCCTTTAGAGAAAAGGGTTTTGATATAAAGTCATCTCCACCCAAAGAAAAAGCTTTCATCTTATTCATGTCATTTGAAGCAGCACTAATAAATATTATTGGACAAGCCACTTGACTACGAATTTTCTTGCACACTTGCAAACCATCCATTCCCGGCATCATGATATCTAGCAAAATTAAATCTATATTTTGTTTTGCCCTGTCAACTGCTTCAATGCCATCCTTTGCTTCTAAAACTTCATAGCCCTTTGAATTTAAATGAAGAGAAAGTATTTTCCGCATATCTTCCTCATCTTCTGCAATCAATATACGTTTATTCATTAATTGTTCTTCCTTCCCATTTATTAAACCAAAGCATAAACGCTCCTAATAAAATGGCATTGACAATAACATATAGGCTAGCCACAATAGATGTTACTTCATAATGATTCGTCGTCAACCAATATAAATATCTTGTCCCGTATAAAAGAGGGATGTACTGCCATATAGAATCGCCTAAACTGTTCGCACCAAAATAGATAAGAAATATACTAAAAAAGACGCCTATACCGAGACAAACATTTGTATTTATTTTTAATGCAATAAACCATAAGATAAGGACCACAGTCAATGAAAAAATAGTGGTTAAAATGAAGTATAACAATATGTTACCTAGAAATCGATTGCCTATAAGTAACCATAGTGGAACGCAACTAATTAAAGCACTTCCCATAATAGATACGACACTAATGAGAATTAGATCCATACTCCACTTTTTCCTATCCGACAATTGTAGTAAATGATTAAAATGCCCTATCTGTTCCTCGTATTTAATATATAGACTTATCATTAATGAGATTCCAAATGGTATGGCGCAATTAAAGTAGACTGTGTAGCCGTGGAATATGCTTGCTGAGTTATCATACCTCTTTAGATATAAAAATGCACAAATATCATATAGAATTGGAGCCAGCGCCATTATAAGAAACCAATAAGATTTCGCCATTTTATATAACATTACTTTATAATAACTCATACAGATCTTTTCCTTTTAAAGAGCAATATTGAGAACCAAGATAAAACGACAAAATAAATAATGCTAACAATCATGGCGATGGCTAAGGTATAAAAATCTGGTACTAGATCGAAATTTTCCATTGGTGTCCCGTTGGGATGGATCCCCATTGTCTCTGCAGGAACCCTTAACATACTTCCCCATGGAAGAATCCAGAAGTAAGACTTTAAAGCAATAAACACAGATCCAATTGAACCAACAAGACTTATTAAAGTTGTTATAATGGCACCGACATACTGACCTAATGTTAAAGAAAAAGGTATTAATGGTAATGAGGCAATCGTTATTAATGCTGTCGCAAAAATTATTTGCGGTATAATCGGCAATTCCTTGTTAATCAGTAACGAACCCACTATAGCCACTATGATCACTAATACCGATGAAATACATTGATAAATCACCATTGAAATAATTTTTGAAAACAACAGTTTGGGTAAAGGTATATTATTCGATAATGCGCCTTTATAATTGCCACTTCTTTTTTCTAAATTGATATTAATACCACACGCCATAGCCAACCCTATTGGTAAAAAGAATACGGGCCAAAGATTATAAATAATTGTCAAAAATATATTTGTGTTCGGCTGTTGTTCAGCATAAATACTTGAAAAGACAGCAAAAAGCAAAAAGAGGACTGGCATCGCTAATAATAAATTCTTAGATAAAGATGATTTCATTTTCAGCAATTCAGCTTTAATAAAAGTAGTCATGCTTATACATCCTTTCTATTACCAGACGTGATTTTAAAGAATAATTCCTCAAGGTTTTCTCTAGGATCGATTTTATTTTCATATTCTAGTTTTCCATTATGAATAATGCCGATAGTATCCGATAATATCTGAATCTCATTCAAGATATGACTAGAAATCATGGTTGTGATGCCTTCACTCTTTAAATCATTCAACAGTTGCCTTAATTCCCTTATGCCTGCTGGATCTAATCCATTCGCCGGTTCATCCAACACCAAAAACTTGGGTCTCTTTATTAATGCCATAGCAATTCCTAATCTTTGTTTCATTCCCAATGAAAATTCCTTTGACTTTTTCTTTCCTGTATTGGTTAGGTTCACCTTATTTAACACCTGATTAATTTCTTCAAAAGGGATGCTTTCCTGCAAACAAAAAAGTTTCAAATTATCATAAGCACTTAAGTTTCCATAAATTGCAGGACCTTCTATCAAAGATCCTATTTTTTTTAAATCACTCCTTTTCCATTGATCCCCTTCAAACATGATCTCCCCTTTTGTTTTGTTGAAGATACCACAAATAATTTTCATTAACGTTGATTTACCGGCTCCATTTAATCCTAAAAGACCATATATTTCTCCATAACCTACGTGCAAATTTATATCCGATAAGGCTGTTTCATTTGTGAATTTTTTTTCTAAATGTCTCGTCGTTAATATATAATTTGTCATTATTATCAAGCTCCTTCTTTATCTTTTCTTAGGTAATTATAAAAAACAAAAATAAGGAAACTATAAGGAATTTGTTTTTTACCAATGTTTTATTGCATAAAGGAATTCGTAAAGAAGGTCATGACTTAATTGAGTCATGACCTTCCCCAATCCTCCCCTATTTCTACCCCAAAACAAAAAGTTACCTCCTCATCCGACTCCTCGACACAACCCATCAGTTTTAGAAATCTAAAACTGCCTGACCTTTACTGAAAATGTGTGACCTCATTTCATTTAAGCTAGGAACATTTCGCACCCGTTAAATGGCCTGTTTGCGGAACAACTTTATTGCTATTCAACACTCAATTCTTAGGATCTTTTTTCGTTTATAAAGGTGTACCTTTAAAATCCGTATGATAAAGTCTAATTCATGCGTTTGAAAATGTATGAAAATCATTTTACAAACGTTTATTAAATTCAATATACCTTTGGAAACGAAATAAAGTAAAATAGTAGATGAAAATAAATCTTCTGGAGGAAGTTCATGGTGAAGATCGGTTATGTTCGTGTTTCATCTACAGATCAGAATGAAGAACGTCAAATCAAAAAAATGTTTGCTCTAGGCATCGAGGTACGAATGATCTTTGTTGATAAACAAAGTGGAAAAGATTTCAATCGCCCCAGCTACCAGACGATGAAGCGTATCCTGCGAAAAGGGGATCTTCTTTATCTGGATGCTCTAGATCGCTTAGGGAGGGATTACGAGGGGATTATCCATGAATGGAAACACATTACAAGAAACATTCAAGCAGATATTGTAGTGTTGGAAAACGAAACGTTGTTTGATAGTCGAAAATATAGGGAGATGGGCGATATTGGCAAACTGATGGAAGATCAGTTTCTAAGTCTGCTGTCTTATGTGGCTGAACAAGAGCGAAAGAAAATTAAACAACGCCAAGCCGAAGGCATAGCGCTGGCCAAATCTCAAGGTAGGCATTTAGGACGACCTAAGCTCAATTTACAGACACTTTCCCATGAACAGCGCCAACTATTAAACTCTCACTATCCGAAATGGAAAAACAAAGATATCACAGGTGTAGAATTCATGAAGTTACTTAGGCTGAAAAAGAACTCATTTTATAAGGTAATCAGGGAATTTGAGATTGGAATGCTCCCTTGATTTTTGAAGCTCCTTATTTTATTGGGGAATTTTTCAGATGTAGTTCATTCCCTGAATTGCTCACATCCCCATATGGAAAGGGTAAATGAATATGGAAAAAATATAACTAGCCAAAAACGGTTGAAGATTCTTAGTGAGGATGAAATAAAGATTATTTATGATCGACCAAGCTTCACATACGAAGATCGCTGTTCTTATTTTTCTCTCTCACAGCCAGAGAAAGAGTTGCTACACACATTGCGTTCTATAAAATCTAAGGCTTATTTCGTTCTACAACTTGGCTATTTCAAAGCTAAACAACTATTTTTAACATTTGACTTCCATGAGGTAGAAGAGGATCTTCAGCATGTTCTAAAGGAACATTTCAACAATAGTAAGATTGATGACTTGAGTTCAATTGATAAGTTTACTAGGTTAAAACAACAACAATTGATTCTTAAATTATTTAACTACCGTAGTTGCGGTGCCGAAGAACGGCGTAAGATGGAGGAAAAAGCTCAAAAAGCTGCAGCGTTTTGTGGTAAGCCCATTTATATCTTTCGAGAACTCATGAATTATTTGTCTGAAAACTGTATTGTTGTTCCCGGCTATAGTTTTATACAAGATATGATAGGACAGGCAATAATCCATGAGCAAAACCGATTAATCACATTGATGCAGGATTATCTTAAACAGACTGATATTGAATCCTTAGATCGATTACTTGAAGACTCTTCAGGGCTGTATGAAATTACACTACTGAAACACGAACCGAAAGACTTTAGAGCCACTGAAATAAAGCTTGAAATGAATCGTGGTAAACAAATACAGCATTTGTATCACCTTGCTCAAGAACTGTTACCAATGTTAGGTATTTCTAACGAAAGCATCAAGTACTATGCTTCATTAGTCAGTTACTACTCTGTCTACAAGCTCAAACGTCTAAATGTGTGGATTGTTTATGTTTATTTATTATGTTTTGTATCCCATCGTTATCAACGGATGCATGACAATCTGATCAACACCTTCATTTATAGCGTAAGAGGTTATACAGATGAAGCTAAATTAGCAGCGAAAGAACGAGTTTATGAGTGCTATACAGAGAGTAATCAAGACATGAAAAAAGCAGGGGAACTTCTCAAAATATTCACTGATGATCATATTCCTGCCGATACTCCCTTTAAGGATATTCAAGGTCGTGCATTTACTATTCTGGAACGTCAAAAACTGGAATCCATAGCGAATCAGATCACTACAAATATAAAATATGATGAAACTGCCTTCCAATGGGAACAGATTGATCAGCAAGCACGCCGATTTAAACGTTATTTAAGACCCATATTTTTGCAGGTTGATTTCGCAGCTCCTTCACCTAATGATCCATTAATTAAAGCAGTTAATTTTATGAAGACGGCTTTTAATAAGAATAAAGCGCTAGGACAATACCGTTCAGCACACTTACCAGATGGTTTCATACCCGATGGTGTGAAGCGTTATATCTATGAACAAAAAACAATTTTAGCTGATCGCTATGAATTTTTAGTCTATCGCCTTCTGCGCAACCGTTTGGAAGCAGGTGATATTTTTTGTCGTGACAGTATCCGATTTCGAAGTTTTGAGGATGATCTGATCAATGATTGTCAATGGCAACAGAAAGAAACGTTAATCGCTGATACTGGTCTGATGATTTTCACTCAACCCATTCATAGTCATTTAGTGGAGCTTGAGAGAAAATTAGAAGAACGAATTAATGAGGTTAACCGAAGCATTTCATCAGGGGAAAATGAACATCTTCAAATCAAAAAACGGGGTTCACATACCCGATGGACATTACCTTATACTCGGGATACAGAGTCCATTAATCACTCATTCTATGATACATTAAGGCAAATAGACATTAGAAGTGTCTTGCATTTTGTTCAACAACACTGTCAATTTCTTGACTCATTTGAGCACATTCTGGGGCGTTATGCCAAACAGAATAAAGACAATCGAATTCTTGTTGCCTGTCTGATCGCTTGGGGAACCAACATGGGCTTAGGTAGAATGGGAGAAATTTCAGATATTAGCTATCCGTTACTGGCTGCCACATCTGATAACTTTATTCGTCTGGAGACTTTAAAAGAAGCGAATGATTTTATCAGTAATGCCATAGCCAAACTCCCAATTTTTAAACATTATGACATTGGTGAGACGATTCATTCTAGTAGTGACGGGCAGAAAATTGAGACCCGAATCAATACCATTAATTCTCGTCATTCACCTAAATACTTTGGTTTTGGTAAAGAAATTGTTTCCTACACAATGGTAGCTAACCATATCCCTGTTAATGCTCGAATTATTGGGGCCAATGAGCATGAAAGTCATTATGTGTTTGATATTCTATTCAACAACACAACGGATATTCAGCCTGATATGCATTCCACGGATACACACGGAACCAATGAGGTTAATTTTGCTATTCTTCACTTTTTTGGTTATCAGTTTGCGCCTCGCTACAAGGATATTCACGATAAAGTTAACAAATCTCTTTACGGATTTAAACATCCAAGCCAATATGGAGATAAACTGATCAAGCCAGTTCGAAAGATTAATACGAATCTCATTATAGAAGAATGGGAAAATATTCAACGAATTATGCTATCCCTTGCAGTTAAAACAACCACACAGAGCATTATAATTGGTAAGCTGAGTGCTTATGCACGGAAGAACAAAACCAAACGTGCTTTATGGGAGTACGATAACATCATAAGGAGTCTATATTTTCTGAATTACATTGATTCCAACCCTTTACGTCGCAATGTGCAAAAGGCATTAAATCGGGGGGAAAGTTATCATAAATTACGCAAAGCAGTATCCTTTGCTAATTTTGGAAAGTTACGTTTTAAAAATGAAAATGATCAACATGTCTGGGGCGAATGCATTCGCTTACTCTCTAATTGCATTATTTATTACAATGCTAGTATTTTATCTAATTTGTTGGCTTACAGAGAAAAAAAGGGGCTAGATTCAGATGTTATGAAACAAATATCTCCAGTTGCATGGCAACATATTAACTTCTATGGAAGATACGAGTTTAATATACAACAAGAGTCTGTTGACATGGATGCAATCATTCAAGAATTAGCTCAATTAAACGTAATATCAGAAACAGAGTAAGCACTGTTTAAGGAGTACTTCCCTAATCTTTCAGTGAAGTACTCCTTATTCCACCTTTTCGGGGGGATGGGCAAGAACACCCAACTAGTTCTCATCAATAAAACGATCGGCTGCTCCCGTTTTGTCTATAACTTCTTTTTATGCAAACAAAAGGAGAAAGATGCCTACTGATATATCTGTGAAGAAATGAAGCAAAACGGCCAATTCCCCTCTAATGAATGGAAAGGTTCTTTTCTGAATAAATACGCAACAATCAAAGAACTTCCAGCTTTAAAGAACGAGTATTCTTTCCTGAAAGAAGTAGACAGTATTGCCTTACAGAAATCGGTGGAAAATCTAGCAGATTCCTATAGTCGATATTATAAAAAGCAAAACAAGTCAACACGCTTCAAATCGAAAAAGAATCCGGTCCAGTCCTACACGACTAAACATACGAATGGAAATATCGAAATGATTGGAAACAAAATCAAATTGACCAAACTCGGTTTCGTTCGTTTTGCTAAAAGCCGGCAAGTCGAAGGGCGAATCATCAATGCCACAATCAGGCGTAACCCTTTGGGTAAATATTCCATTTCCGTTTTAGCGGAAACCAATGTACCAGTACTTCCTAAAACGAATCGTTCGTGCGGTGTAGATCTTGGTTTGAAGAACTTTGCGATTCTTTCAGATGGTACGGTCTATTAAAACCCAAAATTCTTCCGGACGGTCGAAAAGAAATTGGCCAAAGCACAACGAATTCTTTCAAGGCGACAAGAAATAGCCTTGATTCAAAAGAAACCATTGGCTGAAGCCAAAAACTATCAAAAACAAAAACGAAAAGTGGCCATCCTACACGAAAAAATTTCAAATGCCCGAATGGATTACTTACATAAAGTCTCTACCGAAATCATTAAAAACCACGATGTTATTGGAATGGAAGACTTGCAAGTGTCGAATATGATGAAAAATTACAAACTAGCTAAAGCGATTAGTGAAGTATCTTGGTACCAATTCAAAAAAATGTTGGAATACAAAGCAAAATGGTATGGTAAACAAATCGTGACCGTATCTAAAACGTTTGCTTCTAGCCTATTGTGTTCTAACTGCGGGTACCAAAATAAAGGCGTTAAACATCTGAATCTTCGTGAATGGGATTGTCCTTCTTGTTCTACTCACCACGATCGAGATATTAACGCAGGACTCAATCTAATGAATGAAGCCATAAGGATTCTAACCGTAGGAACTACGGGATAGCCTAATTAAAAATTGGCCGATAGGCTAATGTTCTTAGGAATCCCCCACTTCAATCAGAGTGTAAGGTCGATAAGTGGGGGGAGTTCAATTCAGTATAATCTTCAGCCGAGATTATTGCACTCTGCCGTACTTCAAAATAAAAACGAAAGCCTCCATTCTTAATTGAAATGGAGGCCGTTTTTATCTTCTTCAACTATGCAGGCTACCCTTCAGCCAAGGGCGATTCCGATAGTGCCCGATCGGGATTTGGATCAGGCTCGTTTTCCTTTGCGGACCGCCTATCCTGTAAAGTTCATCACACATATTCACATCAAAGCCGAGCAGCGGGTGCCCGTTCATTCCGAGGGCTGACGAAGCTAACAGTAATTTCTGAACGAGCATCCCCGCCTCCATTTGCTGGATGCGGTATCCTCTATATCCAAGTTGCGTTTTGGAATGGTCCCGCTCACCAACTACATGGATGCAGATCGGCACTTGCTGAAAATTCATGATATCGAGGGACATTCCGTATTGCAATCGGAGGCGATGATCTCCTGATTGTATCTGTCGTAATGAATGTGTCGTGCTGTCATAATGGTATGCACCATCTTGAATGTCTTCCACATTATACAAACAAGCATATAAGGAAACGCGATGTTCGTTGTTCTCGTTTGTTCCATCCAAGTCATTTCGATAGGAGAACGATTCGGTCGCCTCCTGCAGGAGAGCCGCCAGTTGCGATTGACTGACTTTCCCGAGTACGAAGTCCATTTCAGGTGAAAATCGCTTTCGGCAAACTGATGCCAAGTCATAGGACAACCGCTTCACGATAGGAAGGGCTACCATATGTCCCTCGGATTCCGCCCCATTTTTTGGAGTGATCCGCCGAAATGATTGGGTGGATTCGATCATGGATGCTTCATTCATTTTAGTTAGCATCGGAAATTCCCTGATCCTCTGCGACCGAACATAGTGTTTAGGCTGAATATCCGTCAATTCCAGCAATAATTCCGTCGAGGTGACAGTTCGGTCCATACTCCTTTCTTCTCTAAATCTAAAAGAAGGTTCTGCCGATAAGGGGATCACCGCATACGTGCTCTCTTCCTCTTCCGAAAGCCCAAGCAGATGATTGATGGCCCGATCAAGGAATTGGAAGCACACCCCGGCTGCGATTCCAAACCGTTTCGCCACTTCGAGCAACTGTCCAAGAAGCACGCCCGCATCCAGACCTTGCAGACGGTATGAAAAATTATTATATTTATAGAAGTTTTTCCAAAACATCGTCGATACAAAAACTGTACCAAAGCATGCGGACATATCAAAGGTTTCACCAAGAGCCTTTGTTAAATAGGAATCGAAATTCCCTTCCCGCAGCAAAACCAAACGGTGGTGTGCTGCATCATAATGGTATACGCCAGCAGGTAATCCCTCCATCTTCAAGTATACGTACAATTCGCTTGGATACAAAGCTCCCCCAGATGGCGGAAAACGCCGGAATGACTGCATGAGGTCCTCAGATTCCGAGGATCCCGGTACCTGACTGACTTGGGTCAGGCCATATGCATACCAGAGGAAATGACCGATTCCTTCGAGGTCCTGCTTTGAAGGCCCGCTGACCCCCTCAAGCGTCAGCGGCACCTCGAGTGATAACGGAAAAACAGGCAAGTCACGGTAAAGCTTATACGTTAGCGGTGCATCATTCCAATCCACTTCCCAATCCGGCGGACTTGCCTTTTCGATATCAAAATGCAAATTGTGCAAAAATGCCTCTAGACTCATCCTCCAACCTCCTAAGTCACCGCTTATGGAAATGGATGCGGATGCGGATTGAGCTGTTCGAATTCAAGCGGCCGTTTTGCATATCCAAGTTCCATCGGAACCCTCAGTATTCTCTCAAGCCCCGTTATCCGGGTAAGATGATGGCCGAATGTCATCGGCAGCATCCCCGGGATCAGCACTTTCACGCAATGTAATCCATTCCGTGCAATTTCCGGTGTCGTTTGATCCACCACAATCACCTCGAGTTTCAATCGGCGAAACTCCTGAAGGATTTCCTGCAAATCTTCCGTCAAGTCCGGATGATTGACCTTTTCCCCGTATTCTTCAGCGAATGTTCGCATCGGGCGGTCTTCATCCAGCAGAAACTGCAGTCGCTCTTCAGCTTGCGGTAAACCATACAGCATGCCATGATCATCCATTTTCCGTACCAGTGAGGAATCATGCAGCATTTTCTCAACCTCATCCTGGTTCTCTTCCAATTTATCGTCAAGGGTCAGCATCATGCCAGCCAGCTCGAAGACAGCGCTTTTCACCGCCCGGACCGGGTCCAGATGGGCCCCTGCCGCACATATGATATTCAATCCTTTTTGTTTCCTGTTTTTTGCCAGCGCCCATACGCTCGGTATCCCATGTTCCATTGTCGAATTAAACAAATGGATATCATATCCCGCTGCCGCCCTCGCCCTGTCAATCATCAGCTCCAGTTCTTTGTCATTTGCAGAATAAGGGTCAAGACGTGTGAGGGGCAGCTGCGCATACCAGGTCAGAAGGAACGAATCACGTTCGACCACTTCCATGATGCCGTAGAAAATGGCCTCCTCCAAACTTCCCCCTAAAGCACAGCCATTGGAAGTTTCATAGACAAATCCATGACCGCAGCCCAGGCTGTAATAGGAAAGCAATTCCGGGACCAAGATTGGCCGCTCTTGCAAAAATGAGTGGCCCCACACCCAATCTATCGAGCGGTCAGGATTAAACGGTTGAAACGGGAAATCCCGCTTTGCATAATTTTCCTTCGAGTGTACCCCTATCCTGATGGGATCGAGCGCAAAATCTTTCAGGTTGTTGTAGCTGTCATGTATGACTGTCCGTTTGCCGCGGGGCTCCATTCCGCAATACCTTTCCAACCCCTCCAATATGGCAGTCATCTCACTGACCGCATATGAGAGAGTCCGGCCTGCCGCCCCCTCATCTCCTATAAACAAAGGCAAATTAACACTTACATCGGCAAATGGCGGTACAAGGTCTATCATTTTATTATTCAAGAATCCTGTGCGGTGGTCCAAGTAATCCTTGGCCAGAACTTCATTCAGCTCATCCATTGAACGGGTACGGTAACTGTCGGGACTGATTTTTGGACTTGGCTGCAACGAAATCCTTGCACGCTCCTTCGAGTCATCAGGTAATGTTGAGCAAACCGGACACAATGAATCAGGTAAAAAAGAGTGCCACGAACCATTCAGCGTCTTCAGGCTGATTAATGATACATGTCCTTCCGACCGGGCGCGCTCCCCTTTCATCACCTTCCTTACCTCTGCACAAATCAAGTGGGCCATCTGTAAAAGGCCTGTGCGGGATGCCGCAGCATCACGCTCTATCCCCCCATTTTCCTCCAGTTGTCTGCGAATTCCCCACATTTCTTTTCGATCACGCCCGGCCATGAGATGCCTTTGGTCCGCGCACTGTGAGCAGCCAGGAACACCCGGGCGCACCAGCGGACCTACCACTCCCTCTCCAAATGACACGAACCCCCGCAGCCATGGAATGCCCGCTTGCCCTATCACCTCTTCCGCCTTTACATGGACAGCGGGATTCCAAGCATCTTGCAGCAGAACGACCATAGCCGTCGTTTGCGGTATTCCTGCCTCGAAATCGGTTTGGCGGTTCACCTGATATTGGCCGGACAGGTTCCCATGAACATGGTCGGCCAACACTCCTTCCCCGACAACCAATATGTCAGTTTTCACCCTGATTCCTCCTCTCGCAAAAACACCCCAAACACACCTGCAATTTCTTCCTTCAAGAAAGGTTCCAGATCCATTTCGAAAACGTGGATTCGCTTACTGTTCTTCTTCAAGACTTGAATGGCGGACTGTACTAGGTCGGGATTCCCGTTCACCTCACACGAAGGAATCACAAGATTCAGGGGCATCTTTTCTTCCTCAAGAACAGGCGATGCCACTAGACCTGGAGCTGTGAGGCAAACGGTCTGGTTTTGGACTTTCATGACGGCCTTTTGCAAGGCATTCCGTAAAGCGATCGTTACATTCAAACCGACAGCGCCTGACCAGCCATCGCTCGTTCCGGCCCAAACTACCGGGAAACCGGACACTTCCTCACCCAACGCGATGATCGGATCTCCCTGCAGCCGGGTCAGCGCTTGTAAATAATACCTGCAGCGCTCATCTTCCACTTGATCCAACTGCACCGTCACTAGTTTCTCCTGGTTGAACCGCTTATTTAAAAACTCCGTATCCAAACTGCTTTGCAGTCCCCGGCAAACACATTCAGCAAATGTTTCCCCTGCCCCGACACCGATCGATTCCTTTATATCATCTGCCCCCTGAAGCGGCGGAAGAGTCGTAACGAGCTGGCTGAGTGTTCGGGATGCATATGCTTCAACTCCTGCAAGACCGGTTTCCCTCCTCGCTTCCTCATGCGTCAGATCTGAACGGATAATTTCGGGCAGCAGTTCGGCCGGACCTGACGACAGCGGATCGACGACCTGAACGCGGCATTGAGCCAACGGCAGCTGTTTTAAATCTCCCTCATCCCAAATATGAAAGATTCCGGATTCCGAGGATGTTAACCGGCTGAAATACATAAACACCTTCCCAGGCTCACCCGGCCCGGATTTTTGTTCGAGCCGATGATCAAAATCTTCAATCCATGTAGCAGTCCCTTTTCCCGTCACCTCCGGGTGGGGAATGAATGGATGCCATTTTCCCTCCAATGTATCCATATCCAACAGATAAAACTGATGTGCTTGTTCTGCTGTCGTAACGCCTGTAGCATCTTTAAACCATTCGAATACCATTATATTGGCTAACATCGCTCCGGCTGTGGCGGAAAAGGAAGCTGATGCCTGATTTTTTTCCAGCTCAGCTTGATGTAAACGATGCCATGCCGACTCCCAACATCCCTCTGAATCCGGATGGACAAGCGGACCAGCCATGCCTACTTGATTGATGATCATTGCAGGAAACAGTGTCTTCTTTCCTTTCCTGCAAACCGAATGAAGTTCTCTTAATTCCTCTATATCACCCTCCTGTGACACATATAATATCGAGTCAAATGGCCGCACGATCTCCTGCCATTCAATCTCTGCTCCCGCATCAAGCACGACCTCCTCTATCGCTGCCTCGTCATCCGTCTTACGCGCATGTGCCACGATCTCATTCAATCTTTTTCTATTGGTCGGTACCGTGTCCGTAATGTGGATATGAAACGCAGGCAATCCGGATTCGATCAGGGAGGACACCAATGAAAGGAACAATGGGCCAGAGCCTATAGCCAACGCCTTTTTCTTTCGATAAGCTTCAAAACGGTGTGCCCCGGAATCGCCGCAGCTTTCCAGAAACTCGATTTGCGAAGCATACCTTTCAAGAACTTGATTACTTAATTGATGGGGACTGTCCTGACTTACATCCCGAACAAACCCATTACCGTACAAAACCTCGGCAATTTCCATCACCCGGTTCCGGTATGGGCCAGGTAATCCATCCGTCAACTCGCTTAATGTATGGTTCCCATTGAACATCGGTAATAGCTTTTCAATCCACTGGACGATCGAGCTGCCCTCCATACGGAACGAACTGATGTTATTCCTGAAATACACACCTCTATTTGGTTCCGGAAGAAAAAACGTATCCCTTTTCACTTTTAAACGCATGGAAGGGGTCAAATTCACCATTCCGCTCCTCCTAACCCGAAGCATTCTAAGTACTGCTATTAGCACTTCACTTTAATCCTATGTACGACAATTTGTCTCTTATGTCTATTTCAATAAAGAAAAGTCCCTGCACATGCAGGGACTTTTCTTTAGAAGACCTGAATCCTTATTGTCCGCAACGTCCGCAACGTCCGCCGCACCCGCCGCAGCGTCCACAACGACCACAGCGACCACAGCGACCGCCGCAACCAAAGCAGCCAAAGCACAAGAAACAGCCAAAACAACCAAAGCAACCACCCACACCAATGAATTGTCGAGACGAATCATCCAAATTGTACTGGTTTTGTTCCCAAGGAATTGGCTGAGTTACCTGGAAATCATCAACATTAAGGTTTTGCAATTGATTTTGAAATTCATACATTTTATATAACCTCCGTGTATTAATAAATAAGGCAATGCTTGGAACAGGAAACGAAATGGTCAGGGAATTAACACCACGTCAAGTACTGCCTTCAACAAAATATGTAAAGGGAGTGGGTATTGCTACTGATTAAAACGCCTATTTTCACATTAAAAGAGCAATGAAAAACAGAAAACCAGAAGGTTAACACCCTTCCGGTTTTCATGATCGCTTCTTAAATTAAGTCATTACAAGTCCCTTGGCATTTTCGTTTTCCTTTATGTATAGCCAATTACATCGGAGTCACATTAGTTCTCCAGTTGTTCATAACGATTCCAGTTCACCGATTTTTCCAGCACGATTGATATCAAAACGCCCATTATGAGCCCATTCGTCAAAAAGGGCTGTAAAAGCGTGGGAACGTTTGAAAACGCATTAGGCAGGATGTTCATCAAACTCACACCAATCAATACTGGAACGGCAAGCCTGAAAATCGTGTCTGAAGTGAAATGCTGACCCTTGACGCTGTTGAAAGCCGTACCGAACAGCTGAAGGTAAGCAACGAACAATACTGCATTCCCGACTGTTATCGGCATGGTGGCCAGGAAAGAGATGAAAGGAGGAATGAGCCCGATTATGGTCAATAATATACCTCCAAGCAAGAAGGGCCTCCGCTCATAGATTTGAGTGCTCTGCAAAAATCCGATGGATGAAGTAAAAGGTGTATACGGAACAAGGCCAAGCACGGGAGCGAAAATGGTAAAGCCGCCAGTCATGAATAAAGAATTTCGATACTGCTTGTGTTCAGCTTCATCACCGATTAATTCCGATGCGGCCTGAATCGAAGCGAACGTATTGCACAAATTCAGTAATCCTGCAAAAAAGGAAATCGCTATGATCCCGAATTCCAGGTTTGGAGCACCTAATGGGAAAAATGAAAAAGCAACACCCGTCGATCCCATTTCCCCCCCGGCATCCGGAAATAGCAGCTCGTAAAAAATCCATCCCACCATAATCCCGATCAATATGGAGAAATTGCTTATGGTCCTTGGTCCTTTTACCTTTAATATACTTACTAAAAGTACAATCCCCACTGATAGGAAACTGACCGGGATGTTGATTTCCCCATTCTCGGTAATCCCCAGCATCCCCTTAAAAAAGACAAAAATGAGCTGGAACGTCAGAAGGAATAAATAAACCGTCATGACCATGGGAGTGAAAATCTTCTGGACATAAGAAATCAGGTTGAAGGCAGAAATAATGAGGGTCACGACACCAGCTGCAATGAGGCCAGTAGCAATTCCCCCCCCTATCTCAGCATAACCGAGCCCTATGGATGGTGCAGATAAGCCTAAATTCAACATTACTCCCCACAATAGACCGGAGTGACCTTCCATAAGTGGATACTTATGCCCCTTCCACCCCTGAAACACGCAAGCGATCCCGGTGAAAATGAGCGAGCTTCTCATGGTCATTTCCGTGACATTGGGAGGAAGGTCAAAAGCTGCGCCAATCGATATGGGCACTACTACCGTATTTGCAAAAATAAAAAACAACCATTGAAAAGAAGAAAATAGAGTCACAGAAGATCTCCAACTTTTCATAGATTCCATCTCCTTTGAACATGATACTTTTAAAGCTCATGGTGAATTTCAATTGCCCTTCCCTTAACAAAGGCGATAGGGCAACATCATATAATAAACACAGTCCCCGGATGGTCTGCTGCCATTGCTGGACACATGATTTATGTCATATGACCTTTGCAGACGCATATGATAACGTTACCATTAATAGTAACAAAGACTGAGGCAACCTGCTAATTTGTTGGCTTGACTAAAGGTTGCAAGGCAAATGGACAAGCAGAAGTCAGCCCGTTTAAAATATATCGGGGTAATAACGATAATGAAATGGGAGGGCTATACAATATAGCCAAAAAAATCACTTCCACAGCATATAACATAAGTAAGTAAAAGTACATGGAAGCCGTTCCATACCCAAAACGAAAAAGGAAATCCGGAAGTATCCAGAGTTCCTTTTTCGTTAGTACTACCGTTCAATTGACTGCTTTTGTTTAAATAATGAACCGGAAACCAAGTTCCCCTTATAAATGACCGCTTTACGTTCAGAACGCCTGGCAACTGCCTCTGCCGAACAGCTTGCGTCAATCAACACAAGACTTGCGACATCCCCCGCCTTCGGCCATACCTGGTTACCCTTTTCATCCAATGGGGTCTTTCCCCCAGTTATATACCCGAGTGTTCGGGAAAGTGAGACTTCATCAATCCATCTGAAACGTTCCGCGAGCCTTCCTGCTCTCTCCAAGATGTCACCATTTCCAAGAGGTGACCATACATCAAAGATATTATCATTGCCTACTGATACTTCAACCCCTCTTTCATGTAATAAATCGACAGGGGGCATCTGCCTGTTAATCGGGACACTGGTGACGATGGAAATCCCCGCATCACTAAGAATGTCAGCCAGTTCATTGGCTTCTTCGAAATATATATTCGGCATTGCTGGCTCCAATCCTGGTTATCGTATTAAGCAAAGGGAAAGTCGCTGATTACATACCGATAAGCGCGGTCCTGGCCATTGTCGCTTCATACATCATTCGGCCTTATGCAAGTGAATTCCAAAGCATATGGTTTAGCGGATTGGCTTCATTGACGATCCTAGTGATCTGTACGATTCTTACGCTTATCAAGAAAAAATTGAAAACAAAACTATGAAAAGCTTAAGCCATGGCATGGATACACAAAAATGGCTCCCGAGATTGAAGTTGACAAAGAATCGACTTCAATCTCGGGAGCTGCTTCATAATCTCCATGCATGTTTTATAATCAGGTACCGCAAAAGGTCCGGTAAGGTTTTGTTGACACAGGAAGTGCGGCGTATTCTGCTTGTTCCTCGCAGTGTGCATAAGGCTTTGCAAGAACAGCCAAAAGCCGTTCCATCACGCTGTAGTCCCCTTGTTCCACTGCCGCTTCCAACGCCTCTTCCACCCGGTGGTTCCGTGGGATCACTGCAGGATTGCTGTTCTGCATCAACTGATTCGAAGATTCTTTCGATTCCTTCTGCCTGCCCAGTCTCGCCTGCCAGAGCTCTTGCCACTGAGCGAATTCCGGTGTCCCGAAAAGGACCGTATCCTCCACTTTATCAAAGGTCAAAGCACGGAAGGTATTGGTATAGTCGGCACCATGCTTCTTCATCATACTGAGGATGCCATTAATAAGGGCTTCATCCTGAGTCTCTTCGTTGAATATCCCCAGCTTCGCCCTCATGCCTGCTAACCAATTAGCGTGATACAGATCATTAAAAACAGAAATCTTATCCTGGGCCAGTGTAACGGCCTGATCTTGGTCATCATGCAACAGCGGCAATAGGGACTCAGCGAATCGTGCAAGATTCCAACCCCCAATAACCGGCTGGTTGCCATAGGCATAGCGGCCTTGTCTATCAATTGAACTGAATACCGTTGCAGGATCATAGGCATCCATGAAGGCGCAAGGGCCATAATCGATGGTTTCCCCACTAATCGTCATGTTGTCGGTGTTCATCACCCCATGAATGAAGCCAACCAGCTGCCATTGGGCGATAAGCTCAGCCTGACGCTTGACCACTTCCTGCAGCAGTGAGAGATAACGGCTTTCATCGGCTTCAATGTCTGGAAAATGACGCTTAATTGCATAGTCGGCAAGTGTCCTGAGTTCCTCGAGCGTGCCCCATTTCGCAGCGAATTGAAAGGTTCCGACACGAAGATGACTCGAAGCCACACGGGTCATGATGGCACCAGGAAGGCCGGTTTCACGGATTACCGTTTCACCCGTCGTCACCACTGCCAGACTTCGGGTGGTAGGAATGCCGAGCCCGTGCATCGCTTCGCTGATGATGTATTCGCGCAGCATCGGTCCAAGTGCAGCCCGGCCATCGCCCCCACGGGAGTATGGCGTTCTTCCTGGACCCTTCAGCTGGATATCGACCCTCCCGCCTTCGGATAAGACCTGCTCGCCAAGAAGTATCGCCCGGCCGTCCCCTAACATGTTAAAATGACCGAATTGATGCCCAGCATATGCTTGGGCAAGAGGCGAAGCACCTTCGGGAATCTCGTTTCCGGCAAACACCGCCACACCAGCTTCGCTTTGCAGCTTTTTCACGTCCAAACCAAGAGAATCCGCCAAACGTTCATTGAGAATGATCAACTCCGGTGAACGTACAGGAGTCGGGTTCGTGCTCGTGAAAAACTTTTCCGGAAGACGTGCATAGCTATTGTCTAAATTCCATCCTGTTTCATTAGTCATGGTTTCTCCTTTTCTTATTGTGACTTTTGTATAAAGGTTCTTTCTCTCAAGATTCAACTCAGTTGCAGTCCATATTAATGTCTACTTCTGCCAATTAATTATACCGTCTAAGGATAAAAATGGCTCTTTTAAAGTAGCGTTAAATCCATGACGCATTCCGGGATTCCATGAAACGATTGTGGAAGCGCCAATATCCTCATCGGTTCCCTTAGAAAGAAAGAAAGCAGGTACCCTTAATGGGTTCCTGCTTCTTCTCCTAAGAATATCAGCATTTCTGCCTTTACAATTGTGATACGGTTTAGCCCCGTACGGAATTGGTTCAAGATTTCAAGTTCTGCTCTATTCATTATTAAGCTCATCCTCATTTATACTAATCATCGCATCATGTTTCCCGCTACTTAAAACTATTTTGATGATTCCTTCTCCTGACATTGATTCAAATGAACGAATTGTATCTCCTTTTATTTTTTCAGAGAATACCTTTTCTCCCGTTGAATCGATTACTATATATTCTAATTCACTACCAGTTCGATCTTTCTTTATTGAAATTGTATTTTTTTCTTTTAAAATAGTTTTTATTTCAAGCTGTTTCCTTTTATGAATATAGCCAGAGATATTCATATCAGCCATTAATTCATTTGAGTTTTTAAAATAGGTTGTATTAATTTCAAGTCCATCACCTGCCATTGTTCCTGAATCAGTAAAAACATTCATTAAGATCAATCCAAGCAGTAAGAAAGCACCTATAACCCATATTAATTTTTTCATATACTGTTATTCCCTCCTCCTTGAATTCTCTTTTTCGAAAAACCATCATAGGAATACCCAAAATTCAGTTGCTGCAGAGCTTGGTCAATATTTTCCGACATAACATTACTAACTAGGAAAATACCCTATCAATCAAAATCCCCGCCCCTCCTTAAGTAATATTAATACAGTAACGGTTAATATAGGTATATATTATTATAAAAATAACTTTTTCATTAAAAATACAACAGGTATATGTGCTTTTGGTATCATTTTTATCATAAAATAAGGAAAGGAACGTTATAAAATTAGCTTGTAAAAAAAGCCTGCCGTTGATTCGGCAGGCTTTTTTTAATCATCTATGATTTTCCCAAACAGGTGAACAGAAACTTGCTAATCGTGTGGAGGATTCATGTTTTCAGCATGCCTCCCCCACCTTTTCTGTTTTCTTCCTTCCCGCTTCGTCTCACACATCCCACTTCCAATACAGGATAGGCTTAATTCAGTAAAGTCAGGCTGATAAAGGCAATGCCAAATATACAGTACAGAATGAGGGTAAAGGGCTGGGGAAAAATAATATATACTATCATACTAATGATCATCAGCAGGATGCTGAAGGCATTTATCCTATCTCTCCACATACTCACCTTTGGTCAACTCCTTTTCCACAAGCGTAAGGTACATTTTCATCGCAAACTTCTTCCGGTGCTGCCTGGCCGGCTTTGAGGAAGCACTCCTCCCACAGTCAAAGCGAACATCAGCAAAAATAGAGTTTCTTCTTCATCCTTCATTCCACTTTGTTATAATGGCTTTGTGCCTAATTTGTATTTTTTCATTTTTCGTTAGTAAGTAAGCGACTGATAATTTATAATTATAAAATTGAACCCGCTAAACAGCCATGTAGCCAAAATGATAAATCCATAAAAATAATTTAAATATTCAGACTTTTTAAGGGGTATGAAGTGAATGATCTATAAAACTTTCAAGGTTGTATTAAGAGCCTTGCACAAAGGCCAAACCGAGGAATTCGCTTATGTTTTTGAAGGGAAAAGCCTGTTGATCGGCCGTGCAAGCCAACACTCAAAAGCTGATTTCACGCTTTACAATGACTTCGTTTCCAGAGAACATTGCCGGATTTATATGGAGGATGGACAGCTCTTCATTGAGGATTTGGCAAGCAAACACGGTACCTCGGTGAACCAGATGCCGCTCGTACCGGGCAATCCCTGTCGTATTGAACCGGGGGATTCGATTACTTTGATTAATGGACTGATTGAATTCATGATTTCCATCGACAACGATTTAACACGGGATTTCACTCCGGTGAACCCCGAGTTCCAGCAAATCGTCACTATCAATGAGCACCTTCAGACCGTGATCATCAATGAGGAAGCACCCATTAAAATGCCGACAAAGGAATTCAATTGCTTTAAGCTGCTTTATGAAAATTTGGACAACCTTATTTCTAAGGAAGAGATTGTCCAGCAAGTATGGCCTGAGAGAGTCGGTGATCCCGAGCAAATTGTGACGGCAGAAGAAATCGCTTCACTTCTGTACCGGGTGCGGAAACGGATAAATGGGCACTTCGCAATAAAAGCCGTCATTCAAAAAGGATATTATATGGAATCCATCCATTCATTCAATCTATCGGACTTATAATGACAATCATTCGAAGACATGAAAAAAAGCATTGCTGATAACAATGCTTTTTTTTCCATGTTTATATCTAAGACGGCAAGCAGGTATCCACCCGGTCCATTATCATTTCTTTGGCAAGTCCAGATTAGTGAATTCATCGACTGGAACGATGTCTTCTTCCATATCCATCACCTTCAGCACAACCCGGTCTCCTACATTCGTCAACACGATATCAGATAGCGCATTGACACCAGGGTCCGCCGAGAACCTTTTGGCATTGCCTTCGACGATATGGAATACGTATCCATTTGAGAGATTGGCATCATTGATCCTCATTACCTTCCCCTTTATTTCTTTCATCTCAAATCCTTTTTGAGGCGTCACACCGCTCACTTTCCCTAAAGAGGCAATCAGTTTTTTATAATTACGGAAAGCTTCGTCTTTCGTTTTTGCAAAGACCACTTGGGGATTATCGCTATTGGCGTAAACGATCTCCACACCTTGGAACTTGCTGCCCTTTGTAACCGGAATCACATAAGTGGGAGCACCGTAAATCGTATAGAAAATTCCATTAGTGGCTTTCCAGCCGGGATATTTGGACAAAAACTCACTCGCATTTGCGTTGGATTTTGCCTCCTTTCCAGTCAGAACGGACGTGACGCCTTTATAGTACGTCATTTCACCGGTTTTGGCATAGCCTACAAGGGTTTTGGAGTTACCTTTTTGATTTTGCCCGGGTAAAGTCCACTACATAAATCAATTCGCCTTTTTCGTTAAACGTAACTTGCATATTATCCTCATTAGGGATCAGGACATCTTTCTTCGGCCCAATCAAGGACTGGTTTTTCCACCCGTGAACATATTTCCCCCAGTAACTCCAATATTCCAGGGCTGTTTCCAATGTGAATGTCCGATCTACCCATTTAGGTTTTTTTCCTTTTGGATAGTATATCGTGTCCCCCGTTTCCGGATTCACCAATACCACCCCGTCCACTACGGGACCGCTGCGGTATTTCAAATAATGTCCGACTGAACTACGAAGAAGGGCTTTCCATCTTCGTTCGGTTCCAAATATGAATCATGTATGATTTTATTCGGATATGCCTTGCGGATGGTCCTTTCCAAATTTGGCAAGAAACACAAATAACCGCCCTGCCCTTTAAAGGCAAGAGCGGTCACTAAGTTAGTTACTCAATCTGTATTGGAGCCAGGACCGTTCTTTCGTTTATTCGCAGAATATTCCTTACCGTGTGCTTCATGTTCTGCAATAATATCCGCTTTCGGAATGTGGTTATTCTTTTTCGGTGAAGCGATACGGTTACGATGTTTTTTTCCCATGATCTATCTCCCCTTATTCAAAGCTATTTATGTTGAACTAATGTTAGCTTGTCCGATTACCACCGAAAATACCGGAAAAATAGGCACTTCATAATAAAGGAAAAACCGCCGCGAAGACCGAATAGATGTAAAACTGATGTATAAGGAGGGAAAAAAATGTTTCCTGTATTGAACACGGAAAGGTTACGCTTTCGGGAAATTCGTGAAAGTGATGCGGAAGCTGTTTTCCAATGCTTATCAAAAGATGAAGTCACCCGCTTTTATGGCCAGGATTCTTTGGAAAATGTCGAACAGGCGAAGGATATCATAGCATCTTTTGCGAAAAACTATCTTGAAAAACGAGCTATCCGATGGGGAATTGAAAGAAAAGATACACAGGAATTGATTGGTACCATTGGTTTTCATGCCCACAGTCCCAAATACAGACGGGCGGAAATCGGTTATGAAATCCATCCAGCACATTGGCGTAAAGGATTTGCGTCAGAAGCTCTAAAAGAAATTATCGCTTACGGTTTCAACGACCTTGATTTAACCCGCATCGGCGCGGTCGTTTTTCTGGAAAACCAGCCATCAAGTGAGCTCTTGCTTAAGCTGGGCTTCATCCAGGAAGGAATATTAAGGAGTTATATTTACCAAAACGGTATCCCTCATGATACATATGTGTATTCCTTGCTGAAGTGAAACCCCTGGTAAAGAGGGAGTACCCCAGAAACGGATATTCTTAGGTTCTTCCCTTTACCAACGTTTTCCTGCCATTGGTGCATTCGTTTGTGCAAAATAAAGTCGAATCTGTTTTTTGCATAGTGAATCATTTAACAACGGCATTCATTTTTTGATATGGATAAATCAATCCCGGGTCCATATTGAATTGGTCAAAAAAATGATCTTCAAAAAATTGTTTAATTTGCATTAATTCTGAAGGAGTTGGAAAAGAGGATACCTTAATTACCGGAATTTTCTGAAATAAACCAGTGTCTTCTTCCGTCGAAATGATTAAATCAACCTCTTCATACTTGTAAATCAACTCTCTGCTGGAGGGATCGAATGTTGAAATTCTAACCTGATTTCCGTAGTGATACTTTAACACTTCCCTTATATAATCTTTTTCGGTATATGTACGACATACTAAAGCAACTATTATTGTGTGTTGATTCTTATTTCGTAAAATGGCTGCCTGAAGGAGTGAGAATATTTCCAAAACATCCAGTTTCTTAATTTTAAGCGGAACTGTCAAGAAAGATTTAGTAGCCAGCTCCTCTATGGTCTGAAAAATTGGATTATATTCGAAATATGGAAGATATTGCAACATGGAATTCCTTACAGTCTCCATTTCAAATTCTGTTTCAAGTGATATTCTCTTTAATGTTTGGTATAAATGAAACAAGAAGATATCATCTTGTGATAGATTAAAACAAACATATTCAGAAAGGGAGTCTAAAAATTGAGTCAACGGAAACCCTCGTTTACTTTTCATTCTGTTTCGAAGGTATCGAAGATGTTGTGATCTATTAAGTGGTTTTTCCTCACTCATGAGATAAATCGATAAGTAAAATATTTCCTGAAGCTGGATATCTCGTGTGGGGCATCTTTCCATGTAATGTCCTAGTTCTTTGGAGAATTCAAAATACTTACTGCCTTCATAATTAATTAAGACTGATTTTGGATATGAAACGAAATAACCCATGGAAACACGAAGGTTAGATATATATAAAATCATTGTAAGTCGGTGTAAGGCACCAGTCCGAAATGACATCGAATGTTTTGAAAACAATTGAAGTAAAGTTGTTTGAAATTCCTTTTCATCGAGAGAATCTTTATCGGGATAGGTTTCCAATGTCGCAAAATCCAAATTTTGCATGATAAAGCGTCGGATTTTTTTTTCATCTCCTACTAATTTGAATGGGCTAGCAGATAAGTCAACACCTGCTTCCCGTACTACCTCCTGTAATTTTTCAAGGTGACGATATGCGGTGGAACGACTAATATGCACCTCTTGAGAAATCTGTGAAATATCAACACCATCATTCAAAAGGATTAACTTTAATATGTGAAAATAGGAATTCTTCTCTCTTATTTGCACCAATAAACTTTCTAGAGTACCATTTTCAGGTTTAATAAGACATATTCCAAGACTTTCACTTTTCTCAAAACCCCATCCCTCGGGGATTAAAGTCTCCAGGAATTTTAAATCACGTCGGATTGTACTTTTTGAATACCCTGTTTTATCGGATAATTCAGTCAAATTACTCCATTTATTATCTTTAAATAAGTGAAAAATCACGTCTGAATAACGTTTATAAAATCGATTCATACTATCACCTCTTCCTACTTGTCCACTTAAAATAAGACCTTAGCCCTAAATGCATTTACCTTATACCCATTAAACACTTAAGTAAACTCCCTGAATAATCCCATTTTTATCTGCGCCTTTTCTTTCTTGGAACACTAGTTCAAATATGAATTGTTATATACCGCTTTTGAACCTACCCAATAAGGTCATTAAAATGATTTTCTGCTGCTAAATTTGTAGTGCAAGAAGAAAAAGAATCCTCTATTCCAAACTCGGATCTAAATAATTGGATTAAATGTATAAAGATCATAAAGAAGGAGACTTTTATTCAGTGGAAACCTTTCTCCGGAACTAAGTGCTATGAACGTTTTAGAGAAGCGCAGTAAGGATCTATATGTAAGAAAAAGGAAACCTGTATTGACCGATCATAAGGGCTATACAGGTTTCCTATATTCACTTCTTTAGAAAAGGAATATACAAAAAAAGCCTCATTCACGTTTAGAGGAAGCCAGTATGCATCGAAGGGCTTACCAACTTGTTAAAACGAAAATGAGCTGTCTATTAGGAGCTAGTGTACAAGAAAAAGCGCAACCGAGCTTTTTACATTTTTCATTTTATATAAATCAGGTACACTTGCCCTATTTTGAAACTAGATTTTAACTAGACCCAATCGTATGCATAGGATGTTTTAGCTAGCTACGTAATGAGCATGCCTGACGCAAATTAACGGACATGCCCAATTGGACATCCCTTGAGCCTTGTAAAGTCGTCCATTCAAACGATAGCCAATGTTCTATCAGCTTCGGCTCGTTCAATTTAAATTCACTTATCGTCACTTTAAAAAAGGAGAAGAACACGTTTGATTTGGTTATATTCGATCATCTAAAAAATTATTAACCATAGTCTTTATTTTTCATGGCGCATCCACTAAATCCCATTTAATCCTCCCCTTATAATCACCTATATAGACAAAAGGTTCCATTTTTAATAATATTCCCTGATTTTCTCGCCAATGTATGGATATCTCATCCATACTTTTGGTTGTATGTTCAAAAACATTCATGGCAACTCCTAGTACCATTTTTTCTTCTTTTCCAAATTTATCAACAAAAGTTAAGGCATCTAATAAATAATGTCCAGCTCCATCAGAAAAATCTTCACTTAAAGTAGCCGTCAGCCGCCACGAACTACCGGTACCACGAGTATCCTTCACGCGAATATCCCAATCGGCATTTCGTTTTGCAAATGTCGCTTGATTAGGAATCTCCATGTCTACAAAACTAACATCCGTAGCAACATTGGTGAAACTAACTTGTCCAATGACGTTCAAGGTGAGTTTTTCCACGTTCGATTGTCTACCAGTATCATCCACACTATAAACATTTACAGCATGTGTCCCTACTGATAATTGATCTGCTGGAATGGTATACTCGTAGCTGACTTCTTCCCCTTTATCAGCAACATTTGCTGAACCAGATGCAAATGTAATTGGCTCACCTTTATCCAGCACATAGTATAGATCCACTTTGTCACTATCTGCATCACTCCATGTCCCTTTTATTGTATAGCCACTTCCTAAATCAATAGGTATTTCCGTATCAGCATCAACCAGTGTAAGAGATGGCGGTTCTAAAACAATGATTTGTAGCGTTGCTACATTGGACTTTCCTCCATTTTCATCCGTTACATACACTTCAAAAGTGTTTTCCCCCATATGTAATTGGTCTTTTGAAAGGAGAAAACTCCAGTCGGCACTATCGGAAGACACATCTTTCTCTTTTTCTTCAGATTGGATTTCCTCTGAATTCAATTCATAGTAAAAAGTGCCTTTAGAATTATCACTGTCTTTCCAAGTTCCTGTCACTTCATAATCTTCACCTTCGGATACGTAAACAGGGCCAGCATCATTTATTGCTACTTCTGGTGCTTGATTAGGCTGGATGACATAATCAATTGAATTGGTATCAATCACCAAGTTATCTCCATTAAACCTAGCTGTTTCAGTAACTGAGGTAGCTTCCGTTGTTGCATTGACTTTCACTTGAAAAGAGACGGTCGCTACATTTTGAGTGGAATTCATATTTGGAATACTAAGTGCCAAGGATTGCCCTGACCACGAAGTATCATCTAATGCTGCAGACTCACCAGGGGTTGTCAATGTCATAGAGCCTGGGATAAACGTAACATGATCATTCAAGACCATGTTCAAGATGATATTTTTCCAATTTTGTAAACCACCGTTATATTTCGAATAAAGCGTATAGGTTAATACATCACCTTTAAAAACTGAAGAGCCCTCTCCAACAACAGAATCATCCTGTCTAGTTATCGTTTGCTCAACTTCTGCATTTACTAAAGCCGGTATTTTATCAAAAGTGACACGATTGGTTTGCTTGTAAGTAGGACCTGTTGAACCAGTGAATCCCCAATAAACTTTTGTAGAGCCAAAAACATCTTGTGCATTTACAGCAACAGTAACCGCATTTAATCCTTCTAATTGATACGTAAGTGCTTGTTTTGCAGCATCCCATGTCACTTCGAATTTACGCCATGTACCATTTGATAACAGACCAGGATACTGTACGCCAGTATTGCCATCTACGTTATTATGTTTCATGGTTCTCCTATTACTTTGTACTGGCCAAACACCAAAGGAATAATCTATATAAGTATCGGCTTTCCCTGGGTAACCCCATGCAACATGGTCATCGTTAACATTAGTATCAAAATAACTATTATCACCATCATTTTTATAGGTATCAAACTCAACAGCAAAACTATTTTGAATGCCCGATGTTTTCGATTCATTATAGCCTTCGTCTGCCCAAACCCCCAAGCTTGACCCAGATTTTGCTATAGCATTTACACCTCTTGAATCATTATGCATCACAAATGCCATACCATCTGCTGCATTAGCCCCATTATTCCCAAAATACAAATACATAGATGCTGTAAAATCTTTGGTTAAATCCATTTTAAGATCGTCGATTGACCAAATTGCCCCCTTTTGACTTACGGTTCCAGGGGTTATTGAAACCAGTTGACTGTTAATGATGGAGCTATTTGACCCTGTTGATGGAGTGGTAAATAGACCATCCAAAATAATACTGGATGGAGGATTATCTTCTACTGGACCGGCTGCCTCCACTTGAATGTCCACTGGCCCCAGCCTTTGAAGACTTGAAAAAAATAAGCCAATAATAATGAGAAATGAGAAAGTGATTCTAGTAAATATCTTACTCTTATTCATTCTTTTCCCCGCTTTTTTTCCTTCTTAGTAGAATATTAATCAGTATGATTAATACCGCAATTAGCACGCCGATTCCTACAAAAATAAGTGTATAGTCTTTTTCCAATTCAACTGCTTCTTTATTTAATTTCTTTGAATCATCACCTTTAATCTCAAACATTTTGTCAAATTTCCAGGTTTGATCGCCGTCTTTTGCCGTTATATATATATGATATTTGCCAGGCTCTAACGCTTGGTTATCCCAGCTAATAGGGAAATCGAAATTAGAATTCGGGGCCATGGATACGTCACTTTTCTCTGCTGAGTGAAGCATCTTCCTTTTTCCTTCTTTCGTAATTCGAGCATTTACTTCCAAGTTATTCACAATCACAGCTTCCGTGTTTTGTAGATTCGCAGTCACCACTGTGCGATAGTTCATCAACCCTGCTTGAACTTTATTTAACTTCAGATTAGGTTTTACCCTTTTATCCGTTTCGGTCAATTTGACACCAATCACATACGAAAATTCATTGTTGATTTGAACATTATCATTTTCTTGTTTTTTGTCTCCTTGATTTATTTCATACACATAGAATCCACCCAAAATCACTCCATCAAATGATTCATCTGGCATTTGAATCGTAAAAGGCACTTTTTTCGTTTGATTTCCTTTTAACGTTACTTTTTGTTTTGGAGAAATGAGATCAGTTAATGCATACTTTAATGAACTATCCTTTTTATGATTATTTTTACTGTAATCAATCACTCCATTTTGATTGGTTACGGCTGTATTCGGTTCAATCATTAAGTCGATTTTTTCACTCGAGTTATTTTTCACTGTTAAAGATATCGTTTGTTCGGCCCCCGGTTTCATGTACAAGTCAAAATAAGTCAACTTCTTATTGATTTGGTTTTTTGGAATATTGGCTTTGATTGAATATTCCATGGTTCCAGCAAAGGCTGTTTCATTTTGCGAAATGATTCCTAATCCAATCAATAAGGACATCATCAAAATAAAGAACCCATTTTTCATCTATATCCCCCTCTAGTTTCAACATGATGTGATATATATAAATGGAACTTGGCTTACATAATTTCTTATAAAGCCAAGCTCTATTTATTGAGTATTTAGCTAGGTGCGTTGGTTAACTCCCATGTTACGGTACCACTGTAACTTTCGGCTTCAGCTGAACCAGCCAAAACTTTTAGTTGCACATTACTATTATCGCCGTCAGAACCTGAAAATACGTCCAGCCATGTTCCACGGCCAGTTTCTAAAGGTGCATCCATGAATTTTTTTGAATCACGGTTATCAAATGTAACGTCATAAGCCGTTGGCGGTTCAGAAACATTTGATGATTGTGATTTTACTTGTCCATTTTTGAATGTTAACTCAGCACCCTGTAAAGGTTCCCCAGTGCTAATTTTTAATTCAGAAGCCTTTGCTGTCAAAGCCCATCCTTCACCCGTTCCGCGTTTATCTGAAACTTGTACATAGGGATCTTTATTATTTGCGTTATATGTAGTGTTCCCACTCATAATTTTTTGTGTTCCAAAATGGATGTTGGAGACATAGTCCAAAGTTAAAGATCCACTATTTCCCGTTCCGCCATTGTCTGGATCTATAGGATCAATCGGACTCGGTAGAGCTTGGTTGTCTGGATTAGCAGGATCTACCGGTTTGGTAATACCCTCATCCGCAATAAAATTAATGTAATTTTTGGAAATAGCGCTATTCACGACAGCTGCTTCGGCTGAATTTGTCGAAAAGATCATTCCAACCAGTATCACACTTCCTACTATTGACAGGGTGATTGCTTTCATCTTCCTCACCTCATGGTTTTTTTTATTATTGTGGTGCATCCAAGAGACTCCAAGTTAATGTTGAGACATACTCTCCAGCTAAGTTTCCTGCAGGAACATTTATTTTCAAGCTGCTTGGTTCAAATTGATCCACCCACGTTCCCATTCCTTTTAATTTTTCAGCAGTCATAAGGATTTGTGGTGTAGTTACTGCAGAATCAGTACCTAATTGTACTGCCCTTAGTTCTGGTGCAGGTGAAACATTTCCTGGAGTTGTAACTGCAGTTCCGATTGGAAGTGTAACAGAAGCACCTTTTAGAATCTTCGTTTCATCAGTTTGATCCTTGAATGGTGAAGTTGACACCTGTAATGTCCAGCCAGCACCAGTACCACGAATATCCGTAATTTGAACGTTTGGATTTTTTGCAGTTGTTGAATATTCCACAGCTCCACCGGATAATTGGTGGGTATTAAATTCTAAAGGCGAGACATTATCAATTGTTAACGCCCCTGTATTTCCTGTTTCCCCATCCGGTTCACTAGGAACGATCGGGTCAGTTGGACCTGTTGTTTCATCTGCTGGCGTTATTGTGATATGGCCATGAGAAGTGGCTCCTTTACCGCTTTCACTTCCTAATACTTCAGTTGGATCAACCGCGCTTGCAAATGTAGGTGTCACGAATACTAGCAAGGCTGTTGCTGCCATTCCTTTAAATAAAACTTTTTTCAAATTCATTTTTTCAATTCCCCTTTAATTTTTATGAAGATTTAAATGCCTATAAATGAAGTTGCTACAATATCTTTCTTGAATCCCTCTCCTAAGACCTTAAAACTATGAACATACCTCTTATTTTTTCACCATCTCCATTCCTCCTGTTGTAGGTTTATAGGCTGCTGCATAAATATCGAAGCTACCCAATGCCTTTAATACATACAAGATGCCAATCACTAGAATATTTGCGACTTTCAATAAAAATGAGTTTCCTAAGTTATCGAGATAGGGAAAGGAACAAGAAAGGTTGCATGTATTTGATTCAACTTCATGAAAATCATTATATAAGTAAAAAGTTCAAACGTTGTTTCAATAATGATTTTTGCGTTTCCATTTAAGAAACTCATGATTTTGCTTTTCTTTAGTGACTTACAAGTTGTTTTTTTATGCATCAAGTGAGAAAGAAAGTTCGCTATAATTATAGAAAGGTGTTATTGGTTGGAATGTAAGGGGAAGAAGTCGGCACAAAGTTTTTTTTAGAAGATGGAGATTCAGAAGTGGATCTTAAACCATATAGAATGAGGGTGTTTGCGGATAGTCGGCCGCTACTTAACGATTAATAAAAAAGTTAACCTACTTCAGGCTAACCTTCATTAGGAATTTTTTACACCTACAAACGATCCGTTGATCTTGATCTACTGTGATCTCCCTAGTTTCCTACATACCTACATTTCGAGAATCAGTAAAAGTTTGTACTTATAATGAATAAATGTATCGTTGTACGTCAATTTCTATACATATCTACTTATTCGAGTCGAAAAAAACAGCAAAAAAATTTCCTCAATATTCCAAATTACCTACAAAAAAAAGTCACCACAACATGGCGACTTCACTTCACGATTAGGTGACTACAAGATAGTCCTTCAGGGCCTGCTGCAGTGTACCCTTTGTTTCTGCTCTATTATCGATCTGAACCCCTGAACGGATCATTTTCGTTACCACTTCAGGGCGTAATCCAGTCACCACAGCTTTACATCCCATCATTGCCGTTCCATCGAGGATTTTCAACAAATCATTGATCATTTCAACTTCCATTTCGATGATACCGGATAAATCCAAGATCAAGGTCTGTATCCGCAGTTTACCTATCTCCATCAATACTTTTTCCTCGATTATCTGTATACGTGAATTATCGATTGTCCCAATTAACGGAAGGACACAGGTGGTGGAAGTGATGGGAATGATCGGAACGGATAGATTTTCCACCAAGTTTTGCTGAGCCAGAATCAATTTGTCTTTGTAATCGGAGTAACTGACGAAAAAGGATTTAAGAAATACATCGACCTTTTCATTCACTATTTTCTCTAATTCAAAAAAGACCATGGAATCCTCAATAAACGCTTTCTTTTCTTGTTCAAACTTATACAGAAAGGTCCAAAGCGTTCTGCGGAGGGCCTGAATCCATTCAAGCTTGAATGAAAGCGTCAAGGAGTGGGTGGCCCACGTAACTCCCTCTTTTTCGGCAAAGGTAATCATATCCGTTTCATTCTGTTCCACTATATAACGGATTAGCTTATGTGCATTATTCAAAAGGTCGACATTTCCAATCAGCAGGATTTCTTCGATTTTATCCCTGACATTGACTGCTGCTGATAAAAGATATTCTTCAAACTCACTTTTATTCTGCAAAAGGAATTCCATGATTTTTTCTTCCTCATAAACAAAACTCACTCTTCCCCACTCCCTTTTTGAACTTCCAACTGTGATTTTTGTTACTAATTACTTTCTATATTGGTGGAGCTTTTTCCTGCTAGTTGGTCATATATAAAAAGTTGGAAAGTAAATGGGTTAAAGCCGGTTACATCTCCTCGCCTGTAAGTACATTCTTTGATGTGGAAGAAAATATCAGATGGGTTGACGATTTCCCATATTTAATGGCTTCATCGACGAAGTCTTCCAGTGTTTCCATGGAAAATGTACTTATTTTAATAAGATAACTGTATTGACCGGCTAACCGATGGCATTCCAGAACTTCCGGATGGTTCAAGCTAAATTGATAAAAGTCTTTGCATCTATCCGTTTCGAATAATATGAATGCCGTTATGCTTCTATCAAGTTTTTCAAGGGATATTTCCGTTTTATAACCTTTTATAACTCCGCTTTCCTCTAATTTATTCACACGTTCTTTCGTTGCTGGAGCCGTTAAGGAAACTTCATGTGCCAGTTCTTTCATGGACATGCGACCATTATTCTCAAGCAAGGAAAGTATTTTTTTATCCGTTCGATCCAATTCAATCGCCCTCACTTTTTATTATTAATAGAATTCGTCTAAATACATTATAAAATAAATTGAATTGAAATGATTACGTAATTAATCGTATGTATTAAGGGATTTGCTTTTTATATAATAAACACAAATATAAATAAGGGGGATGCTGCTATGAAAAAAGTATTGATGCTGCTATCCAATGGATTCGAAGCGGTTGAAGCGAGTGTATTTACAGATGTATTGGGCTGGAATAAATTAGAGGGTGATGGTACGACTGATCTGGTTACGGTGGGACTTCACGAACAATTGAAATGCACATGGAATTTCATCGTACAGCCAGAATTGACCATCGATCAAGTGAACCTTGATGACTTCGATGCTTTGGCCATTCCAGGAGGTTTTGAAGAAGCCGGTTTCTATGAGGATGCCTATGATCAGAGGTTTCTTGATGTGATCAAGTATTTTCATAATAAGAACAAAATCATAGCAACCATTTGTGTAGGTTCTCTCCCACTAGGAAAAAGCGGGATATTGAATGGAAGAAAGGCCACTACGTACAACCATCCAACCAGTAAGAGGCAGGGCCAGCTAAAAGAATTTGGGGCGATTGTCGTTAATGAACCGATTGTCGTCACGGACAATATCATAACATCCTACAATCCATCCACTGCATTCGATGTTGCCTTTACGCTCTTGGAAATGCTCACTTCGAAAGATAATTGTAAACATGTGAAGGAATTGATGGGCTTCCATTAAGAATGTCTTCAAAAACCTACACGATTTGGATGTTGATTTCCGCTCTAGGCACTCGCTTTCCGCGGGCGGTCGTGGAGCCTCCTCGGCTTGCGCCTGCGGGGTCTCCTCTAGACGCGCTTTTCCCGCAGGAGTCTCGTACCTTCCGTTCCAATCAACATTGTTTTAAAAATTCAGATAGAAACTTTGTTGACAATATCATGGTACGGAATGTTCCCATCCAGTACCATGATTTTTGTACGTATTAAACCTCATTAGATTGAAGAAATTTGCGACACACCTGCCGAATAACTGTCTATCCAAGACCCCAAAGACGCTTGCGGCAAGGAGGCTTGGCAGACAGTTTGCGGAAAGGGAGCGGATTACTGAAATGAACTTTTTTCAAATAAAAAAACTGCAGGCAAACTCACTTTACTTCGAGTTTGTCTACAGTTAGGGGTTCCGAATGATTTCGGAACCTTTTTCACGTTACTTCCAATAAGCCAATGAACGGGTTTTCATGGATTCACGGAACTGTTTTGTTGATTCTGGCAGGACTTTATTCGTTGCATAATCGATGATGACACCATACTGGCGAATGACATCGAGACAATCCAGCTCGCCCTTGGCGAATTTATCTTCCACGCTTTGTATGCTTTCCTCAAGCCATTCCCTTTTCGGTTGTTTCTGATATTTTAAGTAAGCATAACCGGTTCGCTATGCTTACACAACATGATTATTTATCAGGTGTTTCCGATGTGCCTTCCTCACTGTTTTTGAGGTAAACTTCAGAAATTCCATTCAAACCTTCCAATAGTTGTGCTTTAGTATATTCCATACTGCCAACCAGTTTATGAAGCTTCTTATCATCATTCTCTTCTGTAAGTTTAGATTCTGAATCCGTCACATTTTTTCACCTCCATCATTTAGGATGGCAAATCAAGCTGGAAATATGTATGACAGGCGACCATGAGAGACTCCCTCTTAACGTCCATTTCAGGTAAAGAATGGGGCCTTCCATTTGAATCCGTTCTTCGAATAAGCAGGAAAAGATTATTTTATGAATCTTTTTTAAAAAATCAGCTGTTTTCAAGCCACTAAAGGGATATACTATAGTTTAGCTTTTATTACATTTTTGTTAGTATTTTTTCTTGCCACACATTGTGTAATATTTTACAAGTTTTTCTATTTACATCAACAAAATGCGTATTGCAAAGGAGAATTGGATATGTCAGAAACGATTACCCAATCACAAACTGAACAACTTAATGCCCGCCAAAAACAATTAGATGTACTGGACCAATTATTAAAGCCTGAGGTTCAGGAATCATTGAACACTTTAGTTGAACAGTTACCAAAACTAACTGAGTTAGTGAATATTTTA
>NZ_JAGGQJ010000028.1 GCF_018613325.1 Bacillus sp. ISL-34 | reverse complement strand
AGAGAAGTCAATGGCAGCCTCCATTTTACGAACCAAATGGTTCGCTGGCACCAATTGATCTAAAGTAATCATTTCAAGTTGATCTCGCTGAATAGAATCAAGTTTAGAAAGCATCCTCATCACCTCAAGTTTTAATACTTCCATTTTAAAACAAAAAAGACTGTAGGCAAAAGAGGTTCTATCTAAATTTTATAACAGAGTTGATTGCGAGACTCCTGCGGGAAAAGCGCGTCTAGGGGAGACCCCGCAGGCGCAAGCCGAGGAGGCTCCCGGACCGCCCGCGGAAAGCGAGTGCCTGGAGTGGAAATCAACGTTCAAATTGTAAAAGCCATAAAAAGACTGTAGACAAACTCGATTTTCATCGAGTTTGTCTACAGTCTGAGCCATTGCATTAAACATGCAATGGCTTTTTTATTATCCTGATTTGTTTTAGGCAGTATGAATTTTTTTCTTTTTTATCGGCGAAAGAATTCGTTCCAGCCATCCGAGTAAAAGATCTGAGAGAATGGCCATCAATGCTGTCGGGATTGCTCCTGCAAGTATGATTGCCGTTCCATTTGAAGCATTCGTTCCCCTGACAATAATATCCCCCAGTCCGCCTGCGCCTACAAAAGTACCGACAGCAGTTACTCCAATTGCAACGACAAGTGCTGTACGTAAACCAGCCATGATGACAGACAGAGATAATGGCAGTTCGACCATTCTTAATAACTGCAGCTTCGTCATCCCCATTGCCTTTCCAGATTCTAAATAAGCATGATCTATACTTGTAATTCCGACATAAGTGTTCCTCAGGATCGGCAATAAGGAATATAAAAACAATGACAAAATTACCGTATTTGTTCCTAACCCCATCACTAGCATCAGAAGAGCGAGCATAGCCAATGCTGGTGTGGTTTGTATGACATTCGTTATCGAAAATACCCAATTACTCAATTTCTTATGTTTCGCGATGAAAATGCCTATCGGGATGGCTACAATTGCTGCAAATAAAACCCCATAAGCTGACATTAAAAAGTGGCGATAAAATTCAGTAAGTACATACATCCAGTTTTGGGAATAATAAGTTCCAAGCTGTTGCAAAGTTTCCATAAGTTCTCACCTCCCATTTATTCAAAATATTTATGTGCTTTAAGGAATTCCGATGCTACGACCGATGGCTCCTTCAAGTTCCCATCAACTTCATAGTTAAGTTCCTGCATGGTTTCAGTAGTGATTTCACCAATTAACTTATTAAGCTCATCTTCAATTTCGGGATATCGCTCCAATATTTCTTCGGTAACGACCGGTGAACAGTCATATGGTGGGAAATATTGTTTATCGTCTTCTAAAAGCTTCAAATCATTAACCTTAATCCGTCCATCGGAGGAGTAAGCAAGGACAATATCCATCTGTCCATTTTTGACTGCATCATATACCAGGCCAATCTGCATCGGATAAGTTTCCCCAAATTCCAATCCATATGTATCGACGAACCCTTTATAACCATCCCCTTTTCTTTTCAGCCAAGCACTATCTACACCTAACCTTAAATTATCTGCATCCTTTTCCAGATCCGATATTTTCTGATACCCTTTTTCCTCTGCCAATTCATTAGAAATCGTAAAGGCATAAGTGTTATCGAACCCATAAGAATCAAAAAATTTGAACCCATATTGTTCTTTGAATTCCCTTTGAACAATTTCCATCGCCTTTACTGGATCCTTTTCGATTTCCTGTCCCAGGACACTCGTTAAATCCGTCCCTGTATATCGAGTTGCGGCTATGTCTATATCACCGGTCTCCATCGCTTTTTGCTGAACGAAATTGGAACCTAGATTTTTGATGATTTTCGTATCAAGTTCCGTATTCCTTTCAAGGAGTTGAGCGATCATGTTCGCAAGGATTTCGGATTCGGTCATGCTTTGGGCACCGATCTTTACAGTAGTTTCAGAAGATGACCCTAAACCAGGCAAAGAACAGCCGGTGATCATTAATGAACAAACTAAAAGGGCCATTAAAATTGTAAGTCTCATTTTTTTATACATGGTAATCCTCCTCAAGCAACTTCCTTCATACCTTTCAATCCTTTTGGTACGACTTTTCGTTCAATGATCGAGAATACATAATCCACAAGGATAGCCATGATAATTACCGGAACTGCACCTGCGATGATATATTCTGTTTGGTATAAATTCAAACCGATAAAAATGTAATCTCCAAGTCCTCCGCCTCCAATAAAGGAAGCCAAGGTGGCCCACCCGATTAAATAGACGGAAGCCGTACGGATACCAGCCATAATGACTGAAAGTGCCAGCGGGAATTCTACCAGACGTATCCTCTCCCAGCTTGTCATCCCGATCCCGCGGCCGGATTCCAGAAGATTTTCATTTACACCTTTAATGCCTGTGTATGTATTCCTGAGTATAGGTAAAACAGAATAGAAAAATAACGCAATGATTGCGGGTGTTTTCCCAACGCCGAGGAAAGGAATGAAAAAGGCCAGGACTGCAAGGCTCGGCAGTGTCTGCATTATGTTCGCAATTCCGATTATTATCGAAGCGCTCCTTTTCAATCGCGTCAACATGATCCCTAGTGGCACGGCAACTATTATTCCAAGGAAAACAGCGATCATGGATATATATAAGTGCTCCCATGCTTTATAAATCAATTCTTGCCAGTTCGTTTGTAAAAAATCGATCAAAGCTTCCATCTGATACACCTCCTAAAACATTTCTGCCATTTCTGCCATTTGAGTTTCTTCCTCTCCCCAGATGCTGTCATATACGATGTCGACCAATGTTGCCCTTGTGACAATTCCGACCAAATGTTTATTCTGGTCAACCACCGGCACATATTTGAATCCTCGCTTTAAAATCTTCTGAACGGAATCACGGATTAAAGTATCCTGTTTCACTGAATAGACTTCAGTATTGATGACTTCACTGATAAATTTAGCTTTTTTTCGATATTCACTGATCGTTTCAACATCGACGAACCCTTTCAAAACATTTTGCTCATCGACCACAAGTAAAGAATCGACCCTTTTATCTCGCATTATCGTAATAGCATCGGTAAGGGATTTTTCCTCTGTGATGGATATTGGATTTCGACTCATGATTTGTTCGACCAACTCAACATTTGGTCTTGTTTGGAGCAAGCGATCTTTGCCGATGAATTCTTCCACGAACTCATTTGCTGGGTTTCTGAGGATTTCATCCGGTGTTCCCACTTGGACGATTTCACCAGCCTTTAAGATGACGATCCGGTCGGCTAGCTTAATGGCTTCATCCATATCATGGGTAACAAAAACGATTGTTTTATCAAGTGTGCGCTGCAGATTTTTAAATTCCTCCTGAAGGGCATCGCGGGTGATTGGATCTAATGCACCAAAAGGTTCATCCATTAAAATGAGTGGAGGATTGGAAGCAAGTGCTCTGAGGACGCCTATCCTTTGTTGCTGCCCGCCGCTCAATTCGTAAGGATACCTTTCCAGGTATTCGGGTCCCATATCGACAAGCTTAAGCAATTCCAGAGCGCGTTCCTTTTTCTTCTGTTCATTCCATTTAAGAAGTTTTGGCACGAGGGTAATATTTTCAAGAATCGTCATGTGAGGGAAAAGTCCGATTTGCTGGATAACGTACCCAATCTGTCTTCTTAGCTCGACTGGATCTTTATCCATGATATTTTCACCATTAATAAGTATCTTGCCTTGGGATGGTTCGATAAGACGGTTAATCATTTTCATTGTCGTTGTCTTACCACATCCACTCGGACCAATGAAGCAGATGAACTCCCCTTTTTTAATATCCAATGTTATATTCTTTACTGCTTTCTTTCCTCCCTTATAGATTTTCGATACATTTTCGATTTTTAACATAACAAGCACCTCCATCATTCGCATACAATTACAAATTTTACAAATATATTAATTTTTTATATGCACAGTCTCTTGTACCCATAAGGTAAACTGTATTAAACCTTTTTATTTAAAAAAACTAGTCCATTGTAATTATATTGAAAAAATGGTATAAAAAAACTGCCTCATTTTAATTGAGGCAGTGTTGATTATTTAGTATTAAAAATGAAATTAAAACCCGATATTTTTAGCAATCAAAATTTTTACCGTTTCATCTGTCCCTGTAAAGAATTTTGACAAAGGAATGTCCCGATGGCGCCGGGTAATTTTATCGTCGCCCATATATCCGTATCCATCATGTAACTGCATGCACTTTTCAGATATCCGCTTAGACATCTCCGTTATCCAATGTTTTGCCATCGATACTTCGGTTATGATATTCTCCCCAGTCATATGTTTACAGATCAACCCATCAACAAACGTCCTTCCCAGATGAATATCGGTCGCTATTTCAGCAATGGTAAATTGTGCAGTTTTAAATTTACTTATTTTCTTATCAAATGCTTTTTGTCCTTTTATAAAATTCATCGTTAAGTGAAGCATGTCTTTCGCTGCGATTAAAGACCCGATCGCACACATTAGTTTTTCCTGTTGCAGTTTTTGCATGATATATGAAAGACCCTTCCCTTCCTCACCAAGGAGGTTGCCAACAGGTACTAAAGCATCATCGAAAAATAGCTCGGCAGTGTCTGAACTTCCCTCTCCTGATTTACCAAGTTTTCTTCCTCGCGAAAACCCTGGCGTATCTTTATCAATGAGCAGCAAACTGATTCCGTTCTCGGAAGGAACAGCATTAAGATCAGTTTTGCATGCTACTATCATGAAGTCAGCTTTAAAGCCATTTGTGACAAACGTTTTAGCTCCATTGACTATATAATACCCCTCTTTCTTGATGGCTGTGGTTTGAATATCCGCTAATTCCGAACCCATTCCCGGTTCTTTCAATGAAAAGGCAGAAATCATTTCACCTGTGATGAACTTCGGTAAATATCTTTGTTTTTGATGTATTGTTCCAAAAGAAGCTATATATGGGGCCACAACATCCGAATGAAAGGATATTCCTCCTAAGGCTGATCCAACCATTTCCAATTCCTCTGCCAGCACAACTGAATATCCAAAATCTGCTCCTAACCCACCGAATTCCACATCTAGCGACGGACATAAAAATCCATTATCTCCAATCTTTTTCCAAAACGAGAAAGGTATACCCCCCTCTTTTTCCCATTGATCATAAAAGGGGACAGCCTCCTTGGCGAGAAATTCACGAAGTGATTGTTTAAATAATAAGTGTTCTTCCGTTAGGAAGGAACGGGAATCATCTTTATTGATTTCCATCGTGCTAACCATGGGTTAACCTCCATTCGCTAATGGTTTTATTAAATACATCAATGTGAAAATAACTTATAATCACTCCCATGAATATATGTTAAGCGCCTCGATGTAAGCGATTACAATATCAAATCATCAAACAGTAAAAATGTTCCACACTATTCTTGTTCAACAAATAGTATTGAATTCCCTTTTATAAATCTATTTTTTACCATTTTAATCATTTATTACTTAACTGCTTTGAGTATGGGTTTATTATATATTCTGTCGAGGTTATTTTTGAAATATTAATTGGATTAATTTAACACGACTTCTTCTTTTTTTAAAACTCAACCCTCCCATTTTTCGATAAAATGTTAGTTTTAATTAACTCAATATAGAAGTAAGCAGAATAAGAAACAGTTATATAACAACGTTTATGGTATAATAAACAGAGAAAACGCTTACAGAAATAAGATGAACTAGTTGTTCGGAAAATTCATTCTTTTAGGAGTCGATGAAAGTTGACAGTGAATAATAACATAACAATAAGTAAAGAACAAACCATCTTTAATCATATTGGAAATAAAATTATAACGGAAGATCGAGAAATTAACGTGATTGCTAGATTGGAAGAACCTCTAATTGTAGTTTTAGGAAATGTCTTGAGTGACGAAGAATGCGACGAACTTATTAGATTGTCAAAAGACAAAATGCACCGTTCCAAAATTGGCGTTACACACGAGTTAAATGAAATAAGAACAAGCAGTAGCATGTTTTTTCAAGAAAATGAATATGACATCATTACCAAAATTGAAAAAAGAATATCATCCATCATGAATATACCCATTGAACATGGAGATGGTATTCAAATTCTTAAATATACTCCTGGTCAAGAGTATAAAGCTCATTTTGATTTTTTTACATCTACAAGTCTGGCAGCTAAAAATAATAGAATTAGCACAATCATCATGTATTTAAATGATGTGGAGGATGGAGGGGAAACTTTTTTTCCTAAACTGAATTTTTCAGTGTCACCGCGAAAAGGAATGGCTGTATATTTCGAATATTTCTATAACGACAACAACCTGAACGAACTAACTTTACACGGTGGAGCGCCAATTATCACGGGTGAAAAATGGGTTGCAACACAATGGATGAGGAGACAAAAAAAATAGTCCGCAGCTTGATAATGTAAACGCTGGACTTTAAATGCCTCAATTTTAGGTGCCAAATGAACTAAGGCACCTATTTGTTCATTTAGAACCTGTTTTATTTAAAATGACCAAACGATGAAATCAAAATTATAATGTTCCCTTGAACTTCATAGCGCTCTTGTTCCTAAACAATCGATTCGTTTCAAAACATGCTTTTGCCCCAGAATTTTCGTTACGTTTGATTTGAAAATACTCTGATTGTATTTAATCACATTCATTTACCTTTGTTGCTTTTTCTAAAATTATCGTAATCAGTCTTTATGTAATGAAATACCTTCGCGTTGCCATTATGGTCAGGATGAGTTATTTTTAATAACCCTTTATATTCTGCTAACACTTCTTTATTGCTCGCCATTTTAGAAAGCCCTAATTTTTCACTATAATCATTTGATTCAGCAGTGGAGTCAATATTGTAATTATTTCTTATGTTTTCTTTTAATTTTATCAATTCATTACGTAATTCAATATTTTCTTTTAATAAATCCTTTGTTTCATTTTGTAATTCACTTTTCTCATTCTTTAGTATGGCAACTTCCTTTTTGAACATATCCCTTTGCTGTATTAATATTCTTTTGCCAGTCTCATGAAGTTCTTCAATTCCTTCTATATGCTTATCTTGAGCTTGTATTTTCAATTTTAATCGGTGTATGATTTCGTCCTTATTTTGATCTATAAAATCATTTATAGCCATTTTTGAAGCTGTGTCACCGCTTATGTATCCAGTGCTCCTCTTTCCGTTGCCCGCATATCTAATCTTACCTTCACGAAGCCAGCGCCTAACAGTTTGTATGCTGTTACTTTCTGTTATTCCTGCATCTTTTAACATTTCAAATGCTTGATTTGTGTCATCCATTATGTATCCCGTTTTTCTATTCCCGTTTCCACCTTCATATCTAATCTTACCTTCACGAAGCCAGCGTCTAACAGTTTGTATACTGCTGCTTTCTGTTACTCCTGCATCCTTTAACAGGTCGAAAGCTTGATCTGTGTTCACGTTTTTCCCCCTTCCCCCTTATTACGCAATGTAATGCTACTTCGAGTGATATTAGCCTATTAAAAGGAATATATTTTACAAACAATGCGGCTAATATGTATGCCAATGTTTTAAATAATAGCATAGCCATTTTCTAAACAAAGAACAAATAGATGAAAAATATATGACGAATATCACAGAGAGATAACGATAACGTATCAAAGTCAAAGTGTGGAACCGACAATTAACGGTAACTCATGATAGTTATGTTATTAAGATTCATATATATTCGGTCTAGGGACAGCGTGAAGAATACGCAGCTAGGGGTAATTGTGGAATTTTCCCCAATGCCTATATAATACATAAATGCGAGTTACCTTACATGCTATGCTGCCGTACGGAATGAACTTAGACAGCATAGGAAAAGCGATAGGTATCATGGTTAGGGTTCTATACCAATATTAAAAATCCCAATCTCTCAGTGATATAAAATGAGAAATTGGGTTTTTTTATTCAAATTGCAACTAAAACAGCTGCTATTATTTAACTTGAGAAAATTATTGTTTACCCTCTGTGTAAATTTGGAAGGTTACACCGAATTTGTCTGATACAATCCCATAAGCAGGGCTGAAAAAAGCTTCCTGCAGAGGCATTTTCACTTCTCCGCCTTGAGACAAAGTTTCAAAGATTCTTTTTGATTTTTCAATTTCGTTAATTGAAATACAGATCGTGACTTGATTTCCAGATTGACTGGATTGACCCGGAAACGTATCGGAAAACATGAGGTCCGTTTCCCCAACCCTTAACATTGCGTGTGCCACAAGATTTTTTGCTTCTTCTGGCAGAGGAAATTCCGGGTTTTCTGGCATTTCTCCAAAAGATTGATTAAAAAGGACTTTAGCATCCAATGCCTTTTCGTAAAATTGGATCGCTTCCTTCGCATTTCCGTTCATCATTAAATATGGAGATAATCGCATGGTCATATATACATAGCTCCTTTTGCTATAATTTTTTACGAAGCTTGAATCAGATTACCAAGCTTCCTTTTGCTCTGGTCAGAGGCAATAACTACTATACCATTATTACCCATGATTGTATTTTATAACAAGGAACATTTGTTCGTCAATAAAAATTCACTTAAAACTATCAGTTATTTTGTTTGTTAACGATTGAATTGATAATTCCAAGGTGATTGGTTCAACCTTCCAGTATTGTCATTTCGTAAAGTATGTAACGATAACGCAGTCATGGGAAACTTCTGTTGATTACCAAAATCTGATTTGATGTATTATCGTTTTTTTCAAATCATGAAGCTTTTCAAACAGAACAGGGTTAAATGAAAAAGGCATGACCCAGTAGATTACCGGTTTCATGCCCACATGACTGCCTAATTAAGAAAATGTTCAATTTTTTGGGTCGCTGTTAAAACGTTCATTCTTATTAACTTGCTTTTATTTCTGATTCTTGTATTTTTTTTAAGGTAGGTAACTTAGAATCTATCGATAGGAATCTGCTTCCATTTAAAACCAGGTGAAGTGCAATAATCATAAGAACGAGATCCAATTCGTACCCTGAAGCTTCTCCATTCCCCATAAAACCTGCTGGGAATTTCACATAAACAATTGCACCAGCCATGATGAATACAAGGAGGGCAGCTATTATTCTTGTTCCAAGGCCTAAAATTAAAGCAATTCCTCCAAACAATTCAATAACACCGACTACATATGCCATAAATCCCGGAATGCCTATACTTTGAAACCATCCTGAAGTGTTCTCCAATCCACCTTGGAATTTTGACAATCCATGTAACAAAAATGAAATTCCCAACATAACTCTTAATAAAAAGGTACCGATCTCTTGTTTATTCATGTCACATCTCCTTTTTTTATTTTACACTACAAAGTGTAGTGTAAAGTGGTAAGAAAATCAAGTGAAAGTCATCAGACAATCACTATAGTCATTCCCAAAAGTATTACCAAAACATAAATAGAAACAAAAATCGTAGTAGTTTCAGCCCTCAAAGGAATTGTTTTATTGGGATCTATTAATTGCTGAAGTCTATAGTTAACCGATTCATTAGAGAAGTGGACAAGGACGGGAGAGGATTTATCAGTGTAACCATGTTTAATTAACTTCAACAAAGCAGTACTTATGCCTAATTCGGTCCCTATTTTATTTATCGCATTTTCGTCGGCTGATAATTCGCTTATTATTTTGTAATTCTTATGACACCATTTTGTCAGTGGGACAAACCATAACGCATCTGAGATCAACTGTAAAATGAAAATAACCAGTGGGTGATATTTTTTTTGGTGAAAGGCTTCATGCTCTACTACCGCTTCTAGCTCATCAACGTCCAATAATCGTAATAAACCCGTACTGAACACAATGAAAGGCCGCCTGAAACCAAGCGTAAACGCAAGAGGCTGATCAGCATTCACAACTAAGATATCATCGTTGACCCGGTTGAATGTTTCATTTATGGACCTTGTCTTTTCAACATTTTTGGAGAGAAATAGCTTTTGTTTAAACCTTCTGGATAAGAAATATTGCTCTGCAATTTTGAATAGGGTGCTCAATATGCTATAGGATATTATTATACTGAGCAGGGTGACGACCACAAAATAGTATACTGAATCTTCCTTGAATAGACTAAAGCAAAATTTAAAAAAGTTGGCTTTAATATTCACACCAAAAAAGATATGTACCAAAAACGCTCCCATTTGGCACCATACTACACAGGCAATTAAAAGACTCAGGCTTATCACAAAATAAGACTTCCTCTTCCACATTATAATTTATCCTTTTTTAACGATTGAATTTTTTGTTCCAATTTTTCAATTAAACCTTGGTCAGCGTCTTTCATGGCATCCAGCATATGGCTTATGACCGCTCCACCAAATTCATCGAGCAAATTCTCAGTCAGTTTCTTTGACTGCTCTTCTAAAAACTCCGCCCTGGATTGAACCGGGCGAAATAATGAAAGCCTTCCTTCAGACCTCTTTTCAAGAATGCCTTTTTCAACCAAACGATTCATGACGGTCATTACTGTGTTGAAATTAATAGGTTTGTCAAGTTCCAATGATTGCTGAACCGCTTTAATGCTCTGTTCATCTTTATCCCATAAATATTCCATGATATTAGCTTCCAATGGACCAAAGAAACGATTCAGTCCAACTTCATCATATTTAAAATTTTTAATATTCACCCTTTACCACCTCCCACTACAAATTGTAGTGGATATCACTGTTACAATCAAGTTTCAAGCGGAAAATTAGAACTGAATTAGTATCACGAATTCCTATAAGTATTCCTCCGTTCCTTTTTCCTTCAAAGCGGATATCAAAATTTGCTTTTAAATTTTAAAAAAACGAGCCTATTTTGGGCTCGTTTTCTGTTTATCGACAAAAGGGGTTCGGAATGGACTAATCGCAAACCATTATTTTAAAAGAAAACTTGGATCTATTTTTCACTTTTTCATTCGGATGAAAGCTATTGGATTGAAGCGGCACGCCTGCCGAGACCCGCTAGATGCTGCTTTGATGAGTCTTGGCAGACAGTCGGCGGAAAGGGATCGGATTTTCTTCAATCAACTGAAACATTTATAAATAAAAAATCTGCAGGCAAACTAGCTTTTCTTCGAGTTTGTCTACAGTCTGAAACGAGCCTATTGGAGGCTCGTTTAACTTATAGTAACGCTTTGTGCAAGTTTCTCAATTTCATCAGAATTATAAAAATGATATCCTTGTGCCTTCGTTTGTGCCGCAGCGTACATTGCAGCAGCTACTTTGTTTGCTTCTATAGCATGATATGGGCGTAAAGGGCCCACAAAGACAAATTTAGCAAAAGTACTTAACAGCCCAGAAATCTTTTCACCTGCCCTGAATTCCTCGCGTTCTCCAAGAAGTAAGGAAGGGCGGAATATATGTACAGTATTCAATTCCAGGTGTTGTAGTGTTCCTTCCACATCTCCCTTAACACGACTGTAAAAAAACTTTGATTTGGAGTTGGCTCCCATGGCCGTTATGACGAGTAATTTTTCAACATTGGATGTCTTCGCCATTTTAGCTGCTTGGATTACATAGTCATAATCAACTTTACGAAAAGCTTCCTTCGATTTAGCCTTTTTGATCGTTGTACCCAAACAAATGAAAACATCGGTGACTTTGAACAAATCGGCATACTGGGATAAATTATCGAAATCCACAACTTGTCCTATGCACTTGGGGTCCGTGAATTTCACTTCCCTCCTTGTCAGAAAATGAATTTCACTATAGATATTGCTGTTGCTTATTTCTTTCACCAACTGGGTGCCGACCACACCTGTAGCCCCTAAAATCAATGCCGTCTTATTAGTCATGATTTCCTTCTTTCCTTCATTAGCTACTGAATAATATAGGACTAAGATAAATGATTCACTTGATTGAAATCATCAATTATCCAAGAATCGACTTCAAATCTAATCGTACTCAAACATGCATTGAACAAGCGCATTTCATTTGAGACGATTGACTCGTTTGACATCAAGCGTAAAATAAAATGAATGACTGCACCATGTGCAACAAGTATAACTTTCTTCTCAGGATACTCCCTTTGAATATCCTGAAGCCCATTCATCAGCCTGTTTCGTAAAGATTCCTGATTTTCCTGACCAGGATATTCTTTATCCATGAATGCTGATGCCCTTTCAGCTGCCGTCATTCCTTCAGCGACGCCAAAATTCTTTTCAATGAATTCCATTTTTTCAATAACCGGGACTTCAATATAATGCGAAATGATATCTGCCGTTTCCCTTGCCCTTTTTAGAGGGCTCGAAATAATCACATCCCATGGAGCCTCTTTGGACAAAAATTCACCACATTGTCTTGCCTGTATCCTTCCTAGTTCATTTAAGGGAATATCAGTCTGCCCCTGCAGTTTCCCTAGTGCATTCCAATCTGTTTGACCATGCCGCACTAAACAGATAGTAGTAATGTTCCTCAAACCCTTCTATGTAGATTGTTATTTTTTCACTTCTTCAATGATGGAGTGTCCTTCAGACTGTTCGAGATCTGACCATTTCCATTTTTCATGCAAGCGTATCCTTCCATCTGGCAACTTTTCAGGAGTGGAAAGACAGCTGCCTCCTCTAATTTCACCTTTTTCATTGATATGATTATACCTGAATTCTAAAGACCCATCCATATTGACAAGCCCTATTAAAGTCCCTTTAACAATCTCTCCGCCATGATAACTTGCTGAAAGAATTGAACCTTCTTGAGAATAGTGGAAGGTAGTATTTCCTGAAACTTCTCCGTTTTCGGAATTGACTTTAGCTTTGAAAATCCGACCATCATAATTAAACATCATCATTCCCCCATATGAATTAGTAAGGATAATGATACCAAATTTATAAAAAAAAGAATATTGATAAATCTTACAGAATTTAATTCGGTCTCAACGGAAATGCCACAAAAAATACATAAAATTCCCCATTGAATTCTGCCATTATATTGTGGTTAGATTATGGAAGATGTTACTTATGGAATGAACATTCCCAAAGTTGAAACGTCTAATCTAACTGGAAGATGTTGGTGAGGTGCTCAATTGAAAGAAATACTTCTGATTCTACTATTACAACTTATTTATGTTCCGATTTACACGTTGCGAACCATTTTCTTAGTAAAAAATATTACCATACTCGCCTCGATACTGGGTATCGCAGAAATGTTAATATACGTTTTTGGATTATCCCTAGTATTTGGCGGTGACCAAAGCATACTCGCCATGGTTGTATATGCAGTCGGTTTTGGAATCGGAATAATTTTTGGTACGAAAATTGAGCAAAAACTTGCCATCGGTTTTATTAATGTAACCGTTAATACTCAAACCAAAAATGAACAGTTGGTAGATACATTGAGGAACAACGGATTTGGTGTAACTCTTTATACGGGCGAGGGCAGGGATAGCAACCGTTATCGGATGGAAATCTTGACAAAACGCAATCGGGAACAAGAATTGATAGCAACCGTTGAAAAGTTTGAACCTAAGGCTTTCATCATTTCATACGAACCCCGTTATTTTAAAGGTGGATTTTTATTGGACCGGTTGAAAAATAAAGCAAGTTGAATGAAATGCAAAAGCCCATGTTTTTAATATGGGCTTTTGCATTATTTCGTTTTTGATTTTCTAATCTTTACTGACCTCGTTACCGGTTGTTTTTTAATCCACTTTAAGTATTTTTTTAATGCTTCATCATCTTTTAGCAAAAGCACGGTATATAGTCGGATGGCCAGCTCTCGGTTTGAATACAGTGCGTGAATCTGTTTGTGACAAGATTTACAGAGATAGGCAATGGGTAAATGGCTGCCACCTAATTCTCTAGGTGTTAAATGATGGATGGTCAGTTCAATTCCACCCCTGTCACAAAGCTCGCAAGTACCTTTCATCTCAATACTCGGCCGTTAAGGCTTAACGGATTTTCCTTCTTCAACTATATGAAACATCAAATGGGCAAGATGATGGATTGGTCCATACTCTTCATTGTCATCATCTTCTTCACCTTCATCTTCCACTTCCACTTCATCCATGCCTTGTAAATAAAGGGCCATGAACTCATAAAAATCATTTTTAGTAAAGGAGTAACAATCACTTGGATCTTGATTATCTTCTTCATACTGTAAAACTAGATGAGATAAATCACCATCATCATCTTCAGCATCAAAAAATACGAAGTATCCGATATTTGTATCCAGTTCAAATAGTCTGCGAAAACCGCGTGATGTTGCTTTTTCAAACTCAGCCGCCGTCAATTTTTGCACTTGCATGCTGTCTACATTATCTTCTTGATGAAAGCCCACGATAAATGTGTTCATAATCAAACCTCCTGTTGAATATGGATAACCATTAGTATCCCCATTTAACCGAATTTATTCCATTTAGAGGTTTGTTTCCAAGACGACCGGGCAATGGTCGCTGCCCATGACATCGCAGTGAATATTAGCCTCTTTTAAATATTCCGCCAGACGTTTTGAAACAATGAAATAATCGATTCTCCACCCGATATTCCGCTCTCTTACTTTAGCCATATATGACCACCAACTATAGGCACCTTCCCGGTCTGGATAAAAATGGCGAAATGTATCGATAAACCCTGCATCAAGTAATTCAGTCATCTTTCCACGCTCTTCATTAGTGAAACCGGAATTCCCGATACTGGTTTTTGGGTTTTTTAAGTCGAGTTCCGAATGCGCGACATTAAGGTCCCCACAAAAGATAACCGGCTTCACCGAGTCCAGTTCTTTAAGATAACTAATCATTCCATCTTCCCATTCGAGACGGTAATCAAGCCTTGATAAATCCCTTTTTGCATTGGGGGTATAAACATTCACCATATAGAAATTCTCGAATTCCAGTGTTATGATCCTGCCTTCCGGCTCCTCGTCCAGCTCCCCTACACCATATTTCACTGAAAGCGGTTTTTCCTTCGTGAAAATGGCTGTACCTGAATACCCTTTTTTCAGTGCATAATTCCAATATTGATGGTACCCTTCCAACTCAAGTGAAATCTGCCCTTCTTGAAGCTTAGTTTCTTGAAGGCAAAAAATATCTGCATCCACATCTTTAAAGTAATCTAAAAATCCTTTTTTAACACAAGCTCTAATTCCATTCACATTCCAGGAAACCAATTTCATATTCTCTTAAATTCTCCTTATGGCCAATTAATTTCTTTGCATTTCAACTATACTATTTATCTGCTATTTTTCCCATTAGAGTACATTCGAAAACAATCTGGCAAATGATTCTTTTGAACGTTCCAGCAAACCACGATTGTTATACCCAATAGGATCTAGTTTGTCACTATCCATCATATCCTCTTTGTAGTGAGTGATGAGATCTTCAATGGAACGGCTGCCCATAAGAAAGACATTCACTTCAAAATTCAGATGAAAACTCCTCATATCCATGTTTGCCGTCCCTATGGAAGCCATATCACCATCTACGATAATAATTTTCTGATGTAGAAAGCCTTTTTTATACGAGTATACCTCTACACCGAATTGAAGCAGCTCCCCGAAATAGGAGCGACTGCCATATTGGGTTAAAAACCCATCATTTACTGCCGGAACCATAAGCCTAACTTGTATCCCCTTAATTGCAGCATGTTTAATTGCTGCTTTAATCGCTTGATTAGGTACGAAGTATGGACTTGCAATCCAGATTGATTCAGTCGCGCTAGTAATAAGAGAATAGTAAAAATCACTCATGATTCCCTGTTGTGTATCAGGTCCGCTTGCCACCACCTGAACAGCTCCATCCCCTTGATCCACTTTACTGTTGAATTCTGGACGCTCTTCTAATACATCTTCCCCACTGACATATTCCCAATCCAAAAGGAAAACAGTATGAAGCATATAAACCGCTTCACCTTTAAGGACCATGTGTGTATCTCTCCAAAATCCAATCGATTTATTTCGTCCTAAGTATTCCTCTCCTACGTTTAAACCTCCAACAAAGCCAACTTCCCCATCAATGATGATTATTTTCCGGTGATTCCTAAAATTAAATTTTTGATTAAAAAAACCATGTTTCAATGGTGAAAATGGATAAGCCTTTATCCCTGCATTTTTCATCCGTTTAACTTCATTATTTGAAAGGCTTAAACTACCGGCAGCATCAAAAATGAATAAAACTTCCACACCATTTTTTGCTTTTTCAATAAGGATATCTATAATTTCAGTACCAAGCCTGTCGGAACGAAAAATATAATATTCAATATGAATGAACTTTTCAGCTTTTTTTAATTGTTTAATGATTTCGGTAAACGTTTCATTACCATTTTTCAATACTTCCGTTTGCGATGAAGTACTAATGGTGGTCTCAGATGCATTTTTGGCAAAATCTGCGAATGATTGCTGATGATTATTCAAGAACGATAAATCTGGCGATGATACATGTGTGACAAGACTCTTCCATTCTTCGCGATCTTTTTTCCTTTTACTACGAAATAAATACCCTTTTAAATAGAGCTGACCTGAAAACAGATAAAATAAATATCCAAATACCGGGAAAAACAAAAGTACATACATCCATAAAAGGGTCTCGTGGGCAAATCTATTTTCCAGCATGAGTGAAAACATGGTAATAAACATGACAAAAATATACAAACCAATAAAAAATAGCTTCACGTCGAAGCTAACATGAGTGAATAGGATCATATAAACTGCAGCAATTAAAATAAATAAAAATACAATTTCCATTCTTCTTCTTTTCATCGTTTCATTCTCCTACACAGCAATATTTTATATATCTAAACATATACCCATATTTGATGGTAAAAGAAACAAAACACTTACGAAAACAATATTCGTAAGTGTTTTTGTGTATAAACTATCCAATTATCACTTCATGACAGGAATCAAACTTTCATATAACTCAATATACTTTAAGGAAGATGATGTCCAACTGAAGTCTAACTCCATCGCACTTTCGGCCATTTTCCTCCATCTTTTCGGCTGGAATTTGTACAGACCAACAGATTGCTCAATTGTATGAAGCATATCGTGTGCATTATAATTCGTAAAGCTGAAGCCATTGCCTTCACCAGTAAATTGATTATACGGGATGACCGTATCACGAAGTCCGCCGGTTTCCCTCACCAATGGCAAGGTACCATAACGGAGTGCCAAGAGCTGGCCGATACCACATGGTTCGAATTGGGATGGCATCAGGAATAAATCAGAACCTGCGTATATCCGTCTTGCTAAACCCTCATCAAAATATGTATTGACTGATACCTGATTTGGATATTGGTCAGCTAAATGGCGAAATGCCGATTCATATTGCTCATCACCCGTACCTAATAGGATGAATTGAACTCCTTGGCTCATTATTTCATGAAAAACATGGAGAATAAGATCTATTCCTTTTTGATCAACAAGCCTGGTTACCATGGATAGTACCGGGACCCCATCATTGACAGGAAGATCCAGCGATTCCTGCAGCTGACGTTTATTCTCCATCTTACCCTCATAGGAATCGAATGGAACTGCAAGATGTCCATCTGCCGCAGGATTATATTCCTCATAGTCGATTCCGTTGATAATCCCTTTAAGGTCACCATTTCTTTTGCGTAAAAACCCATCCAGATTTTCCCCAAAATAAGGGCTCTGAATTTCTTCCGCATAACTTGGGCTTACAGTTGTGACTATGTTAGAGAAAGCTAGGCCGGCTTTCAAATAACTGACATTCCCATGGAATTCAAGACCATCGATATTAAAATATAACTCACTCAAATCGAGTAATTCCGCTAAAACAGCTTTAGGATAAACTCCTTGATAGCGTAAATTATGTATGGTAAATATCGTTTTAATATCCTGATAGAATGGATGGTTATGATAATGTGCTTTCAGCAAAACGCTGACAAGGCCCGTTTGCCAATCATGACAGTGTAGGACATCCGGCTTTTCTTCTAAATAGGGTAAAGCCTCTAAAATTGCACGGGAAAAGAAGGCGAACCTTTCGCCATCATCAAAGAATCCATAACTACCATGTCTTTTGAAATAATATTCATTATCCAGGAAATAATATGTAATTCCATTAGCAACAAGTTTTTCGATGCCACAAAATTGCTGGCGCCAACCAACAGGAACCTCAATACTCGTCATATGTTTCATTTCCTGTTTGAATTGGTTAGGTAGATCCCCGTATTTAGGAAGGATGACACTTACATGGACTCCCTGTTTTTTCAGCGCTTTCGGGAGCGCGCCTATAACGTCTCCGAGCCCTCCCGTTTTTATAAAAGGGGCGCATTCTGAAGCAGCAAATACAACATTCATTGCCGCACCTCCTCTATTAAATTACTTCCGCTTTTTTTATTACAGTAGGCTGTTTTAAACCAATGACTGATTTTTCACTAGTAATTCTCACTTCTTTATCAGTTATGGTATTTTCAACGATAGCTCCTTCTTCAATCACGCCTTTTTGCATAATGATGCTATTTCTTATAATCGCTCCCTTTTTCACCTTTACCCCACGGAAGAGTATACTGTTTTCCACAGTCCCTTCAATATCACAACCGTTGGCTATCAATGAATTGGTAACCTTCGAAGAACTTGAATATTTGGTCGGTGCCTCATGTTTGATTTTAGTATAAACATCCCAAGTATCCCCGAAGAAAGAACGGATTACCGAAGGGTTCAGGAAATTCATGTTGCTGGAATGAAAGCTTTCAATGGAATGGATGAAAGGCATTTCTCCAGTAAAATTGTAGCCTTTGACGGTAAAACGATGAAGATTGGCTTTCACAGCGTCTTTCAAAAAGTCATATTCCCCGCTGGCAACACAGCTTTTGATCAAGTTCACCAATAGCGTTTTACTTATGATGAAGGTTTCTAGACAAACATGATCACCAGGTCTAGGGATGGTATAAAAGCTAATGTCAGTAATGTCTTCATCCGAATCTACCGAGCAGGTGTGATAGATTGGTTTCTCAATCAATTCCCCTACATAATCCTTATATACGACCGTGATATCCGCTTTATGTTTTTTGTGATAATCAAGCACTTCATTAAAATCCAATTTGCATACATGGCTTCCTGGGGAAATGATGACAGTATCTGCCTGTGCACGTTCGAAAAAGCTGAGATGATCATAAAATTGCTTCATATCGCCCGTTACCGTTTCATCCGGATGGATAGGGGGCAAGATGTATAAGCCTCCTGAACGCCGATCCAAGTTCCATTCTTTACCTGAGCCAAGATGATCCATAACTGAAAGATACTTTTCTTTTGGAAAAACGGCTACTTTTGATACATCTGCATTAATGAGATTCGACATCGTAAAGTCAATCAAACGGTAGCGCCCGCCAAATGGTACGGATGCCACATTACGGTGAGCAGTCAGATCTTTTAAATGTTGTCTTTCATTGATTAAGTTAATAATACCCAACACATTTTCCATAGCATCTTCCCCTTTTTCTAGTTAAGAGTGATCTTTTTTTTGTTTGGATTGATAATGGTCTGATTTTCACCAATTAAGGTAATATCGGATGTAACCGCTGAATTTCCAACTACGGCACCATCTTTTATAACACAATTGCTGGCTATGATGCTTCTTTCTATATGAACGTTTTCACCAATCGTAACATTAGGCATGATGACTGAATCTTTTATGGTTGACCCATAGCCCACCTGAACATTATAGGATAAAACCGAATGTTCAATGTTCCCATGAATCATGCACCCTTCATTGACAAGCGACTGACTGACCACTGCATCCGGTGATATATATTGCGGCGGGTGATTTGCATTGCGGGCAAAAATTTTCCATTGCTGATCATCCAACTGGAAATTTGGCGTATCCTCCAATAAGTCCATATGGGCCTGCCAAAGGCTTTCCACCGTTCCAACATCTTTCCAATAACCATTAAAACGATAGGCATATAGCTTTTTTCGGTCTTCAAGCATCTTTGGAATGATGTTGCTGCCGAAATCATTGGAAGAATTTTCATCTTTTTCATCATTTATTAAATACCGTCTTAGGGTTTTCCAATTGAAAAGGTAAACTCCCATGGAAGCGAGATTACTCTTTGGATACTTTGGTTTTTCATCGAATTGAGTGACTTTATCATCATCATTGGTATTCATGATTCCGAAACGACTTGCTTCCTGCCACGGCACTTGAATGACAGCTATGGTTGCCTCTGCATTTTTTTCGATGTGATAATCCAGCATCTTACTGTAATCCATCTTATAAATATGGTCACCAGAGAGAATCAGTACATGTTCCGGATCATAGTTATCAATGTATTGGATATTTTGATAAACAGCGTTCGCCGTCCCTTTATACCATTCACCGCCCTCTTTCCCTTGATAAGGGGGAAGAACGGAAACTCCGCCAACATCCAGATCAAGGTCCCAAGCTTTGCCATTACCAACATAATCATTTAGAATCAATGGCTGGTATTGGGTCAGTACCCCAACCGTATCAATACCAGAGTGAGTGCAGTTACTTAATGGAAAATCGATGATTCTATATTTACCGCCAAAGGGAACAGCTGGTTTTGCCAAACCGATTGTCAATTCACCTAACCTTGAACCCTGGCCTCCTGCCAACAACATTGCTATCCATTTTTTTGCTCCCATTATTCGTTCACTCTCCCCCGTCTTTTTTTTGTTTGCTTCATAAAAATAGAAATGCCTAATGGAGGTACAGTTATTTCCATGCTGAATGGTTGATTATGGTATGGTTCCTTTTTGACATTAATGGGTTCTTCATTGATCTGACCCGATCCTCCGAAAGCTGCTGAATCACTGCTGAAAACCTCTATATATTTGCCTTGGGATGGTACGCCTATTTGATATCGAGCATGAGCCTGTGCAGAAAAATTACAGACAACAATGCAATAGTCGCCTTTGCGTTTACCTTTTCTCATAAAGGTAATGATACTTTGTTCACTATTGTTCGGATCTATCCATTCAAAACCCTCCTGGACATGATCCAGTCTCCAAAGGGAGGATGTTTGCCTATAAAAATCCTGAAGGGTACGGAAATAATAGGCCAGCTTTTCGTGGGATTCATATTCCAAAAGCAGCCAATCCAATTGTTCCTCATCTTTCCATTCTATGAACTGGCCAAATTCACCACCCATAAATAGAAGCTTCTTTCCGGGATGCGTCATGAAATACCCAAAGAGTAACCGTAAATTTGCGAATTTCTGCCAATAGTCACCTGGCATCTTATTCAATAAAGACTTCTTGCCATGAACCACTTCATCATGTGAAAAGGGCAAGACGAAATTTTCTGAAAAAGCATAGAAAAATGAAAATGTTAAGAGGCTATGATGATATGGCCTTTCATGCGTTTCAAGTTTCATATAACGAAGGATATCGTTAGTCCATCCCATATTCCATTTGTAATTAAAGCCCAGGCCGCCTATATCGGTAGGAGAAGTTATAAGTGGCCGGTCTGTTGCTTCTTCAGCCATCATTAATGCATTGGGATATTTCTTGAAAACCACTTCGTTAAGTTTTTGCAAAAATTGTATGGCTTCCAGGTTTTCCTCACCGCCAAACTGATTTTTCAGCTTGACCGGCAATGGATTATCATGATTTAAGTAAACCATTGACGATACCGCATCGACACGGACCCCATCAATATGGTATACATCCATCCAAAACATTACATTTGATATAAGGAAACTGATTACTTCCGGTTTGGTAAAATCAAAGTTGTATGTCCCCCATAACGGGCGATCTGCTCTAGTATGATCAATTGGTTCATAGAGAGGCGTACCATCGAAACGGGAAAGTCCATGGGAGTCTTTACAAAAATGGGCGGGAACCCAGTCAAGGATTACACCTATGCCCTTTTGGTGGCAAAGGTTAATTAAATATTTAAAATCTTCCGGTGAGCCGTAACGACTGGTTACAGAATAATAGCCCGTGACCTGGTACCCCCACGATTTATCAAATGGGTGTTCCATTATGGCCATGATTTCAATATGTGTAAAACTATTATCAATCACATAATCAACTAATCTATCAGCCAATTCACGGTACGAATAAAATTCGCCATCTTCTTTCTGTTTCCATGTTCCTGGGTGCACTTCATAAATGGTCATGGGTTTATGATAAATATTTTCCTTTTTCCTATCGGCTATCCACTTCGAATCTTGCCATTCAAAATTATCCAGCCTTTTAATGACCGAGGCTGTATTTGGTCTGACTTCCGAATAAAAGGCATATGGATCGGCTTTTAGGATTCGTTTATTTCCAGGTGTATGTATTTCGTATTTATAGAGTTCCCCTTCTTGTAGTCCTGGTACGAACAACACCCAGATACCTGAACGCTCGATCCGTTTCATCGCATGATCTTTTCCGTCCCAATTATTAAAATTACCGACTACTGCAACTTGCTTGGCATGGGGGGCCCAAACGGCGAAGCGTACTCCTTCTTTACCTAATGATGTTACAATGTGTGCCCCAAGCATTTTATAGCTTTCATAAAGGGTGCCTTCATGAAACAAATACAAATCGAAATCGCTTGGATAATTCTCTTGCAGCTGGTCTATAATAGTACTCAATAAAACCCCTCCATCAGTATTAACTCGATAGTATTTTACCCATCCTTCCCCAGTTATTATATATATTCGGTGAAAATGATATTAATCCTTCAAATGGAGGTGAAGTTATTGTAATAAATGCCCGTTTTTTTGTAAATTAAAACATTTTTTTGAGGGAAATAGCCATTTATTGTAAAAATATTATTATACCAATAAAAGCTCCCCCCAATTTTTAGGAAGAGCTTTAAGGTATCATGTATGAATGCTTCATGTTATTTGTTCAGTTCGAATCATGGAAGTCTTCGTCAAGAATAAATAGGATAATGAAACTGACCATGCCAAAGGAGTATTCTTGTTTGGAATATTACTGCCTCCTATATATAATTCAGGTACCTCCCAATTTTCGGGTATGATCATTTTCGTTTTACCTATATATTCCTTAACTTTGTTCATCATGCCAAGTTCAAGGTAGCATAAGCCTAACCACGGAAGCCCGAAACACCATTCCGCTTCTTGACCGTCATTATAATAAAGGTCTTTTTCATATCTTATACAACCCTTTGTTCTTTCTAGGCGCTCTGTGACATTCTTCAATATTTTAAGTGCTATTTCACGGTCTACAAGTCGGTAAGGATAAATTAAGGATAAAAGGGCTAAATCCGTCTCTTTTGAATAACTTTCCCTTGGAAGCAGGAAACGAAGAGTTTCTTCTCCCTTTTTAATCAGTTCTTCCTTGACGTTGACCAGCATTTTGACTGAATTCAAACCGGCAACACATGCACCTATGCTTGAAGCATGGATTTCAATATTCTCTTCCCACATCCCGTTATCTTCCGATTGCCAATATTGCAGGCATTCCAAGTAATTGACCAACTTTTGAACGATTTGTAAATCACGTTGATTTCTTATTACTTTTTTTCCATGCTTATATCCTTCACCGACCCCCCATAAAAAGGCACCTATCGCATCATTTTGGGCATGCCCCCACTCATCGGGCAGTTCTTTAAGCTCTGTGGAATACCGTGCATGGATATGTTCAAATAAAAACTGGGGTTTCTGCTCCGTATGAATATCTATTTTCCACTCATAGGATTGAAATAAGTCGAATAAAGCATGATATGCTTTCTCGTAACGATTTGACGGATCATTTATAAAAGGTATTACTGTATAAACGACATCCCTTATCCAGACATAATTATAATCATCGGAAACGCTTGCAGTATATGCGCCATTAGGAAGCCGCATGCGATCAAGAACCTCTAGTGCACCATTTACATTCATTAATTGAACACCTCCATAGTTATTTGCTTATTCCCATTGTTGACAGTCTCCCATTTTCTAAACGTTGGTTGTATCATTTTCAATTAGAAGCGCTTTCAATTCAGCTATCCAAAACGACTGTTAAGAAGTTCATTCACCCTAGTTTATGTAATCACTGCCCTTTTTGATAATCAAGCTTCATATGTTCATTAAAAAAGCGTCATTTGCCTAACCGTAATGAACAAACCCATAAGTTGCGGTAATGAAATATGTTCTTTGGAAAATAAAAACCCAGTAATGGCAATCCATTACTGGTTATATCGGCCTATCATATAAATATTTAGTACTTTTTAAAAGAAAAATCGTAATATCATCAAAGAAAGCACGCCAATCATAACCGTACCCAATAGACTTCTCGTAAAAATGGCAACCAGGAAAGCTGGTAAAGCTGCGGCCAAATTCAAAGCATTATCCTTAATTGAAAAGACCTGTTCCGATAATAGAAGCTCTTGAGCCAACAACGCCGCCATTACGGCCACCGGCACATGCTTTAGCCAATCGATGCCCCACTTTGGAATCTGCATTTTACTAAGCAGCATCAAAGGAACGACCCTTGGTATGAACGTCACAATTGAAGCCCCTAGGATGACAGCAAGGATATATCCGCTTATTTCCATCTGCCAATCACCATCCCTATCGTTGAAGCTATAACCGTTGCAACTATGACGCCAGTACTGCCAGGAAAGAAGAAACTTGCTGCAACAACGATTAATATGCTGCTAAATGCGACTGCAAGATCTATAAAAAAGTCTTTTTTACTCAATATTTGCAAAACTAAAAGGCCGATAAACATGGCTGGCAGGGCGAAATCCATCCCATATTTTTCGGGATCTGGAATCCATTGGCCAAAGAAACCGCCGGCCATATTTGCTAGTAACCAATTTAAATAGGCTGCAAGATTCAGACCAAGCATCCATTTAAAATCAAGCTGTTTCCTCTTCTGTGCCGTTGTGACGGCCACTCCAAACGTTTCATCCGTTAATAAGGCTCCTGTTATCAGGTTTTGTTTCAAACTTTGCTGCCTGAAATATGGAGCCAATGCAGCACTAAGCAATAGATGACGAATGTTAACAAAAAAAATCGTAAAAATTATGGCCGATACTGGATGACTTGCAGCTATCATCCCCGCAGCTATGAATTATCCAGATCCCGCATAGAGTAAAAGCGACATTAGTGCCACTTCAAGCATGCTTAATCCTGATGTTTTTTCGACGACCCCTGCAGCAAAACCGATACTTAGGTATCCCAATAAAGTAGGTATACAATCCTTTACTCCTTGCCAAAAGCCTTCCCCAACAATCACCTCGGAAAAGCCATCACTATTCCATTCAGCACTATCCTGACTCATATAATTCCACCCTTATTTTAATAAGTTCCTTCAATTGTTTTTCAGCTTGTCAAGCAGAATTGGCAACTCTATATATATTTCGATGATCTCATCTATCGGCATTCTAACTAAGCCGCTGGAAGAAGGGGCAACGAATTCCATGTTCTTATTCGATGAAGGTTCTTCTTGCAGCCCCCAAGAGATTTTTCGTAACTGACGGTATTCCTGATAAACACCCTTGCCTACAAAACAGACAAGTCTAGGTTTATACTTTTCAATTTTCCTTTTTAATTGCTTCCTTCCTATTATGTACTCTTCTTTAGTGATATCGTCCGCACCTTTTGTAGGCCTGGAAACGATATTGGTAAAACCATAACCTAAATCCAGTAATGACGAGTCTTCAGTTGGATCATATTTCCTTGGTGTCAACCCGGACTCGAAGAGGATTTTCCAAAACCGGTTGTTTGGATTCGCATAATGATGGCCAGTCTCGCCTGAACGAATGCTTGGATTGAAACCTACGAACAAAATATCCAAATTTTCCTTTAAATGATCAGAGATGCCTTCCATTTAAAAACTCCTTTTCAAATTTGCCATTTAATCATTGTACAAAACTGAAAAATATTTAACTACCTTTTCCGCCATTTTCATAATTTATATCCAAAACTTAATCAGGAATACTTTAGAATGAGGGATGTTTGCTTCATAGACCTATAACTCCGCTTTTAATTTACAAATAAGATAACTGCCTTTAAACAAGAAAAAACCAAATTCATGTCTCTGTCTTGACATGAATTTGGTTTAGAAGCATCAAAAAATAAAAGGTGACCCCAACTCAATTTTAACACGGTTTCCCTCTTTTATTTGTTCTAATGAATGGAATAACTGATTATAGGATATACCCTTACTTAATAAACGGGAATGGACGGGATACGTTGCATTTAACACGTTCAAAAGAAACAGCCACCTTATAGATGGTGCTTCTTCATATAACTTATTGTACGTTATCAACGCGAACATAATTAATTTGATTTAGTGGAATGGTTATGATATCTAGATCGGCTTCATAACCCGGAGACGTTTCTGTTAATCGAAGTATACTATTGGTTACATCAATTACCACTCCCTCGAATAAATCACTGCTCGTAGCCACTTCGACCGTATCCCCAATGTAATGTCTTAATTGTAAACGAAAAAAACTAGCTAACAATGCATTCTCCTCCTTATATAGGCTCTCTAACAGAATTGATGGCAAAGCCCGGAACAAATACTACAGTTCCAGCGGCTTCATTAATTACGATATAATCAAATTGAACAGAACTTAATATTCCCGTTACCGGGGCAAAATCAGTGGAAACCGTTACCGTTCTTCCTAGTAACTTAATTAAAACCCTTCTCAAATCAGTGCTCATTTTTTTACCACCTTTTTTATTGTCTATTTTTATTTCCTTCGTCATGGATATCTTCTTATTTCCTTCATCCCCATGCTCACATTTCTTTTCCTTCTCCTTTTAGCAACGGTCCCCCTTCCTTATCTTTAATGCAGCACTGAACTCGTTGTAGATCGAAAATGTGAATCCTTTTTGGTTCCAACCGAAAAGGAATCTCCGATATGAATTTTTGCTAATATTTTGCCTGAATTCAATCTCCTTGAATTCCTTGATCACCAGAATCATTTGATTCCTTTGTGGAGCTTGACCATTTGCTGCTGCTTTCTATATCGCTTCAAAAATAGTATATTGATGACTGATGTTTACGGCTTGGACTAAACAACCTTTTTTTAAATTACTTGACTTTTTTTTCAAGGTTTTACGAAATCATGTCCATTTCTCTATAGGATGAATATGATACGGTTGAGGTGATAACAATGACAAACAGACAAATAAAGGATTACATAGGCAGTGTAATCCCTTCATGCTACAAAACGTCTGCAATAAAAACAGAATCTCTGAATCAAGCAAATTCCCAAATTTTCAAATGTTCACTTCCTATTAATAAAGGTTTTTCAGAAGCGGACGATGCTAATTGTTGTACCTTACTAAATCAGCCAGGTTCCCACATTAAATTGTTACTTTCACCATTGAATTCAAATGAAATTAAGCTTCATTCAGTTCCTGGATCTGATGAATTTTCCCAAAGAGGTAAGGCATCATGAAACCCATAAGAGTTTTGATGGTGTTAGATACGATGGATGTAAGCGGAACGGAAACGCATGTATTGAGTCTTGTGAAGGAATTACAATCTAGAGGAATATATACAGCAGTTGTTACAGGAAAAGGCAGCATGATTAGCCGGTTACGAGAAACAGGATGTAAAGTTCACCAAATGAATTTCCCTAAAACATTAACGATCAACTCGGAGGCGGAATCTCCATTATTGAAGAGCTTGATAGATTTGTTACGAAAAGAACAGATTACACTAGTGCACGGGCACCAGATTATATCCGGCAACATCTCTGCAAGGGCAGCTAAGCTCTCAAACATTCCGTTCGTCTTCACTCTGCACGGGACATACTTCCAGAAATCGGATATAAAAAGTGTGTTACAGTTTACAGATGCTGCGGTTGCAGTTAGTGAACCGGTAAAAAAACATATACAGCCATTATTCCCAAAGAATATTTCAGTAATTGCTAATGGGATTGATACAACCGATTTTTCCCCTTCCCCTTCATTTGAATTAAGAAGAAAAATGAATATTCCCCTGAATGCAAAAGTAATTCTTTACTGCAGCAGGATAACCCGGCATAAAGCAAAAATCTGCATGCTTTTAATAAAAGCTTGCAGGGATTTAAAATTAAAGGATATCCCCAACCTTCATGTAATCATCGTCGGTAGCGGCAGCCAGCTCAAGGACATTAAGAATGTGGCTGCGAGTATCCAATCTTTATATAAAGAAGAGTTCATTCATTTCACTGGGGAACAAAAGAATGTGAAAGACTTTTATGCACTTGCAGACTATGTAGTAGGTACGGGTAGGGTTGCTTTGGAAGCAATGGCATGCGAAAGACCCGTTATTTCTTGTGGAAATCTCGGATATTTTGGGGCGGTGAATAAGAAAAACTTTCAACAAGCCTGGGAATGCTACTTTGGGGATCACGCTGCAAAACAGACTTGCAGCCAAGCCATTCTTTATCAGGACTTACGCAACCTCCATCAATCAAACGCCGGTGTTCAAACAGGCAGGGATTTAAGGAAATTGGTATTGGAACAATTCGATAGTAAAAAAAATATATTACCGCTTATTGAATTATATGAAGATACAATTCAATCATTTGAACAGCAGCAGGACATAAATTAATGGTTCTGCTGCTATTTTAATCTCTCACTATAGCCGACTATAGTATAAGGGTACTATTGATTCTTTATTAGGAGAATAAACTACATAGATATTGGAGACATAGATCTCTCGATTATTAACAGCCAATAGATGGATCTAGGAAATAAATGAATCTATTAAATAGAGTCTTGAACATTATTAAAATTTAAAGGCGGATTCCCATTTGGCAAATGACATTACTCGTAGGTATTTATGTACCTACGAGTTTTTATGTTACGTATCGTAATATGCTTTTGAGTAAATTCGCTTCTTTTTTTAACTCGGGTTTCAGGAAACATTCTGCCGTTGTTCGATATGATCATGTTTTCGCGCATTGGACATTTTATTGATAGTAAGGAGAATTCCAGAAAGCCATATAATTACGATGCCTGTATAGATATATATATGGGCTTCAATCGGAATCCATGTAGCTAATAATGTTCGTACATTGATCAAGATAATGAAACCACCAACTAAGACACCCATTAATTGAGCAGGAAGCATCCTGACTAACCAGGCTGCAATTGGTGCAGCAACCACCCCACCAATTATCAACGCTACGACCCAAAGCCAATTGACAGCTTCCCATCCAAGCGAAATGATAAAACCAAGACTTCCGAAGAAAGCAATGGCAAATTCACTCGTATCTACAGTCCCTACGGCTTTCCTTGCCGTCATTCCTTTTTTTGACAATAAAACGGGAGTTGCAATCGGTCCCCAACCGCCTCCGCCTGTTGCATCACAAAAGCCTGCAAAAAGGCCTAACGGAATGGATTGTTTAGCGGTCAATGGCCTTACGGTTTCATTTTCCTTTGACGGTTTAAAAATAAATAAAAAGCGGAATAAAACGTATACACCAAGGCCAAACAAAAATATGGCAATATACGGTTTAGCTAATTCGGCTGGCAGGTTGCTCAGGAAACATGCACCTACAAATGCACCAACAGAACCTGGAATGATCAAGCGATAGACCATATTTTTATCCACGTTTCCAAACTTTATATGTGAAGCTCCGGAAACTGCTGTGGTCACTACTTCCGATAAATGAACGGATGCTGATGCTACTGCAGGGGCAATCCCGAATGTCAACAATAAGGAAGTGGAACTCACTCCATACCCCATTCCAAGCGAACCATCGATTAATTGGGCTAAAAACCCGATAAAGGCTAAAACGATTAACTTTTTCATGACATCCCCCTTTTTCAACTAAAATAGAACCTAGATAACATCGACCACCGTTTGCCTGTATAGATCATTTTGTTCTATAAGACACAAAGAGGCACCTAACCAAAATGAAATGACATGTTGGTTAGGTGCCTTCAGTTTTTCTGATCAGCCCATGATTTTTTTATTCAGCTTCTACTGGCATAAGCCTAGCTAAGAAACGATATCTTTCTTTTAGGGAATATTTATAAATATCCTCTATTGAATCTTTCAATAACTTAGATTTTTCCTCTTTTGAAAAGGAACCGCTTTTAATGATCATCCTTGCTTCAAAAAGGAATTCAAGATAATCTTCATATGATTCATCATATACTTTACCTAGGTCATTCCGAATTTTTTTTGCGAGCGTTGGACTTGCTCCATTCGTAGAAACACTTATGGAAAGCATGCCTCTTTTCAATGTGGCCGGTATATGAAAGTTACCCAGCTCATGATTGCTGATTACGTTCACCAACTGACTTTGGGATGCATTCTCGTACACCCGTTCATTAACTTCAGAAGAATTTGTTGCAACAATGATTAAAAATGCATCTTTATAGTCAGTTTCTTCCACTTCTTTAAGTAAAACTTGAATCTTGCCTTCTTTCTCCAGCTGTTGAAATCCCGTGCATATCTCGGGGCTTACGACGGTCACATCAGCACCAGCTTCCAATAAGGGGCCCGCTTTAAAGTAACCTATTTTACCACCGCCGATGATGACACACTTCCTGTTCTCAATATTAAGCGTAATTGGATACATAGGCTCCCTCCCCACTCACTTCATCAATTCGTTCCGATATTGCTTGTTCAATCTTTGGATGATAACCTAGATATCGGCAAAGTATGATTTTTTGCTTCCCCTTTTTTTGGATCTTTTTTATACTATTTTCGATGGACTGCATTAAGAGACCGGTAAACAACAGGTAAGGAATGATAAATACTTGGTTTGATCGAGATTCCTCTGCAAATTCCAATGCTTCTCCAAAGCTTGGTGTGGCAGCTGTCAAATAACACTCTTGTACACGGATTTTTGGAAACCTGTTCATTAGCAAATTGGCCAATCGAGACAAATCCCTTTTAACGTCAGGATCACTGCTGCCCCTTCCAACCAATAAAACCAAGGAATCCTCCGTAACCCTTACATTTGTTTCCTCCAACCGTTCCACTAAAATGTCAACCATTTTATCACTGACACCAATCGGTCTTCCGTATTTCAAATCAACGGCAGGGTACCGTTCTTTCATTTTGTTCAATATGACCGGAATATCATGTTTTGCATGTACAGCCGTTAGCAATAGAACTGGAATGGCGATGATTCTCGTCGCTCCTTTTTGCACGCATCGTTCGTAGGCCTCTTCTATCGTAGGAGTTTCCAATTCTAAGAAGCAATGCTCCTGAATGGAATTTGGCTGTGTTTGCATACAAACTTTAATAAAATCAATGGCTTGGGCTGAAGCTTCTTTAACGCGGCTGCCATGGCAAATATATAAGATGGCTTCCATTAAAAGGCCTCATTCGCCAACAAATTTTCGGTTTGTTGCCCTTCAAACCATTTGATTTTTTCCCGTAAATTTACGACATCGCCCACGACTATCATGCAAGGATTCGAAATCTGTTCGTTATTGGCGGTTTCCACTACATTAGCCAACGTACTGACAGCTGTTCTTTGCGTTTTTAATGTCCCCCAATGAATAAGGGCTACCGGAGTCTCTGGATTTTTTCCATGTTCCAAAAGTTTTCCTTGAATATATGGCAGGTTTTTAACACCCATGTAAATGGCTAATGTATCGATTCCTTTTGCAAGGGATTCCCACTTGATATTATCCTCTTCATCCTTTTTCCTATGGCCGGTAACAATTGCAAAAGATGAAGCGTGGTCCCTATGTGTAACTGGAATTCCCGCATAAGCTGTAGCGGCGATTCCAGCCGTAATGCCCGGTACGATTTCAAAGCTCACGCCGCTTTTGGCGAGGGCTTCCGCTTCCTCCCCGCCTCTCCCAAAGACGAATGGATCGCCGCCTTTCAAACGGGTGACTATTTTTCCCTTTTTTGCATATTTGACCAGGAACCGATTGATGGTATCCTGCTGCAACAAATGATAATCCGGCAGTTTACCGCAATTAATCAGCTCGACGCCTTCTTTTGCATGATTCAAAAGTTCTTTATTGACAAGTCGATCATATAAAATGACATCAGCTTCTTGAATGCATTTTAATCCTTTTAATGTAATTAAATCTGGATCTCCGGGACCGGCTCCTACTAGATATACTTTCCCCATTTTTGCAACCTGCCTTCCCTTAGAGAATTGTTTCGAATTCCGATAAAACGAAACCTGCTCCATTTTTAATTTTCTTTTTTTCGTATAATGAGATGTCATCCACTTCAGGCATTTTCAAATAATGCTTTTCCAGCTCGATATCAACAAGATCAAAGGCCTTTTCATCTGAATCGGCAACAATGATGACATGGACCGGTTCTTCCTTGATAGTGACTTCAAAACGGTATAGATTCATGGATTGCTTACCTTCCCCTATTAAACGGCCACTTCCGTTAATATATCATCAAGCTTACTTTGTAAATCGGATATCCCTACCCTTTCCACAAAATCAAGAAAGGTTTCCGATATATGTTTTGTTTCTTTGAAAAATAGGATCAGTTCCTTCAGAACATGATAGAGCTGTTCAGCTTCCACTTTTCCTTTAAGTTTTTCATTGAACTTCCCGCCCTCATTCAGCGTTCCACCGACGTATATTTCAAAAGCCTCGACCATTTTTTTGTCCTGGTTTTTCATTTTAATGCCTTGCAGCCCGATTTCGGCGATGGCTCTTTGACCGCAATTATTCGGACAACCGACCATATGCATCCTTACAGGAACATCGAGATCTATTTCCCTGTCCAATGATTCAGAAATGGTCCTCATGCGGTTTTTTGTTTCAACGAGTGCCAGGTTGCAATACTCGATGCCTGTACAAGAAACGGAATAACCAATGAATTTTTTTGGTTGATATGGAAATCTCTCAAAGATGGATTCCCGCTTTAATTCCTCAAGTTTTGCATCCGGCACATTTGGAATGATTAGATTTTGAGAATTACAGTTGCGGATTTCACCATTTCCATATTTTTTCGCAAGTTCGGCAAACTCCATCACTTCGTCTGGATTTAGACGACCAACGGGTATATTGACTCCAACATAGTTCAGACCATCTTGCTTTTGTTTATGGATGCCGTAGAAATAACCTGCATTCCATCCCTTCACCGCACTTTCACCCTTTTCAGGAAGCGGACCGGTGTATTCCAGCAATTTTTCCTTGAATTGTTCGGGACCCCAATCAGCGACAAGGAACTTCAATCTTGAGCGATGACGTTTTTCACGGTATCCGAAGTCCCTGAATATCGTCGTGATGGAGGCCGCTACTTCCACTGTTTTTTCAGGTAAAATGAATAGATCCAGTTCCTCTGCCAGCATTGGAACGGAGGATAGCCCTCCGCCTACTTTTACGTGAAAACCAACTTCCGTTACTCCATCAATTTCTTTAGTTGCTGGATTGAATGAAACACAGTTGATTTCAGCATTTGAAGCATTATGGATATTAGCACTTATGGACATTTTATATTTCCTCGGAAGGTTCGAATAGTCTTCGTTAAGGCGGAAATACTCAAATACATCATAAAGGACCTCGCGTGTATCAAAAAGTTCGTCAGGATCGATGCCGGCCAATGCATTCCCGATGATATTGCGTGTGATATCACCACAAGCACCTGCCGTAGTCATGCCAACCTTTTCCAAACGATTTAAGATATCCGGGACTTGTTCAATGGTCAGCCAGTGGAATTGAACGGCTTGACGGGTTGTAATGTCATATACATCCCTCCCGTAATCTTTAGCGATGTTAGCTAGAGTCATTTGTTGATCATAAGTCAGGATACCTCCGGGAATGACGACACGCATCATCCAATAACCAGCTTCTTTTGGCCGTTGCAGGTATAGACCTGCCCACTTGAACATATCCCAATTTTCTTTAGGGATGGACTCAAAACCATTTGCTGCGTAATGTGGAATATCATCAAATATCTTCAAGCCGTCTTTTTCCAATTTCCAGACTTCCGTTTTATTTTTAGCGATTAGTGGATTTTCCGACCAAAATTTCTCGTAAACCATTACATTTCCTCCTTGATTAAATCGCTTTCTTTGCTTTCAAATAACCGATTACCTGATCAACGCACTCTTCAATGCTGTATTGGTCGGATTCTAAAATGATTTCCGGTTGTTCAGGTTCTTCGTATGGAGAGTCGATTCCGGTAAAATCTTTAATGATTCCTTTACGAGCCTTGTCATAAAGACCTTTTGGATCTCTCACTTCGCACTCTTCGATCGGACACTTTATGTATACTTCAATAAACTCCCCTTCTTCGAGTAAATCACGAACAATCTGCCGGTCTGCCCTGAAAGGTGATATGAAGGCGGTCAATACGAACTGCCCACTATCCACGAATAACTTGGAAACCTCACCTATCCGCCTAATATTCTCGGTTCGATCACCTTCAGAAAAACCTAAATCTTTGTTTAAACCATGGCGGATATTATCACCATCCAAAACATAATTTCGAATATTCCGATTATATAACTCTTTAGCGACTGCGTTCGCAATCGTTGATTTTCCGGAGCCCGAGAGCCCTGTGAACCATAGAACTTTGCTTTCATGCCCGTTCTGCTTCCGGCGGAGCTCCTTGGTCAATGACGTTTCATGCCAAGTGACATTCGTACTTTTACTCATATAATAATCCCCCTCTTCTTGTGATCCTTCTATTTATGTCCGATCAGTTATAAACTTCATTCTTTTTTAGACCTTTGATCAACACCTCGATGACTTCTTTACGGCTAAAGGTAGCTGGAGGAATTTCTCCATTACGAAGCATTTCCCTTACCTTCGTTCCAGACAGGATGACATGGTCTTCCTTGCCATGCGGACAAGTTTTAGCGGATGCCATATTGCCACATGCTTTACAGTAAAAACTATGTTCAAAGAATAATAGCGTGATTCCTAACTCATCTGCATTGAAATTCCCAAAGATTTTTTGAGCATCATATGTGCCATAATAATCGCCCACGCCCGCATGATCACGTCCGACGATAAAATGGGTGCAACCATAATTTTTACGGACCATCGCATGGAAAACGGCTTCTCTAGGTCCTGCATAACGCATGGCAGCAGGGAAAACTGCAAGGGAGACGCGATCCATAGGATAATATTTTTCAAGTAGCACTTTATAGCTTTCCATTCTTACATCTGCCGGAATGTCATCGGATTTAGTGGCACCTACGAGCGGATTTAAGAATAGGCCGTCGACAATCTCCAATGCTGTCTTTTGAATGTATTCATGTGCACGGTGAACAGGGTTCCTCGTTTGGAAACCGACAACCGTTTCCCAGCCTTTTTCAGCAAAAGCTTTCCTTGTCTCGACTGGGTCCAAATAATGAGCTTGAAACTGCGGACGCTCTATTCTCTTGATCAACTTTATTTCCCCGCCGACGTATACATCCCCGCGGTTGTATAAATTTTTCACTCCAGGATGCTTCTCATCATCCGTTTGATATACTAATGTCGCTTCCAATTGCTTATCTGGAGTGTAAATATCGGAAACGGAGAGAACCCCGTATGTTTCACCATCATGAGTCAACGTTACTTCTTCACCTATAGTAAGGGTTTCTGCAGTTTCTTCGGTCAAAGGCAGCGTAATCGGGATGCTCCATACATGCCCGCTGCTAAGCCTCATATCCTTGACCACTGTCTCATAGTCACTTTTTGTAAAGAATCCTTTAATCGGACTGTAGGCACCAGTGCCTATCAACTCAAGATCACTTAAAGCAATTTCATCGATTTCAATTGACTTTGTTATTTTACTAATATCATATTTTGGTTCCCAAAGATCGATTAATGTTCCTCCGTGCGGTAGACTGATTGTCATGCTAATTTCCCCCTATGGTTTCTATTTATTTAAGATAAATGCAATCCGCATTCCGTTTTTTGAGCTCCTTGCCAACGGCCTGAGCGTAAATCATCTGCATTGAAGGCAGGTGCTGTACATGTTTTACATCCAATGCTCGGATATCCATTATCATGCAGGATATTATATGGAAGTCCGTTTTTGTGGGCGTACCGCCAAACATCTTTCCATGTCCAATGTATGAGTGGACATATTTTAACTGACTTGAACTTATTATCCTTATTGATATACTCGGTCAAAGCCCTTGTTTCGGATTGCTCCCTCCGCAGTCCCGAAAGCCAGGCTGTTGCCGTTGAAAGCACGTCGGTAAGCGGAATGATTTTACGGATGTTACAGCACTTATTTGAATCTTTAAGCCATAATTCATCCCCATATTCCGCTGCTTGTTCCTCAAGCGTCAAGGCAGGTTTCTTCATTTCGATCGAAAGCTTTGGATATCGCTTTTTCACTTGCTCGATCAATTGGTAAGTTTCTTCAAAATGAACATCTGTATCAAGGAAAACTATTTTGGCAGAAGGATTGACCTTCGCCAATAAATCCGTAAGCACGATGCCTTCAATTCCAAAACTGCAAGCATAAATCAGTTCGTTTCCATAATGGTCATTCGCCCATTGCAGAACTTCCAAAGCACCTTTTGTCTCACTATCTTCGGGAAATACAGGGAAATCCCCAGTGTTGAAATTTTCATAGTTTATTAATGCAGCCAACTTTGTAGCCCCCTCTAGAAACTTGCTGTATAGGTTAGAGTAACTGTTGATCAATGCCCATTGTAATCTTCTCCAGTTTGTTTGACCCTAGGAAAAAGAGACGAATCTAACCAATACTCTCTTTATATCAGTTAAACCCGCCTCTAGTTTTTCTAGTCAGCAGATACCTTATTTAATTCTTAATTTTTCATTTCTTTCCATTTGAATGATTTTACCATCCTGGACAATAAGTGTAATGGATCCATATTTCATTGAATTAAGCATTTCTTGAAGTCGTTCAAATATTTCTTCAAGCTGATTCTCTTTATCCAAACCTGTTCCTCCTTTAAGAAAATCCGCGAATTTCTTATTTTCACTGCTGATCAAATGAATTTCTTAGATTTATATAATTCCAAACAACCTTACATTGTTATGGTTTGCCTACAATTTTTCCAAAAAACAAAAATCTTTCCATGATGGAAAGATCACAAGGTAAATATCTTTACCTTATCTTCCAAAATGATCAACATTTTGTTGGAGGTAGCACCTTGCATCCATCATGCAGGTTGCTGGACTTCAAAGGGCCAATTCCCTCCGTCGCTCTGGATAAGTTTTATTATTTTAAATATTAACATATATTTAATCCTTGTCAATGGAGTTTTCTTATAAAATAACTTGGTTTAATATTATGGATGAACTGTTATTTTTATACACACTATTCCATTTATGATTTTATGTTCATTTAAATGCGAAAATAGACTCGTCTTTTTAGATAAAGTCTCCAAAAAAATGAGTCTATTTTCATTAATAAACCTATTATTGGCGCCTGTCATCATTTGAAAAGATAATTTCTCGAATTCCAGTCCTTTTGAAGAAGGGATAACTTGAATTCATTAATTTCTTAACTGTATCGCTTCTACAAATTCTTGAACTTGACTCTGGACGCGATCAATTAAATGCAAATCATTAATCGGGTTTTCTGAATTCTGTTTATCTATTTCCTTATCAACAAAATAAATGCCCTGCAGCGGCTCGCCCTTTAATATTGAAATTAATGGTTTAAGCGCATAGTCAATCGCCAATAGATGCCTGTTACTTCCGCCAATCATGATTGGCAGTACTGGCTTACCCTTAAAAGCACCTTCTGGCAGCAAATCAATCAATGCTTTCATTACACCTGTATAAGAAGCCTTATAAACCGGTGAACCAATAATGACACCTCTTGCTGCTTGGATTTTCTCCGAAAGTTTTAAGATGTCTTCGCTATTATATTTCCCTTGGAATAAATCATCTGCTGAGAAATCCGTAATTGAGAAATAAGCTGTGGTAAATCCTTCGTTTTCGACTAATGATTGAATATGTTTTAGTGAAATGTCCGTTCTTGACGGAATAGCCGGACTTCCTGATAAAATTACGATATCGCTCATTTAATCCCCCTCCAATGTTACATGATTTCCAGATAAAATCTTCGTGAAGCATTTCGTGCAGCATGAATTTATCGTAATAGTCTGAAAAATATAAGTCAAATCTTACACTCTGGTTTAATAAATTTACAAGTTGACTTCATCGACTCTGAAGGAAAATAAAACGGTCATATTTGCGGCTTGATGCTTGCCTTTCAATATGACCGTTTCATTATGTATGATTTTGTTTGCCATGAATACCATATACCAAAAGTTGAGCAATGCTCTTAATTCGTTCAGAAGTAAAATATGGCTCCTTTTTCTGTTGATGGATCTCATAATGTGTAGATAATGCCAATGTGAAAGAAATGATCCCTACATTAAATAGGATAATATCAGAGATATATTGTATCTCACCGCTATCTATTCTCTTCTGTATTTCAATGTGCTTGGCATTCGGCTTGAAGATCTGATCTACATATTGCTTCGAAATATCTTGATCGAATTGCGTTTCCCTGAATAGAATCGAAAACTGTTCTTTATTATCAAGAATTTTATTTATCATGGTGCAAACATGATTTTCCACTAGATCATCCGTAGATAGATGGCTAGTTCCATCTTCTGATTCCTCTTGCTCATCAGGGGTAATTGTAGCCAATAGCAAATCTTTTTTGCTGTCAAAGTATTTGTAAATAGTAGCTTCGGAAACATTGCATGCAGAGGCAATTTCATTCGTTCTTGTCATGTCAAAACCTTTAGTGGCAAAAAGAGTCCGGGCTACATTTATGATTCGTTCTTTGGTTTGCTGCCCTTTTTTCAAAAATATCAACCTTCTTTTATAAAGATAAGACCGGCTTCACCAATCTATTTTCGATGGTATAAATCGGTCAATATTACCTTTGATCTATTAGAAATCAATATTCCCATATATCATCAATAGAAAACATCGTCTGATTGGAACGATGTTATCTTTTATAGAAAATCACTTAAAGGATGCATAGCCATCATCGACCATGACTACACTTCCATTGATTGCATCCTCTTCCTCTAATGATAATAGATAGACGGCATTTGCAATGGCTTCTGGCTTAATTAATTTACCGCGCATTTGGCATGCATTCAATTTATCGATGATTCCCATATCTTTATAGCCTTGAATGATAGGAGTGTCAACCCCGCCTGGCGCAATGCCCACTACTCGTATGCCATAAGCACCCAATTCCAAAGCAGCTGTCTGTGTCATCATTCTTACAGCGCCTTTAGTCGCCTGATAGGCAAGGTTCCATGGTAAGCTAAGTAGCCAAACACAGATGCGGTATTTATAATGACGCCCTTGTTACCTAGCTCTTTCATTTTCCGTCCTGCTGCCATAATTCCAAAGGCAACTCCGTGCTGGTCCACTCCAATCGTTTTGAAGTAACCCTCCATATCTTGATCGAGGATCATACCGCCTGCACTGATGCCGGCATTATTAAACATGATATCGATCCTTCCGTATGTTTCAACTGTTTAATTGATTAACGATTCAACATCTTCCTGCTTAGAAACATCCGTTTTAACAAAAATGGCCTCTCCACCATCCGCTGTTATCTGTTCAACGGTTTCCTGTCCCATTTCTTCATTAAAATCCGCAACAACGACCTTGTCCCTTTTGAAGCGAATTTCAAGCATGTCGCTCGGCCAATACCGCTTGCTCCTCCTGTAATAACTGCAACTCTTGCTGTCACATACATTCCCCTTCCAACACTAAAAAAACAGGTAAGTGATTACTTACTTTTTTTATTATAAAAGTAAAGGATATTTTATTCAAGTTAATATGTATTTTAAAGCGTTTTGAGCATTCAAAAGTAAAGCTGTCCTATTAATAGGACAGCTTCATTTGTTTAGCAGGTTTTCAATTCGGCCTTACTTGTGGATGTCTTCACCATTTCAATGAAAAGCTGCAGAAAACGATCATCACCTGTTAATTCTGGATGAAAAGCACTAACGAGGACATGGTCTTGTCTCGCAGCCACTACATTCTCTTCATAAACAGCCAATACTTCTACACCTTCTCCAATTCCATCGGCAAAAGGCGCCCGGATGAAAACTGCCTTATAAGGATCTTGCATTCCTTTGATTGATAGTTCAGCCTCGAAACTATCCTTTTGACGTCCAAAACCGTTCCTTTTCACGGATATGTCCATTAGTCCAAGGTAGGCCTTCTCATCGCCAGTCAATTCATTGGCCGCCAGTACCATCCCAGCACATGTACCGAAAATAGGTTTTTTCTCTTCGAAGAAAGTTTTGACCGGTTCCATAAATCCATAACGATCCATTAGCTTCCTCATCGTCGTGCTTTCTCCGCCTGGAATGATCAAGCCATCGATTTCCAGCAACTGTTCCGGTTTTTTTACGATAATTGCTTGTTCGCCGGCAGCTTTGATTTGGTTCAAGTGTTCTTCAACTGCTCCCTGTAATCCTAAAACACCGATAGTTATCATATTACCATCCACGTTCCTGCATCCGTTCTGCCGGAGCTAGTTTGGAAATGTCAATTCCTTTCATTGCACTGCCCAACTCTTTGGACAACCGGCCAATCAATTCATAATCGGTGAAGTATGTAGTCGCTTGAACGATTGCCGATGCGAATTTTTCTGGATTTTCAGATTTAAAAATACCAGACCCTACGAAAACGCCATCTGCTCCCAATTCCATCATCAGTGCTGCATCTGCTGGAGTGGCAATTCCGCCAGCTGCAAAGTTAACTACAGGCAATTTACCTGTCCGTTTGATTTCTCTTAAAATTTCATAAGGGGCTCCAATATTTTTTGCTTCCGTCATTAATTCATCATCACTCATGATGCTCACTTTACGAATTTGTGACTGTACCTTTCTCATATGACGGACAGCTTCCACAATATTACCCGTACCTGGTTCTCCTTTTGTACGAAGCATTGATGCTCCTTCACCAATACGGCGTGCAGCTTCGCCTAAATCACGGCAGCCACAAACGAAAGGTACTGTGAAATCACTTTTTAGAATATGGTATTCTTCATCAGCAGGAGTCAGCACTTCACTTTCATCGATATAATCCACTCCCATGGATTCCAGGACCCTTGATTCAACAATATGGCCGATCCTTGCTTTAGCCATGACCGGGATGGACACTGCATTCATTACTTCCTCGACAATTCGCGGATCTGCCATTCTTGCTACCCCGCCAGCCGCACGGATGTCGGAAGGAACCCTTTCCAATGCCATGACAGCGACAGCACCGGATGCTTCTGCGATTTTTGCTTGTTCTGCGTTAATGACGTCCATAATTACGCCACCCTTTTGCATTTGTGCCATTCCTCTTTTTACTGTGTCAGTTCCTAATAATTTTTCCATTTCTCTTCCCCCTAATATTTGCATTTTTTAGATTTGTTAGATTTAGTATAAAAAATAGTTGACCGCATTGAAAGTGTCAGTTTTAATAAACTTAATGGGGTCAGCATTAAATTATAAAAGGTGGAAACAAAATGAATATGCTTTCTTGTGATTTAAATCGGTCAAGTGAAGTACCTTTGTACGAACAATTATATTCACATATTAAAAAAGAAATCATTGATGGCCGTCTTCTTTACGGGACAAAGCTGCCGTCCAAACGGAAATTGGCAGAGTTCCTTCAAATAAGTCAAAATACTGTCGAGACTGCATATGAACAATTGACTGCTGAAGGATACGTTGAAGTCATACCAAGAAAAGGGTACTATATTCAAACATTCGAGGATTTAGAGTATACACAAACTAACCAGGTTTCCTTGGAGCAAAATAATCATAAAGAAGGGAAATTGCTGTATCATTTTCATCCCAGCCAAATTGACACGGAAAACTTCCCATTTGAAAAATGGAGAAAATACACGAAAAGCAAAATCGATGAATCACATCAAGATCTTCTGCTACTTGGGGATTCTCAAGGGGAATATGAATTACGATGTGAAATTGCCCATTATTTGTATCATGCACGTGGTGTACAATGTGTTCCCGAACAGATCATCATTGGTGCAGGAATGGAAATTATATTGCAGCAGCTTGTCCTTCTTTTCGATAAAAATGCCATTTATGGTGTTGAAGATCCTGGGTATCACTTGATTCATCGGATTTTACGCAGCTACCCAAATGAAGTCCATCCACTGCGAATTGATGAAGAAGGCGTAAAGGTAAACCAAATTGAAGAGTCAAACATCGATGTCGTGTATGTCACTCCCTCACATCACTTCCCAAATGGGACGATTCTATCCGTTAACAGACGGACACGATTGTTGAACTGGGCTCAAGGGGCAGCAAACCGCTATATTATCGAAGACGATTATGATAGTGAATTTCGTTATAGTGGAAAAACAATTCCTTCCCTACAAAGTATGGATGCTGGTGATAAGGTGATTTATTTAGGGTCATTTTCCAAGTCATTGATGCCATCAATTCGGATCAGTTACATGGTTCTTCCCGCTCCATTGTTACAAATGCATCAACAGGAATTATCTTTTTACCATTCCACCGTTTCTCGGATTGATCAGCATGTGTTGACACAGTTCATGAAGGAAGGGGATTTCGAAAAGCATTTGAATCGGATGAGGAAAGTGTACCGGCGTAAGTTGGATAAAGTGATCGATCTGTTTAAACCCCATAAACAAATAAAGATCATTGGTGAGCGGTCAGGATTGCATATCGTCCTCATCGTTAAGAACGGCATGGATGAACAGACACTTATTCAAAAGGCAAACGAAGATCATATTAAAATTTATGGATTATCGACATATTCAATTGAAAAAACTGACGAACATCCCCCAAAAATCATATTGGGCTTTGCAGGAATCCCTGAATCCGAATTGGAAAAAGCCATTCACCTTTTATTGAACTCATGGGGTCTATAAAGAAAAAAGAAGTTCACTTTCGTGAACTTCTTTAAGTTTGTCGACAAAATGGGGTTCGGAATGGTCTCATCCCAATTCCCTTTCCCGATTTACGGATAGGAACAGTTTCAAAATGTGGACCGCAAAATGAATGCTCCGGAGTCCGAATAATGCGGTGTAGGTCGAATAATGGGCTGTTTAGGTCGAAAAAACTCCGTTGGCGGTCGAATTAAGCGCGGTCTAGGTCGAAAAAACTGCGCCAACGGTCGAATAATGTGCGGTGTATGAAAAAGTTTGTGAACGAAAGAAAAAAGTGCTACCGCTGAAAACAACTTAAAGCGTTTTTTCAATAAAAAACTGCAGACAAACTCGCTTTTCTTTGAGTTTGTCTGCAGTCTGATAAATTCACTCCCCTGAACATTTTTTAACTTTTAGATAAATACTGTTCCATCATAACCTTTGGTACCATGCTCCCGCCGGTCGCCCAGATGATATGCGTGGACTGGTCCATTTTATCCAGCAGTTTTTGATCCATAAGATATTTCCTTCCTTCTGGAGCTTTAAAAAGTTGCACGGGACCAAATGCGCCTGCGAGGGCAGATGGCTCTAAATAATGCCCTTCCGTCTCTGCCATTCCCCTGAGCAGTTCGAGTAACCTTTTATCTTCTATGGTATAGCTGCCGCTTAACATTGTCGTCATCATACTGGAAACTAATGCTGAAGGCCTTCCGACAGCAAGCCCATCTGCTTCCGTCTTATTATCTATGCCAAAGTCCTGCACCGAGATTTTGTCATGAAGGCCTGTCATCAATCCGAGAGTCATGCATGGTGAATGTGTCGGCTCTGCAAAAAAACAATGTACATCATCTTCAAAGGCTAACTTGAGCCCATATGTAATACCACCGGGCCCGCCGCCGACTCCACATGGCAAGTACACAAACAAAGGGTGATCTTCGTCTACTTGTATGGACATATCTTTCAGTTGTTTCTTCAGGCGCGTTGCAGCGGTGGCATAACCTAGCAGCAGATCTATTGAATTTTCATCATCAATAAAATGGCAATCGGGATCAAGTGATGCTTCATTACGGCCTTCTTCTACAGCTTTACTATAATCATCATCATATTCCTTTACAATGACACCAAGACTTGTTAATTTATCCTTTTTCCACTGTTTGGCATCTGCAGACATATGGACCGTTACCTTAAATCCCAGCTTGGCGCTCATTATTCCAATACTCAATCCTAAATTGCCGGTTGAACCGACTGCAATCGAATATTTTGAAAAAAGCTCCTTATATTCATCACTCACAAGTATTCCATAATTATCATTCCGCTTTAAACCACCATGCTTCATTGCAATTTCCTCAGCACGTTTTAAGACCTCATAAATACCTCCGCGAGCCTTGATGGAACCTGATATCGGTAAATGACTGTCACATTTCAGCAAAAGTTTCCCAGTGATTTTAGTCTCATAGGATTTTTCCAAGTTTTTTTGCATGGAAGGAATCTCGACTAGCGGTGATTCAATGATCCCTTCCATTGGTTCGGTTTCTGGAAAGGCTTTAATTATATAATTGGCAAATCTTTTTAATCTTTCTTCAGCCGATTTAACTTGTTCAGCTTGGACGATTGGGTTTTCTTGCTTGTTACCGTAATCTGGATTCGTCCAGAAGACTTCGTTCATCTTTATCACATCATTAAGTATAGGATCTTTCGCTATCCAATCCATAATCGATAAACCTGCGATTTTATGCATCTTCACAGCAGTCCCTCCCGGAAATGTAGTATTCATCATCTACTATAACTCAACAACTGCAATAAAGATTACAATTTTCACTTTTTTACGAATAATCAGCTTAGAAAGTTAAATTCACTTTTACTTTCCCTCGCACACTATTAATAAACCAAATTTCCTCAGCGTTATTAAGGTCAGCCTTTGAAATGGGTTTTTCCTTGATTTCCTTCTTCCTGATCAAGTCTTGACGAAATGTTCCAGCAAGGAGACCTGATTCCACCGGAGGGGTATAAAGATCACCATTTATCTTTACCACTGCATTTCCGTTCGTGAATTCCGTGATGAATCCTTCATCATTCCAAAGCAGAACATCATGGAAGTCAGGATTATTCATTTGATAGCCTTCATATACATCACGATTGGTGGTCTTATGAAATAGAAATGGATTTGCACTTGATATTGGAGTTTCAGCCAAGATGGCCGTAAATTCTGAATCAAGGGGCTTGATTGCTTGTCCGGAAACTTCAATTTCACCATTTTCATTAAGTAATACCCTTACCTTTTGCAACGTCCCTTTGTTTAAATCCGCATAATTTTGGAGTTGATCCCTAAGATTCACTTCAGGGAACCGGTAATCGAAGTAATCAGCGGATTGTTTCATCCGATCGATATGATCATTCAACAAATAATATTCGCCATCACTGAGCTTCATCGATTCCAATAGTTTGTAAGCAGGCCTTTCCACCGTCAATAATTTGGCTTTTAAAAAGGCTTCGTCATATTCTTCCGATAGCTCGGAATCCCAAGTGATTCCCCCGCCTACCCCATACTCGGCCTTCCCAGTTTCCTTATCGATCACGACTGTACGAATCGGCACATTAAAAACTGCTTCGGATTCAGGGGTGATGAACCCGATTGCACCGCAATAAACTTCACGTGGTGAATTCTCGATATCTGCAATGATCTCCATCGTTTTTATTTTAGGTGCCCCTGTTATCGATCCACAAGGAAAAAGGGCCTTGAATATATCAATGATTGTTGTTCCTGGGTTCGTATCGGCTATTATCGTGGATGTCATTTGCCAAACGGTCGGATATTTTTCAATTGCCTTAAGCTGTGGAACCTTGACGCTTCCTGGTTCTGCGATCATTCCCAAATCATTTCTGAGCAGGTCAACGATCATGTAGTTTTCAGCTTGATTCTTTTCCGAGGCTGCTAACCAGTCTGCATTGAGCTGATCCATTTTCAGTGTCGTTCCCCGCTTTACCGTTCCCTTCATTGGCCGAGTAATCAACTGACCATCTTCCCAACGGAAAAACAACTCGGGTGAAGCCGATAGGATCCGATGTGTCCCCACATTCAAATATGCACTATAGTTCGAACGTTGAGCTCTCTTCAAGCGATCAAAGAAAGCGAAGTCATCTCCTTCGAACTGGGATTGCAAACGCATCGTGTAATTGACTTGATACGTATTGCCTTTCTCGATTTCGGATTTTATCCTTTGAAACCCGGAATGATATGTATTTGAATCCGTTTCTGATTGCCATTCAGCTAAATTAAAAGCCCCGGTCATTTTTTCAGGTATTTCTTCTTCCGGTTTATCAAAAATCCCGAACCATAATAATGGCATTTTGGCTCCATCTTTTACTTTAAAAGATTTTTCAAAAGCAGGTGCCGCTTCATAGGAAACATATCCCGCTGCATAATGCCCCTGTTCGATCGCTTCATGGACTTTTTGGAATTGGGGAATGACATCCTCAATTGAATGGGCGATGAATACTTTTTTCGGATTCGTAAAATATAGAGGCCTGATGTCACCTTGTTTATCTGTGAAGTGAAATATTAAGGATAAAGGATCTTCTCGTTTCATTCTTTTCTCCTAACTTTGTTTATGAAGTCAATCTGTATGTATTTTATAAAAAAGCTTGCAGAAACGAAATCTGCAAGCTCATTCTTTGACACTTATTTCATTCCAGTAACCTCTGCAATGATTTCATAAGAACGAAGGCGTGCATCCTGATCATAAATGGCAGAGTTTATAATCATTTCATCCGCCTGTGTTTCATTTAAAAATGCCTGCAACTGCTCTTTTACCTCTTTAGGATTTCCTATAATGGAAGCGTTCAGCTGCTTCATGACAATCGCCTTTTCATATTCTGTCCAAAGGCCTTCCATCGTATCAACTGGAGGAGCAAGTTGACCGGGCGTGTTCCGTATCAAATTCAAGAACTGCTGCTGATAAGATGTTGCAATCCTTTGCGCTTGTTCTGTAGTATCCGCAGCAAATACATTGATACCAACCATGACATAAGGTTTATCGAGAACGTCGGATGGTTGGAAATTATTGCGGTAACGGGCTAAAGCTGGTTGAGTATTTTCAGGGGAAAAATGGCTTGCAAATGAAAATGGCAATCCCAGCTGTGCTGATAATGCTGCACTGAAGCCGCTTGAACCAAGCAGCCAAATCGGAATATCCTGACCTTCCCCAGGGATGGCGCGAACACGATTATGTTTAGAATCCGCATCTAAATAGCTACGGAGCTGCGCCAACTGTTCCGGAAAATCCTGACCGTTATTACGTACATCACCCCGGAGTGCCATGGCTGTATATTGGTCGCTTCCCGGAGCACGCCCCAGTCCTAAATCTATTCTACCAGGATACATTGCTTCCAATGTTCCAAATTGTTCTGCGATAACCAGCGGTGCATGATTCGGTAGCATTATGCCTCCAGAACCGACACGAATTCTTTCCGTCCTACCTGCAACATAGCCTATAAGCACTGACGTTGCAGAGCTTGCAATCCCAGGCATGCTATGATGTTCCGCAACCCAGAAACGGTTGTAATTCCATTGCTCCGCATGTTTAGCTAATTCTACTGTATTTTTAAAAGCTCCCGAAACTGTGCCACCCTCAACGATTGAAGCCAGGTCCAGAACGGAAAAAGAAATGTCGCTAAGTTTTTTTACATGTTGATCAGCATTCATATCTTCATCTTCTTTCTTTCAATTATAATTAATCGGACGCAAAGCCATCATATAGAAAATGCACACAAAATGCACACAAAATGCTCGAAGGGATAACCGTTAAAAAACTTCCCTGGCAATCAAACGAAACGAATTAAGCCGATCCTCCAACTTATGAGTGATGGTTATCAGCATAATTTCATCTGCTTGATATTTCTCCTGTATCTCCAAAAGCCGATACTTCACTTGTGATGGGCTACCAAAAATCATTTTTTCATGCATGGTTTCCATCAGTGCTTTTTCTTTTTCAGTCCAATCATGGTTCCTTACCTCTTCTATGCTTGGAACCTGCTTTCTTTCCCCTTGTCCACTTTGAATTTTCCATAGGGTGTTGCTAAGGGCGATTTCTTTCGCATGTTCCTCCGTTTCTGCGCATATGGCCGACACCGTAACGATCGTTTTAGGTTCTTTAAGCAACCCTTTTGTTTGAAAGTGTTCACGGTACTGATGAAAGCTCTGCACTCCATCATTTTCACTCATGAATTCACCAAACGCGTATGCAGTGCCATTCTCAGCGGCAAGTTTAGCACTTTTCCCGCTTGTTCCCAATATCCATGGTTCAGGCGGTGCCATCGGGATAGGAGCAGCAGAAACATTTGAAAACGGATGTTCTTTCGGAAATTCATCTCTTAGAAAATTCAACAGTTCTCGAACAAGTTCAGGCATTTTATAAACATTTTGAAGAAAATTATCGGATAAAGCCATCGTTGCCTCGGCAGATCCACCAGGAGCACGACCGAGTCCCATATCAATCCGGCCTGGAAAAAGTGTAGCTAGCATATTATAAGTCTCTGCTATCCGGTATGGTTTATAATGTGGAAGCAGCACTGCCCCTGAACCAATCCGGATATTTTTTGTTTGGGCACCAATATAGCTTATCAAAACCTCTGGAACGGAACAGGCCAATCCCGGAAGATCATGATGTTCAGTTAACCAGATTCTGCTATAACCAAGTCTATCTCCTTCTTGTGCAAGTTGTAGTGAAGCCTGCAAGGCTTCCTGTGCTGATTGTCCTGATGAAATTGGGGATTGATCCAAAATGCTCAGTTTCATTTTGTTACCTCCCTTCTTGTCTTTCGTAACTTAATGGTAAATCATAACTAGTCGAAAGTCGCCTGAAACGCTTGCTTTGTTATTTTAGTTTGCGGCCTTTAGCAGAAAATATAAGGAGTTGAATCCAAATTGGGGAGTATGGAGTAACCATATATTCTAGCGAGTTGTTTGTTTTAATATATTAATGACAGAATGTGACTAAGGAGTTATCACTTATTCTATCAAGGTGTTTTTAGGGATATATGTAAATGAAGAAAAGCCCTTATTAAGGGCTTTTCCTGAGCTATTCACTTTTTTTGAATTGAGATAGTAATTCATCTGCCATAATTTCCGAATCCAAACGAGCAGCTATAAATGGAGGCTGGACCCGATTATTGGACTCTACGGGCACACCTAGCCAGATAACTCGTTTATCAAAAATGATAAACGAAAAGGAGACAGGTGAACAAATAAATTGATCAGAGTTGATATCAGGGTTTCTTTTTGCTGAAATGATCGTCAATTTAACTGCAGGGTTTCGTTTCATTAAATATTGCTGCCATTCTTCTGACAAACTGTTCAAATCGGGTACAGCGAAAACCATATGTTGTTTTGTTGATTCAATATCTTCCTGAAAGTCCCCCAATTTACGGGCATGCATCCATTGTAATCTCGGGTGCTGGTGTTTAACCCATTTACCAATGTCTTTCTTTGATACAATTTGATCATTTTGAATTTGATGATCGACAAGCTGACGAAGTGTTTTGCTGCGATAAACGTGTTTGTTAACAAATGAAGTGTCACATACATGTACGAACTTACCCTTAGTCCTAGTTATGGCCACGTTAATGAGCCTTTCACTTTCTCTCCCTGTCAATAACATTCCAGCCCTGTTTTGCGGATAACTATCGACTGTGTCAAAGATCATCATCTCCCGTTCACTTCCCTGGAAACGATGTACAGTTGCAGCGATGATATCCGCCGTTTGCCGTTCTTTGTCATATAAGTCATCCAATAGTTTTTCCATCAAATCTGCCTGGGCACGATATGGGGCGACATAACCAATTGACCTTGCCCCGCCCATATAAGCCTCATGAATCAGTTGAAATGATAAAAGCAATTGCCATATATTCATTCTCGAGTGGGATGTCCGTTCAGTGATGCAATATTCCCCTGCTAAACTAGTATCGAGAAGTGCCGCTGCCTTATTGGCAAATGGTTCCGCCAGCATTATGCCCTGTCTGCTGGTCGCAACACTTTTATGATCGCCAACAAAATTGTTATAGACGACACGATTAGTGAATGCTGAAATATCCGGATGCATGCGGCGCTGTTCCTTTAATAGGAATAAATGGGGATGAAGTTCTCCTTCTTCAACAGACTGGGCGACACCAGCCCGATGAAAAATGTCTTCCTTCAGCCAAAGTTTCACGAGGGAATCTCGAGCAGAAGCAATAGGGGGCAATTGTTTGAAATCACCACAAATGATAATATGCTTGGCTAACGCTGCAGCAAAAGCCACCTGAGGTACGTATGCCATACTCGCTTCGTCCAAAATGACGAGATCATACTCCTTTTGATAAACCGTTTCATCATTTGCGGCTTTAGCCAAGGTCGTCCCGATGACTTTCGCTTCTTTTACGAAATGAATCTCTTTTTGGCGGATTTTCTCCAAGACCTTGGCCAGCCTTTTCTCGATCTCAATTAATTGATCTGTATCCCTCTTGCTGAAAGACCCTGCCAAGTCATGCTTTAACAGACGTTTCTCTTCGTCAAGCTCTTCTTTTTCTTTAACTAATGTCGGTTCATGTTTACCTAATAATTGCCCTGTAACAATATCATCATGGATGGCAAGTGATTCACCGATTTGAGATCCATAGCGAAGCACATCGCCTTCTTTGAAACGATCTTTCTTTTTAATGAATGACGAAATTTCAGCCATCAAAACATCGACAGCCTGGTTGCTATGGGACAAAACCAGAACTTTTTTATTCTGTAAATAATGATTGGCTACTGTACGAGCCAATGTATAGGTTTTTCCTGTTCCAGGGGGTCCCCAAACAAAAGTAACAGGATTGAACTTCGAGCGGGCATATAATTCTTTCACGCTGCTTTGCTTTTCAATTAAAGGATGTTTTTGAGGCATGGACGGATCCATCAGGCGCTTGATCCGAAGCCTTTTCCTTTTGCTCCTCTTGATTTCATCCAAGCGGATGATCAATTGTTCCAGTAATTCCCAGGGGTCGTGGTATAAAAAGGCTTCATCGATCATATCGCCTATCGAGCGCTCAAAAACGATGATTATACTTTTCCCTTCCGATGAGAGGATTCTTCCCTCCTGTTTAATCCCTCCCCATTCCAGTCGAACGAGGGAACCAACAGGGATTTTTATCGATGAACCTGTTTCAAAATAATAGTTGAAAGAACCGTCACCTGTAAGCAGATGGCCGTTCGAAACCAGGTATTTTGTGCTGCCATATTTTTTCAAATGCAGGATTTCAAGTTGAAGTGCCTGCTGCCATTCTTTTATATAATTAACTGTCGAATTCATTTTTCACTTTCCTCACAAAATATGCCATTGAAGTACAAAGAAACTGACCCATTGGCTAGGCTCCGATGCAGAACGCTGTCACATGACTCTTTTCGCTCGATACCTGTTTCTTAAGCATATAAAATAAGGCCCAATCAATAGATTGGGCCTCTGCTACGCCAATGTTTTAACTATAGCATTTTTTATAACATCATACCATGGGCTCTTTTGGAAGAAATGGTTTAGATTAGCCTTCTGTCAACTCAGTGAATTGGTCGACCAGATCGCTGAAAATCTTCATTGCATTTTCGATTGGATCAGGTTTAGTTAAATCCACGCCTGTCTTCTTAAGCAGCTCCAATGGGAAATCGGAACTCCCGCTTTTCAAGAAGGTCAAATAACTTTCAAGTGTTTTTTGGTCCCCAGAAAGGATCTTATCAGCGATAGTGATGGCTGAAACGTAACCAGTAGCATATTTGTAGACATAAAACGGACGATAAAAGTGTGGGATTCGTGACCAGCCATACTTCACTTCTTCATCGAAAATTATTTCATCTCCATTATAAGCACGAAATATGGATTCATAGGCTGTATTAAAAACCTCGGCATTTAGAGGTTCATCATTTTCAGCTTTTTCATGTACGATCTTTTCGAACTCCGCAAACATCACTTGTGTGAAGAATGTTCCTTTAAAACTATCTATGAAATGGTTAAGTAAGTGTTTTTTCTTCTGCACGTCTTTTGTAGTCTTAATTAAATGGCGAATCAAAAGGATTTCATTCACAGTGGAAGCAACTTCAGCGACAAAAATGGAATACCCAGCACTTATTTGCGGTTGATATTTTGAGCTATAGTAGGAATGCATTCCATGTCCAGATTCATGTGCAAGTGTAAATACACTGTCTAAATCATCACGGTGATTTAATAAGATGAAAGGGTGAACACCATAAAGTCCTAAATTGTAAGCACCTGAACGTTTTCCAGGTGTTTCCCTGACGTCGATATATCTTTTTTCCTTAAAGGTTTTCAGGATTGTGATATACTCTTCGCCAAGAGGTTTCAGAGCTTCCACCATCAAAGAAAAACCATCATCGTAAGAAATCTCCTCTTTAGCGCCTTCGACTAATGGCACACTTAAATCATAGGCACGCAATTCTTCTACACCCAGCAATTTTTTTCTTAAATGAATGTATTTATGCATGGGGCCGATATTTTGCTTAGTAGACATAATCAAATTATCATAAACCTCTTTTGGAACTTGATCTCCAAATAAGGATTTTTCCAAGGCAGATGGATAATTTCTAAGTTTTGACAGATTCACATTATTCTTAATTGCTGTGGAAAGTGTGGAAGCGATTGTATTCTTCAATTGTACATATGGCTGATAATAGGCGAAATAGGCCTCTTTTCTTATATCGCGATCATCGTCTTCAATCAATTTGGAATACATTCCTCGCGTCAGCTCTACCCTCTCGCCGTCTTCATTCGTAACTTCCCCAAATTTAATATCAGCATTGTTGATCATCCCGAACGTTTTTTGAGGTGCTGAAAAGGCTTCGCCTATTTGGGAAAGCACCTCTTCTTGTTCTTTCGTTAACACATGGGCTTTATAGCGGAAGGAATCCAGTAGATCCTCCTCAAAATATTTCAAACCCTCGATTTCATTTATGTACCCTTTTAATGTGTGTTCTTCAAGGCTTAAAAGAAACGGCATGAAAAATGCAGAAGCATTACTGATTTTCTGCCCTAACTTACCAGCCCGATCCAGCAATGCTTGTGATGAGGTTACCCGTGTATCCAAATCCGCTTGCAGCATGGCAAATACATATAGCTTGTTATAAATGTACCCAAGTTCCTCACTTAATCGTAAATATTCGAACAAATCTTGAGCTGACTGAATATGTCCATCATAGGTTTTTAATTTTTCTGTCATCTTCAGGACTTCTTGATAATCCTTTTCCCAGTTGGTCTGATCATCGTAAATATCCTTTAAATTCCATGTTTCTTCAATTTTTATTTCGTCACGTGATTTAAACGTTTGCATATTATCTGCACTTCCTTTCATGCTTATAGGCTTACCCTTTATTATAATCGACTTTCAGAAAAATCTGCATAGAAAAACCAGTATGCCAAAAATACATACTGGTTTCCCCTTTTAACAATTAGAATTTTGCTGCAGTTTCAGCAACTTTCGCCAATCCTTCTGCAACGATATCCTGTGAGCGATCTGGGTATTGATTATGTCCCTCGATTACGACTGTTTCTGGGTTTGTAATGCCCCATAAGTTTAAATTCATCGTTACGTATTTCTCTGCCATTTCGCCAGCATCCATTCCAGGCAATGCATAATCGGACCCGCGTGCATTAAGTATAGCCACTTTTTTACCTCCAGCTAAGCCGACTGGGCCTTCAGCTGTATATTTGAATGTTGTTCCCGCTTGAGCAAGATAAGAAATATAAGTTACCAATGGTGCCGGAACCGTTGCGTTCCAAAGCGGGAAGGCAAATACCACTTTGTCGGCAGCAAGGAATTGATTCAAGTATTGTTGCACGATATCGGCAATCTCCACTTCTTCATCAGTCAAATCCATACCTTGGCTGCGTTTATATAGGGCAGTAATCGCTGTATTTCCGTAGTAAGGTAAGTTCAGTTTAAATAAATCCAATTCAGTTATTTCATCGTTACTATTTGCTTCCTTATATGTGTTCAAAAACGTTTCATACATTTTGACACTGATAGCTTGATCCGCTGGACGGTCATTTGATTTAACAAATAATACTTTAGACATTTTTATTCCCCCAATTGTTAATTTTGTATGTTTTTATAAAAATAGCATTTAATCCATATATCTCGAATTAACTGCAATTGCTACATTCACATTATAAAACTGAAAATCTAATAAGGCAAGAAATATGTTTTTTATTTCAAAGGTACATTCCAGGAATTTGCGCCCATGTATTTTTTAACCCCGACGCCTTCTAAGTAAGACGCGAATAAAAAAACCGAGAGCAATTTGCCCTCGGTTAAGTTAACTCTTTATGATGGAAGGGACACTTACCTTTTATCGGTTCTAGATCATCCCCTATGAAAAATTGTTTCCATTCATTATGATTTACATCACCAAAGTGACTGATATCAGGATGTTTAGGAAGGTTATCCCATTTCTCCACTCGTTCACGAACCTTTTCACGTGACATGATTCCGCCTTTTTCCGTTCCTTCCAAGCCTTCAAAGATCACCCGGGGTTGGAATCCAAGTACAAGACTATTTCCTAAATCACGGGTTTTACGCTGTTTATAAGCAGGTGCATTACCAAAAACAAAGATTGGTTTCCCTGCAAAATGATAGTCCCATAAATAATGCTCGGGATCTTTCGGCTTTTCAATTGGCCAAGGTTTTTCATCCGCTTTATGCAGGTATTGCAGGATATCCCAAAACCTTTTACGGTAAAATTCTATATCACCCTCTATTGTTTCAGGCTCCATAAAGACAAAAAGGCCGTGCCTGATATATGGTGGTTCCTGAAATAAATCGAGAAAGCTTTCCACTGCTTTTGGGAGATTGGACCAATCTTCCTGTGTGATATAAGCATAACGAAGTTCCCCTTTATTTTCTGCTTTCATACCAAAATAACAAGGAAAGGTTTTATCGGTCACTGTATTATGGAATGTTTGATATTCCTTTATTAGCCATTGCGGCACTCGATCTGGATTTGTCATATCTTCTTTTGTTAACAAGCTTGAATTAGCAGTCAGCATCATGTTTCTCCTTAAATCGTTTTATTATATGTTACCCGCTTTAAAAAAACTAAAACTTCTTCGGACCGCAAATCACCTCAATAAGGTGGACGCTATATTATCACTTCTTTATTTAAGAGTTTATGACTTCCTCCAGATTCATCGAAAATTCCAATTAAAAAACATTCAATCTGCATGTTAATCATTTTCTTTACATTAGGATAACCTAAGAAAAAAATAGGAGTGATGTTTAATGGCAAGGAGAAGGAAAATTCTAGTATCTGAAGCGCGAAAAGGACTCGATGATTTAAAAGCCAAAGTTGCTGGTACAAAGAATCCTGAAGAGGCAAAGTTTGAAGTGGCAAAGGAAATTGGCGTACCGCTGAAAAAAGACTATAACGGTGAGCTGACTTCCAAGCAGAATGGAAAAATAGGCGGGAAGTTAGGCGGGGACATGGTCAAGGAACTTATTAAGATGGCACAGGAAAACTTAAGAAAAAAACATTAACGAATATTTTGGATTACGGTTGGTGTACATCCTTAAGAGCTTATATCAAAACGAACTGACTGAACGAAAAATCTTGGGACTTAACACGTTGGATGGCAATCAACCGCAAAAAAAGCCAACCTTTTGGGCTGGCTTTTTTTAATATTAACTTATTCTCACGGGTGAAACTCTTGAAACTACTGACAGTATTAATTCCTCCGACATCGGGTAATTAGTGGCAGCTGTATCCGTCCTTACTGCAGTACAAATTCTCTCCATATCCGACTGGTTAATTCCATAAGCGCTAAAGTCGGAGGGCAGCCCAAGATCAGATAGGAAAACACGGAGCTTTTCTACCACTTTCGCTAATATCCCTTTTGAATCTTCATCATGTATTTTCACATTAAAGGCTTCGGCTATCAAATGGGCCTTAGGAAGATATAAATCCGGGGTTGATTCCATGACGACCGGCAATAACACGGCATTGGCCATTCCATGAGGTATCCGAAATAACGCCCCATATGCGTGGGCAAAGTTATGAACCGGAATCGCATTCAATGCACTACAAAATGCAGTGATTCCCATCATGCTTCCATGCAGCATCTCCATTCTGGCCTCAATATTCGTTCCGTCCTTTACGGCCCGCGGTAAATTTCTTTCAATAACCCGAATGGCCTGAAATGCATAAGCATCGGTTATTGATGTCGCCGCAGGTGAAACGATCGCTTCAATTGCATGTGTTAATGCATCTGCACCAGTAAACGCCGTAATATCATTTGGCAGTCCGACTGTTAACTCGGGATCTAGAATGGCCACATCCGAACTTAAAAAAACATTGTATATATTCATTTTTACTTTTTTATGTTCATTATAAATGACTGCAATCGGGGATACTTCAGAACCGGTTCCTGCTGTTGTGGCCACGGAAATATGCGGGATATTCATGGATTGGGCTTTTGGAAAACCCTCATACAGAAAACCGCTTGGTACCGCATCATTTATATCCGTAATTCCCTTATATAATCCGAATTTCAATGCTTTTGCGGTATCAATGACACTCCCTCCACCAATGGCAAGAATGGCATCGGCATTCACTTCGCGTGCATATTTTAATGCTTCGTTTACACATTCACTCGCTGCGTCTTGTGTAACACCCAGAAACTGTCCAACTATTTCAGCTCTGGCACCTAATTTCTGCTGCTCAAAAGTTTCGGCAACTTTTGTAACGACACCTGCATTTTCCAAGCCCGCATCACTCACGAGTAGAATCCTTTTGGCCCCGAGACCATTGAATAGGTCCGGAATGAGTGAACGAGTATTAGTGCCACTGTAAACCGAAGACCTTAACCAAAAATTCGAATGAGCGTTTACCTTCATACAGATCACCTCAGATATATTAGTCTAGATTCGCAGTTAAGGGTTGTTCATACCCTGCCTCCAAGTTCCCGATGGCCATCCATTAACAAATGTAAACTAAATAGTAAGCCTGTATCTTCTATCGGCTTTACAAAACCCCATATTCCTTTTCGTTACTTTGATAGATTTCTTCAATCCCCTTTCCTTTTGCCCTGGCTAAAATCTCCATCCGCACTGATAATTGTTTCAAGGTAAAATTCAATATAGCTTGTTGATCATTACCAAATGGATTTCCTAACCGATCATATCCCTCCGTATTTAGCGCGATGGCCAGAGGTGAAAGTTCCTCCATTCTCTTTTCAACCTGTTTGAAGATATGTGGATGTTCACTGATGATTCGCTGCAGCAGGAAGGTCCCATAAGCAATATGACGTGATTCATCCTTCTTCAAAAGACCCACGCCCTTTAATAAACCAGGCATCATTTTATTATCATCGAGAGTCTGATAGAATCCAAAATATCCAGTTTCTGCAAGAACGCCCTCGGTAAACATGTTATACACAGTGGCAGCTTCCGCCATTGCTTCAGGAGATTGATCGGATAAAAGTCTCTCCATCGCTTCAGGCAATATTTCATAAAAAATCGATTTATAAGTTTCTGAGTGATAAACCGTCAAATCACCCGTTTCACCAATTTGATCTAATGTATAACGGAAGAATTCCATATGCTTCGCTTCCTCGAACAAAAATGTCGTTAAGTACATTTCTTCTTCGATCCTTCCCTCCTTGGCTATCGTCATGATGAGAGGCAGCAAATCCAAAGTCACAGCTTCTTCCCCTCCCTGAAAAAGGGAAATGATCCGTAATAACACTTCCCTTTCAATATCAGTAAATGACTTCCAATCTTCTTTATCCTGGCTGAAATCAATGTCACGAGGATTCCATATACCGAATTTCTTTGCCTTTTGATAAAGTTTAAATGGTAGGGTGTCTTCTCTAAAACTCCGGCTGGTTGTCGTTAAATTCTTTCTTTTCATGTAAACGCCTCCTTGAAATTTTGAACTTAAACTTTTGAATCTCTAAGGGAATTTTTTTATTTGTAAGAGTTTTCATTATATTGTAAGATATTAGTAACATTTATCCTAGCACTGAAAATGTAGGGAGGAATAAAGTCGAATGCTTGAGGAAACGCTGATGAATCATGTAAAAAAGATTTCCCATCAAAAAGATATGGCGAATAAATCAAAAATGATCGTTAAGGGCTGTGTGGAATTTTTTTCATTTCAACGCGCTTCTTTATTCAGTTACTCATGTTTAACAGGAATGAGTGAAGGAATATGTGCTTGTACAAGTGAAGATACCTTTTCATTACATAATGTTAAAGAAAATATTCATGATATATACCCCATCCACCAAGCAGTCATCCATAACAAGCCCATATACTTAACCATCCAGCATGCGAAATCCTCCATCCCTGCAAAATACGTTAAAAGATTTTCCATCTCTTCATTGGCAATCATTCCAATAATTGTGAATGAAATGGCCATCGGTTTAGTGTTGGTTGACCCCATTCACGCCAACGAGCCTGTTACCAAGAATGATTTAATGAAGCTTTCCCATTATTTAAAACTCGCTGTCGGTTCGACATTGGATTCCGCTCCTCCCACTTACCTTCTAAGCAAACGAGAAGTGGAGGTGCTTCAATATTTAGCCAATGGATTGGGATTAAAGCAAATGGCACCAAAAATGAGCGTTAGTGAATTTACCGTCAGAGATCACATTTCTTCCGCTATCAGGAAATTGGGAGTGAATCACCGGACCGAGGCCGTCGCGGTTGCCATCAGACACAAAATGATTATGTGAAAACAAAAAAAACCTTCAAAGAAGGTTTTTTTGTTTAAATATCATTGAGTCACTTTTTCTTCAACTTTCGTAGTCCAGTTCAACTCGTCTGCGACTTTACCTGTTTGGACACCTGTCAGTGTATCATAAAGCTTTCTGGATAGTTCGCCAGTTTCCCCGCTATGAACAATCATTTCTTCACCATTCCACAAAAATTCACCAATTGGTGATATGACCGCGGCTGTACCCGTTCCAAAGGCCTCTTCCAAGTGACCTAATTTATAGGCTTCATGGACTTCCTCCATCGAAATGCGTCTTTCCGACACCGGAAGACCCCAATGTTTCAGCAATTCTATAATGGAATCACGAGTAATACCCGGAAGGATACTTCCATTTAAAGCAGGAGTGATGATTTCACCATTAATTTTGAAGAAAACATTCATGCTTCCCACTTCTTCGATATACTTTTTCTCTACTCCGTCTAACCAAAGAACTTGCGCATATCCCATCTTTTCGGATACTTCCTGGGCCTTTAGGCTTGATGCATAATTACCACCCGTTTTAGCTTCACCCGTACCTCCATTAACTGCACGTGTGAAAGCTGACTCCACCGCTATTTTAACTGGATGAATGCCTTCTTTATAATACGAACCTACTGGTGACATGATGATGATGAACTGATATTTATCCGATGGAGAAACTCCAAGATAAGGCTCAGTAGCTATAATGAATGGCCTTATATATAAAGATGTCCCTTCTGCCTGGGGAATCCAATCCTTATCAACTCTAATTAAAGTCTTTAAGGCCTTCAACGCAAAATCAACGTCGATATCCGGTATGCATAATCGGCTATTTGAACTATTTAAGCGTTGGAAATTCTTTTCCGGACGGAATAAGATAATTTCATCCTCTGGTGTTGCATATGCTTTCAATCCTTCAAAAACGGATTGACCATAGTGAAAAATCATAGCTGACGGCTCTAATGTGAGCGGTTGATAAGGAACAATTCTTGGATCATGCCACCCTTGCCCTTGTGTGTAATCCATAATAAACATATGATCGGTAAACTGCTTACCGAACTCAAGCTGGTCCGCTTGTGGTTTTTCTTTCTTTGTTGTACTAAGCGTGATTTGCATGTCATGTTCCTTCATTACCAAAACCCCTTGTTGAATAATTTTACAAGATTTCACTTCCATAAAATCTATCTTTATTTAGTTTACTCCTATCAGGAATCATAGTTCAAGCCTTTAAGACGAAATTTTCGGAATTTTTTTAAAATAATTGGGATTTTTTTGATTTCCAGGCTATGATTCCTGAAAAAAGAATCATTTATTCATGAAACTTCTCAAAAAATAACAATTCAGATTGTTCGCAAAAGTTACTTGAAATCCTGAATATAAGGTTAATTTTAACAAAGTATTTACAATAAAGCCATGAAGAAAAATATTCTAGTTATTCCATCATGGTACCTAAATTAATTCAATCGTATCCCTTCCTTTAACCTAGAAAATCGAAAAATAAAAGCTGGCAGCAATTTCGTGATCACAACTGCTCTATAAACACATAAAGCTGATACCCAACATAAACTTATATGTATATATTAAAAAGCCTAAGGAAATATAACATTTTTTTATCCCTTTTTCAATTTAATGGAGTATAGAGGGAAATTTTTCATGAATTTCAATTTAGTAGTTTACTACTAAATAATATTCTTATATACTTATCCCACAAGATAGATAAAATGCATGCAAAACGATACATTATAGATAAAACGCATGCTACTTTCTTATTTTTGACGAAAAGGGGTAACAACATGACAAAAAACAGATGGTTAATCGCTTTATCCGCTATCGCCATTCACCTTTCCATTGGTGGGGCATACGCATATAGCGTTTACAAAAAACCATTAGTTGAGACTATGGGGTGGTCAGAAACTGAAGTAACGTTAGCATTCACAATAATGATGGCGCTTGCAGGAACTTCAGCTGCCTTCTTTGGTAAATTCGTAGAAAAAAATGGTCCAAGGAAGTCAGCTATGGTCGCTGCCGTATTATTCGGTTTAGGACAAGCTGGTTCCGGTTTAGCAGTAATGGTCGATTCACTTCCCCTTTACCTATTGACATATGGGGTTTTAAGCGGACTTGGTATGGGGATCGGGTACATTTCACCAGTATCCACTTTAGTCAAATGGTTCCCAGATCGCAGGGGATTGGCAACAGGAATGGCAGTATTAGGTTTCGGTGCCGGAGCTCTCATTACAGCCCCAGTAGCTGCAAGCCTTATGGAATCCGTTGGTATTTATACTACATATTATATTTTAGGCGCAGGTTACTTCATACTTATGTTCTTAGGGGCCACTTATATAGCACCTCCAAAGGCCAACTGGCTACCTGAAGGAATGAAGAAAGATATTGAGTCAGGTAAGAAAGAACTGAAGAAAGACCTAAGGCAATTAACTGCAAAAGAAGCGGTTAAAACTAAACACTTCTGGATGTTATGGTCCATGAAATTGATAAATACAAGTGCAGGGATCATGATGATTTCGGTAGCTTCACCTATGGCACAAGACGTTGTTGGTCTGTCTGTAGCAGGGGCAGCAACATTAGTCGGTATTATGGGAATCTTTAATGGCGGAGGGAGACTTGGCTGGGCAGCAGCATCAGATTATATTGGACGTCCAAATGTTTTCGTCATTTTCTTCATCATTCAAATCGGAGCGTTCCTTTTACTTCCAACGACAACAAATACACTATTGTTCCAAGGACTCATCTTGCTGGTCGTGAGTTGTTATGGAGGAGGATTTTCAAATCTCCCTGCATTTGCCGGGGATTTATTTGGAACTAAGGAAATTGGGGCCATCCACGGTTATCTTTTAACTACATGGTCTCTAGGCGGGGTTTGTGGACCAATGTTGGTTACCGCAATCAGGGAAAGTACGAACAGTTACATCCCGGTATTCTACGTTTTCGCAGCATTAATTGCGATAGCGTTTGCCATCTCCATCTGGTTGCGCCTGGATATTAAAAAAATGCAAAGAGAACAGAAACAAGGAGTAACGAACACATTCAGTAAAATATCCTAATTTAAAACCTTGCAAAAAGGCATTATCAAGTAAACTTCCATAACCGGAATTTACCTTTGATGATGCCTTTTTGTTTGTTTATGGCCGTAACGGCGGCTGCTCTTAATAAATTTTCGGATATCGCTTCAGGGATTGAGATAATTTGATATCTTTTTGGATCTGTAGTCATTTTAATACTTTGATTATATCAATTCCAGCTTATTAACAGCCTGTATTCCCATTTCCTTTTGGTCAGCTAGTAATCCTTAAATGTTCAAAATGAAACAGCACAATCGAAAAAGTTGAATGATCATTATAACATGTTTTGCACCAAACAATTTGAACAAGTTATTTAGTTTAACATTAAGCTAAATCAGGGAATCAAGTAAGAGATGGAATTAGGGGGGATTGTCTTGTGGATCAATAAACCGTTTTTTAAATATGCATTCGCGATCATTTTGATCATTTTAATTATTTTTTTACTAGGTAAGATTGATTATGTTCTGCAGCCGCTACAAAAAATCATTGCTGCCATGTTTTTCCCTATTATTGTGGCTGGGCTTTTATACTATATATTGCGGCCGGTCGTTAACTTTTTAACTGAATTTATCCCGAGGTCAGCTAGCATCTTCACCGTTTTTTTAATTATATTTAGTATGATTGGGATGGTAAGTTACTTTGGAAGTCCTGTAATCGTGGACCAATTTCAAAAATTATCCGAAAACCTACCCAGCAAAGTCAAGGAATTCTCTAAAGAATCTGAAGTCATGATTGAAAAAAATGATTTTGGCATGGTTAATATGGAAGACTTGAAAGAAAAAGCGGTCACACATTTGAAAGATTACTCGGAAAAACTCATAGGGAATGTCAATACCATTTTTTCCACGATCACTAGTGTATTAACAGTATTGGTCATTACACCATTCATTTTATTCTATTTCTTGAAGGATGGAGATAAATTAAGACCATTTCTATTAAAATATATTCCGAACGATGTAGAATCAGAGGGAAACACGATTTTAAAAGACGTCGATAAAGCCCTTTCAACTTATATTATCGGTCAATTCATCGTATCTATCGTCATTGGGACTTTGATGTATATTGGCTACCTGATTATCGGTCTCGATTATGCACTTGTATTAGCACTATTTGCCATGATTTTTACCGTTGTACCATTCCTTGGTCCATTAATAAGCATCATCCCTGCCCTTTTCATTGCCTTACAGCAAGACATTGGCTTGGCAGTGAAAGTGCTCATTGTCCTTACCGTTGTTCAACAGGTCGAGGGGCACTTGGTTACACCTAATATTATGGGAAAACGGCTAAACATTCACCCTCTTACCATTATCTTATTGCTGCTTGCTGCAGGATCGATATACGGTTTCATTGGCATGTTAATCGCTATCCCCACTTATTCCGTAGTAAAAACGATCATAGGGAATTTCAGGAAGTTTTATAGATTACGGAATAGGATTACATAAACAGGAACGGTTGACTACACACTTAATTAAAGGAGCGGTAAAAATAAAAACAAAAATGATTCCATCAACTTTTCATACTGTAGACAAACTCTAAGAAAAGCGTTTGCCTACAGTTTTTTTATATAAGTTTCTGTATGCCAAGCCTCCTCGACGCAAGCGCCTTTGGCGACTTTGTTAGCCAGTTATTCAGCAGGAGTGGTAGGTTATCCTCTGTTACGGTTTTATGAAATCAACTGGAACTTTTTTTGAGGGTTTGTAAAATTTGAACTTTCATTTCCACTCCAGGCACTCGCTTTCCACGGGCTGTCCGGGAGCCTCCTTGGCGCACTTTGCGCCTGTGGGGTCTCCCTTGGACGCGTTTTTCCCGCAGGAGTCTCGCACCTTCCGTTCCAATCAACTGAACTAGATAATTCTTAATGGTTTTTATCTTGTTTTAAAATCATGGTTCGGGGTGAAACCATTCCGTGACTCCTTTTGTAAACAAACTAAAAACGTTGATAATTCTATCAACGTTTGTTTAATAATTTTTTAACACAGCGTTTGAAAAATGCTTTGAAGCTTTTCTTTTTGATAACTTGCTGGGCATGATATTTCTTCTCGATATAAATTTCCTCTTTGTTTATGGCATTATTTTCTGCTAATACCAGACCTAAATCTGAGTTATGATCTTTGTTTAGGACAATTTTATAAGGAATATTATGTCTCATTGCCAATTTTATATATTTCCCTAAATATTGATAGTCCATCTGACCATTTAAAAACAAATTTGAACGGGGATACTGCTTCATCATTTGCTCTATCTCCGGATATACATTCGTTTCAAAAACTTGGCTTTTTTTTAGGACAATGACGACGCGCTCCCGTAATGTGCCCAGAAATTCCCTTCGTTCACCAGGTTTTATTTCTTTTGGCCCATATATTCCTTGTTCTAGATAATCCTCCACCTTTAGGCGTGACAATTCTTTTCCCACCTCCGCTTTCACTTCAATAATGTATGTAATATGGCCAAAAATAGTGCCCATCATTCTCTAGGTATGCAAAAAAGCAGAAAGTACTCTGGGTTTAATATTACCCATTGTTACTCTACCCCACTTTAAAAATTGTCACTTTAGCACCACTTCATGCATAGGATGGTATATGTGTAAAATTTAGGTTGCTTAAATGAGGGACGGGGAAAAACATGAGGAAATTAATTGTATTTATATTGATATTCGCCTTTACTTTTGTTGGGTTCAGTAATACTTCAGGTGCAGCAGCAAGACAACTGATTATCATCAATAAAGCCAATAATCAGCTTGCCTATTACGAAAATGATAAATTGGTGAGGGTATTCATTGTGGCGACAGGAAAGAAAGCAGCCTACACTCCTGAAGGAAAGTTCAAGGTAGTGACAAAGATTGTGAATCGTCCCTATTATAAAGGCAACATTAGAGGCGGGGACCCAAAAAACCCTCTAGGTAAAAGATGGCTGGGGATCAATGCAAGGAACACACCAGGAAATACGTACGCAATACACGGCAATAATGATCCTACAACTATTGGGAAATATATAAGTGCCGGTTGTATTCGTATGTATAACAATGATGTTCAATGGCTGTACGATAGGGTGAAAATGAACACTGTAGTCTTGATTGCCAGTTCGAATAAAACATTTGCCACCATAGCTGCCACGAACGGATATAAAGTGAGCGGATCTGTGAGCCTACCTGTAAATACCAACTCTACCCTAAAGAAAGGTAGCAGTGGACCCCAAGTAATTGAACTGCAAAAAAGATTAACTAAACTTGGATTCAGCACTAAAGGAGTAGATGGGTCATTTGGAAAAAACACCGAAATGGCTGTAAAGAAATTCCAAAAGTCCAAAAAGCTTACTTCTGATGGAATCGTCGGACCAAAAACGAAAAAAGCGCTTGGACTTAAATAATTTTCATTACCGATATCCTCTTCTTGAGGATATCTTTTTTTATGTTTTAACTGTACGACCTATACATTATTACCCATATCGACTTTAATTTTCCACCATCAGTTATTGTCTTTATGTTATAATTTATACATGAACAGCTAAACATAATCGCACTGTCATTACATATAAGGAGGTAATACAAATGTACGATGAAATTCTCGCAACAACCATTAAATCAATTTTTGTTATTGGCACCATCTCGATGTTTGTGATTTTAGGATTCGTAAAAGGACGCCGGTTTTAACTTTATCCAATTTCTTAATTATCCTCATTTGCCTGATTACTTGTATTATTTTTATACTGGTAATCAGGTTATTTTCACTCAGAAAAAAAGCATATCCTCTCTGGGCATGCTTTTCCTTACCAATTATCCGTATTATCTAAAAGTTGATCGATGTCAAATGTATCAAGATGGAATGGAACTGACTCTTCTGCAATCGCTTCAGTGGCTAACAATAATTGGTCGATATCAATAATGGCCAAAACAGTCCTCTCCCTTTTTTTAATGGTTTTTACCCTCATATTTAATACATTAAACAATTCGTTCAAAAGATATATTATTAGAGGGTATCCTTTAAAATTTTACATTTGTCATTTATTTAAGATGCAGTGAATCTTTTTCAGATCCTTCCGGAGAAAGCGTATGTATCAATTTAACCAGCTTATAAAAGGTCCCGCTGCAGATTGTTACCTCGGGCAGATTATGAAATATTGATTTTTTATTAATATGATAATTGTCTTTCTCAGGTGAATACACAATAATTTTCTTATTTAAAGATAAAGCATATCCAAGCTCATATAGATTACCTTTTCCTGCCGTTAGGAAGATCAGTATGAAATCTGATTCCTCAATCCCCTTTTTTTCATATTCTCCAATGCCGTCCGTTATTTGGTTTTTCTCATCATTCGTAATTAAATTCAAGTCATTCACACAAGTAAACCCTTTTGAAGTCAATTTCTTGATCAATGATTTGACTTGCTTCAAATTTTTTTCGTCTGATGCTATATAATATTTCACACATACACCTCCAAAAAATATAACTATTGATACTTTTTACCTACGTTACCTATACTATACATATTCGTTATAAAGAACGCAATATCCTTTCCCCAAAATTAAAAAATAATTAAATGGAAACTTTAAGCGAAACAAAAAACCATCATTCCTATACAGTAATGATGGTTTTTTTATAAAGATTTAACGTATTTTATGCAGTAAATCGTGATCATCGTCGACTTCACCTTACTGCAAAATATAATATACTATGTAACCATTAAGAGTCTGACGTTCCGGGTTAAATGTTCATTGAATTTCAAGAAATACAAAATAAAAAAACCTTGTCCTTTAACCGGCAAGGTTTTTTTATTTTTCATATGTGATATTTTCTATTTCGATCCTGAAGGGTCCAGCCTCACATATATTAATTCCCCTATCCAGATTAACCTTTTCCATTTCACTTGCATCAGGGACTGTTTTTTTATCGTGAATAAAATGTTCGACCATGGATTCCAGCAGTTCTTGAGCACAAGCTAAGGCATCTACCCGATTCCTACCGCTAACGGAAGAAATAATTCCTTCTCGCCTAAAATCCGGGAAACAAACTTGAACGGAAAAAGAATCGATAATCAACGGGTGTTTTTCATAATAGAATACGGCTGGGTACTCAAAGATTTGAATGGTCAAAATATCATCCCTTCATATAATATTTAGGTTTTTATATTAATTATAACATGAATTTCCATTTTATACATGTTTAATTTACTTTTCTTTGTTTGCCAAGTTAGTACTTACATTCAATAGGTTGTAATGTCCGTATTCACTACAAAGTAAAAAAACACCAGGAAAATCAGAATCACGAGAACGTTCAAGATTATTCCAATAATGCTGCACACTTTTCCAGCTGTCACTAAACCAGTTCCAGATTCACCGGTAAGCTTAATTTCTTGTTTACTCTTCGATGCAAATATTAACCCTAGAATACCTAATATGATGCCTATGAATGGAATAAACAGGGATAATACCCCCATGATCAATGATACAATCGCTTTGCTATTGCTTGTTTTAATTTCCGACATATATTCCACCTTCTTTCTTCCTTTATATATACGGTTATTTAAAGCAAAAGATTCATTTTTTGTGTACTCATTCACCACTAATATTCCAGTTGATTTCAGAAGCCCGCTCCCTTTCCGCCGACTTCCAGGCCTCATCAAAGCAAGCGCCTTTGGGGTCTCGGCTAGTCAGCTCTTCGGCAGGTGTGTCGCAAATTTCTTCAATTTAATAGGTTCTCCCGTAAGGAAAATACATGAAGAATAACCAAGTCTACTTTTAATAATCATAATTCGGGGTGAGACACTGCCGAACATCCTTTTGTCGACAAATAGAAAACGACTCATTACTGAGTCGTTTCAGTTTGTAGACAAAAGGGGTTCGGAATTAAAAAATTCCGAGCCCCTTTTGAAATTTCCTTTGAATTTTGGCCCAAGGTTGAGAGATTAGGGCTCTACGAGCCCTCTATGTTAGGCCATTTTTGGACCTTGCCATGTCCAATTGGCCATCTT
>NZ_JAGGQJ010000027.1 GCF_018613325.1 Bacillus sp. ISL-34 | reverse complement strand
GAGCCAGGATCAAACTCTCCGAAGAAATGTTTGACTTGCTCATTTGCTTTTTTGATAGTGTGTGCTCACTTAAAATTTAACGTTGGCGCTTTGTTTTGTTCAGTTTTCAAAGAGCAATGTCTTTCGAAACAGCTTATTTATAATAACATTTTCATTACTCTGAGTCAACAACTTTTTTAAAACTTTTTAAAGTTTGTAATCTGTTTGCAACTCGTTCGTAACGACAGATATAAATATAACACCTTTACGTTAACTGCGCAATACCTTTTATAAAGTTTTTTTGAGATAATGTTATTTTTCTTTCAAACCCTAGAACTGCAATCTATTGAAAGACATGAAATTATAATTAAAAAACAAAAACCGAATTGGACTTACCAGGATCAAGAGCTACGCCCAATGATCCCAGCCATCCGAATTCGGCCCTGCAAATAAAACTTATATTAGCGATGTCTCATTAAAGGGAATAACAGGACGTCACGTATAGAAGGAGAATTGGTCAATAGCATAACCAAACGGTCAACACCAATTCCCAGTCCACCAGTCGGCGGCATTCCGTATTCTAACGCCTCCAAGAAATCTTCATCCATTTCATGAGCTTCATCATTACCCTGCTCTCGCTCTTTTAATTGAGCTTCAAAGCGTTGACGTTGATCAATAGGATCATTAAGTTCAGTGAAGGCATTAGCGTGCTCTCTACCTACAATGAATAACTCAAAACGATCTGTGAAACGGGAATCTTCCGGATTTTTTTTTGCTAAAGGAGATATTTCCACTGGATGTCCATAAATGAATGTAGGTTGAATTAGCTTATCTTCCACCTTTTGTTCAAAGAATTCATTTACGATATGGCCGAACTCCATGGATTCCTTAATTTCAATCCCATTTTCTTTAGCAAGCTGCTGGGCTTCTTCTTTACTCATTTCAGTCCAGAAGTCCACACCAGTATATTCTTTTACAGCGTCAACCATGTGAAGTCGTTTCCACTCCGGTTTTAACTCTATCTCATACTCCCCATAATGGATGGAAGTCGTCCCAAGAACTTCTTGAGCTATATGGGCAATCAGGTTTTCCGTTAAACTCATGATATCTTGGTAATCCGCATAAGCCTCGTATAATTCGATCAAAGTGAATTCTGGGTTGTGCCTTGTGGACACTCCTTCATTTCTGAAAACCCGGCCAATTTCATATACTTTCTCCAATCCGCCAACGATTAAGCGTTTTAGATGAAGTTCAATGGCAATCCTTAAATTCAAAGGCATATCCAAGGCATTATGGTGAGTAAGGAAAGGGCGTGCAGCGGCTCCACCAGCAACAGAGTGCAATAGCGGCGTCTCCACTTCAAGGTATCCATGATCGTCCAAATACCGTCTCATGGCTTGTACAATACGACTGCGCATGATCAATGTATTTTTACTTTCCTCATTTGTAATTAAATCGACATAACGTTTCCGATAACGCTCTTCAACATCCTTTAAGCCATGAAATTTATCAGGTAACGGGCGCAGTGCTTTAGCAAGGAACACATATTCTTTTGCTTTAATGGAAAGTTCCCCGACTTTCGTTTTGAAAATAACGCCAGTTACCCCCACGATATCGCCAAGATCCGTTTGGTTGAAAATTTGGTAAGAATCTTCCCCTATGTTATCCAAACGGACGTAGATTTGGATTTGACCGCTAATATCCTGGATATGGGCAAATCCCGCTTTACCTTTTCCGCGCTTCGTCATGACACGGCCAGCGATCGTAACTTCAATTTCTTTTTCTTCAAGATCTTCCTTTTCTAATTCACCATAAGCACTGATTATCTCCTGAGTGTTATGTGTGCGTTCGAACCTGCTCCCGAAAGGGTCTTGTCCATTGTCAATCATGGCCTGCATTTTATCGCGCCTTACCTGCAGTTGGTCATTCAATTCTTCATGACTCACGAAAATCATCTCCATCTTTATTAATAAATGCCTTATATAATTAATCAGAAATTCTTTTGCATACATATTTATTCTTACATAAAGTAAAGGAATTCAACAGCTTTTTATCTTAAAACATGTGTATGTACATATAAAAACTGCCAGGATTACTGGCAGTTAAAGATAAGCGTATTATAGGAAAACAGGAAGGTAATGTCAAACATCAGACCATTTGGATATTTTGTTGCTTCGCTTCAATATCATCAACAAGTCCATAAAGAAGCTTAACCACATCTTCCCTTGTTTCACAATCATTAATTCCTTTACGAGCCTTAGCATTCCCTTTAACACCCTTTAAATACCAAGAAGCATGCTTACGCATTTCACGAACAGCGACAATTTCATTTTTCAACGCAATCAGACGATCCATATGAAGCACGCAAACGTCCATTTTTTCACGAACTGAAGGTTCATCCATCAATTGACCGGTTTCTAGATATTTTACAGTCCGGTAAATCATCCACGGGTTACCTAGAGCTGCACGTCCGATCATGACTCCATCAACACCCGTTTCCTTCAGCATTCTTTCCGCATCCTGTGGAGTTTCCACATCACCGTTACCGATAAGGGGAATATTAATCGAATTCTTCACTTCACGGATGATGTCCCAGTTAGCTTTTCCTTCATACATTTGAACTCGTGTCCTGCCATGCATGGAAACAGCTTTACCACCTGCGCGTTCAACAGCCTGAGCATTTTGAATCGCAAAAACATGCTCGTCATCCCAGCCTATGCGCATTTTCACCGTTACCGGCTTTTCAACGGCATCAACCACCGCTGAAACCATCTCATAAATTTTGTTTGGATCGAGAAGCCACTTCGCACCCGCATCACATTTAGTGATTTTAGGTACAGGGCAGCCCATGTTGATATCAATGATGTCAGCATTTGTATTTTTATCTACAAACTGTGCTGCTTCGACCAAAGATTTCTTTTCACCGCCAAAGATTTGTAAACTTAACGGCTTTTCTCTTTCATCTATATAAAGCATATTCATCGTTTTAGCATTTTGAAGTACGATTCCCTTGTCACTGACCATCTCCGCACAAACAAGGCCAGCACCAAATTCCTTGACGGTCAAGCGGAATGCCGAGTTACAGACTCCCGCCATCGGTGCCAGCACTACCGGATTCTTCATTTCTATGTCGCCTATTTTTAACACGTTGTGACCTCCTAAAACATTCTTTCATTTATCCTCAGGCGGCTGAAGCTCCTCAATGGAAACATGAAGAATTTCCGCCACTTCCAGTAAAAATGCTTCTGAAGGGTTGCGGTTTCCTCGTTCGACTTCTCCCAACAAGGAAACGGAAACACCTATTTCTTTCGCAAACCCTTCCTGGGTATAACCCTTTAACTTTCGAAAAGCGCGAATACGCCTTCCCCATTTTTCACCTTCCATAATCGAACTCCTTCTTTATCCGAAATCTGTTCAAGCAGGTCGCTCAAAGGTGCATGCATTTGCGGAAGTGATATATCAGGGTCCACTTCCATTAAAGGCACGATAACAAAAGCCCTCTCGTGCATACGAGGGTGCGGGACTGAAAGAATCTCTGTCTCAATATTTTCTTGATTATATAACAAAATGTCAAGGTCTAAAGTACGAGGCCCCCACCTAATTTCCCTTTTTCTCCCTAAATCTTGTTCGATTTTCATACAAACGTGAAGTAATTTTTCGGGTTCTAAATCGGTTTCCACTTTAAGGACAGCATTTAAAAAACAGTCCTGTTCTTCATATCCTATCGGGTCTGTTTCATATAAAGAAGAGCAGCCCGCCAACTTGATATGAGGATTCTTAGACAATAATTGGAAAGCTCTTTGGAATGTATCAAGGCGATCCCCTAAGTTCGACCCTATTGAAAGGTAAGCAATATTTACCAAGATCAGCGTCCCCTTACAATCTCTATAGCAACTGAATCATAGTGACCTGCTATAGGAGGATCTGGTTTATAAACCTTCACGGTGCATGTCTCGATGGAAGAATATTTATTAAGTAGTTCAGAGGCAATTTTTTCAGCGACAGCTTCCACTAACTTAAAAGGTTCTCCCTCCACAACACTTTTACACACTTCATATAACTCACCATAGTTGATTGAGTCTTCAAGGTTGTCACTCTTCCCAGCCTTGGCTAAATCAGTATGGACGATTAAATCCACTTTAAACCGCTGACCAAGCTTCGTTTCTTCCGGAAAAACTCCATGATAACCGTAAAACTCCATTTTATTCACATATATCTTATCCATTTCATTCACCTTTTCCTAATAGAGCATCCATCATCTTTGCAGTCCGTGCCATTTCCTTCACATCATGTACACGAACCATTTGACAGCCTTGTTGAATGCCATGGCAGATTGTGGCGGCTGTTCCTTCCATCCTCTCACTAGGCGGCAGGTCCAGAACATGTCCAATCATGGATTTTCTTGATGTGGCTAGCAGCACGGGATATCCTAATGATACCAGCTTATCAAGATTCCTCATCATTTCCAAATTCAACTTTAAATCCTTCGCAAAGCCAATACCCGGATCGAGAATGATGTTTTCATCCTTGACTCCCGCATCCTTTACCATCATGATGCTTTCGAATAAATCTTGAAGTACATCCCGGACAAAATGTCCATAATCCATATTATCCCTGTTATGCATCAAGATAATCGGCACCTTATATTCCGCAGCAACCCTTGACATCAAGGAATCGGCTTTACCTCCCCAAATGTCATTTAATATATGGGCCCCCGCTTTTACCGCCTCTTCTGCTACTCTTGATTTATACGTATCGACCGATATTGGAATCTCAATATTACGGGATATCGCTTCAATAATTGGGGCGACTCTCTCTATTTCCTCTTCATCCGATATCCTCTCATAGTTAGGACGGGTGGACTCCCCGCCTACATCCAATATATCCGCTCCTTCGTTGACCATCCGTTCAGCATGCTTCAAAGCGGCATCTATCCGATTATATTTCCCGCCATCCGAAAAGGAATCCGGCGTGACATTCAAAATCCCCATAATTAAGGTTTTATTGCTGTAATCCAAATCAAATGAACCGCATTTTATTTTTGACGCTCCAGCTAATGACATCCAACGTTCTCCTTCACCTATAGAAATCTATATATACGAGTTTACCCATTTACATAGGCATAGTGCAAGCTCAATGAAGATTTGGAACACTCCAGCAGGCTTTACTACATAAAGAAAAGCAAAGTCCCCAAGGAACTTCGCTTCTCATTTAGTGCCTGTTCTTACTCAAAGTTATATAATGGTGTACTTAAGTAACGTTCACCATTACTCGGTATGATGGCAAGGACCTTTTTGCCTTTCCCCAGTTTGTCAGCCACTTTAATGGCAGCTGCAATTGCGCCTCCAGAAGAAATTCCACCAAGGATTCCTTCTTCTTTTGCTGCGCGGCGGGCATAATCAAACGATTCCTCTGTATTGACTTGAATGATTTCGTCATAGAGATCTGTATTCAAAATACTAGGAACGAAGCCCGCTCCGATTCCTTGGATTTTATGAGGTCCTGGAGTCCCGCCCGATAATACTGGAGAGTCCGCAGGTTCAACAGCGTAAATTTTAATGTCAGGGAATTTTTCACGCAGGACTTCACCAGCACCAGTTATGGTTCCGCCAGTACCGATTCCGGCAACGAATGCATCCAGGCCTTCATCTCCAAAGGCTTCAACGATTTCAGGGCCTGTAGTGTTCCGATGAACTTCAGGGTTGGCTTCGTTTTCGAATTGCTGTGGAATGAAGTAACCTTTTTCTTTAGACAGCTCAGTCGCCTTTGCGATTGCACCCTTCATTCCTTCAGGCCCAGGAGTAAGAACTAATTCTGCCCCATAAGCGCGAAGCAAGTTACGGCGTTCCAGGCTCATCGTCTCCGGCATAACCAGAATTGATTTATAGCCCTTTGCCGCAGCTACCATCGCCAGTCCTATTCCCGTATTTCCGCTTGTAGGTTCAATGATCGTATCACCTGGCTTAAGGGTACCATTTTTTTCTGCAGCTTCGATCATCGCAAGGGCGATACGGTCTTTTACACTGCTGCCCGGGTTAAAATACTCAAGTTTCAAATAAATATCTGCACTGTTTTCATTTTGAAGCTTGTTTAACTTAACAATAGGTGTTTGTCCAATTAAATCGATTACAGAATTAGCTATACGTGCCATTTTCTCCACTCCCTTATCATTTCAATACCGAGTATGTTTATTGGTTTTATAATTTTAAAGTTACCAGTTTTAATAGTTCATTGTCAATGATTATATACTATATTCTAAATTTTCTTACACAACCATTGAACTACTTTTCTTCTTTCACTCCATAAAACCATTCTACATCAAATTCGTCCCAGAAAATTTTCCCTGAGACCGGTGCCTGAATCTGTTCAAGAGCTATTTGGCGGTGAATCTTGTCTTTAACTTCTTCATATTCATACTGCTTGCCCTCTATTCTTTCATGCAGATAGAGAACCGCCCAGCCATCCTCCGTTTGGATTGCATCACTCCACTTTTTCACCTTCAATTTCTCGGCAGCGGTAATGTATTCCTTGGAGACTTGCTCGTTATCCTGGGAGATATAACCCATGTCGCCTCCTTGATTGGCAGTGAATTCATCAAGGGACTTTTCCATCGCCAAGACATCAAAGGAGACACCTTTCTCCAGTTCACGTATGATTTGGTCTGCCTGCTTTTTTGTAGACGTGGTAATATGGGAAATATGGAAAGCAGTAGGAATTCTGTAGATATCCTTATTATTATCATAATGACTTCGCATTGCCGTTTCGGAAACCGAAACGTCCTTGGTGAGGAGCTTCTCGAGGAGGAGACTCGACTGAATTTCCTGCCTCAGTTGATCGTTGGTTTTATTAAGGTTCTGACCGGCAGTCCCATACATCGTTTTCATCATTTTAAGTTCCCGATCAAGCTCTTCATCCGAAGTTTTCACTTTGTATTTTTCAGCTGCCTGTTTCACTACCTCTTTATCGACCATTTCCTCAAGTACATCTTCCCCATATCTTTTTTCGAGCTCATTTATCCATGCTTCCCGGGAAATATCCTTGGATCCAACCTTTGCGGCCGTTTCTTCCCCAATGACGGTTTTTGAAATGATTAGTGGTTTTATGACAAAGATAATGATAGTCAATAGGTTCAACAAGGCAAGGCCAGCAATAATCGCCCGAAGCTTTTGTTTTGGCAAACCCTTATCCCCCGTAATTTATTTTTTGGTTTCCGCTTCCAGTTCCTCGAGTTCTTCCTTCGAGAATTGGTAGGTCTGATTACAAAAATGACAATGTGCCTCCGCTTGTCCGTCTGTCTCGATGATATCCCGAATCTCAGCTTGCCCTAGGCTAATCAATGCATTGGCAATTCTTTCCCTAGAACATTGACAGGAGAATTGGACATCCATTTTTTCTAGTATATTCACATTGCCCTCACCTAAAATTTCGGTTAGGATTTCTTCAGGAGTCATGCCACTTTGAATCATCTTGGAAACAGGAGTTATCGTGCTTAGTCGATTTTCGATTTTGGAAATCGTATCTTCTGATGTACCCGGCATCAACTGAATGATAAATCCACCCGCTGCAAGGATTGAATTATCCGGATTCACCAGGACCCCAACCCCCACAGATGATGGCACCTGTTCGGAAGTAACAAAGTAATAAGTGAAATCTTCACCTAACTCTCCCGATACAAGCGGTACTTGCCCCGAAAAATTATCACGAAGACCAATATCCTTGACGACAGTCAACAATCCATCGGTACCCACCGCTCTCCTTACATCCAGCTTTCCTTGCTCATTCAAATCAAAGTGGGTTTGCGGGTGAGTGACATATCCGCGGACTTCTCCCTTTGCATTGCTGTCGACCAGGATGGAACCAATCGGTCCACCGCCCTCGATTTTAATCGTCAGTTTTTCTTCACCTTTTAACATCCCGCCCATCATAACTCCTGCCGTCATGGCCCGTCCAAGGGCAGCAGAAGCAGTAGGCCACGTATAATGGCGTCGCTGAGCTTCTCCTACGGTGTCTGTTGTTGAAACGGCATATGCCCGAACCTGTCCTTCATAGCCTAACGCCTTTATTAGATAATCCTTCATTTATTTTGCTCCTTCCACGCTTTGTATTACTTCTTCACTTGCTCACGATTACGTTTATAAATCAGCTGCAGCCCCTTCAAGGTCAAAAATGGCTCCACAACGTCAATCACAGTGGACTCATTAGCAATTAAGGTAGCCAGTCCGCCTGTCGCTATTACCGTTGGTTCTAGATTACTTTGCGCCTTAATTCGATTTACGATTCCTTCTACCTGTCCAACATACCCATACAAAATGCCAGCCTGCATGGCGGATACCGTATTTTTCCCAATAATCCCTTCCGGCCGGCTGATTTCAATTCTTGGAAGTTTGGCTGCCTTTGAATAAAGTGCTTCAGTAGAAATATTTATACCCGGAGCAATGGCTCCGCCCATGTATTGTTTATCCTCATTTATGTAGCAATATGTCGTTGCCGTGCCAAAATCCACGATAATGAGAGGGCTTCCATATTCCTGAATGCCTGCAACAGCATTAACGATTCGGTCCGCTCCCACCTCACGGGGATTTTCGTATTTAATATTCAATCCAGTTTTTATTCCAGGTCCAACTATTAGCGGTTTAATTCCAAAGTATTTTTTACACATGCGTTCAAGCGCAAACATAATTGGCGGAACTACCGAAGAAATAATGATTCCATCAAATTGATCAAACGAAAGACCTTCATGTTGCAGCAAAGACTTTATGACCATTCCATACTCATCTTCTGTCTTGTGACGGTTAGTCTCAATTCGCCAATGATATTTTAAAATATCTTCATCGTATACGCCTAATACGGTATTCGTATTCCCAACATCCAATACAAAAATCATCGTTTCATCACTCCGGTAAATTATTCTCCAACATCATACCACACTGTTATTTCCCACGCTATTAGACGCACTTCTCGAAAGGTATCCCAAAAACTTTATCATAAGAGTTAAGAAAAGGGTATTTCCGAGGCGGAAATACCCTTTTGAATTTAGTCAACTTAAGACTTTTTATTGTCATCTTCGTTCGGGAAGGAAAGCGGCTGATCTTGAGGTGCACCTTCTTTGATTGGAGGAGTATTCAATCCTTCCTCCGTTATTTCAAGGTCCTCAGGTCCTCTTTTATCCAATGGATCTAATAGGGCCTCTTTTTCTTCCTTCTTCTTATTGATGTTCACCTTGACATTCTCATCAGTGGTTAAATTCCCATTCAGAGCCGTATAGTCACGTTCTGGCAATTTACCATTATGGAATAAACTTTTGATTTGTTCAGCATCAAGTGTTTCCACTTCAAGCAAGGTTTTTGCAACCAAATCAAGTTTTTCACGATTTTCAGTAAGTATCGTCTTACATCTTTCGTAAGCTTCCTTGATGATACGTTGAATTTCAAGATCGATTTCATATGCTATTGCATCTGAATAGTTTTGATCATTGTTGAAATCGCGGCCTAGGAATACCTGACCTTGAGAGTTACCGAATTGAAGTGGTCCGAGTTTACTCATGCCATATTCCATGACCATGCTCCGAGCTATGCCCGTTGCACGCTGGAAGTCGTTATGCGCACCGGTACTCACTTCTCCGAATGTAACTTCTTCGGCTACACGGCCACCCAATAGCCCTACGATTTTATCCTTAAGCTCAGGTTCCGTCATGAAGAAACGATCTTCTTTCGGCAGCATGACTGCATAACCGCCAGCTTGACCACGAGGGACAATCGTAACTTTATGAACGACTTCGGCATCATCCAGAACCAATCCAATAATGGTATGGCCTGCTTCATGCCACGCTACGATATTTCTTTCCTTTTTGGAAATGACACGGTTTTTCTTGGCAGGTCCGGCGATAACGCGATCCGAAGCTTCATCCAAATCGGACATGTCGATCTTCTTCTTATCTTGACGGGCAGCTACAAGCGCCGCTTCATTCAGTAAGTTTTCAAGATCAGCACCAGAAAATCCTGGAGTACGCTGAGCGATCGCTTTCAAATCGACTGTCTCTGCTAAAGGTTTATTGCGTGCATGCACTTTCAGCACTTCTTCACGGCCCTTGACATCAGGGCGCCCTACCGTTATTTGACGGTCAAAACGTCCCGGACGCAATAATGCCGGATCCAATACATCAGCACGGTTAGTCGCAGCGATGATTATGATTCCTTCATTACCGCCGAAGCCATCCATTTCCACCAGTAATTGGTTCAATGTCTGTTCACGTTCATCGTGACCGCCACCAAGACCTGCGCCACGCTGACGTCCGACTGCATCGATTTCATCGATAAAGATGATACACGGTGCATTCTTCTTAGCATTTTCAAACAAATCACGAACACGGGATGCACCGACACCCACAAACATCTCAACAAAATCAGAACCACTGATTGAGAAGAAAGGAGTTCCGGCTTCACCAGCTACTGCTCGTGCAAGTAAAGTTTTACCTGTACCAGGAGGCCCAACTAAAAGTACCCCTTTTGGAATACGGGCTCCAAGCTCGGCATATTTGCGAGGATCTTTCAAGAATTCGACGACCTCGACAAGTTCCTGCTTTTCCTCGTCCGCTCCGGCAACATCATTGAAGCGTACTTTTTTCTTATCATCATTATACAATTTCGCCTTACTTTTCCCGAAGTTCATGACGCGGCCACCACCGCCGCCTTGAGCTTGGTTCAGTAAAAAGAAGAAGAGGATAAAAATGATTACAAATGGAATGATGGAAGTGAAAAATGTCACCCAGCCACTTGTTTTTTCTGGAGGTTCAACAGTGATGATGTCCTTATCCAACTTGGTTACGGCATCATTGATTCGGCTTTGCGAATATTCACTGAAAGGCACGTAAGTCACAAAGAATTTGTTTTCCTCATAACCTTTGAGCTTTCCTGTGATTTCAAATACACTGCTTTCGGGCTGCATCGTCAGTGATGTAACGTCCCCATTCTCCAAATGCGTATAGAATTCATCTTGGGTCATTTTCTCCGTTGGTTCATTGTTATTATTAAAAATGCTTACAATCCCAATGATGACCAAAAAGATCAGTAAATAAAATATAGTATTACGGAAGATCCGATTCATCCCTTACCTCCTCCCACGGGTAAACAAACTATAGTAAATACTATCATACAAAATTAATGAATTACAATAATTTAACACCGCTGTTTTTATCTGGTCTTCCCTTTCAAACAGGTACGATTAATTCGAGTAAATTTCAGGCTTCAATATGCCAATATACGGGAGATTACGATACTTTTCCGCAAAATCAAGACCATATCCGACAACAAATGCATCCGGAACGATGAACCCGGCATAGTCCGGAGTGATATCCGCTTTCCTGCCTGTTGGTTTATCCAATAAGGTAACGATTTTAATTGATTTTGCTTTTCGATAACGGAAAAGTTCCGCAAGATAGCTAAGAGTTAAACCGCTGTCGATAATATCTTCGATGATTAAAATATCCCGGCCTTCAACTGATGTATCAAGATCCTTGATGATTTTCACTTCACCGGAAGATACAGTGGAGTTACCATAGCTTGAAACATCCATAAAGTCCATTTCAAGGTGTGTATCAACGCGTTTCAGTAAATCTGACATAAATGGCATGGCGCCTTTCAGCACTCCGATGGCCAACGGGAACTTACCTTGGTAATCAGCTTCAAGCTGCGCACCCAATTCCCTGATTTTCTTTTGAAGTTCTTCCTCTGATATTAAAACCTTTTCAATGTCGTTTTGCATGGTCATTGTAATTAATTGCCCCCCATGAAGAATTAAGCTTTTTTATATTCTAAGTAGATTAAAGATTTTTCATCAGAAATTATATCCGGCTCAACATTCGATTTCTTTAAACCAGGTAGCCAAATGACCGTTCCCGTTTGATCGATGATGACCGGCCACACATTTCTTTCTAGCATCGGAATCTTTTCATTAATAAAAATATCCTTTAACTTTTTAGTTCCACCCAATCCCTTGACGGCCATCCGTTCGCCTTCATTCCTGGTTCGGACTGTAAGAGGGAACTGAACAGCTGATTCGGGAAGTATAAAAGAATGATTTCCTCTAAGTACCGGAATTTCTTCTTTTATATAGTGCGCTTTAATCTTATATCCATTCGGAAGAATAGTCTCACCGGGAATTTGTAATTTAAAGGAATATTTATGGCTTTCTTGCCGAAAAAATCTAAAAGTGCAAGTATGATATGATTTTTCCGCAATAAGGCCCTCCGGAAGATGCAATTCTGCAGATGGTTGAGGATTCAAAAACAAAACTAAAAGTTGGTCAATATGTAATGCCGAAAGCGATGAAGGTCTCTCCAAATAAAGATAGTTTAATATTAGTTGAATCGCCCTTCTTTGTAAAGGTTTAGGCATCGCGAGAACCTTATCAATCTGAATAACCGCTTGATCTTTATCCTGTGTGATCCAAACCTCGGACATTTTGCCTGAAACCAGGTTCAAAAAAAACTCTTCATCTTCATAAAGCTCTTCACTGAATCGTTGAAAATGCTCATGAACCTTTCCATTTTCTTTCTTTAAAAACGGTAGGACTTCATGTCTAAAACGATTTCTTGCATAGACACCCGTTTCATTGCTCGGATCAAACCTCGGTTCAATATCATGAAGGCCCGCATATTCGATTATTTGGCTTTTCGTGATTTCAAGAAAAGGTCTGATCAGATTCCCGGTATGGAAACGTCTCTTTATAGGAATGCCTGCCCTAGCCTTACCTGTAGCCCCTCTTGTTAAACGCATGAGCATCGTTTCGATTTGATCATCGCCATGATGCCCCAGGACAAGAGTGGAGGCCTGATGCTTATCCATCATTTCCTCATAGAAGGCAAAACGCAACTTTCTCGATGTTATTTGTGAACTTTCCCCCGTCTGTTTCATCCGGGCAGGAACATCGATCCTTTTTCCCTCAAATGCAATGCCCCACCGTTCACATATATGCTCAACGTATTTATAATCCTCATAGGATTCTTCACCACGAAACATATGGTCAACACTTGCAACGATCATCTCGTAATGAAAAAGAGATTGAATTTCCTTAAGGATATGGAGAAGCACCAATGAATCCGGTCCTCCGGAAACGCCTATTAGCAACTTCGAGTTTTCCTTAATCAATTCGTTTCTATAAATGGTGCTCAAAACTTTTTCCTTTAACATACAATCTTCCTTCTTTATGAACAGGCATTAGTTTTATACGATTCAATCATGAAATGGTTTCAAATATTCCATGGTATTCACCTATTTACTATATCATAACAACTGTTCATATATGTAAAGAACATAGAGCATCGATATGATGGCAACCAGCAAAAAAGTTTCAAAAAAACCGCCACTTTTCTTTTTTGATTGGTTTTGGGACCTTCTTGCTTGTCTCGTTGCAGGTTGCATTGTTTGTGGCTGACCCGTCACTGCCTGAGTCGGACCCTTTTTCTTCGAGTGATTTTGCTTACTTAGCACCGTGACCAAATCCTCCCGCATTTGGAGGGCAGAATCATACTGCCCGTGGAGTGCTTTATCCAGCATCTTTCTATATGGGCGCAATTCCTTTTTCTGCTTAATCAAGTCGTTAAGCTGTTTATACCCCTCCCCTTGCTTGTGGAAACGTCCAGGATAGGCAGAATTGATTATAATCATCGCCACAGCGAACAAGTCATATTGCGGATCGGCCTTTCTTGAACCAAGTCCCCAGTAACCCCTGTCAAAGAACTCGGTGAATTCTTTAACAGATCGCCCAATTAAGGTGGTTCCGCCTACATCCACGCACCTCACCTTATAGGCTGGTGAAGTCACGATCAAATTCTCAGGTTTTAAATCCCCGAACACCCAGCCATTGGTATGCAAGGCAGACAAGCTGGTTAAAAGCTGAAGCATTAAGACTCCAATCCACGATGGCCCTTTCTTATCGATGAAACGCAAAAAATCGTGTCCGTGGATATATTCCATGACATAAAAAGGGAGCTGCTTTCCTGTTTTCATGAAATCATCCGCTTCCAAAAAGGAAGGTCCAAGGGTAGACCCCTGGACCTTTGAAAAGGATTTTAGGATATTCATCTCCGAAATAATGGATGTCCCATTATCACTGAGCTTTAAAGCATAATGACGATTTTTGCTTTCAACCAAATAGACGATCCCGTTCGCTCCACACCCCAATTCCTTAATTATTTTGTACTGGTTTTTATTCCATTTTCCAGTGACCAAACTGCCAGGCAGGAGTTTACATTGATTCCTCAAAGTATTGTTCATCATCATGTGATAACAATCCCCTCAATGAACGTTTTTTATTGAAATATGTTAAAGCTTCACGAATGGCTGGACCTGTCGGAGTGAGTCCTCCTGTACTAAGCTTAGGAAAAGTTGCCGTCAAGGCTTCAAGGTTCGGGGTCCAATCCAGCAACTTTTCAACATCATTTCTTTTCCCAGGAAATACGAATACGGAAAAACGGCTGTCACCCATTCTTGCATTCATACTAAGGGAAAGATCTAATAAGGAATCTTTTACTGTAGGCAGTTTATGTTTCATGCTTGCACTGGTATCAACAAGAATCAGCACTTCGAGCTTGCTTGTTTCCCCAAGCTCATCGACCACCTCCATCACTTCTCCTCGTTTATCCGGCGGAAGATCCTCCATCGTTTTTGAATCTCCAAGTATTTGTTGAAGTTCGCGATTGATAACTCCCTGTATAGTTTGAGTCATTGCCTTTTGGGTCACCATTTGGACGGTTTGGGACAACTGCTGGGCATAGACTATTTGACTTACGCCACCTCCTGAACCAGCAATCTTCTCGATTTCCTTAAGCCCCTTTTCATCTATCACATCATTTTCCATGACACCTATAACATTGATGGTTATGCCTTGCTCCCTTGCTAATTCAGCCATGGCAGACGGCTCCTCACCATGATTTGAACATCCGTCGGTTATAAGCAAAATCTGTCTTAATGTTCCTGCTTTCATGTTTTGCTCTCCCTTCCTATCAATTTGTTACCATAATTGACTAAAAAGGGGGAATTTATACGCTAATGACATCGCATCAAGTCACATCATGGAGTGGAGTGATTGAAAAATCTCTTTACCTTTTATCCGTCTTCCATTTCACCACCTCATTTTTGGTTTTATTTAATATATATAAACGGCCCCTACTGGGCCTTTTTGCGTTTTGGAGAAACGGGAATGGATGCCCATTTCGGTGTGTTATGCTTAATTTTCGATGTTACCACTGTCATGTCATCATCTATGATCCCTTTTGTCCGGATGACCTCTTCCAATATTAAATCAGAGATTTCCTGCGGATCGTCCGTTTCCATTTCCTTGATTTTTCGTTTAAGCCAGAACTCGATGTTTTCGACATGTGAGGGGCCATCGAACACACCATCGCTCATCATGATTAGTATATCCCCTGCCTTCAGCTCTTCTGATACAACATCAACATCGAAATCCTGGATGATCCCCATGGGGAGGTTACTTGATTCAATTTTTATTATCCTATCCCCCCTTTTAATGAAACTCGGTATCGAACAGATTTTTAAAAACTTAGCCCTTGCGTCCTGAAGATCAATCATTGCCAAATCAAGAGTCGAAAATATTTCATCGGTAGTGCGTAGAGATAATACGGAGTTTACGGATTTAATGGCTATTTTTTCTTCTATTCCCGATTGTAAAAATTTTTGAAGCAGCTTCAATGTCTCTGTACTTTCAAAATGGGCCCTTTCCCCATTTCCCATTCCATCACTAATGGCTATTGCGAATTTGCCGCAGCCAATTTCCATGGTCGTATAACTATCTCCTGATACAAGCCCTCCCCCCTTGGCAGCATGAGCCACACCCGTTTCGACCGTGAATTTTTTTGCTGACCTAAATATCACCTCACATTGCCCGTTTGGATACGTTGCACACTCTTCTGAATGAACGACTATTGTTTCCCCTAAAATGTCAGAAAGCATGGGTGCAATCAACTTTTCACATTCCCCTCTGCCCTGGCAGTATGGGACACTCATCTCTATATCAACATTCCCTTGTTCCAGACTGTATATTTCTACATACCCTATGTGCAGGCCAAAATCCTGGATGGCTTCCAAAATGGATTCTTCATGTACATGATGATTCTTCCTTTCCCTTTGAATTTCTTTCGCAAAATCATCCATTACTGCAGAAACGCCCCGCAGTTGATCCGCCACTAGTTTCCGGCTTTCCTTCACCTGCCTTTTTAATTTTTGGTTGGCTTCAAAATAAGTAAGTTCCTGTGATATCGCCCCAATGACCTGGGGCCCGCGGCTACAATATTTCCCCCATTCCTTCGAAGTCTTTTGGGGGAGCTGACCATTATTTTCACTTAATTGAAGCATGATTTCCTGCATGCCGTCATAGGTTGTATTAAAGTTCTTGGACCAGCACTGTTCCTTTTTAAAACAGAGCTGGCACGTCTTTTCCGTTACATTACTTAAGAAGTAGTCGAATTCTTTCTCATCTTCCTCCAATCTTCCCCTTTCATCCACTTGGGAAAAGCTATTAGAGAGCGCCTCAAATACATGTGAGAATTGCTCCACCCTTTGGGCGGTGACATCCCTCACTTTTCGGGCATACTGCTGCTGTTCATCAGAATTCTCGACTGTTCCCGGTATATGTTTCGCTATTTTGTTGATTATGGATGACGGTGTCAATATAAATAGGGCCACAGCTATAAGTGATTCATAGAGGGTCACCATTATATTGTTGGTGCCCTCACCATATAAACCTATCAGTAACGTAGCAATCAAGAGACCTGCGGCAACCCCTATCTTCCTTCCCTCCTTCAACAAACCGCCCAGAAGCCCGGAAAATGCGAGAAGGCTCATTTGATAAAGACTTGCAATACTTGCCAAGCTGAATATCAATCCAGTAACTACACCGACAGTGGAGCCTATGGCGGCCCCTCCCGCCAGCCCGAAGAGGAGGACCAGGTATCGCGAGAATATATGGTCGAGTGATAAATCGTATATCATCCAGCCGATGGTTCCGGTCATCACCGAAGCCAGCAAGATGATGATGCTGACGATTTCCTCCGTCTTTAATGATTGGGACTTTGTCCGAACGGTCAGCAGCGGGATGGACTGTATGAAGATTAAGGTTAGTATCATTGCGAGTCCCGCCTCTACTCCTATCATCATCAAGTCGTACAGCTGAATCGTTCGAAATACCAGATATTGCTCGGCCAGGTTGACCAGGAATAGTGAAGCAAAGACGTACATCGACATCGTCTTGAATTGTCCCTCCACGGCGGGCTTCTTGATCTTATGAAATAACAGGAGCAGGAACGCCGATGCAAAGATAACTAAACTATTAGAATAGTGAACGGTCAGCCCGCCTGCAATCAATCCGAATAAAGCAAGCGGTGCCCTGTCACGTCTCATGAGAAACACGGCGGCGAAAAACGGAAGTCCAAATGGTGCCAGCTGCGAAAGAATTAAAGCCCGTCCTAATAAAAAACCGATAATTGCTAAAGAGATACCTTTTTTTATGAATATGTCTTCCGTCTTCATTTGCAGTTGTTGGATCCAATTGATGGCCCCTGCCTTCGCTTCTTTTAACTGAACATCTCCAAGAGGTTCCATCATAGGTCTTTCTACTTTTTCCATTTCAACACCCCATTCGTATTAGTGATTTTTATTATATAGAGGGCTTGTCTATTTTTTTGTCAGAATTTTATAAGCGGATATGAAAAACGTTCGACGAAATTCTTCTTGAACAATCATTTGTATACAGGTTTTTGTGCCTTTTTTTCCAATACAGAAACGGGTGTTCTTTTTTTTTTGAAGAAAAGCAAAGTTTTTAGGTTATTTTTGCGGAAAATAACACGAATAAATAATCAGGAAATGGAAACCGACAAACTTTATTTTTTTTGTTGACATTTATACTTCACGAATGTAAGATATAACTTGTGCTTCAGTAGCACTTACTATTATGGCGGCGTAGCTCAGCTGGCTAGAGCGTACGGTTCATACCCGTGAGGTCGGGGGTTCGATCCCCTCTGCCGCTATCCTTTATCATGAAAAAAACGGCCCGTTGGTCAAGCGGTTAAGACACCGCCCTTTCACGGCGGTAACACGGGTTCGAATCCCGTACGGGTCATCAAATAAAAAAAGCGCCTCTGCACACTTATCACAGTAAGTGTACAGAGGCGCTTTTTTTATGTCGTTGATAATTAAAAGAAGACAAGCCGGCAAGCTTGCCTTTATCTACACTATGAATAATTTCACAGAAAGGTTGCTAAACTATTATTTTCAGCAGCAGTTTTATCCGCGTCGTCCTCCTCGACCTCCCCGTTTCGTTTCGGTGCTACGTTTAAGGGTCGTTAAGCGGTCTTCGCTATCTTTTAAGAATTTAGCCATTTTTTGCTCAAAGTTTTCCTTGGGTTGGAAACTATTACCTTTCGAGCGGAAGTCTTTGGAACGGCTGTCATTCCCTCTTCCTTGGCGCGGACGTGGTGTGTATGCAGGTTTTTGCTCACCTTCAGGACGGTCTATCGCTTTTTTTATGGACAAGCCAATCTTGCCATCTTTAACATTGATGACTTTCACCTCAACTGTATCGCCCACTTTTAAATGATCATTGATATCCTTGACATAGTTATCAGCCACTTCACTGATATGGACAAGACCGGTTGAACCTTGAGGTAGCTCTACAAATGCACCAAAATTAGTTATGCCTGTTACTTTACCTTGTAACTTGCTGCCTACTTCGATTGACATAAAAAAAATGTTCCTCCTTAGAAATGTTAAAAAATCTCTTCACTCTATATTATAACGAAAGTAAAAAAACAGTGTCAATATTAGTCACTATCTTCCTTCCCTTTTGGAAGGGTAAATATGATTTCACCTTTTTCAGATAAGAAATAATCCCGTCTGGCTATTTTCGCTATATAGTCGTCGTCATTAAGCTTTACGATTTCTTCTTTAAGAAGGGTCTCATCTTTTTTCAATTCAGCTAACTTTCCCTTCAATTCTTCCTTCTGTTTAACTTTCTCATCCAGTGCAACATTTTGCGTTATGAGGGTTGAAACGGCAAAAATCAAAAAGACAGCTGCGAAAATTGAGTAAAGAGTTAATCTACGCATTAGACCACGCTTCTTTTTTTCTACGGTTTGTACTTTTTTCTCTTGTTGAGCGACGTAGGGATTTTCTATTTTTGCCACTTTCCTTTTACGCAGGCTACTCATTTTTTATCGCTCCTCATTTCTTTTTATTTCTCCATCTATTTAGCGTTCTAAATATAGAATTCTTTATTTTCAATAAAATCCCTTTTCCTTTATTATAAAACTTCCCGACGTTTTTCGTAACAAAAACCGGCAATAAATTCCATATATAAGCCAGAATCCATTTTAATGGCCTCCATAATATATTCAAAATAAAGAGAAGTATTTTCCCCGCCCATTTTAATATTGCTAAAACGAGCTTTCCTATCCCGATGATGATAGCTATTACAGATACTATTACCCATTTTATCGGAACAAATATCAGCATGTGAACCGAATTCGTTATAAATCTCGCCAACTTTATCACAAGTATTATCAAAAACTCTAAAAAACGTTGATAAAAACCTTTTAAAAGTGCTTGATAAGCTGAAAAACCGCATAATAAGGCCAAAAATAAATAGAAACGAAACTCTCCCTCATTCACTAAAAACAAAACATAAAAAATAAGGAGACCCTGAATGATCCAGAAAAGGAAGTCATGGATGAATACAATCCACCTTTTCCTTTCTGAACGTTTCAGGAACCTGCTATACGTATCCAGGGCAGCTCCAAAGCCACTGCCCATGCCTATCATCGCAAGCAACGTATAAAATTGGATCGTTAAGGTCATTTGAACAATTTGCCAAAGAAGCCTTTAGCTTTCTCCCCTGATTGCTCATCTAAATAAACAAGGTCGAAAATCTTGCCCTTAATGGACACGATGCCTTTATCAACGTCTAAATTCTTCATTTGCAAGTTTTGGCCCCGGATAGATAAAAATCCCATTACAGTTTCGAGCAGAAACTCCTCATTATCAAAACTTTCAACTTGTTTGACGCCGGTAATATCAAGTAAACGGCGGCCTTTCATCGTTACATCATGCTCTTGGATCGTTCCCTTTGTGTAACCAGCATTCGGATCAATATATTGGCTCATTTTTTCATCCCTCACAGTACCACTGATTTTGTACAAGTGTATGTCTGTAAGAGCGGAATTAGAACCAAGCCTGTCCTTACTCCTCCGCTAGCTTTTCTTCCTTTACGATGGTATACATATCCGCAGCCGCTTCTTTTTTCGTCGTTTCTTGAATTTTATCGACACGTACCGTAACGAGCTTTTGACCGAATCGTACAGTCAATTCATCGCCATCTTTCACATTCGAACTTGCTTTGGCCTGTTGTCCGTTAATCGTGATTCTCCCTTTATCCGCAACCTCTTTCGCAAGTGTACGGCGCTTGATCAACCTTGAAACTTTTAGGAATTTATCCAATCTCATCGACATTAAAATCTCTCCCTTAATTAAAGTCCTTTAGCTTTTGCTTCATCCCAATATGAATCCAGTTCTTCCAATGTATAATCCTCAAACTTTTTGTCTGCCTTTTGAATGCACTCTTCTATATATGTAAAACGCCGGTGGAATTTCTGGTTTGCTTTGTAGACGGCTTCTTCCGCTTGTATGTCATAATAACGTGAAATGTTGACAAGCGCAAAAAAGAGGTCGCCCAGCTCTGATTTTATTCTATCGACATCCCTGTTCGGACTTAATATTTCCACTTCCAATTCCTGCACTTCTTCCCTGACCTTTTTCCAGGCTTCGGCAACCTCATCCCAATCAAATCCAACCTTCGCAGCCCTTTTTTGGTACTCTTCGGCCCGAAGTAAGTTTGGCAGCGATTTCTCAATCCCATCCAGTATGGATTGCGGAGCTTTTGTTTCGCTCCCTTTTTCATCTTCTTTGATTTTCTGCCAGTTCACCAATACATCTTCCTCGCCGTTCACTTCAACATCCCCGAATACATGTGGGTGGCGTCGAATCATTTTTGCCGTAATGCCTTCAATCACATCATCTATCGTGAACATGCCCTCATCTTCACCGATTTGTGAATGAAGCATCACCTGAAGCAGGACATCCCCAAGTTCACCAACCATGCCCTCATCGTCCTCTTCGTCGATGGAATCAATCAGCTCATATGCCTCTTCTATTAGATATTTCTTCAAGCTTTCATGAGTTTGTTTCTTATCCCAAGGACATCCGTCAGGACCTCTAAGTTCCGCGATGACCTGCCGCAGCTTAGAAAACTCCCTATATCGTAAAGCTTCTTCTCTAACAGGCGGGACATAAACACTCGTCAAGTTACTTAACTCCAGCTGACGGTCGAGTTCGAACAGAGCGCATTTTGTCACTTTTTCCTGACTGCTCCCTGCCGCTGTAACGATATATACCTCGTAGTCATCCGGTAGCTTTTCCATTAAAGTCAGCTTCACATTGGACGCACTGAATGCGTCATACACCTGTCCGATTATCATATGCTGGGTAATGTGCAAATCATCTGGTGAAAGATCTGTTCCATCCAATAGCTGGAACCCTTCAATCGGATCGATTTTAACAGCCTGAAACAACGGATCAAGGAAACTTTGCCCGCCTTCCAGCTTAATGGCTATTCCAAGAGCCGGACCCTTTTCGAGCAAAAGCTGAACCGTTTTTTCCGCTACCATAGGATGCCCCGGAACTGCGTATAGAACGGAACGGTTTGAAGCCTCTTGCAATAATGTTCCGGCAATTTCTTCATATACCGCTTCAAATTGGTCGTGCTTTTCATATATCCCGTCAAACGCCGTGAAATTGATCCCTTCCCTTTTCAAATCCCCGATTACCGGATGATCAATCGTTCTGACGAAGCATTGTTCCGTTTGTAGCAATTTTTTATAAATCCCTAGTGGAAGCTGATCTAAATCCCCTGCACCAAGGCCCATTATCGTAATCTCATTCATGATTTCGTATACTCCTATTCGTTATTATAAATCGTTTAAGCTTTGAACCTGCAGGTATAAGTGAAAGTTCTTCTTCACCAAATAAGCCTGCACGAAGGGCGGTCATCACAAAAACGGATGCACCGATCCCTACACCGATCAAAGCTTGGATCGTAGCTAGCAACCGGCTCTCGCCTGAGGACACCCATTCGAATAAGCCATTGAATAAAACAACCGCCGTACCCATGTAAACCGTACTCTTCAAGATTATTAACACGTGTTTCTTTTCAATTAATGTCTTTTTAATATGTACTCTCAATACCACATAAAATAATACAGTCATGATCATAAACGCAAGCACTGTTGCCGAGGCTGCTCCCGCGATTTTGTAATGAGGCACCAGAACAAGGTTCAAAGCCCACTTGCTGACCACCCCCACAAGCGTAATGATCACCGGTATGAATGAATAGCCTAAACTTTGAATCACTGCCGCTTCTGCCATTATGACGGATGTGAATAAAATCGATAAAGAGAAAATTGCTAAAGTAATTGTCCCTTTAACATCCGTGAACAGCATATGATTGACAGGCTTCATCGTCACCACCAGCCCGATCGCAGCTGCCAGTCCTATCGTCGCACTTACACGAAGCGCCAATTTGATCTTATTCAACAATTCATGTTCACTTTTCCTCTGGACGAATCCGGATATTACAGGTACAAGCGCCAATGCAAAAGAATTAGCCACGACTGTACCTAGCTGAAGCAAAGGCTGTCCTCGGTCATATACCCCTTTCCATTCTTTGGCTTCTTTTTCCCCCATCCCCGTTTCCCTAAGCAGGGAATACAGGTGCAGTGAATCGACAAACTGAAACAAGATTAGGATCAAGCCAGTTATGCAAAAGGCCAACCCTTGGAAAACCAGGACTTTGGAAATTTTGATGAAATTTACCGGTTTGATTCTCATCCGTAAAAAAAGCTTCCATTCTTCTCTTAAAATGACGAAAGCAATAAGCAGTACCAGGCCAGTTATGCCGCCGGTTATCGAACCGAGGACCGCCCCCTTGCCGACCATATAAGGAGAGTAGCCCTGATACACGAGTATTGTGGAAAGGACCAATATCGTCAATACACGGATGCATTGTTCAGCGACCTGCGAACTTGCCGTCGGTAACATGTCGTTTATTCCTTGAAAATAGCCTCTTAAAATAGATGAAATCGGCATTAATAAATAGGAATAGGCAACAATTCTCAGCAGGCCGGCTAAATGCGGATCCTTCATCCATCCAGCAATCCATTCAGCGCCAAGGAACAGTGCAGCAAACATCACGACTCCTATCGAACTTAAGACGACGAATGATGTCACTAAAATGTCCTTGACCGCAAAGTCATTTTGGGAAGATTCCCGTTCTGCAATAAGTTTGGATATGACTACCGGAAAGCCAAGTGTTGATAATGTAAAAGCAACACCGTAAAAGGGATAGACCTGTTGATAGATATAAAACCCGACGTCACCCGCAATGTTCTGATAAGGTATGCGATAGGCCGCACTCAATACTTTTACGATAATTGCTGCTGCGCTCAAAATCAGCGCACCTCGAAAAAGTTCATTTGATGTTTTATAAGGCTTTTCAGCCATTCTTTTTCCCCTTTTCACTCATATGTGGTAGTTATTATAGCATAATTCTAGTGGTTATTTTTCAATCCCGGATATACTGTTAATTAATTTCCATATTCACCTCAAAGAATATTATCCCCCTCATTATGTCCGCTCCCATCCGGTTAACCTTTTAGAAAGAGCAAAAAGGACAGCGCGATTGCTGCCCTTTCCATCATTAAAAATATGAATGCATGTCCAAGGTTACTGTTCCATTTGTCTAGCTAGGAAGCTTGCTGCTGTTTCAACCGATTTCTGTTCCACTTCACCAATGGTACTATCTTTAGAGAAAATCAAGACGGCACCAATCGGGTCGCCACTCGCAATGATTGGAGCTGCAGTATAAGATTGGACCTCTTCATCATTGGAATCAACGAATGAAACTTGTCCGTTTGGAGACTCCAGGACAGGATTTCTTTCTTCCATGATTTTTTCCACTAGTTCACTAACACTTTTATTTAAGTATTCTTTTTTGGAGCCGCCTGCCACTGCAATGTAAGTATCCCTGTCACAAATCATAACTGGGTTTCCAAGGCTATCATAAAGAGCTTCTGCATATTCCCTTGCAAAATCGCCTAATTCACTAATAGGAGAGTATTTCTTAAGAATGACTTCTCCATCTCTATCCACAAATATTTCCAGTGGATCTCCTTCACGGATACGGAGGGTCCTGCGAATTTCTTTCGGGATGACGACTCTTCCTAAATCATCAATTCGGCGAACGATACCAGTTGCTTTCATCTAATGTTGCCTCACTTTCATCTAATTGATTTGATAAATCCTCATTTTGTAGCAAAATCATCACCAGCTATTGTACTTAGTATTTTTCTAATGGTAAGTTCTATGCACTTTGAAAAAATTTTTCTTTTTGTTGCATTTTTTTACCATGGTACCTAAAAAAATTTCTTCACGAGGACAATCATTCAATTTTAGTTTTTTGTGGCTTGCGTCTCTTTTTTTACATACTGTAAACCCTTGGTCATCTCAAATAAGATGTTAAGCCATTTGCTTTGTTCTACGCCTTTTATGTGCAGGACCAGCTTCATTCGGTTGCCGTCCATGCCGAAGCCGACCATACGGCCATACTTCGATCCCAGCTCGAACACCTTTTGTCCATCCACATCGCTGCTGACCTTTTCCCTGAGGGTAATGCTGATTTCCTGCTTTAATTGTTTAATGCTTTCAATCCCGGCCTTTTCAGCATATACCTTCATTTCGGCAATCAAGAATAAATAGGAAACTTCTTCTGGATACTCTCCGAAACGATCAATCATTTCATCCTGTAATTCTTCCACTTCTTCAAGAGAAGCAATACCTCTGAACCTTTTATACATTTCTATTTTCTGATGTCCATCCATTATGTAGGCATCAGGGATATAAGCATCCACTTCAACGTCAATTTCAAGGGTGTTCTTTTCTTCGGCTGGTTGGTCATTACGTTTCGCATCTACCGCTTCTTTCAACATTTGTGAATACAGATCAAAACCAACTGAATCGATGAAGCCATGTTGTTGAGCCCCTAAAATGTTTCCAGCTCCCCTGATGGATAAATCACGCATCGCGATTTTGAACCCTGAACCCAATTCTGTAAATTCCTTAATGGACTGAAGTCGTTTTTCTGCCACTTCCGTCAACACTTTATCTTTCCTATAAGTGAAGAATGCATATGCCACTCGATTGGATCGCCCTACACGGCCACGCAGCTGATAGAGCTGTGAAAGTCCCATTCTATCCGCTTCATTCACTATAAGCGTATTGACATTCGGGATATCAACACCCGTCTCTATAATGGTTGTACTTACCAAAACATCATATTCGCCTTCTAAAAAGCCGAACATGACGGCTTCCAGTTCTTGCTCTGTCATTTGCCCATGAGCATAGGTGACACGGGCATCGGGCACCAGCATGGAAATTTCTTCTGCTTTTCTTGCTATATCCTCTACCCGATTGTAAAGGAAATAAACCTGACCATCCCTGGCCAATTCCCGTTCTATCGCTTCCGTTACCAACGAGCCATTATACTCCATGACATAAGTTTGGATTGGGAACCGGTTCTCAGGCGGCGTTTCGATGACGGACAAATCCCTCACGCCCAACATCGACATATGAAGGGTCCTTGGAATCGGCGTCGCAGTCAAAGTCAGTACATCGACATTAGTCTTTAACCGTTTGATCTTTTCCTTATGTGTAACGCCAAAGCGCTGTTCTTCATCAATGATAAGCAGTCCCAAATCGCGGTACACGATATCTTTGGATAAAATCCTATGCGTGCCAACCACAATATCCACCGTGCCGGCCTTCAATCCTTTAATCGTCTCCGTTTGCTGTTTTTTAGTCCGGAAACGGCTCATAAGACCAATCGAAATCGGATAATCCTGAAAACGCTCCCTTAATGTTTCATAATGCTGCTGGGCGAGGATTGTGGTCGGAACCAGGAATGCAACTTGTTTGCCATCCATTATGGCTTTAAAAGCGGCCCGGATGGCCACCTCGGTCTTCCCATATCCAACATCGCCGCATAATAAACGATCCATCGGCCGTTCCCGTTCCATATCCTTTTTGATTTCGACTATGGAACGTAATTGATCTTCCGTTTCGTTATAAGCGAATGATGTTTCGAATTCTCTCTGCATGTCACCATCAGGTGAAAAGGCATAGCCCTTTGCCGCTTCTCTTTCTGCGTACAGCTTGATTAAATCATCGGCAATGTTCTCAACGGATGATTGGACCTTACTTTTGACACGTTTCCATTCCGTTCCGCCGAGCTTATAAAGCTTCGGCTCCTTTCCTTCAGAACCGACATATTTTTGGACAAGATCAATCTGGTCGACAGGAACATACAATTTGTCATCCGCTTGATAACGGATATTCAGGTAATCTTTATGGACCCCATTTATCGTAAGGGTCTCAATACCCAAGTATTTACCGATACCGTGGTTAACATGAACGACATAATCACCGATCTTCAGTTCGGAATAACTCTTGATTCGCTCCGCATTCGATAGTTTCTGTCTCCGTATCGATTTCTTTGATTTCTTATTAAACAATTCCGTTTCCGTAATGATACTGAATTTTTGCATAGGCAATTCAAAGCCGCTATTCAGACTGCCGCGTAAAATCTGTACTTTACCGGGAAGGATGCTGTTCGCATTAAACAGTTCAGCGGCCTCTATATCATAATCGGCTAAAACTGAATGCAGCTTTTTTACCCGTTCTTCATCCTGTCCAAGTATGACGACTGTGTATTTTCCTTTTTTCCAACGTTCCAGTTCAGCTTTGAACACATTCATCTGTCCGTGGAAATTTTGCATTTGTTTACTGGCAAAATTCAGGATATTCTGAGGATTCGTATGCGGCACATGCCGTAAAAACAATGAAAGGTATACAAACGGCCTGCTGGATTTCATTATTAATTCCTGCATGGGATGAGCCAATTTTATGTCATGGATAATTTGTCCCTGACTTAAAAGGTCCGTGTACCAACCAGCCTCTTCCTTTTCCAAAGAATCATTGATTTCCTGGATTCTACTGATTTCATCCAAGAAAACCAAACCATTTACCGGTAAATAATCTATTAAACTAGCTGGATCTTCATACGCTAAACTTAAGTATTTAAAGATTTTGTCGGGTTTATTCCCCATTTTCAGCTGTTCAAGCTCATAACTGATCGTTTGAACCAGCTGTTCCTTTGTTTTCTCATCTTTAAGTTTCTTCAAGCTTTTACTTAATCCGCTCTCGAGCCTTGTTATGATTCTTTCGATATGCTCCGTCTCTAGCAAAGCCTCACTGACGGGACCGATCGTCACTTTCTTGAGTTTCTCGATAGATCGCTGATCTTCGCTTGAAAAAGTCCTTATTGAATCTATTTCGGTATCGAATAATTCAATTCGTATTGGATTAGGTTCGGTGATCGGATAAATATCGATGATGCCGCCCCTGATACTGAATTCACCTGGAGAAGCAACCATTTCAGACCGGTTATACCCCATGGCAATGAACTTATTGAGCGTTGGTTCAAGCTCGATGTCTTCCCCTAAATTAAACGCTAGCTGATGCCTCTTCCATATATCCTTTGGAGGAAGCACACGACGAACCCCGGGAATTGGCGCAATGACAATCCCTTTCTTTCCCTCCGCCCAAAAGTTCAATGCCTCTACACGTTGGGCCCTTAATTCCGGGCTGGCTACACTCAAATCAGCCGCAATCAATTCATTGGCTGGATATATATATAATTCTTCCTCGGGAATGAAACTGGATAAGTCCTCATGGAATTTTTGTGCTTGCAATAAATTATGGGTGACTAGCAAAATAGGCCTATTCGTCTTTTCATATACGGAAGCCAGCAATAGTGATCTCGAGGAACCTGTCAGACCAGAGACGATTTGCTCCTTAAGTCCTTCATCGATGCCGGCTATTAACGAATGAACATCATCTTGTTTGGAGAACAAGTTCTGTAATCCATTCATTTTCTTCCCCCCCTCTCTTAACGTGCGAAAACCATTTGAAATCCTTGTATTAGAACTTGGCCATTTCACCAAGCGTCCTTTTTATTAACGGCAATTTTATGTGCCCTTGGTATTCCAGAAAAACGGAAAAATGCTTTGGATTTTGTCCAAAGCCCTCTCCCGCTAATGAATAATATAATCGTTTTCATATAAATCAGGGTTTCTTTGCAGCGATTCATGACAGTCTTCACATATCGCCCTTACATGCATATCCCCTTCAGAATCATAAACGATCATCTCTTGTCGCTCTTCATCGGTAAGTTGATTAAAACCTAACTGCTCCGTACTCAGTGAGTGTGCCTCTATTGAGCCCAGCTTAGTTCCGCAATGTCGGCATCGATAATGGAGAGCCATTCGGTAACCCCCTATTTTAGTAATAGTGTTAGTATGTACAAAAGTAGAGGGTTTTTATTCAGCGAAACAGGAAGATATTATTCTTTACTTATATCTACTCTCTGCTTATTGGTTATATTCGTTCATGACCTGTATAAATGGTTTTTCCAACCAGGCTTCACAAGAAGCAGCGCTTTTTTCGATCATTGCACCGACATGATCCCATTCTTCAGGCGAAAAACGCCCTAACACATAGTCAGATACCGGAATACGGCCAATCGGGCGGCCAATGCCTATTCTGATTCGATTGAATTCTTGCGTACCCAAATGCGCAATTGAAGATTTTATCCCATTATGGCCGCCTGCACTTCCTTTTTGACGAAGGCGAAGCTTCCCTGGTGGCAAATCAAGGTCATCATATATAATGACAACATCCGCGATATCCACCTTAAAGAAATGCATGACAGCCGAAATGGATTCTCCTGACAAATTCATGTAGGTTAAGGGTTTAAGCAATAAAACTTTTTCTCCCTTTACCATTCCTACACCATAGATTCCCTTATGTTTTGCTTGATCAAGTGGAATCGACCATCTTTTGGATAACTCATCTATTACTTCAAATCCGACGTTATGCCGAGTTTTTTCATATTGTTTACCTGGGTTCCCTAACCCTACAATAATTTTCATGATTCACACTCCGTCATTACGGTTATTTAGGGAGTTACGGTGGGACGAAGTTTTTCCAAGATCATTGACCTTAGAAAAATAGTACCCTAATTTCAAGCTGGCCTGCAAGCGACCGGAGAACTAATTAGGAAAAATCCCAATTAAAGGAATCCATTGCAAAAAAATGGTCCGGTATAAATGGATGCACCCCTAGATTGAAAAGACGTAACTCGTAAAGAGCTACGTCTATTATATCACGATTCACTTGTTTAATCCCGGCATCATGACTCTGGTGATGCCTTGGTTTCCCTGCCTTCTTCATTTTCAGGGATACCGCCATCCTGCTGTTCACCTGTACTTATTTCCTCTTCCTGACGAGGAGCCAAAACAGATGCAACGACTTCTTCACCATCGTTGTCGATTTTAACTTGCTTATTCGTTTGGATATCGGATATGTAGATTGTATCTCCTACCTGAAGTTCGGTAACGTCAACATCGATGGAGTCAGGAATGTCATTAGGTTTAGCCGTAACCGTCACTTCATGAAGAGACTGCTGAAGGACACCGCCGTCTTTCACGCCTTTACAAACACCGACAAGGTTAACGCGAACTTGTGCCTGTAATTGGGCGGACATATCTACAATTAAAAAATCTGCATGATAAATGGAGTTCTTTATTGGATCCTTTTGGTAGTCAGAGAGCATGACTTTATAACTCTTACCTTCCAAGTCCAAAGAAATGATGCCATTGCGGCCTATTTCCTTGATTGTCTTTTGAAGCTCAATATTATTGACTGAAATGGCCGTACTGTCACTTTTATTGCCATATACTATCGCAGGGATTTCGCCGCTTTCTCTCAAATTCCTTAAATTAGAGTGTTTTGAATCCGTACGTTCTTTTGCAGCTAATATATTACTCATACATCCTCCGCCTTCCTAAATATAATTTACAAGTTTCTCTATATTTAACAATTCCCTAAATGGTGAATCATTAAACATGAAAGGTAAAATCCGAAGGGAGCAAGAAGAGAATAAACATATGGTAAACATAGGAATTCGCCGCAAAATATTTTTTCATTTTTTCCCTAATTCAAGCGCGAATCGCTTTGTTTTCCATTTCCACCTCAACTTGCATCACCCGGTTAAGAATTTGGGCTGTTAGTGATGAATATTGAATGCTATCCTTTTTCCGTGGTCTCGGCAGATTGATTTCCTTATTCATGACAACCTTGCCTTCTTCGATCAATATGACACGGTCGGCAAGCAGTACGGCTTCTTCAACATCATGTGTAACAAGCAAGGCAGTAAAGTCCTTTTTTCTCCATAGTTCCTCAATCAGTCTTTGCATGCCAATTCTCGTCAAAGCATCCAATGCCCCTAACGGCTCATCCAAGAGGAGAATGTCAGGTTGGTTCACCAATGCCCTCGCTAATGCCACCCTTTGTTTCTGCCCCCCTGATAAAACGGATGGCCAATCATTTACCCGATCAGCAAGACCCACTTGCTCCAATAATTCCATTGCCTTTGGCTTCCAATCCCCTTTCAAGCCGACACCGATATTTTCAAGGATTTTTTTCCAAGGAAAAAGCCTTCCATCCTGAAACATCGTACGTGACGATTTATTTAATCCATTCAATGGCTTTCCATTCACCAGTATCTGCCCGCCCGTCGGCTTTTCCAGTCCTGCCACAAGACGAAGCAATGTGCTCTTTCCACATCCACTCTTACCGACAATGGCTACGAATTCCCCTTTTTTAAAAGTGAGGTCCATTCCCTTTAATACTTCAAACTCGCCAAAGTCCTTTCTTACACTCTGCAACTCCAACGAATTTCCATTTTTCATATAAATGACCTCCTCATTGGTATGATGAATGCCACTTTAAGCATCTTTTTTCAATCATTTTGGCTGCAACGTCTGATATTTTCCCCAATAAGGCATATAAGAGAATACTGAGAACAACAATATCCATCCTCATGAATTCCCGGGCATTCATGGCCATATATCCTATTCCGGAATTGGCGGATATTGTTTCTGCGACAATTAATGTGACCCACATGATTCCAAGGGAGAAGCGGATACCCACCAAAATGGATGGAAAGGCTGCAGGGAGGATCACATTCCAGAATAAAGAAAAACCACTTAACCCATAAACCCTCGCCGCTTCGATTAATCCCTTATCCACCGATTTCACTCCATGAAATGTATTTAAATAGATAGGAAACAGAACCCCTAAAGCGACAAGGAGGATTTTCGCTTCTTCTTCTATACCAAACCATAGAATCACTAGCGGTATTAAAGCTAAATGCGGAATGTTACGCAACATCTGAAGCGAGGTATCGAATAAGGTTTCAGCAATGGATGATAATCCATTTAATAAACCCAGTACAAAACCAATGATCCCGCCTATTAAAAAGCCGATGAAGGCACGCTGAGCACTGATGCCGATGAAATCAATAAGTTCACCTGTCCCCAATAAAGCGACAGCTGCTTGAAACACTTCAGTCGGGGCAGGCAATATCCGATCCGACAAAATCCCCCACAAAGACAGCAGCTGCCAAGTTGCCAAAAGGAGAATGGGCACAAGCCATGATATGAGGTGGAACCTATTGAACTTTTTGTTTAACTTTTTCTGCATCTTCAATTTCACTTCCTTTTGTAGGGTAGTGGTCATTAGCCAGTATTTCCCCGAATGGGCTCGTAGCTTTTGAAACGGGACCTTGCAGCCGATCAACAGGGAGTAATGGGAATAATAATTCCGCAACTCTGTACGCTTCTTCAAGATGAGGGTATCCAGATAAAACAAAGGATTCTATTCCGATTTCTTCATATTCCTTCATTCTGGCAGCAACATTTTCTGCACTCCCGACTAGTGCCGTGCCGGCTCCCCCGCGCACAAGACCTACACCTGCCCATAGGTTAGGGCTGATTTCAAGCGAATCCCTGTTTCCGTTATGGAGTTGCGACATCCGCTTCTGGCCCACTGAATCAAATCTCTTGAAAATCTTTTGCGAATTTTCAATCATTTCGTCATCCACATATTTAATGAGTTCCTCCGCTGCCTGCCAAGCTTCTTCTTCCGTTTCTCTTACAATGACATGCATCCTTATGCCAAACCTGACCTCACGTCCATATTCTGCTGCCTTTTTACGTACCTTTTCAATTTTTTCTGCAACTTGCACCAAGGGCTCACCCCAGGTCAAGTACACATCAATATGCTTTCCTGATATATCGATGGCCGGACCGGATGAACCTCCGAAATAGAGTGGTGGGTACGGTTTTTGTACAGGTGGCAGCAGGATATCCCCGCCTTCGACCTTTAGGTGCTCCCCTTCAAAGTCCACTTTACCCCCGGACATTTCCTTTCTCCAGATATCAAGAAATTCATCTGTTTGCCCATATCGTTCCTTATGATCCAGAAATACGCCATCACCGGCCAATTCGACCGGGTCCCCTCCAGTTACTACATTGATCAAGAGTCGTCCATTCGACAGCCGGTCGAAGCTCGAGGCCATCCTGGCAGCCAAGGTTGGCGACATTAAACCTGGTCGGATCGCAACTAGAAATTTCATTCTTTCCGTTGCGGAAATCAATGAAGAACCCACTACCCATGCATCCTCACAAGACCTTCCCGTCGGAAGCAAAGCTCCTTCAAATCCCAAATGATCGACAGCCTGTGCTATTTGTTTTAAATAAGGAAGCGTGATTGCTCGTCCTCCCTTTGTTGATCCTAAATAGCGACTTTCCCCGTGAGATGGTAAAAACCAAAAAACTTTCATTTGTAATTCCCCCTTAATGTTTTTTAAGATCTGCTGAAGCATCCAGAATATTAATCTTGCTTGGGATTAATTTAAGATTGTAAAAAGTATCGGCAATCTTTTGTTGATCATCCAAAACGGTATTGGAAATCTGCTCAAGTCCATATTCTTTTCTATTTAGTGTTTTTTCCAATGCCTCAACACTCATGCCAATTTCCGGAGATAGAAACTCAGCAACATCTCTTGGGTTCTCTTCAATCCATTTATCAGCCTTTGTCAGTTCTTCTTTGATAATCTTCAAAGCCTCTTCATTATCGGCAAAGTAATCAGTTGCCAAGAAGAATTCACGATTCGCCACCAGTCCTTCTCCATCCCGGATCGTTTTCGTTTCAAGTTCCAATTCCGCCGCTGATAAAAATGGATCCCATATTACCCAGGCATCAATTTGGTTTCCTTCAAAAGCAGCCCTCGCATCTGCCGGCGGTAAGTAAACCGGGGTAATATCATCAAGAGCAAGTCCTGCTTCCTCTAAAGCTTTTACCAATAGATAATGAACATTGGAACCTTTATTCAAACCAACCTTCTTTCCCTTTAAATCTTTCACATTTTTAATGGGTGAATCCTTTTGTACGACTATAGCCTCACCTGATGGGTTTGCCGGTTGATTGGCAATATAGACAAGCGGAGCCTTGGCTGCCTGTGCAAATATCGGCGGTGCCTCCCCTGTGTGCCCAAAATCAAGGCTGCCGACATTCAAGGCTTCAAGCAGCTGAGGTCCTGCAGGGAATTCAGTCCAATCGACGGTATATCCCACTTCTTTTAAATGTGTTTCCAGATCCCCTTTTGATTTTAAAATATTTAATGTCCCGAATTTTTGATAACCGATTCGGATGGTTTTATCTGATTCTTTTGCGTCAGCACTTGTGGAACTGTTCTTTTCCTGCCCACATGCACTTACTATCAGCATGAAGATGCTGAAGATGGACAGCAGCCATATCTTTCGTTTTTTCTTCATATTCTGCACACCCTTCTTAAACTATTTATATAAAAATAAAAGGCTCCTTTCCTTCACCAGTAGGACAATAGGGCAAAATGATGCCTAATGTTCTATTGGTAAGTGAAAAGGAGCCTTCGGTAGTCCGATCGGCGTTAACCAGTATGCATTTGCGTTAGTACAGTTTTTCATTCAATATTAATTGGATTTGTATAGCCATTTTATTATTACTATTCACATCTGTCAACTAAGAATTAAATATTTTCTGAAACTTTTCAACGAAAATACGGCGAGCCTGAAGGCCCGCCGTGTTTTCGTTTATTTTGTTATCAATCGAATAATGTGCTGACTGATTGTTCCTCATGCACACGAATAATTGCCTCTGCAATCAAAGGTGCTACAGAAAGTCCAACAATTTTATCGATTTTCTTATCTTCAGATAGGGCAATCGAGTTAGTCACGACCAATTCCTTAATCGTTGAATTTTGAATCCTTTCGATGGCAGGACCTGAAAGGACTGGGTGTGTACAACAAGCGTACACTGCTTTAGCGCCATTCTCCACAAGGGCATTGGCCGCAAGTGTAATAGTTCCTGCAGTATCGATGATGTCATCAATCAGTATTGCTGTCTTCCCTTCAATATTACCAATGATGTTCATGACTTCAGCCACGTTCGGTCTTGGGCGGCGCTTATCGATAATGGCGATCGGCGCTTTTAGGCGATCGGCCATTTTACGGGCACGTGTTACACCACCATGATCTGGGGAAACGATGACGATATCACTTAAATCTTTTTCCTTGAAGAAATCAGCTAAAATCGGAACAGCAACAAGGTGATCGATCAGAATATCGAAGAAACCTTGAATTTGTGGTGCGTGAAGATCTAATGTGATTACACGGTGGGCACCAGCCGTTTCTAAAAGATTTGCGACAAGTTTAGCTGTAATCGGTTCACGCGCACGCGCTTTACGATCTTGTCGGGCATAACCGTAATATGGCATTACAATATTGATCGTTTTAGCTGAAGCACGTTTAAGAGCATCGATCATAATTAAAAGTTCCATTAAATTTTCATTGACTGGTTGGCTTGTTGATTGGATTACGTATACGTCACAGCCACGAATGCTTTCTTCAATATTAATCTGAACTTCACCGTCACTGAAACTTGTTACGCTACATTTTCCAAGTTCAACACCGATTGCAGCAGCAATTTCCTGAGCTAAATCGAAGTTTGAATTTAAAGAGAATACTTTTAAATTAGGATCTAAATACTGATTTGACATGATGACCTCCGTCGGTTATTTATTAAATTTCAAATTCTTGACATAATCTTCTTTGTTAACTTGACGAGCCCTAGCAACGGATAGTGCTTCCTGCGGTACATCATGCGTGATGGTTGACCCAGCAGCTACATATGCTCCTTCTCCTACCGTCACAGGTGCAACTAGATTAGAATTGCAGCCTATGAAAACATTGTCTTCAATCTTCGTCAAATATTTATTTTTACCGTCGTAATTCACGGTAATAGATCCGCAGCCTATATTAACATTCTCCCCAACCTCTGCATCACCAATATAACTCAAATGTGAGGCCTTGCTTCCTTTGCCAAAAACGGTCTTTTTAATTTCGACAAAATTACCAATCTTAACGGAATCCTTAATATCAGATTGAGGTCTAACATGTGCGAATGGACCGATTTTTACAAAACTTCCAATACTGCTTTCGTGTACAACCGATTGGAGGACTTCCGTTCCATCACCAATTTCACAATTACTGATTTCCGTATTCGGACCAATTAAGCAATCCTGCCCGATAATACTTTTTCCTTTAATGAATGACCCAGGGTTAATGACTGTATCCTGCCCGATTTGTACATCAGCTTCAATGAACGTAGTAAGCGGATCGATGATCGTTACACCATTCCTCATATGCGTTTCATTGATGCGTTTCCGTAAAACTTGCTCAGCCTGCGATAAAGCCACACGGTCATTCACACCCAATGTTTCTTCGAAATCACTGGATTGGAAGGCCGTCACCACTTCGCCTTCCTGTTTTAAGATTTCAATAACATCCGGTAAGTAATATTCCCCCTGGACATTTTCATTTGAAACCTTTTTCAGCGCGCTAAACAATGCTTGATTATCGAAGCAATATGTACCGGTATTTATTTCCTTAACATATCTTTCTTCATCAGAGGCATCCTTATGCTCGACGATTTTTTCTACAAGTCCGCCTTCACCGCGAAGGACCCTTCCATAGCCAGCAGGGTTATCTGCATATGCTGTTAAGATTGTTGCTTTCGCCTGACTTTGCTCATGCAATGCTATAAGCTCTTTCATCGTTTCCGCTTTAATCAGAGGCGTATCACCGCAAATAACAAGGGTCGTACCACTTTTTACGGATAAAACGCTTTCCGCTTGCATTACCGCATGTGCCGTACCTAATTGCTGTTCTTGTAAGGCATACTTGCATGAATCACCAAGTTGTTCTTGAACCTTTTCAGCTCCATGGCCGATGACTGTTACAATATCTTCTATTTGAAGTTGATTGACTTGATCGATAACATGTTGTACCATTGGTTTCCCGCAAACAGGGTGCAAAACCTTATAAAGCTTAGATTTCATCCTAGTACCTTGCCCAGCGGCCAATATTATTGCATAGCGATTACTCATAACAGGCCTCCATTTTCACCTTTTTATCCACTAAAAATATTATCTCAAATAGTGATTCTTTTCAAGGTAACAATTAAAAGTACATATAATTGTCAACCGATCAGGTGAAAAAAGTTCGATTTCCGACAGCCTTACAAATGTTATTATTGGACCTTTGAGCATTATTTCACATCATGGTCGATGTCATTTTCATTAACAGCATGAAACAGAAACCATGTCTCCTCCCCTTTATAACACCAGCCACTCCCATTATCCAAAACACCGCCATGATTGCGTCATGCCCTATGTACAAGCCATTTGGGCATACTTCACCCTTTGTTAACTCCCATTCCGAAATCAGGTTACCGGTTCATTTCATCTTCAGCTGGATGGCTAGAGTAAGTGGCAGCCCCTTAATCCCACTTACATGAATTTCAATCAAAAAGGTTTAAAAAATAAAAAGGACGGGTACTTAAAATTTTGAAGAAACAACGTAGGTTTAACAATTCATTAAAGCAAATGTCTGTATGATGAGCAGACAAGTTCTAAACTTACATGTTTTTGAATAAATAAAAAAGAGCACTACTTATGAAGTAGGCTCTAGATGCACGAATTATAAATTTAAAGTGTAAAAGTAAGGTTATTTTAAGAAGCACCTGCTCCAGCTTCCTCTAATTCAGTTTCAAGTTCTCCCAATCGATGATATTCTGTCAAGACAGCTTCTTGAATTTTCCCACGTGTCGAGGAATTGATTGGATGAGCGATATCCCGGAATTCTCCATCTGGAGTTCGTTTACTTGGCATAGCTACAAATAAACCATTGTTTCCGTCGATCACACGAATATCATGAACCACAAATTCATTATCCAGTGTAATTGATGCGATAGCTCTCATACGACCATCCGTATTCACACGGCGTAATCTTACGTCAGTTACTTCCATTTAAGCTCACCATCCCTTTTTGTTGTTGTTAAAACTTAAAGTACATATTCAACAAAAAAACGTGAACTCCTTCTATTATCTGTAATTTTTTTAGAAAATTCAGCCTAGTTTTCTTAAATACTAAAAATCACCCTTTATTACGAGAAAATTACCCATTACGAATTCCCCTTAAAAAATAAAAAAAAACGCCCGTTTATTTAACGAGCGCTACTACTTCTATTTCCACTAGTGCATCTTTAGGAAGCCGAGCAACCTCTACACAAGAGCGAGCAGGTTTGTGGGCAGAAAAATATTCTCCGTATATTTCATTAATCGAACCGAAATCGTCCATACTTTTAATGAATACTGTAGCCTTAATGACAGTTTCCAATGAAGCCCCAGCTTCTTTCAATACAGCTTGGAGATTCTTAAAGACCTGGTGTGTTTGTTCCTTGACATTCCCTGTCACCATCTCACCAGAAGCAGTAAGTGGGATCTGTCCTGAACTGAAAAATAACTTATCCACGATCACGCCTTGTGAATATGGTCCGATCGCTGCCGGTGCTTCATCCGTATGTATCGTTTTCATCAAATGGTTCCCCCTATTCCTTTTTCGTAAAATAATTCCCTCGGCTGACATTGATTTTCTTGTCTCTTTCAACCACCTGCGTCAACTTGATTAATGAAACATAGTCCTCGACAAGGCACTCCTCCGTATGTTCGGATTCGACCAGCACCGCAATTCCGGCAACTGTTGCCTTAAATTCATCCAATAGACTGACCATACCGTTAATGGTACCCCCAGCCTTCATGAAATCGTCTACAATTAATACATTCGAACCCTCAACCAAGCTTCTCTTAGAGAGTACCATAGTCTGAATCCTCTTTGAAGAGCCAGAAACATAATTGATGCTCACTGTAGAACCTTCCGTTACTTTATTATTCCTTCTTACAATGACAACTGGAACATTCAAATAATTTGCCACGGCGTATGCTAATGATATCCCTTTGGTTGCCATTGTCATGATGACTGAGACATTTTTCTTGGCATACATTGAAGCGATTATCCTTCCAACCTTATTCACGGTTTGCGGATGTCCTAATATGTCTGTCATATATAGATAACCGCCAGGAAGCAACCTTTCGGGACTGGCGATCGTATCGCATAATCCGTCAATGAAGGCATTGGCTTCTTCTTCCTTGATGGAAACAATATATTTCACTCCACCGGCCGCACCTGGAACGGTTGTTAAAGATCCTATCCCGCGCTGTTCAAAGGTATCTTTGATGATCGTCAAATCTTCACTGATCGAGGACTTTGCCGAACTATACCTTTCAGCAAAATAAGTCAGCGAAACAAGTTCCCCCGGATGTTCTAATAAATAATTGGTCATATCGACTAGCCTCTCGCTGCGACGAAATTTCATTGAGACACCCCCTTTGTGAATTCCGAATATTATATAGCAACTATACCACTAATGTACGTTTCTATTCAAGATTGTTTCGATCACCAAGTAAACGGACCGCATAGACTTGATCACAAAATCCGCGAAGTCCATTATAAATTCTTTGCATGCGCGAATCATGTTCCACCAAACCAAAAACGGTCGGACCGCTTCCGCTCATCAAGACCGAATCTGCACCAAATGTCTTCATTTGATCTTTAATGTTCGCAACCTCTGGGTATAACTGCAATGTCACCTGTTCCAGAACATTGCCCAACCCATCACATACAGCGTGATAATTGTTCTCCATAATAGCCGAAATCATCCCAGGTACATCAGGATGCTCCATTTTTGAAGTTTGGAGCCTTTTGTATATATCAGCAGTCGAAACGCCGATCGTCGGTTTGGCCAAGATGACCCAGCATTTTGGCGGTGCAGGAAGATGCGTGATTTTTTCCCCGCGCCCTCTTGCCAATGCCGTACCTCCATATACACAAAATGAAACATCAGAGCCAATTTCAGCTCCTATTTCCGCAAGTTCATCCATGGAAAGACCAAGCTTCCACAGTCTATTTAAGCCTCTCAGGGTAGCTGCGGCATCACTGCTTCCACCAGCAAGTCCTGCTGCTACAGGTATATTTTTCTCTATTGTTATAGAAACACCTTTATTGATCCCAAAACGTTCCTTTAGAATAAATGCGGCTTGATAAGCTAAATTCCGATGATCATCCGGAACAAATCGATTATGGGATAGAATCTGAATATGATTTCCCTTTATTTCCTTTAGTTCAATTCTATCGGCAAGGTCGACTGTCGTCATGATCATTTCCACCTCATGATACCCATCAGGCCGTTTGAAAAGCACATCCAAAGCCAAATTAATTTTAGCCGGGGCTTTTTCCATAAGCTTCAATATGTCCACCTACTTTAACGTTCTTAAAAGTTCTTGTCCTATTCTATCATATTTGTTTATATTCTAAAGGTTTTTTCATCGTAATTTCAATGTAAGGAAGCGAAGATTGGCCTTTAGAGGAGAATAGACACATGTAGGTACATGGGAGAGCAGCCACTTCCTTCATCCCAAAAGACTTGCTACATATCCATATAGCATTCACCGATACATAAAAAAACCAGACTCCTTAACTACAATGTAAGCAAAAATGAATATAGCTATACATTGTATAAAGAGTCCGGCTACTTTCAACATGACGGCATGATACAATTAAGTGTTTTATCTTACTCCTTGTTCACCAATTGACGTTGTGCTTTTTCGATAGCAAGTTTTACCATGTTCCCTGCGTCCCTGGCCCGGATTCCTCCCCAGCCTTCTTTCTGGACAACATCGTAAAATCCAAGTTCTTTAGCCAATTCCTCTTTAAGATCATTTGACATAATCCCTTTTTTCCTGCTCAAGCGAAGCAACCCCTTTCACATGCCGTCACATGCCTAGTGTTTGCATCATACGCTATTTCATTACATCCTTTTTAAGCCTTTATTGGGGCCCACAGGGTATTTTATACAAAACAAAAAGCAGCAAACATAGTTGTTCGCTGCCTCGTCTAAGTTAAATCTCTTGTTGTTTGTTTAAAAATGTTAGTTCTACGGTTTCCGTTAAAACATCCGCATAGCTGTAAGATACTCTTTCAAACGCATTTTCATCTTGGTCGAGCTCAATTACAAAAACAGCCGGATAAGTTTCCGCCAAAGTTCCAAATCGTTCTACAGTCTTTCTTCTTCCACCGTTTGCTTTTAAGAGCAATCTTTTACCTAGGTTTGAATCAAGTGCAGTTTTAATATCAGCTAGAGTTTTTGGCATTTTCGGTCCACCTCACTAAGTTAAGTATATCACAATTCACAAATATACGCAAACAAAATAATAAATTATATCAGCACTTAAAAATGTAGTCAATATATTTTTATTTGAAATTCGGCAAAATCGCGAACAATTTTATTATATCCTGGGAAATGAAAAATTATGTAAACGAACTATTTCATTATTTATTAAACCGAATTTTCGTAGTTAAATTATTACTTAGTGCCATTAACAAGCAAAAAACCCGTTTTTTTGCGAGAATATCCGAATTCTTCCCTACCAAAAGCAAGCTGCATTCTTTCAAAATGCAGCTCGTTCATTCTTCCTGAAATGGCTTGAAAGGCAACCCGGTCCGTAACACCCCTTTTGTCTCAATTCCTCCCAACCCCTTTTCTCCCGTTAAAGTATTCCGAAGGACATCCCATACATGAATATGATCGGAAAATGGCGTAAAGCTTATCTTTCCAACGATATATACCGGATCAAGAGCATGTATATTAACACGGGAAGGAGAACTTGCAAAATTTGCCCCCGCTTGGATTAGCGATTCAAAATGCGATTGACAAGCCCCGGCAAATATAATCAGTTGGTCTAAATGAGAAACCCTCCTTCGCGCTTCTCTAACTGTCTGTACAAAATCCTTTGAGTGACGGTAGGCATTGATATCGGACATCGGTCCTTTTGATTTTGAATAGGCATCATGACCGGTGACAACAAGAATGTCCGGCCGATAATGGTCCAACAAACCCCCGATTCTTTGGGGCATTTCCTTTTCATTGCAATAGATGCCATTGACCGGTATACCGAATTTCTGATATAGATCCATGCATTTCTTTAAGTAAGATGCGTCCCCATCAACATGGAGGACCCTCCCTGGTATCTGAAAGTATTCACCGCTATACCGATAGCCATTACTCGATTGATAGCCATTTTTTTGTTGTTGCAGCTCTAGATCTTGTGTTAATAAGCGGTAAGATTGTTCTTGAAGTACCTCATTCGACCTTTGTCGATCATTTCTTTCATTATCATTAATGATCATTAAATCTTGAAAAGGTGCATCTGCAATCAATCGGATATCTTCGCCATAAAGAATAGCTTCACGCCTTCCGTCAATATCACGGATATCGATTACCCGGAACAACACGTCGCATTTATAAGAAACCCGACCAACAATATCGTTTATTTGAATATTCATGGCCCCACCCCATGAGAAGACTTATTTTCAGCCCGCCCTAGTTTATTTTCATTCTTAAGTTATGCGAACCATTCTTGAATGGTGAAAGGTGGGGATTGAATACATTTTCGGGTACGTTACATCATGGCAGTCCGATTTCAAAATGAAAAAAGCCGGAAGCTGGGAGTGACCCCATTCCGACTTGAATCTTTCACATTATCTTTATTTGAAATTCGGCAATAACGCATCACTTAAGCGGCCAAATTCTTTGATGCTCAGTGTTTCTCCTCGTCTGGAAGGATCAACTTCTGAGGCTTCGAGAGCGGCAAGTATGAGTTCTTTTTTCGATTTACCATCCGGCAGCTGACTGGTTAAGTTATTTAATATCGTTTTCCGGCGCTGTGCAAAGCTCGCCCGGGTCACAGTGAATAAGAAATCCTCATCCAGGACTTTGACGATTGGCTTATCGCGCAAGGTAAGGCGGATTACAGCTGAATCAACATTAGGCTGAGGCATGAATACCGTTTTGGGTACGATCATCACTGTTTCGGCTTCGGTATAATATTGAATCGCAATGGATAAAGAACCATATTCCTTTGTCCCCGGTTTTGCGGCAATTCGATCAGCCACTTCCTTTTGCAGCATACACACGATGCCTCTAATGGGCAGGTCCTCGGACAATAGCTTTAAAATGATCGGCGTCGTGACATAGTATGGCAGATTTGCAACAACCATCAGGTCCGAGAAGCCAGCGAATTCCTCCTCGATTACTTTCTTGACATCAGCTTTGAGAACATCGCCGTGAATGATGTTTACATTGTTATAGGGAGACAGTGTATCCGATAAAATGGGCAGTAGACGCTGATCAATCTCAAAGGCCGCAACCTTTTTGCTGCTTTTCGCCAGTTGTTCCGTCAATGCCCCGATTCCCGGCCCAATTTCGATGGCGCCGCTTTCCTCTGTCAAATTGGCATGTTCGACAATACGTTTCAAAATATTCGTATCGATTAAAAAGTTTTGGCCTAAGCTCTTTTTAAAGGAGAATCCGTATTTCTTTAATATTTCTTTCGTTCTGACAGGGGTTGCAATATCCTTATTCATTTTTTTCCTCCTGAATTATCTGTACCATCGCTTTCTCAAAAGCATCAGTTGATATTTGGAACATTTTTAGTCTCTTATATAACTGTTTACCATTGGTAAACCCGATTTTTAAAATAGATCCAAGTTTTTCCCTTCGTTCCTTGGCACCGGATCCCCCGATTAAACCTGCATCTATTAAATCCTGCTGTGAAATCTCTTCTGAAGCCTCTTCATCCATTAATTGGGCATCCTTTAAAGCATTACGAATTGCCTCAGGAGAAGCATGTTCCACACCAATTCCTCTACCTGACTTAGGAAGGGCTTCCTCCTTCGTTAAAAAGGCGTGTTTACAGCCTTTTACTTGTTCTGAAATGATATTCCTGATTTTTTGACCAGGAAAATCAGGGTCTGTGAAAATGATGGCTCCACGCGTCTTTTGTGCAAGCCTCACCTGCTCAATACAGGACTCATTCACCGCAGAACCGTTGGTTTCAATTGTATCAGCATTAACAGCCCTTTTTATAGCTACCGTATCGTCTTTTCCTTCTACAACAATAATTTCTTTAATCTTTTTCATGGTTTCCTCCATACAGAAAAGCGCAAGCGCTTTGATTGGCTCTTGGATAAACGTTACCGGTCCCCCGTAAAATTTTTCTGGATAGAGAATCAGTCAAGATCATTTATGAAAGCTTACACGCATAAATTGAAATCTTATGGAATAGTGAGACGTCTATCTTATTAAAACAGTTTTACATAGGGTTTTTCAACAAATGGAAAATAAAACGCAAAAAACAGGAGACGAATTCATCTCCTGCGAGAGAAACCTTATTAGTCCAATACGCGAACCTTTACTCTCTTTACACCCCAACGATAGGCATCATTTTTTGAGGAAAAGAAGACGTCAATCCTATTTCCCTTTATTGCTCCGCCTTTGTCAGCAGCTACAGCATAGCCGTATCCATCTACATATACTTTCGACCCCATAGGAATTACGCTTGGATCGACAGCAATGATCTTCGCACCCGGATTACTCTTAAGATCTACGCCTGTAGACGTGACACCGGAACAGCCCTTACAACTGGCAGTATAAGCTGTTGATGATACGTATATTTCTTTTCCACTTGAAGAACTAACGTTAGTTACTCCGCGTGATGCCTGGGCAACCGTCGTTCGAGTTCCGACCGTTACAACTTTATCCTGCTTTTTATTAACTACTTTTTCTGAAAGTAATTCTCTTTTGACCTCTTTGCCATTTTCTTTAACAACCTCATATTTCTTGGAAATGAGTCCGTCTTTTCCTTCTTTGACAATTTTCTCTTTCCCTTTTGATAAAGAGTCATCTTTTTTTGTTATGACAGCAAAGTCAACTGGTTCTTCCACTACATCGGTGACTTTTTCAATTCGAACTACGTTTACCGTATTCTCAGCTTCAACTTTTTCGGTTAATTCTGGCTCAACTCGATCCAAATCATTGAGTTTTACCCCTTGTTGCTTTAAAAAGTCAGCGACAGTAGTCGAAGTTGACCATACCTGCTTTTCGTCTCCGCCTACCACTAATTTCAGTGAAAAGGCTTTGTCTATGGCAACTTCCATATTCGCTTTCAGCTTCGTATTTTTTGAAGGGGTGATCTTATCCTGTTCCTTCACACTAAGATCTTGGTCTTTTAAAAGTTCATCTACCGTATCGGCAGTGGACCAAACTTCCTCCGTCTTACCATCCTGTACCATTACGATTTTTTGTGCAGGCTCCCAAACCACCTCTAAATCATCATCAACCTTTGTGGCTCTTGAAGGATGGACATAGTCTGCGGCTTGAACGGTAATCTCTAAATCTTCCAACATATCATTTACAGTAGCCGCGTGTGTACGCACTACCTCTTTTTTTCCGTCTAGCATGATTGTTACTGTATCCTTTGTTCCTTGATATATTAGTATTCCCAATGCTGTAGAAACAAGAATAGCACTGCAAATGGCAATTGCCATTCTCTTCTTCCCAAAAGGTTTGGGAATAAGGTTTTTCATAGTTTTTAATAGAATGAAAAACTCCTCCTTCCTCCCGGTGATTATATAGACTTAGTTATCAAGCTGTCAACCCATTCACTTCTCATTCAGGAAATTACTACCTATTATGCATATTCCAAATTGAAAAGGAAAGGGCGACTTCTCGACATAATAAGCCTATAGTTGGAGTGAGATTTGTTGAAACATTAAAAAAGTGCGATTTCAGCTAGCGAACCCCGGGAGATATTGTAAAAAAAAATGTCAGTTAATGCCGAATAATTTCTTGGCATTTTCTGTTGTTGCCAGGGAAACTTCCTCTATCGTGAGTTGTTTGATTTCTGCAATTTGTTCAGCAATAAGCTTCACATACGAAGGTTCATTACGCTTCCCCCTATAAGGATGGGGAGCCAAGTATGGACAATCGGTCTCTATCAGTAAACGTTCTAAAGGTACGGCAGCTGCCACTTCCTTTGGTTTTTTTGCATTCTTGAAGGTCACAGGGCCACCCAATGAAATATAAAAATTCATATTGATGCATTCCAAAGCCGTTTCCGCACTCCCGCTAAAGCAATGCATGATGCCTCCAACCGTTGATGCCTCTTCTTCCTTGAGTATGTTCACGATATCCGCGGTCGCTTCCCGATTATGGATGATAATGGGCAGCCCCACCTTTTTTGCCAATCGGATTTGCTTCCTGAACACCTCCATTTGAACATCTTTCGGTGATTTATCCCAATGATAATCCAGGCCCATCTCACCAATGGCCACAACCTTTGGATGGTTGGATAATTCCTCGATCCATCGTAAGTCCTCTTCTGTCATATCTATAGCATCGACAGGATGCCAGCCGACTGCGGCATACATGAAATCATAAGCTTCTATTAACTCCATTGCCCTTATAATAGTAGGCCGGTCAAAACCAACGACTACCATATTATTGACTCCTGCTTCCTTAGCTCTTTCTATTACGTCTTCGAGATCCTCGTTGAATTGTTCCGCATTAACATGTACATGTGTATCAAATAACATTATTTTTCTTCCTTTCTAGCACTATTTTATTAAAAAATGAAAGTTTTATGTTTCACAATTTGGTAACAAACAGATTACAAAGGACCCTATATGCCCAACAAATAAATGCAGCACCAAAAACAAAACCTGTATAAAATTACTTTTTCCAAAAGCATAAAGAAAAAAACATAAAAATGTTTCATATGAAACACCTTTATGTTTTGATCGGTTTATTTCACCTTTGAACCATTTGGAATCGATGAATCTATAGTAGCGACTGATAGTACACCATCCTGGCTTCCCGCCAAAATCATTCCTTGAGAGAGCTCGCCACGAAGTTTAACAGGTTTCAAATTCGTTACACATATCACTTTTTTGCCTACTAAGTCTTCGGGTTTATAATGCTGTGCAATGCCTGATACGACTTGCCGTTTCTCATAGCCCAAATCAAGCTGAAGTTTAAGAAGCTTATCCGCCTTCTTTACAGGTTCAACTTCCATGACCTGAGCAACACGAAGCTCCACTTTTGTAAAGTCATCAATAGTGATTTCATCAACCTCGGGAATCGCCTCTTCAACTTTTTCCTCGGCCTTAGGGGCATCACCCTGCATTTGTTCTTTAATATATAAAACTTCCTCTTCCATATCCAAACGAGGGAAGATCGGGTCTCCCTTCAAAACTTTTGTTTCAGCAGGAATTTGACCGAACTCCGCTAAACTTTCCCAGGATTTTAACACATCATCTTTGATGCTAAGCTGAGCAAAGATTTTTTCCGGTGTTTGCGTCAAGAACGGTTTCAAAAGGATGGCCGTCCTGCGTAAAGATTCCGCCAAATGAACCATGACACTAGCAAGGTCTTCTTTCCTTGATTCATCTTTGGCAAGAGCCCATGGCTGGGTTTCATCGATGAATTTGTTAGTTCTGCTCACGAGTTGCCAAATGGATGTCAGTGCAACTGAAAACTCCATGTTTTCCATAGCTTCCTCATACTTGCCTACCGTCTCTTGGTTCATTTCAAGCAAAGCCTTTTCGAATTCGCCATTGGATCCTTCGTAATTTGGAATCACACCATCAAAATACTTATTGACCATTGCAACTGTTCGATTTAATAAATTCCCTAAATCATTTGCCAGGTCAAAATTGATCCGTTCAACAAACCCTTCCGGTGTAAAAACTCCATCGGAACCAAATGGAACCTCACGCAATAAATAGTAGCGTAAAGAATCCAAACCGTAACGATCAATCAATGTAACGGGATCGACTACATTCCCTTTTGATTTGGACATTTTACCATCTTTCATGAGAAGCCATCCATGGGCAAAGACTTTCTTTGGAAGCGGCACGTCAAGAGCCATCAACATGATCGGCCAATAGATCGTATGGAAACGAACGATTTCCTTTCCGACCAGATGTACATCGGCCGGCCAATAATTCAAGTATTTAGAATCATTATCCGTCTCATACCCTAATGCCGTTAAATAATTGGTCAAAGCATCTATCCAGACATAAATGACATGCTTTGGATCTCCCGGCACCTTGATGCCCCAGTCGAAAGTAGTTCGTGAAACGGCCAGATCTTCCAATCCAGGCTTGATGAAGTTATTGATCATTTCGTTTTTGCGGGATTCCGGTTGAATGAAGTCCGGGTTTTCCTCATAAAACTTCAGTAACCGATCCGCATATTTACTCATCTTAAAGAAATAAGATTCCTCTTTCACCTTCTCAACAGGCCTGCCGCAATCAGGACAGTTTCCATTGCTTTCTTCCACCTGACGTTCCGTGAAGAAAGATTCGCAAGGTGTACAATATAACCCTTCATATTGGTCCAAGTATATATCACCCTGGTCCAATAGCCTTTTGAATATCTTGGCTACAACCTCTTTATGGCGATCTTCCGTCGTCCTGATGAAATCATCATATGAAATATCAAGCTTTTCCCATAGCTCTTTAATCCCTGATACGATATTATCGACATATTGCTGTGGAGTGATTCCTTCCTCAGCCGCTTTACGCTGGATTTTTTGACCATGTTCATCAGTGCCTGTTAAATACATGACATCGAAGCCACGCATCCTTTTATAACGAGCCATGGCATCCCCTGCCACTGTCGTATACGCGTGCCCTATATGTAAATTACCGCTCGGATAATATATGGGTGTCGTGATATAGAATGTTTTTAATTTATCTTGCACTTCGTTCCCTCCTCATCTTTTGAAAAACCGGCTATGGGACTGGCCCAAGCCAATAAGAATATATATAAGTTATTATCTCTATTTTAACGCTATATGCGACAATAATCACTAATCTAATCATCATGTTGATAGAATTAAAAAATTATATTTAAAAATAAGTGTCCTGGACGTGAACTTCCCTTATGACAGCATTACCTCTTACCTCAACAAAATATACCTAAATTTCTTTTTTTGTGCAACAACTCACATATTCATAAACTTTTTCAGAAAATTATCCTTAATTCAGAACTTTTGTTTTGAAACTAAATTATATTTAATCATATAATAATGAAGTATGTTTTATTTGGTACACTTTGTCGAAATCTGGTGAAGTGAGGAGTTCTTTGTAGCCTGCCTTTTCTTTATTAAAGACATAATCGATTTCTTCCCTTTAAAAGCGTTTTTGTTACACGAAATCGGCCATGCTATTTCTTACAAAAAAATGAAAATAAATCATTGACGAATTTGGGAATGGCTGGTATTATAAATTTATAAAAAAATTTGTCGAATATTGGCGAAAAAAATAGAAATAGGGTACTAGATTGTAACTGAGAGGAGAAATTATAAATGAAATCTACAGGTATTGTTCGTAAAGTTGATGAGTTAGGCCGGGTGGTTATTCCAATCGAACTTCGTCGTACATTGGGTATCGCTGAGAAAGATGCTCTTGAAATCTATGTTGATGATGAGCGCATCATCTTGAAAAAATACAAACCAAACATGACTTGCCAAGTTACTGGTGAAGTTTCCGATAACAACCTTACACTTGCAAATGGTAAATTGATTCTTAGTCGTGAAGGTGCAGAATTACTTATTCAAGAAATTCAACAAAACTTCACTGCTTCTAAATAAATGAAATGAAAAAACTTCCGGTCTTCGGAAGTTTTTTTTATGTTTATTATTCTTGTATATCAATATGATACGCTTGATATACATCGCGTTTTTGCATATTACGATCTTTCGCGACCTGCTTGATTGCGTCCTTTGAAGTGAGCTGCTTGGTTTCCATATAATGCTTAACATGACCGACGATGTCAAGGGCCATCCACCAAGCTTCTTCAGGTTCATCCTCCGACCATTGCCCTCCTTCTATAATTAAACAGAACTCACCGCGAATTTCGGATTCCATCGCCCATGTCAATGCTTCACTAACAGTTCCTCGAATGAACTCTTCAAACTTCTTGGTTAATTCTCGGCATAATACTATTTGACGGTCACCTAAAATTTCATGCATATGTTTCAATGTTTCTTTCAGTCGATGTGGTGATTCATAAACGATCCAAGTCGATTCCATTTTTTTTAATTTTTCCAGCTCCTGCTTTTTTTCTTTTGCTCCCCGTTGTAGAAAGCCATAAAAGTAAAAAGGCTGCGGAGTCAGTCCAGATGCGATCAATGCAGTTAATGCAGCATTGGCCCCCGGCAACGGGATGACCTTAAACTGTTCAGCAATGGCTTCTTTGACAAGTTCATATCCCGGATCGGATATCGTCGGCAAGCCAGCATCACTTACCAATGCGATGACCTCTCCAGATCGAAGCCTCTCAAGCATCTGCTTCCCACTATACTCCTTATTATGTTCATGGTAACTGACGATAGGTGTCGAAATTTCAAAGTAGTTGCATAATTTCTTTGTATTTCGCGTGTCCTCAGCAGCAATGACATCCGCTTCCTTTAAGATTCTTAAAGCCCGGAAACTCATATCCTCAAGGTTTCCTATCGGTGTAGGAACCAGATATAGAGCTGGCTCCAATCCTTCTTTCTCAAAACTCTTTTGCTGCCACATATCATGTATCCTCCTTTGCCATCCACTTTTGCTTTTGTTTTCTTGTTAATTGCTTGAATTTATATTCAGCCTGCATGGCCAATGTCTGTGTTTCGAATATTTCATGATAAATCAGTTCAACCGGGGTCCGTCCTCGTGTATACTTTGCACCCCTGCCTTGATTATGAGCATCAATCCTACGGTCCAAATTATTTGTATACCCAGCATAATAACTGCCGTCCCTGCATTTTAAAACATAAAAATAATGCTTATTCTTCTCCATATAAAATCCTTCTGATTTCCGGATTATACTCATTTTGATCATTATATACAACAAGCGGAGGAAGAATCTTCAAATCAGGATTGCCGTCCTTTATCCCTTCAATAAGAATCGTATTCGCTTCTTTTGAAGCCTTTGGATAAACGAATTGCAGTCGCTTCGGTTCAATTCTGTACATCCTCATGAAATGGAGGATATCCATCAGACGGCCCGGCCTATGAACGAATGCCGCTTTCCCACCTTGACGCAGCAACTGACTTGAAACACGCATGACGTCCTCTAGATTACACATTAATTCATGTCGGGCAATTGCAAAATGCTCATTTTTGTTAATTTCCTCGATAGATGGCGTCGGGAAATAGGGTGGATTGCAAGTAACGACATCATATTTGCTATACCCTATCTGTTTTGGAATTTCCTTTATATCCCCATGAATCATCTCGATCTGGGAGGATACCCCATTATAGTCCATGCTCCTCTGGGCCATGTCATATAACCGTTCCTGAATTTCAACACCGGTAATTTTCCCTTTCGTTCTTGTACTCAGCAGCAAAGGTATGACCCCATTCCCTGAGCAAAGATCTACGATTTTCCCTTTTTGGATCGGGACATTTACGAACCTTGATAATAAAACGGCATCTAATGAAAAAGAGAACACCGACGGGCTCTGGATGATCCTTAAATTCTCAGCCAATAGATAATCCAGGCGCTCATCTCCTTTAAGTTCTACCATTGCTGTTACCCTCCTAATCATGTATGGAAAAAAGCATGTTTAGGGTCCATGCTTCGACATTACTATCGTACAAAAAGGGGTCTGACTCATAGTATGCGTCAGACCCCGAATCACTATATATTGTAAACGGTCTATCTATCACGTAAAAGAGATGGAACATCTTTTATATTATTCCATTATTACTTCTTGTTTAAAAAAGATAAACAGAACAGGCAATCCCCTTCTTTTCGCAAACTGCCAAAATGCAGATTGCAAATATGAAAGCCTTCTTGATAGATACGGGCTAAATTATCATAGCCTTCCCCGATATCCATAACCTTGTCCGCACTTGCTGTACGGTTTTTCACTTTTTGTTTGACCTTTACTGCAGCAGGCTCAGTTTCGACTTCCACAAGGCCCAATCGATGGCGCAAATGCTTGTTCTCCAGCTTGAGCGACTGATTTTCCTCAAGGATTTCAGCTAAGTTCTGCTTCAATTCTCCAAGCTGCTTATATAATTGGCCTATCTGGGTTTCCATATTGGTCACCGACTCAAAAATATCTTTCTTATCCACGCTCTCCCACCACCTTAATAATCTGTGGCTTGAATAGAAACGGCTCCCTCTTTAAGAATCTCATCTAGAGTATACTCTAATACTCTTTCTTGCTCGATTAGTTCAATCTGAAGTACGCGTTCTAGAATATTAAGCCCCACTACCTTGCCTTTGCCACCAGGCGTATTAATCATTTCACCTAAATCAGGAAGCATTTCCTTCGCACTTTCATACTCATCATTTTCATATTTCAGACAGCACATCAATCGACCGCATAAACCTGAGATTTTTGTAGGGTTTAATGATAAATTCTGATCCTTCGCCATTTTGATGGAAACCGGTTCAAAATCCCCAAGAAATGTGGAGCAACAAAGCATTCTGCCACAAGGTCCGATGCCACCAAGCATCTTTGCCTCATCCCTTACCCCAATTTGGCGCAGTTCTATGCGGGTTCTGAATATGGCAGCTAAATCTTTGACTAAATCACGGAAATCCACGCGACCATCCGCTGTAAAATAAAATACGACTTTATTTCTGTCGAAAGTATATGACACATCAACCAGCTTCATATCCAGCTTATGCTCTATAACCTTTTGACAACATATAGAATAAGCCTCTTCTGCAGCCGCCTTGTTCTCGTCTACAATCAGCTTATCTTTTGCATCAGCGACCCGAAGTACTTTTTTCAATGGCAGGACAACATCGTTTTCATCTACTTGTTTACGGGCTGTAACGACTTTACCGAATTCAACACCGCGGACAGTCTCCACTATTACAAAATCGTCCTTAGGAATAGTGAATTCACCCGGATCGAAGTAGTATATTTTGCCCGCCTTTTTAAAACGGACACCTACAACATCATACAAATCATGATCCCTCCTGCAAATTCAGCACAAGCTGTTCCATCAACAGCTGTGGATTCGTGTTGGACATCAGCTTCCTTTTTGCTTCCAAAATGCAACCCATATGTTCAGCAAGGCGTCTTGGGGAAAGATGAAGAGCGTGAGTTTCAAATTCCTTCAGTTTATTTTGGAATACAACGAAGTCCTTTTTGTCCAACTGAATGTATAATAAATCCTTATATATAAGAAGTAACAAATCAAGACCTCTGTCTACCTGTTCTCTTTCTTTAAAGTGTGTGGACCAATCCGTCTGAAGGTACAGCAATGCCTTCAAGGAATTGAGTTTTAACACTTCATATAATTTTACCACTATTTTTTGAGCTTGTACAAACCATTCATCATGGCTAAGCTCGATTCCAGCTTCCACATTTTGTGTTATGTGTGCGATGACCGAGGCCAGCTGTGGTTCTAACTCCTGTTCTATCAGCTTCCGTTTCACATTCTCCGGAGATAATGGCTTGAACGAAATCACTTGGCACCTAGATAATATAGTCGGTAGAATCCTCTGAAGCTGTTCGGTCATCAATATTGCTACAGTATCAGCCGAAGGTTCTTCCAAAAATTTCAATAGACTGTTGGCTGCCCCCACCGACATTTTGTCCGCATCGGCAATCATATAAACCTTTCGATCTGCCTCTACGCTTTTTTTTGAAAATTCTTCCTGAAGTCCCTTGATTTGTTCTTTCTTTATTGAGAGACCGTCTTTTGCTATCAAATGGACATCAGGATGATTCCCACTTGAAATCCGTTTGCAATTCCGACAAAGTTCGCATGGCTCATAACCTGCTGTCGGGGCCTCACATAGTAAGCTTTTGGCAAAGACATTGCTTATCTCTTGCTTACCCGTCCCTTTTTCCCCTTCAAATAAATACGCATGAGCCACCCTGTTCTTCGTTATGCTATTTTGCAGCATCGTCATTACCTGCGGCTGAATTTCACTCATGTCCTGCCATGTTTTATCCAAAACCATCAACTCACTTAAGTATATAAATTAATCAGAAGACCTTTAATCTCGCCGATCATTTCCAATATTTCAAGCGAGCTTTTCTCTTTATTAAGAATTTCCTCGCTTAACTCAACCAATCTTACATCTATCGTTTCCACGGTTTTCAACGGCCGGCTCTGTCCATATTCGTTCCAGCTCGTGGATTGCTTCAGTTCAAGTCCATATTCAACCGCTTCTTTAACAAACCGTTTCACCAATGCTTTATATTTTGCCAATTCCCTAAAAGTACGTGACCTTACTAAACGCTGACCCGCCCCTTCAATATCGCCTATCAAACGGTTTAATGTTTGGATTTGCATCTTTTGATCCTGTGTCTGGACCATTTGTTGAAATCTTCCATTCCCGGTTTGAAACTGTTTGGCATCCTGACGCGATTTATCAAGCTTAATAGGGATATCATGGTTGATTTTCATAATGAACCTCCCTGAAACTTACCGTTAAAATTGTAAAAAGTTTTCAACCGGCAGAACAAAAATGGTCGCACCGCCTACTTGAATCTCCACTGGGTAAGGTACATAGGACTCGGCATTCCCGCCCATCGGTGAAACCGGTGATACTAATTGGGATCGTGACTGACAATTCTGTTTGATGATCTGGATGGCTTGGTCAACACGTTCATCCTCTGTGCCGATCATAAAAGTCGTATTACCTGATTTTAAAAACCCGCCAGTGCTGGCTAGCTTGGTCGTTCCGAAATTATTTTCCACTAATTGATTCAGCAGGCGATGACTATCCTTGTCTTGAACGACAGCAATGATCATTTTCATTTCTCATCATCCTCCGGTTACTCTGAATTTTTACTAACTCCATTATATCAACTAGTCCTTGCCTGGAATAGTATTGGTTGAATAATATGGAAACCTATATATTCAGTTTCCCGCTTTCGCTAAAAAATCCAACAAGCCGGCTTTCGTTTCCTCAAAGACTTCATCTATTGTCCGGCCTGCATCCACGATGATGAAACGGTCTTTCCATCTATTTATAATGAACTGATACCCCTCACAAACTTTTTTATGGAAGTCGAGGGCTTCAAGATCCAGCCGGTTCACTTCCCTTTCCCCATTGGACTGGATACGTCTCAACCCCTCTTCTGGGTCGATATCAAAAAAGAACGTGGCATCTGGCATCATATCTCCAATTGCGAATTTATTGATATTGTAAACTTCTTCTATATCCAAACCCCTTGCATGGCCCTGATAGGCTAACGAGCTGTCTATAAATCGGTCACAGAGGACAATTCCCCCCCGTTCCAACTCAGGCATGACCACTTCCACTAAATGCTGACGCCTTGCTGCTGCGTATAATAAAGCCTCTGTTCTCGAGTCCATGGCTGTATTATCTTTATTAAGGATCACTTCCCTGATTTGCTCCGAAATGGGAACTCCACCTGGCTCACGCGTTAATAGTACTTGGTAGCCTTCTTGTTGCAGAGCCTTGCCAAGCATTTGGGTAATTGTTGTTTTCCCGGCACCCTCAGGCCCTTCCATTGTTATAAAAATACCACGTTTCATCGATGTACCTCCAAGGTTCTTTGTTTGTAGTATAACATTTTAACCAGTCTGCCCGCTTTCATAAACGATCAATTCTCCATTTGAAAGGGAGGAACCGCCATGAAACCTTGATCCCAGTTCTAGCAGGCTTCCCAAAATGGATATATGCTCAGGAGTAATCATTTCCCCGGACATAATTAAAGGGATGCCCGGCGGATAAGGAATGACCATCTCAGCAGATACCTCACCCACTGCTTTCCTTAATGCGACAGGTTTTGATTTACTATGCTTCATGACGGAGTATGGCATTTCAAGTCCTGTCATTGACCTTCGATCAGGCCAGTTGACCCCAAGATCTGCTTCCTTGTTTCCAATTCTTCCTTCAGTGGCACTTTTTATAGTTTGAACGATTTCATGAAAAGGAAATTCGGTACCCATTTTTAATAAAGGTAAAATCATTAATAAATTATCAGGGTCAGCCAATTCCGTAAAAATGCCTTCGGCTTCATATAGCTGCTGTAACTCAAACCCGCTTAAACCATTTGTTGATTGAATGACTACTTTCAACGGGTCTGCCGAGGTGCCTAGTGGCGCCTCCAGCACCCTTACTGTTTGCAGGGCACCTAATTCCCCTCTGAAATCTGATATCTTTTCAATAAGTGAACTTTTATCTTCTGATGTAAAACCGGCTAAGTAGGCCCTTGCCAAGTCGAGCGATCCCATAATCGGGTAAGATGGACTGCTCGACTGAAGCATTTGTAAATAGAATGATACTTGATCGACATCAACCAAGGATGAATTCACATGAAGAAATGACCCCATCGTCATGGCCGGCAGTGTTTTATGCGCTGAATGGACAACGGCATCTGCCCCTGCCAAAATGGCCGGCTTTGGAAACGGACTGCCTAACTGAAAATGAGCGCCATGTGCCTCGTCCACCAGCACAAGAATCCCCTTTTGATGTGCGAGTCTTACCATTTCCGTCAGGTCCTCACCAAGACCATAATAATTAGGATATGTAACAATGATGGCTTTTACATCTGGATGTACACTCAAGGCTTCTTCAATTAATGTTGATCCCACACCGCCAGCAATGCCCCATTTCTCATAATAATCCGGTTGTAAAAAGATCGGTTGTACATTCGCTAACATCAATCCATGTAAAATTGATTTATGGCAGTTTCTTTGGACAAGGACCTTATCGCCTTCCCGGCAGGTAGCAAGAATCATGGCAATGTTGCCTACGGTTGACCCATTAACGAGAAAGTAACTCCGCTTTACCCCATATAGGTCAGCGAGTAGTTGCTCGGACTTTAAAATGGCGCCCTCTGGAGCATGCAGGTCATCTAAACCGCTTATCTCCGTGGCATCAATACCAAGCAGGGGATTGTATAAGGCTTGGCCCTTTTTACTAAACACCCACCCATTTTTATGTCCTGGGACATGCAGAGATATTGGGCTTTTTTTATGAAAAGCACTCATTGCATCAAACAATGGTGTCTGAGATTGATTCATTTTTCTCTTCCCTCATATCATAGTATTTTTTTCATTTTATCAAATAAGTTCAATTTTATCTCATATTGCGACAACAGAAAGGCGATTATGTATCCCCGAACAGTCTGGTTGGAGCTTGAAACATATTGGCAAGCATTCTTCTAAAGTACCAAAAAAAGAATCAGAGACTAAAGAAACACACCATTTCTTTTTTCTCTGACTCTTTAACTTTCCACAAACTATTTTTTCATGATAATATTTCAGGATTAGTGACTTTTCTTAATTGCTTTAAGTAATATTGGTACTTGGGATCGTTCGTATCCGTCCCGATCATATCCTTTTCGCACTCCTCACAAATAAAAGTCGTATATAGATGTATACCCATCCCTTTTATTTGTTCACAAACCGCGCACATTTCCCCTGCCGTTGTTTTGGTTGTTGTTGTCCCCAACATCTCCACCTCCATACCTGCATTCTCCCCAAAAACCATTGTTCGCATACATTAATTTAAATAGTTTAAGAGAACCGGGGATGCTTTTAACAATGTATGATGAAGAATTTCAATACGTGTATGTCTTTATAAAAGTTTCCATAATTGATAATCCCTTTATTTCCAATGATTTTTCTTTGCATTATGCAAAAAAAGACCAGCCGGATGGCTGATCTTTTGAAATGGCTTGGCGGCGTCCTACTCTCACAGGGGGAAACCCCCAACTACCATCGGCGCTGAAGAGCTTAACTGCCGTGTTCGGAATGGGAACGGGTGTGACCTCTTCGCTATCGCCACCAAACATAAAAGGAACGTTGTTCCTTCAAAACTAGATAATAAGAAGGTATTTCATTTTTTTAAAGCGTTGGTTAAGTCCTCGATCTATTAGTATCAGTCAGCTCCACATGTC
>NZ_JAGGQJ010000026.1 GCF_018613325.1 Bacillus sp. ISL-34 | reverse complement strand
TTGGATTGAAGAAATTTGCGACACTCCTGCCGAGTAACCGGCTAGCCGAGACCCCGCAGGCGCTTGCTTTGATGAGGCTTGTCAGACAGTCCGCGGAAAGGGAGCAGATTTCTGAAATCATCTGCAACCTTTTTTAAATAAAAAGACTGTAGACAAACTCGATTTTCATCGAGTTTGTCTACAGTCTGAAACGACTCATTACTGAGTCGTTTTTTTTAGGTTCGTTTCAATTCAAGTCTCTGGGCTACCAAAGAAAGGCTATAGTTCACTATGAAGTACATGAGAGCCACCAGGATCAAAATCGGTATTAAATACTTTTGACTTTGCCCATATATAATTTGACCATGATGGGTCAGTTCAGGCAAAGAAATGACAACAGCTAAAGAAGTATCCTTTAATAAAGAAATGAATTGGCTGACAATAGGAGGAACCATGCGGCGCAGCGCTTGGGGCAGAATAATATGTATCAATGCCTGTGTATAGCTCAAGCCTGATGAACGGGCAGCTTCCATTTGGCCTTTATCAATGGATTTCAGCCCACTTCGAATGACTTCAGAAAGCATGGCTGACTCGAAAATTGTCAAGGCAACAATGGCTGCTGGAATGATTTCCAGTTTAATCCGTACCTCCGGCAAAGCAAAATACGTAAAAAATATGATTAATAACAGAGGTAAATTACGTACCGTTTCTACAATCAAAGCTAATACTTGTGATAACACCGGCACCTTTGCGTAACGGATTATTCCTACAAGCCCGCCAATAATGAAACTTAGAATAATGGAGATAAAAGCTACCTGGAGCGTTACCCAAAATCCTTCTAATAAAAACTTAAGATTATCTGGTGAATAGGCACCTGCAAAATCCATATCTTATACCTCCCTCAATTACTCTTAGCCAGACGTTTTTCCAAATAACCAACGCCATAACTTAAAGGAATGGTAAGTATTAAGTAAAACGCTGCAACGAAAATGTACACATCAAACACGACGAATGTCCTTGAAGAAATCAAATCCCCGTGGTACATAAGATCGAGTCCTGCAACGACGGCTAAAATGGAAGAATTCTTTACTAGATTGATAAATTGGTTTCCTAAAGGAGGAATGACTATTTTAACGGCCTGCGGCAGTATGACGAGCCTCATTGCCTGTCCATATGTCAGACCTGAAGAACGGGCAGCTTCCATTTGGCCCTTTGGCACGGAAAGTATGCCTGCTCGAATTGCCTCAGCTATGAAAGATGAAGTGTAAATGGTCAGAGCTAAAGTCCCTGCGTATAGACCGCTTAGTTTAAGACCGAGAAAGAAGAAAAAGGTAATGATCAATAACGGTATGTTACGAATGAACTCGACATAAGCGGTACCCAGCCAGTTTAGTGGCTTTATTGGCGCAATCCTCATGATGGCAATTAGCACACCAAGAATCAAACTCGCTACCAGCGCGACCAAACTAGACATGATCGTATTTTTAAAGCCTAATAAATACATATCCAAATTCTCTGTTAAAATGGAGAAATCAAGCACGGCATACACTCCTTTAACTAGTAAGGATGAGCAAAACGCTCATCCTCACAGACAAATGTTCAAATGTTATTTCAGGTCAGCTTCCCTTATACATTTGCTAAAATGATTAATGTTTAATCCATTTATCATGGATTTCATCGTACTTGCCTGAATCTTTAAGTGACTTAAGGGCTTTATTCAACTCTTCAACAAATTCAGCATTTCCTTTTTTCACGGCAATCCCATAAGGCTCTTCCGTAAATGTACCGCCAACAAGCTCATAACTTGGATCTTCATCTGCCATTCCATAAAGGATGGAATCATCCGTGGTCAATGCATCCCCTTGTCCGGATTTAAGTGCAGCGAACGCTTCGGAATAGTTTTCAAATTCAAGCACTTGTGCTTCAGGAGCTTTTTCACGGATATTTATGGAAGAAGTAGAACCCTTGACGGCCAATACCTTTTTCCCTTTTAAACTATCAATACCCTTGATATCGCTGCCCTTTTTGACTAACAAAGATTGTCCGGCATCAAAGTAAACATCAGTGAAGTCAACTTCTTTTTTACGATCTTCCGTGATTGTCATGGTTGCTACAATCGCGTCAATATCACCATTATTCAATAATGCCATCCTAGTTTTAGAAGTCACTTCTTTAAATTCAACTTTATTCTCATCACCAAGGATTTCTGCTGCAAGTGCTTTGGCAATATCAATATCAAAGCCTTCTACTTCTCCAGTACTAGGGTTCTTTAATCCGAATAGCCTTGTATCATTTTTCACCCCAAAAACGATCTTATCCTTTTCCTTCACTTGTGCGAGAACATCTTTTTCTTTGTCTTTACCTCCACCCTCTTCAGCTTTGTCTGAATCATTCCCCCCGCCGCATCCAGCTAATAAAATGACAGCCAGTAATGATAACAAAGATAATTTTAACCATTTCTTTTTCTTCAACATGTAATTCACCCCTGTTTTTTATTTAATGATTTAATATACGGCTAAGGAATAAACGAGCCCTCTCTTCACGAGGATTGGCGTAAAACTCAGCCGGTGATGCCTCTTCTAAAACCCTGCCTTCGTCCATGAATACGATTCGATCCGCCACTTCACGGGCAAATCCCATTTCGTGCGTGACCACCACCATCGTCATTCCTTCATGGGCAAGTGCTTTCATTACATCCAGTACCTCGCCAATCATTTCTGGATCCAAGGCTGAGGTAGGTTCATCAAATAGCATGATTTCGGGCCCCATTGCCAAGCCTCTGGCAATCGCTACCCGTTGCTGCTGTCCACCTGAAAGCTGGGAAGGAAATGAATTCGCTTTATCTCCAATCCCCACTTTGTCCAGATATTTCAGTGCAATCTTTTTCGCTTCCTCTTCGGATTGCCCTAGAACCTTCCTGGGAGCAAGCATGATATTTTCGAGCACGGTTTTATGAGGATACAAGTGAAAATGCTGGAAAACCATGCCGATATTCCGCCGGAGTTTGTTTATGTCCGTTTTTTTATCCGCTACATTTAAACCATTTATGGAAAGGGAACCTTCCGAAATGGTCTCTAGACGATTAATGCATCGAAGCAGCGTGCTTTTCCCCGAACCGGAAGGTCCGATGACCACTACCACCTCCCCCTTCTTAATTGTAAGATTAATTTCTTTCAACACATGGAAATCGCCATAATACTTATTCACTCGGTCAAAAACTATCATAATTAGCCCCCCGTCCAAAACTGAAAATTTATAATAATCAGAATTCTAAATATAGCATTCTCTTTACTGTAATCAAATCTTATGTATAATCCTTTCTTCAAATATTATTTCCCAATATTTCGTTAATGATAGTGAAAAGACGAGATTTATTGTTATTTTAAACTAGTAATTTAAATAATATATTCAATATTCACATTTTTCATTATATATAATATTTCTTAAAATTACCATATAAACTTTAAATTGTTAAAAACGATATCATATTTCATGATATTATTGTTATATTTCATAAAACTGATAAATTTAAACTGATATTCCCTTAAAAAATTCCCTCTTTTTGTAAAAAAACATTTATTTCCCGAAAGCTTAATAATCTTTTAAAAATACAAAAAGACAGCAATTGCTGTCTTTTTCATCATTCCTTTATCGCATCTTCAAATGGTGCTGTATATAAACCCCTTGGCGCCAGCATATCCGTATCCGATTCACGGATTTCCCCGCCGTGAGTATATGGACCTGCTGGAAAAAAATCAAACAAATCACTTTCCTTATGTATGATCAAGAAATAATCGTATAAATCATCCATAAGTTCCTGATGTTCATCCAATTTCATGATTTCGCCACATTCATCAATTTCAAAGTTTGCATTAATTGCATCCTGAAGTTCCTCATTATTTGAGTACGCTATATAAAAATCGACATCTCCGCACTCCATGCATAGCAAGAGTTTTTCTTCTAGTGCTTCTTCATAGGTTTTCAGAACGATTCCCTTTAAAATGGCATCAATCTTTCCAGTATTAGTCAGTTCAATTTTAGTCTGGAACACAAAACCCCTCCAATCAAATACAGGCATTTAAAAAAGTAAACGCCAGTTTAACAAGCTCACCCTTTAATATTAAATGAATATAGTTGAAAATCAGTTTCCGATTAACACTTAAATCAAGTCCCTAAGTTCGTTCCCTAACCGCAAAGGGAACCTAGCCCAAGACTTGTCCATCAAAAGGGCAATTCATATAATCTGTCCTGATCCCTCTTTTAGTTAGCCAGGATTCCTCCGCTTCTTGTATATAATAAGTTTGCCCACATAATTAGAATGATAATCTCCTATAATACAAAGAAAAAGATGATTGGAAGCGTAATCAGGCTTAATGATGTACTTATGAATGTGGCACTTGATACGAATTCAGGCTCCGTATTGAATTGGAGCGCATACATCGTAGTGTTCGCGGCCGTTGGCATGGCGGCTACGATTATCATGATATGCCTGACCATATCACCCACTGGCAAGGCAAGAGATAACAGGAAGGCAATGGCTGGTGAAACGGCAAGTTTAAGGAGCAGCGAAACTGATAGCTTTCGATAGGCAATTTTTTTCAGTGAAATGTTTGCCAGCTGCATTCCCAGTGTAATCATGATTGTAGGGATCGCTGCATTTGCAACAAGGTTAATAGCTTCCATAACCGAATTGCTTAAAGGTATGTTCACGAACTGAAATACCGTACCTGCAATAGCTCCATAGACAATTGGCATTCGACATACTGCTTTAATCGCTGTTTGAACTCCATTACCTTCCGGGCTGCCCTTTGCTGCGAAATAAATGCCGATCGTGCACATCACTAACTGCTGTCCCACCATTAGGATGATTGCATAATCGAGCCCTGCTGCTCCGAATAACAGGAAAATGACGGGCGTTCCATAATTTCCGTTATTCATGAATGCCGATGCCAATATCATGCCGCTTGTCTCAGTGACTGTATAATTGCGGAAAAAAGATATGATGTAGACTACCAGTATGAGAGATAGGCAAAGTACTATCGTGAATAAGAACAGGTAAAAATAATTGATAGTAAATTCTGCTGAATAAAAAGTCCGGAACACAAGAAAAGGTGACATTAAATATAATGCCATCGTGGAAATCGATTTTGTATCAAGTTTGAACTTTTTCTGACCGATGAACCCTAAAACAAAAATACCGAATATCGGTAAAAGAACTCCCAAAAACCCCATGCACATCACCTTCATAATCCCAATGATTTTCTTCTAACAATATCAGTTTTATTATTATTTGTAAAAATTCTTTTAAATCATTTTGATTGCACGTCATATATTCTAACACAAAGTGTTTTTTCTTTATTTTCAGAAAATAATATTCCATTTCCCTATGCATATGGTATATTGTTTATTATATTTACGTTAATAAACGTAACATCAGTACTTTTCGGTTATCAATATATATGAAGGGGTGTTTTTTAGTGGATGTAAAATTCATGGAGATGGCTGTTCGGCTTGCATATGAAAATGTATTGGCGAAGAACGGAGGACCTTTTGGTGCTATAATCGTAAAAGATGGCAAAGTCGTAGGCAGAGGATGTAACAATGTGACAACTGCCAACGATCCTACAGCTCACGCCGAAGTACAGGCGATTCGTGATGCATGCAGGAATCTCGACAGCTTCCAGCTTACAGATTGTGAAATATACACTAGCTGCGAACCTTGCCCCATGTGCATCGGTGCTATTTATTGGGCACGTCCAAAAGCCATTTATTACGCATGTACTAAAGAAGACGCTGCAATTATAGGCTTTGATGATCACTTTATATACCAAGAACTTGCCCTGCCAATGGAAAATCGCACAATTAAAATGAAACAATTGTCTTTTAATGACCACGATTTACCATTCCGAACATGGGAAACCAATACTGAAAAAGTGAAATATTAACCGGTTATATTTTGCCAAAGGGGTTACGAATATGCAAAAAAACTTGCTTAAAAGGAGAATTGACGTTGCAACAGGAAGAAGACCAGCAGATTGCGTCATTAAAAACGGGCAAATCATAGATGTTTTCAATGGTGATATCTATACAGGCGACATTGCGATCGTCGATGGTTTCTTTGCTGGAATTGGGCGTTATGAGGGTATTTCGGAAATTGATGCTGCAGGAAAATTCGTATGCCCTTCATTCATTGATGGCCATGTCCATATTGAATCATCGATGGTCAGTCCTTCTGAACTCGCAAAAATCCTCCTTTTACATGGTGTGACCTGCATCGTTGCAGATCCTCATGAAATTGCCAATGTTTCTGGCAAAAAGGGCATGGAATATATGATTGAACAATCCGATCAACTTCCTTTTGACTTTTACTTCATGATGCCCTCTTGTGTACCTGCTACGGAGTTTGAACATTCTGGTGCTGTCTTAAGAAGTGAAGATTTAATTTCATTTTATCAAAACCCGAGAGTGCTTGGTTTAGCCGAAGTCATGAATTTCCCGGCCGTTTCACATACGGAGGAGGATATGCTGCAAAAAATATACGATGCAAATAGACTAGGCAAAAGCATCGATGGCCATGCAGCTGGATTATCCGAACAACAGCTCGATGTTTATATGAGTGCAGGCATTAAAACGGATCATGAATGCACTACAGCGGAAGAGGCAAAAGAAAGACTGCGTAAAGGAATGTATCTTATGATCAGGGAAGGCACGGTTGCCAAAGACTTAATAAACCTGGTTCCAGTTATTAATGAGAAGAACTCCCGCCGTTGTTTATTCGTAACCGATGACCGGCACCTAGATGATATTGTATCTGAGGGAAGTATCGATCACAACGTTCGACTTTCCATAGAAACAGGTGTCCCGCCAATTACCGCCATCCAAATGGCGACCATTAATGCAGCAGAATGCTTTGGTTTAAAAGAACATGGTGCAATTGCACCTGGATACAAGGCAGACTTCCTTCTATTGGATGATCTTAATTCAGTCATCATCCACTCGGTCTTTAAAGATGGAAAGCTTATGGTTCTGAACAATCGTTTGCTTAACTTTCCAGCTGATAAGAAACAGTTTATTGATGACGGGTTGAAACACTCTGTTCAATTTCATGAAATAACCGGAGATGATTTGGCGATACATTTTAAAAATGAGTTCGCTAATATTATTGAGATAACTCCAAACAGCTTGATTACAAAGCATACGATTGAACCGGTCACACTTAATCATGATGGTCTATTCCAGTTCTCCGAACATGTTGATCATCTAAAACTTGCTGTTATTGAAAGGCATCATCTGACCAAACAATTAGGTCTTGGAATCGTCAAAGGGCTCGGGTTGAAATCAGGTGCAATTGCCACGACAGTAGCCCATGATTCACATAATTTGATCATTGCCGGGACGAATGACCAGGATATGCTGCTGGCAGCTAAGGAAATCAAAAAAATGCAGGGTGGATTGATCGTAATCCAAAATGGGGAAATTCTCGCTTCCCTTCCCCTTCCAATAGCTGGATTGATGAGTGAATGCAATTATATGGATGTGGTTCATTCATTGAAAAAAATCGATGAAGCCCTATTGAAACTCGGTGCTTACAGGCATTTCAATCCATTTCTTACACTAGCATTTTTGGCGTTACCTGTCATCCCTGAAATTAAACTGACGGATCAGGGTTTATTTTCCGTTTCTGATTTTAGGCATATTCCTATTCAAGCCTCAAAGCCAGTCGATTAAATTTGACCCCCTAGTCGGGGGTTTTTTCTTCGCACCCCAAAAGTTTCTAAAAGAAAAAGGTTCCAACTCAACATAAACCGGGAAAAGGATATAATGGGTATCATCTATGTTAAAATAAAAATAAACACAAATCTTTCTTGGAGGAGATAAATATGGCAAAACATGATCAACAGAACATCATTGGATACATAGGCACTTACACAAAAGGAAACAGCGAAGGTATTTACCGCTTTACTTTAGATACAGTAGAAGGAAAACTCAGCACACCGGTTCTTGCAGCAGAATTGACGGATCCGACTTATGTCGCCATCAGCCAGGACAAAAAGAATCTCTACGCCATTTTAAAAGAAGCGGGCAGCGGTGGAGTTTCAGCCTATTCGATTAATGAAGAATCAGGCGAGCTTACATTCTTGGGCAAACAACTGACATCAAATGGCTCTTCCTGCCATATAAGTGTTGACAGCAAGAAACAGGTCTTGGTCACTTCCAGTTATGGAGAAGGCGTGATTGAATCATATCCGCTTCATGAAGATGCGACCCCTTTGCCTGTATCATCCTCTGTTCAACATGAAGGACAAGGACCGAATGAAGAACGTCAGGAAAAAGCACACACTCACTTCGCTGGTTTCACACCGGATGAAAGGTTCATTGCTGTAGTCGACCTCGGAATAGATAAAGTAATAACCTATAAAATAAATAGTGGGGTTTTGGAAGAAGTAAACAGCTTATCTGTTGCGCCCGGCAGCGGACCACGGCATTTGACCTTCCACCCAAATGGTAAATTTGCGTATGTCATGGCAGAACTTGTACCGGAAGTCATTGTTTTGAGCTTCGACAGTCAAACTGGAAGTTTTTCTGAATTACAAACGGTTCGGACCGTCCCGGAAGATTTCAAGGAAAATAACCAAGGAAGCGCCATTCATATTTCTGATGACGGGCAATTCATATATGCCGCAAACCGCGGACATGATAGTATTGCCGTTTACCAAATCAATCAAGAAACAGGCAAACTGGCATTCGTGGAACTGGTTTCTACCGAAGGACATTGGCCACGTGATTTTTCATTGGACCCTAGCGGAAAATTCCTGATCGCTTCTAATGAACAATCAGGAAACCTGACACTATATGCACGGAATGAACATGACGGAAAATTAACATTATTGCAAAAAGATGTTCAAGTTCCCTTCCCTGTTTGCGTAAAATTCTTATAATCTATTATAAAAAAGGATTGAAGCTTGTACTACAGCTTCAATCCTCTTTTTTATAATCCTTCTTTAATTCCATTTCTCCGCCATTTCGGGAAAATCTATAAATGGGTTACGATTACCCTGCATTTCATGTATAGCCTGGTTTCTATGTTTTTCATAAGTGCTGACCGGAAAAAGCCGATGCCATTCCAAAAGCAGTCCCAGGTCAATTTTGCCGCTATCGATGATTCCCTCGTATCTGAGTAAAAAGTACAAAGTAGCCCTCGCCACGATGCCTTTTCCGTATTCAGGCTCGAATTTACCTTCGTCTGATTTCCCGCAACCCGCTTTTATACCGGCAGCCGATTTTTCAGGGATATAATCCTCAAAATCATGGTATGGATAGTTACTCCGGCTGCTGTTACAAGTTGGTTCACAGGCGAACAGATGATGCAAATCCCCCCTCATCGGTTCTTTTTTATCGAACCATGATTGAGGTACGACATGTTCACAATTAACGAGAATATTCTCCGAATTTGTTGATGCAATGCCTCTTGACAACACTTCCAGTATACGGATATCTTCCTCAATGACTCGTACAGGATCCATCCCTTTACCGGAATACAGACTTTTCAGCTGGCCATTTTCCTGTAAGTCCACCCATGGGTAAACATGACGATGTGGTGAGTAGTTCAGCTGGTTTTTATGGGTTGCCACAAGTAGGTCCTTCAAACCTTCTCGGTCCAAGGAACCATCTTTGTAGTATGCTAGCTTTAGCTCCTGATCTTTGGTTTCATCATAGTATTCGCGGTTTTCATTGAAGTTGACTAGTGCAGCCATTGCCATTTCCCGTTCTTTTTCAAGTACTTCAAAACTATACTTCATCCACTCATCCCCCCGCTTCTATTAAAACCTAACTTTTACCATAATTAAAGTTTAATAGAAATCGACCGAGAAAAAAAGGTGCTTTAGAAGGGTCTAACGAAGAATTTCAATAAAATGGGTAAGGATTTTCGCCGTCATTCCCCAGATTACCCGACCATTATATAAGTAAAAATATTCTTCCATCTGTTTCGGCTGCCATTTATAATTCTCCCCGCCAACGACTAAATCATGGGGGAAGTTTTCATGCGGTTCTACTTTATATTTCACATGATAAATTTCTGGAGGTTTTTCCATGAAAAAGGATAGCGGGACCGTAAAAATGGTTTCTACCTCAGCTGGATTAGGTATTATCCGTTGATGGTTACGAACAAATCCTGCATAAGGATAGACAATCATGCCAAATGGGGATACCAAATAATCGATTGGAAAGACATTATCAATATCTTCTCTTCTCAAATTAAGTTCCTCATATGTTTCCCTTAAGGCAGCCGCCTGTTCATCATGGTCCAGCTTGTCTATCTTCCCGCCCGGAAAACATATATCCCCCGGCTGCCTTCTCAGTTTGTGTGAACGTTCTTCGAAAAGAACATGAATTCCATCTTCTTTCTCTATAAGCGGTACCAATACAGCATACTTTGAAAAATTCCCACTCCCTAAAATTTCAGGGATATGTAATGTTAGTTTTTTTGTTATATCTTCATTGTTCATGTCCCTCACCTCTTCTGCCGGTTAATATTGATTTTCTACCACTCCTTATCATTCCATTTTCGAACATCCGCTATAACTAAGCAAGGAAAACGATTCCAAAATATCGCCTTTAATTCATAATAGATCCCTTTTCCTCTTTTTCTTCCTTGATCATAGAAAAAAGCACCGATCAAAGCTCTGAACGGTACTAAAACTAAACGCAGCGGTCTCACCAAAAAAGTAAAGTATGTGTATCAGCAGGTACATACATGAATTTGACCGAATTTTCAGTTTTTTAACTTGTTTTCATAGTTCAGCTAGCGTTCGCTTTACCGTCGCTATGATGAATGAAAAATCCTCTTCAGTTATACTAAGTGGGGGAGCAAGAGTCAGGACATTATTGAAACCTGCTACTGTATCACCATTTTTACCTATGATCAGCCCCTTTTCTTTGCATGATGAAATCACTTTATTGATTTTGGAAAGTTCGATCGGTTGTTTAGTCAGTTTATCTTCCACTAATTCAATCCCTACCAACAAACCTTTCCCTCGTACATCCCCAACATTTGGATGAGATTTGATTTCTTCAAACTCTTGCAGAAGACGGAGCCCTAACTCCTTGGACCTTTCTATAAGTTTTTCATTTTCATATATTTCAATATTCTTCAAAGCGACGGCACAGGCAGCCGGATTGCCGCCAAATGTATTTACATGTCGAAAGCGGTCATATACGTCTGAGCCAATATATGCTTCATAAATTTCACGTTTGACGGCGGTAGCGGATAATGGCAGATAAGCGCTCGTTATTCCTTTAGCCATTGTTACGATGTCTGGTTTTACATCATAGTTCATAAATCCGAATTTCTTACCAGTACGGCCAAACCCGCAAATAACCTCATCCGAAATGAGAAGGACACCATTTTTCTTACAAATTTCTTTGACACGTTTCATATAACCATCAGGAGGCATCAAAATTCCTCCCCCAGTGATGATTGGTTCCATGATGACCGCAGCCACCGTTTCGCTCAGCTCCCATGTAATGGTACGTTCAATTTCCGCTGCACTTTTTTCACCGCTTTCATCCTCTGGATTTCGATAAGAATCTGGCGGTGATACATGAAGAAATCCTGGGGCGAGTGGTTCATATTTATATTTTCGCTGTGCCTGCCCGGTAGCTGACAGGGCTCCCATTGAATTGCCATGATAGCCGCGATAACGGGAAATGAATTTATAACGTCCATGTTCTCCTTTTTGCTGATGATACTGCCGCGCAATTTTAAAGGCAGTCTCATTTGCTTCTGAACCGCTGTTAGAGAAGAAAATCACATAATCCCCACCAAGCCATTCATTTAATTTCTCTGCTAGCTTAATAGCCGGAATGTGGCTATTCGTTAAAGGCGCATAAGGAAGTTCCTTCAGCTGCTCGTAAGCTGCTTCAGCCAGTTCCGTACGGCCATAACCAACGTTGACACACCATAAACCTGACATCCCATCCAGAAATCGATTCCCATCAACATCCGTAATCCATGCTCCTTGCCCTTTTTTTATCACCATTGCCCCGGGGCTGGGTTCAGCCCCTTTCATATGATGCCACACATATTTACTATCCATCGCTTTAAGATCCTGACTCTGTTTTTCAACCTGCATAAGCTACACTCCTCCTAAAATGATGTATAAAGGAAGGCCGACCACAATTTGCGTCGACCCCCTTTTTCCTATCAGTATCGTGCCGTTAACATTTTCTTTCTAGTGTAAAATTCCACGCCGTCTTTCCCATTGGCATGAAGGTCTCCATAAAACGAACTTTTATAGCCGGAAAATGGAAAGAATGCCATTGGAGCGGGTACTCCAAGATTAATTCCAAGCATCCCTGCATCAATTTCTTCGCGAAATTCCCTGATGGCTTTTGCACTATCCGTATAGAGGCAGGCACCATTGGCAAATTCGGATTGATTGGTCAATTCGATTGCTTCTTCAAGGGTATTAACCCGTACTATGGATAAGACAGGAGCAAAAATTTCATCACTCCATATTTTCATATTTGTTTTTACATGATCAAATAATGTCGGTCCAACGTAATAGCCATTTTCCTGATCGCCTTCATTCCTGCCATCACGAAGGAGGACAGCTCCTTCTTTTTCCCCGATTTCAATATATTGTTCTGTTCTCTTTTTATGGGTATCACGAATCACAGGTCCCAGGAAAACGTCCTTATCCATTCCATTTCCAATCTTGATGTCATCCGCTGCAGCCTTTAATCTCTCAACGAGCGAATCTCCCACTTCCCCCACCGCAACAACCACTGACGCAGCCATGCAGCGCTCGCCTGCAGATCCGAAAGCGGCATTCGTTATGTTCGTTACCGCATTATCCAAATCCGCATCAGGCATGACGATTGAATGATTTTTCGCTCCTGATAAAGCCTGGACACGCTTTTTATTGGCAGCTGCCGTTTTGTATACATACTCTGCGACAGGCTGGGATCCAACAAATGATACCGCTTTAATGTCTTCATGTTCCAATATCCCATTCACGACATCGTGGGCACCATGGACAATATTGACAACACCATCCGGAACACCGGCTTCCGTCAATAATTCCACAAGACGGTTGGCTAAGAGCGGTGTCCGTTCTGAAGGTTTTAAGATAAACGTATTTCCACAAGCGATTGCCAGCGGGAACATCCAACATGGCACCATCATCGGGAAATTAAACGGCGTAATCCCTGCAACGACACCCATTGGATAACGATACATGCCAGATTCAATGCCTGGGGAAATATCAGGAAGCTGGCTGCCCATCATCAAGGTGGGCGCACCTGCTGCAAACTCCACGCATTCAATCCCACGCTGAACCTCACCATATGCTTCTGTATAGCTTTTCCCGTTTTCGATCGTGACCAGCTTTGCAAGCTCATCCCAGTGTTCTATCAATAATTGCTGGTAACGGAATAAGAAGCGGGCTCTTTTTGGAACGGCCACCTTTTTCCATTCTTTATACGCCTTTTTCGCAACCTGCACCGCTTGGTTTACATCTTCCTTTGTTGAAAGGGGTACAAGTGCCAAAGCTTCTCCTGTTGCCGGATTAGGCACTTGTTCATGTTTCGATGTTGTGGAATCCACCCATTTGCCACCGATATAATTTTTCAACGTTTCTACATCATTAATTACTGCCATTAAAGAAGCCCTCCATTTCAACACGATTTCATAGTTTCATTATATTTTTCAAACGGCCTTTTTACATTAGACGTTTTGTATAGTTTTTGATTCAATATTTGCACATATTGTTTGTTTTTGATTTCCCATATACATAATAATCATGAACAGAAATACACGCTTAAACCGATGTATATTTCCTTCTCCTTTAATCAGCAGACCTCAAATCCATCATTTTATAATGGAATATAGCTTTAGGTCTTGATGCTTTCCCTTAACAAACATTCCTTTTCTTATGATCCCCTCAAATGACATGCCAGCCTTTTGCATGACTCGCTCTGAACCCAAATTTTCAACGAAACAGCGCGCTTGTATTCGAACTAGGTTCATATTTTCGAAGCCAAAGGCGATTATCTTCTGGGCTGCCTCCGTCATCAAGCCACTCCCCCAATATTCGGGTGCAAGCACATACCCGATTTCTGCACTATGATGATCAACCTGCCATGAAACAAAATCAATAGTACCAATCAACTTACCACTTTCTTTGTGTTCTATGCCCCATGGAGCGATTTTCTTATCCTCATAATTTTGTAGGATAAATCGGATAAAATCTTTCGTATCACTTAGGGAACGATGAGCTTCCCATGTGACGTAACGGGAAACTTCACTGATGGATGCATAAGCGAACATGTCTTCGGCATCATTCATGGTGACTTTCCTCATAACCAAACGTTTTGATTCTATAATAGGCAGCTGTCCATATATGTCTTTCACGTTCATGAATACACCCCATTCCATTGATTATAAGTATTATAGCAAGATTGTTAAGCAATCGCTTTCCCAATTGAAATATTTTCGAAACTTACGTATAATTCAGAAAAAATGAAGCAGGAGGTTAATTATGCCAAAAAGAAAACTCATAATAAGCCAAAATTTGAATGAGCTTTTATTACGGAAAATTAAAGAAGTGGTTCCCGAGTGGACGGTTATCACCGGAAGATCTCCGGAAATATGGAGAGATCATATAGCCGATGCTGAAGTGATTGCAGGCTGGAAAGCGGAAATGTCTGTATCGATTGATGCAAGCGAAGTAAAATGGATCCAGACATGGAGCGCCGGAGTGAATGCTTTACCCCTGGAAAATTTAGAACAAAAGAATGTTCAGATTACAACTGCAAACGGTGTTCATGCGTATCCCATTTCAGAAACGATTTTCGCGTTAATGCTTGCCTTAACAAGAAAAGTAGATACATATATTAAGCAACAGCAGGAAAAGACTTGGCATCACGCACATATGAAGCAGGAAATTCATGAAAAGACCATCGGAATCATCGGCGTCGGAAAAATCGGAAAGGAAACCGCTAAAATTGCCAAGGCTTTTGGCATGACCGTATTAGGAATGCGCCATTCCGGTAAATCAGAAGAATTTGTCGATGAGATGTTCACACAAAAACAATTGAACGACCTTCTTCCTAGGTGCGATTATATTGTCGTGACATTACCATTGACCCCAGAAACACGGAATATGTTCGGGAAAAAGGAATTCGAGTTAATGAAGCCCTCCGCTTTTTTCATTAATATAGGAAGGGGAAATATCGTCATTCAGAATGAATTGGTCCAAGCGCTAAAGGACAAAGATATTGCGGGTGCTGGACTTGATGTGTTTGAAACGGAGCCACTTCCTGAGAATAGCCCATTATGGGAGTTGAACAATGTAATCATAACGCCGCACACATCCGGAAATACGGAATTTTACGACCAACGGCTTATTCAGGATATTTTCATGCCGAATTTAAAGAACTATCTAAATGGGAAAAAACCTTCAACAAATTTACTTGATTACAAAAAAGGGTATTAAGAATTGTTCATTCTATATGTACAATAAATAATCTTCCTTTGTTTGCTTGCAGATTCCGACATTATCTGTTATATTTAAAAAGAATTATTTTTGTTCGGGAAGATTGATAAGTGAAAAACTTTTCGTCTAATGATTGAGCAAGGGTAGTAACACAATGTGTGGATTCACACTAGGAGGCAACAACAATGGAACAAGGTAAAGTAAAATGGTTTAACGCAGAAAAAGGATTTGGCTTCATCGAACGCGAAAACGGAGACGATGTATTCGTACATTTCTCAGCTATCCAAAGCGAAGGATTCAAATCATTAGACGAAGGTCAAGAAGTTACTTTTGAAGTTGAGCAAGGTCAACGTGGACCCCAAGCTACTAACGTTCAAAAAGCGTAATTTTAAATACAATATATAACGGACCCTACTTGTAGGGTCTGTTTTTTTTGATTGAAAAAGCAATCATTAAAAAAACCCTATTCACAGGGAATAGGGAACATGAAACAAGTTTAGTAAATGGTAAACCCAGTATAACACACTAAGAAAAGAAACCCTAATTTATCCGAAAAGTAAAAATTGTCACGCACTTCCCCTGGATTCCCTGACCCATACGATTCAATCATTTCTTATCCACTTCATATGTTCGATCCGTTCCCCATGGATAAAACGGAGGCATATCAGTACTGCTTTTCATTTTGAAATCAGCTTTCCTTTTTTCGAGGAAAGCTTCGATCCCTTCTAGTGCATCCGCTTGTTTTCCAGTCCAATGAATCATTTTCGATTCTATTTTGTGTGATTCAACAGGATGGTTTGCACCGAGCATGGTCCACATTAACTGCCGGGATAACGTCACAGAGACGGAAGATGTATTTTCCGCAATGTCTGTTGCAATTTCCATTGCAGCAGACATCAATTCGTCTGGCTCGACGATCTTGTTTACCAGCCTTCCCTCATATGCTTCACTGGCCGAAATCATCCTTCCTGTAAAAATCCATTCGGAAGCTTTACCCATTCCGACAAGCCTAGGTAAGAACCAGCCGCTGCATGCCTCCATCGTTATCCCCCGCCTAGCAAATACAAAACCCATTTTTGCATCTGTTGAAGCGATTCTAATGTCCATGGGCAAAGTCATTGTTATCCCAATCCCGACTGCCGCTCCATTTATGGCAGCAATCATAGGTTTCTTCATCTCAAAAATCCGTAATGACAACATTCCCCCTGCATCGCGATATTCAACCAAAGGAGTGTGATCCATAAAGGTTTCTGCACCTTTTTCCAAATCCATTCCAGCACAATAAGCATCCCCAGCGCCAGTTAAAATGACGGCTCGTACGTCATCATTTTCATCCGCTTCATCAAAAGCGCGAATCATCTCCTCACACATCTTTTCATTGAAAGCATTCATTCTGTCAGGACGATTAAGAGTAACAATCATGACACGATCGACGATTTCACAAGTTATCGTGGAATACAATAACATTCCCTCCTTCTCTCACAAATTGAAACATTCAACAGAATTTAATTTTACATATAATTACATTTTATATGTTTTATTTTCAGATTCCTAGTTATTTATTTTGACATACTGATAAATAATTTAAGTCTGCAGGATAATCGCTTCTATTCTAAAAATATTTTACATAAATGTGTAAAAAAAGACCAGTCGCAAATGCAACTGGTTTTTTTGTTTACCAATATAAATGACACGCAACGAAATGCCCCGGTTTTTGTTCTTTCCATTCAGGTACAGCACTGGAGCATATCTCCATCGCTTTAGGGCAGCGAGTGCGGAATACACAGCCGCTCGGCGGATTGATCGGACTTGGTACATCGCCTTTTAGTACGATTCTTTCCCGTTTAATAGTGGGGTCTGGAATCGGCACTGCAGAAAGCAAGGCCTGCGTGTAAGGGTGTAGCGGATCTTTCGTTAAAGAATCACTATCCGAAAGTTCCATCATTCTTCCAAGGTACATGACTAAAATGCGATCTGAAATATACTTGACCATCGATAAATCATGCGCAATGAATAAATAAGTCAATCCCATTTCTTTTTGCAGCTCTTTTAATAAGTTGACCACTTGAGCCTGTATCGAAACATCCAAGGCAGAAATTGGTTCATCACAAACGATGAATTTAGGATTTAAAGCCAACGCCCTTGCTATTCCAATACGCTGGCGTTGTCCACCACTGAATTCATGCGGAAAACGAGTGATATGTTCGGGACTTAAACCAACTAGCTTTAACAGGTCTTCCACCCGTTTTCTTCGCTCTTTACCTTTTGATATCCCATGAATGGCAAGTGGTTCCCCAATCAATTCCTCCACCTTCATCCTTGGGTTCAAGGATGCGTAGGGATCTTGGAAAATCATTTGTATTTCACGGCGGATATGTGACATTTCCCCGGGTTTGTAATCGAAAATATTTTTCCCCTGAAAAAGAACTTCTCCATCCGTCGGTTCATAAAGCCGCGTGATTGTACGACCTGCAGTCGACTTACCGCAACCGCTTTCCCCAACAAGACCGACAGTTTCCCCTGGATAGATTTTGAGATCCAAACCATCTACCGCTTTCAGCGATTGAGATCCAATAGGAAAATGCTTTTTCAGATTCTTTATTTCAACAAGAGGAGAATTTTCGTTGTCTGTCTTTTCTTTTACGGCCTTATTTTTCAGTGAAACCATTGGTTCTCCTCCTTTATACATTAGTCTGTGCTTGTACCTGTGCCGCCTTTGCCATTGGGTGGTGCAGCCAGCATGCGGCTGTCTGACCTACTTCCACTACTTCAAGCTCCGGATCATGGTCTTTGCACACTTTCATTGCTGATTCACATCTTGGATAAAATGGGCATCCTTTTGGCGGATCCAATAAATCCGGTGGTGATCCGATAATCGGAACCAACGGAGCCGTTTTTTCCATATCCAGCCTTGGCACCGTTTTAAGCAGACCTCTTGTATATGGATGCTGCGGGTTTGAAAATATAGCTTCTACCGTACCCGTCTCCACAACTTTGCCTGCATACATGACGACTACCCGTTCACAAGTTTCTGCAACCACACCTAAATCATGAGTGATTAAAATGATGGAAGTATCCATTCGCCGTTGGATATCTTTCATCAGTTCCAAAATTTGCGCTTGTATCGTTACATCCAAAGCAGTTGTAGGTTCATCGGCAATCAGCAATTTCGGTTCACAAGCAAGGGCCATCGCTATCATTGCTCTTTGGCGCATACCACCTGAAAACTCATGCGGATATTGCTGCATCCTTTTTTCCGGCTGAGGAATACCTACCAGTTTGAGCGTTTCCAACGCCCGTTCGTATGCATCATTTCGGGACATGTTTTTATTATGCTTTAAAATGCCTTCCATGATCTGGCTGCCGATTTTTGTCGTTGGATTGAGCGAAGTCATCGGGTCCTGGAAAATCATGCTAATTTCATTTCCGCGAATCTTCTGCATTTCCTTTTCACTCATTTTAAGAAGGTCATTACCGCCAAAGTTTATCGACCCTTTTCCATACTCTGCTGGAGGTGTTTCCAGTAATCTCATGATAGATTTCGCTGTAACACTTTTGCCGCATCCGGACTCCCCAACAATTGCAACGGCTTCACCTTTTTTCACATCAAAGTTCACGCCGCGAACCGCTTGCACTTTTCCTGCATAAGTATGGAAGGTGATGTGTAAATCGTTGACTTCTAATAGGTTCTCCATCATCGTCCCTCCTATTCTAGTAATATCAAATCTTTATGTTAGGACTCATTTATTTCCGTAGTTTTGGATCTAGGGCATCCTGCAATCCGTCTCCAGCCACATTGAACGCGAACATGGTTAAGGAAATCAATATTGCCGGGATTAAAAGTTGATAGAAATTCCCTACCAGAATGCTTCCCAGGGCATCACTTGTCAATGTTCCCCAGCTTGCCTGAGGTGCGGGCACTCCCAGTCCCAAAAAGCTAAGAGTAGCTTCGGCAAAAATAGCAGTAGGTACAGTCAACGTTAAATTGACAAGAATCGGTCCCATTGTATTTGGAATCATGTGTTTTCTTAAAGTCCAGCTCGTATTGGCTCCAGAGATGGTTGCAGCATGGATATATTCATTCTCTTTTAGTTGTAAAACCTGTCCCCGTACCAGTCGCGCCATCGGAATCCACCCTGTGATCGACATCGCAATGATGATCGGCAGAATACCAGGTTTTAATACGACCATCATTAAGATAACCATCAATAGGTATGGGATCGCATAGATTACCTCGGCAAACCGCATCATGATATTATCTGTGCGTCCACCGCGAATGGCTGAAATCCCGCCATAAAGGACACCAATTAAAAAGTCAATCAGCGCTGCCATCAATCCAATGAACAAGGATATCCTCGCACCGTACCATGCCCGCGTAAATAGATCCCTTCCTGATGAATCCGTTCCAAACCAATGCTCGCTATTTGGGCTAAGATTCCTTTTCTCGAAATCTTGTCCATAATAAGTATATCCGTTAATATACGGACCAAAAATCGCCATCAAGACCAAGAGGATTATAAGAACAAACCCCGTCATCGCCAGCTTATTTTCTTTAAAACGACGCCAGACGTCAGACCAATATGAAACAGTAGGTCTGGCTATTTTTTCGGCTTCCTTAAAGTTGCCTTCAGCGGGTTGGAACATATCTTCGGTTAAATGCACTTTATCTGCCATTATTTCTTCTCCCCCGTCACTTTAATTCTAGGATCAATCAACGTATAGGCTATATCAACGATGAATATCAATAGGATAAGTACCGCACTATACACAATTGTGGAACCAAGAATGACCGGGTAGTCTCTGTTGGATATTCCCTTTACGAACATATCTCCCATGCCCGGAATACCAAAAATACGTTCAATGATGAAGCTTCCTGTCACGATATTAGCCGTTAGGATGCCCAGAATCGTGATAATCGGCAATAACGCATTCCGAATCGCATGTTTGATTATGACACCGCTCCGTTTCAATCCTTTGGCCTTTGCTGTCAAAATGTAATCCTGCCCCATTACTTCAAGCATGCTTGTCCGCATCAATCTCGCGATGAAAGCAAGCGGCATCATCGAAAGGGCAATGGATGGTAAAATTGTATGCTGCCATGTCGCCCATGTAGCGACAGGGAATATATTCCATTTTATTGCAAAATAATTGATTAAAATAGTCGCCAGTATAAAGTTAGGAACGGAAATCCCTACGATGGCAATGACCATTGATAAATAGTCGGGCCATTTATTTCTTTTCAGTGAAGCCACTACACCCAAAATTAGCCCAAAGAAGATGGCAATCACCAATGCTTGTGCCCCTAAGTGCAAGGACACTGGAAATCCCTTCAAAATGTAATCATTCACAGAAATGGATGAGGATTTCAATGAAGGACCAAAATCAAATTGAACGACTTCCAATAAATAATTCCCATATTGGGTCAACAACGGCTTGTCCAATCCATAGTGGACTTGAAGGTTTTCATAAACAGCAGGAGGCATTGCTCCTTCTTTCGCAAATGGATTTCCCGGAATCGTATGCATTATGATGAACGTTAATGTAATAACAGCCCATAAAGTAATAATCGCCCATTTAAAACGGTTTAATGTATATCTCAACATGGTAATCACCCCAATCATCGATTTTCTAAGGAGTTGAAAACGGAAATGAATTCATGAAATATTCAAATTCGCAATTGAAAAATGGGGTATGTCCTTAATCGGACATACCTCCCATTTCACTTTTATCCTTCTATTATTTTTTATCCGCGTAAATAAAGTTCGGATAAGCATTAATCGGAGCAAAAACTCCAGTAACATTCGATTTAACCATATATGGTTTTGTATAGAAGTAAATCGGAAGGATCGGCATTTCTTCGATCAGAACTTCCTCTGCTTTATGTAAAGCAGCCATGCGTTCTTTTGGATCCAGTGTAGATTTTGCCTCTTTTAATAAACCATCATATTCTTTGTTCGACCAATTTGCATCATTATGGGCACCGTCCGTTTCCCAAAGCATGAAGGTCATTGGGTCAACATAGTCACCAACCCATCCTGCACGGGAAATTTCAAAGTCGCCAGCTTTTTCACGATCAAGCTTAACTTGGAATTCTGCATTTTCAAGTGTCACTTCAACACCCAGGTTATCGCGCCACATTCCTTGAACGGCTTCAGCAATTTTCTTATGAGTATCTAAAGTGTTATACAAAATTGAAAACTCAGGTAATTCTTTCATGCCTTCTTCAGCAAGACCTTCTTTTAATAATTTCTTGGCTTCAGCAACGTTTTCCTCAAATAGGTTACCTGTATTTTCCTGGAAATCTCCAGTTGCATCAGGAATGCCCGGCGGGATTACTCCATAGGCAGGCTTTTGACCGCCTTGAGCAACATTTTCGGTAATTTTTTTACGTTCGATAGCCATTGAGAGCGCTTTCCTAACCTTTGCATTGTTGAAAGGTTTTACTTCCGTATTAAAGTTGTAATAGTAAACAGCAAGTTCTTCGCCGTTTTTGAATTCTTTGTCTCCTGAATTAACCAATTGGCCTTGCACGTCAACTGGCAGCGGATAAGCGATATCCAATTCGCCACTTTGGTACATTTGCCATGCTGTATTTTCATCTTCAATTAGAGCAAAGTTAACCGCATCCAATTTGATTTTATCTTTATCGTAGTAATTTTCATTCTTTTCAATTTTCAGGCTTTCTTTATGTTTCCACTCTGTTAATTTGAACGGACCGTTCGATACGTGCGTTTTTGCATCCAAAGCCCATTTTGGATTTTCTTCCTGTACCTTTTTATTGATTGGATAGAAAGTATAGAAAGAAGTCAAGTCAAGGAAATATGGTGTAGGCTGTTCCAAAGTAACCACTAACGTATGTTCGTCTGTCGCTTTAACGCCTACGTCCTCTTCCTTCCCTTTCTTACTGTTATATGCTTCCCCGCCTTTAAGATAATAAAGTTGGTAAGCATAATCTGCAGCTGTTTCCGGTTTCAAAGCATATTTCCAAGCATATTCGAAGTCATTGGCTGTAAGCGGATCTCCATTTGACCATTTCAAACCATCTTTCAATTTGAATGTCCATGTTAATCCATCTTCACTGATTTCCCATGATTCTGCAGAACCAGGTACGATTTTGCCTTCTTCTGTTTTCTTTGTCAGTCCCTCAAACGTATGTTCAAGGATCCATGATTCATGAGTACCTTGTGCATTGGCAGGGTGAAGCGAACCAGGTTCACTCGAGTTGTTCACGTTTAATACTTTTGAGGCTGAGTCACCCGAGCCGCCTTCTTTTTCATTCGAAGTTTCCTTCGAACCGCCGTTGCATGCCGCTAGCATGAGCATGATGGCCATAAGAAGAGCAAGCACTGAAAATTTAGACTTTTTCAAACAATATTCCCCCTCATCTTTAATCTTTCTTTGAATATTCCCATTTAAGAGATTATCCATCTACCACCTATTAATCTTCCATATAGTACATATAATGTCAGCGAGGTAAGTTAGAAGCATACATTGCAGGAATTCACTAAAAACAACTAGCGAACCGTTTGCATAAATCTGAAACTCTTCCTAAAAAAGAGATTAATGCAGTTTACTAGTAAAAAACCACCCTCTTTCCAACCTCGCTAAGGGTACTATACCTCGAATTAAAGATGTTGAATTTTAAGTATATTACGAATAAATCAAAAAATCAATAAACCGATGAGTACTTTTTCACAATATAGTAATTTATTGCTAATCAATTCGATCTAGATCCTAGGTAAAAAGAAATGAAAGCCTATTTGACGTAAAAAGGACTTCCGCCTTCCAGTAGTTTTTTCTACCTCTTTTATACCAGTATTCATATAGGTTCGCTTGCCTATTTATTTCTAAATATTCTAATAATTCAAGCGATCTTGGTTGCTAAGACCAATTTCCTAGCAAACCATTCCTAATCAAATAATATATTTTAGTAGAATAATGCATTTCTTCACCATAAAATCGAGTTCTTTTTAAATCAATTCCAAATAATGGGTAAAAACTATGTAAGAATAGAAATATCCATCAGTCTCTATACTATATGTACGCGTTAAACCCAATGGTTAACGACCCCGCCTCATTTATGATTAAATAAATATAAAGATACGAAAAGTAAACAAATGCCTGCCACCTTTTTCGCATCCAATGGGATACGTACTCCTCCAAATAAACCGAAGTGGTCAATGACGGCCCCAATCAGTATCTGGCCTGCAATGACCCCGACCATTGCAGGGGCCACTCCAATCTGGGGAACGACCAATACTATCACAATGACATAAATCGCCCCTAAGATTCCGCCTATCAATTGCCATCTGGGTACAGACGCGACGGCAGAAATATTTCCATTTCCTGCAAATAAAACAATAAATAATAAAGCGAGTGTCCCGATTCCAAACGAAATGAAAGAAGCTTCAATGACCCCTACTTTTTTCCCTAATCCACCATTGATTTGCCCTTGTATGGCAATGGTGATGCCGCCTAGGACCGCAAGCAACGGAAATAATATCTTCACAATGATTTTGCTCCTTTTTATGTCCATCCGGACTGATTAATGAATCCGCATTCCATTTTAACATGAAAAATATGCATAATGTCCTTTACTGATATAAAAACATCTGTAAGTGAGAGATAATCTACAAATAAAAAAACTGGCACTTTGGGCCAGCTGCAATGTTCTATACTAAACTAAAATCTATTTGATCCGTGAACACTTTGTTTGCGTAACCGGCAATACTCTGAGCTTAACAAGGAAAATACCAGGGCATCATGCGATTGTTCACGAAGAAAAAGATAACTTCGGAGGCTGCCTTCCTCTTTAAACCCAAATTTCTTCAATAGGTTTCTGGATGCAATATTATCCTTGAAAGTTAAAGCGGCGATTCTGTTTAGTCTCAATTCTTCAAAGCAATAGCGCAACACTTCGTTGACAGCTTCAGACGTAAAGTGTTTCCTCCAATATTCAGGATGGATTTCATATCCTATTTCGGCGCGTTTGTTGGCAAGGCTCAATTGATTTAGGCCAACGGTCCCGATGAATTTTCCTGAATCCTTTAAAATGACTCCCCACCGCATCCCACGCTTGTTTATGTAAGCACTTTTAAACGAATCGATTAAGCGGCGGGCATCTTCAACTCGAGTTAAACTTTCTATCCCATCATATTTGGTCACTTCATCTTTAGAGAGGATTTCAAACAGACTCTCAGCATGATGGTGACCTATTTCGATTAAACGCAGCCTTTCTGTTTCCAATTCCTTAAACCACATCGAAGAATCCCCCCGTATATTCAGCTGTCTACTTAATTCTATTCATGAAGAAGAGATACCTGTCTTAATGGACAATACTTTTAGAAAAAATCCCATTCCTTAACATACAATGCCGATTCCTCATGTCCAAATCCCTGATGATTTGTAAAAGAATGGCACTAAAAGCCGTCCGTTTCCGCAATACCAATAATAAAAAAACTAAAAGGATGATATTTTTTGCTCAGTTCCATATAACCATCTATCATTTTTGATTTCCTTATTATTTATCCTGACAAACAAAGTCAGCAATCGTAAAATGATTCTTTATCTACATGAGATAATTCTTCCGATCTATCAAAAAGCCCTATGATTTTGGATTGCCATTAACACTTCCAGGTTATTTGGACCCTTAACATTCTGTTCCCATTCAATACCTTTTTCCCATAGCAACTAAGAACGTGAAAGAGCTAGTTTTACACAAAACTATTTTTATAGCATACTATACTTCCAATCCAGAAATTCTACTAGGAGGAAACAAAATGAAGAAAATCATCCTTTTATCGGCACTGTCTCTATCACTATTATCTCCAAAAGTTGCACTGGGAGCCAATACTTACGAGGTGGCAAAAGGAGATACCTTATCGAAAATTGCTTCTGAATATGAAGTCAGCATTGACGAATTACTCAAAACGAACTCTGCTATAAACGATGCAAATCAAATTCGAATCGGACAAATCATCAATCTTCCCACATCCAACACCACAGTTAAACGTGAAGAAAGTCAATCAGTTGAACAGCAGGTTCTTAGTTTAGTAAACGAAGAACGTTCAAAATCGGGCCTCCCTCCCCTTAAAATGGATACAGCCATTTCCAACGTAGCAATCCTGAAATCTGAGGATATGCGTGATAATAATTATTTCAATCATACAAGCCCAAGTTATGGATCGCCTTTCGATATGATGAAATCCTTTGGAATCAGCTACGAGTACGCAGGGGAAAATATCGCAGCAGGTCAACCTAGTCCGGATGCTGTCATGAAATCATGGATGAACAGCCCAGGACATAAGGCCAATATCCTGAACAAGAACTATACACATATTGGAATTGGGCATGTGACAGGGGGGAAATACGCCCACTATTGGACCCAGCAATTTATTGGAAATTAAAAACGTTAGAGGCGGCAGTTTGCCGCCTCTTTTTTTATCTTTATATTCCAAATCTAAAGCTTGCTATTATCCGTGATCATAGACCTTTCTCACTTTATATAGAAAAGACGTCATTTTAATTTGATCGCTTCAATAAAACGTTATTCATTATTTTTTATTGTAGGGATACGCTAGGAAAACAAGTAAAGTAGTTATATCATACCATCTTTCAATTATCTTACTGACAAAAATAAATTATGTTAAAATAGAATTCTAGAAATAGGTACAAAGGGGCAATTGTAATGAAAATAGAGGTTGGCTCTGTTATCAACGAATTACGAATAAAACAAAATCTTACAAGGGAAGAGCTGGCTAAGGATATATGTGAACCTGATGCCCTGTCAGATTATGAAAGAAGCATCACTTCTCCGACCATTGATGAATTGGCACTTTTTGCGGATAAACTAAAAGTTGACCTGCCGTATTTCTTCACTACCAAAAATGAACCGATTTATAATTACATAGAAACCATTAAACTTTTGGTAAACAAATATAAACGCACACGTAATTATGAAGCAATTTATGAAATTGTCCAAAAAGAAATGGCAACGGCACCGGAAAAATCGATATCATTTTATCAATTCTTGAAATGGCATGAAGGAATCTCTTTTTTTTATTTGTACAATGACAAACAAAAGGCTATAGAATTATTGAATGAGGCCATTCAGATTACAATGGGTAAACGGGTCATCCTTCATCAGCAGGAGATAGAAGTTTTAAATAGTATCGGAATCATTCATTTTAAAACGAAGAGTTATGAAGAGGCTCTCACCATTTTCAATGAAGCATTGGAATTTATCGAGAATATTCCCCATGTGAATCAGGAAGGTACCATTATCGTGAAGATCATTCATGGATTAGCACAAACTTTGACTGAACTTCATTACTATCAGGAATCATTAGTTTATACCCTTAAAGGGATCAACATTTGTAATTCGATAGAATCATTATATTTATATGCGGAACTCCATCTTTTAACTGGCAAGAATCTGATCCATCTTCAACAACCTGAAGAGGGAATCCACTATATAGAGCAATCCAAGAACATTTTCAGTCTTCAAAAAAACGAAGAATTCGTACAAATTGCCGAACATGAATTGGAAAACATTTTGCAATGCTTGTGAACTACAACAATGGATAAAAAAAGATAGAGATTGCTTTGTAAAAAGCAAAACTCTATCTTTTTTTAATGTCGTTAGTTATCCCTTGCCTTCAATCAATTTCAGGATGTCTAATCATTTTCACGTTAAAAATGATACTATAAAACAATCATTACACTTTCAATAGCTATTATATGTCAGCTATAATAGAAGAATGTAACCCAACTGGAGGAAAAAAAATTGTCTAATAGATTAGGTTTAGTGCTTGACGTAGAAACAACTGGTTTACGTCCCTCTTCAGATGAAATTATTGAGCTTGCTCTTATACTCTTTACATACAGCAGTGAAACAGGGGAAATTATTAATCTTATTGATCAGGAATCATTTTTAAGGGAGCCTATCTCTTATGGAGCAAGAAGGAATTATGATCAAGCATACAGAATTCATGGAATTCCATACAGCTCCGTCGAAGGAAAAAGTTTTCACGATGAAAAAATTAAATCCTTCATTTCCCGTACCGATTCGATTTTCGCACATAATGCCTCTTTCGATAGAAGTTTTCTCTATCAAATGTATCCGGAAATCAATGATCAAAAGTGGTTCTGTACGATGCGGAATGTACCTTGGAAGCAATACGGCTTTGAGAATAGTAAACTCTTAACATTACTGCAGGCACATAATATCACCAATTTTCAAACACACAGGGCTATGGACGATATATCTTACCTTATTGACCTTATGAGAAAACCAGGACCTTCTGGCCATCCTTATTTAAAGGATGTCATTTCAAAAAATCCGATGAAGAAATATGCACCTGCATCTCAAAAGACAAGGGTATAGCTGTTTTAATAATTTTCATCCTTGTACAGGCTGTACTAAAGATTCGTCACAAATTCTCATTTCATGAGAACAGGAATACATATCTTTACGATGGCGTTATTATCATGTAATTGATCAAAAAACAGCGACCCATGACGGGTCGCTGTTTTTTGATCATTGTACAGTTGCTTCTTCCTGTTTTTCATTAAATGCGCCGTTTAATTTCTTATACCGATACATAAAGTAAAGAAGTGATAATATTAATGCTGCAACGAGGAAAATGGCCAATATGCCAAGATTTTGCCACATGAAGCTAAAATCTCCTGTTGAGATCACTGACCGAAAAGCATTAATAGAGTAAGTCATCGGTAAGAACGGTGTGAATCCTTGCAGGAAGCCAGGAACCAATTCATTTGGGAATGTTCCGCCACTGCTGGTCAGTTGAAGAATCAAAATCAATAATGCTATGAACCGGCCAGGATTGTCAAAGGCTGAACCAAGGAACTGAATGATTGCCATGAATGTGCAGCTAGCAAGAATGCTTACTGCAAAAAATAGCGGCAGGCTCGTAACATTTATTCCAAGGCCTAAAATTAAAATCGAGTCCACCAATATGGCTTGACAGATTCCTATGAGTGCCATGACGCTGTATTTACTAATAAACCAGCTAAATCCACTTGCAGGTTTAACAGCAGGATCTCTTAACGGGAAAATGATCGTCAGAACGATAGCCCCGATAAATAAACTTAATGAAATTAGATATGGTGCAAAACTAGTGCCATAGTTCGGTACATTATTGATTGGTAATTTATCCACTTTAACCGGGCTTGCAAACATGTCATATACTTCTTCATTGGATTTTATCTTGCCTGCTTCGTTTGCCCCATCATTTAATTCCTCATGTAATTCTGCAGATCCATCTGAAAGTTTGGCGATTCCATCTTGCAACTTAATGGCACCATTCGCCAGTTCTCCCATGCCACTAGTAAGGCTGGAGGAACCTTCCTTCAACTTATCCGTTCCTGTAACCAGACCTTTCGAACCTTCGGAAAGCTGTGAGGTTCCACTAGATAATTGCTTGGAGCCATCTTCAAGCTGATCAAGCCCGCTAACCAAGTTATTGCTGCCTTCGGTTAACTGTCCAAGCCCACTCTGCGCTGAATCGATACTATCGCCAAAAGTTGTCAATCCAGACACCAATTGACCTTGACCATTTTTCAGTTCATTCGCCCCATTGGCGAGTTTATCCTGAGCTTGCTTTAATTGAGTGAAACCACCGCTTAATGCACTTGTGCCTTCACCTAGCTGATTTGCTCCATCACTAAGGCTATTTGAGCCTTTAGCAATTTCCTTTGCACTGGCTGATAGTTTCCCTACTCCTTCAGAAACTCCTTTACTACCTTCACTGATGCGGGTTAGAGAAGAAATCACTTCCTCCAAACGCGCTTTCTCGGCAGTATCATCCGCAGCTTCAGATTGTTGTTTCAATCCGGAAATAACCTCATCCAAACCTGCTGAAACTTCAGATGCCCCCGCTTTTGCTTCGTTCGATGCTGCACTCCAATCAGACAATGAACCTGAAAGCTGTGCAGCACCAGCCGCTACACCATTTGCTCCCTCAGTCAAGGCGGGAAGCTTTTCTTCTATTTGATTGAACCCCTCCAATGACTGTTGCAGTCCAGAGGCCAATTCACCAGTTCCCGCTTCAGATTTCTTGGCTCCTTGCAAAAGCTCTGATTGCCCATCTTTCATTTGTCCGACACCCGAGCTAAACTGTTGTAACCCATGATTGAGTTCTTTTGATCCTGCAGCTGCCGAACCGACCCCATTCGAAAAGGTCAATGATTTTTCAGCTAATTTTTCCAGGTTTTCATGAATTTCGACAGAACCTGAATGAAGGGAATCAATTCCTTCATCCACTTTTTTGGAACCTTCTTTAGCCGAGTTTATCCCTTCACCAAGTTCACTGGATCCGTTCTGCACTGAATCTGTCCCATCTTTCAATTCCCCAGCTCCATCACTGGCACTTTTGAGTCCGTCAGCCACTTCGTTCAAATTATCGAACATTGACTCCGCATAGGTTTTCGTAACGGCTGACGAAACCTCCCCTTTAATTCTCTCCGAAGCTGCGTCACCAATTTTAGTGGATATATAGTTGAACCCTTCATTGGACGTATAAATTAAATCAAGTTTTTCCGGATTGTCCTCCTGTAAGGTCGTTGCATTCTTCGAAAAGTTTTTCGGGATTTCTATTTTCATGTAATAATCTTGATTTTCCAAGCCTTCATTGGCTTCTTTTTGACTGACGAAATGCCAATCGAAATCCTTCTTATCCTTTAATTCCTTGACTAAATCTTTTCCTATTGTAAGTTCCGATTCGTTGAACTCCGCACCCTCATCCATATTGACAATGGCAACAGGCAATTGGTCCACCTTACCATATGGATCCCAAAATGCCCACAGGAACGTGCCGCTATATAATAAAGGAATCAGTATGATCCCTATTATGGAAATGAGTATCATAGGATGTTTTATTATGGCTAAAAATTCACCCTTTAAAGATTTTAACACGCCTACCAAGCCCTCCTATACGACGCATATGCTGTCGTTTATTAATCTATCCCGGTGAAAACGATTGAAGGATACATAATTAAGTCATTTGCTTCAGCAATATATATTTAAAATACTTCATCTTCACCTTAATATATTACTTTTTAAACAACCAATAATTAATGACTATATTGTTCATTTGGTCATTATCACGAAAATAATATAACATTTATCCTTCTTTTTATCAATATTTTTTCACAGTCTTACATCCTTTATTTACTGCTTTTCTCTTTATATCCTATTTAGATTGCCTTTTTAGCTGATAAAGACCTTATCATGAATTAACTCTGATATTACATGTCAAAAAAGGGTATCCATGAAGGATACCCTTTTTGTTAGCTATATTAACATTTTAATAAAGCGCTTTCATATCATTTCGATATAATTCCTTTTAATTTTTCGGCCTGCCCGGTCAATTTCTTCAAGGACTCCTGATACTCTTTTTCTAATTGTTTAATGATGCCGGCAGCGGTATCTATTTTTTTAATTGCCCCTACACCGTGACCCGCTGACCAAATATCACGCCACGCTTTAGATTCGTTTGATTTGGACATGCTGTCAAAATCGACTTTTTCTTTTTTGGCTAATTGTTCTGGATCCATGCCTTCCTTTCTGATGCTCGGTTTCAGCATATTACAATTAACACCTGAAAATGCATCAGTCAAGATGATGTCATCATGATCACAATCGACAAGCATTTCACGATAATCATCATTTGCCCTGCTCTCTTTTGCTACGATAAAACGTGTTCCCATATATGCAAGATCTGCTCCTGCAGCCTGAGCTGCCAAGATACTGTGACCAGTACTGATGGATCCGGCAAGCAAAATGATTCCCTCCCAGAATGTCCTTACACTGTCCACGAAAGCAAAGCTATTTATCTCACCCGCATGCCCACCGGCTCCCGCAGCAACCAAGATCAAACCGTCCACTCCTGACTCTGCAGCTTTTTTTGCAAAATCCACAGAGCTGACATCCGAAAAGACCAAGCCGCCATAGCTATGTACAACATCCACCACATGTTTTGGTGAACCTAATGAGGTAATGACGATGGGAGGCTGATGCTTTTTGACCAATTCCAATTCTTCGTCAAGCCGGCTATATGTGCGGTGGACAACCATATTCATTGCCCATGGAGCAATCTTTGAGCCTGGTTCTTTATCCTTTGCTGCATTCAATGTATCGTTTATGTCACCCATCCATTGATCCAGCACCTCTATCGGCCGCGCATTCGGTGCTGGAAAAGAGCCGATCACCCCATTCAAACAGCATTCTTTCACTAACTCAGGACCGGATATCAAAAACATAGGTGCTGAGATAACTGGTAAAGATAATTGATTCCACCACTGTTCAGGCACACTTCTAGTCATCCATTAAACCTCCCATTATTAATATATTACCAAAATATAACACTACAAGATTATCATACTTCTAAAATACACAATTTTCAAGAAATTAATCCAGCAGCTAAAAATTCTTTGTCATGCAGCCCCATTCAATAAAAAACTGTATATGGAATACGTCCCATATACAGTGTCGATTCAATTTGAAAGCGCCCATTTACGAATGGCCTTAGCCACACCATCTTCATCGTTTGTTGCTGTAACCCAATCTGCTTTTTCTTTCACAATTTCTTGGGCGTTTCCCATTGCCACACCCACTTTTGCTTCAGAAATCATCGCAAGGTCATTTAGGCTGTCACCTACTGCCATAACATTATCCATAGTAATATCGAGCAATGAACATACAAGCTTTATCGCTTTTGCTTTATTGACGCCCATGGCATTCACTTCAATATTCGTTGGACTTGAATTGCTTATTTCAAAGTTTCCTTTTGATACCAGTTCATCCATGATGATTTGGCGGATGCTTTCATCATTTGTATCAAATCCGAATTTAAGCCATTGCGAATCATGAATTCTTTCAGGCATTTCAGCCCTGTAAATATTATCGCAGCTAATTGCCCAAAAATGTGTACCATGTTTTTGGCTTAATTCCCACATCCATTGTATGGACTCACTATCGACGATATTCCTTTCCACCAGTTTTCCTTGATTATCGTAAACTTCGCTTCCGTTTACCGTAATGAGGTATGATTGGAGTTCCATTGACTTTGCAAAATCACTGCATGTCGCATAGGATCTTCCTGTGCTCAATACCACAAAGATCCCTTGATTTTCAGCTTCTTTTATCGCTCTCCGATTTCCTTCAGATATCTCTCCAGCCTTATTGAGAAGCGTGCCATCCATATCAAGTGCAACTAGCTTAATATCTTGTTTCTCCATTCTTATTCACCCTTCCATAATCCTTCTTTATGTACCTAAGTCCATGATAGCTTATAATGCATACTCAAGGAAAGTACGTGAAGAATTGAACAGGCAATATCATTAGTGACATGATTTTATAATCAACGATATATCCTTATCGAGACACTTTGTATTCTGCCATTCTAAACATCTTCTACTCCCTGTCTTTTTTCATTTCATTCAATTCTTTTTTTATCTGACCTTCCCATTTTGGGACACCATCATTTTCATCAAATTCTATAATGACATCCGTTACCCCTCTTTCCTTGAATATCTCATTAAACAGCCGATCTTTAATGTCATCCGCTTGGGCGATTGAAATATGGGGATCAAGTTCAACTTCAAGTTCTACATGAAAGTCTTCCCCTTCTTTTATTACGGCCAGTTTCTGTATATCCCTTACGTCTGGATCATCCATGACCATCGTTCCAATTTTTTTTCGCATGTCAATATCGGCTTCCCCAAGAGCACCTGCAGCATTATCAAGAAAAACCCTTCCAACCACATAGAACATACCGAGACCGATCATGACGGAAGCAACTCCTTCCGCTTGGATAAAAGGCGTAAAGTTTGCTAATAAAATGGCAATGATTGCAAGTACCCCACCACCGGTTGCTACCATATCTTCCATAAATACTAATTTTGTCGCTGGTTTTGCTCTTTTTAAACCAGTGAAGCTCTTAAATATGACGGCTGCTCCTTTAGCTTCGATTCCAGTCTCATGCACCACTTCTTTCATCGCTTTAAATAATACATATGTTTCCAACACAACCGCTAACGAAAGGACGGACAAGTTAATAAGGATACCAGTTGATTCTGCAGGGTGCAAAATGTGATGGAACCCTTCTTTAATCGTTTCATAAGACATGATCCCGACAACCAATACTGCCCCTAATAATACGAGGTTAACCAAACGTCCAAAACCATCAGGGAATCGATCAGTTGGTGACTTTTTACTTAGTGCGGAACCTATGAAGACGAAAAACTGATTCGCAGCATCGCCCAAAGTATGTAAAGTTTCAGCAAACATAGCGACATTCCCTGTCATGAAATAAGCAATCCCCTTTAGCACAGCGATGATACTATTCACACAGGCAGCAATGAACGCCGATTTATTACCTTGTTTTAATAACCGAAATAATTCTTTCATATAAAAACCCCCCCTAATCTTTATAAATCCATTATCATAATGTATTATCCCCAACACTGGAATATATGAAACCACAAAAGCGAAACCCTTAACAATACGATTCGAGAATAACTTGCATTACTTCTCCCACAAACGAATATATTCCAGGATCGGACTCATCTATTCTAATAAGTTCACGATGAAAGCATCCATTTCTTTAGAGAACTGATTAATGCAACAAAAAATGGAGTAAGCGGTGGCTTACTCCCTATCATCCAAGAACTTCATGCGTTTAAGCTTCCTTTTTCACTAACTTAGATGGATTATTTACTTTATACCGTATTTCTTTATTGTATTTTTTATCAACCACTTTTCCATCAAATTCGATTTCGTCCCCTTCTTCGAGCTCAGCTTTTTTCAATGTCTTGCTATATCCACACCAAGCATCGCCGATAGTCAATTCAGGTTCCGTTGTCACTTTGACATTCTCCAAAAGTATGACTTCATCTTCTTCACCAGTAAAATGGTTCACTTTCGCCGTGAACTCCTTGATGGTCGCGATAAAATGCACCTTTTCCCCAGGTAGGTCCAACTTAGGTTTTGCTGTCGTTTTTTTAGTTTTGGTTTTTGCCTTTTTTGGTTCTTCACTTAGCTGATCGGAGCCTTCCGTAATTGGTGCTTCCATCACCTGCTCAGTTTCATTAGGAACTGCGGCTGTTTCGGAAACCGGGCCACTCAACAATTCTTTTCCGAAATTGGAGCTTTGCATTTCCTTTAAATAGGAAGGGTTAATGCAACTAAGCTTACCATTTTCAAATTGAACGACTACAGTGTCAAGTCCGTTGCCATATTGTTCATAACCTGCCAATTTGACTTTTGCTTGAAAACTTCCGCTTTTATATAATAGTTCTCTTTTTACCGAACGGGCAGTGAATAATTTCCATTCCAATCCTTTAGCGATATAGTCCGTATCATCTGAAAAAGGGATATACTCTCCTTTTGGTGCGATATAATGAATCAAATCTTCAGCTGGAGTTTCAGCCACAGTCACCACTCCTAATCTTTTCTATAGATTATATTCTAGCAAAGGATTTCAAAGTTGCAAATGAATGGTATCATAATTACAATCTGCACCAAAAATCAGCCAGACATGAGAGTAATAGAAAACTGTTTATATCCAAATTTCCCACGAGTTTTTTGCGAAATAATTGCCATCCTGTTGGACCAAGCAAAAAAGCTGCTCACTAAGAGCAGCCCATTAATAACAATAATCAATCTTTGTGGCATATGGTTCGCCAAAAATGCCTCAGATTAATTCATTCCTTTTACCCTTCTTTCACCTCATCCATTGGCAACTGGTCTGCGTTGTACTTCATTTCGCCAGAACTATAATTTTTTCTCATTTTAAACATGAGGAGAAAACCAATAGCCCACCAGCCTGCAAAAATCAGCCATTCATAAGGCCAAATTAAAGCCGCTGGCATACCTGGTAAGTATAAGGCAATAAATCCTATGCTAAGAACCAATGCGATCCAGCCCACGATATTTGATTTTCCAGCACGGAATGGCCTTGCCATCTCAGGAGCATTTTTTCTCAATTGAACAAAGGCAATTGCAACGAATAAATATGCCAATACAATAGCCAGTCCGCCAGCATCCACCAGCCAAACTAACATAGGTCTCCCTAATAAAGGACTAATCATGGATAAAGCACCTATAAACAATACAGCATTTGTAGGCGTATTTGTTTTCGGATGTAATTTACCAAACCAAGCTGGAATCATCTTTTTTTCCGCCATTGAATAGAGAACTCGGCTGCCACCAATGATAAATGCATTCCAACTCGTCAAAATACCTGCAACACCACCTATTATCAAGATGGTTGCAAAAATGCTCGATCCATAGACGGTGGCCATTGCATCTGCCGTTGGTAATACAGAAGTTGTTATTAAATTTTTATCTAAAGATACTCCTACCGCGTATATAATGGCAATATACCAGATAACGGCAAGGCTTACTGAAAATACAAGAATTTTCCCAATTAATTTCGGCTCAACATTCATTTCTTCAGCTGTTTGAGGTATTACATCAAAGCCCACAAACATGAACGGAGTCATGATCAGTACAGTTATGATTCCTACTGTGCCATCCAAAAATAGTGGTTTCGCATCTCCCAAATCACTAGTGAATCCGGCTCCAAAGATTAACATCAAACCAATGAGACCTATTACAATGGTTAAAACCATTTGGAGAATGGCTGCCGATTTCACACCAAAATAATTAATCAGTGTAACTAAAATGGAACCTATTACCCCAACAAGCACCCATGTTAAATACACATCATATCCAGTAATAGAATACATGAATCCTACCTTATAATTAGGAAATACATATTCAATGACAGTTGGCAAAGCAACCGCTTCGAAAGCAACCACAGATATATAACCTAATGCGAGGGCCCATGATGCTACAAATGCAGCTTTTGGACCGACGCCCCTTAATACATATGATAGAGCACCTCCAGCAGCCGGCATAGCTGAAGCTAATTCTGCATAGGTCAGACCTACAAAAGTGACCAATACTCCACCTATTAAAAATGCTATCATCGCTCCAAGTGTACCTGCTGATTCAATCCATGTACCTGATAATACTACCCAACCCCAACCAATCATGGCCCCGAATGCCAAAAATAATATATCTACCTTAGAAAGAACTTTATTTAGACTTTTAGTTTCTTTAATGGTAATCCATCCCTTTCTTGAAAGACTGTAGACCAAAACAAAAACTTGAGAACTTTTTTCAAAGAAATAATGATAGAAATAATAATAAAAAAGCATTTGGTTGATATGTATAGAACTTATGGACATTTCTGCATTATTAAGGATTAATTGATTATGTATCTGAATCCACCAAATTCATCTATACCTGACTATTTTCCCAAATAAAAACATCCTTTCTCACTAAAAAATTTGTAATAATATAAATAAAAGCAATATCCATGCCAAAAAAAGGATAGTTATTTTATTAGGGTTTAACGCTTTTATCCATTTAAAACGATTCAATATTGAATTATAGATTCAATTTTCGATTCATATATTAATTATCGACCTTTTTTGATTCATAATCGAATCAAATAACTGACAATATAGTTGTTTTCTTTTAATATTTCGACACACTTATATTCTGAAAAATAACAGGTATAAAAAAGAAGATGCTAAAAATCCAATTATGATTTCTTGGCATCTTCCAAATAGATTTATTTTCGCTGAGAATGATTTTATGTAAAATACCGGCAGACCCGGAATGCCCTCCTGCTATTAATTAAAGTTCTATGTTTACAAGCTTCAAAAAAGTTCGATATGTATTTAATGCTGTATGTATAGTTACCCTATGATATGTATTAAACCCTTATGATTCAGTTCTGAACTTCGGGGAAATGGATGCTGAAAGTGGTTAAATTTTCATTGGAGACACAATTCATATATCCATCATTACTTTCAATGATCTTTTTACATACGTATAATCCAATTCCCGTTCCTAACTCTTTCGTTGTGACAAAAGGCTCAAAAATAGATTCAATCAATTCACCTGCAATGGCCGGACCATTATTTGAAATTCGAATTATTCTTTCATTCGCCTCAATTAAAGAGTTTATCCTCAAAATTCTAGGATGTTCCTTATCCTTTAAGGCATCAATGGAATTTATAAAAAGATTCAAGAACACTTGTTTTAACCCATCCTTGCTCGCCGTCATGAAAAAGTTTGGATAAATATCTATTTCCACTTTAACGCTGGCATCCACAATATTTGCATAAGTCAGTTCTTGTATTTCTTCAATTAACTTTAATACGGAAATTGCCTCTCTTTGTTCCTCATTAAAATCAGATTTAGATGTATGGAGGAATTGGGTTATCCTGAAATTCAACTGATTTAACTCATAATCAATGATATCCAAATATTTCAATTCAGGGTTTTCCCTCTTCAGTAATTTATTGAACCCCATGATAGCTGTAAGAGGATTTCGGAACTCATGTACAAAGCTTGATGATATTTGACCCAGTACCGCTAATTTATCTTTGTGGTTTTCACTAATATAAGACTTCTTTTCCTCAATCACTTCTTTTGTAAGATTCGTATATCTCGTTACTGCATGGTAGCTGAACGTATCAAAGTGCAGGTTAATGTCATTAATGAATCTCTGCAGATAATTAATTGGGATATTGGCGCCAAAAACATTTCTGATTATGATATTTCTCCCCAAATTGATATTATATAGAAAATCCCCAATGTTGATATTTGCTTCAAGACGTTCTTTTGCAACCTGGTAAGCCAATTTTATCAGCACATCATCAGACAATACCTCCTTGAACGTTTGGATGACCAGTGAGTACATCCCATAACCATTTTCTTTAATTCTTTCTTTGTAGGGGTCTATTTCATTGATCTTAATAGTCTCGTTCCATTCATTTAAAAACACAGATTCATTTTCTTCCAAATATTGAATCAATACATGTTTATACTTCTTATGTTCAGATGACAACTCCATACTATTGACCACACATCCCCTTGCGGAATTTAGATACTACATCAATAACATCATTCTATATGAAATTTTGATATCCTGCACATCATTATTTATTGTTTTTCAAGGTGAAAAGTAGCTTATAAGGAGACAGGTATGCTGGTCCGCATATAGTTACTTGCGATAACAAAGAACTGACCAAATCAGGTCGGGAATCTGAGATTGTAATAAAAAGAAAACTCATACTTTATATTTTTTTATATACTAAGAATCTCTTACTTTTGTAAGTTGATTCCATATTTTTTGATTTTTCTATAAAGCGTATTTCGGCCGATGTCGAGCTGTTTCGCTGCATGACTGATATTTCCATTTGTTCGTTCCAATGCATTCCTGATAAGTTGGGTTTCTTGTTCTTGAAAGCTTCTTGGTTCTCGATCGGCTCTTACCCCTTCCTCATGTGTAATGGAAGAAACAGGACAAAGTGCCATAAGCAATTCCCTTGTAATCGGGCCATTATCAGCTAGGAATGTAGCCTGCCCGAGCACGTTTTGCAATTCACGGAAATTTCCTGGCCACGAATATTCCAAAATGAATGTTTTAGCTTCGTCAGTTAGTTCGGTATGTTCGCTCTTAAAAGGTAAATCCGCTAAAATGTATTCTGCTAACAGCAACAAATCTTTACGACTCCTTAGATTTGGTAGTTTTAAAGATAATCCACAAAGGCGGAAAAATAGATCTGCACGGAATTCTCCAGCTTCAATTTCTTTTTGTAGGTCTTTGTTGGTGGCGGCAATGACCCTTACATCGATTGGAATTGAAGCATGTCCGCCGATACGCGTTACACATCGTTCCTGAAGAACGCGGAGCAGAGTCGCTTGAGCTTGAAGCGGCATGTCCCCGATTTCATCCAAAAACAGGGTTCCGCCATCTGCAGCTTCGAATTTACCCTTATGCCCGCCGCTTTTTGCGCCAGTAAAGGCACCCTTTTCATACCCAAATAACTCACTTTCCAATAAGTTTTCGGGAATTGCGCTGCAATTGATGGCGATGAATGGCTTATCACTTCTTAAGCTAACCCCATGAATGGATTGAGCGAACAGTTCTTTTCCCGTTCCGCTTTCCCCAGTGATTAGCAGGCTGATATCAAGTGATGCAGCTCTTTTAGCAATTGATATGGTTTGATTCATTTGCGGATCATTACTTATGATATCGGTAAATTGATAACGATTAGTTGTTAAACCATCAATCAATTTTTGTTTTTTTAATCTTACGATCACAGAGGATTGATGTTCTATATTTTTGCCAAGGGTTTGTACCAGGAATTCCTGGTCTTTAATTGAAACCTTCTGTTCTAAAACAAGTGGGTCTGTTCCTGATATTATATTCGATACCGGTTTTTTCAATGTACCGATAACATGTGACGCCGCTATATTGAGATCTGTAACTTTCCCCTCTTTATCAAGGGTAATTAACGGATCAGGGTATGAATCATATATAAAATAAAGGTTTTTCTCCCTTTTTTGTGTATGTGACAATAAGAGTGCTTGTTTGATGCTATCAGCCACCCTCTGAACTAAACTAATGGAAAAAGGATGATAATTCTGTTGGTGACTGCTTAAGTTCAAAACACCAAGCAGATGCCCATCAGGGTGATATATGGGCGATGCGGCACAAGTAAGGAAATGGTTATCCTGATGAAAGTGTTGACTGCCATGAATCAATACAGGGTTTTTCTCTACTATGGCTGTTCCTATTGCATTTGTTCCTTTTGATTCCTCTAGCCAATTGGCCCCTTTTCTCAGGGAAACATTATCTGCATGTCGAATGAAAGCTGGATCCCCAACTGTTTCGATGATATATCCTTCAGGGGCAGCAAGTAATAAAATGGACTCCAAACCATTAATCGAGCGATAAACTTCTTCTAAAATGGGGGAAGAATGGTACAGGAGTTCCGCATATCGATCGTGGTATTCGGCCAACTCAAATGCACCAAGCATATCTTCCTTATCCATCATGCTTGGCTGAAGTCCCTTCGAAATGCACCTCTGCCATGATTCTTGAATAAATGCCGGTACGGTTCCTTTATCCGCGCTTATATTAACAGACATTGAATAAACCTCCCGTATGTATAATCAGTAAATCGGCCACTGTTTTTTATTCAATTTCATTATTGAAACTCTATGTAATCCAAAGAGCATTCAGGGTTCGTTCATTCAATTTAATTATAACAGAAAATTCAGATTTCCACCAAAATGAAAACAGGCTTATGCGAACCACTAAACTTTTTTGTTTCATATTGGCACAACTGCCTGTTCCAATATGGAACAGTATGCTACCTTTCCATGTCTCTCCAGCATCTTCTTTACTGGTTTCATTGGTTTTTTGTTATGGCATCAGTCTTGCATAATTACTTGTCGAGAAATTGATTCCTTTTGATAAGGGGGGGAAAGAATTCAAGTAATCCAGTTTTTAAAGATATTCAGACCTGCTGCACGTCAGCCAAAGAGAATTATATCAAAAACATAAGATTATGCCTGATCCTTTTACTTAGAGGAACGCCATTGTCCGAACAGATATCGAACTTAAAATTCAAATGAAAAGGGGTATTATACATGGAACAAACTATTAAGCTTAATCCGCGAGTGCAAGAATTCTTGAAGGGCACTAAAAAGCTTTTAATTAATGGGGAATTGGTGGAAGCTGCTTCAGGAAAAACCTTTGAGACCCTCGATCCTTCAAACGGAAAGGTTTTAGCGGTTGTGAGTGAAGCAGGTCCGGAAGATGTGGATAAAGCTGTCAAAGCAGCCCGTAAGGCTTTCGACAATGGTCCTTGGAAAAAAATGAGTGCATCGGAACGCAGTCGCCTCATTTATAAATTAGCGGACCTCATGGAGGAACATAAAGAGGCGTTAGCACAATTGGATACCCTGGATAATGGCAAGCCGATTGGCGAAACCACTAATGCCGATGTCCCCCTTGCAATCGATCACTTCCGTTATTATGCTGGATGGACCACTAAGATAGTGGGACAAACAATACCTGTTGCTGGGAATTACTTCAATTATACCCGTCATGAAGCAGTCGGGGTGGTAGGACAAATCATCCCTTGGAATTTCCCTCTACTTATGGCCGCATGGAAATTAGGCGCAGCCCTTGCAACCGGATGTACGATCGTTTTAAAACCAGCGGAGCAAACGCCGCTTTCGGCATTATATTTAGGTCAATTGGCGCTTGAAGCAGGTTTTCCTCCTGGCGTTCTCAATGTCATACCTGGATTTGGGGAAACAGCAGGGTCACCGCTAGTAGACCATCCAGATGTCGATAAAATTGCCTTTACCGGTTCAACCTCAGTAGGGAAAATGATCATGCGCCAAGCTTCGGGAACTGTGAAAAAAATCTCGTTGGAATTAGGCGGGAAATCACCTAATATCATTCTACCGGATGCAGATATGAGTAAAGCCATTCCTGGCGCGTTAATGGGCATCATGTTTAATCAAGGACAAGTTTGCTGTGCCGGTTCCCGCCTGTACATTCAAAAGAAATCCTATGACAACGTGGTAGCTGACTTAGTCTCCCATGCAAAAAACATTAAACAAGGTGCCGGTCTTGATCCATCTACCCAGATAGGGCCTTTGGTATCAAGTGAACAATTGGAGAGAGTGGGCAGTTATATTGAAAAAGGAAAGTCTGAAGGAGCTGAAGTGGTTACCGGGGGCAAATACGGACAAGGAGAGGGTTATTTTGTAGCACCTACCATATTTGCAGGCGTTGAAGATGAAATGACAATCGCTAAAGAAGAAATCTTCGGTCCTGTTGTAGCTGCGATGCCTTTTGACGATTTGGATGATGTGATAAACCGTGCAAATAATTCGGAATATGGATTGGCTGCAGGTTTATGGACACAGGATGTAAAAAAAGCCCATTATGTGGCGAATGAATTAAAAGCAGGTACAGTTTGGGTAAACTGCTATAACGCCTTTGATGCAGCTTCTCCATTTGGCGGCTATAAACAAAGCGGAATCGGTCGCGAAATGGGCAGTTATGCTTTGGATAATTATACGGAAGTCAAAAGTGTATGGATTAACTTAAACTAAATAAAAGAGTGAACGTTCCATTTGGCTCAGGTATCGTGATTGAAATGCAGCTGGAAATTTGTAATTACCTCTCTTTCCTTTCATGCATTTAACAGCATGTTATCGTTTCCTGATTCGCAAAAGGATATACCAAAGTGCGGACTTTGGTTGTTATTTTTTTAAAAAAAAGGATCAAACATATTAGCCTGCTAATATGTTTGATCCTTTTTATATTTATTACACAAACGCACCCGATTGCGGAAGATTTAGAATACATTTTCCTTAACTCCGTCATTGGTAAGACCCAAACCATCCTAATTCATCACCAACAACTAAATATAAGTGATTCATTCAGATAGTCTTTGATTGGGATATACGACCCTATCAACTATTTTTGTGTCAAAAATTTTTAAAATGCTGTGGACATAATTATTCTATCTCTGTTTTTTAAGAATGTTTCTTTACAAATCTGCTTAATGCTAGAGTAATTATCTGAACAAATGGCTTCATAAATTAATTTATTTAATTGATTTGCAGAATAATGTTTTTGGTTAGGGGTTAATTTCCAATTAACCATAGCCATTCGTACAAATTTATCTTTCAACGAATCCATGAATTCTATCATTGTTTTATTGTTTGCAGATGAAATCATACATCGAGTAAAAAGAATAGAGTATTGAACATAATTATAATAGTCCTCATTCATTTCTGCTTCAAGTTGTAGGTCTAAATACATTTTTAATTCCTCAAGATCGAAACAGAGACCCCTTGACTCTACTTCATCTACAGAAAATTCTTGCAAAAATAAGATTACTTGCGAGATGTCCAGCAATTCTTTCATAGAAATCTCTTTCACGAAAATTCCACGATTTTTAATAGATGAGACAAATCCCTCTGACTCTAAACGTGAGATTGCGCCTCTAATAGGGGTGCGGCTCATATTTAGTTCTTTTGCTAATACATTTTCCGATAAAAGCATTCCTGGCATATAATTTGCAGTAATTAAATTTTCACGGATTTTCTTATAAGCTATTTCAACAAGTGAGTGTTGGGTCATTTTTACAATTCCTTTCAACAAAATTACACACAATAATCGTAAATCACCATACGATTATCGGCAATTAAGCTAGTATATTCTATTCACATTGTTGTTGGTGAATTTCAAACATTGAGAAAACGAAAGAAAGAAGTGCTCTAACATTTTCCTTCTAAACCTTATAACCGTCTCTATGATGCAACCGTTTCACTTATACCTAAAAACCGTCGCTTCACTCGTTCAATCACATCCTGCCCCACATCTTTAGCCATCAAATATTGATCAACACTTTGATAGGTATGAAGGATGTACTCATAGGCTATTAGAATGTTTTCCCGATTAGAATATAAGAACTCCTTTGGAATATTTTCAAATTGATTTTCATACTGTTGAATGGACTCCAGATTGGTGTAGGTTACTTCATAATTCGAAACAATATCCTTCTTTTCTACTCCTGCTAAGCCTAACAGCAGCATGGCTAAGATCCCTGTTCTATCTTTTCCTGCCGCGCAATGAAAGACGATGCAGCCTTCTTCAGCCTGATCAATTGCATCAAAAATTGTCTTCACCGAATCTTTTTTTTGCTCCATCAAATCAACATAGAAATCTCCTACGGATAACTTATAAGTAGATAGAGTAATATCTGATACCTGCTCAGTAATAAAAGGAATATTATGATATTCGCAAAAATCCTCTTCTGCCAGTGGATTTTTATGCGTTTCAATTTCATCTTCTCCACGCAGATCAATGACGGTTTTCACCCCATACTCTTTTAAAAAGACGATGTCCTCTCGAGTGAGCTTACTCATGTCACTTGATCTTAAAAAGGAGTGCCACTTTGTTTGTTGTCCGAATTTCGTGCTGTACCCACCTAACTCCCGACAATTTTCCAGATTATCAATGGGCAAGCGAACCCAATTTAATTTAGCATTTTTCATAATCTTATTATCCTCCTATAATCAACTATTCCCAAATTTAATATTATTTTTAACCTTCGTCATCACCAGTTCAAGCACGATCATGAGTAAACAAATCATTAAGACAATTGTCGTTGTTTGTGCATAGTTATACGTATTAATGGCTTGTGTCAATAAAAGACCAATCCCTCCGACCCCGATGATTCCTAAACCGATAGATTCAGAAACATTGGATTCAAAGCAAACGGTAATCCAAGCAACAAAAGCGGTAATACAAAGCGGAATCAATCCGTGATAAACAATTTTGAACCAAGAAGCCCCTGTTGACTTCATTGCTTCAATAATCTCGCCGCCCGTCTCTTCAATACTCCCTGTAAAAGTTTTGGTCAGAAAGCCGACAGCAGAGATCAAAATTGCAACAAAACCTGACACATTGCCAAACCCTAGACTCGCAATCACCATTAGCCCCCATACCAATGAAGGAACGGAGCGAATGATGGCGAAAAAACCTTTTATAAAAATCGCTAAGTATCGATTCGGAGCAATATTCGATGCTGCTAAAAAACTTAAAAGCATAGCTAAAAAAACAGCCACTACCAATGTTAACAAAGCCAATGCTAAACTGGTCAAAATATTCAAAAGAGCAACAGGAACAATTGAAAAATCGACAGCCATCATTCGACTTAAGACGTCGGGAACATTTTCTAACCGTTCATAAAATTTTTGCAAATCTAAGTTAATAAGCTTCACAGCTGCAATAAACACAGCACCCAATATAAAAACAAGAAGAATCGACTTGCCAACACTTCCTTTTGAAGTGACTCGAATGTGCTCCATTGTGTCTTCAATCCCCTTACTTTAATTAAACAAAACGTTTCCGTATCGAATTGGTTGCTAACTCTGTTAATAAAATAATCATGACGATTACGGCAATAATGGTAATAGCTTCACCGTATTTAAACAAATTAATATTTGTATCAATTAAGACGCCAATACCCCCAGCCCCAACGAGACCTAAAACAGCAGATGCTCGGACATTAATTTCAAAGGCAAATAACGTCCAATTAATCCAAGCTGGAACAAACTGCGGGATGACTCCGTGAAACAAGATTTGAAAGTAAGAGGAACCATTCGCCCGTAACGCCTCAAGCTTGTCTCCAGAAATTTCATCAATCGATTCTGCATAGCTTTTACTTAAAAATCCGATTGTTACAAGATTCAACGCCAAAACGCCAACAATCCCGCCTATACCGAAAATATAAACCAATAAGGCTCCCCAAATGATAAAAGGGATATTTCGCAAAATCGATACAAAACCGCGGGTAATCACCCGTAATGTTTTAAACTTATTGGTATTTTCCGAGATTAATATCCCGAAAATAAACGCAATAATCGTAGAAATGTAGGTTGAGATGACCGCATAACCGAGCGTATCGATCACCGCAGGAATATATTGCTGTAAATTCTCCGCGTTTGGCGGAAGGAACTTTTCAAAGAAAAACATAACAAAGCTTGGTAAGCCCATGAACATATCTATAAAGGAAATCTCTAAATAATAAACTGAAAAGATCAACACGGCAAAGATGGCTGCCACAATGACAAAGGTTCTTTTAGAATCTCTTTGATCGAGCGGGATCTTATGTATTGTTTTACTATTCATCGTTTTGCCCCACAGCCAATTGCATTCCCACCGCATGTCCAATTACACCCTGAAGCGTCATTTGCGATTCTTTTCCTTCATAGATATCTCGAATCATTTCATCTGTTAATCGTGATGGAGCTCCATCAAAAACAACCGCCCCTTTTTTGATCCCAATAATTCGTGTGGCATACTTTTTGGCATAGTCCACTTGGTGGAGGTTCACAATACAGGTTAATTTCTTTTCTAGAGAAATCGTATGAAGCTGCTGCATGACATTATTTGCAGAGAGCGGGTCCAGCGACGCGATCGGCTCATCTGCGAGAAGCAGCTTTGGTCTCTGCAAGATCGCTCGACAAATTCCAACCCGCTGCATTTGCCCCCCAGAAAGCTCATCCGCACGTTTGTAAATTTGGTCTTGAAGACCCACTTTTTTTAGAAGTTCAACGGCTTCTTGCTTATCTTCATGACGATAGAGCCCTAGCAAACTCTTGTATAATGGAATGCTGCTTAATTTGCCATGGAGAACATTTTTAATCACATTCGTTCTGCCAACCAAGTTATAATGCTGAAAAATCATCCCAATTTTAGATCTTTCTTTTCGCAGATTCCGTCCACTGAGTTTCTCAAGATGCTTACCATCGAATATAATTTCCCCTTCGGACGGGTCCACAAGGCGATTGATGCATCGGATAAAGGTGGACTTTCCAGCACCAGAAGGACCGATTACAACAATAAATTCACCCGGATAGAAATCTAAGGAAATTCCATTCAAAGCACGTGTATCTTTACCATAGACCTTAACTAAATTTTTTATTGTTAATAATGGTTTCATTTTGCTTCTTCCTCTAAAGCATTTATAGCATCTAGCATTTCAATCGTAGGATCATAATAATCTTGTTCAGTCACTACAAAACGAGCCTTTGGATCATTATGGACGCCTTTAAAATACTCCTCATCTTCAAATGATACGAACGCATCCCTTAACGCCTTTTTAAAATCTTCTGGTAAATCCTTACGAACGATATAAGAAGCATCAGGAATATCATCTGTCCGTCCGATCGTTTTGAATTCATCTTCCTTAATGGTTCCTGCCTCAATCATACTATCCAGCTGACCTTTAGCTACCGCTGCTGCGTCAAAGTCACCCATCTTTACACCCATGACACTGTTTGCGTGGGATTCGGAAAAAGTCACATTTTCAAAAAAGTAGCCAGACTGTTCGACCAAATCTGGATCTAAATCAAACTCTTGAACAAGGGTTCCCTTTGGGTAAAGATAGCCTGAAGAAGAAGCCGCATTAACAAATGCAAAGTTCTTGCCTTTTAGATCCTCCATCTTGTTGATTTTTTCATTATCCTTTTTTGTAATAAAAGCAGTAAAATACTCAAGGCCCTCTACTTGGGGAGTAACTAACAATTCTGCTCCTGCCAGTTGTTCTGCTTGGTAATAGCTCATTGGACTAGCGAGCATAATATCTAACTTCCCACTTGCTAGTGCTTCAATTCCAACAGCGTAACTGCCTCCTTCAAACTCTTTCACTTCAATTCCTAATTCCTCGGAAAGGTGATCTCTTAAGGATGTATGCATGGAAGCTGCATTTGGATTGTTTTCATTAGGCATTTGAACCAAGGTCAGTTCTTCCGGCCATCCCTTATTTTTTGTACCTTCGGAAGCGGAGGATGTTGAATTCGCCTCATTCCCACACGCTGCCAAAGTGGATACAAGTCCTACTGTTAAAAAGAATTTTGATAATTTTTTCATCATTTTGTTTATCTCCTTCTTTGAATTAATTTAACAATCATTTAATGGATCACTGACCTCAATTTTGTTAAACAGTCTCCAAATTTTTAATTACCCCCTAATGTCTTCTTAACTATCAAAAATTATAAATTGGATTTGCCTCACACCTCTCTCGGTATTCAACTTGTATTCAACTAATAATATACAGATAGATTATTAAGTGAATTTTTGCCTTGTTTAAATACTAGGTAAATAATTGTAAAGTAAAAATATCGAATCCTTCCTAATGAAAGGAAAAGCTCTACACCCCACCTTACATCGATACCACCGAAATAGAGTGATTGGACGTATATAATAAAGAAACCCAGCTAATCTTCTCATGTGAAGATAGCTGGGTTTTTAAAGTTGTATATGCAAAATAGCACTTTAATTAAGTACAAACTACCTCTTAAAGTTGTTTTGTAACTTATATCATTCGGGCTTAGACAAAAAGAAGAGACCTTTCATTTTCGAAAGGTCTCTTTGTATCCATTATCCATTACGTTCGATTTGCATTTTTTCTCTGTTTGCTTTTTCTTTTTCTATATTTTTCTGCCTTGAAGTCCCAGCAACCAGGATTCCAATCACCACTATCGCTTCAAATCCATATTTAATGAATGGATTTACAAAGTAGTCGTGCATGAAAGGTTCAGCTACGATCATTTTAGCAGCAGTCCAGCCTAGTATTCCCGCTCCAATTATTATGATGACTGGGAAACGTTCAATCAGTTTCAGGATCAAAGTGCTTCCATACATCACTACTGGGATAGATACAAGTAAACCGATCACGACTAAAGTGAAGTTACCATGAGATGCACCTGCCACCGCTAGGACGTTATCCAATCCCATCAAAGCATCCGCAATAATAATAGTTTTTATGGCAGCCCACATCGAGTCTGCAGGCTTCAAATCATGTTCCTCTTCTTCGATAAGGAGCTTATAAGCGATCCATACAAGAAGTAATCCCCCTATTAAATGCAGTCCAGGCACCTCTAATAGCCAAACAACCAGCAGCGTTGCGATGATCCTTATAACAATTGCCCCGACCGCTCCCCATATTATCACCTTTTTTTGCTGTTCTTTTGGAAGCTTTCTTGCAGCCAATCCAATAAGGATCGCATTATCACCGGCCAGAACCAAATCTATCATAATGATCGCTAAAAGTCCTGAAATAAATTCACCTGTTAAAAAATCCAACACAGTTTCCTCCCTTTTACAAAAATAAAGAGACCTCTGCCATAAATGGCAAAGGTCTCGCTAAGCACTAAATGAATTAGGCCAATAAAGCCGGTGGAATTCCCACGTAATGACGACTTTATTTCAGGTTATCCCTGACGCTACTCCCCTTCACGGGAATAAAGAATATGTAATTCTTTTAATATCTTTCCATAGGAAACTACCAAGAAAAAATATCACTAATTCAGTATACCAAAAATACAAATAAAATAAAGAAAAAAATAAGAGATAGGAAGGAAATTCATGAACTTAACCTTGCCCAAAGATAATTTCAGTCAATCATCCCTTCTAGATATTGGCATAATTCGTTTCCTAGGTTCGGGATATCGCTCAAATCCTTCCCCCATAAATATTGATTACTTAAGGTGGCCTCTATCAATTGTCTAAGCGGGATTTCTCCCCTCTCATAACGAAGCCATTGTTCCCTAAAAAATTCAATTGACTTTATATCGTCTTTGACGACATAGACTTTACCCGAAAAGCTTTTACCAATATAATCCCCCTTCATTTCGTGAACCTTATAAAATCGGATCAGGCCCGAAAAACCTCGTACGATACAGTCAGGCAGCCTGCCTTTCACCCTATGATATTCCTCTAATGTGGGCAGGAGACGAACCTTAAACTTCGAAATGCTGTTCAGCGAAATATCGGCCAGGAGGTGATGTACAAAAGGATTCTTAAATCGCTCAAGAACACTTTCCCCATATAGCATCATCTCATTTTGATCAAAAGGTAATGAAGGAATTATTTCCTTTTGAATGGCATTGCTCAGAAATTGGTTGAATTCCGAATGATCGATTGCCTGTTTTACTTCTTCCAATCCAGATAAAATCCCTAAAGGAGCCATCAAGGTATGTGAACCATTAAGAATCCGAACCTTCCTCATTTGATAAGGAGTTAAATCTTTTACCCAACGCACATTTAAGCCGGATTGTTGTAAAGGCAGACGTTCATCAATAGAAGGGTCACCTTCAATAGCCCATAAATGATAGGGTTCTGCCGTATTTAGCAGAGTATCCTCATATCCCCATGCCGCGAATAGCGTTTCCGACTCATTGGCTGGGAATCCTGTAACGATACGGTCTACAAGCGAGTTTAGGAATAGGTTGTCCCGGTCCACCCACTCCATGAATGGCTTTGGTAAATCCCAATCCCCGCTATGCTTAAGAACACATTGCTTCAATGAATCACCATTTCTCTCTAAAAGCTCACATGGAAGCATGATCAGTCCTTTTTTGGCATCTCCGTTGAAATGCAGATAACGATGATACAAAAATGCAGTCAGTTTTCCTGGAAAAGATTCAATCGGCTTTCCATCTTCCAAAGGAATCGGCTGGTATTTGAGTCCTGCTTCAGTCGTGTTGGAAACTACAAATTCCAATTCAGGATTTTCGGATAGTGCTAAAAATCCCATCCATTCTTCATATGGATCAATCACCTTCGAAAAAACGGAAATGATCTCTGTATGTTCCACCTTCTCCCCTTGGTGAAAACCACGTAACATTAAGGTATACAGTCCATCTTGCCGCTTTACTTCCTCTATTTTCCCTTTTCCGGCGGGGCGAGGCTGGGTAACTGCAATACTTCCCATGAAATGACCTTGTTTATTACATTCATGAATCATCCAATCAAAGAAGCCTCGAAGAAAATTCCCCTCCCCAATCTGCAATACTTTTATGGAAAAATCCATCATATGTGGATTTTGGACAGCTTTTGTATCTTTACTCAGACGCTTCAGTTGACTTTTATTTATGTTCATGATCAAGGAACTCCTTTCTAATAGAAATATCCAATTAGGATTGCGCTTTCAAGAGGTTGCCCTTATGACAGCATACAGAATGCTTATATTTCGACAATCGCCTTGATCACTTTAGCTTCAGGAGTTAACCACCCTTCAAACAGATTGATCATTTCATCCAAATGTGTGCGGTGTGTAATATACTGGCTCATATCCAGCTTGCCATTCTTCAGCGTATTCACGACATAATCAAAGTCATCCCTTGTTGCATTACGGCTTCCCATTAATGTAAGCTCTTTACTGTGGAATTCAGGATCATTAAAGGAAATTTCCGCTTTAACTAATCCTACATAAATCAATCTTCCGCCGTGAGCAGGATATTTAAATGAATCCATCATTGATTTAGCATTACCTGTCGCATCAAATACCACGCTTGGCATATCTCCATTCGTCAACTCGGCTAATTTTTCAATTGGATTCTCCAAAACGTTCAAAGTATAATCGGCATTTGCCCATTTGCCAGCAAATGCAAGGCGTTCATCATTTACATCCATCGCGATCACCTTCGCACCCTGTTCTTTAGCGAATGCCATGACTCCCAAGCCAATTGGACCAGCACCGATCACAATTGCAAATTCCCCTTTTTGTATAGCAGCGCGCCTGACTGCGTGAGCCCCTATACTTAAAGGTTCTATCATTGCGGATTGGTCAAGTGTGAGACCCTCGGTTCTCACCAAATGATTGTAAGGAACCGTAATCCACTCACTCATGCCGCCTTCAGCATGTACACCCAACACTTTCATATCTGTACAGCAGTTCGTTTTTCCACTTCTGCAAGCCAGGCATTTTCCACATTCCATATAGGGGATGATCGATACTTGATCCCCTACATTAAGCCCTGATTCATTCTCTGGTATGGACTCAATATAACCGGATAATTCATGGCCAAGTATTCGAGGATAGCTAAAAAAGGGCTGATTACCTCCATAGGCATGAATATCCGTACCGCATATACCTATGCGCCGCACACGAATCAAAGCTTCCCCCGAGTTTGGTACGGGTTTTTCCGACTGTATCATCTTAAATTCAAAAGGCTGTTCACAAACGATACTTTTCACTGAATAACACTCCTTTTTAATAACTTAATAGATATGTACACCTGTTAGAGAATGACGCCTTCTTTAAAGATGCTTATCTCCCTATATCCGAATTTTTCATTATTCGTTTTCTTTTTACCTGATGAAAGCTCAAGAATGTATTGGAATAAATCGTCCTTTAATTCATCGATCTTTTGACCTTCAATTAACTGCCCGGCATTATAATCAATCCAGTATTTTTTACGATCGGCTAAATCTGAATTCGTTGCTATTTTCACAGTTGGCACCGGTCCGCCAAATGGTGTTCCCCTTCCCGTAGTGAACAGAACGATATGTGCACCCGCTGCTGCCAAAGCCGTCACCGAAATCAGGTCATTTCCAGGCGAATTGATTAAATTCAAACCATGCTTCACTACCCGTTCTCCATATGGACTTACATCCACTACAGTGGCATGGCCGCCTTTTTGTGTGCACCCAAGTGATTTTTCCTCCAGCGTACTTATGCCGCCTTCCTTGTTTCCGGGTGAAGGGTTTTCATAAATTTCCTGATCATGGCGAATGAAATACTGTTTGAAATCATTAATAAGGCCAACGATTTTATTAAAGGTTTCTTCATCTCTTGCCCTATTCATCAATATCGTTTCCGCTCCAAACATCTCAGGAACCTCTGTCAATATCGTGGTCCCTCCATTTTCTACTATAAGGTCGGAAACCGCACCAACCAATGGATTAGCGGTAATGCCAGAAAATCCATCGGAACCCCCGCACTTCAAGCCTATTTTCAACTTTGAAACCGGTACGGGCATGCGTACGAACCCCTCCGCATATTCCACTAATTCCCCCATTAAACGTAAGCCGGTCTCCAATTCATCTTGAACCTCCTGGGCTTTTAAAAATTTAATGCGATTTGGAGGAAATTCGCCGATGACTTCTTTAAATGCTTCGATTTGATTGTTCTCGCATCCTAATCCTACAACTAAAACGCCTGCTGCATTTGGATGTTGAACCAAGGCCGCTAATAGTTTCTGTGTATGTGTCAAATCATCTCCCAATTGAGAACAACCGTATGGGTGGGAAAAGTGGTGAACCCCATCGATTTGCCGATCTTTAAACTGCTCATTTCCCATTTTAGCGAGAACTTCACATGTTTTATTAATGCAGCCAACCGTGTTGATGATCCAAATTTCATTCCGGATACCCACTTCCCCATTTTCACGGATATATCCTTGGAAGGTATGATTTTGACTATGCTCTTTTATATTTTGACTGCTGGGTTTATAGGAATAATCCAATATACCATGCAAACCGGATGCTAGATTATGGGTGTGGACCCAATCGCCAATGGAGATATCTTCTTTGGCTTTTCCGATCGAGTAGCCAAATTTGATTACGTCTCCTCCTCTTTTAACCGGTTTCACTAACATTTTATGCCCTTTAGGAATGTCGTCACTTGCCTTGATATGGATCATTCCCCTGTCTACCGTTTGAATCTGGAGGCTTTGTCCTTTATGAATCCCCTCCAAGGAAATAACAACATCATCGTTTGAATGCAATTGAACAAATTTATTCATTTTGTCCCTCCTTATCTTGAGTGAAGGCGTTCAAAACCAAACGTCAACCCATTCCGAAAGCCCTTTCATTTTTTGCTTGAATTATTTAATTTTTAAATCTATTTTAATTTTTAAATCTATTTTAATTTTTAAATCTATTTTAATTTTAACATCAATTTTTGAAATAAAAATTGCATATTTTGCTATAAATATACTCATTCTTGTTGTATTATACTTTCAGGAGATGAACAAATGAAAAAAATCCATAATGCATTAAATCATGATTTACTCTTCCCATTTTCTTTTGTCTATCAAGATACGAAAAGTCCGCAGAATGAATTGTCCGATCATATGCATGACTATTATGAAATTGTTTATGTTTATAACGGTAAAGGGACCTTTTTTATCGGTGATGTGTTTTATGATATGCAGCAAGGGGATGTATTCCTGATCCCGAATAATACCATTCATAGGGCATTACCGAATAAGGACGACCCTGTTACCTCCACCATTATCTTTTTCAGTCCCACATTGATATATAAAGATATGGTAGATGATTCTCTTTCATATTTACATTTGTTTGATCTGACAAAAAAGAGTAAGAATTATAAAATATCATTGCCGCAAAAGAAACAAGTAAAGTTGGAGGAACAGCTACAGCTCATCCTGCAAGAAACAACTGGCCAAACAACGGGCTCGAGGCATGCTTGTTTGCTGATCGTTCACCAGATCATACTTGATTTATACCGTACCCGGAAAAATGGCAAAGAAGATTTACCTGAGGGCAATAGCTATAGTTCAGAATGGATCAAAGATATTTTAATCTATATTAGTGAACATATCGATGATTCATTGAATTTGACAATACTTGCACAAAAAGCTTTGGTCAGTCCCGCTCATTTCAGCAGAGTTTTTAAGGAAACGACTGGAATTGGCTTAATCGTGTATTTAAATACGAAAAGAATCATCAAGGCAAAGGAACTTTTACTGGAAACGAATCATACCATTGCCAATATTGCTGAAATGTGTGGTTTTGAAAGCATGCCCCAATTTTTTCGTACCTTTAAAAAATACACTGAAAAGACACCAGCTACATTTCGAAAAGAAAATCGGATGCGCTAGGCATGCCTATTAAACATGCATATTATCCATAAAAAATGGAAGTGTCTTCCTTTTGGGAGACACTTCCATTCTAACAATCTATTACACAGGCTTTACAATCGGTCGTACAAAACGGATGACTGCAAGCGATGCAACGATGGCCAAACCACCTGCAAGCAAGAATGCAACTGTGTATGTGCCTGAGGTATCGACAATGTATCCTGTTAACGTCGGTCCGATGATTCCTGCTGTATTTGCCAAGAAATGCATAAAACCTCCAACAGATCCAACATTACCAGGGTCTACGACATCGTTGACGATTGCCCAGTAAATGGCACCAGTCAAATAGAGGAAGAAGACGGATAGTGCGACAAGCGTTACCGCACTGACCGTTGTCGATACAAGTCCGGCAAAACCGATACATACCGCCGATAAGAACAAACATGTTACAAGCACGAGTTTACGTGAGAATAAAACGCCTTTTTGAGCGAACTTTTTAAAGAAGAAATCCGACACGAATCCACCCAAAGCAAGTCCGATGAATCCAAAAATCCAAGGAATCACAGTAATGATACTCATATTTTCTACACTTAGGCCGCGTGCATCCACCAAATAGCTTGGGAACCAAGTTAAGAAAAAGAAGAGAATATAGTTGTAGGAAAAAAACGCTAGAGCTGTAAACAAAACCGTTTTTTGTTTTAAATAAAAGGTGAATTTCAACTTCCCTTCAGATGTTGCCGCTACATAAGATTTCCCCGTATATTTCTGTTCTTTTGACTCTTCTGGTTTTTCTTTAACGAACTTCCACCAGCAAATCGCCCATATAAGACCAATCACCATTATGGCAATGAAAGAAACTCTCCATCCATATGAGATGGCAATAAATCCAACAATCGGACCTGCGATGGCGCCACCAAGTGGCGTCCCGCTATTCGTCAAACCAACGACAGATGCCCGTTGATTAGCCGGAAACCAGTTATTCACCATTTTATTGATGGTTGCCGAAAGAGGGCCTTCTCCCATTCCAAACAAGATGCGGATGATTATCATACTGACAAAACCGACAGCCAGTACAAGTGCACCACTGAATAAAGACCAAACGATCATCGCCACGAAAAGCGTAAGCTTTGCACCCCATTTATCGGACGCCATTCCTCCAAGGAAATTAAATATGGCGTAACCAACTGAAAAGCTACTAAAAATAATCCCCATCTGTGTTGCTGTTAAAGATAAGTCATCTTGGATGAACGGAGCTGCAATGGACAGTGCAGATCGGTCCAGATAATTTATTACCCCTGCCAAGAACAAGAAAACGATGACCATTCCTCTACCATTTGAAAACATAAAGTACCCCCCTATACGTTTCAATAAATGCAGCAGCATTTTTGGAAACGTTTCCAATTAATAACCAATAGTAAAGCCTATTTCTTTAACTAAATCGGTTTAGAATTCCCGTAAAAAAGCGCTTTCTTTTTTACGGGAATTCTTACATCCGGCCCTAGCAAGAATTCCTTGATAACAAAGTCGGTTTCAAGCGATGCACGCTTGTATCCTCTTTTCCTGTTTTATTGATTTGGCTAAGCAATAACTCTGCTGCCAAGTTGGCCATTTCGACAGCTGGCTGATTAACGGTTGTGATGGTCGGTGTATAGAAACTGGCATACGGTACCTCATCGATTCCTATGACCGCCATGTCATCAGGTATATTGATTTCATGCTGTTTCATATATCGCAATACTTCATTAAGAACGATATCATTTCCTGCCAATATGGCTTGTGGCGGCTTTTCCAATTCGAAAAATTCTGAAAGTGCAACCGGGATTTCATCTACGTTCACTGTTTTAATATATTCAGCATTGAATGGTATCCCATGTGACGCGAGTGAATCCTTGTAGCCTTGGATCCGTTCGATTCTGGGACTGATATCGCGTATGATTGAAGTGGTTATGATTGCAATGTTTTCAAAACCCTTTTCAATAAACCGGTCGATCGCTAACTTGGATGCCAGGTGATTATCGAGCAAGACTGTTGCAATATCCAATCCTTCGATCGTCCTATCCATGAAAACAATCGGGAATTGATCACTCTTCATACGTTGATATAAATCAAGATTATCCCCTGTAGGGAAAATGATGATCCCATCCACTTGTTTAGCTCTTAGCATTTCAATATAATTCTTTTCCTTTTCAGGATTGTCATCTGCATTGCATACGATAATATGAAACCCTTGTTCATAAAAGTAGTTTTCTATAGCTCTAATAACTTGCGTTGAAAACGTGTGAAGGATATTGGCCACCACTACCCCAACAGTAAATGTTGATTTTTGTTTTAAACTGCGCGCTATTATATTAGGCTGATAGTTCAACTCTTCTATTGTTTTTTCAATTTTTTTCCTTGTTTTTTCACTCATATATTCGTAGCGTTTGTTCAGGTATTGGGAAACTGTGCTTTTTGATACTTTCGCGTGATTGGCGACATCAGTAATTGTAATGGTTTTCATTTCATTCATTCCTGTCGTGTGATTTCATTTCTCTGCCCAATAACAAAATGGCTTATATATAAGGAATATTCTATTATAATAAGTAAAGCTTTACAATCACCTTCTGATGCAGTAAAAAAGTCAATTTCCCATACCGTGGAACTAATTTAATCACGTTCACTTGTTTGCCTTTTTGTTGGACCTGGCTTCAGACGCCCGAGTATGCCATGAAACCCCCATCGACCGGTACCGTAATTCCTGTGACAAAGCCCGAATAGGATTCATCAACAAGCCAAAGCAAGGTACCAAGTAAATCTTCAGGCTGCCCGAAACGCTTCATGGGTGTTGAAGTAATGATTTTATCAGACCTTGCCGTCAGGCTGCCATCTTCATTAAGCAAAAGATCGCGATTTTGCTTCGTCAAAAAGAATCCTGGAGCAATGGCATTCACCCGTAAACCTTCTTCGGCAAAATGAACAGCCATCCACATGGTAAAATTATTTATCGAAGCTTTGGCAGCGCTATATGCTGGTACTTTAGTCATTGGAGCGTAGGCGCTCATGGATGATACATTCACGATAACTGGTGCTTCCACTTGCAATAATTCTTTACCAAATACCTGACTTGCCAAAAATGTACCGGTAAAATTACTGGCAAAAACTTGGGAGAAACCATTTTCATCCAGATCAAAAAATGATTTTCCTTCTGCTTCTTCCCCATATTTCTCTGGAGCTGTAATGGCATCAGGATGATTGCCTCCCGCTCCATTTATTAATAGATCAACTCTTCCGAACGTTTCTATTATTTTCCCTCTTGCAGCCTCCAATGAGGTTCTATCCAAAACATCTGCCGCGATTGATATCGCAGTTCCACCTGTTTGTTCGATGAGTTCGACCACTTCTTGCCCTTTTTCCGCCGTTCTGTTCAATATGGCTATCTTGACACCATGACGGGCCAATTCCACAGCCATTTTGGAACATAAAACACCGCTGCCTCCAGTGATAACCGCCACCCTGTTTGATAAGTTTTCATGGATGGGAATCATGATTTTTCACCTAATTTAGTAGCTTCATATGCATCCCATAGTCCGAGCAAATACATGATTCCCAGTGCTCGGTCATATAAACCGTAGCCTGGGCGGCAAACTTCACCCCATATATGACGGCCGTGATCCGGTCTGACATAGCCAGTATAATTTTGCTTATTCAATTCTTCCACGACACCCTGTATATTGATTGATCCATCCTGGGTATGATGGGATGTTTCCACAAAGTCACCATTTTCATAAACCTTCACATTGCGTATATGGGAGAAAGGCGAACGGTTTGCATACTTTTTAGCTATTTGAACCATATCATTTTCAGGGTTTGCCCCCATCGAGCCTGTACACATGGTAAACGCATTGGACGGTGAATCCGAAATCGAGATCAGTTTTTCATAGCTCGATTCTCCGGTGATGATTCTTGGCAAGCCAAAAATGGACCATGGCGGATCATCCGGATGAATAGCCATTTTAATGCCGCAAGCCTCTGCAACAGGTAATATTTCTTTAAGGAATATTTCAAGATTCGCCCATAGTTGCTCTTCGTCGACAGCTTTGTAAGCTTCGAATAATTCAGAAATTCGATCCATCTTTTCTGGTTCCCAACCTGGTAAAGTTAGATCTGAAGATTCAGTCACAGTACGAATTAAATCTTGCGGTTCTAACGTATCCACTTTCGCCTTTTCATAAAATAGGGCAGTTGAGCCATCTTCCAACGGATGGAACATTTCAGTCCGAGTCCAATCAAAGATCGGCATGAAGTTATAACAAATGACTTTCACTCCAGCTTCCGAAAGGTTCCGGATCGTCTCTTTGTATTTCTCTATATATATCATGCGGTCTTCGTTACCCAATTTAATCGATTCATGGACATTTACACTTTCTACGACATCCGTGTGAAAACCGAATGATTGGATATACTCGATTTCTTCTTTTATTTCTTCCTTTTCCCAAACCTCACCAACAGGTTTTTGGTGAAGTGCCCAGACAATTCCTTTCACTCCAGGAATCTGTTTAATGTGCTCCAATGTAACGGTATCATTTTCTTTTCCGTACCATCTAAATGTAATGTTCATCATGCACCTCCGTCATTCCGCAATTTTCTGCATGTATTTTCCGCTTAACTCCACTGCTGCTTCATAGCCGCCATTCTGATAGGCTTTGTTCAAGTCACTGCCGATACCGATCGCTACCGCGCCTGCATTCAGCCAGTCCTTCATGTTGTCCAAGTTAATTCCGCCGGTTGGCATGATCCTTACATTAGGCAGGGGACCATTAACCGACTTGATGAAAGAAGGTTCAAAATGGTTCGCAGGAAATAACTTTAAAACATCACAACCTGCTTCCAATGATGTAGCCATTTCTCTAATTGTCATGCAGCCAGGCATATAGGGAATGCCGTATCGATTACAAAGTTCGGCTACGCCATTGACAAAATAGGGACTGACAATAAACTTGGCTCCAGCTAAAATCGCATGTCGTGCCGTTTCAGAATCAAGTACCGAGCCTGCTCCTAATAGCGCTTCCGTATTTTGCAGTTCTTTGAAAGCTTCTTCAATTCCCGGTGTCGTATAAGTCAATTCGATTGCCTGAACACCGCCTTCCACAGCTGCTTTAGAAAGTTGTGCAGCCTTCTTTGCATCCTGTCCCCGGATAACAGCAACAACTTTCGTTTCCGTTATTCGACGTATGATTGAATGTTTATCCATGACTCCATACCCCCTTAATTAAAAACGATGATCGCTTTTCGAACTTGTTCGGGATGATTTTCAACAAAATTAAATGCTTCCTGAATATCATCGAGCGAAAATGTATGAGTAACTAAACCTTCATGTCTGAGTTTGCCTTCATTCAAAAGTTTAACCACTTTTGGAAACTGATTGGTTTGCAATCTAGATCCTTTCACAGATACTTCCTTTTTAGTGATTGGCAGCTGGGAAACCGATGAAGGTCGTTCATCAAAACCGAGTACGACAATCCGCCCCGCCGCTGACACGACATCGAAGGACAATTCAAATGTCATCGGCAAGCATACTGCATCAATGACGACGTTGGCCCCTTCTCCATTCGTCCATTCCTCCACTCGTTTTTGAACATCTTCTTTTCCCGCATGGACGGTGATATCGGCGCCGCATTCTTTAGCGAATTCTAAACGCTCATCACTTAAATCCGTGATCATCACTGATGCTCCTTGAAGCTTTGCCATCTTTAATATGCAAATTCCAATAGGCCCGGCTCCCTGGATAAGAACGGTTTCCCCTTCCTCCACTTCGCCTCTCCAAACGGCCTGTGCGCCAATAGTGTATGGCTCAGCCAATACTATTTCTTCCCAAGCTAAAGCGGAATCCACAACATGTAATTGTTTCTCTGGAAGGACGAACCATTCCCTCATCCCGCCATCTTCATGTACGCCAAAAACGGAAAGCTTTTCACAAACATTCTGGCGGCCTTTACGGCAAGCGTAACACTCTCCGCAATAACTGATGGGCTCAACAACAACGTGGTCCCCCACTTTTATGTTGGCTACACCTTGACCTATTTCCACAACTTCTCCCGCTACTTCATGCCCAACGACCCGCGGCAGCGTTGCAAGAGGATTGGTACCATGGTAAATATGCATATCCGACCCACAAATCCCGACTCTTTTTACTTTTACAAGGACATCCGTCGAGTTCGAAATCCGGGGTTTTTCCACTTCTTGAATGATAAGTTCACGAGCTTTACGTACTTGAACCGCTTTCATTTCTCCACCTACTTTGTAAGAAATTCATAAACACTTGATGCTATCGTAATACCTTGTTTCAGGTTTTTTTCTTCATTGATTTGTTCTATCTCACCCGGTACATATACGCGATCGAACCCAGGAGCTGGTTCGACCTGTTGCAGCTCTTCGATCATTCGATCCATTTGCTCTAAAAATATATCAGTATCCGTAAAGAACGAAGGATTAATCACACAAAAATAATGTCCCAGTTTCCGTTTCTTATCAAGGTCGTCATACATTTTCCCAATGTGCGGACCAAATGCCGCACCTGCCAATAATCCAGAAAACACATCTACAATTACGGATAGACCATAGCCTTTCGGGCCTCCGAAAGTGGAAAGGGAAACGACTTTATTCGGGTCTGTGACTTTAGCTCCATTTTCATCCACTCCCCATCCTTCAGGGATTTCCTTTCCTTCTTCGCGTGCCTGGAGGATTTTCCCCAGCGCAACATTGGATGTTGCCATATCAAGAATAAAGGGTTTCTTTGTTTTGGCAGGAACTCCGTAAGCAATCGGGTTGGTGCCAAGAAATGATGTTTTCCCTCCAAAAGGGACCACGATTTTATCGGTATGTGACATCGCGATGCCGATCAACTTAGCATCAGCGGCTTTTTGAACGAAATAGCTTAGTGCTCCGCAATGGCTGCTATTAAAAACAGTCACCATGCCCACGCCATTATCTCTAGCCATTTCGATTGCATGGTCCATGGCCACGTCGCCAATCACATGACCAAATCCATCATCTCCATCAACCACACCTGTAACGGGCCCTGTCTTTTGGAAGGAAATCTGTGCATCGGGATTTATGCCTCCTGCCAGTAAACGGTTCACATAATGCTCTGTTCGTAAAACACCATGCGAATTGACATTTCTGAGATCGGCATGAACCAAAACTTCCGCGATTTTCCCGGCATTTTCTTCATTTAAACCCACTTTGGTCAGCTGTTCTATGACTAATCGTTTTGCTTCCTTGGCTTGGATCGTTACTGTTGCCATTTCCTTCCCCCATTTCTTTCAGTCATCTATCTTTCTATAACAGCCTCATTCTGTATGAAAGGCATTACTTCATCCAAATATGGTAATCCTTCATTGTCCCCTGCAACAGTTGTGACAAGTGCCCCTACACCATTTGCGAACGTCAATCTTTCATCAATGGAAAGGCCATGGAGATATCCGTAAATATAACCGGCATCATAACCATCTCCCGCTCCAACAGTATCTAGGGGTATTACAGGGAAGGCTTCTTTTTCATGCCATTCATTTTTGGTATATAGTTTTGAACCATGTTTCCCGTCCTTTATGACAAGCTGATCAATGTCATTCACCTTTGCGAATTTTGCCAATGATTCTTTAGAATCATTTCCGATGATCAATCTTATTTCATCTAAACCTGTAAGCAAAATATCAACATATGGAAAAATATCATAATAAACTGATCTTGCTTCCTCGATGGACCATAGCTTTAAGCGGATATTCGGATCAAATGAAACAGGTATATTTTTTTGTTTTGCAATGTCCATCACCCTCTTGACAATATCCACATTTTTGGGATCTATAGCCAAAAATACTCCAGTAAGATGAACTAGATCAATCTCTTCAAACATCTTTTCTGTTATATCTTCCGGTTTTAAAGTTAGTATGGGAGATTGATAGCGATAATAAAATGTCTTTCCGGAACCATCTTCCCGGATTTCTTTAAAGTTAAGGGATGTTGGATATCCATTTACATAGGCAACATCACTCATGTCCACGCCTTCCCCACGAGCGAAATTATAGATAACCCTACCGAACTCATCCTTGCCTAAACGGCTTATCCATTTTGCCCGCATGCCTAGCCTTGCACAGCCAATGGCAAAATTCAGTTCAGCGCCTCCTACTTTTCGCTCAAAACGGGTAACGAATCTTAAAGGTCCTGTTTCTTCCGGATTTAGCGTAATCATGGCGTCACCCAGCGTTAAAACACCATATTTTGATGACAATACAGTACCTCCTTCTTTCGAACAATCACAAATAAAAAGAAAATCATTTGATCATATCACTTTCATTAAGCTTTACAGCTAAATCGATTTAGTTAATTACTAAACCGGTTTGGTAAATCATAAGGAAATTGTAAATGAAAACCCTACCAAAAACAATAGAAAAGTTTGATAATTTATAATTTTATTTTTATTTGATATTTTTTATCTTTTTTTAACCAAATTTATGATTAATAACCCTATTATTTATTTGATTAACAGTTTCTGATTTATACTCCTAAGGTTTTCAATCGAATTTTACTCTTTGCTATTAATTTGGAGAAAGTTGTATAATATATCAATTGTTAAATAAGTATGAAAGGTTGTTTGGAATGAGTATCGTGAAAATTTACATCTTACTTACCGGAATAATGATCACATGGGGGTTAAATGTTTCAGTTATTAAAATTTTAGTTGCGCAAACGCAGCCCGTATCCATAACTTCTTTGAGAATCTTTACTGCTTCTCTCATAGTCTTTCTTTTCCTTTTCTTTTTTCGTCTAATACGTCTTCCTAAAAAAAGTGAACTTTTTTACGTTTTTTGGGGAGCACTATTGAGCGTCGTTTTTCATCATTACTTTTTAGCTGAGGGATTGACGAAGACTTCCGCCTCGAATGCTGGACTGATTTTGGGCATGGGGCCAATATTGACTGTCATCTTGACCATGATATTCTTTCGTAAAAAGCCCACTTTAATCAAGCTTCTTGGCTTTATATGCGGTGCACTGGGTGTGAGTTTCACCGTTATGGCAGGCAGCGGAGGACTTCACTCTATTAATCTCGGGGATGTGGATATTTTATTATCCATACTTTCACAAGCTTTAAGTTTCATACTTATCAATAAAGCCTCAAAAACAATGGATCCACGATTACTAACCGGCTACATGATGCTGATCGGGTCTTTTATCCTTTTTGCCATCAGCTTATGGAAAGAGCCGGATGGCTTATCTTCACTGGCAACGGCCCCGCATTCCATCTGGGGAGCTTTCTTTTTCTCCGCTATTTTTGCCACTGCCCTCGGGCACATGAGCTATAATTATGCCATTGGTAAGGTAGGGGCAGCCGAATCATCGATATTTCTTAATTTAAACACCTTATTCTCCTTGTTAGGGGCAGCATTTTTCCTTAATGAAGCCATTGTTCCTGCACATTTCATTGGTCTGATCTTCATTGTTTCAGGAGTATTGCTTGGCTCCGGTGCAATAGAAATATGGATTCTTCAACGGAAAAATAAACGTATATCTGCCTGACGGCTACAGCAAAACATAGATTTCGTGACTTTCTATGTAAAAAAAGAAGAGACCCTATGACACTGCCATTCTTTTAAAAATGGCTTAGCAGTATCATAGGGTCTTATTATATATTGCCCCCCTCCTCCAACTACAAATAATAATCAGACTGAATAAATACTTGCAGCACAATTGGATCTCCATACCCACAATAATATACCCAGGAATAATTTGAAGAGTGCCATTTAGAAAAGCCCTTTTGTTAACTGTGCCACCCCACTTTTGGCTGCAGCATACGCTTGAACGGAAAGCAACGAGGCCATTTTCCACCCTTCTTTCAATCATGAGAAACCTCCTGGAAGATATATTGCCTTAATATTGGTTTTACATAAAAAAAAGAGACTGTCTATATGTTTAGACAGCCTGAGTTTGTTCCATTCATGCTTATAAAGTAAATCAATATGCCCAGAGCGCAAACAATCCTTCTGTTATACCCAATTTGTAAATATAATAAAGTCCGAAGACAAAACTTATGGCTCCAGCCAGTTTGATGAAGGTTCGGCTTAAACCGATGTTCTTTCCATTCAAAGCAAACGGTATGCCTACTATAGTTGTAAAGCACAGCATGCCAATAATCGTCCCTGCGCCAAATATAATTATATATATGGATCCTTCGCCTATACCGGTTACGGTCGACATCGTTAGAATGACCATTGCGGCACTGCCCGCAAGACCATGGACGAACCCAATTAATGCAGACACCAAAAAAGGGCGATATCCATCTTTTTCGTTAGTGATATTAGGTCGAGCTTTTAATAAACTTCTCGCCCCTAGAATAACAAGCATAATACCCACGCCGAATTCCAGCATCATGCTTAACGACTCCGGAGTTTCCCCTTTCATCCATATGAACAGCATCCCTATAAGGAACAGCGTACATGTATGGCCAATTCCCCAATACGCCCCCGTTAGAGTGGAACGCGATAATTTTTTCGTATTTCCTGCCGTGGTTGCTACTGCAATAACATGATCCGGCTCTAACGAATGCTTTATCCCCAATAGGAATCCTAATGTAAGAATCGACATGAAACTCATTTCTCTACCACCTCCCCGAGACATTTCCATACTTCTTCAAACACCCGTTTAAGAGGTATATTGTTCTGTACGGCAATTTTACGGCAATCTTCATATTCAGGTGCCTGCTGCATGGGCAAGCCCTCATGGAACCCTCTCTTTATCTTCACTTCCCCCCATTGTGTATATACATGTAAAAAGGATCGTTCGAGCCTGTGCACGGTAAGAGGATAGTAGCGTATACCGAGAGTAGTCGTTTCAGCAAATAATATCTTCTTCATTTTCGAAATCATCTGCTGTGAACAGAGAAGTTGCAATAACACCCCCGGTCGATTTTTTTTCATGAAGATTGGCGTATAATATACATCATTTGCTCCTGATTCAAACAATAAATCCATTACATGACCTAGCCATTCACCTGAAATATCATCTAGATTCACTTCCATTTTCACCATTTGTTCATCAAGATGCTCATGATCAGGTGGGCGGTTCATTGAGTCTCTCCTATGATGATTCGAAGGACGTTCGGATGATTTTCAAATGTTTTTGTTCCCGCACCATAGCCAATCGATTCTACAGTCATGGCTGGAAGCGAACAAAATGTTTCAGCTAATACCGCAGCGATGGCAGCACCGGTCGGCGTTGCTAATTCAGAACGAATATCGTGTGCTGCGACCGGTACCCCTTTTAATATTTCAAGAGTGGCAGGAGCAGGAACCGGATATATGCCGTGATCAATATATATGTGTCCAGATCCCGTTGGAATGGCTGATGACTGAACTGTTTCAATGCCTAGCTGATCGATTAAAATTGCAGCCCCGATTATATCAATTATTGAATCTACCGCTCCTACCTCGTGAAAGTGAACTTTTTCAAGAGGAATACCGTGTATGTGCCCTTCCGCTTCACCAATCTTCTTGAAAATGGCGAGTGACATGGTCGTTACCGATTCATTAAAGTTTGCCTCATTGATAGCCTCTACAATTTGTTTGTAGGTGCGGCTGCCATGATGATGGTGATGTACATGGATATGATTGTGTTCGTGTCCATGACTGTGGCTGTGTTCGTGTCCATGACTGTGGCTGTGTTCGTGTTCATGACTGTGGCTGTGTTCGTGTTCATGACTGTGGCTGTGGCTGTGTTCATGTTGTGTTTTACTAGTTAGAATGACATCAAATTTAGTGCTCGTAATGCCATTTTTGACGACCTTCCCCCATGATAGAGTATATTCTTCATCAATGTTCAGCTTTTTTAACTCTTCTTCCATTTGTAAAGGGTCTGCACCTGCATCGATCAACGCACCAATTACCATATCTCCGCTTATGCCGGAAAAGCAGTCAAAATATAATGTCCTCATCATCATTGATCTCCTTTTTATGTACAAGTTTGTATATAAGCGCTGCATTGTAGGCTGCACCAAATCCATTATCGATGTTCACCACACTAACACCTGATGCGCATGAATTGAGCATCGATAAAAGTGCAGATAAACCGTTAAAATTAGCACCGTACCCGACACTTGTCGGCACGGCAATAATTGGATTCATAACAAGGCCTCCCAACACACTCGGAAGCGCCCCTTCCATTCCCGCGACACAAACTGAAACGGTAGCACTTCGTATCTCGTCTATATGATCAAGGAGGCGATGAAGCCCAGCAACCCCAACATCGTAAATGCGCCTGACTGGAATACCTAGAGTCTCGGCCGTCACGGCTGCTTCCTCAGCAACGGGCAAATCTGATGTCCCGGCGCACACAATAGCAATATATGAACTCACGGATTTTGGCTTTTCTTTAACCCAAGCAAGTGTCCGTGCAATCTCGTTATACTCAAAATCCCTGCATTCTTTTTGTACAAATACTGCTTTTTCCCGAGAAATACGAGTCACAAGCACAGAATCATTCCTTGTCCGCAGCGATTGGACAATCGTTAAAATTTGTTCAGCTGTTTTCCCCTCTCCAAACACAATTTCGGGAAAGCCTTGTCTTCTTTTACGATGATGATCGATTTTTACAAACCCTAAATTTTCATAGGAAGCAAGTTTTTTCTTTGCCTCCACTGCTGTCAATGAACCATTTTGAACCTGCTCTAAAATATCGTCAATCATAACATTTCTTCCTTTTTAAGCGCTATATTCATACTTCCGCTTGTATAGCCCGTGAGATCCAATGATACAAACTTATAGCCAAATTGCTTCAGGCGTTTCCCAATCGCTACATGATATTGAAGAACACGCGGCATATCAACCGGTTCAACCTCAATTCGGGCAGTATCTCCATGCGTCCGGACTCGGACCTGGTTAATGCCTAATGATTTTAAGTAAGCCTCTGATTTATCCACTTTCGTCAATTTTTCCTTCGTAATCATATCGCCGTATGCTATGCGTGAGGATAGGCAAGCAAATGACGGTTTATCCCAGGTTGGCAAACCGGCTTCCTTGGACAATACTCTTATTTCTTCTTTGAATAAATCGGCTTCCAGGAGAGGTCCCCTGATTCCTTTTTCTTTTGCTGCTTTCATGCCTGGACGAAATTCGTTAGCATCATCAGCAATAACCCCATAAATAATATTATTGAATTCATATTCTTCAAGAATAGGTAGCAGGATCTCAAATAAACTATTTTTACAAAAATAACAGCGATTTTGATTATTTGCAGTATATCCAGGAATGGCCAACTCCGAAGTTTGAATGACACGATGGTTGGCACCAATCCATTTTGATAGCATAAGGGCTTCTTTCAACTCACTCGATGGATAGGTTTCCGAATCTGCTGTAATGGCCAATACATTTTCATAACCCAAAGTATCAATAGCGACTTTAAGTAAAAACGTGCTGTCCACCCCTCCTGAAAAAGCGACCACAACCGACTCCATTTTTTGGAGAATCCCCTGCAGGTTTCTGTACTTTTCTAGTAACATTGCAATTTTCTCCTTTCTGGTTTGCCTGAATTTATCCACTGTTCACCAGCAATAATACCCTTGTTGGACTACTAAAAGATTGAAAAGGAGGAAATAACACAGTCGTACGTTCATTCCCAGCGCTTTTTGAACTGATATTCATATATGCGACGGACAGTTTTAGCTTTTTTGTACGATAGCTGAGAATTTTTTTGCCGTTTCTGTCAGCTTGGTGTAATCTTCACCTGTAATCAATTTCTTAGGATTGATCAATGAACCACCAAGTCCCGCCGCGATGGCCCCAGCCTTAAAAAAAGAAGCGAGGTTGTCAAGGTTGATACCGCCAGTCGGCATAAGGGGGATGTGAGGAAGCGGCCCTTTAAGACTTTTAAAGTAGCCAACACCCAGTGCATCTGCCGGGAAAACTTTGATAATGTCAGCTCCATGCTCATAAGCAGTCAATATTTCGGTTGGTGTGAGCGCACCAGGGATACTAATGACGCCATAGCGCTTCGCCATTTTAATTGTTTTGACATTGACGGTTGGAGAAAAGATAAATTCCGCCCCTGCCATGATGACCGCACGGGCCGTTTCAGGATCCAATACTGTACCGGCACCCGCTATGATATCATCACCGAACTCCTCTTTCACTCTTTCAATCAAATGGCACACTTTGGGTGTTTCTACTGTAATTTCAAGTGTTCGGATGCCGCCCTCTTTCAGGGCTCGGACGATTGGTAAAATTTGATCCGGGCGTGCACCTCGAATGACGGCGACCAGTTTCCCATGTTTAACTTCTTCTAGTTTAGACATTTTTTCCACCTTTCTACCTCGTAACATCATCTGCGCCGCCACTCATGAACAAAGCGAGGTCGGCACGTACCGGCAAACCCTCAACATCGCCATTTACCATCGTTGCCATTGCTCCCATGGCATTTCCACGCCTTGCAGCTTCATCGAGCGGCAGTCCATCAAGCAGGCCGGAAAGTACACCGGCTGCAAAAGCATCCCCAGCGCCGATGGGATCAACGACCCGTTCCACAAAAAATCCAGGAACGTATGTTTTCTGTACAGACGGGGCTGAAATTAAAGAGCCTTCTTTGCCCAATTTCAGTAAAACTTTTTGAACACCGAGTTCATGAAAATGATCGACAAATACCTCCTGAGTTTGGGAGCCGAATAAAAATTCGGCTTCGGCCACTCCAGGCATGACGATATCACTCTCAGAAGCGTACTTTGTTATGATATGACGTGCTTCATTTTCATCGGCCCATATTTTCAAGCGAATATTCGGATCGAAGACGATTTTTGTTCCGGTTTCTTTAGCAATGCGGATCGCTTTATCCAGAAGCGACTGGCACGAATTCCCGAGTGCAGGGGTAATCCCGGTAATATGGAGATAAGCTGCGTCTTGAATGGCAAGATCCGATAGTGATTCTGCCGTCATTTTGCTCGCTGCCGAATCTTTCCGGTAATAATAAACTCGAGTATCATTCAACCGTCTGAATTCTTTAAAAAAGACTCCGGTAGGCGCAGTAGGGTCTCTTGTTACATATGAGACATCAACGCCTTCCCCGCGAATGAACGCTTGCATGGCATCGCCAAATTCATCCTCGCCGAGACGGCTTATCCAGCGTGACCTATGACCGAGTCGGCTTAACCCGATCGCGACATTGGATTCCGCACCTCCAAACTTCATCGAAAAAGATCGGGCGTGGCGAAGCGGACCTTCTTCATTCGGGGTAAACACTGCCATTGTTTCTCCGATGGTTACAACATCCATGTCATCATCTTCTTTCTCTTATCATGCTATTACTGAATTAGAAAGCGTGCCGATCTTCTCAATACTGACGTTCATCCGGTCACCGTTTTTCAGCCAGATTTTCGGATTCCGTCCCATTCCAACGCCAGGTGGCGTGCCAGTTGCAATCAAATCACCTGGCTTTAGTGTCATGGATTGTGATAAAAATGATATGATTTTTGGAACCGTAAAAATTAGGTTACTTGTATTTGAAGCCTGCATAATTTCACCGTTTAATTCAAGCGAAATCGCTAGTTCGTGTGGGTCGCCCACTTCATCATGTGTCACGACAACTGGACCAAATGGAGCAAATGTGTCCGCCGTTTTGCCTCTTGACCACTGCCCGTCCTGAAATTGCAAATCCCGGGCGCTAATATCATTCATGATTGTATAGCCAAAGACATAGTCATTCGCTTCTTCTTCTGATACATGTTTCGCTTCTTTTCCAATGACAAACGCAAGCTCTGCTTCAAAGTCTACCTCTGTTGAATTAATAGGGATTTCAATCGCATCATTATGGCCGGCGATCGCATTCGCATATTTTGAAAAAATGACCGGCGATTCAGGCGGCTCCATCCCGGTTTCCTTACAATGATCAAAATAGTTAAGCCCTACACAAATGATTTTATCCGGATTTGCGATTGGCGGCAGGATCTTTACTTCTGAAAGTTTGAATAGCGCATCGTCATTTTTCCGCTGCTCGATTAACTGTTCAGCACGTTTACGCAACTCGCTGCTTCGTTCTATAAATTTTTTCATGCAAGCAGGAAATTCTTCTGGACAGAGAGCCGTTAAGCTAATAATTCGATCATCTTGAACTAGGCCGATGTGCTGTTCGGTTTGTACGGAAAAAGTCGCTATTTTCATATTTTTCTCCCCTTTCTTAGGACAGTGAGTATGGTGTTTTTTCACCATTTAGGACCTGAACGATATTTCTCGCTGCTTTTTGACGAAGTTCAACCATCGCTTCCTCAGAATACCAGGCACTGTGCGGGGTAATGATGACATTGTCCATCGTGAGTAGCGGGCTATCGATGCTGACTGGCTCATTTTCTGTCACATCAAGTGCTGCTCCTGCAATTAATCCTTTTTCAAGTGCATCAGAAAGTGCTTTTTCATCTATTATCGGCCCACGTGCCGTGTTAATGATGACCGCATTTCTCTTCATTTGTTTAAGGCGATCCTCATTGATCAGATGGTATGTATCATCAATTAAGGGCACATGGATTGACAAATAATCGGCCACGCCTATAATTTCATCGAAATCCATTTTTTGAACCCCGACAGCAGCCATGTCTGCCGCAGATACGAAAGGATCGTAAGCAGCAGTTTTAAACCCGAGCGGTTTCACCTTTTCCATGAAACGGCGCGGAATTCGGCCAAAGCCCAGAACGCCAACCGTTTGCTCGTTAAAGCGATGAATCGGCACACACACTTTAAAGTCCCAGTTACCTTTTTTCACTTCCTTGTTTAACAGTGTCACTTTCCGCGCTGACGAAAGTAAAAGTGCCAATGCATGATTCGATACTTCCTCCATGCCATAATCAGGTACATTGGCGACAGTAATCCCCTTTTCCTTAGCAGCCGCGAGATTAATTGTATTGACGCCAACACCATAGCGTGAAATGATTTTGGTGTTTTCAAGCGACTCAATGACTCGGCGTGAGATAGGAGCATATTGATTTAAAATTGCATCTGCCTCTTTGGCATGCTCCATTACTTCTTCTTCGGTTTTGCATTGCGCTTTGATGAAATCGATATCCAGACCGCTTTTTTTAAAAACGGCTTCTTCATATTGCAAATGCTCAAATTCATAATCGGTTATTAATATTTTAAAGGTCATTTGGACTCCACTCCTTTATATAGTAATAAACTCCTGAATGACAAAGAGGGAATCCCTCGCGTTAAAATCATCTATTTCGCTGCTGCCTTTTCGATTTTCGCAATTCCGAGTCCTTCTGCACCGGGTTTTGATGTTTTTGCTTCTGGAAAGTATCGTTCAATCATTTGAATACCAATTGCGGCACGGCGTACACGTTCTTGAGCGAGTGAGATGTTCGTGCTTTCCCATTGTTTCCCTGATGGGTATACATCAGGGTGATTACGCAGTCCAAATTTGATGTATACAGGCGCCAATACACGGATAATTTCAGGTATTTCATAATAGCGAAGGAAGCCGCCGAAGGTATCCGGCACTTCAACGTATAAATCAATCGGAATGTTTATTGACTGTCGGATCGCTGCAAGTTTAGGCAGGGTTAATGCAGGTGGCACATTGTAGGTATCCGCTCCGATATCTTCCATCAATTTAACGGATACTGGATTGGCTGAACCCATTTGAACCGATACTTTAACAACAAAGTCTTCCGGAAGCTGCCCGTATTTTTTCATCTCTTTCGTTAAAAGCAATAGTCCTTCATCCGCAACTAACGCACCGCGAAGACCTAGTGCAGCTCCTCTTTTCAGGTCTTCCATGGCATAAACAAGCTGATCGGAGCCTTCATGGCGGATTCCCTGAGATTTGCCTCCTGGGGTAAGCGGTCCCGCACTTACATCCCATGACCCCCTGGGACCGACAAACAAACTTAGCTCCATACCGCGCTCTGCAGTCATTTCACACATTTCTTTAATTTCTTCATCCGTTTGAAGCATGATGCCGCTGCCTTGGGATATTCGGTGAATCGTCAAACCTAGTCGGTCAATTTCTTTCAAAGTTTCTTTTAGTGCCGCTGGACCTTCTACACTTGGGAGTTCAATGCGGTATTGAGCGCCGTCTGGAAATGTTTTTGTTGATGTAGGAAGTTCTTTAAGATCGGTTGATGGGTAGCCTAATTGTTCGAGCAAGTCGCGTGATTCTTTCATTTTTGGACGCCTTCTTTCACATCTATAATTTTTATAAGGGCAGCTACTTTTTCACTCAAATCAGCAGGGTATACATCGCATGGTGCACGGTGGCCAGCAGCCACGTCAAACCAACGCTGATGAACGGCTTCTTTCATGGCTGTAAAAAATGTCGGACCATAATTGTACACATCCATCAGTTTTGAAATCACTTGATGATTTTTCTGTGCTTCAGCAAAATCGCCTTTATGATACGATTCATACAAATCAACGGATATTTCCGGCGCAAAGACAGCGCTTCCATTAATGCTTCCTGCTGCACCAATCATTTGAGCCGGAATCAAATGCTCGTCAAACGCAGAGAAAACTCGGAAATCACTGCGAACTTTCGTCACTTCCGCCAGCACTTGACGAAGATGGCCGAAATCACTGACCGTCTCTTTAATACCAGCAATGTTTGAATGATCTTCGGCTAATTTTTTTATCAGTTCGATGGATAAATTTTGTCCTGTCAGGAGGGGGATATTATAAATGAAAACTTGCAGATTAGTATGGTTTGCGACGCTGGAAAAATGTCGGTATAATTGCTCGTCAGACAGCTTCCAGTAATATGGGTTGACTGCGAGAACGCCGTTCGCTCCATGCTCTTCTGCATAAGAAGTCAGTTCTTGCACCTCTTTTAATGCGGTATGCCCGACCCCGACCATAACAGGCACTCGTCCATTAATGTGCTTTATCATTTCGCGTACGTATAATTTTCTTTCTTCTGTTGTAAGTGATGAGAACTCACCTGAACTTCCCATCAACAAAATACCGTCAATATTCCGTGAGATTAATAGGTCGATATAACTTTTGTTCAGCGCTATATCCAAGTTCCCCGTTTCATCAAATAGGGTGACTACTGGGGGAATGATGCCATGAAAGTCCATTGTTTTTCCTCCTTTTATTACCATTCAGCGATGCTCCCGTCTTCATGACGCCAAATTGGATTTTTCCAATCATGTCCGGTTTCTGCTGCCTGCTTCACTTTTTCCTCATCAATTTCCACCCCAAGACCCGGTTTATCCGGAATGTTCACATAACCATTTTCATATTCGAATAATTCTGGATTTTTCATATAATCGAGAATATCCATGCCTTCGTTATAATGAATACCAAGGCTTTGCTCTTGAATAATGAAATTCGGTGTCGTTGCATCCAGATGAATTGATGAAGCGAGGGTCATCGGTCCAAGTGGGCAGTGCGGCGCAATGGCTACATCATAGGCTTCTGCCATCGCGGCGATTTTTTTTCCTTCCAAAATACCGCCTGTGTGAGAAAGATCTGGCTGAATAATATCGACATAGCCATCTTGAAGTAGCTGCTTAAAGCCCCAGCGTGTATACATCCTTTCACCCGTTGCAATCGGGCACGTAGTATGCCAGGCAATTTCACGAAGAGCTTCATTATTTTCCGGCAGCACCGGCTCTTCAATGAACATTGGACGGTAGGGCTCAAGTTCTTTCACGATTACCTTTGCCATCGTTTTATGAATCCTCCCATGAAAATCCACACCAATGCCAAAGTCTTTGCCAACCGCTTCCCTAATTGAAGCAACGCGTTCGATGACCGCCTCTACTTTCGAAAAGCTATCTATGTAATTCATTTCATCTGATGCGTTCATTTTGACAGCTAGGAAGCCCTCGTTCTGCTTCTCTATTGCGGCAGCAACGACATCCACCGGTCGATCTCCTCCGACCCAAGAGTACACTTTAATTTTTTGACGTGCCTTGCCGCCGAGCATTTGGTATACTGGAATATTGAAGTATTTTCCTTTTATGTCCCATAGTGCCTGCTCAATTCCAGAAATCGCACTCGTTAATATAGGACCCCCTCGGTAAAATCCACCTCGATACAGCGTTTGCCAAATGTCTTCAATGTCGTTCGGGTTTCTCCCGATCAAATAATCGGACAATTCATTAACAGCTGCTTTAACCGTTTCAGCACGCCCTTCAACTACAGGCTCTCCCCAACCAGAAATGCCTTCATCCGTATCGATTTTTAAAAACAGCCAGCGGGGTGGAACTTTGTATAAAGAAATTTTTACGATTTTCATCAAGCACCTCGCAATGTTTTTTTGGTAGAAAAAGAGTTTCTCCAACATGGAAACCTCTCTTAATCTTGTTAAGATCCTTTAATAAAAACCGTTTTTATGGCTGTATAAAATTCTTTCGCCGCTTCACCTTGCTCCCGTGAACCTGTACTCGATGCTTTCATGCCTCCGAATGGGGCTTGCAACTCTACGCCCGCGCTTTCTGCGTTAATGCGGACAAGACCTACTTCGATTTCATCGATGAATTCAAGAATTGAGCTAATATTTGATGTAAAGATTGATGCACTCAATCCGTATTTCGTATTATTGGCCAAGTCAATCGCTTCGAGAAGATCGGCTGCTTTTATAAGCGCGATTACTGGTCCAAAAATTTCTGCCTGTGCAATCACCATATCCGTCGTCACTTCGTCAAAAATAGCTGGAGTAATGAAAAAGCCTCTGTCATAGTCTCCGCCAGTTAATATCTCCCCGCCATGTATGAGTTTGGCGCCCTCCTGCTTGCCTTTTTCAATATACTCTTTCACTGTATTGAACTGGCTTTCGCTTGCACAGGGGCCCATCCAAATTCCCTCTTGAAGACCGTTGCCCACGGTAATTTTCGATGCTGCTTCTACCAGTTTTTGTTTAAATTCATCATAGACCGATGATTCAACGACAACACGGCTTGAAGCTGTACATTTTTGACCGGAGGAACGAAATCCACCGCTAATGACCGCCTCGACTGCTTGGTCGATGTTCGCATCCTTCGTAACGATGACCGGATTCTTGCCACCCATTTCAAGCTGGTATTTTATCCCGCGGGCGGATGCTGACTTTGCGACACTCTGACCGACACTTTCAGAACCGGTAAATGTGATCGCATTTAATAGCGGATGATCGACCAGTCCTTGGCCGATGTCGGATCCCTTACCGGTAATGAAGTTCACGACACCCTTAGGGAACCCGGCTTTTGTAAAGCATTCCATCACTTTCGCTGCTGTAACGGCTCCCTCTGTAGCGGGTTTCCATACTACTGCATTGCCATAAACAAGAGCTGGAGCCATTTTCCAGATGGGAATTGCAACCGGGAAGTTCCATGGCGTGATGATACCGACAACACCAAGTGGGGTGCGTTTCGTAAACATGAGGGCATCTTTATCGGATGATGGAATAACATCACCGTCTTTCCGCATCCCTTCCCCAGCATAATATCGCAGGATTGCAACACCTCGTGCCGTTTCACCTTTTGCTTCCGGTAACGTTTTACCCATTTCCCGGGTCATAGTTTCGGCAATTTCGTCCAGGTTTTCTTCCAATATATTGGCCGCTTTGAAAAGGATTTGGCCACGTGCAGACTGCCCGAGCCTGCGCCAAGCTTTTTTTGCCTTATGCGCGGACGCTACCGCTTTGTTCAAGTCATCTTCCGTTGAGCTTTGAACGTAACCAACCGGCTCTTTGTCCGCAGGATTAATGCTTTCGATCGTATTTCCGGAAGATGCATTCACCCACTCATTATTAATGAAGTTTTTATATGTTTTCGTTGCAAATGTAGTAGACATCATTGTCTTTAGCTCCTTTTTTAATTAGAATGTCGGTCCAATTCTCCAAATACCAAAGTCATGCTGCTTTAATATTTCCGCTTTTGTTAGTTTTCCGTTTGAAACATGTTGAATTTCTTCCATGATGCGCCTTCCCACTTCATCAACGGTCTCTAAACCATCGACAATAGTACCAGCATTTAAATCCATATTTTCATTCATCCTGTCAAACATTGGTGTATTAGTTGAGATTTTAATGACGGGTGAAATAGGAGAACCTGTTGGCGTGCCTCTTCCACTTGTAAAGAGAACGATTTGGGCACCTCCGGCGACCATGCCTGTCAATTGCTCAATGTCGTGGCCAGGCGTATCCATCCATACGAGCCCTTTTTTTGTGGGCGCCTGGGCATAGTCAATGACTTCTTCCAGCCTTGTTGTACCTGATTTTGTCGCTGCCCCCAGTGATTTTTCTTCGAGTGAGCTGAGACCTCCCTCAATGTTGCCCGGACTCGGATTTCCGGTGCGGATGTCTACGCCCATTTGAATCGAGCGGTCTTCCATCATTTTAATAACCGCATAAGCTTTTTGGGCTACCTGATCGTTTGCCGCCCGATTAGCGATCAAATGCTCTGCACCGATGAGTTCAGTCGTTTCCGCTAATATTGCGGTTCCCCCCTGTTGAACAACCAAATCGCTTGTCCGTCCGACTGCCGGGTTCGCCGATAAGCCGGAGCATGCATCCGACCCTCCGCATTCTGTGCCGACAATCAGCTCGCTAAAATCACATAATTCCCGCTGCACCATCGAGGCGTCCTGAACCATTTTGACCGCAATTTTTGCTACTTCGGCAATGGTTTGAAGTGTGCCGCCATGGTCCTGAATCGAAACCGTTTCCACTGGTTTACCGCATTTGGCAATCTCATCTCCAATACGGTGCGCCTGATGTGTTTCACAGCCAAGTCCAAGTACAATGACACCGTATACATTTGGATTCATGCCCATTCCCGCATAGGTTCTTGCCGTTTGATCATAATCTGTGCCCACTTGCGCACAGCCATGCTGATGAATGAATGTGACGGTTCCGCTCACCAGCTCTGTTACTCGCTGTGCTGTTTGGGTTGCGCAAGTTATCGTTGGTAGAATCAGTACATGATTACGGACACCGACACGGCCATCCGGACGGCGGTAGCCCCTAAACTGCATTTTTTCATTCAGCAATTTTGTCACCCCTTCCTCTCTTTCCTTCTAAATTGTGTACATGAACATGTGCACCAGCAGGAATAAAAGCTGAGGCAGCACCTATGACTTCCCCATATTTAATTATGTCTGTCCCTTGTTCGATGGCTTTAACTGCGAACTTATGCCCAAAACGGATCGGCTCAAGAATGGGTACGACAAGTTCTTCGAGGTCTGTCTTCACAACTACTGATGTGTTTGCAGGGATTTCGGATAAAGCGATAGCTACACTGTCTTTCGTACTTAAGTAAAGTGTTTTATATTCGCTCATTTAGTCACCCCCTAAATTGTTTGTACGGCTTTACTTTGGATGACCGGGTTACTTAATATCCCAATTCCTGGTATTTCAATTTCGATTCGGTCATCCCCTTTCAATGTAAATTCATTTGGCGGAACAACGCATGTACCTGTAAGTAAAACTGATCCGTCAAAAACAGTGTTATCTAAGACTAAATAGTCGACAAGCTCTTCCAATTTACGCTTCAGTTGGTTAACCTTCGCTTCGCCTTCAAATACTTTTTCTTCATTTCGATAAATACGGCACATGATTTTAAGCTCATATGGATCCGGAACAGCCTCTTTTAACAAGATGGCCGGTCCGATGGAGCAAGAATTTTTCCATACTTTTGCCTGTGGAAGATAAAGCGGATTTTCACCTTCAATATCACGGCAGCTCATGTCATTACCTGCGATATATCCCAGTACCGTTCCCTTTTTATCGATGACAAGACCAAGCTCCGGCTCCGGAATTTGCCATTTTGAATCAGAACGCAAGTATACCGGATCATTCGGGCCAACGGTTCTTGCTGCAGTCGATTTAAAGAAAATCTCAGGACGCACAGCATCATAAACTTTGTCATAGAAAGTTTGGCGGTCCAGCTTTCCTTGCGTCGCTTCGTAGTTACGTGCTTCCTTGCTTTTCTTGTACGTAACGCCAGATGCCCATACTTCCGGTGCATCGATAGGCGTTGTTAATTGAAGACCTTCCAATGGCTGCTTTTCCCCTTCGGCGACAATTTGTTTTACATTCTCAAACGCCGTTCTGTTATCATGGCGTGCCGCTGTAATCAACGACATGAAATCCGTAAATGGAAGGTCCACCACATTGTTTTCGTTTGTCACGGCAGCAAGTTGTTTTTTGTTTTCTTTTACATAGCGAATAATTCTCATTTGCTAGTTCCTCCTAAATGGCAGGCCTCATTTATATTTTTTGATATTCATAACCGAGCTCCTGCGAAATTTTACTGCTGCATTCCTTTAAGAGACGTACATAATACTCAAGTGTTTCATCGTTTACTTTCGAAGCAGGCATCGATACACTCATTGCAGCGATTACTTTTCCTGAATAATCTTTTATCGGTACAGCAAGACAATAAATGCCCGGTTCGTTTTCTTCATTATCCATTGAATAGCCATTAATGCGTACTTTTTCGATTTCCGCTAAAAATTGCTCCTTGGATCTAATCGATCTTTCGGTCGGTCCCGTATAATCATAGCCGTCCAAGAGCAAATCCAGTTCACTATCCGTTTTGGTTGCCACAAGAGATTTGCCAACTGCACTCGTATGGATCGGAACACGCCGGCCAATCCGGGAATATAAGACAGTTACCCCGGTGCCCTCCACTTTATCGACATATACACCTTCCTGCCCATCCAATATGACAAGGTGCAGGGTTAAATTCGTTGTTGCTGAAAGCCATTCAAGATGCTTTCTTGCTACGTTGCGTAAATCAAGATGTGTCACAACAACGCTTCCCCTCTCCAAAAGCTTTAATCCGAGTGAATATTTTCCATTTTCCTCATCTTGTGAAATATAGTGATGCACCTGTAGGGTTTTTAATAGTGAATGAACCGTACTTTTATGCAAATTCATTCGTTTACTTATCTCTGTTATAGTTAGTGCGCGTTCGCGCTCATCAAATAAATCCAATATTTTCAAGGCACGCTCCACCGATTGTATGATAGGCATCGTTCCTCACTCCTTTTATTCTGTCTACCCTTATCTTATCGGATTTATGACGAGCATTCCTCACTTTATTACTACTTTTTTTCATGGATCATAATATCCTGTTCATAATCAAGTACCGCATCCTCAATGACAGCGATTGGGACAACCCCATTTGCTGCATCTGTATGTCCAAACATCCTGTTACTGGCCGCAACCATCTTTTGTCTTGCTTTCATACGCTGCTTTCGTTCCACTGCCAACGATTTTCTTTCTTCTTTAAATCGATCCGCAAAATCATGAACCACATTTCCTGAATGAAGTTGAGCAGAATCAACTAAATCAATCCGTCGATCACGAAGCTGAAGATGAATCACATCCCCTGATTTAAGTAAACCAATGCCGCCACCTTCATACGATTCCGGTGTCATATGTCCTATCGCAGCACCATATGTTACTCCTGAATAGCGGCCGTCGCTAATGATTGTAGCGATTTTTTTCATAACACGGTTTGCATTGATGTGTTGCATCGGGGTAAACATTTCCGGCATTCCGAACGCTACAGGCCCCTGTCCTGAGATAATGGCAGCAATTTTCAATGTGCCTTCTTCAACCATCCTGTCAAATAACTCCTCATAGGTAGCAGTTTTTAGAAGAGACCATTCCGGCTCATTATTGTATTTAAGAGATTCGAGCAATAAATCATGTTCGAAAAGCTTTTGCTCTTTTATTTTTACAAGTAAATTTGAATCAAGCAGGCTTTTATTTGCATCATCTTCATTTTCGTAATAAAGCACAAATGCCAGCTTATCATCGAATTGGTCAAGCTGTGGTGTCGGCATACCGCTGATTTTTACAACGGCGCTTTCAAAGAAATTTCCTTTTAATACATCAACACCGCTGAATCCACGGCGTGGATTGGATAAAATGACCTGATTTTTCTTTACATTCACCGCTTTTAGGCTACGTGTAATCGAAAGACGTTCTTTCCAAGTTTTTGCTGCGACAGTCGGCGCATCCTGATCCATTGGTACACCATTCTCAATAAGTTCATGAAAAAGTGTTTCCATTCCTCTGCTTGTCCCGCTGCAGCACTGCATCGCAAGTGAATAAATGTCCCTCCCTTCCGTCAAACTGTAATCAAATAAGTCAGGAATTGGATGTGAATGATGAATGCGGTCAAGGTCCCATAAGCTGAATTTGTATCCTGCATAAAGCATGCCTGCGACAATATGCATCATTAAGTTAGTGGAACCACCTGAAGCGCTGTGAATACGGATTGCATTTTTTATGTTCGCAGCGACAATGTTGGCCACGCCGTAGCGCTCTTCGTTTATCATGCCGGCAAAGCTATCAAGCACCGAGTTAATCTGTCGTTGAGTTGGTGGATCGGTTAACAGCTCAACGGCTGGGTGTACGAGACCCATGCCTGCCACTAAATGACGTGAACTATTCCCCGTACCATTGAAGGCACATACACCTCCCTGCCCGTCACATGTTGCGACTGCAAGTCTCATTTCAAAATATTTATGCTGTTCCTTCGTCAATATTCCTCGTTCATAGGCCCGTTCAAACACACCCTGAAATGCAGTATTGGATGAACATTGCAATATGTATGCCATCGTATCACGCAAATCAACGGCTACATCAGTAGCTCCTTTACTTTCCGCGTTTTTCGCCAGCGTTTCCAATTCTTCAATCACGTCAGCTGGAATCGAACCGCCTTCTAATACGTGAGCAGGGGCGAATGTTGCGAAAAAGGGTGCTTCACCACGGTTTCGGCGAACACGATCGACATGTGCGAGTGCACTTACAACACCAAGAGGCTGCTTATCACACCCTTGAATGACGAATGCACCATGATAACTGTGTGCTTCTAGCTGATTGACAACCATTTGTGCAACCGCGTTTCGGCTCTGGAGGGAGTAACTCATTCCTTGATTGTTTTGCGCAGTGCCATCACACATGACCGGTGTCGAGAAGTGAAACGGCACGCCGCCGTTTTGCCAGATGCGGATTGCTGCCCTTGCCGACGTTTGGTAATCCATTATATGGGCCGGGTGATCGGACGAACCGCCAATAATTGCGATACGCGGGGCATTCCTCTCTAGCCGCATATATATTTCTTCAAGAGTCCAATCAGGCTTGCCCCCCTCATATGTGGAGCCAAGCGTAAGTTTCGAACGGTCCAACAGACCCGCAACCGTAATGGGTTCATTTGCTTTTCCCTGTACATTATCGCGGTAAGGGTTTATTTCGTTATCAATGAGTGGATATAGGTGTGTCATTTCAGCACTCCTTTTCTGATATCAAATGAAATTCTTCCATTCTCTAATAATATTAAAGAAGGTTTTTAGTCTAGTGCCAATTCTTCTGGTTCAGACAGGATCTCGATATTTTTGTTTTTTAAAGCTTCTTCCATCATGCTTTCAGAAATCCAAATTTCACCGATTTCAAGCGTATTTTTTATTCTAACTACTCTCACTTTATTCAAATCGTAGGCATTGCACGTTTTGATAGCGGCTTTAACAGCCAATTCCTGTGTATCTAAAAACATCGGGAGCTTTACTACATCTGTCACTGTGCTTGTGAGTGCATTGGCATAGCCTTTTTCCCATTCGATTTCATTCATGACGGCCTTCGTCGTCATATCAGCCATGCCGATGCCGTTTGCATTCCCGTGAGTTTTTTCAGTAAGTCCAAGTACAACGGTCCGTTTAACGTCTGGCCCCCCGGTAGCATATGGAGTGGCGAAGTTACCCGTTATATTCGGGTCCATTCCATCCCCCGAAATGTCCTTTCCGAGTTCATTTACAATAAGTACGTCCATCGATTCGAAATGTATTTTCGGCATCAATGATTTTGCTTCAAGCAAAAGTCCCGGCTCCACTTCCTCCAGATCCTCCGCTGGGACTGCGACAATTTTCGCTGGTTTATCATAGGCATTTTCAATTGTCGCAAGACCAAATATAATAGGAGCTTTTGTTAAGGAAATCTTCGCCATCTCAGGCACATGTTCCGCCATATACTTAAAGCTGTATGCATGTGCAGCTTCGGCTCCCTTTTGCTTGCCTAAACCGATTGTAATCATTTTCATTAGTCCGCTTTCAACCGGTCCGCGAAATGCCGTATGTGGTTTTATCCGATTGATGACGATGATTTTATCCGATTCATATGAAAGCCTATCAATATAGACAGGGAGCCCATTTGGCAATTCATCCAGTTTAATAACTTCCATCGATGACAGTATTGGCGCTCTGACCGATTCTTCTGAAATACCCAGCTGAAGCAACACATCGATTTGTCCTTCCGCTGTAGCACCCCCATGGCTTCCCATTGCAGGTACGATAAAAGGATTGCCACCAGCCTCCTTAACGGCAGCCACCGTTTCTCTTACTAGAGTAGGAAGGTCTGCTACCCCCCTGCTTCCTACTGCAATTGCCACCCTGTCATCTTCATTTATTCTTGATAAGACACCTGCTTCTTTTATCGCCTTCTTAACCTCACCAGCTACATCAGCGATTTGAGGTGTACGAAATTTCTGCCTCACTTTGACCATTTTCGGTAATTGGATTTCACGTAAAAGTTCAGAGATAATATCCATTTTCTATCCTCCAAACAGTCTGGACTATTTACCGCGTACTTTTTCAACTTCGCTCATCATTTCCTCAACAAGATCCGGCCCGAATTTTTGGGCATATTCGTCCGTGACTGGTTGGATGACTTTCTTCATTTTTTCCATTTCTTTCGGCTCTACTTCATTGATTTTCATTCCTTCTTCTTTTAGATACTCAAGTGCTTTTTCATTTTCTTTTTGGTTAACTTCCCGTTGATACTTTCCAGCCTCTTTTGCGGCCTCACTCATGATTTCTTGCTCTTGTTTTGATAAGTCATCCCAGAACTTTTTACTTACAAGGAATACAAATGGTGTATAAACATGATTTGTAAGACTTAAGTATTCTTGCACTTCATTATATTTTTGCGTTTGAATTGTTGCGAGTGGATTCTCCTGACCATCAACAGTGCCTGTTTCCAGTGCAGTAAATACTTCAGAAAAAGCCATCGGCGATGGATTAGCACCCAACTTGGAAAATGCATCTAAATGCACTTCATTTTGCATGGTACGAAGTTTAAGCCCTTTGAAATCCTCAGCCGTTTTAACAGGGTGTTTGCTGTTGGTTAAGTTTCGGAAACCATTTTCCCAGTATCCAAGACCCACTAAATCATGTTCCGGTAATTTATCCAAAAGTTTTTTGCCTACTGCACCATCAAGTACTGTATAAGCTTCTTCTTCATTATTAAAGACAAATGGGAAGTCATAAATTCCAAATTCCTTAATCATCCCCACAAGTGGTGAGGTTGAAGGAACTGTTACTTCCTGTAAGCCACCTTGAAGAGCTTCTGTCATTTTCTGATCATCTCCGAGGGCGGCATCAAAAAAGTTTTGCACTTTCATTTTCCCCCCGCTTTTTTCTTCAACCAGTTCTTTAAATTTCTCCATACCTTTTCCTTGTGGATGCATTTTACTATTTCCGATTCCTGCTTTGATCGTTCTTTCCTGGATACCGTCAGCTGAAGCGCTTTCATTTTGGCTTCCGCAAGCACTTAATAGCAGTACTGAGGGCAGTAAAACTCCCACCGCCAAACGTTTGAACAAATTATTCATTATCATTTTCCTCCTATAAAATAAGATGAATATCAGCATACAGTCCCTTTTTTAATTCCTTTAGGAGGTAAACCATTCTAGAGGAACCAATACTATGGAAGGAAACAAAATCAACAAGATCAATACAATTACTTCCACGAGCAAGAAAGGCCAAATCCCCTTCATGATATCTTCCATACTGATCTTACTTATGCCGCACATGACATTTAAAACGGTTCCAACAGGTGGTGTAAGTAAACCGATGGCATTATTCAGGATAAACAGGACACCAAAGTAAACTGGATCAATACCTGCAGCGACCACCAATGGCATCAAGACAGGTGTTAGAATAAGGATTGTCGGTGTCATATCCATAGCAGTTCCAACTACGATAACCAATAGGTTTATCATTATTAATAGAAGGAATGGATGATCCATAAATGGCTCCAGCAATCCAATTACCTGACCAGGTAAATCAGCTACAGTTATCAGCCAGGATGACACCAGTGCTGCAGCGACCAGAAACATGACAACACTCGTCATTTTTCCTGCATGAACAAAGACCTCATACAAATCTTTCACTTTCATTTCGCGATAGATCACAAGACCGACAAATATTGCATAGACTGCAGCCACCACTGCCGCTTCAGTCGGTGTAAATAAACCGAATTTCAATCCACCAATGATAATGACGGGCAGGAATAGAGCCCAAATGCCTTGACGAAGAGAAGTAAGTATTTCTTTTGCTGAAGCTCGAGGGTTAACGGCGACTTTATCTTTTCGTGCAACAATGGCCCAGGTAACCGTAAGTCCAACCGCTAGTAAAATACCTGGAACGATTCCTGCCATGAACAGCTTTGTAATGGACACACCACTCGCGACACCGAAAATGATAAAGCCAATACTTGGCGGAATGATCGGGGCAATGATACCACCTGATGCAATCAACCCACTTGACCGGTTCACATCATAACCGGACTTCACCATCATTGGAATTAATATAGCCCCAAGCGCTGCCGTATCGGCAACAGCAGATCCTGATAAACTCGCAAACAACACACTCGCAATGATCGCAACATAGCCAAGGCCTCCCTTGATATGGCCAACCAAATTCATTGCCATCTCAACGATACGCCGTGATAAACCTCCCCGATTCATCGCCTCTCCTGCCAGCATAAAGAACGGTATGGCCATTAGAGGAAAGTTATCCGCGCCACTGATTAGGTTTTGTGCGATAATTTGACTATCAAAAATACCAAGGAAGTACATAAGCACTACGCTACTAACAAGCAAGGCAAATGCAATGGGTATTCCAAGTCCCATGGCTCCCAGTAAAGATCCGACAAATACACCTATCATCCCTGCTTCTCCTCCTTAACTATCCTAATATCTGAAGCAAATTCATCAGCATGGAGGGAAATTAGGTCTTCTGACTCACTTATCATCACTAATTCTTCGTCTTTAATTTTATTGAAGAAAATCCGATACAAATTGAAAATGATCATGCTGCCCATTGAAACACTTACAAGAATGCCTGTCCCATATACAAATGCCAGTGGCATTCCAGTGGCCGGTGCATTACTATCAATGTTTATCATAGTCATTTTCCAGCTACCATCCAGGATTAAGAGAAGAACAAATAACATTATCAAATCACTAATTACAAGTACAACTTTTTTCAACTTATTTGGGAGTCGTTTGATTACCATGTCGACACCCAAGTGCTCTTTGTTTTTGAAGGCTCCGATGGCGCCGAGGAAAGTCAACCAAATAAAGAGGTACCTTGACATTTCTTCTGACCAAGTAATCCCTGAATTAAAGAAATAACGAAGAACTACATTACCGAACACGAGGACGACCATTATTGCTAACGCAGCAGCCATAATAATATTTAACGTATTTTCTAAGGTTCTGGATATTTTATTCACCTATACATCTCCCCCTTCCTATATAGGACATTCTTTATTCTGCTTTTATTTTTCCTACGAGCTCCTCTGCCCAGTCGTTTTCCTCAAAGACTTCATCATAAACAGGTTGGGCTGCCTTTATCATTTGTTCTAAAAATTCTTCATTAGGGTTAGTGAACTTGATTCCAGTATCCTTAAGGTATGCTTTGTCATCTTCGTAACTTTTTTCCATCAAATCAAACTCATATGCTGCCGATTCTTTTGCTGCATTTTGAATGATTTTTTGTTGCTCCATAGTTAGACCATTAAAGAATTTGCTATTAATAATGTAAATATTGGGGCTGAACATATGCTTGGATTCCAGTACATCACTTTGAACTTCATTCCACCCCGAGGATCTCAGCGTGGCAATGGGATTATCTTGAGCATCCACTACCTTTTGTTCAAGTGCGGTAAAAACTTCTGAAATAGGTAATGGGCTAACGTTCGCCCCTAATGATTCACCTAATTTTATGTAATTCGGGATGTTCGGCATTCTGAGTCGAAGACCGTCAAAATCTTTCATACTATTAATTGGACGATTGCTTGAAAACATCCTAAATCCATTTGCACTCCATGCAAGTGGGGTCACTCCATGTTTCGGATCAAGCTCTTCTGTCAATTCCTCTCCGATTGGACCATTCAATACCTTCTGTACATGGTCGTAATCCCTAAATAGGAATGGCCATTCCGGAACACCCATTTTCGGAATGTCCGCCTGCATAATTAATCCTGGAACACCCATTTCGATCGTTCCGTTTCTGACGCCGTCATAAAATTCTTTTTCTGCACCTAATGTACTGTTCGCATAAATCTGAACTTCTAGTTCACCATCACTCCCCTTTTCTACCATTTTTTCGAATTTTTCTTTTAAGGCAATGTTCTGAGGATGATTTTCAGCAAAATAATGTGCCACTTTAATCGTTTTCTTTTCAACTCCAGATCCGCTGGTTTTTTCCCCCTCACCTCCACCACATCCTGATAAAAGTAATGCCGCTGCAACAGATAAGCCTGTGGAGAATAAAAAATGCCTCTTTTTTCTCAATTAAAACCCTCCCCAACGTTTTTTGTAAGCGTTATCATTATGGACTGAAATAAAGAACTTTTCCTTCCTCATGTATAGGCCAAAGGTGTAATTGTTTTATAATATAAAACTCCGTTTTGATTTATTCGGAGTAGGAAAACACTTCACCACTTGTGGGTTAAAGACTTTTAAACTATTTACTCTTCCTTCTAAATTGAACGAAGAAATCGTTCTATAATATAAAACTCTGTTTTCGAATTTGAAATCTTACGTTGATTATAAGCTTCCAATTTTACTAATGTCAAACCATTTTTTGAATTTTATAACAATTAGAAAATACTCCATCATTCACATTTAGAGATCAATAATTTTTGATCTCATCATTTCCAGTCAGGTTTTTTAGAATCAGTACAGGAGAATTTACTATACTAGGATATCTATGGAATTAAAAATCATACATAACAAGAAAGTTCTTCTTAAAATACAATCACTACTCTATCTAATAGAGCCAAGTCGGAATTTTGTTTTGTCTGCTGAATAATTATGAACCTCTCTCACGACCGGTAAAGACTAAAGTATAAAAACTCCACCCGAAGCTTTTAAATTCTCATTAAATATATTTAATTATTACCGATATATAAAACATGTTTAATATATAACAAGGGGAAGGAATAAACAAAGATGAATAAACTCAGTACGAAAATAGGTTTTGTTCTTTTAACAGGCATGATCATTACATTAGTTGGAAGTTTACTATTGATGTATAAAAGTACAAATGATACGGTTGAGAAAACAATCGCCATGAGCAGCTTAGACATCGCAAGCAACATCGCTCAAGGAATAAATCCAACATCTTATGCTGATTTTTTAAGTAATCAATCCGAAACCTCTACATATTGGGAGATACGCGAACAGTTAAACGATTATAAACAAAAAACTGGAGCATTATATGTATATACATTGGGGATTAACGAAAGTAGCCAAAAAGTCCATATTCTTATAGATGGAATGGGTAAGGGAGATGAAAAGGCATCTCCCATTTTATCCCCCACAACCGTGACTTCATATCAGGATGTAGAAAGCGTCATGAAGGGAAAGGTTTCTACCACTTCCATCGTTCATGATCCTGAATTTGGTGACTATTTATCCGTTTTTGTTCCCATAAAGAAAGGGGACGAGGTCATTGGAATACTAGGGGTGGATATTGATGCCAGCAAAGTCGATGCTACGACCAGCATGGTACTGGGTGGCATCCTTCCCCTGATGATAATAATCAATGTGATCTTAATGGCAATTGTAGTGGGTGCATTAATATGGTTCTTGACTAGAAAGTTAAGCCCCCTTCTCAAGGTCAGCATGGCTGCAAAGGAAATCTCAAATGGAAACTTATTAACAGCCAATAAATTGATTAGCAACACAAGGGTTAAGGGAAACGATGAAATCAAGGTTTTAGTGAAATCCTTTGAAGAAATGATCACCAATACAACTTTGATCGTCAACTCCATGAAAAGCTCATCATTCCAGCTATTGGAGTCATCAAATGATATCGAACAAAAAATCAAAGAAATGGATACTTCCACACAATATATCGTTAAAGGCATTCAGCAAGTTGCAGGAGCTGCGGAAGTACAATTGCACAGAAGTGAAGAATCATCGAGGGTCATCGAGGAAATGACCATAGGGATACAAAAAATTGCCGAAGCTTCTTCAGAAGTCAGCGAACAGACAAATCATGTTTCAGCTAGAATGTCCATTGGAAATAAAGATATAAATGAACTCTCGAATCAAATTCTGCAAGTAAAAGATGTGATGCTGCAAACAAGTTCAGAAATAAAGAAATTGGACGAACAAGCAAATGAGATTGTGAATATTGTACATTTAATTACGGGAATTGCCGAGCAAACAAACCTGCTGTCTTTAAATGCGGCAATCGAAGCTGCTAGAGCCGGTGAACAGGGTAAAGGTTTTGCGGTGGTATCGAACGAAGTACGGAAATTGGCAGTAGGCACGAAGGAAGCTGCCATCAATATACAAGAGTCTCTACTTCATTTTAAATCCATCATAAATGATTCAGTGAAAATGATGGAAACTGGAACTAAAGAGGTGGAGGAAGGGACAAAATTTGTCCTGAATACTAGAGAAACTTTTAAACAGACCATAAAATCTTTTGAGCATGTTAGTGATCAGATTCAAGAAATATCCGCCATTACCGAGCAAATGGCAGCAAGTTCTCAGGAAATTAATGCTTCGATAGAAGATTTTGCAGGGTTGACAAGGGAAACGGCAGTTGCTTCAAAGCAAGTGGCACAATCAACCGATCAACAAGCGAAATCCATGGAGGACATTTCCTTCTCAACCACGTCTATGGTAAAGCTCGCTAATGACCTAGAAAGATCTGTTGAACAGTTTAACGCGTAAAAATCTTGAACCACATTCGATTACTATATCAAGAAAGGGATTTTGCTATTAATGCAAAATCCCTTTTATATTTACTTAGTTGATTTTAGTTTCAAATCACCTTCATAAGGTATATGTTCAACTGTTATCGTTATATCTTTGCCCTCTTTATCTTTACCAATTCGTTTATAAGTGAATTTATTTTCATTAAGCTCTGTAAGTTCAAGAACTGCGCCATACTTATTTTTCCCTTGTGAAACATGGGCTCTTATCTTATTTCCATGAACAACATCGTAATAGCCGTAATCACCACGGCTTTCACCGGTTTTAGCATCAAAAAATTCATACTTATTTGTTTTATCATCATATTTTGCCAGACCTAAATAATTCGAGTTATAGCTTGATACATCATTTCCCTTTTCATCCAATGCCACTGTACCTTGCCATGTGGTGCTTGATAAAATTTTGTCTCCATCAACGTCTGTAACTACATCTCCTGTGTAAGTTTCCAAATTTTTGACTGGATCAGTAAAGGAAAGTTCTGTTTCAGTATAAGGAATATGATCGACAAACACTTCTACGTCGTTACCATTTGCATCTTTGCCCATTCTTTTATAAGTAAACATATCCTTATTCAGTTCAGTTATTTCAACAACGGCTTGGTAACCCATTGATTCTGAAATTAACACTCGAATCTTCCCATTCGTGATAAAGAAAGTTCCTTTATCACCACGACTTTTTTTAGTATTTTTATCAAAAAATTCATATCTCGATGCTTCATCGTCATATTTAGCTAGACCAATAAAGCTTGCATTCTCCTTAGTTAAGTCATTATTATTTTTATCATAAACTTTTGTTCCTTGCCAACTCGTGCTAGTAAGAATTTTAGTCATTTCCTCTCCTGCGGTTAACTTATTTTCCTGTTTTCTCTGTTTTGCAGTTTGTTCCTGCTTCTGCGCACTTTGATTGTCTTGCGCATGTGTGGTACATCCTGTTATGGCCAATGTTAACCCAAGTAGTATAGCTGAAGAAATTTTTGCTTTTTTATTCATTTTTTCGTCTCCTCATCATATTGTGGTTTTTTTGTAGTGCAATTGACTTTACAAATGGAAGTATCAGCGAGCTGGTTATTTTGCCCCTGCTGTTAGTAAAATTTGTTCGATCTCCTTAAACCCTTTCTCGCGGGCATGTTGTAAAGGGTTCATACCACAATTGTCGGGGATATTGACATCTGCCCCATGATCTATTAGCAATTGCACTGTTTGCTGCTGTTTTCTATCACCATCATTCAAAATGATCGCTTCTAGCAACGCGGTCCAACCGAGATCATTCACATGATTCACATCAATATCAGTTTTAGTAAGGAGTTCTTCAATAACCTCAACATATCCATGTTCCGAAGCAGGGATTAAAGCCGTTCCTCCATAACGGTTGGTTATAGCCGGGTCGGCACCTGCTTCAATCGCAAGTTTAAGAATACCTACATAACCCTCAGCACCTGCATACAAGAAGGGGCTATTTTTCATGTCATCCTGAATGTTGACGTCTGCACCCGCTTCAATTAGGATTTTCGCCGACTCTACATCATTGTTGTAAGTCGCAATCATAGTTGCGGTTCGCCCTTCCGAGTCCTGTGCATTCATATCTGCTCCTTGCTCAATCAAACTTCTGATTCTTTCCGTTTCTTTTCGTTCTATAGCTTGAATCAATTGTTCATTCATTCCCTTTCCTGTCTCCTTTTCTTGTTTATTTAGCTCCACTTCGTTATCTAAGACACAGCCTTAAAGGATGAAAAGGCATCCGATGACAATCGTTAGCCGTCTCCACACGGAACACACCATCCTTTCCCCGTTTGCACTTCACAGCCGCAAAAGGATTTCCCGTCATTCTTATGTACAGGATTGGCTAGTTCTTTAGGTTCCATGATGTTTTTTTCTCCCTTTTATTTTTAGTTGCTTACTTATTCCGTCTTCATTATGTTAATGCTTAACCATAAACTCCCTCTAAACAATTTCTTAAAAAATGATTAACTTATTAATAAAATTTTTTAATGTTTATAAAAAAATCCCGCCACCTTCGTGACGGGTCCTACACATGCTATTTAAACATTAAAACGATACCCTGCTCCCCAAACGGTTTCCAAAAATTTAGGCTGGGCAGGATTTCTTTCAATTTTTTCACGTAGTTTCCTGATATGGACGGTGACAGTCGAAACATCTGCAGCCGATTCCAATCCCCAAATATTTTCATAAAGCTGCTCTTTGCTTAATACTTGATTCGGATGCATGACAAAAAACACTAAAGTATCGAATTCCTTTGTTGTAAACGGGACCACTTCTCCATTTATGTGAACTCTGCGTGCTGACTTATCTATTGAAATTCCATGAACATAGATTGAATTAGATTTGGGGTGACTTCCTGATAAACGTTCATAACGCGCTAAATGCGCCTTCACTCTTGCAACTAGTTCACTTGGACTAAAGGGCTTTGTAATATAATCATCTGCCCCTAGACCAAGCCCCCGAATTTTATCGATATCTTCCTTTTTGGCGGATACAAGCAAAATCGGGATATTTTTGACAGCACGTATTTGTTTGCATATCTCAAATCCATTCAACCCTGGAAGCATGATGTCCAAAATGATTAAATGATAATTTCCTTGAAGTGCCTGTTGGAGCCCTGCATCACCAGTATGTTGAATATCGACATTAAAATCATTAATTTCCAAATAGTCCCTTTGCAATTCAGCAATACTGACTTCGTCTTCAATAAGTAATATATTTTTCACATTTCCTCACCTTTCTTTATGGAAAAGAAGACACTTGTACCTTTTCCTATCTCGCTAGTAGCCCAAATATCTCCACCATGCTCGCCGATAATTTTTTTTGCGATCGCAAGGCCTAAACCACTTCCACCCGTACGAGAATTTCTAGATTGCTCAGCACGATAAAAGCGGTTAAATATATAAGGCAAAGCAGAAGGTTCTATTCCATAGCCATTATCCTTTACTTGTACAACTACATCATATAGCCCTTCATGCAGAGAAATGGAAATGTGTTTTTCATTTTTATTCATATACTTTACACAATTGCTGATCAGGTTGGTCAATACGCGTTTTAGTTTCTCTCTATCCGCTGTCACGTATATCGGTTTCTTCACCTGATGAAGTTCAATCTGGATCCCTAGTTGAAGTAAATCCAGTTGAAGTTCTTCTACGTAGTCTTTTAAATATTTATCTAATCTGACCGTTTCAAAAGTGAATGGTTCTTTTTTCAAATCCAACTTGGAAAATAAAAATAATTCATCTATCAATGAATCCATATCTCTTGCTTTTAGGTATACTGTCGATAAATACTTGTCCATTTTCTGTGGGGTGTTTGCCACTCCGTCTTTAATCCCCTCAACATATCCCATAATCGAAGTGATCGGTGTCTTCAAATCATGAGAAATATTGGAGAGAAGCTCTTTGCGATTTTCCTCATACTGAAGCTGAATGTTTACGGACTCTTTTAACTTTTTTCTCATTTCCTCAAATGCTCTATTCAATTGTCCGATTTCATCATTCGAAATGGCTTTGATTTCAAAGTTTAAATCTCCTGATTTTATCCGCTCTGCGCCTTCTTTAAGAATTGAGATCGGTTTGATGATGCTACGTGAAACTAAATAATTTAATAGTCCAATAATCATTACAAACAGTAATAACAATAGAGTGAATAAAATGGGAAAGAGCTCTCGAGTCAGCTCGGCATATGTACTTGCCTTTCTCAATACAAAAATACTTCCTTCACTTTTATCCGAAAAATAATAATCAAACTTCACATAAGTGAAAAAAGAGTCTTTCATTTTGATTGTGTCTCGCGTATTGATGTTCGTTTCTTCGAACTCGGGAAGTGATTGTATTAAGCCTGGCTTATCTAGTGTTTGGGACGCATACTCAATGTTTTTACCTTTTCTAACGACAATCTTAATATCTCCATGTTCAATCTTCTTCAGCTGTTCTTCGTTTAAAAGCTGCTCAGGGTTATTTTTTGCCAAAAGCTTCAAATCGAGAAACACACTTTCCTCTATTGCAGTCAAAGGTTTTTGGAGATAAGATTTTTTGTATAAATGCTCTATCGCTTTTACATCACCTGTTATTGCAAAAATAAGTAAAAACCCAGCCGCTAAAAATAAAGCGATGGAAATAAGAATTACGCCAACGTAGGACAACAGAAATCTCATTTTAATTGACAAATATTTTCACCCCGTATCGATCTCTCGTTTACTCTTTTTTAGAAAAGTTCACCGTTTTTCTGCTGTCTTGCATGTAAAAAAGATATTTTCCACGATAATTTTTCTTACTCAAAAAACCATATCACACAAATCTTAAAATTTTATAAAATACATGGAAAAAATCGAGTTGAATCTAGAAATCCGCTCCCTTTCCGCCGACTGTTTGTCAGGCCACCTCGACGCAACCGCCCGTAGGGTCTCGGCTAGCCATTTATTCGGCAAGGAGTGTCGCAAATTTCTTCAATTCATTGAGAATTTCATCAGTGCAGTTGATTTCAACCGAAGCACTTTTTCGACCTACACCGCACTTTTTTCGTTTTCCAGAGCTTTTTCTCGGCCGTTCACTCAGTTTTTCGTCCTTCACAGCACTTTATTCGACCGATCATGAATTTTTTCGACCTACACCGCATTTTATTCGACCGTTCATTTAACCTTTTATAATAATGGGATGGTTTATAAATTATCCAAGAATTAAATAAAACTGCACTTCAGTGTTTTCTATCCCTTCAATACAAAGATGGAATTAAGAAAAAAAGCGAACTTCCCCTTAAGGAGAGTCCGCTTTTACTTATATAAATTTCAAGAAAAGTTCACCTGTTCTTCTCATTAATTTGGTGAAACGATCATTTGGTCATCCAATCTAATATCGTCAATCGACCAAAACCAATTATTTTTCGCATTATGCATTCTCCATTGTAATTTCATAGAAGAAGCATCTTCAGGAACCTTAATCGATTTAACTTCATACCTATTCAAAACATGTCCATTTTTATTATCCGAAGCAGCTTTATTGTCATAAACGAGAACTTGTTGTTTTTCCCCATTGTCAAAGACAGCAGTTACTTCAGCTGTTTGCGTTCCTTCTTGTTTATAGTGGGATGCAAATCCTAAGTATAGATCTTTTGCATCATCAACTTTTACAGAAGGTGAAGTTAATGTACTATCAAAAAATCCTTTTGCTGCTGGTGAACCGTTATCATCCCATTCATCAGGATCCGCTACTGCTATAACTCCTTGACCAAGTTCAAATTTATTTCGCTCTTGGTCTTCTGCTTTTGTCCAAAAGTCCTTTGTTGTGAAGCTCCAACCTTGCCACTCTTCTGTACCAACTGGCATATTCGAGCTATTTGTAACCGACCAGCCGTTAGGAGCTGTATGGCTCCAACCGAGAATGGAACTTGGAATGTTTTCATTCACTGCTGGCTTTAATTCAGACTCTAATTGGTCAAAACTTTCTCCAAGCATCATGTTTACGAATACATTTATTTTCTTGGAGCCAATTATTTGGCCGCCCTCGTACGCAGTAATCGTGAATTGTGATGAACCCGAAATTCCCTTGCTAGGTGTAGCTTTTATTGACAACATTTTTTCTTCTTTTCCTGAAAGCTCATACTCAAGTTCATTGTGCTCCACACTCCAACCTTCAGGTGCATCAACTTTAATTTTCCCCTTCACACCATTACTTCCATACTTTTTCATCTTCACTTGGAGTGCAGTCGATTCACCTGAGGTTACTAAAGAAGGAGAAGCTTGTGCCGAGACCATTTCCAGGGCTTTTGTATGACCATCAGCCAGTAACACCCTTTTACTGCTATTGTTAAATGAATCTATTGCTTGTACCTTAATTTCATAATCAGTACCTGGCTTAAGTCCAGCAACAGGGAACTCTAAATTCCTTGGCACAGGATCATAATAGAATTCAGAAAATGCGGTGAAATCTGCGTCCAACTCCCCTGTTTCCATGTTTTTGGCTGTAATGTGATAAGAATGTACGAGCGCGTTATCTTTTGCCTGTGGAAATGTTACATTTAAACTTCTTAGTGTCGATTTTTCTTTTACAATCGAAGCCTTGTCTTTAACTGCAAAAACCGGTGGTAACTGATCTCGATCGTCTGTATATTTAAAGTTATTTTTTTTAGAAGGATTTTTTATTACCCATGGTTTTCCTGTCCAATCGTCTTTATGAAAGTCACGTTTTTTAATGACAACTTCATTATTATAAACTTCTACAATCATTCCTTGACTAATATCCCGATATCCTTCTGGATGGAACCCTTGAAGTTTGCCTGGCTCTAATTCCAAATAACTTACAGAAGACGTCCCAACTGACGTAAAGTCTTTTTGATGAATCGTTCTAGGGTCTTCAAGTGGATAATGAGAATGGCCTGAAAATGTAATAACCTGTGGATGTTTCTTTAGAGTATCATATAAAAGTTCTTTATTTTCCTGAGTTCCCCACAAGTCACTTCCATACACAGTGTCTTTAATGTGTTGATGAAGAAAAACAAAGATTGGTTGTTCCGGATTCTCTTTTTCTGCTGCAGCTAACTTTTCACCTAGCCAGTTAATTTGATTAATAGAATATAAACCATGCGTATTACCATTTTCCGGACTTAACGAAATAAAATCATATCCATTTACTTTTTTATGATAGTAAAGAGAATCCATTCCTGTTTTCTCGAGAAAACGATCTTGTGCTTTTTCAACGGAAAGTCCATTCCAATAATCATGGTTTCCCATTGTAAACATGGATTGGACATCGCCTTGTTTCTTCTCATTATAAATGGAGAAGAACTTATCATATTCAGTAGCGTATCCATAGTCCGTTAAATCCCCAACGACAACAAAAGCATCCTGTCTAGGCGCAGCTTTATTTAATTGATCCATGGCTGTTCTGAATTTGTTCATATCAGCAGTTGATCCATCATCGATATGTACATCACTGATTACTGGAAAAACGAGCTCTGGTTTACGTTTATTATCTGAATTTGAAGATTCCGAGAATGCTTGTACACTTGTTAAAGAAGTTGTTAATCCTACCGTTACAACTGTCAACATTGCTGCAAATTTTTTTTTCGCTTTCAAAATCCATTCCTCCTATTTATCATTAGCCACTTAAATTATGTAATCATTTTGCAAAAAGACAAATATCCTCCTTATTTAAAAATTTTATGTGGTTTACCAATTAAAATAGTAACTTTACATTATTAATAAAATATAAGACCCGTGTAATTTAATTATTAATAAATCAAAAAAAGGGCCTATGGCCAATATTCGTTCCATTCACTTTTTTTTTAGTTTTTGGTATTGATTTTCCTTTTCTTAATGGGAATGGCGGACTATCCCTTAACTGCGTAGTTACCCGTAAAATGGTAATATTTATACAGATGGTAAATGATTCCAAAGTACATAGAAACACCAATTTTCATATGGTAAAGTCTAGAAGAACGAAAGGAGAGAGATTATTATAAAAAAATTATTAAATATTGTGATGGTAATAACTCTTGTCTTTGGACTGTTCTTTGCGATTGCACCTATGAATAAAGCATTTGCCTTGTCCTACGATAATACAAACCCTTATTCGACAGGTTGTGCTTCTAAAAGCCCAATCACCTATGAAACAGAATATATCTATAAAAACGGTGTGAAAATTGGATATGTGCAGCTAAAAGGAAGTGCGTATTGTCATACGGCGTGGGGTTACTTAAAGTTTTATTCTTCTGCTCCTTATGATTATTATGCAAATGTTTGGGTTGACAGTTTTAATGGCACGACTAAGAGAGCATTTACAAGTTGTGCTAGTTCCGGTGGAAACGGATGGATAATGAAAGGTCAGACGTCCTGTTATACTGCACAATTATGGAATTTAGATCCTTATAATGCTCTGGCCAAAGCAGGTATTTATTCTTCAAGTGGTGCTCTAATTATTTCTGCGAACACTGGCCGTTATTAATGGGTTATAAAAGGGATCCTGACAGCAAAAAACGCATAAAAAAAAATCACCGCCTAACAATCAATCCCCTATTGCTTTACAGCTATTAATTGATTCCTTAAAAACAAATAAGGAGATTTCGCCTTCATGGTCGCTGTGTTTATACCTTTAATCATAGTTGGGTGTTTTTGTGCCGGCAGTAACAGAGGCGGAGGCTTCTGCTAGAAAATAATGGACGACTGTCATAGTCCGTCCTTTTTTACTTAGATTAATTGAAATACGTACTTTTCACCCAGGCTAAATACACAACTGAGGAACCTAATGGAAAAACTATCATGGCAAAATAAACAACCTTCAGATTATAGACAAAAAGCACTCGGAACGAATTCATTCCGAATGCCTTTTAAAAAAATTTAATCACATACCATGCTTTTTTGCATCAGCAAAAATAAGATCGCGAGGTTAAAGGTAATTTTTTGGTAACTACATAGTTTGAACCAAAACAATTTCGTCAATAATCGGAATCTCTCTTTTTAATGAAGTTAAGAGTGTGTCTTCGATTGCATTGTCGATTTCACAAATCGTAATTGCAGCACCATTGATTTTGGAACGTTCATTGGCCATTCGGGCTATATTGAACCCTTTTTGATAAAGAATATCCGATAATTCGGCAATAACCCCTTTTTGGTCGGAATGGCGAATAACAAGTGTTGGCCGTTCTCCCGAAAATTTAAATGGATACTCATCGAATTCCTGAACCTCCACTTTACCACCGCCTAAAGAGCTGGCCAAAACCTTTAGAGTACGTGTGACTTTTTAATTCTTTAGCAAGAAAAAGCCGCAGCCTTCCGCTTAGCTATAAAACAGTTACAAATAAATCACCTGTTTAGTTAATATATAATATGAATTTTTCAAAACCAGTGCTTTGGATATTGTCTTGTTTGAAATAAGTTATTATAAATCATCGATATAAAAACTAATAATAAGGTACCTATTACAATTGAAATCATGAATCCCCAACCAGCTTGAGAATTGATGGAAACAAGGGCACTTGCTGCTGCGGGAGGGTGAACAGTTTTTGTGAAAGTCATTATAATCAATACAATAGCCAATGTTAGACCGATAATGAGTAGGCTTTTACCAAAGATGCTCCAAATGATAAGAGCTGATGTAGTAGAGATTATATGTCCTCCAATAACATTACGGGGTTGTGACAAGAGACTTTTATGCGCACCAAAAACAATTACACAGCTCGCCCCAAGAGGAGCTAATGCCATAGGATATCCTAAATGGACAGCTATAAAACTAATAATGATAATAGCAATGAGCCCACCTATAGCTGAAACAAAGGAATCCATATAATCAATTCTGTCTTTTTCTCTAGCTTCGCCCTTCATTTTCTTTAAATACGCTGTTAAACCTATGTTTTGTTGATTGCTCCAACTTTTTTCAAAACTTTTTTCGAATTCCATAATGTACGTTATCCTCACGTTTTCTAAGTAAGCCGACATGGTTTTTTTATATTTTTATCTTACAGGAAAACAATGAATTATTAAATATATATCGGAATTTTCATTTTTTGATTTCCATAAAACAGTTAACACTCACTACTTATGTCTGTGAATCTATCTTTTTCCTCGGGGAATCATTAAGGCTTTACAGTTAAAAGAGAGTATAGATTAGTATCAAATGAAACATCATTTTGGTACATATAATTTCTCAGTATCCCTTCTTTTTTGAAACCTAAATTTGTCAACAACTTATTGGATGCTTTATTTTCAATAAAAACAATTGCTCCAATACGCGTTAAGTAAAGCTCTTTAAAACCATAAGAAATCAACTTACGGACAGCTTCTGTTGCATAACCGTTACCCCAATAGTTTGGGAAAAGTGCATAGCTCAGTTCTGCTCTCTTATGTTCATGGAACCATTCTTGAAATCCAATCGTTCCAATAATGCCATCCTTCCCTTTTAATTCAATTCCCCATTTAATTCCATGTTTTTCATTGAAGTTTTTTGAAAAATTTTTAATGATTTGCTTCGCCTGATCTGTATTAGTTAATGGAGCTTGCCCATAATATCGTAATACATCTGGATTGGAAAAACATTTTAATAGATCTAATGCATCACCTTCAACCAATTCTCTCAAGACCAACCGTTGTGTTTCTAATATGGGAAACATTTTTCCACTTCCTTTGCTACTAGATTCCTTTTAAAGATCCTAAGCCTATTTCGATCAGAGGCACTCCCTGAAAAAATTCGAACGTAATACCTGACTGCTTATATATCAAACTCCTTTTTAAAAAAAGGTCAACCAGTATAATAAACCGGCTAACCTTATAATCAGAACGCACCCTATAGCTTATTAAGAGCTTGATTATTCTCTTGTGTCCATGGTTTCCTAACCTATATACAGATTTCATGATATATGGATTTTCGATGAATGCATACCTTTGCACTTATGTGATTGGATAATGCTTCATTTATTAGGATTTGCTGTTATGTTCCATGGATATTACGATATTTCTATGTGCTTGAACTATTCTTCGAACGCATAATATCTGTCAATGAGCACTAACTTCTCCGCTTCAAAAAGTTCTTTGAGGAAGTTTAGAGCTTCTGGGGTTTCAGGTGAATTTTGACTCAATCTCAGCTTCTTTTTGGTTCCAAGCAGGCAGCCAAAAAGAGAAGGGCTCTAGAAAGACGATAACTTTTGAATTATCTCTTTAAACGCGTTTACAATAGCTTACTCGCCTTCATTTATCTTCATGCCTCTAATAAGAACCTCAGCCACTTCAGGACGTGTAAACTCAAGCGGCGGGACAAGGCTGTTCCGGAGCATTTCCCTGACTTTGGTCCCGCTTAATATAAACCTATCTTCATCTTTATGGGGACATGTTTTCAGGGAAGCCATATTCAAACATTTTTTGCAGTAAAAGCTATGTTCAAAGAACAGGGGTTTTATGCCAATTTTCAGCGGATCAAACTGGTTAAAGATTTTTTGGGCATCATATGTGCCATAATAATTGCCTACCCCCGCATGATCTCGGCCGACAATAAAATGCGTGCACCCATAATTCTTTCGAACAATTGCATGAAATACTGCCTCCCTGGGCCCTGCATAGCGCATTGCTGCTGGGTATATGGCAAGTAAAACCCTATCCAATGGATAGTAGCCTTTTAGTAAGGCTTGATAGCTTTCCATCCGAACATCCGCAGGTATATCATCTTTTTTCGTTTCACCGACAAGAGGATGCAATAGTAGTCCATCAACGGTTTCCAATGCTGTTTTTTGCAAGTATTCATGTGCACGGTGTACTGGGTTTCTCGTTTGAAATCCGACAACAGTATTCCAACCTAAATCCGTGAACATCTTTCTCGTTTCGGAAGGGTTCATATGAAATTCCTCGAATGGCTCATGCGATGGCCCATTTATTAAATAAATTGGTCCTGCAACGTATATATCCCCTTGTCCAATCAGCTTTTTAACCCCAGGGTGATTGGGATCGTCTGTTTTATATACGAGTTTTGCTTCCTCCAGTTTATCGTATTCATACGTTTCTTCCACCTGTATGATACCAGTAATATCCCCGTCATCACTGTATAAAGCGACCTCATCGCCAATGTTCAGCTGACTTGCCTCTTCCTTCGTGACAGGAAGAGTGATCGGTATCGTCCATGGCAAGCCATTGGCCAGATGCATATCTTTGATGACACTTCGGTAATCCTCTTTTCCCATGAATCCTACAAGCGGGCTGAACGCTCCGTTTGAAATCATTTCCAGATCGGAAACGTTCCATTTCGAGATGGTCAGGGACGATAAGGATTTACACTTTTCCAAGTATTCCACACGGTCATTTCCTGATAATTCACGTTGAATCAGTTTCCCGCCATGTGGATCGATACTTGTTCTTTGAACCTTCATTTATAACCCCTCAATCATTTGATTTGGTTTGTTTCAAATTCGGCCATGTCAATGTTAAAGACCATTATCCTTTAAATAGTTCATGACCTGCTGGACACATTCTTCAATGGTGTATTGACTGGTTTCAATTAATATTTCCGGATTTTCCGGTTCTTCATAAGGTGCCGAAACGCCTGTGAAGGAGGTGATTTCCCCACTTCTAGCTTTCTTGTACAATCCTTTTGGATCCCGTTTTTCACAGTCTTCGATGGGACATTTTACATAAATCTCAATAAACTCATCTTGTTGTACCTTTTTTCTTACTTCTTCCCTGTCACTCGCATAAGGCGAAATGAAAGTGGCCAATACCACTATTCCGCTATCCACAAAAAGTTTGGAAACTTCTCCGATTCTCCTTATATTCTCTTTACGGTCACCCGTGCTGAAACCAAGGTCTTCATTTAATCCATTCCGTAGATTGTCTCCATCTAAAATATATGTCGAAATCCCCATCGCATGCAGTCTTCCCTCAACCATATTGGCGATGGTGGACTTACCCGATCCTGATAAACCAGTAAACCAAAGAATATAGCTTTTATGTCCGTGCAGTGCTTGCCTTAGCTCTTTCGTAATGGTAAAAGTATGTTGATGAATATTCTCTTGTTTACTCACACTATCTCCCCTTTATTCTTTATGGAACCCCTTTTTGTTGTTCCGAATGACATAGGCTAAAGAAACTGCCCACCCGATCAATATCAGCAAATATATGACGGGGACCCAATGATCCTGAAGAGTCCATGTGGCAAGCAACGTTCGAGCATTCGTCAAGATGATAAAACCCCCGACAAGGACTCCCAATAAATGAGATGGCAATTTCGTAACGATCCATGCAGCAATCGGGGCAGCAATGATCCCTCCTACCATCAGGGAGGTTACCCAAAACCAGTTCACTTCCTGCCAACCTAATGCAATGAGAAACCCTAGGGTTGCGGAAACAGCTATTGCAAACTCACTAGTGTCAACTGTACCAACCACTTTTCTGGCAGGAACACCTTCTTGGGACAATAGGACTGGAGTTGTGATTGGACCCCAACCGCCCCCACCCGTTGCATCTGCGAAGCCCGCTATCAATCCCAAGGTGATCGATTTTTTTCTTGTAAGATTAATTGAGTTCTTTTCACTTTTTGTCTTAGACGTTCTTAAAAAGCGGAAAAGCACATACACACCAAGAATCAGCAGAAATATCGAAATGTATGGCTTTATCAGATCACCAGGTAAGTTACTTAAAAAACACGCTCCTGCAAATGCCCCAACAGATCCAGGTATGATTAATTTGAAAAGGGCCTGGCGGTCGACATTCCCGAACTTCATATGAGAAATGCCTGATGCGGCGGTTGTCACGACTTCTGATAGATGAACGGATGCAGAGGCCACTGCCGGTGCGATTCCGAATGTCAGCAACATCGATGTTGATGTAACCCCATATGCCATACCTAATGACCCATCGATCAGCTGAGCCAGAAATCCGATAAACGCAAATATAATGAGTTTTCTCATTTTCTCCTCCTACAAAGCATTCCTTTTTTTATAACGTACCTGTTGTCCCTTGTTCTGTATCAACCAATGCACTGACGCTCGTCCAATGTCGATTAACGCAATGAAGCCCTACCTGACAAATGCTTTAATGCGTGACAGTCCCCTGTTTTAAGGAAAATGAATGATTTCTATAAGATATGCAAAGAGCTTTATGTATGTTATAGACTCATATATGAAATTGGAAAATTCATTTAGCCACCCTCGAGGTCCCTTGATGAAAGTCAGGTTCTTCACAACAACTAAAGAAGGCCCCTGTTAACAGGGACCTCCTTATATAATGCTCACCTACCGTTTCCTAAGTTCATTAACCAATAATTCTTTCATTTTGGCATGATGTCGATTAACCACCAGCCTATTTTCCATTTTAATGCTGCCTTCATGCTTTTTAGAGCCCATTTCTGTATGAATCCTATATAGTAATAGCGGTTGAGGCACAAAGTGAAATTTGAAATTTTGCAAGATCCGCAACCATAAATCATAATCGTGTGTGTATAGAAGCGACTCATCAAATACTCCGATGAGCTCAAATACCTTCCTGTGAATCATGACCGAGCAGCCATTAATAATATTTCCTCTGATCATCGCTTTAATTAATTCAAGCTGATTAGGGGGGTATATCCCTATAATGGGAGTAATGATTTCGCCATTATCATCAATGCAGTAATAACTAGTATAACTGAATTGGGCATCTTCCCTTTCCATTACTTCTAACTGGACTTCTGTTTTTTCTGGGTAAAAGATATCATCTGAACTAAGCCAGCATACATAATCACCTGTTGCATTTTTGATGCCGGTATTCAATGCACTGGCCGTTCCCCCATTTTCCTTTTTGATATATATTATTTTATCCAGAAACGGATCGACTTTTTCTGAATATAATGTAGAACCGTCATTGACTACGATAATCTCAATATTTTTGTAGGTTTGATTGAACAAGCTCTCCAAAGCTTTATCGATATATGGACAATTATAGAATGGAACAACAATCGATACTTTAGACATTTATCACCCTCCTCACAGAAGTGAAAACCACATTTTGCAAAGTAGAAATTCATCCGTCTCGAATTAAAGTACGGAAAAAATATGGCTTATCAAACCCTGTTTGAAATATTAGAATTTACTCAGAAACAGTCAGCCATAATTATATTTTTTCATTTTTAATATATGTGACTTGTTTATAGAAGTTTATTCAAAATACTTCTATAACTACTTTTTTTGAATATTTTTTTCTGTAGTACTCAAACGATTTGAAGGAAATGATCTTATAATCTAATAATCATTTATAAAACAGGAAAAAGTGATTCTTTACCGCCCCTTCATCAATCCGTCACGATTATTGTCAAACGGGTTTAGAAAAGGCATGAATCTTTTTGTTATGTCCCATTTAACGGGGTATTTTAAAACGAACAACACATGTAAACCCACATACTTGTTTGACAAATTAATTAAGTATAAACTCTCCTTGAATTGAATACTAATGAACAATGGCAATACTTTCCCCAAAACCTAAGATATGTAAAAACCATTATCCATATTCTACTCACTAATACGATAAGTAACCTGTTGTTTTCTATCTAATAGGTTGAAGAATATTTGTATTCTTAATAAAAGTTCAGTTTTATCTCTAAGGAGGAGAATATGAACATACTATTTGTTTATTTTATTCCAAGCGGTGGCGTGGAGACTTTAAATCGACATAGAATTGTTGCCCTTAAAAAAAAGAATATTCAATGTCACTTCCTTTATTACAATAAGAGGAGGGAATTAGTTAATAACCATGAAGGAACCACATTTATTACAAATAATGATAACGAAATTAGAAAGATACTAAAAGATGGTAATTATAGTGCGGTTATTTTAACTTCAGATTACAACGGACTTCATAGATTCAGAAAACTAGGCTATAGGGGAAAATTATTATTAGAAATTCAGGGGCTCGGGTCTCAAGATATAGCTAAATCAGAATTAAAAAAGGCTATACCATTAGTCGTTCGTTATGGCGATGGGATATTAAGTTCCAAAACTCCACACATTATGAAAATACTGGATGATTTTGCCCCTTCGTGTCCAAGGTTCATAATTAATAATTGTTTTGATACCAGCAAATTCTCTTATATTCCTGCACAAAAAAGCAACCATATAATTATTGCCTGGATAGGTCGTATAGAAGATAATAAAAATTGGAAAGAATTTCTTCAAATCGGGTACAATCTTATTAATGGATATAATGCAAATATAAAGTTATATATGTTTGAGGACAATACGCTATCCAATTCTATTGAAAGACAAAGATTTCAACAGTTAATAGCTCACTTAAATCTAGAAAAAAGCTTGACCATCTTTTCAAATATCCCTAATGATAAAATGGCAGAATACTATTCAGTTATTGGGGACTCTGGTGGCTTCCTATGTTCAACGTCAAAGGTGGAGGGATTTGGTTATGCAATAGTAGAAGCAATGAGTTGCCGTTGTCCTGTACTTACTACAGATTCTGATGGTGTGAAAAATTCAATCATACACAATCAAACTGGAAAGTTTTACCAAATCGGAAATACGATTGAAGCGGTGAAGGAAGCTACAGAGTTAATGGAGAATGATCAATTGAGAGAACATATACGTTCAACCGCACTTGACCATATAAAACTCCAATTTAATCTTGAACAATATAGTCAGCAGTTTATCAATATGCTTGAAAGTGTTGGTGCGTAAAACTAAAACCGGAACAATAATCAACATTGTTCCGGCTTAAAAACTATAGATTTATCATAAATTTAGAGTAAGAAGCAAAAGTATGAAGTTTAGGGATTTTTACTAATTCATCGATTTGTAATTTTACTTTCTCCATACCTTCAGGAAATCCATCTAAAAGATTTGTTAATTTTTGTCCATTCCAAAGCCTTGATGCTAATGATTCAAGCATAAAACAAAAAGCATCCTTAACGACTTTGTATTCAAGTGGTGAAAAATCCAAAAATTTCAGATAGGATTCATAGACTAAATTAATATTAAAAAACGATATACCCAAAAAGTGGAGTGAAAATATTCTCATCTGCATTTCAGGGTATTTTTTGAACATCCGCACAAAATTCCGCAAGGCATCTTGAGGATTTGATTGAGAAATCGGATGTTCTTGATGATATGAAATCAGACCTGTATGGTTAAGAAAACTGTATCCTTTTTTATATAATCGATAACCCATTTCATGATCATCCCAACCGTATCCGGGATACTCTTCAAAGAGCCCTACCTCAATAATTGCTTTTGATTTAACAGAGACGTTGCCAGTACAGAATAGTATCCATGGAAAGTGAAACCCTTCAAGTTCATTACCATAGTGGCGAAAAAGTGTTTCTTTATAAATCTTTACATGGGGTTTCTCAAAAGATAGGTTCATAAAAGTTTGGTCATAAATGTCTTTTTCACTTAATAAGTTAACAGGCTTTCTTTTTTCAATATTATTTCCAATGTCCAATGAAAGTCTGTAATGTTTTTGCATCATCAAGGAAAGCTGGGATACCTGATCATCATTAAATTCTGGATGATATTTAGTAAACACCCCTCTGAGGACCATACTTCCGCATACAACTATGTTTTCCTTCTCAATATGGGCAGAATAATGTTGCTGAATAAAGTCTGGTTTCACCAATATTTCAGCATCCAAAAAGATTATAATACTTCCACTTGCACTTTGGATTCCCAAATTCCTCATGTTAGGCCTTCCAATATTATGATTTGAGCGTATATATTTTAGATGAAATGAGAAAGGGTTTTCTTTAAATATTGATGGTGTTTTATCCTTCGATCCGTCGTCTACTATAATTACTTCAAACTCATTTTTGTTAAAAGTCTGACATTCTAATGAATGAAGCGTCATAAGAATATCTGGATATTTGTTATAAGTTGGCATTATGACACTTACTTTAGCGTCAATTTTCTTTCCGCTTTTATATATGGTCCCATCTAAAAAGTCATGGGCCCAGGTAAGATTTTCATTATTCTCATAAGCCTTTTCTTTTAAAAGCGCCACATGTTCCATACCTAAACTTTCATTCCAAAGTTTAATAGACTTTATCTTTCCTCTAAAACACTCTCCTTCTTCATTTCCCCCTAGAACTCCTGAAGGATATACGTGATTAAAGGGACTTATATGTCCAACAGCAATTAGTTTTCCATTGATATATAAGGAAGGCTTTTTATTAGAGTAAACAAGAACCAGCTCAATCCAATTTGAATTATCGTAATGTACGAGGATTACAGTATTAAGCTTATTCATACTGTGTTCATAAACACGTATCTCATTTCCGTTGATTGAAATACCGACGCCAGCAGTATTTGCCTCTTTGACGCAAGAAGGAGAAACTAGATATGCAGGAGGATTAACCTGTTTGTGTTCCCCAGGTAGTACTATACATTCATAGGTAAAATTGTCTGCAGTATTAAACAAGTCTTGTATCCCAATAAATTCATTTCCAGTTAAAGTAAATGGCTTATTAAGCATGACTTTCATTACCTTTGGTGGAAATCAGTTCACTAATTTTCCCTCTATATTTTTCTCTAATACTGTAAAATTCAGTCATTTGATCATGATTATTTAGGATAGATCCCATTAATTGATGGACTCTGTAGTTGGTCAATGTTATATGAAAATAATGAATCGGGAAATGAAGTGATACCCTTAGCCAATATTCATAATCTTGTGCGTATTTTAATTGTTCATTAAAGTAACCTATTGTTTCGATTACTTTTCTTGACATCATAACCGTACATCCATTAATAGGACAAAATTCATATAATGCTTGGAGAATCTCTAATTCTTTTTGAAAATTTATACCTACATTATAACTGGTGATTTGATTATTTTCGTTTATTATATTAAAATTTGTAAAGCTTAAAAACGAGTTGACGCTGTTCATAAAATTAAGTTGTAACTCAATTTTATGATCATCCATTATATCATCTGAGCTAAGCCAAACCAAGTATTCCCCCTTTGCCTTTTTGATGCCTTGGTTTAATGCGGCAGCCACCCCTTTATTCACTTGCTCTATATAGGTAATCTTTGAAAGATACGGTGAAATTAAATCCTGATACTTATTTGATCCGTCATTTACAACTATTAGTTCAACATGTGGATATGTTTGCCTTAATACGCTTTCAATTGCCTGTGCAACATACTGGCAGTTGTAAAAAGGTATCACCACACTTACCAAAGGATGATGATTAGACAAAATGATTCACTCCTTATATTAATAGCAGTGTTATCTTTAAAACCCTTATATCAACAAATAAAGTCAATTCGAGAAGATAACCTTTTTTATACTCTGGTTTTTACCAATCATTATTTTCCTCATAACCAAGTTCAATTAGGAAATCTCCAGTTGTTTCTTTAAAATTACGTTTGTTTGTTTCTGTGAACTCTTTACGCCAACCTCCAATTCTTCCTTGGCGAAACGTCCATGAATTCCCAGGGTCAATATTATTTTTCGCTAAACGCAATAAATCAAACTTATTAATTTCTAATTCTTTTAAATCTTCCCATAAATAATCAATGATACTGAGAATGACTTCGTCTTTTGATCTATCATTAGTTAAGTCCTCATATCGTATATTGCAAACGGTTGGATCATTACGCCATTCGTATATCATATGAAACTCCTCATAGATACCCGGATAACGTTTTTCTACTCCCCATTTATTATTATTTTCTTCACCTATCAAATCTATTCCTAGAATCACTGCATTTAATTGTTCTTCAAAGGTTAATAGTCTTTTTTGAAATACTGGATACAATGGATGATCATGGAATTTTTCATTAATAAAATATACCATAGAAACAGCTACATCACGTAAATCGCGATATATAAATACTTGTTTGATGGATCGTAATTGTAGTTCTTTAGAAAATGAATAATCATAGGGTAAATGACTATACACCATCTCTCCATGTTCAAGTTTTAAAACTTCGTTAACGTTTTCTCCCCAAAAGGAACGTCCTTGATAAACTTTCAAAATTCCATTTAAAATTTGTATTAATAGGTTCGTACTACTTTTGGGAACAGAGTTGATAAATATCTTAGGCAAAAGTGATTTTTTTTGAGTCAACTTAACCCCCCCTATTTTTCTGTCTTATAAAAATTATCTTTTCAGATTAGAATTTTAATATTATTTGGTCAATAATTAAAAGCCCTTAATTTTGCTAATATTTTTTGTTTATTAATTCTTACGATAGAAATTAAGAATATCTAATATAGATGTATCAAAAGGAATAATGGATTGCCATCCTAATTTCTTTATTTTTGATAAATTAATTTCAGTATGTTCATCCGTTGCTGTAATTTTTGTGTTTATTTTTACTTTAAATTCTATATTTGCAATAGAATTAAATTGATTTATTATATCTCCTAAAGAACGACTATTCCCTGAAGCAATATCATAGATTTCTCCTGATTCCCCTTGAGTTAACAGAATTTCATAAGCATTTACAGCATCTCTTACATCCACAAAATCCCGTTTTGCTTGCAGATTACTTACTTCAAGTACTTTTTCAGCTTTATTTTCTTCCATATCGACTATCTTTTTTGCAAATATGGAACAAACACCATTTGAGATTCCGGGGCCTATCAAGTTTGAGGGCTTAGCTATAACGATATTCATGTTGTATAGTACTCCCCATGATTGGGCAATAAGTACTTGAAGCGTTTTACTTAAACTATAAGGGTGTGTTAGAGTTGTAATATTTTGAGGGTCAAATTGCAGTGCTGAACCGACTATAACCATTTTACATGCTGGATTTTCTTGCCTTAGTGCTTCAATTAAATATAGGGTTGACATGGCATTTACTTCCAGATAAGAAACAGGGTCAATCCAAGATTGTCCTACGTGGTTTTGCCCTGCTAAATGAAGAAGATAATCGGGTTTCACTTTCTTTATTAACTTACCTACATTTTCCTTGTTTGTTAGATCACAAAGCTCTGTCTGAACTTGACCATTTCCGAAACTCTTTCTGGACACGGCAGTAACAGCAAAACCTGCGTTTACAAAGTGGTTACACGCATGCTGACCAGTGAATCCGCTTGCCCCCGTAATTAATAATTTAGGCATCTGGCTCATTACTTTTCCATCCAACTTTTTAATTCTTTCAGCATATGTTCATAAGTGGGAATCTGATAATAAAAATCATTCCTTGTATTTTTTATTGTTCGATCCAGTACAATATGTGAATCAGGTAAAATCTCAACATCTGTTTTATTAAATGTCCTCTTGATTAATTTCAATAGATTATATTTTGACACTTTATTCTCAGAACCTAAATGATATAAGCCCGTTACGTTATTCTCAATCAATGCTTCAATGGCTTTAGCCAACTCAAGTGTTGTCACTCCATTCCACAGCACTTTCTCATAACCAATAATTTGATCACTTTGCTTCATAAACCATTGAAACAACCCTATGCCATCATCTTTTAACTCTGGACCGATAATTGAGGTACGAATAGTTAAATGTTTATCGCTAATGATTTCTCCCAGTTGTTTTGATTGAGCATAAAAAGAAGTACCGTCAGGAATATCACCCTCCGTATAATCTCCTTCCGTTCCTGAAAACACGCAATCTGTACTAATATGAATTAATTTACCATTGTTCCGTTCAGTTAATTTGACCAGCTCGTGTGGTAGTAAGCTATTTACCTGAAAGGCCAGCTTCGGATTATTGCTAGCATGATCATTTAATATACCAATACAGTTAACGATAATATCCGGCTTTATAGATTCAATGATTTCCTCCAACTTTGTTGGGATAGTAATATCTAGGTAGATACTATCCTTATCTTCAGGGTCCCTTGATGTATAGAACACTTTATACTGTGGATTTTGTTGAAAATAAGCTGTTATTACGTGTCCAGCCATCCCTTTTCCGCCAAGGATAAGTACTTTCATTTATATAAACCTGCCTTTTTGTAATATCTCTTTGATTTCGTCTTTACTCATCAATTCTTTGCTGGAATTGTAGTTCAATAAGTTTACAGGTTTATATTTTGAATAATGTTCCTTTAATTCTTCTGATTGGCTTGTAGGAAGAATAACAAAGTACTCATCATCAAAAGTAATCGTTGTTTTACTTTCATATTCGGAGAGGAGGAGTTCATGCAATTTTTCTCCAGGCCTAATACCTAGTATATCGACGTCAACATTTTCCACATCAGAAGAATCAATCAATACTTGGGCTAGGTCAATAATTTTACAGGATGGCATTTTCATCACGAATATTTCTCCGCCAATGCTTTCAAAGGTTGCCTTAAATACCAATTTAATAGCTTCTTCAATGGTTAGAAAGAATCTTGTCATATTTAAGTCCGTTATACCGATTTTTCCCTTTTCTTTGATTTGCTTTTTGAATACATGAATGACACTTCCATTTGTGCCCAGCACATTTCCGCCCCTGATACAAACAAATCTTGTTTTTGTGTTTAATGTATTAGCGTGTATGATCAGTCTTTCCGCCATTGCCTTTGATAGACCATAAAAATTGGATGGATTCGAAGCCTTGTCTGTAGAAATGTTTACAACCGAATGTACATTACAGCTAATAGCGGCTTCTATAACATTCTGTGTTCCAATTACATTCGTCTTCAATGCTTCAATGGGTTGATCTTCACATACAGGAACATGCTTTAATGCTGCCAAGTGGAAGATATAATCAACGCCTTCGCATGCTTCCAATAATGCTTCCTTCTCTTTTACATCCCCGATTATGAAATGCAGTTTCGGGTTATTATCAAACTCTTGTTTCATTGTAAATTGATTGGACTCATTTCTTGAAAAAATCCTTATTTCACGTGGTTCAAAATCCAATAGCTGCCTTACCAATTCATATCCCCAAGAGCCTGTACCGCCTGTTACCAAAATTGTTCGATTCTTAATCAATTTTATGGCCTCCCAGTATTATTTTAAGCACTTTATCTGAAACGTTTTTATGGTCGTAGCCTTCTGGAAAAGTCCAGTCTTTTTGCTGGTTAACCATAACCTTCACACAATTGACGATTTGTTTAGCGTTAATTCCCGATAACATATTGCTGCCAGACTCAATTGTTTCTGGCCTTTCCGTTGTTTTTCGTATCGTAACGGTCGGTACATGGAACAAACAACATTCCTCTTGAACGGTTCCACTATCGGTCAGCACACAAAAAGCGTTTTTTTCAAGCTTTACGAAATCAAAGAAACCAAATGGCTCATGAAATTCAATTAATGGGTGCACTTCTAATTTGGGACTGAGTTCTATACGGGATTTTGTCCGGGGATGTAAGCTGCATATGATTCTTTTTTGGTAGGTTTCAGCAACCAAATTAATGCCTTTCATAATTTCCATCAAACGGTCTTCATAGTCAACATTTTCGGCTCGATGGGCAGTTACGAGGAAATAATCCTCCTTTTTCAAATTCATCTTGTCCAAAATTCCACTTTGCTCGATCTCATTGTTGTAATGGTTCAAAACTTCGAAAATAGGGTTTCCCGATAAATATATCCTTTTGCTGGGGATACCTTCTTTCAGAAGATTCTCTTTACTTTGAGGAGTGTAAGGTAAATTCAAGCTTGATACAGCATCAATGATCTTTCGATTTTTCTCCTCTGGCACTTCCAGGTCAAAGCAACGGTTCCCTGCTTCCATATGAATGACGGGGATGCCCATCCGCTCTGCTAAGATGGAGCTGAGCCCGGAGTTTGTATCCCCCAACACTAATACTTTGTCAGGCTTTTCATTTAATATGATAGTTTCTAAATTCTTATATATGGCTGCTAACTGTTCTCCGAGGGTTTGCTGTTGATTCAACAAGACATAATCAGGGGTTCTAACCTGTAGCTGTTGGAAGAATATTTCACTTAAGGATGTAGTGAAATTTTGTCCAGTGTGCACTAGAATATGTGAATCAGCATATTGATCCAATTTCTTGATTATTAGACTTAATCTGATAATTTCAGGTCGAGTCCCTAAAATAGTCATTACTTTCACGATTTACACTCCTTACTCTTTTCTGGTTTATGGCCTCTCCGTCTACCCTTTATTGTATGCACAGCCAATCCTATTGACATAGGCTAACCTATTAGATTTCGGTCTATTTAAAACAAATAACCGCCTTTATAGACTGCACTTCCAACTCTGGCAAGACCCGTTTATTGACTTTTTTTCATAAAAAAAGACATGGAACGACTCCAAGTCTTTTTTGGTAGAAAATCTGCCTCAGTACACTGAGTCATTTTCATCCTTTGGAAAAGGTAAATGTTTCATCCATTTTTCAATTACCTTGTTTGTTACCCTTTGAAATTATGGGAAATCATTCTGAATTGAATTCCACTCCAATCTATTAAAAAAAGCTATATGTCCTTGTTAGGACATATAGCTTTTTATCATTTTTGGAATTGTAATTGATGCAGATTGGCAAAAATGCCCCCCTGCTTAAGTAAGTCATCATGACCGCCCTCTTCAGCAATTCCTTCTTCCGTAACAACCACGATCTTGTCAGCGTTTCGAATGGTTGCCAATCGGTGTGCGATGATTAACGTAGTTCTGTTTTCAGCTAGTTCTGTAAGAGCCTGCTGAATGATTCTTTCCGTCTCGGTATCGAGTGCAGAGGTTGCCTCATCGAGAATTAATATTGGCGGATTCTTCAAAAACATCCTTGCTATTGCAATCCGTTGTTTTTGTCCTCCCGATAATTTCAAGCCGCGTTCACCTATTTGAGTTTCATAGCCTTCTGGAAGTCCTTCAATGAATGTCTCCAAATGGGCTTTCCTTGCGGCTTCTTGAATTTGTTCATCCGAGGCGTCAAGCATTCCGTACGTAATGTTCTCTTTTACTGTTCCTGTGAAAAGAAACACGTCTTGCTGGACTATGCCAATTTGTGAGCGCAATGACTTTTTCGTCATCTCACGAATATCAATTCCATCAATGGATATTGAACCGGCCTTAACATCATAAAATCTTGGGATCAATGAACATATGGTCGTTTTCCCAGCTCCTGAAGGCCCGACAAAAGCAATGGTTTCACCAGCTTTAACTGTTAGATCAATACCTTTTAAAACTGGCTTTTTGTCTTCATAGTTAAAAGAAACATCTTTAAAGGAAATGTCCCCTAAAAGGGTGGTTACCTCAATTGCATCCTTTTTATCCACAACATCAGGCGCGACATCCAGAAGTTCCGTAAAACGCTTAAAGCCGGCCATCCCTTTTGGATAGAGTTCCATCAACGCACTGATTTTGTCGATCGGCTTAAATAATACGTTAACATATAAGACGAATGCAACCAGTTCACCATAAGAGAGCTGCCCATGAAAAGTTAGCCAAGCTCCAATCACCAACACGGCAAGGGTCATAAACCTCGTCATCATGTAAATGCCCGATAAGCTAAAGGACATTACCTTATATCCTAGAAGTTTCGCTTTACGGAATCTGCGATTATTAGTAGCAAATCTTTTCATTTCATATGTTTCATTAGTAAACGATTGTACAACCCTCACTCCTGAGACGCTATCTTCCACACGGGCATTTACATCCGCAACTTCTGTATACATTTTCTTCCAGGCTTTATTCATCTTTAAATTACTTATGACAATTAACAACACGAGGAACGGTAAAATACAAACCGATACGAGTGCCAGTTTCACATTGATTGTCAACATAATCCAAAATGCACCTATAAAAGTCATGAAGGCAATGAATAAATCTTCGGGACCATGGTGAGCAAGTTCACCAATATCGAAAAGATCATTGGTTATGCGGCTCATGATATGGCCGGTTTTCGTGTTATCAAAAAAACGAAAAGATTGTTTTTGCACATGCTCAAATAATTCCTCACGCATATCAGTCTCAATATTGATACCCAATTTGTGACCCCAATACCCTACGATGAACTGTAAGAAGGTACTAATGATATAAAGAAGGAACAAACCGATACTTACTGAAACAATTGCAGACCAATCGTCGCCAGGCAGCAGTGTATCTATAAACCACTGAACAGCTAGCGGAAATGCAAGTTCAAGTACCGCAACGACCACTGCACTAAAGAAGTCAATAATGAATAACCGCTTATGCGGCAGGTAATATGAAGCAAAACGTCGAATCATCAAATTTTTCTCCTTTTTTACATATATTAAGGAGTATAATTCCATATACAATATTCAGCAAGCATTTCAGAACCCCTATGTTCATATTTGGTAAAATTATCTATATAAAACAGCCCAACCCGGCTCATGCAATCTATTAAATTAAGGAGTGAATCCAGTGTAAAAATAATAACCATTCTAAATATCCATGAACTTTATTTTCGCAAAAGGATGGTATACATGACAAACACATCGTTTCGATACCTTTGGATCGGTCATGCGTTTGCAAATCTAGGGGATATATTTTATGTAGTCGGGTTGATTTCATTATTATATACTTTGACGGGATCTGCCTTTTATTAGAGCTTGCTTCCGTTCACTACAACGATTTTTCGGTTTATCAGCAGTTTACCCTCCCCCTTGTCATCCACAGGTTTCCTTTAAAAAGAATCCTTGTACATTCTCAATGGTGAAGACCATCTTACTCGTTGGCCTAGGAATCTATATAACAAATTTCAATCATGGTTTTGCCGATGCTGTCATTTTATTCATTGCCATGATTTCATTATTGGATGGAGTCGCTGCCCCGGTCAGCGCAGCTTTGGTTCCTCAATTAGTTCCAAAAGAAGAACGGATGAAAGCGAATGGTTTCTTGAATGTGATCACCCAGACCATCTTTGTAGCAGGATGGCCACTAGGTTCCATCTTATTGATAAGTACCAACAGCAGTTTCATTATTTGGCTTACGGTCATGCTGTTTGCCGTTTCAACGATCCATACAGTGAGAATGGAAGTCTCAGAACAAACGACGGACTCTGTTGTTCCGTCAAACTGGTGTTCGATTAAATCCGGATGGGTTGCGATTCGACAAATCCCAACTATCCGTACACTCATTTCCATTGATTTTATAACTACTTTGGCTTCAAGCGTGTGGGTGGCTGCCGTTATATATGTATATGTTGAAAAGAAGCTGCAACTGGGTGAGGAGTGATGGGGATACATTAACACAAGCTACTTTGTCGGCATGATTTTCAGTGGATTGATCGTCATCCGTTTTGCCAAGTTACTAGAAAAATATATAGGATTCTTCATCACTTTCAGGCTATTTCTCAGTTCACTGCTGACCCTGCTTTTTGGAACTACCAGTATTCCTGCTATGGCTTTGCTGCTGGCATGCCTGTACGGTCTCCCGGAACAACTCCGGGAAGTGATCTACACCAAGCTATTCCAAGACCATGCTTCGGAAAAGACTCTGGCAAAGATTCATGCCGTTTGGGGAGCAGTCATCAATCTTACATTTGCCGTCTCTGTCTTGCTATTAGGCTATATAACGGAAACATACGATGTCAAAACAACGTTCCAATTTTCTTCCACCCTTATATTCCTCGCTTTTCTTTATGCAACTTTTAAAAAGAAAGACTTACAGGGAAAAAAACATGAGCATTCGATGTCAAATCAGTCATCTAATATTCCTGGATGATGCATTCCATTCGGTTAACCGTTAAAGTAAAGGAGCCTTGGTTTTCCATGGCTCCTTTTAGCTGGATCCCTTTAAATTCCTCCAGGTGAGATTGGCTTAGCCCTGATAAAAGTTGCACAACCAAACAAGGAAAAAAATATAACACTTCCATTCACCGCCTGCACCCATTCATTCTATTTGATAATCAAGATATTCTTTTCAATAAACTCCCAATTCTGCGGGAATTCCAAACCAATCTGCCAATAAGTTGCACCTATCAGTTCATATGCATCAATCATTCCATATTTTGCGCTTATCGACCGAATATCTTCAAACCAAACGACATGATTCGAATTTTCTCTTTGATAAGAATAGGTAGGTGAAGCCGCAGAAGTGTCAAAAGTAATTTCAGTGCCAGTTGCAATGGCAAGATTTTGGGCATTTTGGGCTGATAAAGCTTTCGTCTCGTGGCTTGGTACTATCCAATCGTATCCATACATAGGGAATGCCGACTGTAATTTATACTCAGGAATATTCGCCAAAGCATAACGAAGAACCTCGCCCATCCACCACAGTGGTGAAATTGGTTCAGGCGGGCCAGTTGGATACCCATAATCAATGGTCATCACGGCAACAAGGTCGGCTGCCTCTCCAATCCCCCGATAATCATGGCCGCCTACAATACGATTTTCAGGATTATCCGCTGTTTTTGCATGTACGTTCACATGCAGGATCAGTTCGTTCAACCCCTCCTTTAATTCTTTTAAAAAAAGCACATAATCGGAACGCCTGGCAGGTGGGATGAATTCGATGTCCATACTGACACCCCCATACCCTTTCTCCCTAACGAAATTCAGCATGGTATTGATTAAAGTCGCCCTGTATACTGAACTAGCAAGGACATCACCCGCCAAATCAGCATCAAAATCACCATCTTGAAAGTTCCGGATCATCAGTAGCGGCGTCACCCCGGTTTGCTCACATTTCGCGATAAGCGGGAGATCATCACCATCAACATATGCATTTCCTTCCCTTGTAAACGAATAAGCTACAATGGCTAAATAGGATAATTTATCACCATTCTCCTCAAGTGTTTCAAATACTGCTCCACCTGAAGTCGGAAAGGCAAAACCCAGCGTAATCAATTGATTTTTGTAAGGAGACGGAATCAATATTTCCGTACCGACTTTAAGCGAGTTTTCAACGATTCCTGGATTGGCCTCCGTGATTGCCGTTGCACTCGTTCCAAAACGACTGCCGATTCTAGCGAGGGTATCCTGACTTTTAATTAGATACCTTCGATTCACCGCTTTTTCATCAGGTATATACAATGCCAGGCCAGGAACCAAAGCTGTTGACTCCAATCCGTTGACTTCAATTATCCTCGATGGTTCAACTTTATTTTTCCTGGCAATTTCCCAAAGGCTGTCACCTTTTTTCACAATAATGATCTTCATTCAAAACCCTCCAAACTCCCTCCAAAAAAGTTTATGTTATTCAGGTTATTGGATAGAACGAATTATCATATTTCCTTGATGATATCCTGTATTTTTATATAAAATAAAAGATCACTTAAAAAAGAGGCTGTCCAAAGGGACAACCCCACGCTATAAGCCAACAGTTGATTTTTCGTATTTCCATACATCAAAGTAAATTCTTAATATCGTAGAACTTCCCGTTTTCCAAATCATCCGCTTCAAGCAGCTGCAATAGTTTGTCTGCCACAAATTCAGGGCTTCTTAACATGCCTTTCTCTTTATATGCATGAAATTTGTCTCGATCGGAAAAGTCCCTTTCGTCTGCTGACCGGATTGTCCCTTGCATCTCCGTATCCATAACACCTGGTGAAAAAGATATGAGAGACGTAGGGAAAGACGCTTTATCCTGTTCCACCCCAGCAACCCGTGTGAACATTTCTAGTCCCGCCTTAGTACTGCAATAGGCTGCCCAGCCATGATAAGGGTTTTTTGCTGCACCTGAAGATATGTTGACCATTACCTTCTTTCTATTCCAGTCCTTTGTCTGTTTAACGAATTCATCAGCCAATACGATGGGTGCCATGAAATTCACCCGCATGCTTGTTTCCAAATTCACTATACCGAGATTTCCTACCGGCTTTATCGGTTCAATAACACCTGCATTATTAATGAAGTAAATGTCACTTGTTTCATCGACAGAAGCAAGAATCTCATTGACTAAGGAAGGTAACTTTTCAGTTTCATTCAAGTCCACTGAAATAAATGTAAGTTTCGTCCCGGATCGGTCAGCCAGCCGCTGCATTTCAGGATTGGCTGTACGGGAAACTAAAATGCAATGATCACTCGTCTGCAAACAGCCTTTGGCGATGGCAGCACCTAAACCTTTTGAAGCTCCAGTGATAATAAACGTTTTCACGGCATTTCCCCCTTTTATGGATATAAACTATTGTACCAAAATGGAGTTCGGAATGGTCTCATCCCGAACCATGATTTAAAACAAAACTTGGTTATACTTTTGATTGAAGAAATTTGCGACACTCCTGCCGAATAACTAGCTAGACAAGACCCCACATGCGCTTGCCTTGATGTGGCTTGGCAGACAGGCGGCGGAAAGGGTGCGTATTTTTGAAATCAGGCTAGAATATTTTTTAAGGGTTTGTAAAATTCGAACGTTGATTTCCACTTCAGGCACTCGCTTTCCGCGGGCGGTCCGGGAGCCTCCTCGACCCTCTTCGCGCCTGTGGGGTCTCCCTTGGACGCGCTTTTCCCGCAGGAGTCTCGTACCTTCCGTTCCAATCAACTGGAACGTTTTTCAAAGAAAAAAACTGCAGTCAAACTCGCATTTCTTCGAATTTGTCTACAGCCTGAGCAGACCATATCGTAGTGGTCCGCTTAGTTTAAAAATTATAATATCGGTGATAGCAGCCTTGCAATGGCCTCTTTAAAACGAATCCATTTTGAACGCCTTTCAAACTCTTCAATTGTTAGCTGCCTGCAGACTTCGACATCCTTATAAAAAATCCTTGTCAGTGTTTCGGCCATACCTTCATCATAAATGAAGGCATTGACTTCAAAGTTCAATTTAAAACTACGGACATCAATGTTAGCTGTCCCCACCGAGGAGACTTCTTCGTCCACCACGATCATCTTCGCATGAATAAAGCCGTTATCATAAATGTATATCTTTGCTCCCGCTCTTAACAACTGCCCTGCATTGAAAGTTGTTGCCCAATAAACGAAAAGGTGATCAGGTTTATTCGGAATCATGATTTTCACATCTAACCCTGATAAGCTGGCAATCCTGAGTGCATCCAATAAACTAGCATCCGGTATGAAGTAAGGTGTTTGAATGAGAATCGATTTCTTTGCTGAAGAAATTAATTTAATATAGCCATTTTTAATTTGTTCCCATTCAGAATCCGGCCCACTTGTCACTATTTGCAAATCTATATTTCCCTGAGGCTTTAAAATAGGGAAATAATGAGGCTGATAAGTTATATCATGGTGCTTTGATGCCTGATTCCAATCCAGGATAAAGCGGGTTTGAATGGCTTTTACAGCCGCCCCCTTTATTCGAAGGTGTGTATCACGCCAATAACCGAATTTTGGGTTAAGGCCTAAATATTCATCTCCAACATTAAAGCCTCCAACATACCCTACTTTTCCATCAATGATGACAAGTTTTCGATGGTTTCGGAAATTCAGGCGTAAATTTATAAATTTTAATTTGGATGGAAAGAATGCCTCCACTCTTCCTCCAGCCTGCCTAAATTCCCTGAAGAAACTTTTAGTCATTCCTCTGGAACCCAGCTCATCATAAAGCAGCCGAACTTTAACGCCTTCATTCGCTTTTTTGGTCAAAGCTTCAATGAATCGTTTACCAAGACCGTCCCTTTGGATGATGTAATATTGTATATGTATATGGTTTTCGGCCGCTTCAATATCTTTGAAAAGCTGGTCAAACTTTTTTTTTCCTTCCGTAAAAATATCGACTTGATTATCTTCAGTAAGCACTGCACCGTTGTTCCGGAGATGCATATAAATCAAATCACGGTAATTACTTGAGGAAGCATTTCGAAAAGGAAAATGATCCGTTGAAAGCTCTTCCATCTGTTTTTCAAGTATTTCTTCAATCCCTATCTTCTTCTTGTCCTCCCATTGGAATAAATGGGCGTGCCTTAAACTTGTTCCAAAAAGGAGATATAAAACAAATCCGGCTACAGGCAGAAAATATAACACCAATAACCAAGCCCAGGTCGTGCTCGCTTCCCTTCTTTCAAAAAATATGACAATCGTGGCAAATAAAATATTTAAAATGATGACGAGGCCGAGCAAAACCGATGTAACATGCGTAAATTCCATAGCATACCCTCACTCAATTTTTATCCCTTTAAGGATACCATGCAAATTCTTTATATCAAAGGATTTGCTTATCAGAAGTGAAAACAGAGAATTCACAAAAATGGACCTCTTAGAGGCCCATTTTAAAAAAATCCATCCATCCCTGACACTGAAATTTCTCGGATTGGTCAGGTTGTCTTATAATCATTGTTTTAAAAATTCCAATTCAAATAAATATAAATGCTTACCTGCTTTTCACTAATAAATTCACAGCTTCTTTCACTAGCCCTTCGGGATTCTTTTCTCCGGATTCATTAGCCTCCCGAACGCATTCCACAAGATTGGAACTTACTATGACCCCAATTGTCCTATCGATTGCAGATCTAGTGGCAGATAACTGAGTTACTACATCTCTGCAATCTTTGTTTTCCTCCATCATTTTCAATATCCCGCGAAGCTGTCCTTCAATTCGCTTCACTCTATTTTTAACCTGCTTATCATATTCCATGTGAGGCCTCCTACCCTGCCTATTACTTATGATTCGTATCAAGACATCCATCACAAAACCCATACAGTTTGAAACAAAGGCTTTATAAAAAATAGTTCAATTTATAATACATACCACTAAGGGATAATTGTCAAGTGCCAATATCCAATAATGATAGCTCCGATATGTAATTTTTATTTTTGTACAAGGAGACTTTGTGCAACTGCCTCAGAAAACTCGATCGTCATTTGGGGAACGTAGGTTTTTAACAAAGCATTGACGATAGGGGCTTTGGCTCCTTTTGCCGTAATCGCCAGGCAGCCAGTCATTTTAGTCTGTCCGATTCCGCACGGTTCCGCTAAAAAATAGCCATGCCCATCAAATTTTTCATTTAATCCCTTAAGTTTAAATGTTACCTTATCAGGTTCATTCCATTCCAATATATTCACTTCAAGTTTAATTTTCTTCTTCATTAATCCCAAATCGCTTTTAAACTCCCAAATAAGTGTCTCCTCATTTATCATCTCATGATTGATATATCCTGGGACAAGAGGTGCCCAACGATCTATGACACTGACAAATCCCCATACTGTTTTCATTGAAACAGGTAAAATGATACTATGTACACCTTCTGACAAAGCAAATCCCCCTTAATCATTCTACTTACATCTTTTTAATGTATGGCTGAAAATATTGAATAGAACGGTAAGATTAGATTCTTAAACAAAATTTTCCCGTAGGTAGCAAAGAATCGCCCCTCTGCAATAAAGGGACGATCCTTTTTTGACTTACTAATCTGAAGCAAATTCAACCGTATACATATTCAACCTTGGATCTGGGTTAATCCAGGCGCTTTCAAACACAAAAACCACTTTATAATTTGCGTAATCGGTATAAGTGACATAGTACATCCCTTCTTGCTCCACTTCACTTACAGGTTCACCAATCAATTCCTTCAACATGGATAAATGGATGGTTTGCAATTGCGGATTAAAATCATCAATGGCAGTAATCGTTTTTCTACCTGTTGAACCGTCATAGAGGAATCGAACATTACGGCTCCAATAATTGGCCGCAACGGTACTTAAATCTTCCGGTGCACCCCAGGCTTTTTCCACTTTCTTTAACGAATCACCTACAGAAAATGGTCCACTGCTCATGGATTGTTGGGATTCGTAGGCTAAACCCATGATCTGCCTAATCAAAAGGTCTGGCGTGGATTGCGATGATATTGAATCTGATGTAGCAAAAGCAGCCTGCCCACTAAACATGAGAAATGCGAGCATTAGAAATGTAACGCTTCGGATAAAACGATTACCTTGTTTCAAAGTTATCCTCCCTTTCCACCTGGAAATGACTAATTACATTATATTAAATATCTAAAAAAAAGATGAAAAATTGCGTATGTCATTCCATTAGGTTTTACCTTTACCCTATTCATCGGAACTTTGGACACATACCATTCGTTCAGAAAAAAACATTAAAACCGATTAAGTCGCTTCAAGTGAGCAACATTCTTTGATTTTAAAACGGGTCCTAAAAAAGACTTAGTTAGTTAACTTGATGCCCTTGGTGCCTTCTTTGTCCGGATGGCCAAAAAAAAAGTTGACAGCGTTTTCTTATGAAGATAGTATAATTATTACAAGTTAACGATGGTGGAGATTTGGAGACTCATGCTTTAATAGGACCTTTTAAACAAAAAGGTTGCTATTTGGGTATGAGTTTTTTTATGTGTCATCATCTATACTTTACTTAATTAGGTCCAAAAATATCATATTAAGGAGGAATTGGATGCTCAAATTATTTAAGCCAGCTCTACCGGTTGAAAGGTTACCTGAAGGAAAAATAGATTCTGAATATAAGAAACTCAGATTACAAGTTTTCATCGGTATCTTCATTGGTTATGCTGCATATTATTTAATTCGTAAAAACTTTTCCATGGCGATGCCATATTTAAAGGAGGAAGGCTTTACAACTGGAGAGCTGGGTCTTGCATTATCAGCCATTTCGATTTCATATGGGATAAGTAAGTTTGTAATGGGAACTGTGTCAGACCGAAGCAATGCAAGGTATTTCTTGCCAGTAGGTTTGATTCTTGCTGGAATTGTCAGCTTACTTATGGGTCTTGTTCCATTTTTCACATCATCCGTTACAATTATGTTTATCATGTTATTCATTAATGGATGGTTTCAAGGGATGGGCTGGCCTCCATCAGGCCGAGTGCTTGTTCACTGGTTTAGTGTGAGTGAAAGAGGAAGGAAAACGGCAATATGGAATGTTGCCCACAACGTGGGTGGTGGCTTAATGGCACCATTGGCGATTGCAGGTGTCTCCATCTTTGCAACATTAATGGGTTCTTCATATGCAGGTTATGAAGGGATTTTTATACTACCTGCTCTAATTGCCATATTAATAGCAATCATTTCATTTATCTTAATACGTGATACACCACAATCAGTTGGATTACCACCAATTGAAGAGTATCGTAATGATTTTCCAAATAAAATGAAAAAAACGTTTGAAACAGAGTTGACGACAAAAGAGATATTATTTAAATATGTATTAAATAACAAATGGGTCTGGGCGATTGCGATTGCAAACATCTTTGTTTATTTCGTCCGTTATGGGGTACTTGATTGGGCACCAACCTATTTAAGCGAAGAAAAAGGCTTCAACATGGACGAATCCAGTACAGCTTATTTCCTATACGAATGGGCAGGCATTCCGGGAACTTTATTATGCGGTTATATCTCGGATAAAGTTTTTAAAGGTCGTCGGGGACCAGCAGGGGTTGTCTTTATGTTAGGAGTATTAATCGCAGTCCTTGTATACTGGTTTAACCCTGCAGGCAACCCAATGATCGATATTATTTCCCTAATTGCGATTGGATTCTTAATTTATGGACCTGTAATGTTAATAGGTCTGCAAGCACTGGATTTAGTTCCTAAAAAAGCTGCAGGCACTGCAGCAGGACTGACTGGCTTATTTGGATATTTAGGTGGATCTGTAGCGGCAAATGCCATTATGGGATATGTAGTTGACTTTGCAGGCTGGAATGCAGGTTTTACATTAATTACGATTTCTTGTGTTCTGGCAGTAGTGGTATTTGCATTTACATGGAATGTTCGTGGGCAGGAAGTAGTAAAGGGCTAATACAGGCATATTATTGAGCTATAACTTCCCCATCCCCCTTAGATATATTCTAAGGGGGATGGGTTTTCCATAAATAGTTCTACCCCTCCATGATTATGTCGACGGACAAAAATCACGGAATATTCAGTCTTCAATACCCGCAAGCAGTTGACGGACGGTTGGGTAACAGTTCAAATTGGATTGTATATAATTAATGACTATGCCTTTAAACCAACGGTCCTAAAGGCATAGTCATTACATCAAAAATCATATAGATTAATGTTTTCTGCTTATTTACTGGTTATTGCCGATCAAAAAGAGAAGCTCCCGCTATACCGGGCTTTGTCATTTCATAAGGATTTAGAATAAGATCCAATTCTTCTTCTGTCAACACGTCATATTGTAAACAAAGTTCGCGAACTGATTTGCCTTTTAATATCGCTTCACGCGCAATACGTGAAACCACTTCGTATCCAAGGTGCGGATTGACTGCTGTAATCACTCCAACACTTTGTTCGACATAATCTTTTAAATGTTGCTCATTTGCTTCAATGCCTTCCAAACAATAATCTGTAAAGACATTGAAAGCATTGTTCATAATGCTGATTGATTGCAATAAATTGAATACAAGCACTGGCTCCATTACATTCAACTCTAGTTGTCCTGCTTCTGATGCTAAGCAAATCGTATTATCGTTCCCGATCACTTGGAAAGCGACTTGATTAATTAATTCTGGCATTACCGGATTTACTTTTCCTGGCATGATGGATGAACCTGGTTGACGAGCTGGAAGTGTGATTTCTCCCAATCCCGCTCTTGGTCCTGAAGCCATCAAACGTAAATCATTAGCAATTTTAGACATATTCATCATACATACTTTCAATGAAGCTGACACTTCAGTATATGCATCCGTATTTTGGGTTGCATCTACTAAATGTTCTGCTCCTACAAGCGGCAAGTTACTGATTTCAGCTAAATATGTAACAACATTTTCAATGTAACGCGGATCTGCATTCAATCCCGTTCCCACTGCTGTTGCTCCCATATTCACTTCATATAAATGTTGACGTGATTGACTGATTCTTTTTATATCCCGATCCAACACGCGACTGTATGCCTCAAATTCTTGACCGAGGCGAATTGGCACTGCGTCCTGAAGATGTGTGCGTCCCATTTTGATAACATGATCAAATTGTTTTGCTTTATTCTTTAAGACCGTACTCATCTTGGTCATTGTTTGCAGCAATTGCTCCAAAAGTCGTAATGTTGATAAATGGATGGCAGTAGGGAATACGTCATTCGTTGATTGCGACATGTTAACATGGCTATTGGGACTAACTTGTACATAATCACCTTTTTTGTGTCCCATAAGTTCTAACGCTCGGTTGGCAACGATTTCATTAATGTTCATATTCATCGATGTACCCGCGCCGCCTTGAATTGGGTCAACGATGAAATATTCATGCCACTTTCCATCGATCACTTCATCAGAAGCTTTGACAATAGCGCTTCCAATACCCTCATATAACCGTTTGGTATCCATATTTGCTAAAGCTGCTGCTTTCTTAATCATAGCTAGTGCACGAATCATTTCTTCATTGACTTTGTAACCGGTAATCGGAAAATTTTCTACAGCGCGTAGAGTTTGTATTCCATAATAAACATCTGCCGGAATTTCCTTTTCCCCAAGAAAGTCTTTCTCGATTCGGTATGTTCTCTCTTCTATCAACATTTCCTCTTGCCCCTTTGTTTGTTCTAGAATGTAATGTCCTCTGCAATCGGTGTTTCCATCATTTCCTTCACTTTTTTTGGATCCTGTGTCTTGGCCAATATCCACATCAACTTAGGAACGATGGCTTCTGTATTCATATTTCTGGAACGGATGATGACATTCTTATTCACTTTTCGTCCCACTTCGTAAATATCCATATCTTCCCCTTCTTCTAAACATTGGGTAGTAATGACTACGGATATTCCACACTCGACCAACTCATTCAATTTCTCTAAAATATTTCTTCCTTGAAATGGAATGCCGCCGCTTCCATAACTTTCAATTACGATTCCCCGACATTGATTTTTCAGAAAATCAAAGAATTCAGGCTTTATACCGGGATGCAGCTTAACCAAAGCAACATCAGTACATATGGAAGCATCTAACTTAGCTTCCTTATTCTTTGGTGAATGAACTGGCTTTAGATACTCAATTTTATCTTTGAATATGGTAGCAATATAAGGATAGTTAATACTTTCAAACGAATCATAGCTTTTCGTTCTCAATTTAATGGCCCTCGTACCCTGGATGACTCTACCATCAAATACAACATATACTCCGCCAATATCTTCACAAGCAAACCGAATCGCATCAGAGATATTTCTTTTGGCATCTGTCTTTTTGAAGGCAATTGGGATTTGAGAACCTGTAACGACAATTGGTTTCCCTAAATCTTGTAACATATATGAGAGCGCAGCTGAAGTGTAAGCCATTGTATCTGTTCCATGGGTAATCACAAAGCCATCGTAATCATGGTAGTGCTCATGGATGGAATGTGCCATTTCTGTCCAATCTTCCGGCTGCATATTTGTACTATCAATATTCATCAAAGGCATACTATCAATCTGACATAGTAAATCCAATCCCGGTAGGTGACCTAAAATTTCGTCAGCTTTCATCTCTGGAACCAGTCCATTTTTTCCTTCTAACGATGCAATTGTACCACCTGTAGTAATCAACATCAACTTCTTCATTTTCGTCTTCAACTTCTCCAATATACTACCCCCTATAAAGCCTCCCTGTATTACAATCATTCAATCATCTCAGAAAAGGATATTTTCACTGTAAATGTACATGTTACGCGTACAACACATGTTATTATAGTCATGTTTCAGAGTGAAATCAAGCTAAAATTATTCATTACGCGTACGCTTATTCCAATTTGATGTTATAATGGATTTATATAAAAGGAGAGTAATAAGAATGATTTTAAATAGATTAACTACATTAAGGAAGGCCAAAAGATGGTCTTTGCAATATACCGCTGACAGACTCGGAATCGCCAAGAGTACCTATGCAGGTTATGAATCGGGCCATCGCCGCCCTTCATTAGAAACGATTAATTTATTAGCAGGCCTATATGATACATCCACTGATTACATTCTAGGTCGAGTAGATCATCCAGCTAAAGATATTACCACAGAGTCACCTAAAGTCATGGAATTAACGGATTCACCAAATATGGAGCTAGCTATCGATGGAATTTCTCTTTCTGAAGAGGAGACGATTCAATTTATCGCTTTTATTAGAGCAAAACGAGAAGTGGAAATAAATCGCGATAAACAAAATGAAACATAGCAGAAATTGGGCTTAAGACTTGTATATGGGGAACGGACGGTACTTCATCAGCAGGTTCTTATAATATTCACGATGTACCTCTAATACTGCAAAAAATTCCAGGATTTTACCAAGTTAGCCCTTTTTGGACGCTACCCTTAATTATTTCTGGATGATAATGCAGATTATACTTACTAACCCGTCTTAAGTAGCTTTGGGAAGACTTATGGTGCCCGAGTTGAGAATTTTAAGTTTTATTAATTATTAATAGAAGAAAGTCGGTTTATTAAAAGGTCATCCATCTTCATTTTTCTGTTATCATCTTTTGCTTACTTCCTTTTCCATCAAAGGAAGATAGATATCTGTTTTTTCCAGCAACTTAATCTCTGACTTCCCCTCTTGATTTTTTTGTAATGAAAGAAAAAACCATAGCAAAGCTCATGGTTTTCCCCCCGTATATACATGGAAATTGCTGAATATCTTTAAAGCTAAAAAAAGCAGCTGATTATGGAAGCGTCATGAAGGGAAAGGGATATTGTTTAATTCATGTGCTTCTATTATTAAAAAGCGGAACTTAAAGGAATGGAAAATTGCTCAATATCTTGATACTTTTCAAAATGTCTTAACTGCATCTCAATATATTAAGGCATCTCGTCTTCTTTTTCCCGATTTTTAAAGGCTTCATGTGTGACAATATCCTCGATCTGTTCATACTGCCGGCTGTGTTCCTTCTCTTCGCTAATTCTATTATTGGGTAAATTTCCTGGATGGCCTTTTTCTTTGTGATTAAAATTTTTACCACGGCTCATACTCATTCTCTCCTTTCTATTCATTGTTTGTTTAGGTTTCCCAAGCACACAAAAAATATGATTTAATTTCTCTTTTTACTGTTTTTGAGCGGTTTCTTTTTCAGCCACAACGCTTAAAAAATAAGAGGTAGTTGTCAACCTAAAACGATCCTCACTTCAGTTCTAGCGACTTATTTCTGAAGCGCCTTGAATTAATCCTTTTCAAATGGACTCGAATCTAAAATAAAGAGCTCAAAAAGAACAGGACCGCCAGATTATGACGCTTCCTGTTCTTTTTATTAGGGTTTATCCACAACTTACATACCTTAGGAGGATACGACTACGGAAGGTCGCCACTTTCTTGAAATGTCTTCAATATGATGTGGTGCCGTTCTGCAGCACCCTCCAATTAAACGCGCCCCTGCATGGTGCCATTCTTGAGATTTCAGGTCGAGCCTGTTACATGATTCTTGACCATGCCATGTTTTAGTTTCTGGATTATATGTTTCACCAGAATTCGGATAAACAATGATTGGTTTATCCGTGTTTGCACGCAACACCTGGATGGCTTCCGTGATACATGATACTGGCGCACAGTTGATGCCGATTGCTGCAATTTGCTCACTGTTGCCAAACAATCTTGTACACTCCTCGAGTAATGTACCGTCACTTATCGCTTTTTCATTTTTCAATGAAAAGGATAGCCAAGCATACACTTCTGGATAATCCTTCAGTAAAGAATATAATACTTTTGCTTCTTGCAGGGAAGGAATCGTTTCAAATGCTAAAAGGTCAGCTCCTGCTTCAATCAAAGCCGATATTCGTGAGCGATGAAATGCCGTTAAAGTTTCATCTGAAACACCATAGTTTCCTACATACTCTGAACCATCTGCAAGATAAGCCCCATAAGGACCAACAGATGCAGCAACCAACGGCCTAGGCCTAATCGTTTGATTTTCTTCCTTCCAAAATTCATCTCTTGCTTTTCTTGCGAGTAAAACCGTTTTCCGGATTAGCTCCAAAGCCTCTTTTTCTTGTATTCCGCGGAGGGCGAAACCTTCAACAGTGGCTTGGTAGCTTGCCGTAATCGCGCAGTCCGCTCCAGCACGAAAGTAGTCAAAGTGAACCTGATAGATCACTTCAGGATTTTCAAGCAATACACGTGCAGACCATAGCGGATCGTCCAAATCACATCCATTCCTCTCTAGCTCTGTAGCTAAAGCTCCGTCCAAAATCATGAGTGAATGATCTCGTAAAATAGCGTCAATTGGGTTATTTTTATTGTTCATGATCTACTCCTCTTTTCTTTATGGTTTGTGTCAGATAATAACTTCCATAGCAAAACAATATAAAAGGAATGCCACAATAAAGTGCAATTCGTTGTGTAGGATCAAATGCAATTCCTATGCAAGAAGCAAGACATAGCATAAAAGCAACGATTGGTACGAGTGGATATAATGGTGTTCGATAAGCCAAATCATTTACTGAATTTCCTTCTTTTATAAATCGTCTGCGAAATAGAAACTGTGACACGCTAATACTCATCCAAACTACAACCACAGCTAGTCCAGAAATGGATACAAGCACTATGTAAACGGTATCCGGTGCAATAATGCTCGAGAACAGGGCTAAGCAGCCGCCCAACATACTGAAAAGGACTGCATTCATCGGAACTCCCCGTTTTGTCAATTTTGCAAATATTGGTGATATAGTTTCCTTATCTGCAAGTGACCAAAGCATTCTGGATGATGCATATAGTCCTGAGTTTGCAGCAGACAAAATGGCGGTTAATATAACAAAGTTCATAATATCCGCTGCATACGGCACACCAATTCGTTCAAGAACTGCCACAAAGGGGCTCTCTAATACGCTTGCATCCGAAATAGGCAATAATGCGGACAATACAACGATCGTTCCTACAAAAAAGATAATCAATCTCCATAATGTCATACGGATTGCCTTTGGTACCGTTTTTTCTGGATTCACAGTTTCTCCAGCTGCAATTCCGATTAATTCAGTTCCAGAGAATGCAAAATTCACCGCAAGCATCGTCATTAAAATGGCAAAAGCACCATTCGGAAATAAACCTTCACTTGTAAAATTGGAGAATAACGGAGCGGATTGTGAATGAATTATTGGAATAAAACCTAGCATTGCGGCTGCTCCCAAAATAATAAATATCACAATGGCAAATACCTTTATAGACGCAAACCAGAATTCGGATTCAGCGAAAAACTTAACGGTCCACGCATTTAATGCCAAGACCAATATGGCAAATAATGCACTCCATATCCAGACATTGATTGATGGAAACCATCGCTGCATCAACAATCCTGCTGCCGTGAATTCCGAACCTAGTGCAACAGTCCAAGTTAGCCAATACAACCAGGCTACTGTAAACCCTGTCCCAGGACCTATGTATTTAGCTGAGTAGCTATGAAACGCACCTGTCTCGGGCATATGCACTGCCAGTTCACCTAGACATAGCATGACTAGATAAACCACTAATGCCCCAATCAAATACGAAAGGATGGTGCCAAATGGGCCAGCCTGTTGAATCGTATAACCCGAACTTAAGAATAAACCTGTTCCAATCACCCCGCCAAGCGATAGCATTATTATATGCCGTGCCTGCATTTTCCTTTGAAAATCATGCTTCCTTTTGTTTTCCATTCTTACTCTCCTTTATCTTGCATCCAGAAAAAACGAAAACGCACTCTTAAAAAGAGTGCGTTACTGACAAATAAACACGTACGGTCTTATCTATCAAGGTTTCACCCCCTGGAATTAGCACAGTGTCTTTGCAGACCTGTTGCTGAGGTTTCATAGGGCCAGTCCCTCCACCTCTCTGGATAAGAAATTATTTTTTTATAACTTTATCAATCTATTAAAAGATTGTCAAGTTTTGTTTCAGTTTGTAAAGACTTCCTTTAAAATTCAAACAATCATGGCACCTTTGGCATATATATGAAATGGTAGCTTGTTTTTGTAGCAGTCGCACAGTATTAGAATTGCAGATAATGCTAACCGGGAATAATTTTATGGATTAAAAAAATGACGACATCTTAAAAGATGACGTCATTTTTTCTTATTCCTTAAGGTCGTTCTATTTCAAATAATTCCCCTAGTTTTGTATAAGTATGACCCGCTAATCTTGCTACAGGTTTTAGCCCATTCTGGTCAATTCGGCCATTATGGTAAATATCCTGCTCTATATGGTAGCAGACTATTTTCCCTATCAATAAATCACAACCAGGTTTATTCTTGGAACCTGCCAATGGTATCGCATGCTCTAATGTACATTCAAAGCGTACCTTCGCTTCTTGCAATCCTGGTACGGATACCTTATCACTAACAGCCGGCGTGAAATTGGTAAGACCCAATTCACTTTCGTCAGACGGGAGTTCCTTGGCCGTTCGATTTGCATCAGCAACATTATCTTCATCAGTGATATGAACAACGAATTCACCTGTTTGAATTGCATTTCGGGCCGTGTCTTTTGAAACTCCATCTTTCCGTTGAACAGAAATGGAAATCATCGGAGGATTGGAACTGACTATGTTAAAAAAACTGAACGGCGCTATATTGATTGTACCGGTTTCGGATTGTGTCGTAACCAAGGCTATTGGTCTCGGTATGATGCTTCCAGTCAAAAACTTATAATTTTCCCGTTCAGTCAGACTTTCAGGATAAACTGAAATCATCTTCATTCCCTCTCATTCTTATAAAAAGTTCTTTTGAAACCATGAACTTGCTGCATCAACCTCTGAACGTGTTAACTGATGACCGTAATTTTCCCAGTGAACATCCACCACAGCACCAGCTTGCAGTAAAAGTTGATTAAGTTCATCAGTTTCTGCTGCCGGGCAAATCGGATCGTTTTTACCTGCAGCAATGAATACAGGTATATCCGAAAGGGAGGGCAAAGCAATCCCGCGTCTAGGCACCATTGGATGATGAAGAATCGCTCCTTGTAATGCCCCTTCGAAATGGAACATCAAACTTGCTGCTATGTTTGCACCATTAGAATAACCTAATGCCACCACTCTGTCACGATCGAAGTCATATTGTCCGGACGCTGATTCCAAGAATTCATAAAGCTCCTTCGTACGGAAAATCAAATCTTCTTCATCAAAAACTCCTTCAGCCAGCCGGCGGAAATAACGAGGCATCCCGTTTTCAAGTACATTTCCCCGTACGCTGAGTACGGATGATCCCGGTGAAACCATTTCCGATAATGGCAAGAGATCTGTTTCCGTTCCTCCAGTGCCATGTAAAAGCAAAAGCAATGGCGCTTCTGGATTACTTCCTTTTTGAAAAATATGCTTCATCATTTATCCTCCTCTAGTACTCTCGGCACTGCCGGCAGTAACGTTTTCTCCATGATCTCCCTTTTTTCTTCAAGCCATGGTGGCAGCATTAATTTACTGCCCATCGTTTCCTTCGTTTCATCATGAGCAAAGCCAGGTGGATCTGTGGCAACTTCAAAGAGTATGCCTCCATCTTCCCTGAAATAAATGGCATCGAAGTATTGACGGTCTTTAAAGGGTGTCACGCCATAGCCATGGTTTGTGATATGCTCCCTCCATTCTTTATGATCTTCATTATCGCTTGCACGCCATGCAAGATGATGGACAGTTCCCACTCCGATTTTCCCATTTGGAAAAACCGTTTTTTTAACATCTATCAAATTTCCGATGTCCGATATAGATTTGAAGCGGACGAAATCGCCCTCTTCCCCAATCTTTTGCAGGCCCATCACTTCCTCTAATAGTTCCATCGTTTTGGTCGGATTGGACGTCAATAATACAGCACCGCCGAATCCCTTGACCGCCTTATCAGCTGGTACACCGCCGAATGACCACTCGCTATTTTTACCTTCTTTACGCTCGACCAGTTCAATTTGCAATCCATGTGGGTCCTGAAATCCCAAATAATCCTCGCCGAAGCGTGAAATCTTTTCAAAGTCTATGTTAAATTTACCCAAACGCGATTCCCAGAAGCCCATTGAACCTTCCGGAACGGCATATGTTGTAATCCCTACTTGTCCAGAGCCAATTGTCCCTCGGTATGCCCCAGGCCAAGGAAAGAAAGTGATGATAGAGCCCGGTGAACCTGATTCATCTCCGAAATATAAATGATAGGTGCCTGGATCATCAAAATTAACGGTTTTCTTCACCATACGCATTCCCAATACTCCAGCATAAAAATCCACATTCTCTTGAGGATTGCCTACAATTGCGGTTATATGATGTATTCCTGCATTTTGCTTTTGCATGCCGATTACTTCCTTTCCCGTTGATTAATTTGTTGATTTTGTATTCAGTGGTTTTAAATTCGATTCAATATCCTTTCTTTTCGATTCTAAAAATGGAGGCAGGGCAAGGTTCTCACCTAGGTGCTGCTCTTCTTCATCCACTGCAAAACCAGGTCCATCAGTAGCTAGTTCAAATAATATGCCATTCGGCTCCCTAAAATAGAGTGAACGAAAATAAAAGCGGTCCACATATCCCGAGTTCACGAATTTCGATTCATCAATTTTTTCTATCCATTTTCTCAGTTCTTCTTCATTATCCACCCGGAAGGCAACATGGTGGACTCCACCCCTCCCCAACCTTTCCCGAGGTATGTCATTCCTTTCTTCAATATGAAGTTCCGCTCCTGTTCCTCCCTCACCTGTCTCGTAAACGACAATTGGATTTTGCCCCCTGATGGAAGATGGATATGTGCCTGATTTCCTGAACCCCAATACCTCGGAAAGAACACTTTCTGTTTGTTCAATATTGGATACAGTAAGTTTTACTGGTCCTAATCCAAGGATGGAAAACTCTTGCGGTACCGGGCTTCCATCCCACGGTGATCCTCCTTGAACGCCGTTATTATCCTGATCGGAAACCAGAAGAAGCCTCTGCCCTTCAGGATCTTTAAAAGAAAGCACCTTCCTTTCAAAACGGCTCGATATTTCATCATGCTCAACATTGAATTCCACAAACCGTTTTTTCCAATATCCTAGTGCTTCATCATCTCTCACCCTTAAAGAAATTTCTGAAATGCTATTGTTTCCCTCATGAGTGCGGGCAGCGTTGGGAATTTCAAAAAACGTCAATTCCGTACCCGGAGAACCAATTTGATCTCCATAAAATAAGTGATACACACGAACATCATCTTGATTCACCGTTTTTTTGATTAATCGCATCCCTAGCACTTTTGTATAGAACTCAAAGTTATTTCCCGCTTTAGCTGTAATCGCCGAAACATGATGTAATCCTTTTAATTCCATCCGTACCACTCCTATTCTTTATAAATCTCCCCTTACGGAGATGAATTAATCCGTAAATAATATCTCGAATTCAAGGTATTTAACCTAACATACAATACTTTTAATGAAAATATCTTGATTTAAAGATAAACGACAACGATAAATTTGTCAACCATTTTCCATTAAATATTTCAACCGTATTCATCTTTCATAAAATAATAAAATCAGGTTAAAATAAGTCGGTATAATGACTGGGGGTATGATGAATGGCTAAAGATTTTTTTAGCGCAATTGAAGATAGACGCTCTTATTATTCCCTTAGCAAGGAACGTGTTGTCCCTATAAAAGGATTAAAGAAGTTATCGATCATGCCGTTCAATATTCACCTTCCGCTTTCAATTCCCAAAGTGCAAGAGTGATTGTTTTAACTGGTCAGAGCCACGACCAATTATGGGATATCACGAAAAACACATAAGAAAAGCGGTCGGTGACAAAGATTTTGAAAAATCGGAAGAAAAAATGAAGTCATTTATAAATGGTTATGGTACGGTTTTATTCTTTGAAGACCAGGCCATTATAGCTAGGCTTCAAGAACAATTCAAAACGTATGCCGAAAACTTTCCGATTTGGTCCCAATCGTCTGCCATTTTACAATTTGTCGTATGGAATTCCTTGGAAATTGAGGGGTTTGGTGCAAGCCTTCAGCATTACAATCCTTTAATCGATGACGAAGTGAGAAAGACATGGGATTTATCAAGCGATTGGAAACTCATCGCACAGATGCCCTTTGGAAAACCTACTGCAGTGCCTGGCGATAAAGACTTCTCACCACTTGAAGAACGAGTGAAATATTATCAATGAGACAATAGGGCTGCACTACATACCGAGCCAGCCCTTTCATTTATTTCACTTTAGTAATCCGGAAATGTTGCAAAAAATTTTGAAAATATCAATGCCGCAAAGCCTATATATTCTACAACCGGCATGAATTTGATATCCTCACTGACGTTAAACACGTACATTTCACTTCCCCCTAGTAACCTATTGAATTGGTGAAGAACGTCCTGGTAGCCATTCCTTCAAATAATATGGGAGTTCACCGTAATATTGTTTGGAAGCATGTCCACTTTTCAGTAGGCTATATGTTTTATCCTTACATGTTAAATGCTCCATTATCGGATAAATCATTTCCTGTGGGACCAATCGATCATACTTACTTGCAATGACCAAAACACTGGCATCAATTTTTGATAGCTTCGCTTTTTTCCCCCTTACCTTAAAACCCCCATTAACCAAGCGATTTTTTATCAAGAGGTCTTTGGTTATTTGTTTGGCAGCTGCTCCGGATAACGGCACATGCCCATTGGTCCACGCATTGAAGCGGCGCCAATTCTTAACGTATTCCTCATCATCCGCTTGATTCAATAATGATAAATACGGTGATATATAGATAGGAGATGTAATTAAACGGATTCCATATTTAACAGCACTGGCTGGAATCGTTTGATAAATATCAATCGTCTCGTCAAAATTCGCGGTACCGTCTTTTAATGCTTCCTTCCACTGATCAAAAAATTCTGAGGCACTGAAATCAACCGGTGTAACGGAGAGAATCAAATTCTTGATTGGCTCGTCTGCAATGGCAGCATATATTGCGGCTATTGTACCGCCGAGACAAAATCCCATTACTGTAATTTCTGATGCCCCAGAGTGGCGTAATGCACGCTGGACTCCTTTTTGAATATAATCGACGATATAATCTTCGATCGATATTTCGCCATCTTCAAAACCCGGACTTCCAAAATCAAGCAAATATACATCAAAACCTTCATTTACAAAAGATTCTATTAAACTATTCCCTGGGGACAGATCAAGAATCAAAGGTGTATTGATTAGTGAATATATAAGAAAAACCGGCACATCATATTTTTTTTGTGCCGACGGATAATACCAAATTGTTGATTTGTTTTTTTTCCACACCGATATTTTAGGCGTCAGTCCCACTTCAGGTATGGGCTGATTGGGAATATCCAAAAAATGTTTCCACTTAGGTTCGTATTGATTTTTCGGCACTTTCCGTTTAGACATTTGAATTCCCCTGTCTAAAAGAATCGAACTCTGGCAACTGTGAACTTATCAATAAGGAATCATTTATGAAATTCGATATCCTTTTTTTACTCCCTTCCTTTTCATTGGAATCCCAACTTGACTTCTTTTTCTTACTGCGGGATGAAATAGCATTCCGTTTATTGCGATCTGATGAATTACCTCTGACGTTCCCGCCCCTATCATCAACAAGTGTAGAGAGCAAATCTTCTAACCTATCAATTTTATCTTCGAGCTGGATCACTAATTTCGCGATTCCCGCCACATCTTTTTTTGTTGGGTAATTCATGATGATGGACATTCTTTCTGAGGCTTCCTGCATTCTATTTATTCTTGGAATCTGCATTTGCGCATTGTCGCTTACTGCTTCTATTAACTCACGATTATTTAGCAAATCCTGAATTTCACCATTAAGCTGTTGCTCTTTTTGTGCGCCTAGTAATTTAAGCCCTTTATAAAAATTTGATTTTTCCGCCATATATTTCTTCCTTCCTTTCTCCTCCGTTTACACTAATGCCGATATTCCACCGTCAATGATCAAAACATGACCAACCATATAGTCAGAAGCCTGTGAGGCTAAAAATACGGCAGCACCCTTTAAATCATCTCCATCGCCAAACCTGCCAGCCGGTGTTTTACCTAATATGTCATAGTTGGACTTTTCAAGAATTTTCTTTGTGATTTTAGTCGGGAAAAATCCAGGTGCAATTGCATTGACTTGGATTCCGTATCTAGCAAGTTTAACTCCTAAATCCTTCGTCATTGTAATGATGGCACCCTTACTGGTGTTATAAGCTATCGTATCCAATAGCTCAGGAAACGTTCCTCCAAGACCTGTCACCGATGCAATATTTATGATTTTTCCGGAATTTTGCTGCTTCATGACCTTCGCAACAGCCTGTGAAAACAGGAATGTACCTGTAACATTGACATTCAATACTTTTTCCCACTTATCCTTGGGAAGATCCAAAAGCGGACCTGACCAGGACGTACCGCTATTATTGACAAGAATATCAATGGTGCCAAATTGGGCAACCGTTTCCTGGACGACATGGTCAATGGCACTCTCATCCGTGATATCACATTCAAAGGCAACGGCATTAACACCCATCGATTGCAAGTCTTCACATACCTCCTTACATACAGGAAGATTTCGTGAAGCAATGACTATATTTGCACCAGCCTCCCCCAACGCCATAGCGATCTGTTTGCCCAGTCCTCTGCCGCCGCCGGTAATGATAGCCGTTTTATTAGTCAAATCGAACATATTACTCAATGTAGTCAACTTTTCAGCCCTTCCTAAATGAAGTATTATTTATATAAACCGTCTATATCATTATAGAAAAGCCTATCCAATATTGTGCTTAAAATAGCCTAATGCCTCTGCCTTTTGTTTCATCAACAGTATCCTTCATATCAATAATGCCTATCCATTCAACCGCTTCGGTCGGCTGGCGGATTTGCATAAAGGAACCTTAATTCGACCCACTGCTGGATGATCACTTTCCCGAGTGAGCAAAATCGAATGCTTAACCTGTTTAATCGTTTACACTATAGAATAGTAAGGAGGTTTTAAAAATGACGATACATCACTTTCATTTAACCGCGGAATGGCCCGGCGGCAGAAATGATATCGGCACGATTCATTCAGGGAATCTTCAAACACAGATAAGTATTCCTACTGAAATGGAGGGACCAGGGATCGGCACTAATCCCGATGAAATGCTGCTTGGGGCGGCATCGACCTGCTATATCATTACCTTTGCTGCCATGTTAGAGCGAGCCCATATAGAAAAGGTGAGCTTGACCATGCAATCGGAAGCATTAGTGGATGTTACGAATGGTGTATTCACCTACAAGAAAATCATTCATCGCCCTGCACTTATATTAGTACCGGATACTTCAGAAAAAGAGGTTGAAAAAGCGAGGAAACTTGCTGAAAAAGCTGAAGCTTCATGTATGATTTCGAGAGCGATCAAAGGTAATGTAGCGGTGGAATTGAATGCGGCAATTTCCATAGCACAGTAACCTTGAACAAAAAAGTGCCTAACCCTATATCGGTTTAGGCACTTTTTGAACTATTGAATGGCGTTCATTTTATTTTCAACCTCGCGGCACACTTCATCAGCCGTTAAACCATTTGCCTCAATGATAGACGCTTTTAATGTTGTATCGCTTATACCCATCACATTACTTTCCAACCCTGTTACCACACAACAATCGACGTTTTTTGTGTCAGCTTCTTGTTTAATCTCCACAACATCAAAACCTTTTTCACGAAGTGCTTCCTGAATATTCGTTAATGATTCTTCTACACCGATTTTTGACATCAACACACACCTCCTCTACCATCTAACCTGTCCTTTTCACCTTCAATATATGTATAGGATGCAAAGGAAATAGGGAAAGTAATATCGAGGTGATAAACATGAATGGAAAAAACAAGAAAGATGCTTCACAAACTCGTTTAGGGTCTTCTCAGGTAGAGGGGCAAGGTACCACTACAAAAGAAACCGGGTCCTTCACTCGACCCTCTTCACTTAAAAAGCAAAAGCGTTCCTGATAAGAATCCTAAAACAACCATGGTATTCCGCCTTCGTGATACGCAAAAAAAACGCTTGGTTTAATCGCCAAGCGTTTTCCTCTGCATGATCCTGTGTTGCTTTTCTTTGACGATCAGGACTTCTCTTATATATTTTGCTTTCTGATTTCCCTTTGGATCTTTAGATCATTCAATCGATCTCCATCAATTGTTTTTGTATCCATTTTTGCTTTATCGGCTCCATCCGGGTTAAAATCACTTGCCCTTAAATTATTATTGGGAGCTGCTTGCTCGTTCCATTTGGTCATCATGATCTCCTCCTCAGTCCTTATCCTTCCCAATCCTAATAATATTCATGAATACACCCCATCATTTTTTGCCAAGATACTAATGGAGGTGGTTTAATTGGAACCAAACAGACCCGGCAATAAGAATGTACCGGATTTTAAAGAGTTGAACGACCGTATCATTAGAGAAGCATCACAGAGTCCCCGTTTAGTGATTAAAACAAATTTGGATGCAAAGAATGTAAAGGATGAGAACCCTTATACCGATCGGATTAACAGTGAAGGATTTGCTGATTTTTTTGAGGAATAAAACAAAACCGGCTTAATAAGCCGGTTACTCTTAAAAATATTTTTTCTTCCAAAAAATGAATGCCGTCGTCCCCGCCAATGTGATGGCAATTAATAATGTAAAAATGAAAGCATACCGATTATGTTCAAATGGCAGTTCCACATTCATTCCGTAAAAACTTGCCACCATGGTCGGCAGAGTCAAAATAATGGTCACGGAGGTTAGAAACTTCATGGCATTATTGACATTATTGGAAATGATCGAAGCGAATGCATCCATCATACCGCTAAGTATGGATAGATACACTTCTGCCATTTCAATTGCCTGAGCATTTTCGATGATTACATCCTCAAGTAATTCTTTATCTTCTTCATACATTTTCAAATAGTTAAAACGGAGGATCTTATCAAGTACAACGCGATTGGATTTTAATGATGTCGTAAAATAAACCAGGCTTTTTTCCAAAGCCAGGAAAGTGTATAATTCTTTATTTTTCATGGACTGATGCAATTCACGTTCCGCTTCATTAGTCATCTTGTTGATTTGTTTCAGGTAACGTAAATAATAGGATGAAATCTCAAATAATAATTGTAAGGCAAACCTTGTTTTCTTATTGGTGAAAAATCCTTTTATCTTATTGTTTTTGAAATTCGCCAATATCGGTGTTTCTTTCAAAGATACCGTAATGAAACAGTCTTTGGTAAAGATCATCCCTATAGGTATCGTTTCAAAAATCGGTAAGTCTGCTTCGTCCCTGGTCAAATATGGGAAGTCAACAATAATTAAAACATTATCATCCTCTTTTTCGATTCGGGGCCTTTCCTCATCATCCAGCGGATCTTTCATGAAATTGATCGGTAACTTCAAATTCGTGCATATATAATCTATTTCAGCTTCAGTGGGCGCGACAATGTTCACCCAGGAACCTTTTGTCATTTCCTCGATATTGTTTAGGTGACGGTTTTCATCCGTCTTATAGATTTCAATCATTTCTTGACCTCCTCTTCTATAGAGAAAGCCTTATTTACCTTCTTCGAGCAGATACTCAGGGAGAATAACAGTCTCGACTTCTAGCATCATATTGGCTTCCTCTTGCTTTCTGGGTTCAGGATCATAAGAACTGCTGCTCACTCGTATCCACTTCCTTTCGATTCTTTAATCTTAATCCTTATTCTTTTAAAGCACAATAACGAATTTAATACCCTGATTCCCTGTTTCGAATTCGCAATTATCAGATTTTCGCGTTTGGAAAGGATAATGAAACTACCAAAAAAATAACGCTTGGGTATCCCCAAGCGTCTGATTATTTTATTCATGCTTAGCTTTATTATAATAGTGAACACCATACATGGCGCCTTCATCTACCATTTTATTGTCGTCATGATCATATGGATCAGGGTGACCTGCCTTTTCAATTACGGGATCCATCTCTGAAGCCGTCCTATTCCAAAAGCCTGCTGTTTTTGCTTTTGCATTGGACCATATGTCCTTTACTTTTCCTCTGTTCGTTTTATTCGATAAAAATGAGACTCCGGCAACTCCGACTCCTAGTAATACCACGTTTCTTCCTAATGCCATCATTACCTTCCCCCTTATTTATTGGCTTGATATATATATACCCAACGCCAATTAATGTAAACCTTTATTTATATGGAGGAATTTGATAAAAGAAATTAGGTTTCATTATTTCATTGTTATATGGCTGGTGAAAAACGTGGGTCGTGGCTGGTGAAACCGGTGGAATTAACCAGGTCCAGTCCCCAGTAACTTTCCGGTCACAAGTGGTTTCTTTTTCCTCGAATTTCTTGAATTGTTTAGCTGCTGTATGGTGATCAACAATGCTGACTCCGTGTTTTTTATACGAATGAAGGACTGCTTCATTCAGTTCGATTAAGGCTCGATCTTTCCATAAACTCGAATCACGTTTAATATCCAAGCCCATCCTCTCCCCGATTGCCGGAAGCATATTGTAGCGTTCTTCATCAGCAAGGTTCCTGGCACCGATTTCCGTTCCCATGTACCACCCATTAAATGGTGCAGCTGAATACGTGATACCGCCAATTTCCAGCCTCATGCCAGATATGATTGGAACAGCATACCATTTGATTTTAAGATCTTTGAACCATGTCAGTTCAGGGTGGGTGATTTGAACTTCTTTAACGAGGCTTTCAGGTATATCATGAAAACTAGGGGTTTTTCCGTCCAATTGGACTACAAGGGGTAAAATATCGAAATGTCCGAATTTCCCTTTCCATCCTAATGCCATACATTGCTTAGTGAATTCTATTGAACTTGAATCGCCGATTACGCCATGTTCCGTCTCATACCCTGCATATCGTATAAGCTGATGATTCCAAATTTCCACTTTTCGATCATGATCTTTCTGTTTGAAAATTGTAATCACAGGTCTGATGCTCCCATTATTCGTAGCATATTCGATATGCTCAAAGAGAGCCGATACAATTTCTTCTTCGCTTTGAATCATCCGTTTATCAATCACCCTCAGCGACTCCCAAAAAAAGCGCCCAATGCAACGATTGCTATTACGCCAAGCTAATTTAGCACCATAAACCAATTCTTCATATGTATGTTCATATCTGCCTGTTTCATTTATTTCCTTTTTGATTTGTTCGATCCTGCCATCTATGTCCTCTTCCGTTTTCAATAATTCCTGATAACTTGTCCTGATAAAGGATACGGCCTCTTGCAGTAAATCACTCATCTTTCCCACGAACCCTTCCATTTATAAAACTTTGACTTCAATATTAAAATAACATATTTTTCACGGTATCCCTAAAGAACACATTTTTTTTAAGCGCAATTTTTAAGTAAATGTGGCAATTACGAGGCGAAATTCTGTTCAAGATACTTAAAGTAAGCTCATAAATTTCTTATACTATAACATCTCTAGTAACTAAATAATTATCGGTAAAGTTGTTACATATGAGGTAAATGCATTATAATATATTAATAATGAGGTGATATGATGAATAATACGACACTTTGTCCACGATTTGAAAAAGGAATGCAAATCTTGAGTAAACGCTGGACTGGATTGATTGTCAATCAATTACTTAATGGCCCTCAACGGTTTTGTAATATTGAATCTGCATTCCCGATAAGCGGCAGGATTCTTTCTGAACGTTTAAAGGACTTGGAAAATGAAGGTATTGTTAAAAGGGACGTATATCCAGAGACACCGGTCAGGATTGAATATTCTTTAACTGAAAAAGGCAAGGCCCTTGCACCGGTAATGAACGAAATTCAAAATTGGGCACAGGAATGGCTCGAACCAATACAGAATCAATGATACAGGCATTAACAGAAAAGGAGGAAGGTCCGCCGGCTGGCGGACTTCCTCCTTTTTTGTTTAAGCGCCAACGACTAGTGGTATATTTTTTACAGATAGAATAACACTAGGTTTATTCCAAATTTATGGGCGGTGAATTCATGAAACAAGCAGATTGCATTATTATTGGTGGAGGTATAGCCGGGATACAAGCAGCCATACAGCTCGGAAGATATAAACATGATATTATCGTCATTGATTCTGCTCAAGGCCGCTCTTCCATTGCAAAGGCTTACCATAACATTCTTGGATGGCCGGATGGGGTAAGCGGTAAACAATTAAGGACGCTTGGCAGACAGCACGCTGAAAAATTCGGTGTCGAATTCTTGGATGATACAGTGACATCTCTTGAAAAAAAGCAGGACAAGTTTTTTATCCAAACAAAGAATGACAGGGAATATCAAGCCAAAATGATTTTTCTCGGTACAGGCATTACCGATAACATTCCTCCAATCAAAAACATCTATCCAACTCTCGGGACATCCACATATATATGCCCTGACTGTGATGGGTATGAAATCATGGATAAGCAAACCGTTGTTCTTGGAGGCGGAAATACGGGTGCCGGCATGGCCCTTACACTATTATATTGGTCAAAAGATATCATTTACGTAAATCATTTGAAAACAAGAATTGATGAAGAGTATAGGAAAAAATTAAAGGAAAATCAGATTCCCGTAATCGAAGAAGAAGTTTGTGAGGTTCATGTCGACGACAAACAGCAGTTAATGGGCATACAATTAGTCTCCGGTAAAATAATCGAGGCTGAAAAAGCATTCACGGCGTTTAAAGGGAACAAACTAAATAATGGCCTAGCTCTACAGTTAGGTGTGCAAGTCAATGAAAACAATCATGTCGTGATTCATCCCCGGACTAAAGAAACGAATATTAAAGGAGTCTGGGCAGGCGGTGACCTCGTTGCCCATTCCGAACAAGTCACCATTTCGATGGGGGATGGCACCCAGGCAGCGATATGGATTCATAAGAGGCTGTTAGGCCAGCCACTTCCTTATGATTGACAGCATAAAGGAAAATTAAAAGGCGACCTGTTCACCAGGCCGCCTTTTACATTGGTATTTATTAGCTTTTCCACGTCACATCTACATTCGATTCCTTCCCTTAAAAACTTTAACCAAAATGAGAATGACCGCGATGATAAGCAAGATATGTATAAAGCCTGCAGCCACTTTAAAGACTAAACCTAGAACCCATAATAATATTATTAGACCAATAATTGTCCAAATCATGTTACTCCCCCTTTCTTCCCATTTTTTCTGCTTACATTTAAATTACCCATATCTTTCTGTAACAAACCCTTTCCTATTTTTTTACATAAAACTGTAAATGCTGTAAATGATAATAAAGAAATAAGGAATCTTCCATAAAAAAACATTCACAAGGAAGAGACTTTCAGGTTTTAAAGGTTCTACAATTCTTCATAAGGCAAAAAAACAAAAGAAGGAGTCGTTCATTCATGAAAAAGTTTTTAGTCATCTGTTTAACTGCCTGTTCCCTATTCTTAGTCAACCTGAATCACCCAGCTGCAGAGGAAAAGGAAAATAAAGCAAAAACGGAAAGTGTACAATTCACTGAAGCTCAAAAATCGGAAATCGCTAAGATCCAAAAGCAGATACTCGCTGACAAAAAGATATTGATCCAAAAATATGTCGAGTATGGCGCGCTTTCAAAAGAAGAAGCCGATAAAATGGTTTCACATTTTGAAAAACATTATAAAATGATGGAAGAACATAATTTCCAAATACCGCCGCACCGCCCACATACACGGCACATGCATAAGTAATTATAAGTTTTTTGGCTATGTATCCTGATGATCCGACCTTATGAAAAGGCCGGATTTTTTTCATTTCATTCGTCCTTGATAAATAAACCTTACGCGATTACCATTTACTAAAGGATTTATATTTCTCTTTAGCGAAATACATAACTATGAGAAATGAAAGGGTGAAAAGGATGAACAAAATAGGTATAACAGCAAGAGACTTATTTCACTTGAAATCAGTGACCGATCCAAAGCTATCACCGGATGGCAGCATGGCGGTTTATGTCCAAACCAGAATAGATGAAAAAACGGAAAAATACATTTCCAATCTGTTTATGTTCAGCCTGATTACGAATGAAACAAAGCAATGGACATTTGGGGATAATCGTGATACATCACCAGCCTGGTCCCCCGACGGCAAGCATATCGCTTTTATATCAGACAGATCAGGAAAAAAACAAGTTCACCTTATTGGGAGCATTGGCGGGGAAGCCCGCCAGTTGACCCATTTCGTTAACGGTGTAACAAAGCCCATTTGGTCTCCTTGTTCCACCAAGTTGCTGCTTTCTACCGGGTTAAAGGAAGGCGAAAACCTAAATACGGTTAAGGAAAGTGATTTGTCCAAAGAAATTCATAGGTATGACCGGATTAAGTATAAATGGGATGGAAGAGGCTATTTTGATCAGTTATATCAGCAGCTGGTCATAGTGGAAATTTTTAAGGGAGAATCATCATTGCTAACGGAAAACAATGTTGATCATCAACCGAATGCATGGTCACCAGACGGACAGCATATTGCATTCATAAGCGGGGATGCAGAAAGAAGTGACGATGAGCTTTTTTCCGATATTTTCATCATGGACCTTGAAACGAGTTCCTTAGAAAAGATAACGGAAAGTACAGGTTTCTTTAGAGATCCGAAATGGTCGCCAAATGGCGAATATCTATCTTACATTGGCCATACTAAAGAATTTGCCGGTGCCACCTTTTCAAATATCTGGTTATACTCCATATTCGATCAAACGACTCAGTGTTTGACCGATGGATGGGATGTCCAAATAGGCGATTCTGCCATTGGGGATTTCCAAATCGGAGCCGTCGACCCAGGTATTTTATGGACAAACGATAGCCAAGGCTTTTACTTTTTAATAAGCGATTACGGAAATACCGGAGTTTATTATGGTTCGATTGAAGGAGCCATGTATCCATCAATCCTTGACCCGCAGCATATATACGGCCTGACTATAGATCCCGAAAGTCATCGTGCTGTTGTGGCCATCAGTACTCCAGTTCATCCCGGCGATCTCTTTGCTTATAACCTTACCAATGGCGATAAGGAACAAATCAGTTTTGTTAATGACGATTTTTTGAAGGATAAACATTTGTCCATGGCAGAACCTATTACTTTTCCATCTGTTGATGGACTTACCATCCACGGCTGGATCATGAGACCGACCGATTTTGATGGTAATCAAAAATATCCGCTCATTTTAGAAATCCACGGCGGTCCGCATATGATGTATGCCAATACCTATGTTCATGAATTCCAGACCTTGGCTAATGAAGGGTATACTGTATTGTTCACTAACCCGCGCGGTAGTGTAGGATATGGCCAAGACTTCGTAAATGCCTGCCGGGGCGATTATGGAGGCATGGATTATAAGGACTTAATGGCTGGAGTAGATCACGTTTTAGCTACGTATGATTTTATAGAGCATGAAGATTTAGGGGTATCCGGAGGAAGCTATGGAGGGTTTATGACAAATTGGATCATCGGACATACCAACCGCTTCAAGGCCGCTGTGACTCAGCGTTGCATTAGTAACTGGCTAAGTTTTTATGGGGTCAGCGACATTGGCTATTATTTTACAGAGTGGGAAGTAGGCGGTGATATCGTTAACTCTGCTGAAAAATTATGGCAGCACTCTCCTTTAAAATATGTTTCCGATGTGAATACCCCTTTACTTTTACTTCACGGCGAAAAGGATTTTCGATGTCCCATTGAACAGAGCGAGCAATTTTTTGTCGCTTTAAAACGTCAAAATAAAGAAGCGGTACTTGTTTCCTTCCCAGATGAAACTCATGAGGTATCCCGAAGCGGATCTCCAAAAATGCGCCTGCAACATGTTGAGGAAATCAAAGGATGGTTCAATAAATATCTTTAAAAACAAACACTCTGTTAGCAAAAGCTAACAGAGTGTTTGTTTTTAGTGTTGAATTTGGTCTCTGTCCTCGGAAATTGAACTTAAAGCATTTCCTGCCATTGAATTTGTCTGTTGGTGTACAGCAAGATCACCTAATGCCACGACTCCGACCAGCTTATCATTTTCAATGATAGGGAGCCTTCTGATTTGTTCGGTAGCCATTATCTCCTCAGCTTCCTCCACTGACATATCAGGCGTGCCTGTTACAAGATTGGTGGAAATGACATCGGTAATTCTAGTCGAATTGGGCTTTTTCTCGGCAACACAGCGAATGACGATATCCCTGTCTGTAATGACACCAATTAAATGGTTATTCTCCAGTACAGGAATGACACCAACATCATCATTCTTCATTTTGACTGCTGCTTCATATATATTATCTTCCGCAGTGCAACAGTCCACGTCTGTTGTCATGATATCTCTTAATTTGGTCACGGATATCCCTCCATTTTCATAAGTTGCTTGTTTATTTTTGACTTCTGAAGAGAAATTATTCATGAAACACGTTCACGCTTCATTCCACATATTTCCCATGATCCGGTTTAGCTAATGAATCGAATTCCTTTGCAAGCTTTGATAAACCCATTTCCAGTTCTTGCCCTTCAACAGGATACCCATGCCCCGTTATGGCAACAGCCGGCTTCATGCTTTCCAATAACTTTACAGATTCTTTGGCAGCCTCCCAATCAGTTGTCAAATACCTCGGTGGGCCTGCTATTTCTTTCTCCTGAGTGATAACCTTGTATAGGGAATCCTGCCTGACATTCACAAAAGCATCTCCAGCAATCAAACTTCGGTCACTTTCACGGAAAAGTGAAATATGTCCTTTTGAATGTCCAGGGGTGTGAACCCATTTCCAATCGCGAAGCCCGGGAACACTATGATCATCAGGCAATGGCTGAACTTTTTCATCAAGGTTGATTCCCTCATTCGGAAATACCCATGACATTTTAGCGACCATCCCGCCTTCAACAGTAGGATCCGGTTCGGGATAATTTTCCTGTCCCGTTAAATAAGGCATTTCTTTAATGTGGGCATAAACAGGAGCCTTCCAATACTCCATTAACTCAATCAGTGCACCAACATGATCGAAATGTCCATGTGTCAAAATAATGGCAGCAGGTGGATTTTGCGGTCCGTATATTTCTTCAGCAGTTTTCCTTATTACCTCTGCTGAACGCGGCATCCCTGCATCTATCAATACCCATTTATCATCTTTGGGTGACCCTACAAAAATTACATTAACGATTTGGACGGACAGACAATATATATCCTCGTTTAGGATCTGTACATCTCCACTGGAAACTGAAGTCATCGGCATCAATTTTTCATTCAAATGATTATCATCCATTTATAATCCTCCTAATTTGAACATACTGTTTTATAAAGGATACCCTGTACGAGAAAATAAAAAACAACCTATATTTTATATAGGCTGTGTCAGACTGTAGACAAATTCGAAGAAAAAGCGAGTTTGCCAACAGTTTTTTATTTTTAAAAGTTACGGATGATTTCAGTTCATAAAACAGTTAAATATCATGCAGTATAACAAGGTCTTGTTTAAAATCATGGTCATCATTCCCTCGATAAAATCATGAAAAGTATTCGGGATGAGACCATTCCGATCCCCAATAATCGACAAATTCGAAGAAAAGCCAGTCTGCCTGCAGCTTTTTCATTTAAAAAAGTTGCAGTTGATTTCTGCCCGACTTTTTTCGACTGTTCTCGACTTTTTTCGACCTTCACCTCATTATTCGTACTCCAGAGCTTTCATTTTGCGGTCCCAGCACTAAATCCGCTCCCTTTCCGCCCTGTGTCTGCCAAGCCTCATCAAAGCAAGCGTCTAGCGGGGCTCGGCTAGCCATTAAACCGAGTCTTCTTTTAAAATCATGGTTGTGGGTGCGACACTCAAACTGAAACAACCTATAATTTGTATAGGCTGTTTCTCAGTATACATCCCGCCGGGTAAATACTGTAAAAGATACAATTAAAGCAAGCGCCCACCAAACGAGCAGAGTAATGACGGAGGATAATAAGGTCATCCCTTCTATCGGTGGAGCCGTTCCGCTAATATAAGCGGTCAATTTCAAATTCACCATAAAGAAATATTTAGCTGATTCCCATGATGAAACCATATTGTTCAATATAGCCCCGGAAATCAATGCAGCCAGCATGATGCCCATGCCTGCAGGGGTGCTTCTCACTAAAACCGAAAGCATGAAAGATAGGGTCCCTACAACAACCGCCACCAGCCAGACAAGTCCCAAATCCATCAATAGGAATTTCCATTGTTCCACTAACCTTACTTGACTGACATCCACGTCAGCCCCATTCAATTCGAATCCGGTTATTACGGGGGCCCCCCATCCTTGATATCCGAAAACGATTCCTGATAAAAGGTAAGACAATAAGGCTGTCATCGCCACGATAATCGAAACCGATAATAATAATGTTACATATTTGCTCAATAAGATTTTCCAGCGCTCCACTGGCCGGGTCAACAAAAGCTTGATCGTCCCTTGACTGCTTTCGGAAGAAACCATATCACTAGCCACAATCATGATCAACAGCGGAATGAACAAATCGATTGCATTTTCCAAAAACATGCGTGTAAAGGTGGCAGCGCCTGGTTCTGAGGGATTGATATCATGATCGAGATAATATTGCTGCTGCTTCAGACTTACTTGCAGCTGTTCACGCCACTCATCGAGCATCCTATTCGAGCCCAAGCGATTTTGAGTATCGATGATTTGCTGCTGTAGAGCTGCACGCCAATCATCAGTTCCCAACTTCTCCCGCTGCTCTTCCACTTGTTTATATTGGGCATATGTAAACATCAGCACTAAAATTCCAACGATGATACCGATTATGATTAACCGTTTCTTTGCCAACAACTTCATCATTTCATTTTGGATCAAGTTATTCAATGCCTGCACCTCCGACACCGGTAACTTGCAAAAACAATTCCTCCAATCCCGGGAGCTTTCGATTCATTTCATGCACCCTCACCCCTGCTTGGTTAAGTGCAGCATTCCATTCGGGTGTTTTAAGTTCATCATAGGCTGTAATGATATATTTTTGATCTATGGTAATTTCGGTGAAGCCGCTAAGAATTTCCGCTCCCTGTTGAATAGGTTCCACCCGCCAAAATATCCGCTCCTGCGTGGATAATAAGCTTTCCACTGTGTCCGTTTTGATAATTTCCCCTCCTTTAATAATTGCGACCCGGTCACAAAGTTGCTGTATTTCACCCAATAAGTGTGAAGAAACCAGAACGCTCATACCTTCTTCTTCAGCCAATTTTCTGATGAATTGCCGCATTTCACGGATTCCGGCAGGATCTAGACCGTTAGTCGGTTCATCCAAAATCAACAGCTTAGGGCTGTTCAGCATTGCCTGCGCGATTCCTAAACGCTGCCTCATACCTAACGAATAGGTCTTCACTTTATCGTGAATTCTCGCTTGCAGGCCGACGAGTTCAACAACCTCGATCATTCTTGTTTCATCCACTTCAGGTAACATTCTTGCAAAGTGGAGCAAATTATCCCACCCGCTCAAAAATGGGTACAACTCTGGATTTTCAACGATGCAGCCCATTTGCTTCATAGCCTTCGTAAATTCCTGACGAACATCATACCCGCATATATGGATGGAACCTGAGGATGGCTTAATTAAACCGACCAACATGCGGATCGTCGTCGTCTTGCCTGCTCCATTCGGTCCTAAAAAGCCGAAAACCTCACCTTCATTCAGCTCAAAGTCTATTCCTTTAATAATTTCCCTTTTGCCAATCCTTTTTCTCAAATCCCTGACAGACAAAGTCACCCGTTTCATCGTTCCACATCCTCCCATTTTATTAAAGGAGCAACTCTATCTGCAATTAAACGGTACCCCTTCTTATTAGGGTGAAATTTATCCGAATACAAATACTCATTTACCGACAATTGAAATAAATCAAATGTGGGAACGAAAATTGCATTTTGATAATGAGCCACGACTTCTGCCGTTTCATTATTCCAGTCACGAACAATGCGGTTCGTATCAAAGTCTTCATCCAAATCTATAAATGGATTATACAGCCCAAGCAACAGTATGGTAGCTGTATCATTGACTTTATTGATATCTTTAAAAATTCCATTTAAATTTCCCAAGAAATTCTTTTGTGATACAGATATAGCTTCACGATCATATTCAAGCAGGGTCTGGCCTTTTTGAAATAAATCGTTACCCCCTATCGTAACTAAAATAACATCAGCTGCTTGGATTTGGCGCTTCACTTCCGGTTGTTTCACTTGCTGCGCCAATTCTTTAGACACTTGTCCATTAATTCCGAGGTTATGAATGATTGGTTTTCTGTTGTATTCACTCTTCAAATCTTCAACAACAAGTCCCACGTAGCCTTTCCCTGTTTCATCACCTGTGCCACGTGTCAATGAATCGCCTATCGCCACTACCGTAAAATCATCAGGAAGATCATTTTTAATGGGGGTTTCTTCAATTACTTCCGTATCGGAAGTTCCTTTACCGTAATGGTCAGTAATCGCCCATCCAAGGCAAAATAAAAAAAACAGGCCGATAAGAGCTGATACGATGGTAGAAGCCAACACTTTTGGTTTGTTCAAAAACACTCATCCTTCCATTCATTCTCTATCTTCCATTAAATCATATTATTTCCAAAAACAAAAAACTGATTGTTCTGGTTAAAAACCCCAATTAATAAAAGGGTTTATAAAATTACCAATACAAAAAGGAGGAAAGGGATTACAAAAGGGGTTCTATCTAAAATTAAAACAAAGTTGATTGGAGCGGGTGTTCGAAACTCCTTCGGGAAAAGCGTGTCCAAGTGAGACCCCGCAGGAGCAAAGGTGCCGAGGAGGCTCCCGGACCCGCCCGCGGAAAGTAAGTGCCTTACGTTCCAATCAACGTTTAAATTGTATAACCCCTAAAAAAATGTTGAGAGACAAGTAAAAAAGACCTCTTCACCATGAAAGGTAAAGAGGTCTCTCGCTTTATTTCCCATCATTTTTCTATTGTACCTATGGGTTTTCCCATTACTTTTAATTTTATATCTAACCTCATGAGCCATATTGTAAGCAGCATCCCAATCAGCGTGAGTAAACCATAAAATAAATAGACCGCATATATTCCTGATTTATCCAAGATTATCCCGCCGCTGAAGGTACTGAACCAGTTACCCAATCCATTGCCAATGGCGGAATAAAGCGTTATTGCTGTTACTGTTATACGTGCAGGGACAACTTCCCTGATATATTGTAAAGCTGCAGGAATGAATAATCCAAGTGAAAACCCTTGAATGATCGAAGTCACATATACGGTAGCCAAACTGGGTTCGGTGAAGTACAAAACCCAGCGGACCAATGAGGCCGTTCCAGCTAATAAGGTAATTGGCAGCAGGCCTATCTTATGAATCCAGGTTCCTGCGATTCTCATAAAGGGGATTTCCGATAATACAGCTAAAAGGAACGCAATGCCAATTCCTGTATATGTCCCTCCCCTTGCCTCTACAAACAAACCATAGTATACATTATTTGCAAGATTAGGACCAAAAAGCAAGAACGTTATAGCAAGAAAGATAAGAAATCGTTTCATGGTGATCAATTCTTTCATTCCACCGAAAAGCTTCACCTTTTTCCCAGGTGGCTCTTCAGGCAAACGAAGAGCCAGACTGGCCGCGATCAAAAGACCGAAGAAAAAAGCATAAAATATCACTGAAGGACCCATGAAGGATTCAGATAACTTTCCCATTACAAAAACGGCCACACCGTATCCAAGTGAACCGAATAAACGGATTTCCCCATAATTCGATTTGATTTTTGTTGTATATTGAAGGGTGATGCTATCTGAAACTGGTATTATCGCACTTTGAAAAATAGCCAAAGCGATTGCGACGGATACTATAAGTAAATAGTGCTCGAACAGCAAGTAGCCTAAACCGAATACACCAGCAAGCAACGATGTCATTGCCAGTATTTTTGCTGGTCTCCCGCTCCAATCACAGACAATTCCCCAAAAAGGTTGAAAAACGATCATCACTATCGGTCCAACAGACATGATCGTACCTATTTCAATACCGGACAAACCAGCCTCATTGGCCAAATAAACGCTTAATAGCGGTGTTAAACTTCCCACTGCAAAAAAAGAAAATAGGTAAAATACCTTCAAGCTAATAATATTGACATGCTTTTGTTTATCCAAATCCAGTTCCCCCACGCAGACAGCTTCTACAAAGTTGTTGATTTTATTCATTGCTTCCTATTATGGATATTAAACAGGGAGCACGATATTAAAGACTGTACCTTTATTGACCTCGCTCTCGACAATGACATTACCCGAATGCCTTTCTATGATTTTAAAGCTGATCATGAGACCTAACCCATTACCAGATTTTTTCATTGTGAAAAATGGTTCTCCCAGTCTCTTAAGCTGCTCTGGCGGCATCCCAATTCCTGTGTCGGTAATGGATATATGCACTTTATCCTCTTTAAGTTCAGTCATGACTTTTATGAAGCCACCGTCAGGCATAGCTTCCATACCATTTTTAATGAAGTTCAATATGACTTGTTTTAATCGATTCTCATCACAACGAACGAGGATCTCTTCTTCATTGCAATCCGAAATCAGTGTGATGTTCTTCTTCCTGGCTTCAAACTCCGTCAAAGATACGACGTTTTGAATGATTGGCACAAGATTCTTCAATTCCAATATCAAGGCCTGTGGTTTCGCCAATTGTAAGAACTCTTCAACTATCTCATTCACACGATTGATTTCGTCCATGATTATTTCCAGATATTCTTGTTTATTTTCGTCCGTTTCATCTAATTGCAAAAATTCCGTATACCCTTTCATGGAGGTCAGCGGATTCCGTATTTCATGTGCCACTCCAGCAGCAAGCTGACCGACTGCGGCTAATTTATCCTGCCGATGGAGCATCTCTTCCGATTGTTTACGCTCAGTTATATCATATCTAAGTGCCAGAAATTGAAATGGCCTTCCTTCTTCGTTGAAAAATGGGACAATTGTTGTATCGACCCAATAAAAACTGCCGTCTTTCGCCTTGTTTCTAATTTCCCCCTTCCAAACTTTCCGTTCATGGACGGTCTTCCACATATGTTCAAAGAATTCCTTTGAGTGGTATCCAGAATTAACTATCTTATGTGTATGTCCTATCAATTCACCTCTCCCATAACCGGAAACCTCAGAGAACTTTTCATTCACTTCGATAATGACTCCTTTATCATCGGTAATCGCCACAATCAAGGATTGGTTGATTGCATATTGCATATCTTCCAGTTCCTTGATTGACCCCTTTAAAGCATTTTCTGCTTTTTTACGACTGGAAATATCTGAACGGATGGAAATATATTGATATGGCTTGCCTTTTTTCATAAAAGGAACGATGGTTGTATCCACCCAATAAACATTACCATCTTTAGCTCGGTTGCATATTTCACCATGCCATGTTTTCCCTTGGCTGATCGTTAGCCATAGGTCAGTGAAAAATTCTTTTGTATGATGACCAGAATTGATGATGGAATGATTTTTCCCTATTAGTTCATGTTTTTCATATTGTGATATTTCCAGGAATTTTTCGTTAACATATGTAATGATTCCTTTTGTATCCGTGATGGCTACGATCGCCGATTGATCTAAAGCATAACGGATATCGCTCACAGTATTATCACTTTTTGCCAACCGCCGGCTTACGATCGTACTTGAAGCGATCAAGCTGGCAAGTATGAATAATGAAACGAAGCATGTAAGATAAAGCATAAATGGGGTGAGTGGAACAAATTCACCCGTTTCGTTTTTCGCGTTCATCGGTAACACTCTTAAAAAAAGATAATAGCCTTCAATGATTGCCCCGCTCATCATGAGAGTACTGACTGGCTTTAGCGAGGATTGACTTAATTTATTAAAATAAAATAATATTGCAAGTGCTGCTACAAATAAAATAAAGATACTGAAAAGCGTACTGAAGACCGACAATGGGCTAAAGTGCAAAGAGTGGTTTAAAGAAGATGTTCCCATAATATAATTGGATAAAATGGCCATCGTAAACATGAAGCCGCAAAAAACGATTTGCAGCACTTGTGTTTTATACGATATGGCCAATAATCCAACCCCTGCGAGAGCAATTGCCAATGCCAACGAAAAAATTATTGTAGGAATGTTGTATGCCGCCATTCCTGAATTATCAAGGGTGAATATGACCACAAAATTAAGCGTCCAAATAGCCACTCCCATAGAGCAGCTGCTCCCAATATACACCAGCCGTTTATATTTCTCTATCGTCAGTAATGTTGTCAGTAAATCCAACGCCGTATAACACGCCATTTTATCAAAAGTACTGCAATCATAAAGAGGACAGGATTTGATGCCACAATTGATTGTTCCATTTTTTTACTTGACCACCTCAAACGTTCTATTCTCCTATATTGTAATGGAAATCCATAGTACCTCAAAGGTTTTTTATTTCCTTTCTCCTATATATTTACACACTAATTATTCCAGTGCACCCCACATCTCAAGAAAATGCAGGTTTCTTTCATAAAATCAACAAAATTAGAAATACTATTGTTTTGTATGGAGTAGAATAGGAATACATGGTAATGACAAGCATTCACAACCCTGCTTCATCATTGCAGGACATTTCAATAACAAAAATAATTATTCGGGAATATATTAATGAAGAATGTTAATTTCTTTATTTAATTATACCTATAGGTTTATAATTAAATAGAACCTATATAGAGAGAAGGAGTGGGGGGCATGATTATGTCAGACCTGGCAGGTGCAAGTACAACAGAAATTATGCAAAAGAGAACCCAGCATAAAAAATTAACACTGAGACAAATTTTACAGAGAGGTCTACTAATTACAATCGGTGCGGTTTTGATGGCTGTCGGTCTTGAGATTTTTTTAGTGCCGAATAACGTAATCGACGGGGGCATAACGGGTATATCGATTATGTTATCTTACATTACTGGATGGAAGCTCGGTATCTTTCTATTCATTTTGAATCTTCCTTTCTTTTTTATCGGTTATAAACAAATCGGCAAAACCTTCGCATTATCTACCCTTTATGGAATTTTAGTCCTTTCCATCACCACTACATTGCTTCATCATGTACCAGCTTTCACTCAAGATATCCTCCTAGCGTCCGCTTTCGGCGGAATGATTCTTGGCATTGGTGTTGGAATGGTCATTCGATATGGCGGCTCATTGGATGGTACAGAAATACTTGCTATACTCGCTAGCAAGAAGATCCCATTTTCCGTTGGGGAGATCGTCATGTTTTTTAATTTATTCATCCTTGGCAGTGCGGGCTTCGTATTCTCGTGGGATCGGGCCATGTATTCGATCATAGCTTACTTCGTGGCATATAAAACGATGGATATCGTCATCGCAGGTTTGGACGAATCCAAATTCGTTTGGATTATCAGTGATGAATTTGATGATATCGGCCAAGCCATAATGAATCGCCTTGGACGTGGCGTAACCTTTTTAGCTGGAGAAGGTGCTTATTCTGGTGATGATAAAAAAGTCATCTTTTGTGTAATAAACAGGCTTGAGGAAGCTAAACTTAAAGAGATAGTCAAAAGCTTCGATCCATCTGCATTTCTTGCCGTAGGGGATATCGCGGAAGTTCGAGGCGGTCGATTCAAGAAAAAAGATATCCACTAATCTCACCTGCTTTTTGCTTCATCCAATTGGCAAAAAGATAAAAAAAGCTGAAGGGAGAATCCCCTTCAGCTTTTTTTATAACCTTAATAATTTCTTGGATTGTTAATTGCTTGAAGCATTCTGGTGCCGGGTTTCATCTCGCTGCTGCATAACGGACAAACGTGTTCATCATTACTTGTAAAGTTATCGCGAATCCAACCTTTGCAATCTTCTGATGTACATTCCCACACCTTTGTTTCTTCAGGAATGATTTCTTCCGTATTATTTCTTCTATACATGTATCTCACTCCTTAGAATTGAATTGACTCCGTCCTGCATAACAGATCACAAGCCATAAAGATAAAAGAAGAATAGATGGCGCTTAATCTAAATTGTGAGTAAATACCCATTCGCAAATATAAGTATGATTATTGTTCTTTCAACCAAACTTTTTGAATGGTAAGAACTTGAGATTACGACATGAATTTTTCATATCTCAGTAACCATTATATCATATATATGCTTTATACATTTGAGGAAAGATTCTAAAAAAGAAAGTATTCCCCAAAATGAAACACAGTCCCTGACTTACCCTTCAAGATAATCGAGACTGCGCTGTTTAAGAATCCATTCCATATGGTTCTTCCTGCTCGTTCGATGAACATTTCAAAGCGAATCGAGCATGAGAGTAATTTTTAATGCCAAAACCTAAAACAATGAAAGCCCTGCCTCTCTCCCATCCATACGGTTCCTAGACCGTGCCTGCGAGAATCAGATAAAAGCTTGTAAGTACATGTTTATTAATTAAAACCGTCCGTAATTCCAATTGGGTTGATTAAATTCCAAAAGACAAATGGTACATAGAAGTAAGTTAATGAAGAACAGAAATGGATCGAGGAAAATACTTGGTGATTACATGTATTTCTTTTTTCTAGATGTGTTTAACTTGTTTCTACTTCATCATGAAAATGATGAAAAATTATGTTATTAATAAAAATGTTACTTTAAATTACCCTCCAGTGCTTTCTTTTCATAACACTGAAATTTAATGATACCATACAAGTTTTTATATGTAAAGCATTAATTCAGAATGAAACCACCCGCCATACTTCTTTCTTTAAATAAAAAAATAAAGAGGCTAAGATTCACCTCTTTTATTTAAAAGCATTATACTCATTTTCAATTTTTGGAAGTTCCCTGACTTCTTCAACTAATTGACTTCCACACATTGGGCAATCATAGTTTTCCGAGGCAAAATCCTTTCTCATCCAACCATTACAATCTGCTGATCCACACGCATATACTATCGTATCTTCCATAATGATTTCTGGTTCCTCTGAATTCTTTTTACCAAAATACATGAGCAACCTCCTCTTTTTTATAAAGACTCTGATTAAAGGGGCGAAATTTCACCTTTTTATCATTCCTAGTATACGCATTAAAGCATATTCTTATTTATTCAATGAAGAAATTATCCAAAAAACCTTAACACCTTTCGTTTTCCAGTCCTGCTTTAACCAAGATCGCTTTAATCATAAAGTAGGAAATATGCTCAGGCAGGGCTTCTTTTAGTGGTTTCAATTTATCAGAATCCAATTGTTTCGCAGTTTCCAAAACAAGATCAAACTCTTTATCCAAGAAGATCTCATCCCATTTGATATCCAGGTGTTCTTCTGCACACTTTAATAAATGATTTTCAATTGAAATGGAAGACAGCCCTCTCAATGTCCCTATTTCCTTGATTGTTTTGCCTTCCTGATATAAGCGATAGCTTTCTAAGTGAGATGGTGTAGCAGCTCGCTTTACCGTTTCCTTTGTAACCATAGTATTCGCTTCTAATTCAGGGTGTGCCTGTACATACTGGGAAATCCCTTGTAAAAACACGGCTCCGAATCGTTCGAATTTTTGCATGCCCACCCCTTTGACTTCCAGGAATTCCTCTTCCGTCCGCGGCAGTTTGACGGCCATATCTTTCAAGGATGCATCGGAAAAAATAATGAATGGCGGCACATTTTCCTTAACAGCCAATTCTTTTCTTAACTGTCTCAACTCTTCGAACAACCCATGATCCGCACTGATGCTGCTTACTTTTTTTATTTCCTTACGCAGTACTTTTTTCTGTCCCAGGAGCACTTCCCTGCCAGCATTGGTAACTTTAAGTACCGGAAACTGGCCGCCCGTCATTTCGATATACTGTTTCGCTGTCAGGAAATCAATGAAATCACCTACATCCTTCGCAGATTGATCATTGATGATTCCATAGGTTGAGAGCTTCTGGAATCCGAACTCTTCAATTTTCTTATTGCGTGATCCCGTAAGCACTTGGGAAATCATCGTTTTACCGAACCGCTCACCCATTCGCAACATGCATGAAAGGACCATCTGTGCCTGTGTAGTTACCTCAACAGAGTCACGTTTATCTGTACAATTTTCGCAATGACCGCAATCCTCAGGGTTTTCTTCTCCAAAGTATTGTAGAATGAAGGCTTGCAAGCATCCTTCGGTAAAACAATAATCCTTCATTTTGTTCAATTTCTTCAATTCCTGTGATTGCCACTCCTGCGAGGGATTTGATTGATCAATCAAGAAACGCTGTATCTGCATATCCTGAGGGGAATATAAAAGGATACATTCACTATCTAAACCATCCCTCCCTGCACGGCCCGCTTCCTGGTAATAACTCTCCATGTTCTTTGGAGTTTGGTAATGGATGACGTATCTAACATTCGATTTATCGATTCCCATACCAAAGGCAGATGTCGCTACCATCAAGGGTATGTCATCACGAATGAATTGATCTTGCTGTTCCGAACGGTCTTGTTCATTCATGCCAGCATGGTATCGGCCTGTTTTAAATCCGGCTTTGATAAGCTTCGCATACAAGGAATCGACCTCTTTCCTAGTGGCTGCATAAATGATACCCGATTCATTTTTGTTTTTCTCTAAATAGCGCATTAAAAACCGGCCGCGATTTTCCTCTTTCACTACTGAAAAGAACAGGTTATCTCTGGAAAATCCCGTTGATATTGTATGCTGCTCTAATATTCCGAGCGACTGACATATATCGTCGGTCACATGCGGTGTGGCTGTTGCCGTTAATGCCAGTACGGTCGGAGCTGATGGCATGTTTTTCAATAAGGTTTTGATTTTTAAATAGCTTGGTCTGAAGTCATGACCCCATTGAGATATACAGTGGGCCTCATCTATGGCTACCATTGAAATATCCACATTAAATAGATCCTGTTGAAATACAGGATTTTCCAATCGTTCCGGCGCCAAATAAACCAACTTATATCTTCCGTGCTTAATATCGTTCATTCTATTGGATGATTCTAACCCAGAAATGGAGCTATTAAGAAATGTGGCATCAATCCCAGTTTGTTCGAGGGCATCTACTTGGTCCTTCATCAAGGAAATTAGTGGGGATATAACGAGTGTTACACCTGGTAACAGAAGGGCTGGAATTTGGTAACATATTGATTTACCTCCGCCTGTCGGCATGATTCCCGCTGTGTTTATTCCGCCCAACACCTGTTCGATAATCTGTTCCTGACCTTTTCGGAATGACTCATAACCAAAGTATTCTTGTAAATAATCACGTGCTTTTTCCATCAATTTACTACTCCTCCTATTTACCTTGTAAGGATTTATAAGGATCTATTTCTTCCATTGTACCTGCTTTTCCCGTGAACCAAAAGGAAAAGCAGACACATTATGTCTGTGTCTGCTTTTTTCTATATAAAAACATGTTTTGCAGGGTTTAATTAATTCAGGATTTGAACTTTAACGTTTTTAACGCCCCAATTCACGGCATCTTTTTCGTTAGGTATAAAAATGTCCACTCTATTTCCTTTGATGGCACTGCCTGTATCAGCTGCCGTCGCATAGCCATAACCCTCTACATAAACTTTAGATCCTAGCGGAATGACTGATGGGTCCACTGAAATCACCTTTGCATCAGGATTAGCTTTCAAGTTAACTCCTGTGGCTGTTGTACCGCTGCAGCCTTGACAATCAGCCGTATAGGCAGTTGCTCTAACAGTGATTTCTTTTTCGATTCCTGCTTGATCGCTGGATTCATTGTTCGAGTCTGCTTTTTCTGATGATTCTGCTGGTTCCGATTGTTCAACCGGCTTTGTTTGTTCTGCTGGTTCCGATTGTTCTACTGGCTTTGTTTGTTCTGCTGGTTTTGATTGTTCTACTGGTGCAGCTTGCTCTGATTTCTGCGCAGGCTCTACACTTGCAGCTTCGACTTTGTTAGCTGCAGGTTTAATGACCAGTTCTTGAGCAGGATGGATTGTATCTGAATTTAAACCGTTCCAAGATTTAATATCATTTACCGCTACATCATATTTGTGTGCAATTTTCGATAATGTGTCCCCTGACTTTACTTTATAATGCTCTTCTTGAGAAATATGTATGGTTTCTCCGGCATAAATCGCGTCTGAAGACAAATCGTTCCAAGACTTAATATCTTCTATTGATACTTTATATGTTTGAGATATCCCCCATAATGTGTCTCCATCTTTCACTTTGACATCTTCTGCTTGTACCGGAATTGTGAATGCACCGGATATAGCAGCCGCTGCCGCTAACGATAAGATTGATTTTTTCATATGTTGTTACCTCCTTGTGAGCTGCTTTATAAGCTACGAGTTAAATCTTAACATAGTTTTTTTCTATACAAAGAACAAACAGATAAAGAATAGATGACAAACATCACAGTAAGATAACGGGACTATAACAAGATTTTATAATATTCTGAAAAAACATAATTTTCCAGATAATTTCCTTTCCAGACCAGGGGAGTCATATTATGCATTACCCAGGCATAAGAATTAAAGGCCATATCTTTATAAAGGAGGTATTTTTTTGACACGCGAAAAGACTTTTACCTTAGTAAAGTCATATAAACCTTTCCATAGTAAATTCGATCCGTGCCCGCCTATTGGGAGAAAGTACTACAGGACACCTCCTAATTTGTATATTAATTTTCAACCGCCGAATTTGGAGCAGTTCACACCGGAGGAAGCTTTGAAATATGGTACACTTTGGAAATTCTTTTATGACTTTTATGATAATCCTTATCGGGAAAGGGAGACGTAAATGAAAAAGAAACTGGATGATGAATATTATCAGTTGCTTGAACAAATACAGGCTGCCGATTTCGTACTTGTCGAGTTGACTCATTATTTGGATACACATCCTAACGACCAGCAGGCTTTACAGCAATTCAATCAATTTCATGAATACTCAAAACAATTAAAATCGGTTTTTGAGCCTAAATATGGTCCATTATTGGGATTTGGAAACAGTCCAGGCGGTGAAAATAAATGGGAATGGGGCCAAGGCCCTTGGCCATGGCAGGTATAAGGAGAGGTAGCTATGTGGGTTTATGAAAAGAAGCTTCAATATCCAGTTAAAGTAAGAGACTGTAATCCTCGATTGGCAAAATATTTAATAGAGCAATACGGGGGTGCTGATGGTGAGTTGGCTGCAGCACTCCGTTACTTAAATCAACGATATACAATTCCAGATAAAGTGATTGGCCTGCTGACGGATATCGGAACGGAAGAATTCGCCCATCTGGAAATGATTGCCACGATGATTTATAAGCTTACAAAAGATGCCACACCTCAGCAGATGGCTGCAGCCGGGCTAGGGGACCATTATGCTAATCATGATCATGCCCTTTATTATCATGACGCAGCGGGAAATCCATGGACTGCCACTTATATCCAAGCCAAAGGAGACCCCATTGCAGATTTATATGAAGATATCGCCGCTGAGGAGAAGGCCAGAGCAACCTACCAATGGTTGATTGACATCTCGGATGATCCTGATATCAATGATTCACTCAGGTTTTTGCGTGAGAGGGAAATTGTCCATTCGATGAGGTTCAGGGAAGCTGTGGAGATTTTAAAAGAAGAAAAAGGTAAAAAGAAGTTCTTTTAATGAAATTCACATAAAAAAAGGCAGCGGAGAAAATCCGCTGCCTTTTTTTCATTTACGGTCTGAAGAATATGTCCATCCATCTTCCTGATAAATCTTTTCTTCTTTCATAAGTTTACCGAGAGCACGCTTGAACGCTCCCTTGCTTAAACCGAAGTGAAACTTGATATCATCTGGTGGCGTTTTGTCACCATAAGGCATTGCACCGCCGCGATTCATTAAATAAGTGAAAATGACATCAGCATCTTCCCCCATTAAATCTTGTTTAAAGGGGATTAAAGAAACGTTAAGCGTTCCATCTTCTTTACTATCAATGACGCGCCCTTCAACTAATTCACCAAGACGGGGCTCCTCCTTGCGTTCACTTTCGTGAATGAAACAGCGGTACCCTTCTTGTGAAATAAAGAAAGACCCAACCATAAGCAAACGATAGACATTTCCCTTAATACTGGTGTTTCGCACTCCTTTTAAAGGGGCTGTCACTGCAATCTCCTGAATAACATCTTCCGTTGCAAGTTTACCAAACAGGCGGTCATTACGGTCTGTCTTAAGGGATACATATAGACGATCACCAACCTCAGGCCATAAACGATCAATATTCGGAAGGTCGTCCAGGGATACAAGAATATCTTTGGAAAGACCGATGTCCACAAAAACACCCAGTTTCCTTTTCACATTGACAACTTCCGCCCAGCCATACTGATCAATTTGAATTTCGGGTATCTTCATTGTCGCTGTTAGCCTTGCTTGTTTGTCATGGTAGATGAACACAGTTACTTCATCGCCAATCTCAAGTTCCGTTCCTTCATTCATTTCATTATGATGAAGTAAGACATCTTCTGAACCATCTGTTAAAAACCATCCGAAATCAGCCTTACGTTCCACTTCTAACTCTACAGCCATGCCGGCCTGAATTTTTTGCATGTATAAAAATCCTCCTGTAACTTACCTTTACCTACAATTGTACCCAATTATTTATTTTTCCAACATATTTGAATTTATCATTTTTTTCTTGTTCTGTATACCTATTACGTTTTTTTATTTTTTAACCCTTGTTTTCTTCATGGAATGTCTGCGGGACCAGAATATGCCCTTGTTTACCGTTACTTAATAAGGTATGCATGATCACTTTGGATAAATGGCTCGGTTTATACGGTTTAACTAAATAATCGTTATCTCCCAAGGAAATTCCCTTCTCCCTTTCGTCAAGTGCAGTCGATCCAAAAACGGGAATCTCATTCAAATCAGCGGATCCTTTTATTCCAGCCGTCCATCTCTCCCTCTTCAAGAAGGATATCCAGTATAATGGCATCCGGAGGTGAGGTTTTTAGCTTTTGAAATGCCTTTCTACCACTTTTGAAATAGCTGACGTGGAATATTGCCATCTTGCACTTAAAATTTTTCAAAAGGTTTACTTATTTACCTGACTAATCTTCTAAACCCGCGATTTCAAACTCTGGTGTTTCGGTGATATAATTTTAATAATTAACTGAAAGGAAACAGAAATCATTCATGACAAAAAAATTGTATTACACGTCCACCAAGACTTCCCAATGGGATACCAAAATTCGGGATACCATTGAAGAAAATGGCTTTTACTATATCACTCTTGAAGAAACCGCTTTTTATCCCGAAGGGGGCGGTCAGCCTGCAGATACTGGTAAAATAGAAGGAATCACCGTTCTTGACGTTATAAAAGACAATGATGGAAAGATTCTTCATAAGATGGATAGACGGCCAGATTCAGAGATCGTTCATTGTGAACTTGATTGGTCCCGCCGCTTCGACCATATGCAACAGCATAGCGGCCAGCATTTACTCTCTGCTGTCTGCAGGGAACTGTTCGACTCTAATACGGTCAGCTTTCACCTTGGGAAGGAATATTTAACGATCGATATAATGTCAGGATTTCAATGGACTGAAGTACATACGGCAGCCGCTGAAAAGCTAGTTAATCAATATATTATCGAGAATCGCGAAATACTTATCTATTACGTGACGAACGAGCAATTACAGACGCTTCCTGTCGTCAAAATGCCTAAAGTTTCAGAGAATATCCGTATTGTTGAGATAGAAGGGATCGAATATAACCCTTGCGGTGGAACCCATGTAGGGCGTACCGGGGAGATTGGCTTAATAAAAATTTTCAAAGCGGAGAAGCAGAAAGAACATACCCGTCTCTATTTTAAGTGCGGCTTCAGGGCATTGAACGATTATTCCGAAAGTCTAGGAATTCTTTCGGCATTATCGAATAAATTCAATACCGGACGTACAGAGATTCTGAATAGGGTGGAGAAACTGGAAAATGACTATAAGCAGCTGCTATCGGCAAACGAAAACTTAAAACTTGAAAATGCAAATTATCTTGCTGACTCCCTGCTTGCAGAAAATGGAGGGGGATTCATCTCTCATATTTTCGAAGATAGCTCAACGAAAGAACTGCTTTACCTTGCAGGTACGATTGTAAAAAAGGAAAAGGTTACCGTATTATTAGCATCACGTAAGGAGCAAAAGCTCATCCTCTCACATAGTGGGGCCATCCCCTTTCATTGCGGGCAATATTTTAAAGCTGAACTCAGTACCTATAATGGGAAAGGCGGAGGGAACGAACAGACTGCACAAGCAGGTTTTGCGTCACAAAATGACTTAATCGCTTTTTACCAATACACAGTTGAAAAATTAGGCCATAATCCTTGTGTATAATACCGATCCGTAATGGATGGCATACGTGATGAACATATGGAAATCATGACTTTTCAGAATAAGAAAAGAGGGATAAATTTATGTCCTCTCTCGAATTTGTAGACAAAAAGGGGTTTACCTAAAATTTCAAAACAAAGTTGATTGGAGCGGGTGTGCGAGACTCCTGCGGGAAAAGCGCGTCGAGGGGAGACCCCGCAGGCGCACGGCGCCGAGGAGGCTCCCGGACCGCCCGCGGAAAGCGAGTACCTGGAGTGGAAATCGACGTTCGAGTTTTTATGAACCCTCATAAAAACTGAGACAAACTTGATTTTACATCGAGTTTGTCTACAGTCTGAAGAGAGGACAAACTAAGCCCTCTCTCTTTTTATTCTACTATTTTCAAATTCCCTAATCCGTGTTCTTCAATATGAAGATGATATTTTTCCTCAAGCTCCATGATACGTTTAAACGCTTCCTCCTGATTATATTCATGGTTTTCCGACTCCTCGGCAAACTCTTTTCTAGCCATATGATAGGCAAGCTTATCTCTGAACACTCCTTCTTCATACTCATCTATGACTTCATGGAGTTGATCCTCCAATTCCCTGCTTAAATCAAAAATTCCATACTCCTTCACAAACTGTACTCCTTCCATGCCAAAATCTTTGGCAAAGGAATTGAGATACTGTTCCATCTCACTAAATTCTTCTTTATTAACTTCAGTATCGGAAGCAACCCAATATCCGTACTGAACCATTTTGAATAATGTTTCATACTGTTTCTTGGTAAAATTGATTTTCATTGTCGATACTCCTTTTCCGGTTTCCTTACAACAAAAAGAATAAACCGCAATGGAACAAATGTCCAATGCGGTTTATCTCAATCCAGTATTTCCGTTACAGAAAAATAAGCTGCTTTTTCCGTATCTACTACATAATGGCAATCGCCTTTAACTAAATTATAATAACGGTGCTTTTGAATGTTTGAAATCATTTGAGTTGAGTCATCGCCTTCTACCTCATGCTCTAGTTCTTTACCGCCCGGAAAATAAAAACCAACTTTCAATTTCATCTTTCTCATCCTTCCCTTCGTCTGGTTGAATCACTCTTTTATTTCATATCCTTTCTCATGCAGTTATAAACATAAATAAAATGCTTATTAACTTTTCCCATGATATTCTAGGGGAAAATACGAAAATCAGAAGGTGTTTTTATGAAGATAAGGAAAGCCATAGAACAAGATGTAAGTGGAATAGCAAATGTACATATAAACAGCTGGAAAACGACTTATAAAGGAATCCTCCCTGATCAATATTTGTCTTCCTTGAATCTGGAAGCCAAAAAGAAAAACTGGCTAAGGAATTTAAAGATGCTGCATAATGCCACCTTTGTAGCCGAGAACGCCAATGGGGAAATCATCGGTTTCGCTGCCGGCGGACCTGAACAAACGAATGATCCGCATATTCAAGGAGAAGTATATGCCATTTATTTTTTACAAGAATATCAACGACAGGGACTCGGCCGAAAAATGATAAAAGCGGTCATACATGAGCTTATGAAAATGGAACATAAGAATTTAATAATATGGGCATTAAATGATAATCCTTCATGCGGTTTTTACAGAGCACTTGGCGGTCAAGTGATAGCTGAAAAAACAGTTAGAATGGCAGGCATCGAGCTTATCGAAGTCGGTTTCGGGTGGGAAGATATTCAGGATATCCTTTTGCATTTGTGAGCGTATCCCGAGGAGGATGGTTATTCTCCACCCTTCCCCTCTCATGTCTCGATAAGGAAAGCCTTTTTCTCATTACCTAAAAAATAAAGCCGGTGCAATGGCCTAGTCATTGTTACGTACAGCAATTTGATATCAAGTTCATTTCCATGGCAATAGGATTCTTCGAGGGATATTGCAAATACGACATCGAATTCGAGACCTTTGGCTTGATATGAAGGAACAATCAACGTTTTATCTTTTGGGATGTTTCCCGCTTCATCTATTAAATGAAAGCCTTGATGGAGTCCACTTAGTTTCTCGTTTGCCAGTTTGCAATCTTTCATCGTTTTGGCAATAACGGCAAACGTATTAAAACCTTCTCCTTTAAGGCTTGCAATAAGATCGATCAGCTCTTTTTCCCAACCTTCCTTTCCAATGGCAATGAATTCTGGATCCTTGCCATGACGGACTACAGGTTCAACTTCCGGGAAATCGTATGTTAACAACTGAAGTATTTCATTAGCTTGTTTCATTATTTCAACAGTTGTTCTGTAGCTTTTTTGTAATTCAGTATAAGTCGCCCGAGGGAAAATGCGACTGTGAACCTCGTCCCATGTTTGAAGTCCGCGGTATGAATGGATGCCTTGTGCAAGATCGCCTACAAGTGTGAACATATCGGTATCCACTGCCGTCTTTAGTGCCTGTAACTGCATGAAGCTATAATCCTGTGCCTCATCAATGACGACATTTTTTGCTTTGTTTTCTTTATCGATACCAAAAAGCCGTTCCTGAAGATATAATAATGCTCCTAAGTCCTCCATCTCATAACTTTTAGCAGAAAATAATTTATGATTATACTCACATAAAACACTGGCATCTTCAACAGTAAGTTTACCGTTGCTGTACGAGGAGAGACGCTCCGGATCTTGGTATAATTCCTGATAGTAATCCAGGAGATCTTTACTTTTGAATTGCTTAAAATACCCTTTTACCGAAGTACGGATCGCCTTTTGGACCTGCCCTATCCTTTCCTCTTTTTTATCGAGGCATTTTGTAACAAATTCTTTGCGAATGACTGGATCGATATTCTTATATAGAGCTTTCTCAATTTTGGCATCATAAAAATCAACAACACGTTCAAGCATTATTTTCTTTTTCAATTTCACTTCATTTTGTAATATGGCCTTCAGTTTGTCCAGCCTGCTGTATAACGGTAAATACCAATAATCCTCTTCCAATAATCTAATAAACTTCTTAGCGGAATAGAGGCGATATTTATCACAATAAAAATCAGCATCCGGGTGAAACCCCCTGAAAATATCCTTTACATATTCGTCCAATATATATTTAAAGGCAGGAGAGCCCTTCAGACCTGATATCCAGACGGCTGAATTGATTTCTTCATCATCCTTTTCCAGCAATCGGGTTAATTTATCATCCGCGACAAGCTTCACTTGCTTTCCTATCGCTGCCTGAACATATTCGGAAAATGTGAATTGCTTTACCTTTTCGACACCCAATTCAGGTAAAGCTTCAGATATGTAATCAATGAAAACCCGGCTCGGAGCAAGAATCATTAATTGTCGCGGATCGAACAAGTCTTTATAATGATAAATGAAATAAGAAATCCTATGTAGAGCAATTGTGGTTTTACCACTGCCCGCTGCGCCCTGGACAATGATAGGTTTATTCAAATCTGCACGAATGATTTTATTTTGTTCTTCCTGGATCGTGGTAATGATATCTGTCAATCGATTGCTGGAACTTTTGGAAAGGGATTCCTGCAACAATTCATCCGTGGTTGTCAAATCAATGTCCCTTATCTCCTCCAAGATACCTTTTTCTATCATTAGCTGTCTTTTTAAAGTGATGTTCCCGCTGAATGTCTCCCCTTCCGCTTCATATTCTATTTCACCAATCCGTCCCTCATAATACAGGTTTGCAATCGGTGAACGCCAATCGACGATGATCTGTTCCTGGCTTTCCCTCTGATAAAGCGATGTTTTTCCGAAATAAAGGACTTCGCCTCTATCACCGTCATTCCTTTCAAAATCCACTCTTGCAAAGTAGGGTTTTTTACTTGCCTTGCGTAAACTTTCAAGTTCGGTTTTGGACATCTCAAAAAAGTTGGCCGTTGTCAGCAGCTGTGAATATAAGGCTGATTCAGACCAATCGGCATCGCCAAAAGCTTCTTGCATATTCCTCTGAAATTGATCTTTGCTTGTTTCTGATGTTTTGATGACTACGTCGATATAACGTTTCGTAAAATCCAGCCGCTGACGTTCCTGTTCGAAATCAGGGTGATTACCCAATAAAATCACTTCCCCTTCCTTGTTTATTTATCAAACTTATTAAAATGCCGATGCTAAGACGAAATGGACATTTATACTATCAGAAAAGCCAAAGGTTGACAAATCTGGAGACATAGAATTATATAGTTGTAATTTACCTTCCCTGATATTTCATATAATTCGAAGAATACTCTATATATTCCTGATTGGATTTAGCTATAATATGTTGACTTATGAAGGAACATTCAAAATGCCTCGGTTATGACTTTATTCAGCAATTGTCATCAATTCTTAACATAAATAACGCTAATTTAATGTTTTATTGGAAACTCACATTATATACTTAAATTACAATTACATAATTTTTTTAAGAAAGTGGGTCCTGTCATGGAAATAAATAAAAGACAACCAATGCTATCCCCTAAATTAATCCATGAACTTGAAATTTTATCATCTAAAACAAATATGCCTGTTTCTGAATTATTGGAAATATCTGTAGTATCGTTGCTAGAAAAAGTGAATAATACCAAAGAACACAATGTTGGACTTAATAATAAAGAAATGATTTTAAGAAATAAAATCATCATTAATCAAAATAAAGAGGTTTTGAATAACAAAAGCACTTGACCATAAAGGTTAAGTGCTTTTTGGTTCCTAACTGCCACTGTATTAATAGTGATATTCTATCGTGGTTTCCAATGTAATATTTAAACCTTAAAAAGTAATTTACCCGCATATAAAGTAACAGCAAAATTCACTTCATGTTTAAAAAATCGTACCGGATTTGAAATTGTAGATTTGCATAAAAAAAAGCAGCTATTAAACTGCTTATCAATTAATCATGGTTTATTTGATGTCACGTACGTACCTGCTATGAAATCGTGTATCGCTCTATGATCTTTTCTTATGCCAACCATGAATGCACTGACAATAAACCCTATCCCTAATGTAATGGCATAGACCAAAGCTGCAACTATATACCTCAATAGCATTGTGCCTATGCCTAATTTTTTGCCGTCCATCCTTACTATGCGTATTCCCATCATCCTTTTACCCACTGTATAGCCATACCATAATATCGGGACAATCAGCATGTAAAGAAAGTTGAAAAACGTTGAAAAATTCTCATTTTCCCAATCACCGGTAATCAACCCGAATATTATCGCTAATGGTAAAGACACTATTATGCCATCCAAAAAACCTGCTAAAAGACGTTTCCAAAAACCTACTGAATCGCTCATATAAAATCCTCCTGTTGCGTTAGTTACAGTTACCTATATTACCAATTACAAGGTTGTTGCGTAATGAGTCTTTATACCTATATTTTTCTTCAACAAGAAAAACAACTTACATTATTGGTGACAATTTATAAACAAAATTAAATCTCTGTGTAATTTTTGCTTATAAACGTTTGTTTTTGCTAATCTGCCTTTAATTTTCCTAAGAAATAAGATACAATTTAACGAACGGCATTTAAATATAATTGGACATAAACTGCTGTTTGTGTGAATCAGCGTAAAACTAATGAAACAAAGTGTTGGACACGTTGAAACAAAAGTATTTTGGAGGAATGTAAATAAATGATTACTGTAAATAATGTTGGTTTACGCTATGGCGATCGTAAACTGTTTGAAGATGTTAATATAAAATTCACGCCTGGTAACTGCTACGGACTGATTGGTGCGAATGGTGCGGGTAAATCCACTTTCTTAAAAATCCTTTCAGGTGAAATTGAAGCGCAATCCGGTGATGTCCATATGGGGCCTGGCGAACGCCTTGCCGTTCTAAAGCAAGATCACTTCGCTTATGAAGAGGAAGAAGTCCTTAAAGTTGTCATTATGGGACATGAAAGATTATATGAAGTCATGCAAGAAAAAGATGCCATCTATATGAAGGAAAACTTCACCGACGAAGACGGAATGAAAGCGGCCGAACTTGAAGGTGAATTTGCCGAATTAAACGGCTGGGAAGCTGAACCTGAAGCTTCAATCCTCTTAAAAGGCCTTGGCATTGCAGAAGATCTGCATACAAAGAAAATGGCTGAATTGAACGGTGGCGACAAGGTTAAAGTATTGCTTGCCCAGGCATTATTCGGTAAACCGGATGTTCTTTTACTGGATGAGCCTACCAACCACTTGGACTTAAAAGCGATCAAATGGCTGGAAGAATTCTTGATCAACTTTGAAAACACTGTTATCGTAGTTTCCCATGACCGTTACTTCCTTAACAAAGTTTGTACACATATCGCGGATCTTGATTTCGGTAAAATCAAAGTTTATATCGGTAACTATGACTTCTGGTATGAATCAAGCCAGCTTGCCCTTAAACTGACTCAAGATGCCAATAAGAAAAAAGAAGAAAAAATCAAAGAGCTTCAAAATTTCATCGCTCGATTCAGTGCCAATGCATCCAAATCGAGCCAAGCGACATCCCGTAAGAAATTATTGGACAAAATCAGCTTGGATGACATAGAGCCTTCTTCGCGCCGCTATCCATATGTCGGCTTTACACCTGATCGTGAAATCGGGAACGACCTGCTTCGTGTAGATGGAATTTCGAAAACGATTGATGGCGTAAAAATATTGGATAACGTCAGCTTCACGATGAATAAAGGCGACAAGATTGCATTTGTCGGTAAAGATGAGATCGCTAAAACAACAATGTTCAAAATCTTGGCAGGTGAAATTGAACCGGATAACGGCTCATTCAAATGGGGCGTTACGACCTCTCAGGCATACTTCCCTAAGGATAATGCTGAATTCTTTGAAGGTGTCGATTTAAATCTTGTTGATTGGCTCCGTCAATATTCTCCTAATGATCAGAGTGAAAGCTTCCTGCGCGGTTTCTTGGGCAGAATGTTATTCTCTGGCGATGAAGTCACGAAAAAGGCAAGTGTACTTTCAGGGGGCGAAAAAGTCCGCTGTATGCTTTCCAAAATGATGTTGAGCGGTTCGAACGTCTTGATGCTTGATGAACCTACTAACCATCTGGACTTAGAGTCGATTACGGCATTGAACAACGGTTTGATCAGCTTTAAAGGGTCCATGATCTTCTCTTCTCATGATCATCAGTTCATCCAAACTATAGCGAACCGAATCATTGAACTTACACCAAAAGGTACAGTCGATAAGCAAATGAGTTATGATGAGTACCTTGAAAATAGCGAATTGCAAAAACAAGTGGCTGAAATGTACAAATAATACTTTAATGAAAGCACATCCTTATTGGATGTGCTCAGTTTGTAGACAAAAGGGGTTCGGAATTAAAAAATTCCGAGCCCCTTTTGAAATTTCCTTTGAATTTTGGCCCAAGGTTGAGAGATTAGGGCTCTACGAGCCCTCTATGTTAGGCCATTTTTGGACCTTGCCATGTCCAATTGGCCATCTTCTTTAAATTAATGGCAGCGAAAGTAAGCATCGGCTGGATCGACAATTTTTTAAGTCCC
>NZ_JAGGQJ010000025.1 GCF_018613325.1 Bacillus sp. ISL-34 | reverse complement strand
ATTATGACCCGTTGAGACATGGGAGGGAAAGCATCCAGGGGCAGCGTGGAAAATGTGTGCAGCATATGTAATAATATGGGATTTTTAACAGATCCCCTATTTCAATCTGCCCTCATCTTATCAAAACGGTCCGATCTCTTTCGTTCATCTAAAGCAACCTATACCATGTGGTTTGAAATCCTGCGAATAAGCGAGTATTCGCGAGCATTATCAATTAAACTGAGGGAGTTCATTAAGGATCACAAAAATGATCAATCTTTTTTATAAAATAATCAAGAAGATTAAAAAAATAAGTTGTGTTCGAAAAAGGGGAGGGTATAGATATTGCATTCCCCTTTTTGTTTACAGATAAATTTATATGACTGTATTGTTTATAATGTACTCGATTTTGTATCTCAAAACAGTTAGAGATTGAATTGGTGCGGTTTTGAGTGGATTAATAACTCTATGTACTCAAATTCATGTCCCCAATGTACTTATCTTTGTGTCATCGTACATAAGAGTAGGGGCTTTAAGGATCCTCTTTTATTACACAATTTTCTAGTTTACATAACATATATCATCGGCTCGGAAATTTATCGTAAAGGCTGAGTTATCAAGTTAGATGATAAGATTCTGGATTTATATGATCCCTTAATGTTGTTGGATTATTTCTGAAAGTGATAAAAGTAAAAGCGGGAAACCCTGAATTATCAATGTTTTTCCCGCTTTTTATCATTTTATATTTGAGTTACATATAATCATAAACAGAGTCATCAAAATAGAGCCAGTGATAATATTCAATCTGTGAATCTGTCATCCAGGAAATTTCTTTCTCATTGAATTTTTGTTGCTCAATTAATTTCTGCAATTTGGAATTTCTTTCTACTTGGCTCATCTTAAATCCTCCTTATAGTATGAGAAGTAACGAAGTATTTAAACATTGAAAACGCTTTCTTTTTTTCTTGTTTTTATTATATATCTCAATGTGAGATTAATCAAATATCAAATATAGATGATTTTTCAGGAAATAATATAGAAATGTTATTTATCTATTTACTTTAAAGCAGTTAGTTAAAGGACACACATGGTTTAAAAGAGTGTCTTTTTTTTGTGCAGCAATCCACTTAATTATCTAAATTTTCCGAAATTATAATTGACCATAATGGGACAGCTGATTTAGAATTGATATGTATATGAAATTATGTTTTGAATATAAAACAAAAAACAGGGGGAGGAATGGGAATATTTAATAGACAATTTTCAATTGAACTAAAAATATATCTGATTTAGGGAGGTAAGGAATATGTTTAAGAATAAATTGGCGTTCGTTCTGCTTTGTTTGGTGTTATTAGTATCTGCATGCGGTCCAAGTGACGAAACAACTACAGAAAATAAAGGGAATTCAGAAGGAAAAACGGTTAAGCTTACTTTTACGGAACCTGCACGGTTATTGTCAGTTGCCCCATTGTATGTAGCCATCGAGCAAGGGTTTTTTGAAAAAGAAGGAATTGAAGCAGAGATTGTATCTGGTGGTGGTGGAGCACAAGTAATTGCTTCTGTATTATCAGGTGAAGCTCAGTTTGCGGTCTCAGGTCCTCGAAGTATGTTCACTCCTCTTGACAAAGGTGAAGATTTATTGGCTATTCAATCTTTAAATTCAGCGCTAACCTATCAAATTACTCTCTCTAAACAATATCAAAAGAAAAAGAATGTTTCTAAAGACTCAACACTTGAAGATAAAGTTGCTTCATTGAATGGCGCAACCATTGGCACTAACCTTGTTGGCGATTCTGGAGACGTATACACCCGATATTTAATGCAAATGCATGGTGTTGATCCCAATACTCTTAAAACCGTCAAATTAGCAGGAGATGGATCGAAGATTGGCGGTATGCAGGAGGGAATTGTTGACGGGGGAATAGCATCACCTCCAATGGGTTTACAAGCGGAAAGTAAAAATGTTGGTGAGATTGTAATCAATACAAGTGAAGAGCCAATGTATGGGAATATGGTCTGGGAAGCTGTTTTTGCTAAAAAAGAATACTTAGAAGAAAATCACGAAACATCTTTGAAAGTGGTTCGGGCAATTGGGAAAGGTATGGAATTTACACGTAATAATCCAAGAGAGGCAGCCGAATCTATCGTATCTTATTTTGATGGAATTGATGTTGATATTCTAGAGGAATCAATAATCGGATTGAAAAGCACTTTTAAAGGCTATGGAGAAATGAATCAAGAAGCTTGGGATAATGCCCAAGATCCGTTAGTTGAATTTGGCAAGTTGTCAGGCGTTTCTACTAAACAGGATACTACTGAAGATGTTATTTGGACAAATGGTTATATAGAAGAAGCTTTTAAAAAATAATTGGATAGAAAGGAGATGATAGTTAAGATGGAAAATGCACAACTGGAAAAGTTCAAATTGTCTACTCGTTTTTTAGATGTTACTTACGTAAACAATAAAACTGGTGCAGAAGTGATTGCCCTGCAGAATATAAACTTAAATATCAAAGATGGTGAATTTATATGTATTGTTGGGCCGAGCGGCTGTGGAAAAACCACTTTTTTAAATACTGTAGTTGGATTACTTAAGCCAAGTAAGGGAGAAATTCTATTAGATCAGCAAAAAATTGACGGGCCCGGCAAGGATAGGGCAATGGTTTTTCAAAACCCGAGTCTTTTACCTTGGAGAACAGTATTGGAAAATGTTCTCTATGGAGTTGAACTGCTAAAGCAAGTAACACCAGAGAAAAAGAAAGAGGCTAAAGAATTTATTGAAATGGTCGGTTTAAAAGGTTATGAAAATCATTATCCCCACGAATTATCAGGGGGGATGCAGCAAAGGGTAAACTTGGCTCGCGCATTAACGGTAAACCCGTCATTAATATTACTGGATGAACCATTTTCGGCATTAGACGCACAAACCAGGGAATTTATGCAAGGTGAGTTACTTAGAATATGGGATGAGACAAAAAAGACAAGTCTTTTTATTACACACCAAATTGATGAAGCGGTATTTTTAGCTGATAGAGTTTTTGTTTTTGGAGCAAGACCAGGACGTGTAGTGGAGGTTGTTGATGTTGATATACCCAGACCGAGAGATCTCCATGTGAAGCGTAGCCCGGAATTTTTAGAGTTTGTAGACCATATATGGTCCATTATAGAACAGGAGTCTTCAAAACAAGTTTTCGATAATAAAGAAAAATAATAAAGGGAAAGGAGAATAATATGACGAAGGGTACGATCCAACTAACACAATCAAAGCACAAGATAAAAAAGACGAAGAAAATAAAAAAAGAAAAGAAGTCATTTTTTATCAGTGTTGCTTCTGTTTTAATATTCCTGTTGCTTTGGGAAGTTGCTTCTCAAAATGAATGGATAAATCCATTGTTCATTAGCTCACCAATTGAAATTGCACAAGCAGCGGTTTTAATGGTCCAAGAAGTATCTTTTTGGGAAAATATGAAGGTGAGTGGTTACGAATTTGTTGCAGGCTTTGTTTTAGCAATACTAATTGGAATTCCAATTGGTGTGTTATCGGGCTGGAATTCTAACTTCAATGCAGTAGTTAACCCTTTCATTTCAGGATTATATGTAACGCCTAAAGTCGCCCTTTTACCAGTGATCATCATTGCATTCGGAATAGGACCAGCATCAAAAATTGTGATAGTATTTTTGATGGCCTTCTTTCCAATAGTGATGAGCGCTCAAAAGGCAATGTTAACATTGGATCAAAACTTAATAAAAGCAGCAAGAACATTTAGTGCAAGTGAATTTCAAATTTTTAAAACAATTGCATTGCCTTCGACGGTACCATTCCTTTTAAACGGTATTCGCTTAGGTATTGGTCAAGGATTAATTGCTGTAGTTGTAGGTGAATTATTCGCTTCGACAGCTGGTATCGGATATCAATTGACAAGCAATGGTCAAAATCTACAAACAGATCGCATGTTTGTTGGAGTGTTGGTCATTACGATTACAGGAATCATTCTTACTTCATTATTAGGCATTATTGAAAGACGCTTTTCATCTTGGAAACCAGAAAATAGTTAATAAAATTAATTCTGTATCAAAACTCAATGAAAATCGAGTTTTGATACAGTTTTTTTATTAAAAAACGTTCCAGTTGATTTCAGAAATCCGCTCCCTTTCCGCCGACTGTCTGCCAAGCCTCCTTGCCGTAAGCGGCTGCGGTGTCTCGGCTAACCAGTAATTCGGCAGGAGTGTCGCAAATTTCTTCAATCCAATAAGGATTACAGTGAAAAAACATTAAGAATAATCCAGTCTTGTTGAAAAATTCAGCAGTTTTTAGGGTTTGTACAATTTGAACGTTGCCTCCAGGCACTCCCTTTCCGCAAGCGGTCCGCTCTTCGGCCCCTTTGTGTCTTCGGGTTTCGCCTGGACACGATTTTCCCGCAAGAGTCTCGCACATCCGCTCCAATCAAATTTGCTTAAACTTTTAGATAGAACTTTTTGGTTTAGCATGCTTTTCTAACCTTATCAATCTTTTAATGAAGATTTCCTATCCAATCCCATATGGAAAGGATTTCTTCACCAACCGATGATTACATCTCAGAATGTATTCTGATTCGTTATTTTACTGTGCCACTTCACAGCGAGATAGAAATTTTATTGAAGTTCTCACGTATCCATGATACCTTCAGTTTATAGTGAATGGTTGGGAGGAATAGGTTTTGAACACTAAGGCATTTTTATTGGCATCAATTACAGTTATTATTTGGGGATCTACATTCGCTGCTATTCGTGCAAGCTTACATGGCGGGTATTCAGCCGGCCATTTGGTACTTGTTCGTTATCTTATAGCATCAGGGATTTTTGTCCTTTATGCTCTATGGCCTGGGGTGAAATTTCGACTCCCGAAAAAAGAGGATTTGCTGAGGATATCGATCCTTGCATTTATTGGTATTAGTATTTATCATATCGGGGTTACATTCGGGGAACAAACCGTTTCGGCGGGAACGGCTGGAATGCTGATTGGTTCAGCACCTGTTTTCATCGCGATCATTGCTGCGTTCGTTTTAAAAGAACGCCTCGGCCTATTAGGATGGATTGGTTTAGGTATAGGATTCACAGGGATCACCTTAATAACATTAGGTACTGCAGGCCCTTCCCTGAAAATTTCAGAAGGTGCCTTTTTAGTGCTGATGTCTGCTATTGCTTCTGCAGTGTTTTTTGTTTTCCAGAAGCCACTGTTCAGCCGTTATAATCCGATTGAATTGACAGCGTATTTCACATGGATCGGTACAATACCCTTTTTTATATTTTTTCCTGGGCTATTTCAAGAAATTCAACATGCAACGATGGAAGGTCATTTATCAGCGATTTTCGTTGGTGTTTTCCCTGCGGCCATCGGTTACGTAACTTGGGCAGTCGCACTGTCATTAGGAAAAGCCAGTTCCGTCTCTAGTCTGTTATACATTGAACCTGTAATTGCCATTTTTGTCGCTTGGGTTTGGCTGCAGGAGGTGCCTAGTACCCTTTCAGTCATTGGCGGCGCAATTGCTATATTAGGGGTTCTTGTCGTTAATGGGTTCGGAAAGTATAAATCAGTGATGAAAAAAGCAGCATGATAGATGTTTAAACCAAGTAGTAAAAATCGCAGCATTCTTGATTCATGAAGATTGAACTTTTATCCTTCTTGTTAGACTCGGGAGGGCACCCAAAAATGGAATTCACCCAGGTTGCTTTAGATCGATCAGGTACACCTGGGGAATTGGATTTCATTCACCTAAAATTAAATCTATTTTTAAAGTCCCAAGCCATTTTAAAGTAATTATTTTCATCTGTTAAAAATTTATAATCGATATAGGATTTTTCTTTTTTAGACATTTCGTCGACAAATGGGGAATAGGTACGGAATAACAAAACATTTTTCTTTTCATCAAATTCTACAAGTCTAAGCCAGCCATTCCCCCCTCGATAATTCGTTTGGTAATTGACCAGCATTTGAATGACATCATTTCCTGCTGAGTTTTGTTTTACCCGATGTGCTATCCCAAAATAATGTCCATTAACCGTCATGAATACTTGATTATGGTTCTTTACAAGTTCATCCCAGATCAGCCGGCCATTAGACGATTGGGCGGCAATGGTTTTATCATCCTTAACCTTCGGGAATATAATATCATGCGAAACGAGGATTGTCGGATTATCTTTATGCTGATTCAGGACTTTTTTTGACCATTCCAGGTCCTTATGCAGATTTTTCATATCCACTATCAAGATTAAATATTCATAACTCCCCGCCTTAGCGATTGCATATGAGCTATACCCAGAGTGAGACGACCCCTTATAGTATTTTTTATTCAAAAAACGCTGCGGCCCATAATGCGTTAAGAAAGGATCGCCGTCCGCATAGTCATGATTCCCAGCCGCCATCATATATGGAACTTCCTTTTTATCCAAATGGGAAATGGCTCCGAGGGAATTCTGCCATTGTATTTCTGAATCACTATCGACAATGTCCCCAACAAATGTATTCATGATGATATTGTTCTTCTTGGTGTTATTGGAAATCCAGTTCATTTGGCTATTGAAAATCTCTGGATTTTGGCTTGAATATTTCTGGGTATCCGGGACAAAAAGAAAATTATAATTCTTTTTATTCGTTAGAAAGGGTAAAGTTTTGTTTGATCCTTCGAATGGTTCATCGTCACGGGCATCCTGCACAAGCCATTCTTTTTCAGTTAAAGCCTTATTGGCAATTCGTATTTCCTGCATATTCCCTTTGAATAGTGCATTAAACTTATTTCCCCACTCAGATGCTCCGATGTTCCAGCCTTTACCTTTAACTGCTGCAATACCTATTACTTTTTCTGATTTCCCGTAATCACTAACGCCATTCAAAGTCAGAGTCGTCGTGTTACCATCATTAACAACCGCCAAATGGTACCATTCATCAGCATTTAATGATCGAGACCAATTGCTTACATTATAATTTAAATTGGATGGATGGCTTGTCCAGTGGATTTTTTGATCACTTGATACAGTTAAAGCAGAAAGGATTTTCTTCTCGCCTTCCATTTTATTAAGGTCGGCAGCCTGTCCTTGTCTAGAAAAAAGCCCCATGACACTCTTGGAATCACTTGGCAACTTAAAAATCGCTTCAATGGTAAAACCCTTATCGAAATTCTCCGAATTGATAGGTGAACCCTTTTTGGTTTTGAAATACCTTCCTGAAGGGGCGTTTTCGTAATTAGCGAACTCCAGGCTATCCACTTTTTCTTGATCATGATAATCTTCTTCAGACCATTGAACCATATTTTTTAATTCAGTCGAGGCAGGATCACCTATCGTCACTAACTCTAAATCATTTCCATGTCTGCTTGTATCTTCTATAATCAAATTACCTTTATCGATTGAACCGCTTTTAACATGTTGTTTGGTGAATTTCCAATTTGCCACGATATTGCTTCGATCATTTTCAGCAACGGAATCAGCCGATTTGGCAATACCAGGAACAATCATACATAAGAGTGAGAGACCTATTAATGCTTTTTTCATTCTCATAAACAACATTCACCCCATTACATTTTGATTAAACGATATACATTTATCCTTTTTACTACCTGGATTAATTTGTAGCGAACTATGCCTAGGTAGATTCCGTATAGCTGCAATATGGTATAGTTTGCTTATCTTCTCGATAACTTATTAAGGATGAGTAAAAAAGTCTTACTCCTAAAAAAGACATTAGGAGATAAGGCCTAAAGCGAACGATTTAACTTATTGAGATCAATGTATACACCACTAAAGAGATCAATATGACGAACAACGGAGATGTAGGAAAAAAAAGCAGTGTGTTAGTATTAGGACAGTGATTCATCAAGAAAATGAGGTGGAAAAATGGTGAGAAGGAGATAGGTAGCCTCCTGTAATAGATGTGGTATGAATCTTAGGAGGCTATCTTGATAATAGGAGATGTATGAATATGAAACAAAACAAATATGATGATGAAAATTTCTTTTCTGCATATGAGCAAATGCCACGATCAGTCAAAGGACTTGAAGCTGCCGGGGAATGGCATGTTTTAAAAGAGTTAATGCCTAATCTGCGTAATAAGAGTGTACTTGATCTGGGCTGCGGTTTCGGCTGGCATTGCCGATTTGCCCGTGAACAACAGGCAAGTTCCGTCGTTGGTGTGGATATTTCCGACAATATGCTTCAAAGAGCACGTGAAAAAACGGATGACCCTTTCATTACATATATTAAAATGCCAATTGAAGACATCGATTTTTCCGGCTCTGAATTTGATGTGGTCATCAGTTCATTGGCTTTTCATTACATTGAGTCATATGAGGCAATCTGCAAAAAGGTCCATGATTGTTTAAAGCATGGAGGCACTTTTGTTTTCTCGGTTGAACATCCAATCTTTACTTCTCGCAACGAACAAGAATGGCATGTAGATGATCACGGAAATCATCTGCATTGGCCAGTTGACAACTATCAATTCGAAGGTGTGAGAGAAACAACCTTCTTAACCGAAAACGTAGTAAAGTATCATCGTACGATTTCAACATATATGAATGACTTGATTGGTGCTGGTTTCAGCATTAAAGCAGTAAAGGAACCAATGCCTTCTGATGAAATGTTAAAAAGTGTTCCTGAAATGAAAGATGAAAATCGAAGGCCCATGTTTTTAATCATTTCAGCAGTAAAGGAAACAAAAAATTCTTTTTAATGAAGGAATTAAATAAACGGGAAAAAGGCGTTTCTACGAAAGTAGGGACGCCTTTTAATTATTAACATTAATTTTTAAGCAATAATGCGTTGATTATCTCCTTTAATTAGGTAATGATTAAAATAGTTAAATATGGAAAAGGGGATTTAGAGGAGGGAATTTGGATGGAGAAGGTATTTCCGCTTATTGAAACAAGACGATTGATTTTAAGAAAAGTAACAATAGAAGATGCGCATGATATGTTTAAATATCTATCTGATACGGATGTAGTGAAGCCATTGGGGTTAGATCCATGCCAAACCGTAAATGACGTATGGGATGAAATTAAGTGGTACGAATCTATATTCGAAGAAGGCACGGGAATCAGATGGGGAATTACATTAAAGAATTCCGGTAAGGTTATAGGAAGTTGCGGTTTTCTGAATATGGTCACCAAACATCATCGAGCTGAAATTGGATATGAATTAACTAAAGATCATTGGGGGAAAGGCATTGCAGGTGAAGCGTTGGAAGCCGTTGTTATGTATGGTTATCGTCACTTTCACCTGGAAAGGATTGAGGCCTTGATTGAACCGGATAATCTCCCATCCCAAAAACTAGTGGAAAAGCAAGGGTTTAGAAGAGAAGGATTGCTAAGGCATTATGAATATACTCGTGGCAAATTCGATGATTTATATATGTACTCGCTCCTAAAAGAAGATCTTAACGGCATTTCCTTTTAATTAATCCATTGTGAAGATCGTTTAAGAAGCGGTCTCTGTTTGTCGACAAAAGTGGATTTCGGAATGCTCTCATCCCGAAGCTCTTTTACGATTTTACTGAGGGGATGATTACCAATTGGGATTTTAGTCTCATGCTGAAGACAAACTCAATGGAAAACTAGTTTGATTTCAGTTTAAAAAAGTTCTAACCGCAAGCGTCTTGGGTATCTGAAAGTTACTCTCCAAGGGTATGGTGAAATTGTCCAATTTAATAAGTGTTTCATAAAACAGTAAAAATCCATAATGGGAATTAGTCTATAACATGGTTTGGGATGAACATCCTAAAGTGAAAAAAAATCTAGTTGATTGAAATGGAAGGTACGAGACTCCTGCAGGAAAAGCGCGTCCAAGGGAGACCCCACAGGCGCGAAGAGCGCCGAGGAGGCTCCCGGACCGCCCGCGGAAGCGAGTGCCTGGAATGGAAATCAACGTTCGAATTTACAAACCCAAAATAGTAGAGCGGTCTTTTTTATAACTATATATTCATAAATCTTAGTTTACTCATTTGCTTGTATAATCTCTTTCCACCTTGCAAATTCGGGTTGAGTATGACGAGTACCAATCTTTCATACCTTTTTCCTGTGCCTTTTTGTGAGCAGCATTTTCTTTCCAAAGCTTTATGGCATCCAGGGACTTCCAATAGGATACGGTAATTCCTAAACCGTTTTGATCTCTTACGCTTTTCACTCCTAAATAGCCATCTTGTTGGGCAGCAAGTTCAACCATGAATTCAGCGGTTGAATTATAGCTTGCGGCATCCTTATCGCTTCTTTGAGAAGTGAAAATACAAGCGTAATAGGGTGGGTCGGGAGTATTTGCAAAAAACATGAAATGATGCCTCCTTTTAACTTAATATTCAAAATAATACCATACAGGCGAGAATGAGGATAGATACCCGGTAAAGCGGGAACTTGATACTCAGCCAAGAAAACAAGGTGGTAAGAATCATTTTATATCACTGACACGGCAGTTCTACGGAAGGGATTTTATTCTGATTCACGAATATATATTACTTTAACGGTTTTACAAAAAAAGGAGATGGTTTTGTGTGCGGGATTCGTTAGTAAACATATAGAAAGAGATGCATTTTTACCGAAACAACGCGATATTCTTTTGAAAAATGCATTAAAAGATTTATCGGCAGATCCTGATGTTTTGGCTATTTACTTAGCCGGTTCATTAGCAAAAGGAAACGATGATAACTACTCAGATATAGATTTGCATACCATTGTTATTCCAGAACGGAAAGCAGATTTTTTAAAGGGAAAAAGGAAAAGAGCCAATAACTGGGGAAATGTTACATTTCACGAAGACTGCAATCCTTCCTCACCGTATGTCGTCACTCATTATGATACATTTGTGAAAGTGGATAGCTGGTATCACGCACCTGAGGAAGTTGTACCCTCCATTTGGTTAAAAGAGGTTGAAGTTCTTTATGATCCCTTTAATATTATGAGTCATGTTATTAATGAATCCGCAAAACAAGTTTATGAACCTTCACCGGATGAAGTTGAACTTTGGAGAGGAAAGCTGCTTGCCTTTGTCCATGAAACCTACAGAGCCGTCATGAGGAGAGAAATGTTATATGCACTATCCAATCTTGATAGGATACGGTGGCTGATTGTGTCTGGGTGGTATATGGAAATGGAAGAACATGTAGACGGGCCTTATGGAGTATGGACAAAAATCGAAGGCAATAGAAGTATATTAGCTGGAAAGCAATTATCCATGTTGGAAAGTTGGGATTGTGGCCGCGATTCAAATGAAATTATGAAAACGTTGAGACGTATGATCCCAGAATTCCTTAGACTAAATAAATACCTATGTACTCAAGTGGATGTCGAAACAAATGAAGACCATATCAAAAAAATAATCGATATGGCTATCTGATACCATATGAGGCTAATGAAATAAAGTTCGTGTAAAATGTGTAAATCACTTTTGGAGGGATGCCAAGTGGCAGAATTGGTATATCATGTAGCAGTTTCACTGGACAATTTCATTGCCGACCAAGCAATGTTGGAAGGGAATATCAATCATTCTTTTTTCTTATTTGAAGGAGATCATGTCCCGGACTTTTTATCCGATATCCAGCAATATGAAGCGGTGTTGATGGGAAGTAAAACATATGAATTTGGATTTCAATTCGGAGCTAAACCGGGTGAACCGGGCTATAAGGGTTTGAAACATTATATATTCTCGAGCTCCCTTCAGTTTGAATCGAATGAGAAGGTAGAACTTATCGAAGGAAACTCCGTTGCGTTTATTGAAAACCTCAAGCAGCAAGGTGACGGAAAGCTATGGCTTTGCGGGGGCGGAGAATTGGCTGGATCGTTATTAAAACATAAACTCATTGATCAATTGGTGCTGAAAGTGAATCCAGTCATAATCGGTGAAGGGATCCCTCTTTTCGGCAGCGTTAAGCCAAGTCTAAAATTAGATTTAGTTGATATGAAACATTATTCAAACGGAGTGATTAAACCCACTTATAATATTATTTATACTTAGGGCTGCGCTGGCGCAGCTTTTTTAATGCAAATCAATGATCATTAAAAGTTAAACAATTCTTGATTGAAAATATACAAAGAAAATTAATTAGAAATTTATTATTGGACTTTATCCTTTCAGTATCACTTGAAAGGAGTTTTCCATATGAGAAAAATGGTGAAAGTAGCAAAGAATATCTTATTTACCTTCATTGCTATTATCTTATTTGTAGCAATAGCTGTTTTTATTTACCATTATCATCAAAAGGGCAAGGAATCATCATTAATTAGTGAAGGAACATCCATTGATTTTAATAACAAAGAAATTAATGTATATACGGAAGGAAGCGGGGAGGATACATACGTTTTTATGTCCGGTTCCGGGATTGCTGCTCCTGTTTATGAAATGAAGGGATTATATAGTAAGTTTTCAAAAGAAAATAAGATTGCAGTCATTGAAAGAGCTGGATATGGATACAGTGATGTTTTTCACGATGATAGGGATATTGATACAATATTGGAGCAAAGCAGGGAATCGTTAATTGAAAGTGGAAATAAACCTCCTTATATTTTGGTACCACACTCAGTATCAGGTATTGAAGCTATTTACTGGGCACAAAAATACCCAAGTGAAGTAAAGGGAATTATTGCTTTGGATATTGGTTTACCGCACCAATATGTAACTCATAAAATGGGCATGGTTGATTCAATGACAGTAAGAGGAGTGAATATTTTAACGAAAATGGGTTTGCACCGTCTTGTTCCCTCTGCTGTTTATAATCCCGAAGTGATCCGGCAATCATTCTTAACTGACCATGAAAAAGAAATGTATAAAGCACTATCATATAAACAGTTTTTTAATGATGATATGGAGCAAGAGCTTTTACAGAGTTACAATAATGGTAAAAAATCAGTTAACTTGCCGATTCCAAAAGAAACACCCATTTTATTTTTAGATGCGATTGCCGATGAAAATAAAAATTCAAAATATACAAAACAAAAAAATGAAGATTATGAGGAGTTTGCAGAGAAACTATTAAAAGCGGATGTAATAAAACTGAAAGGGACGCACAGCATTTATTTATACGCACCTGATGAAATATATGATCTTGCCATGGAATTTATCAAATGAATATAGAAAGGGCCTGTGATGAAAAGATATAATATTTTAATAGTTGAAGATGATTTGATGATTGGTGATTTATTGAAAAAAATTTTGCAACGCGAAGAGTACAATGTATGTTGGATGAAAGAAGGAAAAGATATTATAGATATTATCCATGAGATGGATTTAGTCATTATGGATGTTATGCTGCCAGGAGATGATGGCTATCAAACTACAAAGAAAGTAAAAAGTCTAGGATTAAATATTCCAGTTATTTTTCTATCCGCCCGAAATGATATGGATAGCAAACTCCAAGGTTTGACAATTGGTGAGGATTATATGACTAAGCCTTTTGATCCCAGGGAGCTATTACTAAGAATGCAGAAATTGCTGGAAAATCAATATGGTACTTTCACGCAAATTAAACATTTATATATTGATGCCGAGCATAAAAAGGTATTCAATAATGACTTGCATAATGAAGTGGTTTTTACTTCAATAGAGCGTAAAATATTTTTCTATTTATATGAAAATAGGAATCGGATTTTAACCAAAGAACATTTCTTTGAATATTTATGGCAGCTCGAAGATAGGAATCAAAATCTCATTAATGTACATATAAAAAAAGTCAGAACAAAAATCAATGATAACACCGGAGAGATCATCCAAAATATATATGGAGAAGGGTATAGATTGAATACCTATATAAAGAAATGAAATTAAAGAAAAAATACCAGCTATTGTTATTTATCGCTGTTATTAGCGTGCCATTTATATTACTGTTAATCAGTATTCTTATGTCTCTAATTTATGATTTGGCCTTTAAATCCAAAAATAGTGACATTCCTTTTCATGAATCTTTTGCATATCCTACAATGCTTGGAGTATTTATTTTATCATTATTTTTGCTAGCCTTTTTATTTTCCAAATCTATAAACTCGCTATTAAATAAAATAAATATATTGAATGAAACCATCAGGAACTTAGCTAGTGATGAGGAGATTCCGAATAAATTAGAGGTTAAAAGCGATGATGAAATCGGGAAATTAACTAAAGCGGTGAATTTACTAATTGAAAGAACGACCTATCGAGAATTGGAACTAAAACAACAGGAGGAATTGAAAAAGGAACTCTTAAATAAATTAAGGCATGACATCAATACACCTTTAACAGCAATAAGATTACAATTATTTTATTTAGAAGATCAATATACGAATCAAGTCCCACTATTACAATCACTATATCAACAAATTGATTATATTTCCGAATTAACAAATGAATATAAAATTCAATCCACAGATGCGTTAGATAATTCTTATATCTTAAATGATGAAGTGAATGTGCACGATTTATTAAAAATGATGGTTAGAAAATGGGGCTATTTGTATAACATGCATGGTATTGAATTAATATATCATTCATTAAATGGAGAGTTGGAATGGATAAGTAATGATTTGTGGCTCCAAAGGTTATTCGATAACGTTTTCCAAAATGTGTTGAATCACTCAAGGGCTGATAAACTTGTGATAACCATTGAAAATAATGTGGTCAGTATCAAGGATAATGGGATTGGTTTTGATATCGATAGTAAAAGTAAGGGGCTTGGCTTAAAAATAATTGAGGATATAGCTAAGACACTACATATAAAATATAATTTGGAATCAAATGAAAGCGGAACTTTATTTAGTTTTACTGTCGAAAAAAAGATATAAATCTCATTTGGATTTAGTTATTTTCCGGGGATTTGATCAGGGATTCATCAATATCATTCTTTTCAGACAGTTTGCCGTATGCAACATAGTTATATATATCTTACTTATATAAAGCGATACAAAAAGGTTGCTATAGACCCACCCATTTTTAAGTTGATATTATATTCAAGTACTTAATTGTGGGGGGAAGTTGAATGGAAGAACAAAAATATAATGACCTCAAATTAGGCGAACGTGGTGCAATCATTAGTATAATTGCTTATATTTGCCTATCAATCATGAAGCTGGCTATCGGATACATAAGCGACTCAGCGGCCTTGAAAGCGGATGGTTTGAACAACACGACTGATATTATCGCGTCCATTGCCGTGCTGATCGGTTTAAGGCTAGCACAAAGACCCCCCGATAAAGATCATGGTTATGGTCATTGGAAAAGTGAAACGATTGCTTCGATGGTAGCTTCATTTATCATGTTTGCTGTTGGTGTACAAGTATTAATAGATGCAGTTGCTTCCATGCTTAAAGGTGGAAAGGAATCACCTGACATTATCGCAGGATATGTAGGTGTTCTATCAGCAATAGCCATGTATTTTGTATACCGATATAATAAAAAGCTTGCTATAAAAATTAATAGTAAGGCCGTTATGGCAGCCTCAAAAGATAATATTTCCGATGCTTGGGTAAGTATCGGAACAGCTATAGGGATTTTTGGTTCCCAATTAAATATGCCTTGGCTGGATTCCCTTACTGCCGTCATTGTTGGATTATTAATATGCAAAACAGCCTGGGATATATTCATTCAAGCCTCGCATGAACTTTCTGACGGATTTGATGAAAATAAAATTCATCTATATAAGGATGTAATTACAAATGTGGATGGAGTCAAGGGGATAAAAGAAATTAAAGGAAGAAATTACGGGAACAATGAAGTGATTGATGTTGTGATCCTTGTCAATTCTACCTTGGATATTAAAGAAGCACATGATATAGCGACACATGTAGAAAAAGTGATGATGAAAGATCATGGCGTGTATGATGTTCATGTCCATGTAGAACCCAATTAATTAATTCTCTTGTTTTAATGAATTAAGGAAAAAGGGTATAAATCTGCTTTACAAACATATGAATAATATGCAATCATTAATTCATTACATTGGAAGGAAAAGGTACCTTATACAATGAAGCAGTAATCTTATCTAATAAACAGTAAATCTAAATCAATTTCGATGGGTGCAATCGGTTAGATGTTAAATGAAAATACGCGTCACTTTGGTTGCTTACCGGATTTATCGGTAAGTAAAGTGAATTCACTTTTTCATTTGAACAAGAATCTTAGATACCCATGTGAGATTTTTAATGATTATGTTTAGAGATGGGATTCGTCTGTTCGTTTATAGGTACTAATTCATATACATCTACTTTTTCTGTTATCAGAAGAGGTATATTTGGTTTATGTATATTAATTTAGTAGCAGGCGATCTCTCTCTAGAAAAATGGAGGGGGATTTTTTATGTTATTTCTAAAAGCGAATGATTTAAAGAAAAGCTACGGGAGCCGTGAAGTTCTTTCCGTCGATACACTTCATCTTTACAGTCATGACCGTGTTGGCTTGGTTGGTAGGAATGGAGAAGGTAAAACGACCCTGCTCTCTATACTAGCGGGCGTGAGGGAACCAGATTCCGGTCATATAGAGAGCAAAGGAACAGTCAGCTATATCCCACAGATGGAAGAAACTGAACAAGAAATAAGCGGGTTATTAACGAGCATATGGAAGCTGCCCAATGAGGATCAAGAAAATATAAGCGGCGGCGAACGTACTCGAAGAAAAATCGCCGCAGCTCTGTCTTCCAATTGTGATGTATTGATTGCGGATGAACCTACCAGCCATTTGGATATATTCGGAATTGAACAATTGGAAAAGGATTTAAAGTCCTTTAATGGCGCCATTTTGCTTACTTCACATGATAAAGCATTCTTAAATCAACTGTGTACAACAATATGGGAGGTCGAGCAAGGCAAGGTAACTGTATATGAAGGGAATTACGAAGCGTATATCAAACAAAAGCAAGCAAAAACAGAAAAGGAAAATAAGGAATATGAAGAGTATACCCGCGAAATGAACAGATTGAAGCAGGCTGCACAAAACCTCCAAGCCAAATCTGATTCAATTAGGAAAGCCCCTAAACGAATGGGCAATTCAGAAGCAAGGCTCCATAAACGCAGCTCTGGGAAACAGAAGGCGAAATTGAACCGTTCTGCTGAAGCGATTGAAACTCGAATCGAAAAATTAGCAAAAAAAGAAAAACCGAGGGAAGATCCCCCTATCATCTTTGATATTTCAGAATTTCCATCATTGCACAGCAAAAGGGTCATTCGATTTAATGGCTGTTCCCTGAAAGTTGGGTCAAGGATGCTGAAACAACATATTTTTGGAGATGTCCCTCTAGCATGCAGACTCGCCATCAATGGTCAAAATGGTTCAGGAAAAACGACATTATTGAAAAAAATAGTAGAACGGCACGAGGATTTATATGTCGCGAAGCCAGCAAAGATTGGATTTTTTGCCCAACAACAAGAAAACTTGAATGAACATAAAACGGTTCTTGAAAATATATTGGAGGACAGTCCCTACAATCAAGCCTTTATTCGTACGCTATTATCACGATTAGCTTTTAAAGGAAATGATGTTCATAAACAAGTATCACTTTTAAGCGGTGGGGAAAGAGTCAGGGCTTCCCTTGCAAAAGTTTTTTTGGGAAATTATAATGTACTGGTTTTGGATGAACCTACAAATTACCTGGATATTCATACTAAAGAGGCTTTATCCGAAGTGTTAGAAGCATATCCAGGAACCATCGTTTTTGTGACTCATGATCGTTCATTGATCCAATCGCTTGCAACGCATTCACTTTCATTTGAAGATGAACCTCCGAGAGTAAGGGCAATCAATCAGGAATTAACAAAATCGGCTACGCGTAAGGATGCTCATCAAGATAAACAGGCAGAACTTCTGATGATTGAAGTGCAAATCATCGAGACGCTTGGGAAACTGTCCAGTGTTACAAAGAAAGATGAAATAGAGGAATTGGATAGGGAATACCTCCAACTCTTGAACAAGAAAAAGGAGCTTGAAGGTTAAATGCAACCCATTAAAGGCCCCTCTCAATCGAGAGGGGCCTTTTGATGGGTAAAGAGCGGTAAAGATAATATACCAATAAAATAGTGCTAACAATTGTAAGAAGTAGGGACTCATCTTATCTTGATTGGTTTAAAAAAAATGAAAATTTTATCAAATGGAAGTTTTCTGACGTGACAATCCCGATCCCGGACTTCATAGTAATAACTATCGATGATGCTCTATGGGGAAAGGTGGAAATTACGATTTAAATCAGTACTCCGTATCCTGCCACGGATAGGCTTGTGATCAAAACAACTGAAGAAAAACCAATATATAGAGGATTTAAGGTCCATGCTCAAACTTCAATAATTTGGGGGAGTACCTTCTCTTGGTCTTTTTTGAATGGCGATTATTTACACCAATCAAAAAGGAATGCCGATTATTATAAGCATTCCTATGCATTCAGATTTTGCTGCTGTTGCTCTCGTTTTCCGGTTTCTTTATGATTGCGTATGCTAGGTATCCTATTAAGCCCATAAATAATCCGGTGCCGCCTACAATATAAATCATTGTAAACACTTTTCCTAATGTTGTCTGCGGTTCAAAGCTGGGATGCCCAACCGTGCTAAGGGTAACAATACAGAAGTAAAGGGGTTCAATCACAGATAGACCTTCCTGCTTAACATAGAAAATCGTGCCGGATAATAAAGTAACGAGGACCAATACGAAAAGAACCTGGAAGTTCTTCAATTTAAAAGCGGACCAGAGTGCTTTTAGGAAACGTTTCAAGGTGAGGATAAATATAAATCATTGGTAATCGCTTTTCCTTTCGGTCATTACATTTTAAGTAGTGTAAATTTGAAATCCTGAGATTCGAGCTGATCAGTTAATCATTCTACTATTCAGGAATTCCGTTTAGATTGACAAAAAAAGGTTTATATTGATCTGGTTTGAACTAAAATAGTTGGTAACCAATAGAAGGTAGTAGTAAGAAGGGGGTCAATCATGAAACCACGTATTACTGTCATTACATTAGGTGTGGATGATTTGGAAAAATCGCTGGAATTCTATCGGGATGGCCTGGGATTTCAAACAGAAGGAATAGTGGGCAAAGAATTTGAGCATGGAGCCGTTGCCTTTTTCGACCTGCAAGAAGGCCTAAAGCTTGCCATTTGGAATCGAAGGGATATAGCGCATGAGGCCAAGGTTCCTTTGTCCCCGGCAAGTCCTACTGAATTTACCATTGGTCACAATGTAGGTAGTAAAGAGGAAGTGAATATTGTGTTGGAGAAAGCAAAAAAAGCTGGCGCAATCATAACCGATCCGGCACATGACACTTTCTGGGGAGGATACTCTGCACATTTTCAAGACCCTGATGGACACCTTTGGGAAGTCGTTTGGAATCCGCAGTGGGATGGTGAATAGAATCAGGTTAGGAAAACATTCTCATACCTCAGGTTAATCCTCTATTTTAATAAAAAAAGACTGTAGGCAAACTCGATTTTCATCGAGTTTGCCTACAGTATGAAACAAGCACTTAACCTAGGGAGGTAAGTGCTTGTTTTTTATTAATGAATTCTCTACTTTTTTCAATCATTTCTTTATTCTTTTCAATCGCTTCGTTATTACTGTATTTCACCTGATTAACGCTCTCATTATCTTCCATGTATTCAAGCAGCAAATCTACAGCTTTATCCATCAGTCTTTCGATGGGGATATTTCTTTCTTCAGCCAGATTAGCGAGTCTATTAGCCAAGTACGGATTGAGGGTAATGTTTATTGGTTTTCTCGTTTCGGAATTAATAAGTCGTTCCACCTTTAGCCTTTTTATCTATCATATACCTATAATTAAAGTTAAACAAATATTAGTGTAGGGAAATGTATGTGGGCTTGGGCTTGTGCGAATCGGAAAGAAGCATTGGGGAGATAAAATCCTGAACGCATCAGAAAGTCTTGGTTTTAATATTGGATAACTACCTCAACTGGTTCCGTTGGCTTGAAATAAGCAAACAAACAGCCTTTGATGAACGTCGAAACTTAAATCACATCACAATAGAAATGTTTAAATGTGCTTAAAAGACTTATTATTAGACATATATTTATTGCTTCCTGGGAGTTTCTTGATTTTGTTTCAGGCTTCAATCGCTTCTTCACGATTTTTCCCTTGATTATTAGGGTCAGCAAAAAAATCACGAATAAATTTAGCAGGAATATCATTGGCCTAAAAATGTATGCATAAAAATATTTTCCTCCCATTTTCACCTGAACTTAGAGAAGCAGGCTGTTCAATAAGGAAAGTCTTTAGAGAGGAAAAAATCTATTAATCTAGGGAAGTCCACGAGAGGGATTTCCCTTTTTTTTGTACCTCTTTTATCGCTTGCAGCTTTATGGCTGGATTTTAATAAGTACCCTAAAATTTAAAAGTTTGCACAATTCATATTTTCAATAAAAATATTGACATAATCAATATAACGTTATAATGTTTATTTATTGAAATTATTTGTTTTTTCAGAATTTAATCAAAAGGAGGAAATGTTATTGAATAATTTTATGGGGTTACTCGAAATGAAAGTGCTTCCAGTAGCAAACAAAATTGGTTCACAAAGACATCTGCTAGCAATCAGGCACGGTGTTCTAGCAACTCTACCATTGACGATCATTGGCTCATTCTTTGTTATTTTGTTGAATTTTCCAATCGATGGATATGACGAATGGATTGCACCTTATCGTGCTGCTTTGGATGTTCCGTTTCGGTTTACAGTGGGAGCAATGGCTTTATATGCAGCTTTTGGGGTGGGGTCAGCGCTTGCCGGCCATTATAAATTAGATCAGCTCAGTGCAGGCCTTCTATCAGTCTTAGCTTTTCTGATTACATGTGTTGTGCCTACCCAAGTCATGGAATCCGTTCCAGGAGTAATAGAAGCGGGTCGCTGGTTACCTATCAGCTCTTTGAGCGCAGCCTCTTTATTCGGAGCAATAGTAACATCGCTGATTTCCGTTGAGATTTTTCATTTTTTAATTAAACGCGATATAAAAATCAAATTACCGGAAAGCGTTCCGCCAATGGTTTCGAATTCCTTTGCGGCCCTTATTCCAACATTAGTCGTGGTCCTTCTTTTCTGGGGCATTCGTTATGGTTTAGGCTTTGACATTAACTCGATCATTACTACTTTGGTCTCTCCTCTCAAAAATTTATTGGTTGGTAATAGTTTAATAGGTGGTCTGCTTACAGTCTTTCTCATCGTTTTCTTTTGGTCGCTGGGTATTCATGGACCGGCAATATTAGGTCCGATCATACGGCCAATGTGGGATTCGGCGATTCTCGAAAATATGGATACATTTGCAAGAACGGGTAATGCGGCGAATTTACCCAATCTATTTACCGAACAATTCATTCAATGGTTCGTATGGATCGGCGGGGCGGGATCGACTTTATCGCTTGTTGTACTGTTCTTATTTTCAAAATCGAAGTATTTGAAAGAACTGGGTAAACTGTCCTTTGTTCCAGGGATTTTTAATATTAACGAACCTATCATTTTTGGAGCGCCAATTGTCATGAACCCCATTTTAATGGTTCCGTTCATTGTTGCTCCCTTGGTAAATGTCATAGTTTCTTATACATTCTTTCAATTAGGTTTGATACCGATGATAATGGCTAAGCTGCCGTTTACGGTCTTTAGTCCAATCGCAGCTGTCATAAGTACAAATTGGACAATCATGGCCGGGGTTCTGGTGTTATTGAATTTCTTCATCTCTTTAATGATCTATTTTCCCTTTTTCAAGATGTTCGAGAAGCAACATCTACGTGATGAAAATAAAATAGAAGCTGGACCAGAAGATAAAAAAGCGGGCATTAAATATGCTTGAAATAATTTTCGCAATCCTATCATTTGTAGGGGCCCAAATCATTTTTTCCCGAACAGGCCTAGGTGAAAAATTAACACCCTGGAAATCGGTTGGCCTGTCTATTTTAATCATTAGCTTTTCAATCATTCTGTTTAGCGCAATGGGATCGACTTATTATTTAATTGTCATTGTACCAACGGTTATTTGTTCTGTAATGGTTTCCTCCCGCTACCGTGACTATTTAATGGGTTTACAGGCCAAGCGGGCTCAATGGAAAGAAAGTAGAAAAGGAGTGAATGATAGCTTATGAGAAGATTAGGAATTTCAATTTATCCGGAACACTCTACACCTGATAAAGACAAGGAATATATTAAACTTGCCCATGGATATGGTTTCGAACGAATTTTCACATGTTTATTATCGGTCTCAAAACCTTATGAAGTTGTCATGGAAGAATATAAAAGTATTATTTCTTATGCGAAAACGTTACATATGGAAGTCATTCTTGATGTTGCGCCTGCTGTTTTCGACAAGTTTGGCATTAGTTATGATGACTTAAGTTTTTTCGCAGAAATGGGAGCAGACGGTGTTCGTCTTGACCTTGGGTTCGATGGCCTGAAAGAAGCTAAAATGACATATAATCCTTATGGATTGAAAATCGAATTGAATATGAGTAATGATGTTGATTATTTATCGAATATTCTGACGCATCAAGGGAATAAAAATCAAATGATTGGCTGTCATAATTTTTATCCCCAAAAATTCACAGGTCTTCCTTACGACTTCTTCATTTCCTGCAGTAAACGTTTTAAAGAACATGGTATTCGTACAGCTGCATTCGTTACCTCACAAACTGGTGATATAGGTCCTTGGAGTATTAATGATGGATTGTGCACATTAGAACAGCACCGTGATCTTTCAATTGATGTACAGGCCAAGCATCTATGGGCAACTGGTTTAATAGATGATGTCATCATCGGGAATGCTTACGCGAGTGAAGAGGAATTAAGAATGCTGGGATCATTACAGCGTGACATGATCGAGCTGAAGGTAGAACTTCATTCGGATGCATCACCAATTGAGCAAAAGGTTGTATTGGATGAATTACACCTTCGCCGTGGTGATATCAGTGAATATTTGGTCCGTTCAGTGGAAGTTCGGAAAAAATATGCGAATGAAGATTTTGCAATTCGGGAAAGTATCCCACAGCGAAAAGGGGCCGTTTTCATCGGCAATGATTCTTTTGGTAAATACAAAGGTGAACTTCAAGTCATTTTAAGGGATATGCCATTGGATGAACGAAAAAATGCAGTTGCCCATGTAGTAAAAGAAGAACATTTTTTAATGGATTATATTAAACCATGGGGCACATTTAAATTGATTAAATAACCTGTACCTAATTTTAAGGAGGAATACTGATGAATATACTATTATGCTGTTCTGCAGGAATGTCTACTAGTCTATTGGTTAATAAGATGGAGAAAGCGGCGGCGGAAGAAGGATTGAACGTAAAAATCCAGGCGATTGCCACTATGGAAGTTAGAAATCACATAAATGAGGTGGATGTTATTCTTTTAGGACCTCAAGTTCGTTATTTACTTAATGATATAAAGAAAATAGGGGATGAAAAAGGAGTACCTGTAGATACGATAAATCCAATGCATTATGGATCATGTAATGGCAAGGAAGTATTGCGTACAGCCCTCCAATTAATTTCAAAATAACATATTATCAAAAGGGGTGTTAATATGACGAAAACGAAAGAGGATCTATCAGAATTATCATTTCAATTAATTCTCCATAGCGGTAATGCCCGCAGTTGTGCAATGGAAGCCATCGCCTTGCAAAAACAAGGTAAATCAAGTGATGCCCAGGTTAAATTAAAGGAAGCGGAACAAGAATTTGTTGCTGCACATAAAATCCAAACCGCATTGATTCAACAAGAAGTGAATGGTGAAAAATTCGAAATTCCATTGCTCCTGATCCATGCACAAGATCACTTGATGACTTCCATGACAACAAAGGATTTAGCGATAGAAATCGTGGAATTACATGAGAAAACACAAAGGAACTAACAATATTCAGGAGGTTGCTTCGGCAGCCTTTTTCTTATGGACCTAACGGGTAAATTGCACGACAATATTTCTTTAGTTTAGGTTCATGAACCTAGACTAAAGAAATATGGCATGAAAGGGTCACTCAAGATTAGGATTCTCCGAAATTTTAAATTATACTAAGGTTCATGGCAGTAGCAAATGATACTGACACAAATAAACGAAGGTTAATCATGATAGAAAGCAGAACATAGGTTAGCAGTACCAAACAACTTAGGCCCAATTATGATATAAAAGGGGAGAATAACATGCAAAGAGTCAATCTAACTGAAGATCTTAGTCTTTCACGCATCGTACACGGTATGTGGAGATTGGCGGATTGGAGATTTGCTACCGAGGAAATCCTATCTCTTATTGAACACGGAATGGATCGGGGCGTCACTACATATGATCACGCCGATATATATGGCAGCTATACGTGTGAGGAGATTTTTGGGAACGCACTTTCATTAAAGCCATCTTTACGTGATAAAATGGAGATCGTTACGAAATGTGGCATAGTTCTTAAATCAGAAAACCGTCCTTCTCATAAAAGTCACCATTATGACACTAGTAAAACCCATATAATAAAGTCTGTTGAACAATCTCTTATGAATCTTAAAACGGATTATATTGATTTATTGCTTATCCATCGTCCGGATCCCCTGATGGACCCGGCGGAAACAGCTGAGGCGTTTAATCAATTAAAAGAATCAGGAAAGGTCCGTAACTTTGGCGTATCGAACTTCAAAAAACCGCAATGGGATATGCTTCAATCTTACCTAGAATATCCCCTTGTGACGAATCAGCTGGAGCTTTCTGCATATAATCTTGAAAACTTCGAGGACGGAACTGTTAATCTATGTCAACAAGCGGGCGTGGCTCCTATGGCATGGTCACCACTTGCAGGAGGAAGCATCTTTGAGGAATCGACTGAAAAGGCTGCCCGCTTAAGAAAAACGTTAGAAATCATAAAAGAAGAAATCGGTGCTAACGGAATAGATGAAGTGATGTATGCATGGCTGTTGAGGCACCCTGCAAAAATCATTCCAATCGTTGGATCCGGTAAGAAAGAAAGATTGGACAGCGCCATTGATTCACTAAACCTAAGCATGGAAAAAGAACAATGGTTTAACATTTTAACCAGCTCGATGGGACATGATATCCCGTAATGAATTGTACCTTTGAACAAGAAACCTTGCCTTCATTAATGGGGACCTCCGTAAAGAGGTGCCCATTCTTATATTTCAAACAATGACGAGATGGACTTTCATTTTTCAAAGCATTATTTTTGGTGAATTTTTTTAGTGCTAATAAGAACTTGCCATATAATAAAAATACTATTTGATTTTCGAGGTGAAACAACATGAAAATCGGGGTAATAGGCTCAAAGTATTTGGAATCCATATCAATCCACTTTCCCATGCTTCCTAAGGTACAATTCATTTCCTTTCAATATGATATGTGGAAGAAAGCAATCTATCCCATTTCTGTAATTGAAGGACCGGAAGACATTTTCAATGATGGAATCTCCTGATCATTCAAGCCAGTAGCCATGATAATTACTATAAAAGTTCATTGAAATTACCTTGTTTCAAACTATTCAAATAAATAGCGGAAACACTCACTCATTCATTTATTCGAAATGTTTTGTCTTTCTTATATTTAGATATAGTTAAAGAAAAAGGCATTGTCGTTAGCAGTCCCGTAAAGGAGACTTCTAACGACAATGCCTTTCATTTAAAATAAGGACTATGTATTGTCTCTTTATATCTTTTGATAATTTAAAAATAGTATCAAGTTGGTTAATAAGTAATATAATGAGGTTTTTACGCATATAAAGAAAAAACACTATCCAGATTCTTTAATTAAAATTCAAAACATAAACAATAATCAATGTTCTCTTAATAGTCCATAGAGCCTTCCTCCGCTTGTGATTTTATTGTGAGATTTAAGAAAAATGATAGGTAGAAGGTGACAAATATGGAAGCAATCGTCCTAGCTGCTGGATATTCCAGCCGAGCGAATGCATTTAAAATGACTTTGCCGATGGGGCAAATGAGCGTGTTGGAGCAAACGATCTCTAAATTTGAAGGATTATGCAGCAAGGTCATCGTCGTAGCTGGATTTCAAGCGGAAATCATCCAAGAGGAACTTGCCAAAATCATCAGTGAAAATGCCTATTCATTTCAGATCAAGTTTGTTTATAATGAAAACTTTAACCAGGGAATGTTTCATTCCATTCAAAAGGGCTGCAACGAAGTAAATGCCCCAACCTTCTTTATAACACCCGGCGATTGTCCGCTTGTAAAAAAAGAGACTGTTCAGTTACTAGCAAAACACAAAGGAAACGTGGTTATTCCCAGCTTTGACTATAAAGGCGGCCATCCCATTAAATTATCAAGCGAAGTGAAACAGAAAATACTCGAAACCAATCCAGAAAGTAATTTGCGTGTGGTCCTGGGCGATTACGAAAAGAAATACATGAATGTAGATGATGCGGGAGTATTAATGGATGTTGATACACCAGAGGATTACCAAAGAGCCATTGATTATGATAATGCTTTAAATTTCTCGAAGTAAAAATAAAATTAAAAACTACGAAAATCTTGAATAGAAATGAATCATAAAAGTTCATTCTCATTGATAAAATCATAGGAAGAGGTTTCTATTCAGAATATGTCCCATTAAAAAAATGAGTCGAAGGGTGTTGTTGCAATGAATCTCAAAGACATAAGCACCTCAGTGCCCAAAAAGGACCATAAAGGTAAAGTATCGGGCCAGTTGCCCTATATTAGTGACGTAAAAGTGGAAAATATGGTTTATGGTGTTTTGTATCGATCGCCAATTGCTTATGGAAAAATCATATCCATTCAATTACCTAACCTTCCGGAAGGGTATGAAGCTGTTGGAGCAGAGAATATCCCCGGACCGAATTATGTCAAAATTATCAAAGAAGATCAGCCCATTTTTGCCAATGAGTGGGTCAATTATATTGGTGAGCCAATTCTCATGCTCACGGGCAAAGACCTGGATATTCTGTACAGTTTGTTAAATGAAGTGAAGGTTGAATTTGAAGAACATCAGGCTATCTATACATTGGACGAAGCGATCAAGCAAAAATCAGTTTCCTTAGTTTTGGCAAGCTATGAATTTGGGGAAAGCTTAGAAAACATTTCAGCTATCGAGCAGGGAGCCCATAAAATAATGGAAGAAGAATATGATACGGGTTATCAGGAGCATGTCTATCTTGAGCCGCAAGGAATGCTCGCCGTTTATAAGGATGATGAAATTGTCGTCCAGGGATCGATGCAATGTCTTTATTATATAAAAAATGCATTGCTAAGCGCATTAGCCTGTGGTGACGATGAAGTCAGAGTTGTTCAAAGTCCTACCGGCGGAGGTTTTGGCGGCAAAGAAGATTATCCTTCTATGATGGCTTGTCACGTAGCCGTTGCCGCAAGAGCAGTCAAAAAATCGGTAATGCTCGTGTTCGACCGTTCTGAGGATATGCTGGTAACGACGAAAAGGCATCCGGCCAAACTCAAATATCGGACGGCCCTTGATAAGGAAGGAAATATTTTGAGCATGTGTGTTGACATCTTTCTCGATGGAGGGGCAAATGTGGGATTGAGCTCTGTCGTGCTGCAGCGCGCATTAATAAACAGTGCCGGTGTTTATAAAATTCCGCATTTTCATGCAAAAGGCTATGTCCTAAAAACCAATACCGTTCCGAACGGCGCCTTCAGAGGCTTTGGTGCTCCTCAAAGCTTTGCCGGAATCGAAAGTCATATTGGACATCTTAGTAAACTGGCAAAAATCGACCCGCTTGAATATAAACGAAAATACCTCGTCAAACAAGGAGACCCCACCATCACCAAAGGTAAATTCCGCGACCCGATATTAGTGGAAGAAATGATTGAGGACGTACTCAACTTGTCAGAATACAAAAAGAAAAAAGAAGACTTTCAGCGCTTAAATCAACAAAATCAGCGCTATAAAAAAGGCATAGGAACTTCGCTGTTCCTCCACGGCTGTGGATTTACTGGCAGTGGCGAAAGAGATCATATTAAAGCAAAGGTGAAACTGGTTAAATCAAAGGACGACCAGGTATCACTAAAAATCTCAAACTCTGATATGGGACAAGGTATTTTGACGACGTTGTGTAAAATTGTCGCCAAAGAACTTAACCTCCCGTTCGAAGATATTTTGTACCCTTATCCCGACACAAAAGAGGTTCCCGACTCGGGTCCGACCGTAGCTTCCAGGACGACGATGATTGTTGGAAAATTGCTTGAACGTGCCGCAAAAAAACTTAAGAATCAGTGGCAAACAGGGGTGGAACAGGAAGTAGTTGAGCACTATGTTCACCGTGAAATGATTCCTTGGGACGAGAAAACCTTCACTGGAGATGCCTACCCGGCTTATTCATGGGGCGTTAATATCGTTGAAGTAGAAGTTGATACGTTAACAGGTAATTTAAAGTTAGAAAAAGTATACGGCAATTATGAAGTTGGGAAGGTCATCGATGAACGGATTATGAAAGGCCAAATTGACGGTGGTTTAGCTCAAGGGCTAGCATACGGTTATCTGGAAAAGATGACGTCAAAACAAGGTAGAATCCAACAAAAAAGCATATCGGATTATGGACCTCCAACTTCATTGGATGTTGTTTCAATTGAAAGCAAGGTCTTTGATAACCCTTATGCTGATGGTCCATACGGGGCGAAGGGCGCAGGTGAATTGACTTTAATCGGAGGTGCTCCAGCAGTCCAAGCTGCGATTGAGGATGCCCTGCACACTTCTTTTCAGCAAATTCCGATTACACCGGAAGTCATTATTGAAAGTCTTTGGATGAAAGAAGGTGAAGAGGGTTGATTAAATTCACACTAAATGGAAGAACGGTAGAAACTGACGCCCCTGCTACAGCAAGATTACTAGATTTATTAAGAGATGAGTTTGAGTTAATCGGAACAAAGGAAGGCTGTGGTGAAGGGGAGTGCGGAGCCTGCAGTGTTTTTGTGAATAACCTCCTGCAAAACAGCTGTCTTATTCCAATTGGCTCGATTGCTGGTGCCGATATTCAAACGATCGAAGGCATCATTGAAACGGAACAATTTAAAATTTTAGATGAAAGCTATTCCATAGCCGGGGGAGTGCAATGCGGCTATTGCATACCGGGAATGATTATGGCAAGTGCAGCCTTGTTATCTGAAAATCCTCATCCTTCAGAGGCTGAAATTCGTGAGGGCATCTCCGGAAATCTGTGCCGATGTACGGGCTATAATATGATTGTTGAGGCGATTAACCTAGCAGCTAAAAAAGGTGATGGCTTATGATAGAGAAAATAACAGCGTATCGCTTCGAGCGTTTAGACGAAACTTTGAGCCAATTGAATAGAGAAGATTGTGCAATCATAGCCGGAGGCACCGATGTTATGGTTCTTCACAAAAGTAGAAGGGGAGTACCTCCAAAAATCCCTAAACCGATTGTTTTTATTAATCATCTTTCCGAATTAAAGCAGGTGTATCAACATCACAAGGATCTCCACATCGGGGCCTGCTGTACCTATAGTGAATTACTTGAAAATCCGTTGATTCCTTTTGCTTTAAAGAATGCAATTAAAACAATTGCTGCCCCGGCAATTAGAAACCGGGGAACATTAGGCGGTAATATTTGCAACGCCTCTCCAGCCGGTGACATGCTTCCTTTATTATATGTATACAATGCAAAGCTTCTGTTGCGCTCCGTAAATGGTGATCGCATGGTTGCGATTAGCGATTTCATTCAAGGTCCACGACAGGTTCAACACTTTCACAATGAAATAGTAACGGAGATTATTCTGCCGTTTGTATTAGGAGATTCACATGTCGTTTTCGAGAAAGTCGGCAACCGCAACGCAGATGCCATTGCCAAAGTATCGTTTGCGGGTTTCGTCCGGATAAGCAAAGATCGAATCGATGACATTCGATTTGCCTTCGGGGCGGTCGGACCTACGATGGTTCGTTCCATTGATATTGAGAAGAAGCTGGTTGGAAAAACGATACCATTAGCCGATGCAGACATCGCTGAAATTGTGGCAGCCTTCGATAAGATCATTAGACCAATCGACGATCAACGCTCCACTGCGGCTTACAGAAAAACCGTTGCGTTACATCTTTTACGTTATTTTCTTAGCATGAAGCAATATCAACCGAATTAATGTTTAAAGATAGGGGGGAGCTTTTCATGCAGCTGATGGAAAAAGTGGCCATGCTGACGCGTCAAAACGAAACCTTTGCTCTAGCCATGATTATTGAATCAAAGGGCTCGACTCCCAGGCATGTTGGAAAAATGATTGTCTACCGGGATGGTACCATTGAAGGGACTGTCGGAGGGGGCTTGGCTGAACACTATGTGATCGAAGATAGTGTAAAGGCGATCCAAGATGGCCAATCGAAAATCGTTGAATATAAATTGAATAAACATGCAAAAGACGGAATTCAGATGAATTGTGGCGGCACGTTAAGAGTCTTTATTGAAGTCTATACAAGCAGGCCTGAACTCATTCTGGCTGGGGCCGGTCATTTAGGCCACGCGTTGGCAAAGCTCGCTGATTTCCTCGAATATCCTTATTGCATTGTCGATGATCGCGTTGGTTATTGTACAAAGGAACGCTTTCCTAATGCGACAAACCTTTTTGTGAACGAGGATATTGGAAAGGCTTTGCTCGCAGCCAACCTAAATGAAAAATCATATGTGGTAATTGTTACAAAAGATTGTGATGATATTGTATTAAAAACGGCACTGCAATTTCCGATTGCATATGTTGGGATGGTAGCCAGTAAACGCAAGGTCATAAGCATATTTGAAAAGTTAAAAAGTGAAGGGGTCACGCAAGAACAGTTGGAGCAGGTCCATTCTCCAATCGGATTGGAAATTGACTCGGAAACATCAGAAGAAATTGCCATCAGTATTATCGGTCAAATCATCAAATTAAGCAAGGAAAACAAGCCTGTAAAAGTGAAACAATTAAATAGATAAGAAAGGTCAGATAAAGCTAAAATCAAAATGTCTAATAGACAATGGGGTCAGTCCCCACTGTGTTAAAGTATTAACTCAGTGGGACTGACCCTTTTTCTTTGATAAAAGCTAAAGCAGGCCCTTGCTCTTCAGAGTGGGCTTTTTGTCGTTTTGATTAATTCATTAATATGGTAGGAATATTTTACTTTATATGCTACTACTATCATACTATACACAAAGGAAAATTTCGGGAGGGATTTTGTATGGGGATATTAGATGGACTTATGGGAAACGGGTTCTGGTGCAAAGATTACATCCATGGGAAAGAGGTATATAGATTCGTATAGAATCAGCTCTTATGCAGCCATTCCAAATAGTGATGAATGAACTTCACTTGATTTTGGACAGACTTGTTCTGTAAAGTAAGCTGTCCTTTTTTAGTGATATGCATCGCTCTACGGATGAGAGTAAATAATTAAGTTGAAATGATAGCTGGGTTGGTAATGCAAGTATCCAAAAGCTAATTTAACCTGAAGAAAAGAAGTGAAAAAAATGGCTGAACCCTTAAAGGATTTATATAATGAAACGTTCATTCGTGAATTCAGTGAAAAAGTAAGAGGCGTGTATCTGTCCTTTTCTACTGAATCGTTCATTGGAGAAGTTATGGATGAGCATTGGGACGAAAGAAAGTTAAAAGAACGAATAAGGCACATTTCCATTACTCTTGGAAAGCATCTTCCAAGTGATTATCAAGAGGCTTTGGGTATTTTATATCGACTTGATAAGGATTGTGAAGGTTTTAGATATTTATTTTTCCCGGATTTTGTAGAAGTACATGGATTGAATAAGAAAGATTGGCCGTTATCGCTTGATGCGTTGGAGCGGTTTACTTCAAAGTCATCCTCCGAATTTGCAGTACGTGCTTTTATCTTGCTTGATCCCGCTCGAATGATCGAAAAGATGAAGAACTGGACAAAACATGAGGATGAGCATGTCCGCAGGCTGGCAAGTGAGGGGTGCAGGCCCAGGCTACCTTGGGGGCAATCTTTACCGATGTTCAAATCCGATCCGGCACCAGTCTTGGAAGTACTTGAGAACCTGAAAAACGACCCGTCTCTCTATGTACGCAAAAGTGTGGCCAATAACTTGAATGACATTTCGAGAGATCATCCAAATGCCGTAATAGAAACTGCCAAGCGCTGGCATGAAAGCGGAGAACCCAACACGATTTGGATTGTCCGACGGGGATGCAGGACTCTAGTTCGTCAAGCAGAACCAGAAGTGCTTTCATTATTTGGATACACGGATGTATTGAATAATCCGAATATCATTACAAACGCATTTATTAGAAATGAACCAGACTCAATTTATATTGGGGAAACCAGTGAACTTCATTTCGGCTTTCAAGTGCAAGTGAAGAATACAGCGAAACTTCGCATTGAGTATGCCATCGATTTCGTAAAAGCCAATCAGAAAACGTCCCGTAAAATTTTCCTTTTGGCAGATAGGGATTTCTCAGGTGGTGAAGGAGTTGAAAGAGTGAGAATCCACAATTGGAAAGATCTTACTACACGTCGACATTACAAGGGAGTCCATCGAATATCACTCCTTGTGAACGGAGTGGAAGTGGCAGAAACGCATGTCAAACTAAACACTGAAAAATAATGGTTTATAAAAATTATGGGAGATCTTGATTAATTACAGGATTACCAGCACTTATAACTGACAAAAACGAGGAGCCTAAGAGTTCCTCGTTTTTAATTATTACATGATAGTGAAACATTGCAAAGTTACTTTCCATGCTTAATCACATTAAAAAGCAATCAAATCCAAAAAGTTGGATAGCTCCGATTGCTGCGCAAATTATTAATTAACAATGCCAGTAAAACGATTATCACAGCACCAGTTAAAACGGGCGTAAATAAATAACTCCAGCTATACTGACCAAGCATAACTACAAGCGGGTCTGCCCCAGCTGGTGGGTGCGTCGTTTTTGTCAGCATCATCACCGCAATTGCTAATCCGACAGCCAAGCCGATTGCCCAAGGTTCATCGCCAAAAAAATGATAGGAAGCTAAACCTACGAATGTTGAAACAAAATGGCCGCCAATAATATTCCGTGGCTGTGATAATGGTGCGTTCCACAGACCGAACGCCAGTACACAGCTGGCACCAAATGGAGCCATTAACCACACTGCTGATGTTATTTTTGTTAAAAGAATTAAAGCGAATATAGTTAAAAATCCCCCAATCAGCCCCGTTATTGCGTCCTTTACATTTATCTGTAAAGGGCTTCTTCCTTTTCCCTTCATCTTCGATAAATAACGAATATGAAAAAAGCGTTTTTCTTTATGCCTCGCTACTGATATACGGTCCAATATTACCCCTCCTTTTTTATATAATTAGACTTTACACGAATTAAACTAACCTGTCAAAACTATTTTTAATGGTTAGTTTAAAAATACATAAAAAAAGCCAACTCAATTTGTCGACAAGAGGAGGTTCAGAATGGTCTCATCCCGAACCATGAATCAAACAAGGTTTTTTACTGTTTTATAAAACCCTAAATGGATTGAAGAAATTTGCGACCTCCTGCCGACTCCCTGGCTAGCCAAGACGCCACAGACGCTCGCGGCTTGGCAGACAGTAGGCGGAAAGGGGCGGATTTCTGAAATCAGCTGGAACGTTTTATAATGAATAAACTGTAGGCAACCAGCTTTCTTCAAATTTGTACACAGTCTGACCACTAATATAATAAGTTAGATCTTCATTCATCATCAGATTTCCGGTGTTGAAATCGTGCTACCTTTTTTCTATTACCGCATATTTTCATTGAACACCACTTGCGTCTTCCGCTTTCATCGATAAATAACAAGACGCAATCATCATTCGAGCATCGCTTTAGTGATGACAGCTTATGTTCTTCAATTAAAGTTAATAAGTCAAAAGAAATATAAGATTGCAGGATATCTTCCGCTTCTCCAACAGGTATGGGAACCAGTTTTTGATCCATTAATTTATAAGTGAAAGGTGATTTTTCAATTTTATTTTCTAAAAAGGCGATAAACTCATCAGGAATCGGATTCCCATCTGCTATTAACTCAAATTGTTTTCTTAAAATAGTACGCATTTCTAGAATGCCTACATATACCTGTTGAATTCTCTCTTTAATTCTTAAGGGAAGCTGATTATCCCAAAATGAGTTTTTCCCTTTTATTACAGCAAGCCAGTCCAGGACATCCCGTTCTGAAAGTAATAAGTCTTGCCGTTGACCACGACTGACTAGTTCCGTATTCACTAAATCCAGAGAAAGATTACCTGATATAAGTGGAAATTTATTAGATTCAGACATAAGTTCATCTCCCATTTCCCTGCTAAATTCTAACCATTAAAATGTTAATTGAGAGGTTATATCATCATTATACCCTATTTCGGAATTTTTCAGCTACTCGTCTTTCTTGAGAAATTACGGGATAACATGAATATTATCAAACATCCATATTAGCAATAACAGTATAGTAAATGAAAGTACATGAAAATCAATCCTTTTAAAGTGAGGGAAAAAGTTCTTGACAATACCTGTACGTACAGGATAATATGAAAGCGTATACAGAACCTATACGTACAGGTTATAAAAACAACTATATTTTGCTTTCTAGGGAAAGGAAGTAGTGAAATGGGTAAATACACAGAACCAGCAACGGATTTGCTTCAACATGTCGGAGGGAAAGAGAATATTGCGACGGTTACGCATTGTGCGACAAGAATGCGTTTTGCTTTGAAAGATCCCGCCAAGGCGGATGTAACGAATATCGAATCGATTAAGCTTGTGAAAGGAACATTTACACAAGCTGGCCAGTTCCAGGTCATAATCGGGAACGAAGTATCATCGTTTTATAATGAATTCGTTTCCATAGCTGGACTACAGGAAGCGTCAAAAGAAGATGTGAAAAAAGCGGCTAAACAGAATATGAGCTGGCTGCAGCGTATGATCGCACATCTTGCAGATATTTTCACTCCACTGATTCCTGCCATAGTCGTTGGCGGCCTGATTCTTGGATTCCGCAATATCATCGGGGATATTAAATTGTTCGATGACAGCACAAAGACCCTTGTGGATATTTCACAATTTTGGGCAGGTGTCCATGCCTTCCTGTGGCTAATAGGTGAAGCTATTTTTCATTTTCTTCCTGTTGGGATTACATGGTCGATCTCGAAGAAAATGGGCACGACTCAAATTCTCGGCATCGTCCTTGGTTTGACCCTTGTTTCCCCACAACTTCTTAATGCATATGCAGTGGCAAACACAAAGGCAAGTGACATACCTTTTTGGGATTTCGGTTTTGCCCAGGTCGATATGATCGGCTATCAGGCTCAAGTCATTCCAGCAATACTTGCAGGGTTCGTCTTGGCGTATTTAGAACGGTTCTTGAGAGATAAAGTGCACAATTCCATTTCCATGATCGTCGTTCCATTTTTCGCTTTACTTCCAACCGTAATCATTGCCCATACCATTTTGGGGCCAATAGGCTGGAAAATCGGTTCTGTCATTTCTACGGTTGTATATTCAGGATTGACCTCATCAGTTGGCTGGCTATTTGCTGCCGTTTTCGGCTTTGCCTATGCACCGCTTGTCATTACAGGCCTGCATCACATGACAAACGCAATCGATCTTCAGCTTATGAGTGAGCTGGGCGGTACGAACCTATGGCCGATGATCGCATTATCCAATATTGCACAAGGTACAGCAGTGCTTGCGATGATTTACATTAACAGAAAGGACCAGGAGGAAAGACAAGTTTCCATACCCGCCACGATTTCATGTTATCTCGGTGTAACCGAGCCAGCCATGTTCGGGATTAACCTGAAATACGGCTTCCCGTTCTTAGCCGGTATGATCGGTTCACTCTTCGCAGGCATCGTTTCAGTCGGATCTGGAGTAATGGCAAACTCCATCGGTGTTGGAGGGATCCCAGGTATCCTATCCATCCAGCCGCAGCATATGGGAATGTTTGCACTCGCGATGTTGGTTGCTTTCGTTGTGCCATTCATTTTGACAATAGCATTTTCCAAGCGTCCTAAAATGAACTTGAAAACTAGAACGAAAACAACGAAATTAAATGCTTAATAACGCGGAGGGAGAAGCATTCTCCCTCTTTTTTACCATACTTACAAAAGATACATCGGGGATATTAGAGGAGGAATTACAATGAAGGATTTTAAAAAGAGTACCATCTATCAAATTTATCCGAAATCATTTAAGGATTCGAACGGTGACGGCATCGGGGACATAAATGGTGTTATTGAAAAACTTGATTATCTGAATAAACTGGGAGTGGATTATATTTGGCTGACCCCTTTTTATCGTTCACCGCAAAATGATAATGGATATGACGTTGCGGATTATACATCCATTGATCCTGCTTTTGGAACGATGGATGATTTCGAAAGATTGGTGAAGGAAGCTAATTCGCGGGATATCCAAATCATGCTGGATATGGTATTCAACCATACATCAACAGAGCATGAATGGTTCCAAAAAGCATTGGCTGGAGAGAAAGAATATAAGGACTATTATATATTCAAGAAATCGAAGGATGGAGAGCCCCCTACCAATTGGATTTCCAAATTCGGAGGCCCTGCATGGGAATATGTAGCGGAACATGATGAATACTACCTTCACTTATTCGATCGGACACAAGCTGACCTTAACTGGGAAAATCCCAGAGTAAGGCAGGAAATCTTCAATATAGTAAACTTCTGGATGGATAAAGGTGTTAAAGGTTTCCGTTTGGATGTCATCAATCTTATTTCGAAACCTGACTTTTATGAAAATGACAAAGATGGAGATGGACGATGCTTTTATACAGATGGTCCCAAAATTCATCAATTCCTTAAAGAGATGAACGAAGAAACTTTTGGGAAGGATGAAGAGGTGATGACTGTTGGGGAAATGTCATCGACGACCATTGACCATTGCATCAAATATTCATCTCCAGTTGAAAAGGAGCTGTCCATGGTATTCAGTTTCCATCATCTAAAGGTGGATTATAAGGATGGGGAAAAGTGGTCACTTGCAGATTTTGACTTTAGGCAGTTAAAGGAAATCCTAAGCAGCTGGCAATATGGGATGCAAGAAGGAAATGGGTGGAATGCCCTGTTCTGGTGCAACCATGACCAGCCGAGGATCGTATCAAGGTTCGGGAATGATCAAGAGTATCATAAGGAATCTGCCAAGATGCTGGCAACAGCCATTCATATGCTTAGGGGAACCCCTTATATCTATCAAGGGGAGGAAATAGGGATGACCAATCCGAAATTCAATGATATTGGACAATACCGGGATGTGGAATCGATTAATTATTACAGTATTTTAAAAGAGGGAGGCAAGGATGAAAAGGAAATAATCGAAATCCTTCAAGCTAAATCCCGTGATAACTCGCGAACTCCCATGCAGTGGGAAAATACGGAGCATGCAGGATTTACAAAAGGGACTCCATGGATTGCAGTGCCTGATAATGCTAAGATCATCAATGCTGAACACGCACTGGCGGATCAGGATTCCATTTTTCATCATTACCAAAAACTTATATTCTTACGCAAGAAACATGATATCATTGCATATGGGGACTATCAGGATATTCTTGGCGACCATGACCAATTGTTCGCTTATGTACGCAGTTATGAAGACGAGAAACTTTTGGTCATCAATAACTTTTATGCAAAAGAAGCGTCCTTCGAAATTCCAAAGGATATAAATCTATCCGGATACAACTTTGAGCTCCTGCTCTCAAACTATATCGATTCGAAAGACCTTGCAGATAATTTTATCCTTCGTCCCTATGAATCGGTTGTCTATTTGTTGAAAAAGGACGAGTAGCAGACTAAGAAAAATATATTGTGGTGATGAAATGAACAGCAAATATCTATCGCTATATAGTGATATCGTTTCAAAAATTGAAGAAGGAACCTTTCCGACAAATTCAAAGCTTCCTTCCGAAAGCAGCTTCATGGAAGAGTATGACATCTCCAGGGATACTGTGAGAAAGTCCTTACAGTTGCTTGAACAAAATGGATATATCCATAAAATTAAAGGCAAGGGTTCCTTTGTCTTGGATTTCAGCAAATTTAATTTTCCTGTAGCAGGGTTGATTTCCTATAAAGAAATGGTGGAAAAGTTGAATTTGCATTCCAAAACGATCATCCATAAGTTGGAGCTTGAGACCCCCGACGCAAACATGGCCAAGCTTCTAGACTTAACTGATGATGGTGAAGTGTGGAAAGTGTTCCGGGTACGCCAAATCAATGGAAAGAAGATCATACTGGACAAAGACTATTTCAAAAGTGAGTTCGTAACTAACCTGACAAAGGAAATTTGTGAGGATTCGATTTATGGATATATCGAAAAGGAACTAGGGCTCCAGATTGGTTTTTCCAACAAGGAAATCACCGTGGAGCCATGCAGTGAGGAAGATAAACAATTATTGGACATTGAAGACTTCGATATGGTGGCAGTTGTGAAAAGTACGGTCCATTTAATCGATGGAAGCTTGTTTCAATATAGCGAATCCAGGCATAGACCCGATAAATTCAAGTTCACGGACTTTGCACGAAGGACTTGGTGAAGGAATGGTATATGAGGGCAAGCTAAGGAAGAAACGGAATCAGGTTATTCAGGAAAAAGACTGGGGAGTTTTCTTCAATGGTAGGTCAGATTCTTGAAAGTTAGCCCCATTCAATAGAAGGCCGCAGTGGGGGTCTTTAAAGGCATTTTTAATTTGAACGAGCGGGGAGAGAAGAAGAGTCAAACTTAGTTTGACTCTCCTTCCACTTGTTTGGAGGTATGGGAAGCATTTAGTAAAACCACTCCCCCAATGATTAATACTAAGCCGCCTAATGTAGTGATACTAAATGCCTCATTCCATATTAGTACACCAATCAATGCCGTTAAAGCTGTGCCTATTCCCGACCAAATGGCATATGCTAAGCTTAACGGAATTGTTTTAAGACATAAAGATAAGCTATAAAATGCTATGCCAAATCCTATTATAACCCCAAATGAAGCGAATGAATGAGTGAATCCTTCAGACAACTTAAGCATGGTCGTACCAAATACTTCACTAATGATTGATATTCCTAAAGCTATGTATCCTTTCATATTATTACCTCCGATTACTAAATTGCTAATGAGTGTCACCACTAGAGAGTTTCAAAACAATCACCCCTCCAATGATCAGGACTAAACCTAAAAATTTTTTCACGTTAAAGCCTTCTTTATAAACGATAACTCCCACTAATGCCGTTAAAGCTGTGCCTATTCCTGACCAAATCGCATAAGCCGTTCCAAGCGGTATGGTTATTAATGATAACGATAAGCAATAAAAAGCCAAACCCATTCCAATTACCACACCAATGGAAGGGAATAACCTTTTAAACCCGTTTGATACTTTTAACATCGAACTGCCAAACACTTCACTTAGGATGGCTATTGCCAAAAATGCATAAGGATTCAAGATGAACTCCTCCTAAATATTGATCTATTTTCAATCACTTCCCCCATGAATCTTATCATCTAAAGGACTCATATTAAACCAATACCACCTATAGTCAGTTTCATATTCTCTGTCATTGCAGAATATATCCTTTCACTCTCAATCTTAGGCCGAAAGTGATACAATAAGCCGCTTCTTCGAACCTGAAAGCAACATATAAGAAGGTTAAACAGGGGTTTTTAGGAATTTTGTCGAATTATTCCTTTAACGATTATATTGGGGTGAACTTATTTCATGGAATTTATAATAAACAAAGAATGTTTCAATAAGGCGATTTCAGATGTCAGCCATGCCGTTTCCATAAAAACACCAGTACCCATTTTATCAGGAATAAAGATAGTGGCAAATAGCGATTGCTTATCCCTTCTTGGTAGTAATTCCGATATTGTCATAGAAAAAACCATTCCTTTAACGATTGATGGTGTAAAGGAATTGGAGGTTTATAAAAAGGGTACTGTTGTATTATCGGCTAAATATTTAAGTGAAATCGTAAAAAAATTACCTGAGGTCATCCATTTAAAGCTGAACGAAAATCAATCAGTTACTATTAAATCAAATGAAATAGTAACGAACTTAAATGGATTACAGTCCGGTGAATATCCAAATCTTCCTCAAATAGATGGAGCAGGTTATTTTAATATCCCAAGTGTTGAATTATTGGAAATCATAAAACAGACTGTGTTTGCCGTTTCTAAAAGCGAGGCAAGACCTGCTCTGACAGGAGTCAATTTGTCAATCAGGGAAAACAGGCTTTCTTGTGTTGCAACAAATTCCCATCGTTTAGCGTTAAGAGAACTTCCGTTAGAATCGATGGTGAATGGGTCTTTCATCGTTCCAAGTAAAAGCCTTAATCAGTTAACCAAGTTAATTAATGATGAATCGGGTATCATACATATTTTCATCACAAAAAGCTATATCGTCTTTAAATCAAACAATATCTCACTTTTTTCAAGGCTGATTGAAGGTAATTATCCGAATGCATCAGGATTGCTGCCAAAAGATTTTAAAACGATCATCACCTTGGATACCAAAACACTGTTAAGGGGTATTGATAGGGCCTGCCTTTTTGCAAGTGAATGGAGAAATAACAATGTACATTTAGAAATCCTGGATAATAGTGAGCTAAGGATATCTTCTAACTCATCGGAATTAGGGAAAATAGAAGAAACGCAAAGCATCAAGGCAATCAGAGGTGAAGCGGGGTTAAGTATATCACTGGATGGAAGTTTTTTATTGGATGCCTTAAAAGCGATTAAAGAAAAAGATGTAAAGCTAAGTTTTGGTGGTCCAATGAGACCTGTTTTAATAGAGCCAAGCGGTAATTCCTCCTATCGTCAACTTATATCACCAGTGAGAACATATTAAAGAACAAAGTATATAAAAAACGAATTACAGGGTGAACGGCAACAGCGGGTTAATAAAAACAAGGATGGTTGTTGATGGATAGTGGAGATAATGTCAAATGCATTCATCATGAAAAAGAACAAGAAAAAGAGACCCAGAAAAATCTGGGCCCATTGTATTCATATGGATTATTGAAATAACGGTTTTCATTCTTGGTTTAAAGCCGGCAAATCAATTTCGAAGGCAAAGGTAGACCCTTTTTCACTGGACTCATCAAGCCAAATATGTCCGTCCATCAATTCCGTCAATCGTTTGCAAATGGAAAGTCCCAATCCAGTTCCACTATACATTTCCTCATATCCTTTCGGAAGCATATGATTGAAGGAATGAAACAACCCGTCGATTTTGTCAGTGGGGATACCGATTCCTGTATCCTTCACAGTGAAGGATAGACGAACGAAATCACGATTATTTTCATCGGGAATCAAAGCGACGGCAATGTTAATTTCCCCGTTATTCGTAAATTTAATGGCGTTTCCTACTAGATTAACAAGGATTTGACGAATCTTATGATCATCCCCTAATAATACCATAGGAATATCTGAATCGATTTCCCCTACTAGTTGGATTCCCTTTTTATCGATTTCCGCTGTGAATAGTTGGATGACCTGTTCCACACAGGAACGGATATCAAATGGTTGAATGTTCATTTCCATTTTACCTTCATCCATTTTCGAATAATCCAATATATGACTAAGCACAGTAAGCAGTGACTTTCCGCTCGTTTCAATGATTTCTGTATATTCTTTTTGTTCTTCGGTCAATTCAGTTGATAGTAACAGTTCTGCCATCCCCATAATCCCGTTCAATGGGTTTCTGATTTCATGACTTAAGACCGCCAATAAGTCGGATTTATCCTTACTGAGTTTATTGATTTGAAGTGAAGCCAGACGCAATTCCATTTCATCCATGACGATTTGTGCAAGAGACCTGAGAATATCCAGCTCTTCTTCTGTAATCGTACGCGGCTTATAATCAATGACGCACAACACGCCAAGGTTATGGTTATCATGGGTATTCAATGGGATGCCTGCATAAAAACGAAATCCGTTTTCACCTGCAACCAAAGGGTTGGCCAATGATCGGGGGTCTATACTGGCATCGTTAAGAATATAAGGAACATTTTTAAGAATGGCCGAAGCGCAAAGCCCTGGCTCCCTATCTATTTCCTCCACATCCAAACCATGATGGGACTTGAACCAAATCCGGTCCGTGTCGACGAGGCTTGTTATTGCGATGGGGACGTTTAGTAATTGCGACGCAAGAGCTGTAACCCTGTCAAAAGCGCCATCTGGCGGTGTATCAAGTATTTGATACCGCTGTAAAGCATTTATACGCTCTCGCTCAAGTTGGCTTATTTCTATCATATTGTTCAATTATTATTCCTCCAAAGTCATACGGATTGCCAAGTGCAGTAAAGGCAACATATTGAGATTTCATCAAGGTATTGTAATCCTTTAAAACTCCGGGAAGCTCTTGTATTGAAAGGCACTATAGCTTCCAATATGTTGTTTATTATTCAGAATACCACTTAGTATAACATTAAGTTCGCTGTTGGATTGGATTATGAAGGATTTGTCCATTTTTTGTTGTGCAGAATGCCCATCAATAAGGACATCTGGGTAGCAGATTTTTTTACTAAGAATTTAAGGAATAGAAAAGCGGTAGAATATGAAATTAATTAAAAGTTATTCGGCTAAAGTTGTTTAAGCACTGTTGGAAACCCTCTGTAAAGACATTATTTATTTTAAAATATACCTCGATAGAATATATTGTAAAAATGTTATCCAACAATAGCTAAATACTCACTATTCGTTTTTCAGGAGGATTTATCACTCCTATGTAATGAACGCTCCAAGAAGGTACCTTGACCGCCAATAGAGTGTCCGCGAATGAAATAAGGCACTTCTAACTTACAAAAGAAATCCCCTAATGCCATTAACATAGTAATCAAACATATTATTTCCTCTTAAAATCAAACTATTAAACTATTACACTTTAATATATTTTTCATATACTATTTTATCTTTCTAAAGAAAGGAGGAAGAATGAATGCAATCACCTTGTATTTTAGAAGTCAATGGTCAATTCTTTTTAGTCACTGAAATTGATGATGTAGCTACACTTAGAATCAATTTATAAAATTTTTCTTATTTAGGCAAGTTCTTCATTATCCATTGTTTAATTAACTTGGCGACTTGGGGCGGCGAAGTGGTAGAAGTGTCTAAAGTAGGTATTGGTGGTACAGATGTATTGGCTTCTTGAACTAACTTCTCAGATCGTGCATTCATATATTTTATGCTGTCAGCCGTCCATTTGCCACGAGCCGCTAATCGTTGTGTACGTGCTTCACCGTTACAATAAAGATGTAGGTAATGAACTGGATTAAATAAAGGGTAATGGACGCAAATTTCAACATTATATGGATCGGGTACATTGCCGAATAATACGGAATTACGTCCGGAATAAGCACTATAATAGGCAACTTTCAACCAATTATCACATGCTGTTTGATAATCGTCATTGTTAACGATAAGATCCATATCAATTCATTGAAATCCACCATGATTTTCTGCAATTCCAGTGAAGTTGCTGATTTACCTGAGCCACTAATGCCAGTCATAATAAAAAGAGGGTAAGTCATGATCATCACCTTCCAGAATGTTAAGGAAATTTTCCACTTTATTTATTAGTATGTTGAAACTGTTTATTTGCATCTTTTTTTTTACCCAGAATGAAAAAAGAACTTTGCCTCTAAAGGAATGGGATTCTTCTTTACGACTATTGACTGGCCTATATAAATGAATGTACTTTTGAATGTAGACGTTGTGTGTATAAAGAAATTCACAGGATATAGACAGGAGGATAATTATGTATGTTAGTCAAACCAGGGATCATGAAGTAATTGCAAAATTAAATCGAAATGTTCACAATCTGCATGCAAAACTATATCCTAAATTTTTTAAGGAATATAATTATAGTGCAATGAAAGAAACTTTCAAAAGTTTGGTTGCAAATAACAGTTTTGTTTTTCTAATTTTAAAAGAACATGAAGAAGCGATCGGTTATGCATGGATTGAAATTAAGAACTATCCAGAAAGCGCTTTTAAAAATGCGTATAAATCAGTATATGTGCATCAGCTTAGTATCGTTGAAAATCAAACCCAAAAAGGTTACGGGAAAAAACTAATGAATGAGGTCTATGATATTGCCAAAAAGAATGATATAGATTTAATTGAACTGGATTATTGGTTTGAAAACATAGCTGCAAAAGAGTTTTATCAAAAACAAGACTTTAAAAAGTATAGGGAGTTTGCATTTAGACAGTTGTAAATCCTTTGAATGTCAATTTTCAAAGGTTGGCGGAAGGAATTAATAAAAAAACCCCGAATCGGGGTTTTTTTAATTAATATCTTAACATTCTCCTCGAAAAACGGGGGGGCTGAGGAACTCCACAAACAAAGCTTTGGGTATAACATTCTGCCATGACACTTCTGGTATGCGGAAAATTATGTTTATACGTGATGAAGTGTTTATTCACGGTAGTTGTATGTGTCGGGTGAAAAACCGGAATGACAGTGTTAATGACATTAGTTTTGACATATTGCTTTGCTGGGGAGATTTGAGGTGGATCATACTGAGTTGGCATACTGTGAGGTGGGCAATATTGTGGTGGACATTGACCGCCTTTCGGATGCCTCCAGGGCTTATTAAACATTGGAACACCTCCTGGATTTTTTTTGAAAGTCATTGTTAGTTTATGAAAATAAATGATAAAGGGACTAGTATAAATGCCTTTATCAAAAATATCCGGGGCATATCAGATCTTTCACTCATTTTTAAAAAATCGATTATGCATTAATTTAAACGAATTCGGTTAATCGCTTGACGAACAAAGGACTTGTGTCTATTCCGCCAGTTATCTTCTTTGCTCTTTTCCAAGCCCCATTCAGGAAATGTAGATAACCGTAATGCGGCAAATAATTGCCAGTAAGGTAAGTTTGTAAAATTTACCTCAGGCATCATCGATTTATATTGATTGGTGAAGTCATTCATCGCTTGCATTCCAAAATGATATAAAATTTCAAGTTGACTATTGGCAAGGTCAGCCAAAGGGTCCCCTAAGCCTGAATCTTCCCAGTCAATTATGGAAACTAGTTTATCCTCTTTCCATAATAGGTTTCCCGGCCAATAATCACCATGAAGGATCACTTCCTTATTCATGGAAGGTAGAGGCATGAATGATTTTAATAAATCTCTAATCAAGCTCAGATTTAATGTATCGTCCAGGATTACCCTATCTTTATTATTTAACATCTCGATATATGTATTCTCCAATTTAGGCAGGAATGATAAAGATAGATTCGTACAATCAACACGATGGATTTTTGCTAGATTGATTGCCGATTGTAAGATATGATCATTAAGATTTGAGGGTATGAACTCTGACTTGCCCTCAATAAACTCGATAAGTATGCATGGCTTGGAAAAAATCTCGCACGATTGCTCGAGGTAATATGGCATCGGTACAGGCAAACCTGCAGCTTTCAATATCCCTAAGAGCTTGTGTTCATCTGCTGCAACATTTGGATTCCGTTTTAAGTCATTATCACCATGCTGACGAACGATCATTTTTATGATCCGCCCTGAAGCTCGTAATATTTCAAGTCCTGTAACCTGAGCAGAAATTCCGCCTTTTAATTCCCATGCGCGAACTAGCTTGCTTCCTTGATCAAACTTTTGAACCAATTGTTCAAACTTACCATATTCATTCATCATACGAACTCTCCTTTTAAAATTTAAGCTAACCTTATACAGGATAAGTTTCCAGATAACCTACGTAAAAATTAAGGCATTATGTTAGAACTTCAACAAATGAAACCAATAGCTTGTTAGACACGTAGAGTAATCTATACAAAGTGAGGTGTGGACATTGAAAATAGAAAAATGTAAAGTGGAACCACCAAATGGGACGTTACAATATAATATTAGTGGAAAAGGCAAACCAAATATAGTTGATTAACGGTGGCTCTGGACCGATAGAGGGTTGGATGAAAATACTACCGGCAATTTCGGAAGCATACTCTTTATTTTCCTATAATCGCTTAGGTGTTGCTGGCAGCGATAAACGGAAGGCAAGCCAAGACGCGATAAGTATTGTTAACACTTACGTGAAGCATTAACTATCGTGGGGTTTGAACCTCCATACTTATTGGTTGGACATTCGCTAGGGGGCCTGGCGAATGTCATCATATAATGCCAACACCTTTAGGGGTGTATTTTTTTTGGAACTGTAGCCGAGAAGAAGAATTCTTTATTTTGAAATTTCTTTAATCGATAGTTATGTGTACAAGCACTCTTTGATACGTAACATAAGATTAATAGAGGTGATAGAAATGGTAAAAGTATTTATTGATCCCGGCCACGGCGGTACGGATCCAGGCTCGGTGGGGAATGGATTGAGAGAAAAGGATTTAACTTTATCCATTGCAACTCGAATTAAAGATATATTATTAATAGAATATAATAACGTTTCTGTAAAAATGAGCAGGACCCAAGATACGTACCCCTCTTTAAACGATAGGACGAATGCAGCAAACGCGTGGGGAGCTGACTTCTATCTCTCCATCCACATTAATGCCGGCGGAGGCACTGGGTACGAGGATTACATTTATACGTCCACTAACCAGATTACGAAAACGTATCAAGATCATATTCATTCAGAGGTCATGAAGCTTATCAACATCCAAGACAGAGGACAAAAAACAGGAGATTTACATGTGCTCCGTGAAACCGACATGCCTGCACTACTGACTGAAAATGGATTTATCGATAATGTCAATGACGCAGCCAAATTGAAAACGGCATCCTTTATCGAATTACTGGCTCGCGGACATGTAAACGGTTTAGTTAAATGCTTCAATCTTACAAAGAAAAGTACAGCTGTATACCACACTGTCGTAAGTGGTGACACCGTATACTCCTTAAGCATTGCTTATGGAAGTACGGTTCAGCAAATTAAAGATTGGAACGGTCTTGACAGTCAGTACACCATTACAGTAAACCAGAAATTGCGGGTGAAATGAATAAGTAATAGTTGATGGTTAAATTATTTTTAACTTCCAGAAGCACACCACGCAGGAAGCCCTTCTCAAAAAGAGAGGGGCTTTTCCTTGTTCAGGAAAAATTCATGTAATGAAATAACGAGTACATTCTAATGTCCTATTTGAGTACTTGGATATTAGCGGAAGAAGTGAAAGGGGAATAAAATGACGAAAATATTATTGATCTCTACTCCTTTACTAATGTAAGGTATGCTTTTTTATAGGCTGACACAAATTTAAATGGATTCTTTGTAAAGACATATAAAAAGGATCCATACTAAAAAGCACAAACCATGATGGCTTTTACCTAATATGTATCAGCAAATAAGAGAACTGAAGGAATTGTATCTATGTATTGTTGCTCATTATTTTTTTATTTTGAAACCCTCTAAATGATATTAATCGTATATTTTAATGGCTTGAACCACTTTTCCTAAAATTCGGACTCTATCATCTTTGATGTTATAGGTTTTTTCTTCATAAAAAGGATCCGTGCTGCAGGGGGTGAGTGTGATGTTTTCTTCAACGATATTCACTTTTTTGACCGTAGCATCGTGACCATTTACCAAGACCACTCCAATTTTTCCGTTTTCAACGTAGGTTGTTTTTTCAACGAGAATCAATGATCCGTCACTGAATTCTTTGTTCATGCTATTGCCATTCACTCTAAGGAAAAAATATTCTTTATTCGATTTTAGCATCGAATTTAATGTCGGCATATAGGCTTCTATATATTCGTTGGTGAAATTAGGCTCCCCAGCAGGGATATTACCATAGACTCCAATTAATCTAACATTCTTTTCAGTTAGAAATTCCATTCCAGGAGTATTTTTAACGATAGGTGCTCCTTCAATGAGGTGGGATAGCGGTATTTCAAAGCATGTGGACATCATGCTCAATTTATCCATTAAAGGTTTATTCCGTCCGGATTCCCAAGCTGATACTGCCGTTGGGGCCACCTTTAATATATTTGCCAAATCTTCTTGTGTCATTTTTCTTTCTTTTCTTAACATTTTAATCCGTTCACCAATGTGCATATTTCTTCACCTCTTACTTGAATATACACCATGAGTGAAAGTGAGTAAACTTAAAGTGCGTGAATTTTACGAAAAAATGTTGGTAACTATACTTCAAGTGTGATATTATTTTTTTAGATAGGTGGTGACAAGATATGACAAACGTTAAGTTCACACTAAAACAAGCGAGGAAGTATAAGGGTTTAACACAAGAAGAAATGGCTAAAGTGCTGAAAATGGCCAAGAGGACTTACATTGACTATGAGCAATATAAGATTCCTTTGCGAATCGATAAGGCTTATTTGTTTGCTGAATGTGTAGGGTTCTCGATCGACGATATCATTTTTTTTGACCCTCACCTACACTTCAAATGTAGTTGAAGGGTCAAGTGTATCAGCGTTTCTTCACCAAAGTAGCCATTTCTGGGACAAGATTTAAGTAATGATGGAAAGAGGGGGAAAAAGGGGAAAGGAAAATTATATAAACAAATTGTACAATCGGAAGGACGAGTTATCCCTGATAATATTTATCCAGTTCTCATTGTGAGATATGGGTATGTAGGGTGGTGGGGAGTACTTAAAGGAGCTAAATATCGCAGCCAATTGCTGTGAAAGAATTTTTTTCAACGATTTACTTAATGAGGATGGACTTCAAAACACCATGAATAGGAGCAATTGGACAGTGGCAAATTCGAAGAATAATAATTGGACGATCATAAAAAAATTCAAGCCCTATATCCTTTGCAGGAGAAGGGCTTATTCTCTTTTTCTTCGTGAACATACAGCATCGATATAAGGATTTCCTCCATAAGTATATTTTCATAAATGGAAAATGACTGTATACATAAATTGAATTGAAGGCGAATCTTCATACTATATCTCCATTTTTTATGAACTTCTTCTAGTTTTTTTCTCCCATCTTTATGAAGATAGCAGGTAATGGTATGCAAAAGTACAAATATATACTAATGAAGGACTGGAAGGAGGGCGTTGATAATAGGATGAGTTCGAAAAAATTCCACTTGATATTGGAGGAGATAACAATTGAAAAGGAATGTAATCAATTATGTCGTTTTTCTTGTCCTCATTCTAACCATTTTAATTATGGCTAAGCCAGACATTTCCTCAGCAGGAAAATTGATGCCTCCTTCCGAAACTTTCAGTCCAGGGGATTGGTTTCTTGGAAGCATTCCTCCCAATCTTGATACAAAGAAACCGCCGATCGTGTTTGTTCAAGGCAAAAACGGCAGTTCAACCAGCTGGTACGGTGAAACGGAATATCATGGTGTCAATGATATGTATACCAAGGCATATGAAGCGGGCTACCAAACTGTTTTTGTTCAGCTTCATGATTCAGCTGGAAATGGATCAGTGAGCCAATATGCTAATGGAAGGCTTTTAGCTCAAATGCTTTCAGAAATCAGTAACCATTTCGGGGGCGAAAAAGTAAATATTATCGCTCACAGCAAAGGGGGCCCAGATACCCAAGCGGCCCTAGTACACTATGGAGCACACCAATATGTTGGAAGGGTGATCACTTTAGCTTCCCCTCATCATGGTTCTCACCTAGCTGATTTGGCTTATAGCTGGTATGCGGGCTGGCTCGGTTCCCTATTAGGTCAAAAAGATGAGGGAACTTATTCTTTACAAGTTGGTAAAATGGCGGAATTTCGTTCTGTCACCGATAACCATGTTAATTCTCGTAAAAACATGTATTTCACTGTGGCAGGCTTGAACAGAGGCCCGGCTTTATCAGCCTTATCAATGGGTGGACAATATTTATCCTCATATGGGGAAAATGATGGTCTAGTGAATGTATGGAGTACAAAAATACCCTATGCAACACATTTATTTTCAGATCCCAACTTTGACCACGACCATATTCGGGTCGGTTCAGCTGTATTTTCAAGAATTGAACCATATTTAAGAAGCACTTCCACCGCTGGGATTCCTGAATATAATGTCAATTATAAAGAACGAGTTGAAGATAATGTCATCACAACCGCACTCGCTCAAACCGTACTGGGTGATGTCCTGAAACAGAATGTCTGGATCGAACAAAGCTTCCATGTAAATGAAGCAGCTCCAGGTAATATAAACATTTATACAGCCTCAAATGATGTCGAGGTTGAATTGATTTCTCCATCCAATAAAAAGTATTCACCTTCCTTAAAGGTTCATTCAGCCAAAAATGAATCTTCCTTTTTTAATGGTGCAACCATCCAATCATTCAATAGAAACAACCTTGAAATTGGTGATTGGAAAGTTCGAATGAAGACTAAATCGCCCAAAGACGCCTACCTGTTTACAGCACAATTTAACGAAAAGAATCCCATTACATTAAGTATGGCAGGTAAAGTTAAGCAAAAAGATGCAAAATTTTTAATAAAAAACCCAATGAATGATAAAAAAAGGCCAATCAGCACAACATTTTTGGTTCATCTAATAGATGAAACAGGTAATGAAATTAGTGAAAAAAGCTCAATTAAGGTAATGGATACCGAAAATTTTACTGGCACCCTTCCAGAAGTACCTAAGTCAGGTGTTTATAATGTAACGATAGATGTCAAGGAAAAAAATGTGGATGGTACTGAAAGAACCCGGACGCTTATTCGTTCGGTCTATATTGAGAAGTAGTGCTCTCTTATTTGAGGGTATCAGACTGTAGACAAATTCGAAGTTTGCCTACAGTTCTATTCTTAAAAAAAGATCCAGTTGATTTCAGAAATCGCTCCCATTCTGCCGACTGTCTGCCAAGCCTCCTCGGCTGAAAGCGCCTGTGGGGTCTCGGCTAGCCAGTTATTCGGCAGGAGTGTTGCAAATTTCTTCAATCTATTAAGGGTTTCATCCCATATAAATAATTCATGAAGGATAACTAGGTCTTTTTTTGTCCAAACTAATGCCTTCTCTTAAATGAGAGGGTCTTTTTTTGGATGAAAGTGGGGGGAGGGTGATATAACCAAGTCAGGTTCCCTGGCAATAAAAGATTTTATGAATTTCAACGAGTGACAGCCGTATTGATTTATTCCGCCTTTTGATAAGATTCTTTATAAGATAAAATACCAGTTTTGAGTTCAACGTACTTGTCAATGCTTGCATAGCCATGAACCATCCCGTTTAAATTCCTGCAACCAAATGATGTCGATGGCAATGAAAATGGAAATGAATTAGCCAATAACCAAAGCGATGGCAGGGATGAATTTTGGATGAATATGAAACATGACCTAATAAGTTGAGTAAGAATCATGATGGCAGGAATGGCTATCACTGCATTTTCTGTTAGTTTAACCGCTAGATTCCATGAAGTTGATATTGCTGGTGTTGCAGTAAAAGCACTCACAGAAGAAGGTCATCATAGACTAAACCAAAAGAAGACAGGGAACATATAAAAATATGAGCGATTTTTGACTTTTTAGCTACCGTTTTCTATACTTAAACCGATTGGTCTTCATAATTAGTAGGAGGAAATTTAATGAAAGTCAAAGGGGAGACAAGAGAAAGAATTATTCAAACTGCTGCATATCTCTTCCAACTTCAAGGGTATCACGCAACAGGTTTGAATCAAATTATAAAAGAGAGCAGATCACCTCGTGGTTCTGTTTATTATCACTTTCCAAATGGAAAAGAAGAACTAGCCATTGAGGCTGTAAAATATACAGGAAGATCTATTGAAGAACAAATCAAAGAAAGTATGGCCCAAATCTTAGATCCTGTTGAAGCCATCCAACATTTTATTGGCGTAACAGCCAGCCAGTTTAATGACCCAGAAAATGTTGAGGGAATTCCAGTTGGCTTGTTAGCTAGTGAAACAGCCTTAATAAGTGAGCCTCTAAGATGTACATGTGTTGAAGTTTTTAAGAGTTGGGCAAATGTGTTTGCAAAAAAGTTAATCCAACATGGATTCGAACATGAAGAAGCAGAACAGCTTGGAATGACGATTAACTCAATGATTGAAGGCGGTATTATGTTCTCACTAGCTCATAAAGATAAACAGCCACTTTTACTTATTTCAAAGCAAATTCCAGTGATTGTACAAAAAAAAGGGTAGCATTTTGTTACTCTTTACTTTATAATCAAAACTTATAGACCGGTCGGTACAATAATTATGTAGAATGGTCTATTTATAAGGAGGGGATTAAATGACATCATTAGTTAATAAATTACCAGAAGAAAAACTGCCTTATATACTACGAAATGGGGAAGGTCCTCGCTATCTCTTTGGACGACAAGTAGCGACAGTTATGGCAAATGGAAAAAGTACAGGGGATATGTTTGAAATTGTCTTATTTTCAGGTGGAAAAGGAGATTCTTTCCCTCTTCATCTTCATAAAGAAACGCATGAAGGCATTTTAGTTTTAGACGGAAAAGTAGAACTTATCCTTAATGGAGAAAAGCACCTTCTTGTATCGGGTGACTACGCTCATATTCCAGCAGATACGACCCACGGCTATAAAATGCAAAGTCATCGCACTCGTTTTGTTTCATATACAACGAAAGGGAAAGTTGCGAACTATTATGCTGAAATTGGTACACCTTATCAGTATGTAGAGCATCCTCCATTTGCAGAAGAATTGTCTTACGAGCGCTTCTTACAAGCTGCAGCAGTTTCTGATATTGAGTTTGTATCGAACGAGGAAAACTTAGAAACTGAAGTAAAACTTGTGGCAAATTCAAAACGTCCTGATGAAGTTGTCCCGTATGTCCTTGAGTCTGGAGAAGGGGATCGCCTTTTAACCGGTGACCAGCTTCACCGAATTGTGGCAGCTCAGACCAATACCGATGGACAATTTATCGTTGTTTCATCGGAAGGTCCAAAAGGTGACCGGATTGTTGATCATTATCATGAGCATCATACAGAAACGTTTTACTGCCTAGAAGGTCAAATGACAATGTGGGCAAATGGAGAGGAAATTAAGCTAAACCCAGGAGATTTCCTTCACGTTCCTGCTCACACTGTTCATTCATACCGTCTGGATTCTCCTTATACTAAGATGGTAGGAGTACTTGTTTCAGGTCTATTTGAACCATTCTTCCGTACTTTGGGAGATCTATATGAGCATCATATTTTCCCAGCTGATCCTCAGCCACTACGTTTTGATCGAGTAATTGCAAACATTCATAACCTCGATTTAAAGATGGCAGATCAAAATAAAGGATAAGAAGATGATGAGGCTAGAGAGAAAAAATTTCTCTCTAGCCTTAATTAATCAACCTTTATTCCAGATTAGAGAGAAGGAGAAAAATGAAAAAAGATCTGATAGAAATGAATGAAAAAAGAAAAGGAAAACTTATCTTAATTTTAGCATTTGCAATGGTAATTTCGGTCATGAACTCGACCATGTTTAACATTGCACTACCTACTATTACAAATGAATTTCATCTGCAACCATCACAGGCAGGATGGATTGTGACAGGATATATTATTGTCTATGCCATTGGATCTGTCATGTTTGGAAAGCTCGCTGATAAATACAAGTTGAAAAATTTATTAACAGTTGGTCTGCTCATTTTTGCATTTGGATCTTTAATGGGTTTTTTAGCACCAAACTTTTCGTTTGTTTTAGCAGGACGAATCATACAAGCGATGGGAGCTTCTATCATGCCGGCTACATCCATGATCATCCCAACTCGGTATTTTACACCTGAAAAACGAGGAAGAGCATTAGGGATTACATCCTCAGCGACAGCCTTTGGAACAGCTGTTGGTCCCATTGTTGCGGGACTTGTGACAAACTTTATAAGTTGGCGCTATCTCTTTGTCATTTCGCTGCTTATTCTCCTGACGCTTCCGTTCTTTAGAGTTTTTCTAGATAATGAGGAAGAAAAGGTAAAAAATAAAACAGATTTGATTGGAGCCGTTTTACTTGCCGGAACACTTGCTTTGCTTCTTTTAGCTATTACGCAAGGGTCTTTATTACTTGCTTTTATCGGAATTGTCTTCTTTGTTTTATTTTTATGGAGAATTCGAGTGGCTCAAAATCCTTTCATACAAGGGAATTTATTTGAAAATAGAACTTTCTCTGCGGGGCTACTTGTCTCAGCTCTAAGTTCTGGGATTGGGTTTGGTATACCGTACCTTACACCTCTTTTACTTCAAGGGGTTAATGGGCTGTCTCCAATGCTTAGTGGACTTGTAATGTTTCCTGGGGCGGCTCTTGCAGCTATCCTAGGGAGAAAAGGCGGGAAGCTCGCGGATCAAAAAGGAAATGGATTTGTGGCATACACAGCATTATTATGTTTCTTTTTAGGATATGGGATTTTGTCAATTATTGCAGGTTCCTCTCCATATATCATTATGATTGTGCTTATTTTTGCTTATGTTGGTCAAACATTTATTCAAATTGCATTAGGTAATAATGTGTCACGTTCGCTACCAAAAGAACAAGCAGGTGTAGGTATGGGCATTTATATGATGATGAACTTTATCGCAGGGGCTACAGCTACTACACTAATTAGTAAAGCATTAGAAGTTAAAAATGCAAGTCTTCAACTTAATCCATTTTTGTTAGATCACAATAGTTTAAACTACAGTAATATCTACGTCGTTCTTGCAATTTTAATTGTGATTGTTACCTTAATTTATATGAGTAACTTTCGAAAAGAAACTATAAAAAGTCATTAATAAAAGCAGGGGTCAATTTATTGAACTCCTGTTTTGTTGTATATAAATATATGGAGAAAAAGATTACAGAAAACCAATGCGGGGTACGTCTCGGATCCAATATATAGAAAAACTGGTGAACCTTATCGGAACAAGCGATTTAACTAAATATGATGCAAGCATTGAAGAGGTTTATCATATTGTCAAGTAAGGGGATTCCGTCTCTGCGTTTGCAAAAGCATACGGTTCTACACAAGTGCAGATTCAACAGTGGAACGGTTTGGTCGATCTTAACCCCATTAAAGTGAACCAAAGATTAAGAGTGAAATGAATTTTATCTGGGCGCTAGAATAAATTCCATCCGTTATAAAGGATGTTTAAATTCCCATGAAAACTTGATTCTATTAAAAAATATATCAATATCTACTCTTCCATAAGCATATTGAGAGAATTCAAGACATAAATTAAACAAACAAAAAAAGCGCGATTAGCGCTTTTAGTGTATTTGTCTATATAAGCCTATTACTTTTCCAAGTATCGAAACATCTCGTAAAATAATTGGTTCCATATTCGAGTTCTCAGGCTGAAGCCTTATGTAATCCGGTTCCTTAAAGAATCGTTTTACAGTGGCTTCATCATCTTCCGTCATGGCCACGACGATATCTCCATTATTGGCATTGCTTTGTTGTTTCACGATGACATAATCTCCATCATGAATTCCTGCTTCGATCATACTTTCACCCATGATTTCCAGCATGAATACATGGTCATCATGCGGAACCATGCTTTCGGGAAGCGGAAAGTATTCTTCTATGTTCTCAATGGCCGTTATCGGCATTCCCGCTGTTACTTTACCAAGTAACGGCACGTTCACGACATTGGCTTTTGGAATATTGTTCGCTTCCTCCAAATTCATGATTTCAATGGCCCTTGGCTTGGTTGGGTCACGTCTAATCAGGCCTTTGCTTTCCAGGCGGGATAAATGTCCGTGTACTGTTGAACTTGAAGCAAGTCCCACCGCTTCGCCAATCTCCCGTACGGAAGGTGGATACCCTTTTTGGCGGACCTCTTCTTTAATGAAATCAAGAATATCTTGCTGCCGTTTTGATAGTTTAGTCATTTGTGCACCTCTTCCCCAATGTTCTTTGCTACATTATAGCATGGCCCCCAACTCTATACAAACATAAGTTCGAATTTTCTTGTTGACTGAAACAAACGTTCGTATTATAATTTGACCATAACATACGAACGAACATTCGCTTTGGAGGGATATTTATGAAAAATTTATACAAAAATTATATTTATACGATTCTATTAGCGGGATCTGTATTCATCTTTTCAATTTTATTCTCTTGTACATTGAACAATGATCCAAAAAAGGATTTCCTTTCTATAGAAGTAAGTGAAGGTGATACCCTATGGGGAATTGCCGAAGAATATGAAGAAGCAAATTTGACAAAAAAAGAATTCATTGGTTGGATAGAAGAGCATAATGGAGTCAGGGCGGATTCAATTAAACCTGGTCAAGTCATCGTCATTCCGGTTAAAGGGGAAGAAATTGTCCAGAATTTGGCCAGTGAGCAGTAAGTAGTGAAGGTAGGGTATTATGAAGGCGGTAATCTATTGTAGGGTCAGCACAGAAAAAGAGTCACAGGAAACATCATTGGCAAGGCAGGAAGATGAATTAGTCAAATTGGCAGAAAAGATGGATGTTGAAGTCATTTCCATAATAAAAGAACAGGCAAGTGGTTATGAGTTGAATCGGGATGGCATTTTTGACATGCTCGAACTATTTAAAACTAAAGAAGCTGAAGTACTATTAATCCAGGACGAAACAAGATTGGGAAGAGGGAATGCCAAAATTGCCCTTTTCCATGTCATCCTTAAAGAAGGTGTGAAAATTTATACGCTCTCACACGATGGGGAGCTTGAGTTATCGGATTCGGATGCCATGGTCATCCAGATAGTCGGTATTGTAGAAGAATATCAAAGGAAACTACATAATCTTAAAATAAAGCGCGGGATGATAAGAGCCGTTGAAAAAGGGTACCGTCCTCAAAAAAATCTTCAGAATCAAAGGAATTCCACTGGAAGGGACCGTATGGAGATTCCTATTGAAGAAATTATTAAACTTCGGGCCAATGGATTGACATTTGCAGAAATCGCAGCCACTTTAAGGGGCTTTGGATACAATGTTTCCAAGGCCACTGTGAACAGGCGTTTTCTCGAACATCAAATGAATGCAAAGGAAAGTCAATCATAGAACTTGTAATTTCGCTTTTTTTTTAATACCATGACAATATCCGGAGATTATGAAGGAGCGAAATTATGTTATCAAAAGAAAAAATAGCCCGTATTAATGAACTTTCTAAAAAGGCAAAGGCTGAAGGTTTGACGGAAGTTGAGGCGAAAGAGCAAACCCAATTGAGAAGTGAGTATTTGGAAACTTTCAGAAAGTCCATGACCGATACGTTGGAGCATGTGAAAGTCGTCGATCCCGAAGGTAATGACGTCACTCCTCAAAAGATAAAAAATATAAAAGAAAAAAGAAACTTACATTAATGCTTCTGATAAAACATTCCGTTTGGGGATGCTATTAGCATTTAGGAGTAAAAAGGGAGTGCATTCATGTATGTATTCTCCTATTTAGTTTAATCTAAATAGGGGACTTCTCTTATTTCTAGAAAATTTTAATATTGGGGCAGTAAATAGTGATTTTAGTTGTGATATTATGCTTGTCACTATAATATAAAGAGGTACATTACAGGAAGGGATGTTTTTACAATATGTTAGATAAATTAGATGCACTTTCTATCAATACGATTCGTACATTATCAATTGATGCAATTGAAAAGGCTAATTCCGGCCATCCAGGTATGCCAATGGGTGCAGCGCCGATGGCGTATAAACTATGGACCGAATATATGAACCATAACCCGAAAAATCCAGATTGGTTTAATAGAGATCGCTTTGTTCTTTCAGCTGGTCATGGATCAATGCTGTTATACAGCCTTCTTCATTTATCAGGCTATGGCTTATCTATCGAAGATTTAAAAAGCTTCCGTCAATGGGGCAGTAAAACTCCAGGACATCCTGAATACGGACATACGGCTGGTGTAGATGCAACTACCGGGCCGCTTGGACAAGGTATCGCAATGGCAGTCGGAATGGCAATGGCAGAACGCCACTTGGCAGAAAGCTATAACCGCGACTCTTATAATGTTGTCGATCATTATACATATAGCATTTGTGGAGATGGAGATTTAATGGAAGGTGTTTCTGCAGAAGCCGCTTCATTAGCTGGACATCTACAGCTCGGAAGACTTGTTGTTTTATATGATTCTAATGATATCTCCCTTGACGGCGACTTAAGTCAATCATTTAGTGAAAGCGTAGCAGACCGTTTCAAATCTTATGGATGGCAATATATCCGCGTTGAGGATGGGAACGATCTTCAGGAAATCGCTAAAGCGATTGAAGAAGCGAAAACCGACGATGCACGCCCGACATTAATCGAGGTTAAAACGGTTATTGGTTACGGTTCACCAAACCGTTCAGGTAAATCTGCTGTTCACGGCGCTCCGCTTGGTGCAGATGAGCTGAAATTGACAAAAGAAGCATATAAATGGACATTCGAAGAGGACTTCCATGTTCCGGAAGAAGTGTATTCACACTTCAATGAAGCTGTAGTTGATGCAGGCGCTCAAAAAGAAGAAGCTTGGAATGAATTGTTCAAAAATTACAAAGAAGCACATCCTGAACTAGCACAGCAATTGGAGCTGGCCATCAAAGGTGAACTGCCTGCTGAGTGGGATCAGGAAATTCCGGTCTATGAAGAAGGTAAGACATTAGCTTCCCGTGCTTCAAGTGGGGAAGTACTAAATGCGATCGCCAAAAGGGTCCCTAGCTTCATTGGGGGTTCTGCGGATTTAGCCGGATCTAATAATACTGCCATCAAAGGTGAGACTGATCTATTGCCTGGTAATTACAGTGGCCGTAATATTTGGTTCGGTGTACGTGAATTCGCTATGGGTGCGGCTTTAAATGGAATGGCACTTCATGGTGGATTAAAAGTATACGGAGGAACATTCTTCGTATTCTCTGACTATCTACGTCCTGCAATAAGAATGGCAGCACTAATGGGACTGCCTGTAAACTATGTATTCACTCATGACAGCATTGCTGTAGGAGAAGACGGACCGACTCATGAGCCAATCGAACAATTGGCATCGTTGCGTGCAATGCCTAACCTAGGTGTGATCCGTCCAGCTGATGGCAATGAAACGGCAGCAGCCTGGAAAGTGGCTATGGAGTCTACAAATAAACCAACTGCCCTTGTCCTGACTCGTCAAGGATTGCCAACAATAAAAGACACTTCCGAAACTGCGTATGAAGGTGTTTCAAAAGGGGCGTACATCATCTCTGCTGCTAAGAAAGAAGTAGCTGATGCATTACTTCTTGCGACTGGTTCCGAAGTGAACTTGGCTGTGGAAGCACAGAAAGCTTTAGCGAACGAAGGAATTGATGTTTCGGTAATCAGCATGCCATCATGGGATCGATTTGAAACTCAATCTAAAGAATATAAACAAAGCGTAATCAATCCGGCAGTGAAAAAACGTCTAGCCATCGAAGTGGCTTCACCGTTTGGTTGGGATCGTTATGCAGGTGATGAGGGTGAAATATTGGCCATCAATCATTTTGGAGCTTCTGCACCAGGCGGTAAGATCATGGAGGAATTCGGCTTCACTGTAGAAAATGTAGTTGCTCGTGTAAAGGAAATGCTTAAATAATAGTAATGGAGAACTGACACCAACTAGTTTGGTGTCAGTTTTTTTATCAAAACAATCCTATTTTATATTGCGTGCTCCTATTCTAAAGGAAATCTCCTATTCGACAAAAAAAGAAGAAAATTTCTCCAGCAAACAACATATCTTTTTAGTTTGTCAATATATAATGAGAATAAATAAATTTCGTTTAAATGTGTCAATTAAAGGGGAAAGTCATCAATATGGAAAATAGTGGAGAGGGTCCTGGTGGTTAGATGTTTTCGTGACCAAAATAGGAAAGCTAGGAGGTATTGGCTGATGAGAACCTATCAAATTTATTTAATCGAAGATGAATTTGCCCATCATTATTATGGAAGAGAAAAGCTATTTTTCAATTTGTTTTTGGAGTATATTCAAGCAAGGGGCAGACTGAAGAGTATTTTGCAAAAACAAATCGAATATGTCACCAAAACAGTCCCGATTATCCAGTTGCAGTTAGCTATTGAACAACGTTTGCAAAAAAAGATGAATTATTGGACTCAAAATGGAAAATACTATTTAGAAAAAACAAACGGATCAAGTAAAGCCGTTTTAATCATTCAGAATGATTCCATTACCCTTAAAGCTGAAGGAGACTATGAAGCGGAGACGGCTTTCTTTGAAAGCATTCGAAAATATGAAGCGAGTTTTCTGGCCATTGATTTTGAACATGAAAAATACGGTTGGTTAAAACCGATAAAAGAAAGAAAATTTGTCTAAATGGGGGACTTTTCAGTAGCGGGTATTGTATAATAACCTTTGGTCTAGTACACTGATGTTAGACAACACGAAGGAGGAAATAGTATGTGGGTTTACATTCTAGTTGGCGTACTGGCATTGATTGCTGGAGTAGTGCTGGGATTTTTCATCGCTCGTAAATACATGATGGATTACTTAAAGAAAAATCCGCCAATTAACGAACAGATGTTGAAAATGATGATGATGCAAATGGGTATGAAACCATCCCAAAAGAAAATTAATCAAATGATGAGCGCCATGAATAAACAACAAACAAAATAAGATAGCAATTATAAGATAAGCAAATCATAACTACCATGAAGAGTGAATCTTTCATCATAAATTTTTCTTGTTTTTGCTTTATCTTTCATTTACTAATCCGAAACTTCTTTCTCTGGTGGAAACTCTAAATCAGAGAGAGGGGTTTTTTTGTGTTGTTAGGGGATAAAGCAAGGGGGCTTGAAAGGTTTAAAATAGAAAGAATTAGTTCATGAGACTTTCATGATACTACTCAGGATTCATCAAATTCAGAAACTTAATATATTTCATGTAAGGTTCCTGAATTTGAGTGCCTGGCCATTCAAATTTCATATAATAATCATGGTTTTAACACCACTTTAATGCATCCGTCTGTCCTTGTATCGAATACTTGGTAACCATGTTTAGCTTGATCCAATGGCAGTACGTGGGTTACGACATCGCCAGGATCAACTTTCCCTTCAGATATAAGATTATAAAGATATGGCATATAAGGGATCACAGGAGCTTGTCCGGTTTTGATTTCCACGTTTCTTTGAAATAGATCTCCTAGCGGAAAGCCATTATAACGCCCTCCGTAAGCACCCGTTATTTGAATGGTTCCTGCTTTACGGACCGCTTGGGAGGCGATTACAATACCACCCATAGCACCGCCATGAAGCTTAAGCCCCGTTGCAAGATATTCCATAGGAGTCATTTTTCCGCTCATGCCTGAACAGTCAATTACGATATCAGCTCCGCCTTTAGTTATTTCTTTGAGATATTCCCCTGCGTTTTCATAATGTTCGAAATTAACGATTTCGACTTTATTTGTCCGTTTTGCATGTTCCAGACGATAATTGAGATGATCGACGGCAATGACCCTTTTCGCTCCTTTGAACCAAGCGAATTTTTGTACGAGTAATCCAACGGGACCGCAGCCTAAGATGATTACAGTATCACCTGGTTTTACTCCTGCATGGTCAACGCTCCAAAATGCGGTTGAAGCTGCATCGGCAAGTAATATCAATTTTTCATCTTCAATCTCACAGTCTTCTGGAATCTTAAAAGGAGTGAAATTCCCATAAGGAACCCGCATGTATTCTGCTTGTCCTCCAGCATACCCGCCAGTTGTTTCTGAATAACCAAAAAATCCGCCCATTTCCCCATGAGGATTCGAGTTATCGCACTGACTTGTAAGGTCGTTGTCGCAATACCAGCAGCTTCCGCAGCTAACGTTAAAGGGGATGATTACACGATCGCCCTTTCTTAATTTATTTACACCAGGACCAACTTCCTCCACAACCCCCATTGGCTCATGACCAATAATATAATCCGTTGGCATATTGGGTATCATTTGATGAATCAAGTGCAAATCCGAACCGCAAATGGCCGAAGCAGTAATTTTTACGATGATGTCATCAGAATTTTTGATATTGGGGTCTTTAACCTCTTTGACCTGCACATTTTTATTGCCCTGGTAAGTTACGGCTTTCATTAAACTTCCTCCTCTATTTATTCGGCGTTGCGAACATACCGAGTCTATCCGTATCGTTAGGAAACAATTTCATCCCAGCGATGCTAACGGCCATAACGGCTGATTTCAAATCCAATTCAACTTGTTTTCCTACATCATTTGGATAAAGCCAGCCTTTACTTATCATTAAATCGGATATTTCAGCATGCAGATCAATGGATTGCTCCATTTGCTGGTACAAGGTTTTACGCAATTCTGGACTTGCCGTTTCTGACAAAGCAATACCATACGTATGAATCCCGTTTTTGACCGACAGGAGGAAATCCAAGGCAATAGCGGAATCTGCCATTTCAGGCATATGTTCAGCACCTTGGGGATCTAAAAAGTCCATTTCCATTAAAGCTCACCTCATTGTTTATAGTTTGTTCGTGCACTTTCGTAAAAAGTCTTAAGTTCATTAATGGCTACTATGGATTGCTGTACGTCTTTTTCCATTAATGCCTTTAAATCATTGTCAAAACAAATTCCTTGCATTAATTTGGATTTCATTAAGCATATTGTTTTAAGATTTAATATTTCATGGGTTTCCATGGTCTCGTGAAATGCGAGCTTTTCATTTTCCATTAACTCACCTCCTAAGATTATGTAACAAAAGTAATTTTCCCTATTCAACACTCAGGTATACAGAGGACTACATGTTGTTTTTCTAGTGGTTTTAACCTTCTAAAAAAATGAATAAGAGCTTTCGAACAACGAAAGATAAGGAAGTGATTGTTAATGAAAGGAGAGATGCTTCTAGTGGAAAAGTTGGGACTGCATGAAACGTTAGAACTGCATGAATTATTGAATTTCAAAAGCCTTTGTCTATCAAAATCTTCTACAATGAATGGGTTAGTCCAAGATACGGAATTAAAAAACATCCTTTTACAAGACATGAGTAACGGAAGAGAGCATATTCAAAAATTACAGGAAATCCTGGTAAATCAAGGCGAGGGAAGACAATGACTAACATTTTGCAAAATATGGCGGGTATGGGCGGTATGACCGATCAGGTGATTGCTACTGACTTTCTCAATTCTGCCAAATCTGGAATAAGAAATACGGCTTTCGCCATAACAGAAACAGCTTCACCTGAATTGAGGGCTGCATTACGGGAACAGCTGAGGTCTGCTGTAGAAACACATGGGTTAATAAGTGATTATATGGTTTCAAAAGGTTATTATCATCCTCAGGATATAAGTGAGCAATCGCAGGTGAATCTAAAAGCGGCTAATACGGCATTGAATCTTTCTCAACGATGAGATTATCAGTTTCCCAAATAAATTAATGAAATTCCCTCAATCCTTTGTGTTAGGGGGGATTTCATTACAATCATAAAGTAATCAACAAAGTTGAGGACTCAGTTGAGGTTTTTTGAGTTGACTTTATCAACTGTAAATATTAAAATTACAGTAATCTCCTTGAGGAGGATGCGAAAAGTGAATAGTGATTTTACAATAGCTGTGCATAGTTTGGTCTATTTAGCTTATCTACCAGATCATATGGCAAGCAGTGAATCTATCGCAGAAAACGTTTGTACAAACTCGGCAAGGATTCGGAAAATGATGAGCTGCTTAAGGAAAAAGGGATTTGTTAAAACTAAAGAAGGTGTGGGCGGAGGCTATATTCTAGACTGTAATCCTGAAGAGGTAAGTTTGGCAGATATTTATATAACGGTCTCACACGGAACCTTGAAACCAAAGTGGTGTACAGGTGATCCGGAGAAAAAATGTGTCATATCTTCCAATACCCAGGTAGTCATGGATCAAATATTCGATGAAGCTGAATTATATTTTGAAAAATATTTGGAAGACATAACTCTCAGCACTTTTTTGGAAAAAATTAAACAATGTCCGTGATATTGATTTAGTTTTTTCTTTGCACAAAATGTATATTTTATTAATACAGTTAATAACTATAGTTTTATTATCAAATGAATATAAAAGGGGTGTTAAGGAAATGGTTGAAAACAATCTTTTCAAAAATGGGGACTGGGTACAGGGAAAATCAAGAGATGGAGAACTTATCCATGGTTTCGTTGAAAACGTAAGCGATAATCGTGAAATTGTTAAAGTGAATGTTGTGGAAAGTGACAATGAAAAAGCGGTTGGGAAATCGATTTGGATTCCGAGTAAATGGACTGAAAAACTGCCGGATCTGGAAATCAGTAACGAAACTCATCTTTTGGCCTTAATTGAGTTGGCTTTACTTTCTAAAGATGAAACATGGTTTATGGAGTTATCCGGTAAATTGGAATCCATCAAAATCCATCCGAAAATGAATGCCAGAAAATCAGGGTTTTTTATCCCGGGAAATAGAATCACAAAACTTGATTTAAATAGATGATGAGTAAAGACCATAAATATTTCGGATAATATAAGGAGGAAATGAACATGACAATAGAACATGTAACAGATGATAATTTTGCTAGTGAAATAAAGGAAGGTTTAGTATTGGTTGATTTTTGGGCACCGTGGTGCGGTCCGTGTAAAATGATTGCCCCAGTGCTTAATGAAATCGATGTGGAAATGGGTGATCGGGTTAAGATCGTAAAACTTAATGTGGATGAGAATTCAGATACGACAAGTGAATATGGAGTGATGGGAATTCCAGCTCTTATTCTTTTCAAAGATGGGGAAAAGGTAGATCAAGCTATTGGCTTCCAGCCAAAAGAAGCCATTTCGGCATTAATCGCAAAGCATGCATGATTATTATAATAATTTACGGATGTTATTTATCAACTTATACCAACCAACAGGGTAGGTAACTAAATGGAGGATTACTAAATGAATTCTAAATATACGCCACTTTTTGAATCGTACAATTTAGGAAAGGGAATAGAATTGAAAAATCGATTGGTGATGGCGCCAATGACAAATTTCTCTTCCAATCCTGACGGGACTGTTACCGACGCAGAAGTTAATTATTATGAACGTCGGTCAAGCGGGGTCGGCATGGTTATAACGGCATGTACTTACGTGACGGCTAATGGAAAAGGTTTTCACGGGGAATTTGGCGGAGATCAGGATGAATTGATACCTAGTTTAAGTCGTTTGGCAACAGCGATTAAAGCGAAAGGGGCAAAGGCAATTCTCCAGATTTTTCATGGCGGCCGTGAGGTTCCACCGGAATTAGTAAATGGTGATGTTGTCAGTGCAAGCAATATCCCGTCGGAAGGCGAAGGGAAAGCAATTCCGCGTCCGCTATCTGAAAAGGAGATAGAATCGATCATTCTCGACTTTGGTGAAACCACCCGACGTGCCATTGAAGCGGGATTTGACGGTGTCGAGATTCACGGTGCAAATGGTTACTTGCTTCAGCAATTCTTTTCGCCTCATTCAAACCGTCGTGAAGACAAGTGGGGCGGTTCCCTTGAAAAGCGCCTGACTTTTCCATTATCGGTTGTGGATGAAGTGAAAAAGGCTGTTGCTGAACATGCCAAGGATCCGTTCATCGTAGGATATCGTTTTTCACCGGAGGAGCCGGAAACACCAGGAATCACCATGGATGATACACTTGCATTGATTGATGGACTTGTAACAAAGGAGCTGGATTATCTTCATGTTTCATTAATGGATTTCTGGTCGAAAGCAAGACGGGGAGCCGACGTTGACCGACCTCGGATAGAAATTATAAAAGAACGTATCGGAGATCAAGTTCCCGTCATTGGTGTTGGTTCCATTTATACAGCGGATGATGCGATCAAAGCACTGCAATCCGGGATTCCGTTAATCGCATTAGGCCGTGAAATCATAATCGATCCTGAATGGGTACAAAAAGTGGAACAAGGCAGGGAAGCAGACATCGTGACAAAAATAAATAAAGATAATCAGCAGCAACTTGATATTCCGGATCCATTATGGCAAGCGATCATCCACTCTCCAGGATGGTTTCCAGGGATAGAATAAATAAACGTAGTGAAGTAAAAAATGCATGATGGTTTTCAAATAACCCCGGATAAGGAACACAGATAAAGTGCTTCTTATCCGGGGGTTTTATGATTATGGAGGCATCATTTATATGAGTGAGAATTTCAAATTGCATCCTTAAAAGAATGAACATATACGTATTGTCCAATATACCCTTTATGCTTGGTTTTACTAGTAGAAGCCCTTATATCATATGAACCAGCCACACTAGCACTTGGTTCCCAATTACTTGGAAAATACTTGATGGCATAATCAATCCAACGTCCATTTCCTTGTTGATCTTGAGAATATCTGTGCAGGTGTTGTTTTACTTTCCCTCCACTAGTTGGCAGGTACAGTCCTGAACTTGAAGAGAAACCAATTGTCAGTGTTTTTAACCATTGAAAATTACCGTATATATAAAATTTATCTTCTTTTGAACGATCACTTTTTACTTTATATATAGTTCCACCTAATTTTAAAGTTGTTGCAGCAATAGATGCAAAAGTGCTGATATGCCCTGGTTTAGTAACTGGATCATATATAATGATAAATTCCGATCCAGAAACTATTACTTGAGCCTCCTATTCAATTAATCGTCTAGAAACTTCAATAGGTAAATCCTCGGATTCTTCATGAGTATTGCCGACTTCATTTGCAAGATAATCCAATTCTTCTGGTGTCAGTCTTTCTCCGCTAACGCTTGTACCATTTTCCTTGATCTTTTTATAACTGTATTTTTCTGGTTTCAAGAGTTAAAGAATATTCCTCGAAGTAAGGTTAATAAATAGTAAATGAGATAATGTCATCACTCGGGGATGTATAATGTTTATCTTGGTATTTTTTTTTACTGGATTCTAAATATCTATCGTTTGTATTCTGATAGAATTAAAGTACCATTGATTTCTATTATCCTCAGGATGGGATAAGAGCACTTTAACTGTCTCTGAGAGCATTTAACTTAGTTCTATTAAAAATAGCGGTTCTTTTGTTTCACTGAGGACACTCCGGAGATAAAAAACATGAGGTTATGATCTTTCTCATTAATACTGTACGCTAATTTTCCTGAATTTAGGTTTTAGTTTTTAGACATGATATTACAAATTTGGTACTTTTGTTTGCAGTATATGAATACCATCTTTGACATTTATATAGGCACTAGAATTATGAAATTCTCCAAATTGGAAATGGAGGAACAGAATGAATCGGATTCATTAATTCAGCGCTTTTGGTGAAAAAACTATCGATTAACAGGGATGCATAGGCGTTTCAATATTGAAACCATCTAATTTATATATAGGATAACCTTTAGCAATGGGGAAAAAGAAAAAACACGGAGTGGATTAATCCAACTCCGTGTTTCATATTGAGATTAGCATATCCAAGCGATTTCTTAAAATAGAAAGGAATCAAGTGAGTATGGGCCAGCTCCGGTTAGCGCTATGCCAATCGCCACTGCAAGGATGGCAAGATTATATTCATAACCGTTTTGAGTTGCCCAGTAGCCATTTGCTCCATGGACTTTAACGATTGCAACGAGCATTGTAAGTGCAATTAATATACCTGCAAAGGGTGTAAGGAGACCTAAAGCAAATAAAGCTCCGCCAATAAGCTCTGATAGACCAGCAAATAGGGCCATGGTAACTCCTGGCTTCATGCCAATCGAATCAAACCAGCCTCCTGTACCTTTTAAGCCATGACCGCCAAACCAACCAAATAATTTTTGAGCCCCATGACCAACAAACGATAAACCGATTACTACACGTATAACTAATAAACCTATACCAATCATTTATGATTCCTCCTGGAATTTATTTTGAATTTAGATATCTTCAATTCGAGATTATTATTAAAAAAATAAGGAGTGTTATCTCGAATTAATTTATCTTTAATTAAAGATAATATGTTTTGAGAGATTTGTCAAACATAATTTTATCTCTTAAGGCTTATTCAACAGGGAATGTTTTTGAAAACAGGTGAGCTCAGCCTGGAGCGAAACAATAAATCAGAACCGTAACACATTCCTTTATTGTACTGTAGGTGGCCTTCAGCATGAATTTCACAGTAGCAATTAGGGTCTTCAAACGGACGCCCTCCTGTTAAATCTATCTTACTCGTGAATTGTGCACTTTTACCTGTGGATTTCACTTTACTCATGGGTTTTGCTGATTTACTCGTGAAATTCGCGCGTTTACTCTTAAATTTCACGCTTTTACTCGTGAATTGCGCACTTTTACTTGTGAATTTCACTTTACTCATGAGTTTTGTTGGTTTACTCGTGACTTCCGCACATTTACTCGTGAGTTTTATACATTTACTCGTGAATTTCACTGATTTACTCGTGAGTTTTGCTGATTTACTCGTGAATTTCACAATTATACTGGAGTTCAATTTTATGAAGGCGCCGACCCGGAAGTGCAATTAAGGAATCGTTTAGGAACAGGCCGCTCGTTTAAATAATGAATATTTGTAATATGATTGGTGTCCCTTTTATTGGAATATCAATCGTATTCAATTTAAGTTTTCCCTTTTCAACGGTGTAATTATCATGGGGCTGTAATACGCCATTTATGAATATATTCGTATAGGAAACCTTTGATGGATCCAGTATTACCTGATTTTCTATGTCGGTTATTCCGTCTTTTTCTTCATAAATCCGTTGGCAGCCATTTGCAATAGCGTAAAATTCATAAGAAATGATTCTTTTTGGGATCCTCGTGCGATCCGATGTTGGTATTACAACATGATTCATATGCATTATTTTATATGAAAAAACAGGAAAACAGGCAGCGCCCATAGCGCTAGCCTGTTTTTTTATATAGCAAAGGGCATGCCTATGTATTCAAATTGAGAAAAATGTAAAGAGGGGAGATTGACAGCAAAATAAATCATATAATAACATATGTGGTTATCAATGGGAGATGTACTGAGTTAAAAATCTGTACCTGTTTTATAAAAAAGTTCATTATATTTATTTAATAATTGATCAAGTTGCTGGCTGTATTCAACGGCAACATGTGAGTTTAAACCATCTTTAGCGACAATCTTGATAAGTTCATTTCTCTTTAATTCAATCTGTTCGAGAAATTCATTCTTTTTAGCCATTATATTTCCTTTCTGGCCCCAACATTTTTTCATGGTACCCTTAATTTATGTGTTCGTTGTAAAATCTGTATGAATATAACAATTATATCGGCTTGGACTAATGAATTCAAATAAGTTAACTTATTGAAAATCAAACCGTCAGCCATTCCGTATTAAGCCACTGGTTGTCACTAAATATTCAAAGTTCCATAAATGTATTTTTTTATCTTATTTGTTACAATGTTTATAGGTTGACATACATAGGAGTGAGCTTATTTGAATGATATTAATATGTTTTTAGCTTTTGGTGCGGGATTCCTGAGTTTTATTTCGCCATGCTGCTTACCGCTATATCCTGCCTTTTTATCTTATATCACTGGTATGAGTGTTGGTGAAATCAAATCCGAGAACGCCATGCTCCAAAGAAGAAGCATGCTGCATACTTTATTCTTCCTTCTTGGGTTTTCTCTGGTTTTTATTGCAATAGGTTTTAGCACATCATACCTAGGTTCTTTTTTCTCGGATTACAAAGAATTAATTCGTCAGATTGGTGCCATCCTGATTATCATTTTTGGTTTATTCATTGTAGGAGTCTTTAAGCCGAAATCTTTGATGAAAGACAGTCGTTTTGAATTTAAGAACCGACCTAGCGGATATTTAGGTTCCATTCTTATCGGACTTGCCTTTGCGGCTGGATGGACCCCTTGTGCAGGTCCGCTATTAGGTGCTGTCATTTCACTGGGTGCAACTAATCCTAGTGCTGCCATGAGCTATATGACTGCCTATATTTTAGGATTTGCCATACCGTTTTTCATATTATCCTTCTTTGTCGGAAAATTGAAATGGATCAAAAAGTACAGCCAATACATCATGAAGATTGGCGGATATTTAATGATTGTAATGGGTGTGATTTTGTTTTTTGATTGGATGACCAAAATAATCGCAGTCCTGTCTAGACTATTCGGTGGCTTTACGGGTTTTTAGTCCATATTAAGTTATTTTTTCAATAATATTCTAGTTGGATTCCCTACTATTAAGTTTTACGGTGTCAATTTCGTTGATATTGGGTCTAATGTCAGGTCAAGAAGGAATTTCAGGCTGTAAAGGTTATAATGTGCTCTTGGCATGGGTCAGCAAAAAATGGTTGTAGAAAGCTATGGAAGCCGGGGCGCAAGATTTTATCGTCAAGCCTTTTGACGAGGGCAGGGTATTGGAAGCATCAAAAGGGCGCTTAATTAATAACACCTCCTTGTTTATCTCTAATAGGTAATATATACTTTGTTTATAAATTGAAGTCATATATAATTTTTAATGGTACTTACCTATTTTTAGTTTAAAGGGATGGTTAAGAGATGATATATATATCAACAGGTATAGCGATTGTGATGGCTATAGGTGTTTTCATATTACGGATGAAGGAAACGAAAAAACCAGTGAATGAAAAGAAAATCATCTTACCGCCGCTGTTTATGAGTACGGGTGCTTTGATGTTTATTTTCCCGATGTTCCGTGTGACTCGATACGAATTGTTGGAGGCTCTTGTTGCAGGGATGTTATTTTCCATCTTATTGATTAAAACATCTAAATTTGAAGTAAGAGATGAAAAAATTTATATTCTGCGATCTAAAGCGTTCATATTCATATTGATTGGTCTCATGGTGATTCGACTGGTGGCAAAACTGATGCTGGGAAGTACGATTGAAATCGGTGTATTGAGCGGAATGTTTTTCTTACTTGCTTTTGCGATGATCGTTCCGTGGAGAATCGCCATGCTTTACCAATATAAGAAAGTTAAAGCAGCCAGTTTCGGCAGAAGTAGCATGGTGTAATACATGTACTGTAGGATTTAATCAAAGGAACAATCAATAAACCTGAGTCGATAAATGACTCAGGTTTTTCATTTGCCTGGGAACTTTTTATGAGGGGAAAAAAATTCATCCGAAAACCTAGTAATTTTATCCGGATTATATTATATTAGTATTATAATATTTTACTTAAGGAGGAAACGGTTCATGTTACAAATGATTATGTTCGGAATTATTTGTGGTTTACTGCTTGGATTTGTGCTTCAAAGAGGCCGTTTCTGTGTTGTTGGTGCATATCGTGATTTGATTTTAGCTAAAGATGGACGGATGTTCTTGGCTACATTTGTTGTTATAGCGATACAGAGTATTGGTGTTTATGCATTGAATGGTACAGGGGTCATTCAGTTTGGAAATGATGGTTTTCCATGGTTGGGAACAATCGTGGGCGGATTTATTTTTGGTATTGGTATGGTTCTGGCAGGTGGTTGCGCCACTGGTACATGGTATCGTGCAGGAGAGGGCATGATCGGAAGTTGGGTTGCCCTTTTTGGATATATGCTAGGGGCAGCAATGACGAAATATGGTGTATGGAAAGTGGCTGGAGATAATCTGTTATCTTATCGTACAAATGATACGTATATTCATGAAACGCTAAATGTTTCGCCTTGGGTGCTTGTGATTATTGTGACACTCTTGGTTGGCATATTGGTGATTCGTGAATTGAGAAAATCGAAACTGCCAATCTTTAAAATGAAACCGAAAAAAACGGGATTGGACCATATCTTATTCGAGAAACGATGGCATCCTTTTGTTACTGCATTATTGGTTGGCCTTATTGCAATCATGGCATGGCCGCTAAGTGCAATGACAGGCCGAATGTTCGGACTTGGAATTACAGCGCCTTCCGCAAACATTTTAACTTTCCTTATAACGGGAGATGATGCGTTAATCGATTGGGGTACGTTTTTAGTATTGGGTATTTTCCTCGGCGCTTTCATTGCTGCCAAAGGGAGCGGGGAATTCCGTTGGCGTTTGCCTGATATGAGAACGTTACGTAACAATGCAATTGGCGGTATAACCATGGGATTCGGTGCAAGTGTTGCTGGGGGATGCACAATCGGAAATGGTCTTGTGAACTCGGCGCTATTTGCTTGGCAAGGTTGGATCGCGATTGTCTTTTTCTTGCTGGGTACATGGGTGGCAACTTATTTTACGATCATCCGTAAACAAAAGCAGACAGCGGCTGCATCCAAAGCGGCTTAAGATAGAAGTCGAAAATTTTAAAATCAAGGAGTGGAATATAAATGGCAAAGGTATTGGAAACGACTGGAATGGTATGTCCATTCCCTTTAGTGGAAGCAAAAGAAGCGATAGTGGATATGGCAAAAGGAGAGGAATTGATCATTAATTTCGATTGCACACAAGCAACGGAGAGCATTCCGCGTTGGGCTGCAACCGAAGGTCATGAAATCACTGAGTTTGAGCAAATCGATGACGCTAAATGGCGGATAATCGTGAAAAAGGGAAAGTGAATTGATTGGAAGAAAACGTGCTCGGGTTTCCTGTGCACGTTTTTTTTATTTTACAAGGTTGAATGATTGGCGCTGGAAGCTCCTAGTGATAACATGGCTTTAACCACTTTTTTTAAGGAGATGTTGATAATGGTAGACGAGGTCATTATAAACGATGTTCCACTTCATGTTACTGATTTTCTTTCTGAAAATGTAAAGGATTCTGAAGGTAAGGAAATCAGGAAAGTCAGTTTCAATTTCAAGGTTACACATAGTGAATATCATGATATTACTACATTGCTTTATCAAATGGTATTTGATTTAAAGATTCCACAGTCAAACGAGGAGTTTAGAGCAGAGATCTTTAACTATGCAACTTCGGTCACGAATCTATATGAAGAAAATGCGGTGGGGGATTTTTCGCTCGTCTTGCTGGAAGTGAACGGTCAAGAATGATTCCATTGCCAGTCTTGTAAAGATATGGGTTACTGTCTATAATAATAGTGTCGATCATTCTATACATATGAGGTGGTACTTTGCTTAGCGGATGGTTTTTATGGTTTATTCTATTTTGGGTAGCCCTTTTAATTATATTGATGAGCATAGGTGGCTTTTTCATGTTTCGGAAGTTCCTGAAAAGATTTCCCAAAGAAGATGGGAAATCCGATATGGATTGGGAAGAATACTATTTGGAACAAACAAAGCACTTATGGTCAAAGCAGCAAAAGGAATTATTAGAAGATTTAGTGAGCCCTGTGCCAGAACTTTTTCGTGATGTTGCACGTCATAAAATCGCGGGGAAAATCGGAGAGTTGGCGTTAAAGGAAAAAGCGGGCGATATTACGGAAGATTTAGTGATACGCGGCTATATCATTGCCACACCAAAACGTGACCATAAATTTTTACAAAAAAAATTAGCTGAAAGAAAGGTGAATATGGGTCCATATGAACACTTATTCAGCTAATGATGAAAAAAGCAGACTCTTTTGGAGTTTGCTTTTTTTATTCTGAATAATTCAAAAGAATGGTGCAGTGTGGTAAAAATTAGAACGTCTGTACCCAAACCATGCTATTCGTAAAATTTTTGATATAATAATAGTAAGTAAAAATTAGGACGGAGTGAAACTATGAAATTTATCCATACGGCTGATTGGCATTTAGGGAAAATCGTTCACGGGGTACATATGACAGATGACCAAAGGCATGCGCTCTTGCAATTCATAGAAATTGTCGAAGAGGAAAAACCGGATGCGGTTGTGATCGCCGGTGATCTATATGATCGTTCCGTTCCGCCGACTGAAGCGGTAGAGCTTCTTGATGAAATCCTTTATACAATCAATGTGAAAATGAATACTCCGATCGTTGCGATATCGGGAAACCATGATTCCGCGGAAAGGCTTGCATTCGGTTCATCATGGTATCGTCATAGTCAGTTATACATTCATGGGAAATTGACAAAAACATGTGAGCCGGTTCGCATCAAGGGCGTGAACTTTTATTGTGTTCCATATGCAGAACCTGGGACGGTTCGCCATCTTTTTGAAGATGATAGTATCCATTCCCATCAAGAAGCGATGAAGCGGATAACCGGAACGATTGCTGAGAATTTCAATAAGGATGAGCCGAATGTCTTCGTAGGACATGCTTTTGTATTAGGCGGAAAAACGAGCGATTCGGAAAGGGTCTTGTCGGTAGGTGGTTCCGGCTGTGTTACATCCGACTTATTCGATGCGTTCGATTATACGGCACTTGGGCATTTACATAGTCCAGACGCGATACGTCATCCTAAGGTGTTTTACTCTGGATCACTATTAAAATATTCTTTTTCCGAGGCCAAGCAAAATAAGTCGCTTTCCATCGTCGATATGCAAGAAGATGGAAGCTTTGATATACGCTATCGTTCTTTGGCACCCAAGTTCGATATGAGGGAAATAACCGGATCGATGGAAGAGTTGCTTGATTCCTCTTTCTATCAATCGCAAAAAAGGGATGACTATTTAAAAATAACACTAAATGATGAGGGGGCACTCATCGATCCTATTAATCGTTTGCGCCAGATTTATCCGAACGTACTTCATCTGGAGCGAAAATGGGATTTGACTGACCTTAGGAGAAAAAATTCCTTCACTTCTATAAAAGATGAACGTAAATCAGAATTGGACCTGTTCGAGACGTTTTATCAAGAAATGACAGATCGGGACTTTGATTCCAAAAAGCAGGATTTGATGGTTTCAGTAATTGAAGCTGTTAAGAAAGAGGAGGCTTTGAAATGAGACCGGATATTTTAACGATGCAGGCATTCGGACCATATGCAGGAAGGGAAACCATTGATTTTAATTCCCTTGGAGAACGGACCATGTTTGTCATTTCTGGAAAGACAGGCGCAGGGAAAACAACGATATTTGATGGGATTAGTTTTGCGATATATGGTAAAGCCAGCGGTGAAGATCGTAGCGGGCAAGATTTGCGAAGTCAGTTTGCTGAAGATGATATGTTGACGGAAGTCTCGTTACAATTTACCCTGCGAGGAAAAACGTATTTGGTGACCCGGTCGCCGCAGCAGGAACGCAAGAAAAAAGCAGGTGAAGGAACAACTACGGTTGGAGCAAAGGCTGAATTATATGAGATATTAGCCGAAGGAAAAAAATTGCTCGGTGCAAATGTACGAGAAGTTGAAGAAAAAATAAAAGTACTCATTGGACTTGATGCGAATCAATTCCGGCAAATCCTGATGATTCCACAAAATGAATTCCGAAAACTGTTAACTTCCGACAGCAAGGATAAAGAACAGATTCTCCAGAAATTATTTCATACTGAACTTTATAAACGTATAGAAGAAAAATTAAAAGAAGAGGCTTCCATCCTAAGAAAGCAAAGCGAAAAAAGTGCCCAGCGGCGAATTGAATTAATGAAAGGCATCCAGCCTGGCAATCATGAAGAATTGCAGCGACAATTACAAGGGGAAGAGCCTAATGAACAGCAGGTCTTACCATTGTTACAGGAAGTCATTTCGCAAGCAATAGAAAAAAATGAGTATATAAATAAACAAATACAGGAAAAGCAAAAGGCTCGTGATCAAGTAAATCAAGAACTTTCAAAAGCCGTCGATTTATTAAATCGATTTTCGGAAAAAGAAGAACTGCGAAAAGAAAAGGAAGCCCTTGAAGCAAAGCTCCCAGAAATGGAACAAATGAAAGTACAAATAAAAATGGCACACAAAGCGGCTTCCCTTGAAAAGCAGGAACAATACTATTTACGAATTGGCAAACAAGTACAAGATGCGAATGCCGAACTTCAAAAGTTAAGTGAGCAGTCCGAGAAGTTACGGGCTGAGCGCATTGAGAAGCAGGATTCCTATGATAAGGAAATGTTGAAGGAATATGAAAGAGAGCAGGCTGTACGTACTGTTCATCAGCTTGAGCAGGTAAAAGAGGCTGTCATGACTTTTGCAAGCTTGAAAGCACAGGTTACTTTAGATGAAAAAGAGTGGCAAAATAGTAAACGGCTTCGTGAAAAAACTGTTTCGGAACATCTGTCGATTGAAGCGGAAGCAGAGAAAGTCGCTCTAGGAAAAACAGAAGCGGAAAAAGCGGCTGTCCTTTATCGTGATATGGAAATTGAAGCAGAAAGAAATAATTCATCGTTATCGAAAATTAAAAAGCTTCAAGAAGTTCTTCATGAAATCCAGAATACGAAACGGGTTCTGGATGAAAAGGATATTCGGTTCAAAGAAATACAGAAAATACAAATTCAGGAGAAGGAAAAACTGGAAACCCTGAACCGAAACTGGCGATCAGGGCAAGCGGGTATGCTTGCCTCCATGCTGCACTCCGGCGAAAATTGTCCTGTATGCGGTTCGCAAAGTCATCCAAAACCTGCGCAAATGCATGAGCATATGCCGACGGATTTGGAACTGAAAGAGCAAGAAAACAAGCTGAAAACTGCAGAACAACAAAAAAGCCAAGCGGAAAGTGAATACTATCAAGTGAAATCCAAATATGATGCACTGGCAGAGTCTTCACGAGAAAAGCTTAGTGACTTACAAAATGACATGCCGGAGTTTAGGTTTGAGGATATTGATGAGCATTTGACACAGTATGTACAAAAAGGAAAAGTGCTGCAAGAGCAGCTCAAAGAATTGATGCGGAAAAAGTCTGTATTCAATGATTTGGAAAGTAGGTTGCTGGAATTAAAAGAGAAAGCTTCTCAGCTTAAGGAGAATCTGATCTCTTTAGAAAGAAAAGAGGACGAAGGGAAAACCAGGTATATTGAAAACTCTACAAAACTAACAGGATTAACCGATTCCCTGCCAGACGGAATACGGACAGAGGAAGAATATAATGCAGCTTACCAAATGGCTGTAAAAACACAGAAACACTTACAATCGGCCTTGGAAGATGCACAAAAAACCCTTCAACTTGTGAAGGAAAGAGAATCGGCCATCATTGCAAAAAAAGAATCGTTAAGTGGTAATATAGAGGCTTTCAATACAGAATTGAAAGAGGAACGGGAAAAGTTTATTACGGATATGAACAATCAAGGCTTTTCCAATTATAAAGAATATACGGCAGCAAAAAAATCGGAAGCGGCTCTTGGAAATTTGGAGGACCAGGTACAGCAGTATAATCAAAATTGGCAAAGTGTTTTAAGTCTGTTTCATGATTTGGAAATGAAGTTAAAAGATGTGACCAAACCGGATCTTGAAGGATTGAAAAAGACTTTCGATTTCATAGATGGAGAATTGGAGTCGTTACGCCAAAATCAGAATGAGCTGCAGGCTGAAAAACGGACGAACGAAGAAATCGAAAGGAAATTGGCGCAAATCAGGGAAGATCAGAAAAGTTTGGATGAAAGGTACAGTATCGTCGGTCATCTGTCTGAGATTTCCAAAGGTCAAAACTCCTTCAAAATAACTTTCGAACGTTATGTACTGGCAGCCTTTTTAGATGATATCCTCAAAGAAGCCAATTCAAGGCTGCTGAAAATGACAAGCGGCAGATATCAGCTGTTGCGAAAGCTTGATCCTACACGCAGGAATATTCAGAGCGGTCTGGAGTTATCTGTGTATGATCAATATACAGGACATGAGAGACATGTCAAAACCCTTTCGGGAGGCGAGAGCTTTAAGGCTTCCCTTGCACTTGCCTTGGGTCTTGCGGATGTTGTCCAGCAGAATGCGGGCGGAATTTCACTTGAAACGATGTTCATCGATGAAGGTTTCGGTACGCTCGACCCTGAATCTCTTGATCATGCGATTGAAGCATTAATGGATATACAAAGCACCGGGAGATTGGTTGGGATAATTTCCCATGTCCCTGAATTGAAAGAAAGAATCGATGCCCAGCTTCAAGTCATTTCGACACAAAAAGGAAGTCGCACGTCCTTTTATTTTGCTGGATAATCAAGAAAAAAGAATGGCTAAGGGTTAGTTTCCCTTGGCCATTCTTTTTATTTTTAATGAACGGACTACTCAATGTTAATATCTTCAACTGTTTTTCCGGGGGAAAACTTATGGATGCGAATCACCAAGATCGGATTCGAGAATTCAGCGGTAATTCTTCGTGAGCAAATCGAAAAGGGGAAAGGGATTTTTCTCTGTGTGGGTAATTTATCTTCTTTTTTTTCAAGAAATGGCTTATCAGTATCGTCAACGATGATCGATAGCTCATTATCACTTAGGCAAACTTTAATATCTTTCACATCATGATCTTCCAAAACCGCTTCCACCATATACTCATCGTCACTTTCGTATATATCAATTGAAAAAAGTTGATGATCCAACGCACAAGTTTCCGGATCCAGAAAAAAACTTTTTACCCATTCATCAAACTTTTCAACCTCATTCATTTGCGATCCATGTTGATTGTCTTGCATGTTGATACCCCCGGTTTTCCTTTGAGGTATTATATGTTGGAGCATGAAGAATGGTGATTGAAAAAATGTAATTGATGATGATAAAAAGATTCCGGAAAAGTGGTTCAAAAAATGCATTTAGAAAGGTAATCAAAGCAAAGAAACGATGGGTTTGTGGGGATTAAAGGGAAGTTAATAAAAGTAATGACCAATTCAAAATGAGTTGGTCTTTTTTTATAAATCATAATGTTGTTCGATTATGCTCGTACCTTACTGCCATTAAAGTTAATACAATTATAGCGGACGTATAAAATGTATTTTTTAAATAATTTACCAAAAATAATTGCAATTCTGAAAATTTAATAGTATATTATGTAATATAAACGGAAGGAAATAAAACGTAATACTAAAACAGAGGAGTGTTGATGAATGAGTACAGCAGTCGAAACGAAGCAAACGCTTACAATCCGAAAGAACAAAGAAACTGGGGTAGCAGAGGTACATCTTCATATTAATAAGACCAATGCCTATACGCTTGATTTTTACAAAGAATTAAATGCTGCAATTGATGATATTCGTTTTGATCCAGATATGAAAGTAGCTGTATTAATGAGTGATATGCCTAAATTTTTCTCGGTCGGAGCGGATATTAACTTCCTTAAAGCGGCTGATCCCGTTTTTAAAACACAATTCTGCTTATTCTGTAATGAAACTCTTGATAAAATTGCCCGTTCACCGCAAATCTGGATTGCATGCCTGGAAGGTCACACAGTAGGTGGGGGACTGGAAATGGCGATGGGTTGTGATCTTCGCTTTATGGGTGATAAAGCAGGGAAAATCGGTTTACCGGAAGTTAACCTTGGGGTCCTTGCAGGTACAGGGGGGACACAACGTATGGCTAGATTGGTTGGGCACTCCAAGGCAATCGACCTGAATATCACAGGGGAGTCTGTTTCACCTCAGGAAGCTAAGGAAATACGATTAGTGGATCGGGTTTTCCCGCAAAATGAAATACGTGAAAAAACATTGGAATATGCCAAAAATGTCGCAAGTAAAGCTAGTTATGCAGTAACAAACATTAAACTATCGATAATGAACGGTAAAGAAATGCCTTTAAACGCAGCGATCCGTTATGAAGGGGAAATACAGAATCTTTTATTCCGCTCTGAAGATGCTAAAGAAGGTTTAGCTTCCTTCCTTGAAAAGCGTGAACCACAGTGGAAAGGTAAATGATTGATTTGTCCTTTAAAAAGAAAAAGCAATATCGGTTCCTGCCGATATTGCTTTTTTACTACGAATGCTGCTCAGGAGGAGGGTGTATTCATAATGGAAGAAACTCATTTGAAAAGGCGCGTGAACGAAACGAAATTTCAAATTCAATGGGGTGATACAGACCGGGCAGGAATTGTCTATTATCCGAATTATTATAAATGGTTCGATTTAGCGGGGCATAATTTTTTTCGTTCTATAGAAATGAGCCCTAAATATTTGGAAGAAGAGAAGAAAATCATCATTCCGTTACTCGAAGCGAAGTGCACTTTTGAAAAACCGCTGTACTATGACGATGAAGTGACAGTATATACTCATGTGAATGAGGTGAAAACAAAGACCATTCGGTTTCATCATGAAGTTTATTGTGGGGAAAAAAGGACCGGGTATGGTTATGAAATTCGCGCTTGGACCTCCATCGGGGATGATGGGTTTAAGGCTGTACCAATTCCAGAAAATATAAAAAGAATATTAAAAGTTATATAGCGATAAGAAGTTATCTCCAACAAGTTTGAAAATTGAGCCAATTTAGATTACATTAAGAAGAAAAGGCTTTATGAGAACAGGAGAATCAACATGAAACCAAGGTCATTATTGTATACTCTTTTTGGTGATTTCGTCCAATTCTACGGTGGGGAAGTATGGATTGGGACACTTATTAAAATGATGGGGCATTTTGGTGTTTCTGAATCCTCTGTTCGTGGAGCGATTCTGCGTCTCGTTCAACAGGATTTGATAACTGGACGGAAAATAGGCAATAAAAGCTATTATTCATTAACTCAAAAAGGGAAACGCAATATGGATGATGGTGTCAAACGTGTTTATACGATCCGGAATAATCATTGGGATGGTTTGTGGAGAGTGGTTACATACTCCATCCCTGAGGAGAAGCGAGTGCTGAGGAATCAAGTGCGTAAGGAATTGAGCTGGACAGGTTTCGGGCTTTTGTCCAATAGTATTTGGGTCAGTCCCAATCCATTGGAAAAACAGGTTCTGACCTTGATGGATACATATGATTTAAAGGACTACTTGATTATTTTCAGTTCCAGTCAAGTCATCACCCACTCAAATGAAGAGATTTTACGTGCTTGTTGGAATTTAAACGAAATTAACAAAAACTATTTAACTTTCATACAGCAATATGAAACGAAGCTTCATGACATGCAGCAGGCTGTATGGGAGGATAGCATTTCAAATGAAGAATGTTTTTATGAACGAACCCGGCTTGTTCACGAATATAGGAAGTTCCTTTTTCTGGACCCTGGTTTCCCGCTAGATTTATTACCTGAAGACTGGCATGGGATCAAGGCTAGGGAGCTTTTTTGGAATATTCATCAGCTTACCTCGGTCAAAGCAGTGAAATACTTTGAATCGATCATGGAATATCCTCCTGATAAAGCGGGATTTGTTAATCGTGAGAAGGCCATTAACCCTTTTTCAGGAATCTATCATGATTAAGAGGAGAGGTTTTTATGCAGCAAAAAATCCATGTTACAGAAAAAGGTTTGGAAGAGTTGAATGGCCTTGATCATGAGAAATTTGCGATAAATAAGGGGGATGCTCTGAATTACGGACAGGCATTGCCATTGAATCAAAAATCGCATGGATTAACAATCGGAACCGGGGATAGAAAGGAAGCAATGCTTGCCATTCAACAAAGGTGGACACCAGTTTTAGGGAGTGATGATCATTACTGAGCCATCAGGGAACTATCAACAAATAACGGATTATTTAATTCGCATAGGCATTCCAGTTCCATTCCCCATGAAGCATGTTTATTGTTATTTATTTCGAATGAAGGAAGAAGTCGTACTGGTGGATGTTGGGTTTCCAACAGAAGTCGCCAAGAAGTATTGGGAAGAAGTCCTTGAAGAGTTGTCCATTAAACCAACAGATATATCAAAGATTATCCTGACCCATTTTCATCCCGATCATACTGGTTTAATCGGCTGGATGCAGCAAAGAACCGGTGCTCGCGTTTATATGAGTGATGTGGAAGCAAAGATGATTAAAACTGTCTTTGGCGGTAATACGAAACAGGCTGAAGCAACTTATGAATTATTTGGTAAACATTCCGTTCCTGAGCCTTTGTTGACTAAAGTGAAAGAAAACGTATTGTTTCTCTCGAATAAAGTGAATCCACTTCCTGAGATTAAGGCTTTTCAAGAATCCTATATAGATAGTCCTGGAGGAAGATGGAGCGTCAAAACATATGGTGGTCATGCGGAGGGACATTTATGTTTTTATCAAGAGACCCAGAAAATCATGTTAATAGGCGATGTAGTCTTGAATAAGATCACTCCGAATATTAGTCTTTGGCCCAATTCCGATCAAAATCCACTAAGAAGTTACTTCTCAACTTTGTCTCAACTTGTTAAACAGGATGTGAGCATTGCATATCCTGCCCATGGAACACCAATAGTAAATCTTGCCCATCGGGCTAAGGAAATCATTGAACACCATAATGAACGTTTAGCTGTCATTTTAACCATTCTGGAATCAAATAAAGTGGCGTATAAGATTACGGAAAAGCTTTTTCAACATAAGAAGCTCACTGATCATCAATGGCGATTCGCCATTGCGGAAACGTTAGCGCATCTGGAATATTTAGTTGAAGAAAAAAGAATACAAAAAATTTCAATTAACGGAATGTTTAGATACGAATTATAACAAATAAAGCGGGATGCACTTTTGTGCATCCCGCTTTACTTGTTTTCTGAAAAATCTGATAAAGTGTTGACTAACCAGATAAAGTAAATTATTATATTACTTATATAAGACGATAGTTTAAAAAACATAATATGATGGGAGCGGGACAGATGACAGGATTTACAAATGATTTGATGGGAAAGATCCAAGCCGGGTTTGTGGTTGAGAGACTGGAAGATATGGATGAAAACTATAAAAAGGCATTGAAGCAAACTTTGATGATAGTTGCGGATACAGAATTATTAAGTGTTCCGCCACTTCTGACTGTCTATAAAGATGCCCCTAACTTAAATTACAAAATCACAGCACTTGCAGTTATGCAGGATGAAATCGGGCATGCTCATATTGCGTACAGGTTATTAAAGGATTTAGGAGAAAATGTTCAATTCATGTTATATGAGCGATCACCAAATAGGTGGAAGAATCCATATGCATTTGATTTTAAATTGGATAATTGGGTTGAACTAGGAGTTTTCAACGGATTATTTGATCGGGCAGGTTACACCTTATTGGGGGATGCGCACCAACATACATCATACGGACCTTGGAAGCGTGCATTGGTAAAAGTTGATAAGGAAGAACTATTCCATCTAAGAAACGGAGAAATCATAATGAAGGCAGCCATGAAAGATCCTGAAACGGCTAAGCAGGTTCAAGAAGCGATTGATTGGATGTTCATTATGTCCCTGGAATTCTTCGGTGTAGCCGATAATTTAAAAAGCAGGTCAGCCCAGCTGGATTACAAATTGAAAGGAAAGACTAATGATGAATTAAGGCAGAAATGGATGTCGACCGCCGTTCCTTTCTGTGAATCCCTTGGACTTAAACTACCTGCTCATTACAATGAAGGGACTGGAAGGTATGAATTGAATGTTCCCTTTCCATGTAAATTCGATGTGGAAAACAAGCGGTGGAAATATGATGAACCGGATACCTGGGACAACGTCATCAAGCGATTTAAGCAGCGTGGTCCACAAAATCAGGAGTTCGTTAACCGGATTCAAAAAGGATACCAGCTACTGGATGCATATCGAAATGAGGCGATATAGATGGGTGAGGTGTTATATAAAGATCCGGTTTTAATTCATGCGTTACAAGAGGTTTCCGATCCTGAATTCCCTATAAGCATCGTGGAAATGGGGTTGATTTATGGCGTAGAAAAGCAAGGGCATACAGCGTATGTAACGATGACTTATACTTCAACAGGATGCGGATGCATGCAGTGGATTGAGAGCGATATAAAAAACAGGCTTCTTCAAGAAGAAGATGTTCATGCTGTGGAAATAGAGGTGGTTTGGAGTCCTGCTTGGACGGTCGACCAAATGAGTGAAGCAGGCAGGCAGACATTAAAGTCCTGGGGGGTCAGTTCAAAATGAGTGATAATGTCCAAAACTTTGAATATGAAGTGCTTTCAAGAATCAATCGAGGTGATGACTTAATGCATATTGGAACAGTCGAGGCAAATAGCGATGAGTTGGCACGAGTATATGCCCGTTATATTTATGATGAAGAAAAATGGATGGAGATGTTTATAGTCAAGCGGGAAAACATGATTTGCATTAGAGAAGCAGAACCATTTTTTAAGAAAAGGGTGATTTAATATGGTGAATTCAACAAATGGCAACACTGAATTAATTACCTTAATAGAAACGATTGCTGATAATAAATTCGTTTTAGGAGATCGTCTTGTTGAGGTGGGTGTCAGTGGTCCAGACTTGGAAGCAACCCTTGCTGCAATTGCAATGGCCCAGTCGGAACTAGGTCATGCCCGCCTTCTCTATAACTGGGGAACGAATCTGAAGAGCGGAAAAGGCAGCAAAAAGGAAGTAAAGGAACAAACGGGAAAAGCGTTTGACAGCATTGTTCAAATCGGGGAGTGGATACAACTTATTGCGGGACTTTATTCCATGAATACGGCACTCAATATATTGATAAATGCTTTGACCAGCCAACAAAAGGGCAGTGAAATCGAACTGCAATTCAATAAATTGGCAAGAGAACAGTTAGAGCATATTTTGTACTCGAAAAACTGGGCCCTCAAGTTACTGAATGATGAAGGCTCAATTCCTGCCCGTTTCGGGAGAGCTTTTAAACTTTGTGAACAAGAAGTAATCACTTGGTTGAAACAAGTGGAAAACAATAGCGTGCTTATTGAAAACGAAATCCTTCCTGAAAATAGTAATCTAGTGAATTCCTATAAGGATGCTTTGATTCCGCGTTTAAGGGATGAGGAGATTATAAATGCCCGTTGAAAAGGAAAATCCGACATGTCCATTTTGTGATGGAAAAAATGTGGAATTATATTCATCCTTCGGAACTGCACAGCTCGTTAGGCAATACTATTGCTTAAACTGTAAAACGGTTTTTGAAAGTATACGATGGAAAGGTTCTTCCTCTACTGATCGACCTCATGAGCCAATTGATCTGAACCGGTAATCATTACTTGTTAAGGGGGATGGCTTATCAGAAGCCTTTCAAGTGCATTTTGCACTTGTGAATGTGTAAAATATTGGGGTGGATATCAGAATATAAGTTTCATAGCCTCATGGAATCACTTACCCTTGTTTGGAGGTTTGACTGATTTGAAAGCGGTTACTGAATGAAAAAGAGAATTGCCAGTAAGGGAATTCGCTCAAATTAGTTCGTATAGCGTTTCCAAATGAATGGCCTTTTTCCACAAAAGGAGATTTTGAAAATGGAAGGTTAGGGAATTTATCCGGCTTTGTAATGGCAGCCGTCTTCTTTATGGAATAAAGGAGACGGTGGGATGACGCTTTTAAAACCAGTAGCTTTTTGAGGAGGGTAAATGTGTGATAAAAACCGAATGTAAAATTAGAGGATTGGGCGCGATGTACAATGCTTCCTATAATTTCTTCCAGAAAAACATTGTAGCAGGCAGAGGGGATAAAACCGCCATTTATTATGAAAATCAATCTTATACCTATCAAGAAATCGATACCCTTGGCAATCAATTTGGTGCGGCATTAAAAGAACTGGGCATGGAGATGGAACAGCGCGTCCTGCTTTTATTACATGATTCTCCAGAATTCATCATTAGTTTCTTCGGTGCAATAAAAGTTGGGGCAATCCCGATTCCATCCAATACGCTTTTGCCCACAAAGGATTATGAGTATCTTTTGAATAATAGCCGTTCAAAAGTGTTGGTCACTACTTGTGAACAGTGGGGGAAGCTAAAGGTTGTTAAAAATAGATTACTTTTCTTAAGGCATGTCATCTTGGTTGATGGGGATGATCACAACTTCAAGGAAGGTAATGAACATTCTTTCCAGGATCTTACTCGCAGACAAAATAAAGATCTGCCTCCTTGTTTTAGCAACATTAATGATCAAGCGTTCTGGCTCTATACATCAGGAAGCACTGGTGAGCCAAAAGGAGTTATACACCTTCAAACCGATATGGAAGAAGCTTTCAAAAACTACGCCAAAAACATTTTGCAAATCACCGAAAATGACATTACTTTTTCGGCTTCTAAGCTTTTCTTTGCTTATGGTTTGGGAAACGCGATGTATTTTCCTTTTGGAGCCGGGGCTACCACTGTTTTAATGCCGGACCGACCGACTGCAGAAAAGGTGTTCGAGACGATAGAGAAGTATCGACCAACCATTTTTTTTGGTGTCCCGACTCTGTATGGATCGATGCTCAATTACCTTGAGAAGACGAAGGAAGCCTTTGATCTTTCTTCAGTCAGACTTTGCGTATCAGCAGGAGAGGCACTGCCGGCTTCTTATATTGAACAATGGAAGAGAGTTTTTGGATTGGATATTATAGACGGAATTGGTTCGACCGAATCACTTCATATATACCTTTCCAATCAAGTAGATGATATTCGGCAAGGAAGCACAGGAAAAATCGTTCCCGGTTACGAAGCTAAAATAGTGGATGAACAAGGTCATGAAACTCAGGTGAATGAAGTGGGAGACCTTTTAATTAAGGGAGAAAGCATTGCAGCCTCTTATTGGAATCTTAATGAGGAAAACAAAAAGAAGTTTATCGGTAATTGGCTGGTGACAGGAGATAAATACTTTAAGGATGAAGATGGCTTCTATTGGTACGCGGGCCGCAATGATGACATGATGAAGGTAAATGGAATTTGGGTATCGCCAATAGAAATAGAAAACGCGCTCTTATCACATCCCGATATACTGGAAACTGCTGTTGTAGCTGTAAAGGATGAAAATGGTTTAATAAAGCCAAAAGCCTTCATAGTATTAAAAGCAAGTGCGGAATCAGGTGAAGGAGTAAAAGGAGAAATAAAAGGGTTTGTCAAAAAAGTGTTAGCGCCGTATAAATATCCTCGCGACATTGAATTCGTGAACGAGTTGCCAAAGACTACGACAGGAAAGATCCAAAGATTTAAATTAAGAGAGCCAGAGATCAATTCACAATCGTAAACAAGAAGAAAGTTTCAATCTCCTTGAATGTGGACTCAAAATGAATGTCCACAGTAATAGCATGAAAAAATGTTCATGTCATTTGAATGGTGGGGGCGAGAAAAGTGAAGGCAAGAGCATCCCGGAATGAATTGGTCGAAGTGGCGCAAGGAAAACGACCCGCCGATATGTTCATTAAAGGCGGAACGGTTATTAATGTTTATTCTGGTGAATTTCTTCAGCAAAATATTGCGCTGTATAAAGATTGCATTGCATATATAGGGGAAAATGAAGTGAAGATAAATGAAAACACGACCGTAATAGATGCCAATGGTATGTATGTGTCTCCAGGATTCATCGAGACTCATGCCCATCCCTGGGTTATATACAATCCTATAAGTATCACCGCAAAAGTATTGCCGTTGGGGACTACCACTACAGTAAATGATAATTTGTTTTTTTATTTGCACTTAGGTCACTCGGGCTTTAAAAGGCTTCTAGGCGAGTTGAAGAAACTGCCAGGAAATTTCTTCTGGTTAATAAGATTAGTTTCACAGGCTGGATATCCAGGTGAAAGGGACTGGTTCAACAAAGAGGATATAATCGACCTTCTTTCGATTGAAGAAGTACTTGGAACGGCAGAAGTGACTCGTTGGCCTTTACTATACAAAGGGGATCCAGTTTTACTCGATATTATAGATGCAGCTAAAGAAATGGGGAAAGTAGCTGATGGGCATAATGCGGGGTGCTCTTATGAAAAATTAAATTCTATAGCAGCTTCTGGTATAAGTGCCTGTCATGAAGCGATAACGGCTGAAGAGGCCCTGGATCGTTTACGGCTGGGTTTATGGACAGTCCTAAGAAATAGTTCGCTTCGTCCGGACTTGTCAAAAGTAATTAAGCTGATTACAGATGGACAAGTAAGTACGGGCAGGATTTTGATGACTACAGATGGTCCGCATCCGTCTTTCATTGAAAAAGAAGGATTCGTCGATGGACTTGTCAGGCATGCTGTGGAACATGGAGTCCCGGTTATGGAAGCTATTCAGATGGTCACCATCAATGCGGCTACATACCTTAAACAGGACGATTATATTGGCGGATTGGCACCGGGTAAAAAAGCGGATATATTATTGTTGCCTGATTTGGTGCAGTTTCGTCCAGACTTAGTGATCTCAAACGGGAGAATTGTTGCAGAAAATGGAGAATTGACGATCCAGCTGCCAGATTTGGATTGGGATACGCATATACCTGAAAATGCATTTTCCTTTTCAAGAGGAATTCTGGTAAATCATGATTTGTATCTATATCCACACACCTCATCAAATGATTTCGTCCCTGTTATTCATTTTGTTAGTAATGTAATTACCGAACGGAAAAATTTGGTGCTCCCAGTCAGGGATGGTTATGTCGATCTTTCGGCGCAAGAGGGTCTATTGTATGCAGCTCTTATCGATAGAAAGGGAGAGTGGGTTACAAAAGGTATTTTAGAAAAGTTTGCGTTGGATTTAGATGGGATGGCCTCGACTTTTAATACTACGACTGACTTGCTCACCATCGGAAGAAATCCAGAGGCGATGGCAAAAGCGGCTTCTCGAGTCCATGAACTGGGAGGAGGAATCGTAATTGTCGATGGCAATGAAATAATACTTGAAATTCCATTACAGCTTACGGGAATGATGACTTATGATCCTTCATTTGATAGGGCAGTAGAATTTAATGATAAATTATTAAAGACGCTTCAAGCGAGAGGCTATCCTTTTCACGACATTTTGTATACATTATTATTTTTAACTTGCGACTTTCTTCCTGGGCTTCGTTTAAATCCCTTTGGGCTATACGATGTGAAAAACGATGAAATCTTATTTCCTTCCATATCCATGACGAACTTATTAAAAGAAATGAAAGCGTAGATTAGTAGGCTAGCGGGGCTGCCGTTTCACCAATGTATTTCGGGGAAACGGCAGCCTGATTTTCGTTAATGTGGCTCATCAAAAATTCCCGGGGAACTGCAATTTTAGGAATACTTGATAAATAATTCACTCAATAAATATTGCAAAAGCCCATCCTTAGCCAGATGGGCTTTTCGATTTGTCAGTAGTTATAATCTATAATATGGTAAAAACCTATTTTGCACTATCGTTAGAAAACCAATCAGAGTTTGTTTAAAATTCAAAAATGAATTATCGGTATTTCGGTGAATCCTCTACAGAAAGGCATTATATGTGAATAAAATTCATTAATGAATCGAATGCTCTTGATACTAAGCGATATTACACCAAAGTAGGACTTGGCATGCGAGTTGCATAATAATAGGTATAAATCAAACATGCACGATATGAAATTCGTTTATGTGTGGAGGGATAATGGTGCGAAAAACGATAAATAAACCATGGGAGCAGTGGTATGTTGAAAGAATGAAATCTATGAAGCTGCCGGAAATATCCGTCTATTCACTGCTTGATATAACGGCAAGTAAGTTTCCACACCATACAGCCATCATTTATGAAGACCAGTCAATGGATTATGAGAACTTAAAAATGCAGGTAGACAAACTTGCTGGTAAATGGAGAGAAATGGGCTTTGTTAAAGGTGAACGGATTGGTCTGATGATGGCCAACCACCCTTATTTCATTATCAGTTATTACGCGGCCCAGGCACTTGGTCTGTTAGTAGTACAAATTAATCCCATGTATAAACCGCGGGAACTATTGCAAATTTTAATAGACTCGGATACCAAGAATATTGTTTTTGACCATACGGCCGCAAATACAATCGAAGAAACGAAAGCGATATATGAATTTGATGTTTGCATTGATACAGAAAATGATCAAAACGGCTCTTATTCCCTTCAAACGATGATTCAAACCGGGGACGCCATTAAGAAGCCCGAAATGATAAGCCCGCATGAAGATACTGCAGTCATCCAATATACTGGGGGCACCACTGGGAAGATGAAAGGTGTCATGCTCACTCACCACAATTTAACCTCCAATGTTGTGCAGAGCTTTGAAATGTATGGGGATTCCTTGAAACCTGGCGAAGAAATCGTTTTGGCAGCTACGCCTCTTTACCACGTTTATGCCATGACAAGTGCAATGAATCTAGGTATCTATACTGGTGCTGCCATCCTCTTATTTCCTAAATTCGAACTTGAAGATGTACTTGCAAAAATAAAAAAGTATCGTCCGACTTTCTTTCCAGGAGTTCCAAAAATGTATAATGCATTCGTCAATCATCCTGGAATTGAAAACTATGGACTGAATTGTTTAAAGAGTTGTTCTTGTGGATCGGCGCCCCTGCCGGTTGAAGTAATTAAGCGATTTGAGGAGCTGACAGGTGCCAAAATCGGAGAGGGTTTCGGTTTGTCGGAGGCTTCACCTTCCACTCATCGTAATCCGCCTTTCGGAAAAAGGAAAATAGGAAGCATTGGCATCCCTTTTCCTGGCACGGACTGTATGATCATTGACGATGAAAATAATGAAGTGCCTAACACATGCGTCGGGGAATTGCTCATAAAAGGCCCGCAAATCATGAAGGGTTATTGGAATAACGAAGCCGAAACCAAAAAGGCCTTACAGAATGAGTGGCTATATACTGGCGATCTTGCGGTGATGGATGACGAAGGATATTTCTATATAGTCGGCAGGAAAAAAGAAATGATCATCGTCGGCGGATTCAATATTTACCCGCAGGAGGTAGAAGGGGTTCTGTATGAACATCCGGCAATTAAAGAGGCAGCTGTGGTGGGCATCCCCCATAAAGAAAAAGGCGAAATTGTGAAAGCTTTCATCGTACCTAAAGAAAGCGCTTCCGTGGATCTTGAAGAAATAGAAGGATATTGTTATTCCCAATTGACGCCTTATAAGGTACCTAAAGTATTTGAATTGAGAAAAGAACTTCCGCGAAATACGGTGGGTAAACTATTAAAAAGATTGTTAGTTAAAGAGGAATTGGAAAAGGATTGAAAGAGGGGGAATGTAGATTCAACCATCTATGATGAAACCTACTTTGGATGGTATGCCAGTTTATGAACAAAAATAAAGAAGAGGAGGGATTCATATGCGTTGGGTTGTTCTCATTCTATTATTCTTTGGAGCCGTCATCAATTTTGCAGATAAATCGATCGTGGGTCTCGCAGCTGTTCCCATCATGAAGGAATTCAATCTTTCTTATGCGGAGTGGGGGCTTGTTGGGAGCAGTTATTATTGGCTCTACCCAGTGACAGGGATTTTTGGGGCAGCGTGGGCTGATCGGTTGGGGGCTAAAAAAGTGCTTGGGTTCATCATGCTGACATGGACTGTTTTGCAATTCGGCGTCTTAGCCATTACCGCTCTTCCATTATTAATTCTATACAGGATTTTACTGGGCGCATTCGAAGGGCCTTATAGCCCAATTGCTTACAGTCATGCCGATAAGTGGTTTCCGCCGAAGCTGAAAGGCTTTGCCAATTCGGTAGTGGTTGGCGGAGGAACCGTTGGTGCGATGATCGTGGCACCGATCCTCGTTTCCTTAATTACGATATTCGGCTGGAAGGTTGCCTTTGCCGCCCTTGGTGCAGCAAGCCTTGTTTGGTTCTTCCTCTTTCAATTTTTAACAAAGGAAAATCCAGTTGAAGTATACGAAAACGTACAAAAGAAAAAGAAAGTAAAACTAGAAAAAATAAAAGTGAAAGACTTTTTGTTGCTATTGGCTTCACCTACTGCTTTGTTTACTACACTCGCTTATTTTTCAACGTATATTTTAGTTGTTTGGTTTTCTGTTTGGCTCCCGATTTATTTAGTGGAAGCCGTAAAAATGACTCCAGGTCAAATGGGAACCAGCGTAGCGATAATCGGAGTCGTTTCCGTATGTATTTATATGGGTGTTTCGATGGTGTCAGATCATTTATTCAAGAAGAATCAGAATTGGCGGTCATCAAGGGTATTCGTCGTCGGGGGCGCCATGATTCTTGGTGCATTGTTCTTTTCTTCAATCATGGTATTTCAAAATCCAATCTGGGTGATAGTCGCCATGTGTTTAGCAAAGGGCTTTACATATGCCATTTTACCGATTGGACCAACGATCATGATCAATGAAATGCAGGAACGGGGGGGATTGATGACAAGCATCTTAACATCATCAGGTAATATAGCGGGCATCATTGCACCTTTATTAACTGGCTATATCATAAGTTTAGCAGGAGGAAATGAAGTATTGGGTTATAACTTATCCATATTGTTCATGGCCATCCTTGTCCTGGCTTTTGGCATATTGTTTGCGATATTCGTTAAACCTGTCAAATCAAAAGGGAAACATAAAAATAAAAGTTCGGATAACTTTGACCTTAAATCCTCATAAGCAAGGGTCGAACCTGCTTACATTCAATGAACTAGTGAAGAGAAGGAATGCTCTCAAATAATGGTGTGAATAAAGGAAAAGGAGCGGATGGGAAATGAATAGAGATGCCGTAATAGTTTCTGCAGTTCGAACAGCAATTGGAAAACAGGGAGGTGCACTTGCATCGGTTCCTGCCCACGTATTTGGAGCAGAAGTGATGAAAGAAGCCTTGAAACGAGCGAATGTCGAACCTGGAATGATTGATGATGTAATCATGGGAAATGTATTAAGCGGGGGTGGAAACATTGCCAGGTTAACTGCGCTGGAAACTGGTCTCTCGATTCATCTTCCGGGATTGACTGTCGACCGTCAATGCGGCTCGGGAATAAATGCTGTCAACTTGGCTGCACAAGCGATCCGGGCTAGCGAAGGCGATGTCTATATCGCTGGTGGGGTCGAGAGCATGAGCAGGGCGCCATATTTGATGGATCGTCCGGAAAAAGCATACAGTGCAAAGCCACCGCAGTTCAGAAAGTCACGATTGTCCCCGAGAGAGATTGGTGATCCCCCGATGGGAATCACGGCTGAAAACTTAGCAAAAAAATATGAGGTCAGCAGGGAAGAACAAGATGAATTCGCTTTACAAAGCCAAAAAAATATGGCCAGAGCCGTGGAAGAGGGCCGTTTCAATGAGCAAATTGCTCCTATTTACATTCCCGTCAGAAAAGGTGAAGATATCGAATTTAAATTGGATGAACATCCACGGCCGCAAATAACGAAAGAAGGGCTAGCCAAATTAACACCTGCGTTTTTAGAAGGCGGGTCCGTCACTGCAGGCAATAGTTCGGGCTTGAATGATGCCGCATCAGCATTGGTCATAATGTCGAGGGAAAAAGCGGTCGAATTGGGGATTAAGCCTTTAGCTTTGATTAGGGCACAGGCCGTTGCAGGGGTAGATCCAAATTATATGGGAATAGGACCTGTTCCCGCTATAAGAAAGGTAATGGAGAAATCAGGGCTTTCCTTAAATGAAATGGACATCATTGAAATTAATGAAGCCTTCGCCGCTCAAGTCATTGCTTGCAATCGGGAGCTTGACATGAATCCCTCCAGAGTGAATGTGAACGGGGGAGCCATCGCACACGGACACCCACTAGGTGCGACGGGTGCCATCCTCATGACGAAAGCGGTTTATGAATTGAAGCGATCTGCCGGAAGATTTGCTCTCATTACAGCTTGCATTGGAGGCGGACAGGGAATTGCTACGATACTTGAGCGTGAAGCCTGATTTTTATAAATGTGTTTACCAGAATACAATGAATTTCGTTAAATGATTAGAAAACATAGCATTCAGCCCTATATGCTTTATGAAGAAAACTTGTCAATGGCTGCTATACATGCCCAGACCTAAGGAGGAATAAACTCATGACAATCACTTTAACCAAGGAAATGCAGCAAATGAAGGAAATGATCCGTAATTTTGTTGAAAGGGAAGTGGAGCCGTACGCCATACAAATTGAAGAAGAAGATGCCATCCCGGAGCATTTGGTGGAAAAAGCAAAAGACCTTGGCTTATTCGGGATAAGCATTCCCGAAGAATATGGTGGAATTGGCTTAAATGCGGTGGGAAAGGCTACCGTATTGGAGCAGTTAGGAAGGACCCATAATGGTTTTGTTTCATTAATAAGCGCCCACACCGGGATTGGCAGTACAGGTCTGGTTAAGCTAGCATCCGAACATTTGAAAAATAAATACTTGCCTGAAATGGCAGCAGGCACGAAAATTGGGGCCTTTGCTTTATCTGAACCCGGCGCGGGATCGGATGCAACCAATTTAGCAACTAGTGCAGAAAAAAAGGGTGGTTACTGGGTGATGAACGGGACGAAACATTTCATCACGAATGGGCCGATAGCTGATGTTTATACCGTATTCGCTTTAACGGATAAAGATAAAGGGGCAAAGGGAGGGATTACCGCTTTTTTAGTAGAAAGAGATTTTCCCGGTTTGACTGTGGGCAAAAAGGACAAAAAAATGGGGTTGAGAGGATCATATACCTCACAGGTCATTTTTGAGGATTGTATCATACCTGAAGAAAATGTTATCGGCGAAGTGGGAATGGGATATATCTCTGCCCTTAAAATTTTAGGTGAAGGGCGTGTCGGTTTGGCTGCAAGAGCAGTGGGATCAAGCGGGAAATTAATTGAATTGTCAGCCAAATACGCAAAAGAGCGCATTCAATTCGGTAAACCAATCGCGGACAACCAAGCAATTCAATGGATGCTTGCAGATATGGCGACCGAAACGGAAGCCGCAAGGGCATTGACGATGATGGCGGCACAAAAGATTGATGAAGGGAAAAAAGTGATCAAGGAAGCATCAATGGCAAAACTGTTCGCTTCAGATGTTTTTAATCGGGTCGCGGATAAAGCGGTACAAATTCATGGCGGGATGGGATATATGGCTGAATATCCAGTTGAACGTTTTTATCGGGATGCCCGCATAACGAAAATCTATGAAGGAACGAATGAAGTCCAACGTTTAATCATTGCAAGGAACGTCTTGGAAGAGTGTTAAGTGTTTACTGTTTTATTCGGGCAGGTAGTACTTTGCCCATGTATCCGGTTTTTTAAGGGGGAGGAACAAAATGGGAGAAGAAATCGTGATCGTGAGTGCTGTACGAACACCAATTGGAAGGTACGGTGGAGCATTTAAAGAGATTAGTTCCGGTCATTTGGCGAGCATTGCCATTAAAGAAGCGATCAAGCGGGCGAATATTGCAGCTGAACAAGTGGATGAAGTCATTTTAGGGGAGGTTAGGCAAACGACCGAATCCTCGAATGTCGCGAGAGTGGCAGCACTGCGCTCAGGAATTCCCGATTCTGCACCGGCTTTTACGGTAAACCGGTTATGTGCATCCGGAATGCAGGCCATCGCCTCAGCAGCACAGCAGATAAGCTCAGGTCAAGCAAATATAGTCGTTGCAGGCGGTACGGAAAGCATGAGCCGCGCACCGCTTTATTTAAGAAGTGCCCGTTTTGGGGGAGACAGGACCAAACTAGTGGATTCTAATACTGAAGCTGGACAGCAGCCTAAGGAGATTTATGGAAAAAGTTTGGGGATGGGTATCACCGCTGAAAATGTCGCACAGCGATACAACATATCCAGGGAAGAACAAGATGCCTTTTCAGTGGAAAGTCAACGAAGAGCGGCGCAAGCGATGGAAGAAGGAAAGTTCAAGGATGAGATCGTTCCTGTCCATGTCCCTGACAGGAAGAGTACGGTTACCATTGAAACGGATGAATATCCACGTCCGGACACCACAATGGAAAAGCTAGCAAGCTTAAAACCGGCATTCAGGGAAAATGGAACCGTCACTGCAGGGAATGCTTGTGGCCGTAATGACGGGGCAGCTGCATTGGTATTAATGAAAGCCAGTGAAGCAGAACGGTTGCAAGTACAGCCAATCGCAAAGATTGTCGATTGGGCGACTGCAGGAGTTTCTCCTGATGTGATGGGAATTGGTCCAGTACCAGCCGTTGGAAAACTTATGGAGCGCACCGGGAAAAAAGTCGAAGAAATTGGGCTTTTCGAATTAAATGAAGCGTTCGCTTCACAGGCATTGGCAGTAATCAGGGATTTATCGCTAGATGAAAGCAAAGTTAATGTAAATGGGGGAGCCATTGCACTTGGGCACCCAGTCGGATCGACGGGTGCCAGAATCGTGACAACGCTAATATATGAACTGATTCGCAGGAAAGAAAGATATGGAGTCGCTACACTTTGTGTTGGCGGCGGACAGGGAATGGCTATCATGATTGAAACGATATAGGCCAACGATAAAGGAGTGGAAACCCCATACGTTTCTGCTCCTTTCCGTATATAAGTTGAATCGCGCATAAGTGAGGGGGAGAAAGATTGCCAGTTGAAGTGGAGGATATTCGGAATCAATTCGAAAGTAGTGCATTCTTTTCACATATAGGGTTTGAAATCATTCGGTTCGAAGAAGGGAATGTAACGATAAAGCTAAGCATTGAAGAACATTTACTTAATGTTAATGGAACACTGCACGGGGGCATTCATGCTACAATGCTGGATACCATTCTAGGAATGGTGACTCGTTCCGTTACAAAATCCAAAGTCGTGACGACAAGCTTAACTGTACATTATTTAGCCAGCATATCAAGCGGTGAACTATTTGCGGAAGCAAAAGTTCTTCAAAAAGGATACAAAATTGCCTTTACTGAAGGAGAAATAAAAGATACTGAAGGCAGCATCATTGCAAAGGGAACAGGAATTTTCAAAATCATTCGTGATAAATGAGGCAAGGATGATCAAAGTTGGCTTGCCTATGTTCCATTTTAATAGAAAAGAATGAGGTGTGAAAAAAATTGACTAGAACTTGGCATGGATTTTATCCGAAAGAAACTCCTGCTGTAATTGACATTCCATCATTGTCATTATATGGACTCCTTGAACGTTCAGCCCGACTTTACCCGACCTGCAAAGCTGTTATAGATGGGGAGCGTGAAATGACATATATGGAATTGAAAAGTGCCTCAGATCGTTTTGCTGTGAATTTAGACAACCGTGGATTTCAAAAAGACGATCGTATAGCAATCATGCTGCCAAATTGTCTAGAATATATCATTGCCTATTATGCCATCCTTCGTTTGGGAGGTGTGGTCGTTCAAGTGAACCCACTGTATCAGTCGAGTGAATTGAATTATATATTACGGGATTCCGAAGCCAATTGGTTCATTGGGCGTGAGGAACAACGGGAAAAATTAGAGCTAACAAGTTTTTCTGATAGGTTAACGTTCATATCCTCCGAACAATTAACGGAAACTGGAACGGATTTATCAAGGAAAGATAAGGAACTTCCTGATATGGCTATCGATCCCAAGGAAGCAGTGGCTGTTCTTCAATATACAGGGGGAACTACAGGGAAATCAAAAGGGGTTATGCTCACGCATTTTAATTTGATCTCGAATGTTTATCAAGATTTTGCCTTTACGGCAAATGCCCTTCAAATCCAAAGGCCTGGGGAACGGATGCTTGGATTGACCCCATTATTCCATGTGTTTGGTAATGGACGTTTGAATAGTGCCATATATGCCGGATCGACTTTTATCACATTAGAGAAATTTGAAATAAACAAGGTGGTGGATTTGATTCGAACACATCGGCCAACCATTTTTCCAGGTGTCCCGACCATGTATATTGCTTTACTGAATCACCCGGATTTAACGGCGGACGATTTAAGCTGCTTTAAGTACTGCAGCTGTGGTTCAGCCCCGCTCCCGATAGAAATCATTCATCAGTTCGAAAAAAAATTACGGGTTACAATATTCGAAGGGTTTGGAATGACGGAAACTTCACCCACTACCCACCGCAATCCAGTCATAGGACAGAAAAAACCAGGAAGCATCGGAATCCCATATCCAAATACCGACGCTAAAATCGTCGACCTGAAAACAGGCATTGATGAATTGCCAGCAGGTGAAAGAGGCGAACTGATCATTAAAGGTCCGCAAGTAATGAAGGGATATTGGAAAAATCCAGAGGAAACGGCAACAGCTTTGCGGGATGGATGGCTTTACACTGGGGATATCGCGACGATGGATGAAAACGGATATTTTTATATCGTAGGCAGGAAAAAAGATATGATCATTGCAAGCGGTTATAATGTTTATCCAATCGAAGTCGAGGATATTATTTATCAGCATCCAGCCGTAAAAGAGACATGTGTATATGGGGTTCCGGATTCATACCGTGGGGAAACGGTAAAAGCGGCCATTGTCTTAAAGAAAGGAAAGTCAGTCCCGGAGCAGGAAATCAGGGAGTTTTGCGTCCAACGATTGGCCAGATACAAAGTGCCGCGAAGTTTTGAGTTCAGGGAACAACTGCCAAAATCAGCTGTCGGGAAAATATTGCGCAGAATATTAATGGAGGAAGTAACACAGAACCCTACTGTCGGGGAGAGATAAGCATTTCATTTATCGTTAGGGAACTCATATGAAACCCTAAATAAGTGAAACCTTTTTTCGAGGTTCCCCTTATTTAGGGTTTAAAGACTATAAAACTACTTTCCTTTTAGGGGAATTTCAATGAAGTCCCATCCACCAATAATTCATGAGACTCACCATCCGCTATATCATCGGTAGTGAATGAAAAGGAATCCAGCCCCTCGAAGTTTGCCTCGGGATCAACCAATAAACCAATTGTGCCTTTTCCCATTTCTCCTGGTTGGTAATCTGACCGGCTTACTTTTTTTGTCCCTATAAAAGTATCTCCGGAATGGATGAAATTTTTAGAAGGCACATCATATGTAAGATCATCATTGAAAGTAACATTTTCCATGCTGAAGAACTGAAGTTCCTTTGAATCTTTATTTTCCACAGAATAAGTTATCTCTAGATAAGAAACCTCTTCATCGATATCCGTTTTAGACAACGCAGCCTATTGATCGATTTCCTCCATGGATAAATTATCTTTATAATATATCGAATAGGCCTCTTCAAAACTCAATCCCGTATAGGACTTGAGCTCCTCCTTTACTTCATCTGTGAGTGATGATAATTGAATCCTGCGGATATCCTTGATTGTGATGACCATCGGTGCCAATTCAAATGACTCATTAATAGACTTCGTTTCCAGTAATGTGAATGTTCCCCAATCTTTTTGGCGAACCGTATCGCCGACTTTTTTAAGATGGGTCCCGCCATATTCCTCCACCTCAGGAATTTTGGACACCTTGGCTTCGATCTCGAAATAATTGAAGGCAATTACACTTAAACAAATAAGCAATAATCCAACAATTGTTGAAATGATCGCTCTTTTCCGGATACTTCATCACTCCTTGTCTTAAACCATTGATGTCAAAGTATAATATACCATTTTTTTTTGCAAATGAAGGAAAGAAGAGTACCTGAAGGATGACCCTTTTGATTCTAGTACAATTGCCATGTTCCTCCATTTAATTCGAAGTTCCCTGTCCATGATAATGATTTTTCAGCTACAGTACAAGCCGTTTTATATTATAGTCATATCATATTACGAAGGGGAAATCTTGGGAAATTGAAAACATGCTTGGTAATGGATTCAGAGATGATGAATACGGCTTGGGAACGACAAATTTCTTTACTTATATTATTTGCCGTTCATGAAACTGCTGCAATTGCTCTTTCAAGGACATTATTTTTGTATCAATAAAATCAACCTGAGCTGAATCTTTTCCTTTATTGATTCTTCTATGTACTCGTTTTTTCATCCCTGGAAACCCATCTCTCTAGTAACAAATTTTTTAAAAAAGGAGACGTTTAGGGAATGTTATGGCCAATTAACAATGGTAAGGAAAGGATACATCAGCCGAATAAAAGTACAATGCTGTCCCGGCAAGAGATAAAAGCCATTGAGTCCTGGATATCTCAAATGGGGAAATTCCAATTTTATAAAACAGCTGGACAGAAAATGTCTACTGCCAGAAAAACGCTAAAGTTCAAGTATAATATCATTGGGCATGGATTTAACCGAGTTGTCTATGATTTAAATAATGGCTATATATTAAAAGTTGCATTTTCGGAAGTAGGCTTAATAAGCAATGCAAATGAGGCTTATATATATAATAACTGTAATGAGGAAGTCAAAAAGTATATTTGTCCGGTTAAGGAGCATGGGACGGGCTGGATTATCATGAAGAAGGTGGACACGAAAGTGCCGTTTGCAATCAAGGAATATACGAAACTGATCAAGTTGGAATTAAAATTCCTGAGGTACGGTATTATACCAATAGATTTGCGTTTAGATAATGTCGGATATAATGAGAATGATGAAATGGTTGTCATTGATTATGGTCTGTTCACCATGGATCTCAAAAGCCCTGTGCTGCGCTGGTTAGTTTGATATGGTTCTATCCAAATATATGATTGATAAATTATGGCTGCTAATGGCAGTCTTTTTTTGAGAATTCAAATCCATTATTCCTTAAGGTGAATAAATGGTACAAAAAGATGGAAATATTATGAGCTTTTTAGATGAAAACAAAACGATAACTTCTTAAATAAGGCAAAAGCTCGAGTAACAAAGGTAGTAAAATTAAATGCTGATTTGCACTATAAAACAAAACTGTTCGTAGCAAAAAAAAGGAACTTGAATTACCGTTACAGAATTGTTGAAGCAGCAGTCTATAAAAAATAGTGACATAGAAAAAACTATTAAAGACTAAAAAAGAATGATTGCTGACCAGAACAAACATCAATTGTTAATTATGACTGTTAATATTAATTATTTATAAAAAGCAGAACAAGAGATTCCTTTTATCTTATTTAAGACTGTAGACACACTCGAACGTTGATTTCCACTTCAGGCACTCGCTTTCCGCGGGCGGGTCCCGGGAGCCTCCTCGGCGCTCTTTGCGCCTGCAGGGTCTCCCTTGGACGCGCTATTCCCGCAGGAGTCTCGCATCTTTCGTTCCAATCAACTTTGTCGAACATATGAATCCCCCTCAAAACATGAATGTCGCAAAGAAGTAAAGTAAGGCTCCATAAAATGTGACAGGCAAAATAATACGCATCACCTTTTCAAAATGATCTGCAATATCAATCGCACCCCATCGATCTAATATCTGTTCAATGAATGCTACTCCTAAGGCAATGCTCCTATGGTTAAAATCCTGGGATCTAGCATAGCAAATGGACTAAAAGGAACAAATTTAATAAGCTTTGAAAGGATGGGTTTCGTTGGGGATTTTGTGAGAGGTTTATGGAGGAAGTTTCGAAAGCCAAAATAATGAGAAGTTTTCACTTCCTTTGCTAATAAACCGCTTGCATTCCTCTTAGTCTTTGGTTAAGTTGCATAAAAAAATAAAAAAATTATCAATTTATACAAAGTTAATTTCACTTATGTTGAATAATCATACCAGAAAATAAGGAATAGCTCTTTTAATTCCTTTTGTTTTGTTTCCTTAGTTCACTTAACTATGTTCTAAGAAATAATGGACTTAAAATGATGATGAATGCTGTTGCAGCGATTGTGATTGCTGAATAAATTAATAAATAGATATGATTGTGCAATTACCCTTTTCCTTCCTGTATATCCACATATTATTAAGGGGGATTTTATAATGAAAAAAGTTGAATTCAATAAAGAATATTTGGAATTAATCGGAAATTTACCTGATTCTCTTGAGGAGTATCAGTTTTACCTTGGACTGAAAGAACGGAAAATTTATTTTAATTTTGATGTGGATACAACCATTGTCAATAAAATTGTTTATTGGATTCAAGAATGGAATCAAGAAGATGAAGAATTAAATATTCCAATAGATAAAAGAAAGACAATACAAATTTATATAACATCTAATGGTGGGGATGTAGTGGCAGGTTTTTCTGCCATTGATGCTATTAAATCAAGTAAAACGAAAGTTGAAACCATTGGTGTGGGATCTTGTGTTTCTATGGGTGCGTTACTGTTGATTAGTGGACATTATAGAAAAGCATATCCCAATACAGTAATTCTTATTCATGATGGAAGTATGTCTGTTCAATCAACTTCTAAGAAGGCTAAAAATACAATGAATTTCTATGATCGTTTAGATAATCGTATTAAGAACTTTATTGTGGAAAATACCAACATTTCAGAAGAATTGTATACTGAAAAGGGAGATGAAGAATGGTACATGTTTGCAAATGACGAAGGATTGAGTTTAGGAATAGTACATGAAATAATTTAATAGTTAGTTAATAGGGAAGTGAAATTAGGTTGCAATTCTTTCCTTTTTAATTTATAACTTGCTCCTATCTGATCTTTACCATATTGGACAGTGTAATAATCTCTTCAACTAACAGTTGTAGGTTAGTTGAAGAAAAAGTGGCATTTTAAAAGGGCAAATAAAATTAATAAGGAATTATGGCTATGTCAAAAGGAGGGGAGTTTGGAGATTACAATGAAGTGATTAGTCGAAGCGGTGAATTGTGTGAGCCATTCTTCAGAGTTTACTAATTCCAAGAATTAAGTTTATCTAATTGCAACCGGTGAAGAGATTTCATCGAATTATCTAAATGAAAGAAGCATGTTACGAAGGGCTTTTTTGTGCAACATGCTTTTTTATCCGGTTTAAAGGACCATAACTGATGATACAACGCTTGCCACTTTTTTATCATTTTGAAATAAATCTGCAAGTACATAAGCTGTTTTTTTTCCGATCCGGTCCACTTTTGCTTCAACCTGTACGTCTCCTAATCTTACTGGCCGATGAAAGGTAGTATGTAAATCAATGGATGCGAAGGATTGTCCGATACTTAATTTAGATGAAATCGCATAAGCCATTATAATATCTGCTGCAGAAGTGACAAATCCCCCCATTGCTACCCCATTTCCGTTGATGAATTTTTCATCTACTTTCCATAGTCCCCTAGCAATTCCATCCTGGGCATAATTTGCTTCAATCTGTAATGTTAAATCACAATTCGGAGGCTGTTTTCCCTCTGTTAATACTTGTAAAAGTTCGTTTCCTTTAAATGATTCCCCCATAAAATAGCCCCCCTTTAATAAATTGAAACTACTGAATATTCTAACATATATCTTGATGTCAATGAAGTTGTTAACTTTACAAATAAAGTAAATTAAAAATGAAGAAGGGAGCGGATTTATGAAATCAACTGGAATGTTTGAGCGTTATTTCCACTCCAGGTACTCGCTTTCCGCGGGCGGTCCCGGGAGCCTCCTCGGCTTGCGCCTCCGGGGTCTCCCTAGACGCGCTTTTCCCGCAGGAGTCTCGCACCTTCCGTTCCAATCAACATTTTTTGAAAAAATCAGATAGAGGCCCTTTTGTCTAAAAAGGGGGTTCGGAACGGTCTCATCTCGAACCATGATTTTAAAACAACACTAGATTATCCTTCATCTTATTTTACTTTTTTATATGGATGAAACCTTTATTGGATTGAAGAAATTTGCGACACTCCTGCCGAATAACTGGCTAGCCGAGACCCCGCAGGCGCTTGCTATGATGAGGCTTGGCAGACAGTCGGCGGAAAGGGAGCGGATTTCTGAAATCAAAACTGGAATGTTTTTTTAAAGAAAAAACTGTAGGCAAACTGGCGATTCTTCATATTTGTCTACAGTCTACCTTCTTATAGTCTTTTTTTGCTTCCTATCTGGATGGAAAATTGCGGCCTTGAATATGAAATCAATAATTATCAAAAAAGTCAAAAATCTTCTTCTTTTTCTAATTAAATTGTGATAGTGTATAAAACAAAGAAGTATATCCTTCATCATTTTAATAATAAGAAGTATTTAATTCATCAGAAAGGAGTGATATTGTGGAACATCTCCCATTTAAATTATTAGTGAAAGAAAAATTTGACCATTTATCGACAGGTCAAAAAAAAGTTGCCGCTTATCTGATTGAAAATATGGATGAAGCAGCCTTTAAAACGGCTTTTCAAATAGGTCGGGAAGCGGAGGTCAGTGAAACGACGGTCATTCGGTTTTCCTATTCATTAGGATTTGAAGGGTTTAGTAAAATGCAGGACAGAATTCAAAAACAGCTGCTGCACCAAAATCAAATGGATTTATCCAATAGTGATTCCATTCTTAGCGTTGATGACAAGCAAGATCCATTTACCAAAGTGATAGAAAACGAAGTACATATTTTAAGACATCTATTAGATCATACGAACGTCCAGGATATATGGAAAGCTGTTGATGTCTTGATCCAAGCTGACCAAATATTAATTGCAGGGCATCGCATTTCCCATGCCGCCGCCTATTGGTTCTCCTATACGCTAAGTTCATTAAGGGAAAATGTAAGTTTATGTTCACCAACTGGTGACTTCTATGAAAAGTTTTGTAACCTCACTAACAAGTCTGTGATGGTTGTTTTTTCCTTTCCGAGGTATGCGAATGAAACATTAAAAGTTGCTGAGTGTGCCAAAGAACAAGGAGTTTGTTTAATTTCAGTTACAGACCGCCTTCTGTCACCTGTTGGCCGCATCGCTGATATTGCACTGACAACTGAAGAAAACGCAGAAACCGGAACGAATTCAATCGCTTCCGTCATTAGCTTATTGGACTTGGTTATTGCAGGCATAAATCAAAAAGACGCAAAACGGATATATACCCATCAGCAAAAATTAGAAAGGCTGTATTCAAGTTATGAAGTGTTTAATGAATAGTTTAAATGTAATGGAGGAGGTGCATCATTTTGAACCCGATTCAATATGTTGATCAGCATCAAGAATTATTGTTAACGTCCTACCATGACCTTCATTCCTTGGCTGAGCCAAGCTGGCAGGAGGAAAGAACGTCTAGCTATATTTTAAAATGTCTTAGGGAAGCGGGAATAACCCTAAAAACATTTCAGAGCCATTATGGAATTATTGCCGAGATTCCAGGCATCTCAAAAAAGGTTGTGGCATTAAGGGCTGATATGGATGCGCTTGTTCAGGAAGTAGATGGAATTGTAAAGGCCAATCATTCATGTGGACACGACGCACATAGCACAATGGTTTTATATACAGCATTGGCCATTGCCTCCAGCGGAATCCGGCCTAAACACACTCTGCGATTTATATTTCAGCCTGCGGAAGAAAAAGGAGAAGGCGCTCTTCAAATGATCAATGATGGCGCGTTGGAGAATGTTACATATTTATTCGGGGTACATGTAAGACCCAGTACGGAGGTTCCTTATATGAAGGCTTCCCCCGTCATTGTCCATGGCTCTGCCGAAACAATAAGGGGAACAATCAAAGGCATTCAGGCCCATGCATCCCGTCCGCAAGATGGAATAAATGTAATCGAGGCAGCAGCTTTGCTTGTCCAAAAATTACAGCAGATTAATCTGGAAACCGAAATTCCTTATTCCATCAAAATGACTCAATTTGAAACAAACAACAAAGCATCAAACGTTATTCCTGAAACAGCTGTCTTTGCTATTGATGCCCGAGCGCAGTCAAATGATGTAATGAATGAACTAAATCGCTTAACGAAGGAAGCTTTTGACCAAACAATGGAACAATCGGAAACATCGATCTCCTGGTCTTCGGAAGAATTTGTCCCAGCTGCGAGCTTGCATGAAAAAGCGATAAAGCTGGCTGAGGCCGCAATAGGAGATATCCTCGGGACGGAAAATGTCGTTCCAGTCTGTGTTTCTCAAGGAGGCGAGGATTTTCATTTTTATACAGCCAAAAATCCTGATCTAACAGCAACCATGATAGGGTTAGGCTGCGATTTAACGCCTGGTCTGCACCATCCGGATATGAAGTTTAACTTACAAGCACTTATCTATGGAACGAAAATTTTAATTACCACAGTAATGATGACGGCAGGAGAATAAAATTTTTCAATGAAAAATCTACTGAAGGGGTGTTTTATGGAAAATACCGCACAAACATCACAAACCAGGGACCAAACAGCTACTGATGAAAAACAACTGGAGCGCAAACTCAAACCAAGGCATCTTTCCATGATTGCAATCGGCGGAACCATCGGAACGGGACTATTTTTAGCGAGCGGTTCCATTATACATACTGCGGGTCCTGGAGGAGCTGTAGCTGCCTATATAATTGCCGGAATCATGGTTTACCTTCTGATGACAAGCTTAGCCGAAATGGCTGCCCTTATTCCTATTACAGGCTCTTTCAGTACATATACATCAAGGTTTGTCGATCCGGCTTTAGGTTTTGCGATCGGATGGAACTATTGGTATAACAATGCAATCGTAGTCGCGTTGGAATTAGCAGCTTCCTCCCTGATCATGAAATATTGGCTGCCTTCTGTCCCGGGCATCATTTGGAGCGCATTATTTCTTGCAGTCATATTTGGCCTGAATATTCTATCGGTAAAAGGATATGGAGAATCAGAATTCTGGTTTGCCATTATAAAGGTTTTCACGATTATCATTTTTATAGCAGTGGGGTTATTAATGATTGTAGGAATCATGGGAGGGGAAGCCGTAGGTTTTGAAAATATCACCAAAGGTGAGGCACCGTTTAAAGGAGGCTTTTTATCCGTTATAAGTGTCTTTATGGTGGTTGGATTTGCCTTTCAAGGCACCGAGTTAGTAGGAATTGCGGCAGGCGAGAGTGAAAATCCGAGAAAAAATATACCCAAGGCCATTAAGCAAATCTTCTGGAGACTCCTCTTGTTTTATGTATTGGCGATAATTGTGATTGGATTTTTAATCAGCTATAATGATCCGCGTTTGTTAAGCTCGGATATTGAAGATATTGCGGTAAGTCCCTTTACTTTAGTTTTTCAAAACGCTGGGCTTGCCATCGCTGCCTCCGTTATGAATGTAGTCATTCTTACTTCTGTTCTTTCTGCAGGCAATTCCGCCATGTACGGAGCTTCTCGTGTGCTTTGGGTGCTGGCGAAAGAAGGCAAAGCCCCTTCGTTTCTAAAAAAAGTGAATTCAGGCGGCATACCAGTGAACGCTGTGTACTTTTCTACCATCGTTGGGATGGCAGCTTTCCTGACCTCTCTTTTCGGTGAAGGCACGATTTATACTTGGTTATTGAATGCTGCAGGATTATCCGGCTTTTTATCCTGGCTAGGAATTTCGATTACACATTATCGATTCCGGAAGGCATATATTGCACAAGGAAGAGATTTAAAAGATTTGCCTTATGTATCAAAATGGTACCCCTTCGGTCCAATATTAGCGACAATTTTATGTGTTACGGCTATCCTGGGACAAAATTACTCTGCTTTTTTTGGCCCTGAGATTGACTGGTATGGAATTTTAATTTCTTATATCGGGCTTCCTTTATTTCTCCTGGCTTTTCTAGGCTATAAAATCGTAAAGCGAACAAAAATGATTCCATTGCAAGAAGCTGATTTCAGTAAAGTGGAATGATATCTTTTTTAAAAAAATAGGAGAGTCTTTCGTTTTAAACATAAAGTATTTAAATGATAGCTCCAGTGCCTAGCAACGATAAGCCGTCAGCTGTGGAACTTACTTGTCCATCTTATGTTGGGTCGATCAAGGCGCTTGTGCTTTTCATAGGAGGTTAACCATGACGAATACACATGAAATTGCAATTCGTTCTCTTCATCGAATTGAAGAGCTAGAGGAAGTAAGAAAGCTAGAATCCGCCATTTGGGGAGAAACCGACTCAATCCCTTCACACCAAACCATAACTGCTGTGAAAAACGGCGGTTTGGTTATTGGAGCATATTGCGAGGAGAAGCTGATTGGATTTCAATACAGCTTTCCGGGATTCAATGGGCAATCAGTCTATCTTTGTTCACATATTCTAGGAATAGATAAGAAATTTCGCAACAAAGGTATAGGGGAGAAGTTAAAGTTAGCACAACGTGAGGAAGCGTTAAAACTCGGCTATTCCCTTATTACCTGGACATACGATCCTTTAGAAAGTATTAATGGGTATTTGAATATAGCCAAGCTTGGTGGGGGATGTTCCACATATATTGCAAACTGCTATGGTGAAATGGAAGATCTTTTAAACAGTGGAATTCCTTCTGACCGCTTTCTTGTCGAATGGCATATTGGTAAAAAGGAGAAAACGGATTCTAGTGGACAGGGAATACCGCTGGACTTTGTGATGGAAAACTCGCTTATTCAATGGGATAACATTGAAGAGGGATTGCCTGTTCCTTCTTTCACTCTTCCGCTGCCTGAACAAGAATGTGATACAGCTTTAGTGGCCATCCCAAAGGACTTCCAAACAATAAGAGTCACAAATAGTCAAGCGGCCAATGAATGGCGGATGAAAACCAGGGATATTTTTACCGCTTTATTTCAGCAAGGATGGCAGGTAACAGATTTCATAAAGAATTCCATGACGGAAATTCCCGTTCAGTTTTATGTGCTATCAAGGAAATAAGCATGTTTATTTTTAAATATGAATTAACAATAAGCTGCGTCAACTATTAAAAAGACTGGGTTAAATAGTTTTTATCCCCAAAAGGAGAATTTCCAAGTGAAAATTAAACAAGTTATTCTAAGGCATCTTAAGTTAGACTTGCTTGAACCTTTTACAACTAGCTTTGGGACGGAATACAATCGGGATTTTATCCTTGTAGAAGCCAAAAGCGATGATGGCATTTCCGGTTGGGCTGAATCTGTTGCGATGCTCGACCCTCTGTATAATGAAGAGACCTTAAAAACAAATTGGCATATACTCGAGGATTATCTAATTCCAATTATTCTTAAAAATGAAATCAAGCATCCGGATGAACTCTCTGAAAAATATTTCTCCCATATTCGCGGTAATTATATGGCAAAAGCAGCTTTAGAGGGTGCTGTATGGGATCTGTATGCTAAAAAGCAAGATGCTTCTCTCTCAAGTGTGTTAGGTGGAACAAAAAAGAAAATTGAAGTGGGAGTAAGCATCGGAATAAAGGACTCGATCGATTCGACCCTAGATATGATTGAAGCTCGTCTCGGTGAAGGCTATAAACGCTTTAAACTAAAAATCAAACCGGGCTGGGATGTTGAATTAATAGACAAGGTCCGAAAAGTATATCCTGAAATCCCCCTCATGGCAGATGCAAATTCAGCATATACCTTACAAGATATAGACCGGCTATCCGTCTTGGATGATTATAAATTAATGATGATTGAACAGCCGCTTGCCTATAACGATATCATTGACCATGCAGATTTACAGTCAAGGTTAAAAACACCTATTTGCCTGGATGAAAGCATTCACTCCTTAGAGGATGCAAGGAAAGCTATTAAATTAGGGAGCTGTAAAATTATTAATATCAAGATTGGCCGTGTCGGAGGTTTGACTGAATCCAAGAAAATCCATGATTTATGTCTTGAACATGAAATTCCGCTATGGTGTGGGGGTATGCTGGAATCAGGCATTGGGAGAGCGCATAATATTGCAATCACTTCACTGCCAAACTTCACTCTTCCGGGAGATACCGCAGCTTCCTCCCTCTACTGGGCAGAAGATATCATTGACCCTGAAGTTACAGTGGAAAACGGAATAATCAAAGTTCCGGAATTGCCTGGAATTGGCTATGAACCAAGCTTGGAAAAAATCAATAAGTATACTATACACAGTCAAACATTTAATTTAAATTAGAATTAGTTAAAAGAAAAAGGGCAGTTACTTGCTTCAACATCTATTTTCCTAACATAAAGGCATGATTCCCGAAGAAGGGAGCATGCCTTTTTTTGAATACATAATTATTGGAAGTACTTGCAATTCTGCGACTGCTTTTCGATAAACCCCTATCCTTGAGGAGCCATTCTGATCTTAAATAGATAATGGTTTTTATATCAGAATTAGGCACACAATACGTGGTATTCGTGGGTTTACTAACATTGATATTAAGTTCGGTAACAATTTTCCTAAGAAACTTGAGCCATTTTAAGCCTTTATAGCTGATTCACCAAACCTTTACAACATAAATTTACAATTATTTGAATGTATTCAATTGGTTATGTCCTGAAATAATAAGAAAAACGCAGGAGAAGCCATATGAACAGCAAAAAATGTTATAAAATATGTATCGCTATTTTTATATTTGTCTTAATGATGAATCACTCGGTCTATGCACTTGAATGGGAAGATGAAGAAGGGCCTATAAACTTTAAAATTGAGATATTACCTTGGGAAATAGTAAACAACACTATTCCTAATAAAACAAATTTCACCATTATAGACATTGAAACGGGATTATCATTTAAGGTTCAACGGAGAGCAGGTAGTCATCATGTCGATGCTCAGCCACTAACCAAGGAAGATACTCAGATTATGAAGGAAATTTATCATAATCAATGGAGTTGGAAAAGAAGAGCCATTATTGTATTAATTAATAATCAAATGATCGCTGCCTCTATGAATGGAATGCCACATGGTGCCGGTTCTCTTCAAAATGGTTTTTCAGGTCACTTCTGTATTCATTTCTATGGAAGTTTAACACATCGTTTAAAAAACGAAGATCCCTCTCATAAATTAATGATATTGAAAGCGGCCGGTAAGCTTGATGAATATTTAGGCACGGTAGGTCCCTACGAACTTATTCATATTTTTGCCATTGCCATAAATCAAGGAGATCGAAAATTATTAACACTGACCTTATCAAATCATGATCATTCCGATCGTTTCAATAAACTTGCAAAAAAAATTACATACTTTGCGGTTAGAGATTTTTCAGGACAACCACTTGAAGACGCTAACGGTTTAATACTCGTGGATGTACCGGTTCAAGTGAAAATTTATAAAAAGAGAGAAGGCAGTGAAAAGAAGATCATCCATTTTATGATCCGAAGGGAGAGTTTGACTGATCGTTGGTTTATTGATCAAGATGCCATTCATGCAGACTTAAAATAAGATTTATGAAGATTTAAAAATTAAACTCTAATCCAGTGTGGGGTGCATTCAATGAGATTATCATGGATTGCCGGACTTTTACTATTCGTTCAACAAGTGAATATTTCTGAAAGCTTATCGGTAATTCACCAAGGACAAACGATTGCCAGTGTCAACCATGCTGATATTACTATGCCCTTTCTAGATGTTCCGATCATGGACGTGGATAAATACAATCCATTTGTCGAAAAAATAGACCGACAAGTGTACCAAAAACCTGTAAATGCCACAATAGACAAACAAGGTAATATTCTTCCTGGGCGGGTAGGTTACAAGCTATACCATCAAGCATTTAAAGAGCACTTTTATTCCTTTTTGTACAGTAGTAGAGCATACAAACTAGAAGTACCTTTGCTTGCTATTCATCCAAAAGTTGACAGCGAATTACTTGCGGAGATCCGTGAAAAAAAGATCGGTGAATATAGAACCTATTTTAATGTGAACAATAAAAATCGTTCTAATAATATCTCACTTGCTACAGAAGCCATTAATAATTATGTCGTGTTTCCAGGAGAGATGTTTTCGTTTAACCAAGCCGTTGGCAAGAGATCAGTAGATAAAGGATATTTGCTCGCTCGAATTATCGTTAAAGGAGAATTTTCTGAAGGAATTGGTGGAGGGATTTGTCAGGTGTCTTCCACCTTGTTTAATGCTATCGACAATGCAGGGTTGCAAACCATTCAACGCTATTCCCATACTAGGAGCGTTCCGTATGTTCCATCTGGCCGCGATGCTACAGTAAGCTGGTATGGTCCTGATTTTAGTTTTAAAAACACATACAATCAACCTATTCTAATCCGAGCTACAACGCAAGGAGGAATGGTAAGTATCATGGTTTACTCTTCAAATATGATTAATTATAAGACACGAAAAGTTCCCAACGCATCAAATCAGATATCAAAAGAACAAATTTACCGTTCGTAAAAGTATCTTTCACGAACGGTGCAATTTCTTGAAAAGCCAGTTTCAACGTTCGTTTAAGTGAGAAACGTCCAAACGTTCACGACCTACATTTACTTTTACGCAAGTTCCGAACGGAATAATATTCCTGAAAACAAAAAGTTAAGAGAATTTCCCCCTTATTACCCGATTAATTGAACATTATCTGCAATCCATTTCCCATTCATGAAAATATATTGTAATTCCACTTTCTTCCATGTTTATTTTTTAATTCCGAACCCCTTTTGGTTACAAAACTGAGAGCTGTCCATAGACGGCTTTTTCTTTTTGAAATAAAAGGTACAGGTTAGTTTAGTCGGTGTTTAAATAATTCAGTCACTTTAGGAGATAAAAAGTCTAAGATATTTTTTAGATTAAAATTATTTCGATATATCCAACCATCTATTTATTTGAGAATATTTGGTGTGTAAAATCGGAATTAAAACACTTACATTTCCTGTTATTTGTGTATAAATACCCGAATATATAGAATTATCTTTAAATTTAAATTATTCAGTGTTATTATATTATAAGAATATTTAAACTATTAAATTGGAAGGTGAGGGAACTCATATGTCACAGATGCTGGCTTTGGTTATAGTTATTCTGATTTTATTTGTAGGAGACATAGTGGCGGTTCGAACAAAAGCCTGGGTACCTTCCGTTTTCATTTCCGCGATCCTATTTCTATGTGGTTATTGGACATTCTTCCCGAAAGACATCGTTTCAATAGCAGGTGTTCCACCGGTAGTGGCAACCATGATGATGTACCTATTGATCACGAATATGGGGACATTGCTTTCAATAAGAGAATTGGTGAATCAATGGAAAACGATTGTCATCTCCTTATCTGGTATTCTTGGTATTGTTGCACTATTATTCGGAATTGGCATATTTATATTTGATCTGCAAACTGTCCTTGTAGCGATTCCACCTTTAGTGGGCGGAATGGTATCTTCAATAATCATGTCAGAAGGAGCGGCAGATGCAGGACTTACGAGTTTATCGGTTTTTGCCATCGTTATTTATGTAATGCAAGGTTTTGCTGGTTATCCTTTAACTTCAATTGTCTTGAAGAAAGAAGGGAAGAAGCTTTTGGAGCAATATCGCAATGGAAAATTAACGGTAAAAAAGAGTGATACTGCATCCGCTGCAGAAGGTATGACGGAACTAAAACTGTTTAAAAAACTTCCTGAAAAATATAATACGGATTATTTTAAATTTTTAAGACTTGCGGTCGTTGCTTTTCTCGCTTACCTTGTTTCGACTGGATTAGCGCCGATTATATCAATAAATGCATTTGTTCTTTGCTTATTATTCGGGGTTGTCGGAAAAAGTATAGGTTTCTTGGAAAAACAGACTCTTCAAAAAGCAAATGGATTTGGATTTGCCATCATGGCCCTTATGCTTTTCGTCTTTGATGGATTAAAAAATGCAACACCAAGTATGATGATGGAGATTCTTTACCCACTTGTTGTTTGCATTTTCTTAGCTGTTATTGGCATGTATATATTCTCATTCATAGCAGGGAAATTGTTGAAAGTCAGCAAAGAAATGGCCTTTGCTGTATCTTTAACAGCATTATACGGGTTTCCGGCTGATTACATCATCACCAATGAAGTCGTCAATTCATTAACAAAAGATGAAAATGAAAAAGAAGCATTGCTAAGCCATATGCTGCCGCCAATGCTTGTAGGCGGATTTATATCGGTTACAATCGTATCGGTTATATTGGCAGGAATATTCGTACAATTCTTGTAAAGTAGGAGGGATTCTTAGTGAGTCTTATCGAACGTATAGAAAAGCAAATAAATGATTTGAGCGAATTTACTTCAACACCAGGAAAAGGGACTACACGGCTTACGTTTAGCAAGGAAGACTTACTTACACGTAATTATATTAAAAATAAAATGATGGAATACGGTCTAAAAGTACAGGAAGATGGATTTGGAAATATTTTTGGAAAGCTTGAGGGTGCTTTAAAAGATGCACCAAGCGTTTTGATCGGTTCACATTTTGATTCCGTACCAAATGGGGGTGCGTATGACGGACCAGCAGGTGTAATTGTTGCTCTTGAAGTGGCTGCCCTATTTGCAGAAAATCAATTAACACCTAAATATCCATTGGAAATCGTTGCCCTGATTGAAGAAGAGGGTGCCCGTTTTGGCGGAGGATTAATGGGGTCGAGAGGAATAGTGGGAACACTTAGTGAGGAAAGTTTTAAAAACTTAAGAGATAAAGAAGGTATCACAACAATTGAAGCGATGTCAAAAATCGGACTGGATTTCTCTCTTCCCAAAAGGAGAAACCCCAAAGACATTAAAGCATTTCTCGAATTGCATATAGAGCAAGGACCAATCCTTGAAGAGAAGAATATCCCCATTGGTGTCGTTGAAGCTATTGTTGGTTTAACTCAATTCGAAGTAACCATTGAAGGAAAGGCAGGACATGCAGGCACAACCCCAATGGATCGCCGGACGGATGCATTGGTTGCTGCCGCCCAAATTATTTCTCAATTACCGAGCTTTGCAATAGAGGAAGGAGAAGGAACGGTTATCACGACAGGACGACTACATGTTTTACCAAATGGGGCAAACGTCATCCCGAATAAAGTGGTATTTTCGGTAGATATTCGATCCAGCAAGGAAGAACATATTAACAATGTCATCAAGCGGATGAAAGTATTAATCGAATCCCATCATGAACAGGGGATCCATACAACGGCGGAACAGCTGTTATATATGCCGCCAAAGGTATTGAGTAATGAGATTAAAGCTTTATTAAAAGATAAAAGTTCTGATTTGGAAATTCCATACTGTTCCATTAATAGTGGAGCAGGTCATGATGCGATGGTTTTTTCCGATGTGACTGATGTTGGCATGCTCTTTGTTCCAAGTAAAGCAGGACTAAGTCATTGTCCAGAGGAATGGTCTGATGCACGTCATTTAGCAAATGGAGTGCAAATATTTTACGAAGTGGCTAAAAGTTTAACGGAGGTAGAATAAGAATGATTAACCAAACGATAAAAGAAGCGATTCAAAATTATAGTGATGAATTAACAGAAATACGCAGAAAACTTCATAGCGAACCTGAGTTATCATGGGAAGAAGAAAAAACAACTGCCTTTATTTGTGAATACCTTGAGAAATTAGGGGTTACTTACCGCAAAGCAGAACCAACAGGTGTCATTGCAGAAATTAAAGGCGGTAAACCAGGAAAGACGGTAGCATTAAGAGCGGATATGGACGCCCTTTCTGTTGAAGAATTAAATAAAGACTTGCCGTATGCTTCAAAAGAAGAAGGAAAAATGCATGCATGCGGTCATGATGCACACACATCAATGCTATTAATTGCAGCGAAGGCACTAAACGTAATAAAAGAAGAATTACCTGGGAATGTGCGATTAATATTTCAACCAGCTGAAGAAGTAGCAACAGGTGCAAGGGAAATGGTTAAACAAGGGGCTGTCGAAGGTGTTGATAATGTTTTTGGCATACATATCTGGTCGCAAATGCCAACAAACAAGGTTGCTTGTACTCCAGGCCCTTCATTCGCTTCTGCAGACATCTTTACAGTAAGGTTTAAAGGTAGAGGGGGACATGGTGCAATGCCGCAGGATTGTATCGATGCAACTATTGTTGCTTCTTCATTCGTCATGAATGTACAGTCTGTCGTATCAAGAACGGTAGACCCACAAAATCCCGCTGTTTTGACCGTTGGAAAAATGGCCGTTGGCACACGATTTAATGTCATTGCAGAAAATGCCGTTATTGAAGGGACTGTCCGTTGTTTTGATCCTAAAACACGTGACCATATTGAAAAACAGCTCCAGATTTATGCTGAAAATGTTGCCAATATTTACGGTGCGACCGCAGAGGTTGAATACTACCGTGGAACGCAAGCTGTCATTAATGATGAATACAGTGCCAAATTAGTGCAAAAAGTGGCTTCAAATGCGTTTGGCGAAGACGCAATATATAATGAAAAGCCCACAATGGGTGGAGAAGACTTTAGCTTCTATTTAGATGAAGTACCTGGAAGCTTCGCTTTAGTAGGATCGGGAAACTCTGAAAAAGATACGCAATGGGCCCATCACCACGGGAAATTCAACATCGACGAGGATGCGCTTGCTACCGGTGCAGAACTTTACGCTCAATATGCATGGGCATATTTGAACGAATAATGGACATTGTCTGCAATTGCCTTTAATATATCATCTCGATTTCGTAAAGCCGGCTACTTCCAATAGCCTTTCAATTTCGGGAATAAAAGGCTCGTCAAGTTTGGATGAATCGTATCTCACTTCCAAAAAAAAGGGTTTTCGTACATTTATTCTGTGTTGAAGTTCTGTATCACCTTTAACCCGAGTTTATTCTACTGACTTTTTGCGGGCTGGATTTGCCATGCTGAATGATTTATTGTAAACATTCGCTGTTTTAACCCATAGGGGTACAATCAGGAAAATCCGGATTTACAACGTTAAGGAAATAATGATATTTCTGATTGTGCCCATTAATTACGAAGGCTACTGTAAAAATGTAATTTACGACAAACAAGAAGACGAAATCTTTAAGATATCGCCGTCTCATACACTACGGGTTTATAATTTTCACAAATCATCATTCGTCGCTTATTTTAAAGCTGATAAACTTTTGCTCCATCATTTCATTCATCGCATATTTGACGCCTTCTCTGCCGACACCGCTGTCCTTCCAGCCTCCATAAGGCATATTATCAATCCGGTAGGTCGGGATATCATTTATGACCACTCCGCCCGTTTCCAAGCGTTCCGCCGCATAAAAAGCTCGTTCTATACTCGGTGTCATCACACCTGAGTTCAATCCGTAACGAGAATCATTTGCATCTTTGATGGCATCATCCAGCGTATCGAATGGGAAAATGCAGACAATCGGACCAAATACTTCGAAACGAAATACCTTTGAGTCACGATTTACATTGGTTAAGACGGTAGGCAATAGTACATTGCCTTCCACTGTACCGCCGCACTCAATTTTTGCTCCTTCCTGTACTGCCTCGTCAATCCAACTTTGTAACCGCTCCAATGATTTTTTTGAAATAACCGCTGTAATATTTGTATTTTCCTCTAGCGGGGAACCGATGACAAGCTGTTTTGTTGCACTGACGAATCGATCCAAAAATTGTTGGTATAGTGATTTGTGGACATAAATCCGTTGAATCGAGATACACACCTGCCCATTATTAGTAAATGAACCCATCACACTTCTTTGAATAATTTTATCTATGTCGACTCCTTCATCAATGATGAACGGCGAATTGGATCCGAGTTCAAGGGTAAGCTTACGGAAGCCTGCCTGCTGCTGGATGAGGTGTCCGACCTCTACACTGCCTGTGAAAGTCACTTTTTTTACATGTGGATGGGTCGTTAACGCTTCACTTAAAACATCCCCTTTGCCCGGAATGATGTTCAATACTCCATCTGGCAACCCTGCTTCTTTAAAAATTTCGGCAAGCACCAGTGCACTCAAAGGGGTTTGTTCGGCAGGTTTTAACACAATCGAATTTCCAGCCGCAATAGCTGGACCAACTTTATGGGCGACCAGATTAAATGGAAAGTTAAATGGGGTGATCGCGGTAACGACGCCAATCGGGGTGCGAACCGTGAAGCCAAAACGGTTTACCCCACCCACTGCCGCATCCATCGGTATTTGTTCTCCATAATTGTTCTTTGACGCTTCTGCAGCAAAACGATAGGTCTGAACCGTACGATTCATTTCTTCACGGGCATTTCGAATCGTTTTCGCCGCCTCCAGCGAAATGATTTTCGCAAGTTCCTCACTGCGTTCTTCCATGATTGCTGCAGCTTTAAATAAAATTTCCGCTCGTGCATGAGCCGGGTAGGATCGGTATTTCTGAAAAGCTGAATTCGCCTCAACAATCGCTTCAATGGCATCCGCTGGTTCAGCCTGTCCGATTTGTGCAATTTCTTCGTTTGAATGGGGATTATATAATGGCTCATATGATTTAGCCTCCCGCCATTTACCACCAATCCACAATTGCCACTTTTTCTTCATCTGAATTCCCTCCATTAATATACGCCTTTATAATTTACAAATATAATCACCTAGTGTTTTCGAAAGCTTTACATTTTCCGAATAATCGACATCCACATCAATCAAGACAATTTCCTGGCTCGAAATCGCTTCTTCTAATGCATGAAGCAATTCATCGGAGTGGGTTACTTTCACTCCTTTAACCCCAAAGCTTTTTGCGAACCCTAAAAAGTCCGGGTCTGTAAATTCAATCGCATTCGTACGATCAAATTTATTCAATTGCTTCCACTCAATTAGACCATATTTTGAATCATGGAAAATGACTATCACGAAGGCAAGACCTAGACGTTTTGCAGTTGCCAATTCAACCCCGTTCATCAGAAATCCACCATCCCCTGTGACCGCAATGACAGGTTTATCAGGTTTTGCCAGTTTGGCTGCAATTGCGCCGGGAATGGCAATCCCCATTGATGCAAAGCCATTAGAAATGATAGTGTGATTAGGCATTTCCGGCTGATACATTCTGGCAATCCATAATTTATGGGCACCCACATCCGAAATGACAATGGCATTCCCCTTTTCCGCCCTTTTCAAATCGGCGATAATCCGCTGAGGGATGATAGGGCTCCCTGATACATCATCCGAAGAATGAAATTTTTCAATGATTTGAGACCTTAACCTTTTCACTTCGGGCCAAAGCTCTTTTTCTACTACGCCAGTGGACAAGGCATCAAGTGCCTCCGTAACATTCCCGACCAATTCAGCTTGAACGGGGTAGTAAGCATCAATCTCAGCAGGTCGAGCATCAATATGAATAATCGGATTCATTGCCTCATCGTTCCAATACTTTGGCAAATACTCGACGAAATCATAGCCGACGGTAATAATAACATCGGCCAAATCAAACCCGCATAGAACATAATCCCTTGCTTGCATCCCTACTGTAAAAAGGGTCAATGGATGGTTAGAAGGTAAAACTCCTTTGGCCATGAACGAATTCACAACGGGAATTTGCTTCGCTTCTGCAAATTTCCGTAAGGAATCAGCAGCTCCATCGCGGATTACGCCATTACCAGCTAGAATAATGGGCTTTTTAGCGCGATTTATTAATTCGACGGCTTTTTTGATTTCTTCCTCGGCTGGGCGGGATATGGGCATTGGTGTAACCGGAAGAGGTTCACCCTCTGTATCCATCGCCGCCACATCTTCAGGGAGTTCGATATGAACAGCTCCCGGCTTTTCTATGACTGCAGTCTTAAAAGCTTTACGGATAATTTCCGGAATCGTATGCGGCACCTTAATTTGCTGATTCCATTTCGTTACTTCCTTAAATACCCCGATAATGTCCACATATTGATGCGACTCTTTATGAATTCGATCAAGGCCAGCCTGACCCGTTATCGCGACTACAGGCGAATAATCCAGATAAGCACTTCCTATCCCTGTCAATAAATTGGTTGCACCCGGTCCCAATGTGCCCAAACAAACGCCAGGCTTTCCAGTTAGCCGGCCATAGATGTCTGCCATAAAAGCTGCAGCTTGTTCATGATGAACCAAGATAAATTTAATATCAGAGCTTATTAGAGAATCAACAAGATCCGTATTTTCCTCACCAGGTATCCCAAAAATATACTGAACCCCTTCATTCTCTAAACACCTTATAAACAAATCAGATGCCTTCAAATTTTTCCCTCCTCGAACATTCAATTTCTTTCCCTATATGTTGGCTTTGCCTGGAAGAAAATATGTACTTGCGTGTATTAAAAACATTCGCCCCTTGTATAAAGAGATTCAGGTACGAGTAAATTAACCTCTATAGTCTTTACTAGGAGGGGTAAAAAATGGATATCGCCAGTCGTTTAATTATCATCTCATTTTTCACTGTTGCACTTGTTGTAATAGCACTTGTCATTTTTCTAATCTATTTATTAATATTTGACCGAAATCAGAAGCATCACGCCATCCTACGGAATTATCCAGTACTAGGCCGGGTGCGCTATTTCTTAGAAAAAGTCGGCCCGGAATTTCGGCAATATTTATTTAACGAGGATACTGAAGGGAAGCCATTTTCAAGGGAGGACTATGAACATATTGTAAAAAGTTCAAAGTATATGCGAGATGTAGTTGGGTTTGGTTCAAAGCGTGATTTTGATGAAGAAGGACTATTTGTTCGGAATGCCATGTTCCCTAAATTAGCCGAAGAAGAAAAATTCGATAGAGAAACTAAGGTGATGACCAAAAGATTTATTTTATTGAAGGATCCGTTATTTACGCAGCGAAAGGAAAAATGGGAGGATGAGGAATCGTCTGCTTACTTATTACATGACGATGATGCCGTGGTCATTGGCCCAAATACAAAACAACCATTTAGATTAAAAGGTTTGATCGGGATGTCAGCGATGAGCTATGGTTCACTAGGATATAATGCCATCACAGCTTTATCGGAAGGATTGGCTCTAGCGAAAGGCACATGGATGAATACTGGGGAAGGCGGTCTATCTTCCTATCATCTAAAAGGCGGTGTCGATATTATTATGCAGATTGGCCCGGCCATGTTCGGAGTGCGAGATAAATATGGGGAAATGGATTGGGACGAGTTAAAGCGGAAAAGTGAAATTCCTCAAGTAAAAGCATTTGAGATTAAGCTTGCTCAAGGTGCCAAAACACGAGGGGGACATATAGATGCTGAAAAAGTCACACCAGAAATTGCCGAAATTCGCAAAGTGGAACCATTCAAATCGATTGATAGTCCCAATCGTTTTCCACAGATCAATGATATACCGACGTTGTGTGAATACATTGAAAAAATTCGTAACCATACAGGTAAACCAGTTGGAATGAAGCTGGTTGTAGGCGGCAATGAAAGCATAGAAGAACTAGCTCTGTATATGAAGGAGACCGGCAAAGGCCCGGATTTTATCACAGTGGATGGCGGGGAAGGCGGTACAGGAGCTTCTTATCAAGAATTGATTGATAGTGTCGGTTTGCCGATTAAATCAGCCCTACCAATTGTGGTCTCGACCCTGCAAAAATATGGGGTACGCGACCGGGTTAAAATTATAGCTTCAGGTAAGCTGTTCACCCCTGACCGGATTGCGATTGCTTTGGCGATGGGAGCGGATCTTGTCAATATTGCACGTGGATTCATGATTACCATAGGATGTATCCAAACATTGAAATGTCATTCCAATGCCTGTCCAGTTGGGGTAGCGACAACAGACCCAGAATTGCAAAGAGCACTCGTAATTGACGAAAAGAAATACCGCGTCGTCAACTTTCTCGTGACACTTCGAAAAGGACTATTTCGAATTTCAGCAGCAGCAGGTTTGGATTCACCCGTCCATTTTCAACCGAAACATATTAGTTATAAAGATGAAAAAGGCGTCGTGACATCACTGGAAAACATCATTCAGGAAATCCGGCAGCAAATCGGTATAAGTGAATCTAGTTAGCAGAAGTTCCTTATTAACTGAAAGATTAGCAAACAGTAACGGTGTGGGATTTTGATTATTCCTATGACTACTATTAACTGTTTATTATCTGCTTCCGAGTTTTTGATCTCCTTGTATGGATCCGCTACATTATTTGATGGTTGGCTTTATGACGGCTGGTGGGGGTACTTCCAGGAATTGGGCCAATTAGCGGCGTTGCACTACTAATTCCTGTAACATCTTCATTGACAGGGGGAATGCCTCCTGAACAAGCTGTAGCCAGCTCAATTATATTTTGCTGGTGTTTATTATGGAGCGATGTATGGCGGTTCTACCGCTTCTATCCTCCTAAACACGCCGGGCGAAGCTTCATCTGCAGTGTTGGATGGATATCCAATGGCAAAGGACCTTACCGTGAGAATCGCGTTTCTATTTATTCCGATTACAGATCATGTTCATATATTCGCGCTAGTAAGTGCTCTTATGGGAGTGGGATTAGAATGCAGAAGACCACTCTAAATGACTACCACTTATGATGCATCACCTTATAAAAGAAAAGGGGAGGTATTTGGCGTTCATAGCAGCAAGTCGTCTTTGCACCTGTTTTTCCGTATCGTTGGTTCCTTAGGCGGATTGGATTTCATCATTATTGAAGGAGATTATCGATACTATCACCGCTTTGGATTTAGAACATCTACGGAATTCTGTATCCATGCGTCTAGGGGAAATCTTCCACCTTCTGTTGAGAGTTTAATGGCTAGAATTGTGTGAAAATAGCATGGCAAATATCTCAGGTGAAGTTGATTATTCGATTTGAAATGGATTGATACATTAACTTCCCTTTGTTAATTTACTGATTTACCCCATTTTTTTAGTCCTTCTGGAAAACTGTTTGTATAGCAAGTTCAAAACAGGTCATCGGTCGGAAGGGATATTTAATATCAGAGGGAAATAGTAAGATAGATGAAAAGAGGGAGATGGAGCTATGAAGAAATTACTTACTAGTTTGGTAGTATTGGCAATGGCCCTTGGGATATCTTTTTCCACCGCATCAGCATCTGCTGGAGGTTTTCACCACCCCGAAAGATGGGAGAAAAACTCTATTTTGCGGAAGGACACTCATGGGGTGGAGGTCAGGAATATGCAATATATCCTGAATGTCATGGGATTTTATACGGATTCAGCAGTGGTTGACGTTGATGGAATTTTTGGACCGAAAACCGAAGCAGGTGTAAAGAAATATCAAAAAGAAAACAACTTGAAAGTGGATGGTGTGGTTGGCCCCCGGACGTGGGATAGTTTCTCGCAATATATTAAGAAGAATGGCAATGAAACATATGGAGCAGGCGGAAACATGGGACTCAGAATTAAATGGAAGTACGACAATTCTTCCTATACATCCGGCTCTAAAGCCTATATTTACGGTAATGGAGATACATTAAGCGACCAATATCGATTGTATGCAAATTAAGATACAGGAAGGACCAATAATTCCTTTCATATGATAAACGTGTCCACAAATAGGCACGTTTTTATTTTTTGTTTTCACGAGTTGATTGTATGTAGTAAACTCCTGTTTCCTTCTTGGATATTGTGTTGGACATTCCTTTCTAACATAAATGAAATTCCTTCCAGGAGATCAGTTTAAGTCCAAAACATTAAAGCAGGTAATGATGTTACTGCTGAAGATGGTGAAAAAATCCATTAATCCTTCTGATTCAAAGAAGGTAATTTTAACTTATTTGAAATTTATTAAAAGTGTATTTCGCTTTTTCGCTTATTGCTTATAAATGAAGAAGTTGATATGCCAGTTTTTTCGATAGACAGGGTATTTGAAATTCCATTCATTTTAAATGGAAAAATGATAAAGTTAGGGGAGGATAGATGTTGTCTTTCAAACTGATCCTCTCCAATCGTTGTAACATCCGTTTGGAAGGAGGGAAATCAAAAAATCATTAAATTAAATTATGGTTGTAAAAGTAAATGTAAGACTTAGGAAGAACACAGCAAAAAGGCTTTGCGGAGGAGGAACACATGTGGGAAATTACTTATCAATTAGTGAAATGGCTACCATTCACAGTATCTCAAGGCAAACACTCATTTATTACGATAAGATCGAATTATTTAAACCTGTACATATAGATGAACATGGTTATCGGTATTATAGTGCAGTTCAGATTCCATTTCTAAGGGAAATTTGCTTTTTGAAGTCGATTGGCATCAAACTGAATGATATTAAGCACCATATTGGAAATCGGAATTTAACCTCTGCCATGTCACTATTGGAATTTCATCAAGAATTCATAGAAAAAGAAATAAATGCCTTGATGAATACACGTACATTTATTCAACAGAGATTAATGAAATATTCAGAAGCCAAAAATATTAAAAGTGAATTGGATAAACCTATTATAGAAGAATTTCCTGAAAGGCATGTCTTATTTATACCATTTGAAAATGAATTGTGCCGGGAAGAATTACATTTAACGCTGATGAAGGCGTGGAATGTATTAAGTAAACATGAGATGCTTCCTTCCGAGGGATTTGGCACGGTTATTCTAAAGGATAAGCTTGGAACGGATGATGTTTTCGAGGGTGCGGGAATATATACTTCATTACCTTTTATAGATCCTGATATGGATAACATGATGACGTTGCCTGCTGGGCAATATGCATGCGTATATAAATATGGAATGCCATATAACTTTGAGTTTTTAAATGACTTGGTCCATTGGATCGGTGAAAATCAGTATAGAATTGTAGGGAACGTCGTGGACGCTTGCTTATTGGATACAACCTTTTACGAGAATGATAATAGTGTTGATTTTTGTCAGCTGCAAATCCCTGTAGAGAAAATTACTTGAATTTTCAAATATCCATTGACTGTATAGTAGAAATACACTTTAGAATATCATTTGTAACCGATAACATATATGGTATTTGAATGTGACTATACATAGGATACTGATCATAAAGTGATAGGGGGATTTTTTATGTCTGAAAAAAAGAATAAAGTGACAGATTTACGTTCTGCGCTGGAACTACTGAAGTCGATTCCAGGACAATTGATTGAAACGGATGAACCAGTCAATCCTCATGCTGAATTATCTGGGGTGTATCGACATGTCGGTGCTGGCGGGACAGTAATGCGTCCAACAAAAATCGGACCTGCCATGGTTTTCAATCATGTATTGGGACATGAAGATTCAAGCGTGGTGATCGGACTCTTATCCAGCCGGGAAAGAGTCGGCCACATGCTGGATACAAGACCGGAGCGACTCGGGTTCCTTTTAAATGAAGCTGTAAAGAATCCAATTGATCCAATCACCATTTCAAATGATAAAGCGAAAGCTCAAGAAGTGGTTCACTACGCAGAAGATCCGGATTTCGATATCAGAAAATTAATACCTGCGCCTACGAATACAGAGGAAGATGCAGGACCGTATATCACCATAGGCATGTGCTATGCCTCCGATTCAGAAACCGGTGAATCTGATATAACGATACACCGTTTATGTTTACAAAGTAAAGATGAGATGTCCATGTATTTTGTTCCTGGCCGCCATTTAGAAGTTTTTCGTGAAAAGGCTGAAAAAGCAGGAAAACCGTTACCAATTTCCATTAGTATCGGTGTTGACCCTGCTATTGAAGTCGCTGCTTGTTTTGAAGCACCTACGACTCCCCTTGGCTTTAATGAGCTGAGTATTGCAGGGGCAATCAGGAAAGAAGCGGTAGAATTGGTCAAATGCTTGACCATTGATGAAAAAGCTATCGCGAATGCTGAATATGTAATAGAAGGGGAATTGGTTCCCGGTGTGCGTGTTCGGGAAGATCAAAACACCAATACTGGAAAAGCAATGCCGGAATTCCCTGGTTATACAGGTTCAGCTGTTGCGGACCTGCCTCTAATCAAGGTGAAAGCCGTAACGCACCGTGTCAATCCAATCATGCAAACAGTTATTGGTCCAAGTGAGGAGCATGTGAATATGGCTGGCATTCCAACTGAAGCAAGCATTCTGCAAATGGTGGAAAAGTCCATGCCAGGAAAATTATTGAATGTTTATGCCCATACTTCAGGAGGAGGTAAATACATGGCTGTTCTTCAATTCAAGAAAAGTCAGCCAAGTGATGAAGGGCGCCAAAGACAAGCTGCACTATTGGCGTTCTCTGCCTTTTCTGAACTTAAGCATGTATTCATTGTGGATGAAGATGTGGATCCCTTCGATAGTAACGATGTTTTATGGGCGTTAAATACTCGTTACCAAGGTGATGTTGATACGGTTTTCATTCCTGGAGTGCGCTGTCATCCGTTAGATCCTTCACAAGATCCCGCATACAGCCCTACCATTCAGGAAAAGGGGATTTCCTGTAAAACCATTTTTGACTGTACAGTACCTTTTCATTTAAAAGATGAATTTAAAAGGTCTGAATTTAAAGAGGTGGATCCAAGTCGATTTGTTCCAGGATTCCCCAATGCATAAATTCTCTATATTAAAAAGTTTCGATTCAATGACTAATGAATAAGGAGGGGAATTAATGAAAATCATTGTTGGGATAACAGGAGCGACTGGAGCCATTTTCGGAATTAGGATCCTTCAGATGCTTAAAAGCAGTGAAGTGGAGACCCATTTAATCATGTCCCCTTGGGCACATGCCACAATTCAACATGAAACTTCATATTCTGTTAAAGATGTGGAGGGATTAGCTGATCATTCCTATTCTTACAAAGATCAAGCAGCAAGAATATCAAGTGGATCATACCGAGTTGATGGCATGATCGTGGCACCTTGCAGTATGAAAACACTAGCTTCCATTCGCATGGGATTAGCGGATAATCTATTAACGCGATCTGCTGACGTCATGTTGAAAGAAAGAAAAAAATTATTACTAATGACAAGAGAAACCCCTCTAAATACGATTCATTTGGAGAATATGACGGAGCTTTCCAAAATGGGGACCATTATATTCCCCCCGATGCCAGCCTTCTATAATCATCCTGATAATGTTAACGATATCATTGATCATCTTGCTTATAGGGCGTTAGATCAGTTTGAAATCGATATTCACGGTGCAAAACGTTGGGACGGAATGAAATATCGCGCCAAAATATAACAGAATAGCAGGGGATTTAGTGTTAATTACTTAAGGAATTAAAGAAAAAGGTGAAAAAATGAATGGGATGGAAATGCCAGAAGAGGTATTCGACTTGTTAAATGGTAAAGAACCTGTCGACAAGCAGCATGAAGCCATGATGCTGTTGACGGTAAGTGAAGAAGGATGGCCGCATACTGCAATGATTAGCGTGGGTGAGATCGTAGCGGTAAGCCGGAAGGAATTAAGGATTGGCCTATGGCCGGATACTTCGACTACAGCCAATGTCATTCGTACCCAAAAAGCTACACTGGTTTTGTTTTGGAAAGGTAAAGCACAATATATTCGACTTTCATTAGAGAGATTAAAAGAGCTGCCAAATGCCCAGCACCAAAGAGAAAGATTCTACGCCCAAATAGTAGAGGCACGGGAGGATATGGCTAAGTATGCTGAAATAACCTCTGGAATTAAAATCGACTTGAAAAATCCTAAAGAAGTTGTTGAACGATGGAGTGAGACCATAGAGGATCTCCTTCGATAAAATTCCCAGGTACCAGCTTTAAATCACTGATAAATCAAAATCATCAAATTATAATTGAGAAAATTAGAACTTCATGTAAAATGGAATCATTACATGTATTTATATCTTGCCTATTCATTAATCATTAAAAAAAGCCCTTTTTTAATGAAAATTAATGAACTGACTGGCTATCTTAATTTCTCGATCAAGTTATCTTGATGGTGAAGTTAAGATAGCTTTTTTTATTAAATATGTAGGCTGGTTTATGTTATTAATCATGGATATGGAGGAGTGTCACTATGGAAATGTATGTTAAGGAATTGGGGAATCACAGAATCCAAATTGCTGATTATCCCGGAACGAAAGGGCCAATCATCGCCATACATGGTTTAACTGGTAATCATAAGCAAATGCATTATTATGCAGAAATGTTAAAAGGCGAGTACAGAGTCATCTCGATTGACTTAAGAGGGAGGGGAAATAGTTCGAGGGCAGATGTGCAGTCTACTCTTTTCAAGCATGCAGAAGATGTAATTGAGTTAATTCAAGAGTTAAAGATTAAAAATCCGATTTTGATCGGGTATTCAATGGGGGCCTTCATCTCAAGCGTTGTAGCCAGCAAATTAACCTCGGTACAAGCCCTGATATTATTGGATGGTGCTGCCGCTTCCTCTCAACAACAAAGGGACATCGTACAGCCATCACTAGGCCGATTAAGTAAAGAATATGAATCTCAAGAAAGTTATATTGCAGAAATAAAGGGAATTTATAGCCGTTTGGGTATCAAATGGACGGATCATCTGCAAAGTGTGGTGGAGTATGAGGTTCATGAAGTGGATGGTCACTGGGAGAATAAATCATCAGAAGATAGCGTTCTTAGAGATTTTGATAGTTTTTATTCTTTTGTCCCTAAAGAAGTTTGTAGACAAATTTCCTGTAAAACCTTATTGGTGTATGCCAGTGGGAAAATAGGGGAATTTCCTCCATTATTTTATGAAGAAGCCTATGCTGATACGAAGAAATATACACCTGATATCGAAACGATCGTTTCTGCATGTAATCACTATACAATGGTGTTTGAAAATAGAGTGGAAATCAACGAAGGGATAAAATCTTTTTTAAAACGAATTTGATTTTTTTGCAGTTATTTTAAAAATAATATTGAAATTAACAGAAAATAGTGTAATATTAAGAATATATAATAAACTTAATTATTGCCTATTCACTAGCTATTAAAAAATAACCTTTTTTAATAACAACTAGTGAACAACTGGCTACCTTAAACACCTGCTATCAATTATTGATAGTAATGTTTAGGGTAGCCATTTTTGTCGTGATAATGTAAACGCTTAATGAATTTGGGGGTTTTATGGTTGAAAATCATTGATTTAACATTGGAACTTTACGATGGTCTAGTTACAAATAATGATTTACCTGCAATAGGCATTAAAGACGAACCTCTTGAACATATGGGAAAATCTGATTCACATCCTAAAGGATACCGTTCCAAGTTGATTTCTTTTTCTGACCATAGTGGGACGCATGTCGATGTGCCTTCCCATTACTCTGAAAACGGGGAGTCGGTGGAAAACATCAATCTGAAGAATATGTTTGGGGATGCCATCATATTGGATGTAAGCATGTTAAAAGCGACACATGAACCTGTTACGAAAGCTTTACTTGAAGAGGCGGAACGCAGGCAGGGGGTATATGTTGAAAAAAACGATATCGTCCTCATCAGGACATGGGGGAAATCATGGGGCGAAGAAGGCTTTTTTGAAGCGCAGGCCTTAGATGATAGTGTGGCACAATGGTTTATTGAAAAGCAAATACATATTGTCGGGTTGGATTTGCCCAAGGCCGATTTGAACCAGTATTCAGAAAGCGGAATTCATCAAAAATTACTGAACCATGATATATATATCGTTGAAAATCTAGTGAATCTTGAAAAATTGCCTAAGCATTCTCGCTTTCTTTTTTTCGGGATCCCTTTAAAACTAAAAAATGCAACAGCCTCACCTATAAGAGCACTATCGATACTTGACTCTCAATTAATTTAAAGAGGTGCAGACGAATGAGCGAAGGATTATTGTATTTCAAAAAAGTTTATGATGTGGTACCAGGCTGGGTGCAAAAAATGCACGATTATAGCCCTGATGCACTTGATCACTATACAAACTTACGCAGTAACATCATGCAAGAAGGAGCCTTGACGAAGAAGGAGAAAGATATATTACTAGTAGGCATGAATGCTGCGAGGTTATATGAACGGAGTATGGTTTACCATACAAAAGGGGCAATGGATGGTGGAGCAACAATACCCGAACTGGTGGAATACCTAATTGTCTCTTACTTATATAACGGAACTGAAGGATTAAAAACTGGAATAAAGTCTTTGGAGTATGCTCTTACACTTAAAGGCATTCGATATCCCGAAGCAAGTTGCCCTCAAGGAACAGCTGAAGAAATCCTGCTTTATATGATTGAACTATTAGGGGATGAGGAGTCGGGTTTCGTCTCGAATGTTTTGAAATTGGTTAAATCGGAAGACCAAAACTCCATCAAAGATTATATATTAAGTGATTCAGTGGTGTCAAAAAGGCTAAAACATCTCCTGATGACAGGAATATTCATTACAGAATTAAAAGGGAAACAGGTTGGGGAATGGATGGAGGCGGCAAGGTTAAATGGCGCTTCGGAAGAACAATTAGCTGAAGTGGGACTGATTTGCTTATTGACTGCTGGAATACCTGCTTGGTTTGAGGCAAGTGATTCATTAATTGAAAATAAGTAACGTGAGATTGGTGGGAAAAAACATGACGAAAGTACATCAAGATATAGAAGCAGCTTTATCTTGTGTGAAGAACGATCATACATTAATGGTAGGTGGATTTGGCTTGATCGGTGCCCCTCTTACATTAATAGATGGTTTGACCAAAAAGGATGTAGCAGGCTTGACAGTAATCAGTAACAATCTAGGCGAGAAAGGGAAAGGTCTGGGAGTTCTCCTAAGCCAGAAGAAAATAAAAAAGGCGATTGGTTCTTATTTTACAAGCAATCGTGAAATAGGGGAGTTTTACCAACGTGGTGAAATTGAATTAGAACTATTACCACAGGGGACATTAGCGGAATCCATCCGTGCTGGCGGTGCTGGCATAGGCGGTTACTATACGAAGACAAGTGTAGGGACCGATTTAGCTAAAGGAAAAGAAGAAAGGGAAATAAATGGAGCATCATATATTTTTGAACCTGCCATAAGAGCAAATGTGGCTTTGATCAGGGCATGGAAGGCAGATACACTTGGTAATCTTGTTTATTATAAAACGGCCCGAAACTTTAATCCGGTTATGGCAACAGCTGCAGATATCGTAATTGCGGAAGTGGATGAGATAGTTGAACCTGGAGAACTCCCGCCAGAGGAGATTGTAACACCGCATCTATTCGTCGATGGAATTATCAAGGCAAAGAAAATCCTGACGAAGGAAGGTGTCAAAGATCATGAGTGACAAAGAATTAATGCAAAATATGATTGCAAGACGCGCGGCAAAAGAATTGACGTGTCCTTGTACAGTGAACCTTGGAATCGGGATTCCAACCTTGGTTGCAAAATACATTGATGATGAAAATGTTTTTTTCCATACGGAAAATGGATTACTAGGGGTTGCAGAAGTTGATGAAGATGAAATCGATCCCAATTTAGTTAATGCAGGCAAGTTACCGGTAGGGGAAACGATTGGTGCATCATTCTTTAATAGTGCAGAATCGTTTGCAATGATCCGTGGAGGACATATTGATGTTGCTATCTTAGGTGTTTTGCAGGTAGGTCAAACCGGGGAAATTGCAAATTGGGCGGTACCTGGCAAGAATATCATGGGTGTTGGAGGAGCGATGGACCTGTTGGTTGGCGCCAAAAAAGTGATCGTGACAATGAATCATACAAGTAAGGAAGGTAAAAGTAAGGTTTTAAAGAAATGCACCTACCCGATTACTTCCACTCGAAGCGTTGACATGATCATCACCGAATTGGCTGTCTTTGAAGTTATTGACAAACAGTTGAATCTGATTGAATTAATGCCGGGTGTAACAATTGAAGAAGTAAGAGCAAAAACGGAAGCGGATTTTATCTATTAAATGTTAAAAAGGTGGATTAAATGAAAATACGTTCAATTGATGTATACATTATTGATTTACCCACAATTCGTCCTCATCAGCTTGCCATGCATACGATTGTGGAACAAACGATCATTCTTGCCCGTGTCATGGATGAAGAGGGAGCGGAAGGTTGGGCAGAAGTGGCGACAATAGGGGGGGCTTCATATGGTGAGGGGACGCCTGAGGCAATAAAGGTGAATATTGATAAATATATCACCCCGCTTATAGTTGGTAAAAACCCAGTCCATTATGACAAAATCATGCATGAAGTTTCACTAAATGTTAGAGGAAATAATTTTGCGAAGGCTGTCGTTGAGTCGGCCATGGTGGATTTAGTAGCTAGAAGGAGAAACATCCCTACCTATGAACTATTCGGAGGGAAAATTCATAAATCATTGCCGGTGGCATGGACTTTGGCAAGTGGGGATACGAATAAAGATATCGAAGAAGCGAAAGAATCCTTACACCAAAAACGTCATAATATCTTTAAATTGAAAATTGGCAAAGGTAATCCATATAAGAATGTGGAGCATGTATTGAAAATTATAGAAGCCGTAGGAGATCAAGCACGCTTTACTGTTGATGTTAATCAAGCTTGGGATGAAACAACAGCTACGTATTGCATTGAAGCCTTACAGGAAGGTGGGGTTTCCATGGTCGAACAGCCGCTGCCTGCTTGGGATAATGAAGGGATGTCAAGATTGACCGATCGGTTTAAGGTCCCGATCATGGCCGATGAATCATTGAATACTGTTCAGGATTCATTCCAAATAGCTAAACATAGAGCAGGTAATTCCTTCGCCTTGAAAATATGTAAACATGGTGGAATGACCCAAACGAAAAAGGTGGCTGCAATTGCTGAAGGAGTAGGTTTTGGTTTGTATGGGGGAACGATGATTGAATCATCATTAGGAACGGCCATTTGTGCACAACTTTATTCAACCATTCCAAAATTTGAATTCGGTACAGAATTATTTGGACCGTTACTTTTCAAAGAAAATATTACGCTAAACCAAATTAAATATGAGAATTATGAAATAATCATCCCGGATGGTCCAGGATTTGGCATGGAGATAGATAAGGAAAAAGTAAAACATTTTTCAAGAGGCCTTTAATTAATATAAACTGGAAAGGGGATTATGGAACACCCACTGGTTTATGCAAGTAATCTTGAGAGGATGTAGTTTTATATGGGACAGCCAACATTATTAATCACGGCCTATGCGAAGGCACCGCAAAATACGAGCATGTATGAAAATTATAAATACGCTGGGATGGTACTGGAAATCCACAAGGAAAGTCACATTATCATTAATGCAGAATTTACGTTTTTAACGACTTTGGCCCAAGATTTTTTTAAGCGAATGATAGTTGGTTTTGATTTTAGTAAAGATATTGATCCCTTAATAGAGAATATTAAAACGGACTTTTTAGCTCCATCGCAGCAGTCGGTGATTGTTGCCTTGAAAATAGCACACCAAAGGTATAAGGATAGTTTAGAAGAAAGAAATAAAAATAGAAGGGGGTAGAAAATTGAGCAATGTAGTTATTATAGACTCGGTTCGCACCGCTATAGGGAAATTGGGGGGAGCATTGGAAAATGTTCCTGCCGACTTCCTGGCTGGCGCTGTCCTAGATGAAGTTGTCAAGAGAGCGGATATTCCTAAAGAGAGTATTGATGAAGTGATTATGGGACAAGCCAAACAAAGCTCAGACGCATCAAATTTGGCAAGAGTTGCATCGCTCCGGGCAGGATTTCCTGTGGAAGTTCCAGGTTATACCGTACACAGACAATGCGGATCCGGCATCCAGGCAATCAATTCTGCCAGTCAACAAATACAATGCGGATTTGGAGAGGTAATCATTGCAGGCGGAGCGGAATCAATGAGCACGGCTCCATACTATATGAGAAATATCCGTTTTGGGTTGAAATCAGGCAATGGACAGTTATTGGACCCGAATACGGAAAGCCAGCCAGGTTCACAGCCCATTGAAGATTACGGTATGTTAACGATGGGAATGACAGCAGAAAATCTTGCTGAAAAATATTCCATTTCAAGGACTGAACAAGATGAATTTGCTTTAAGGAGCCAAGAAAATGCAAAACGGGCAATTTCTACTGAAATATTTTCGAAAGAAATCGTTCCCTATCAAATTAAAACGAAAAAAGGGTTAATGGAATTTAATGTGGATGAGCACCCAAGAGAAACCAGTCTGGAAAAGTTGGCTAGTTTAAAACCGGTTTTCAAGAAAAATGGAACGGTAACCGCTGGAAATAGTAGTGGAAGAAATGATGGTGCATCCGCTCTGATACTTATGTCGGAAGAAGCGGCAAAAAGGCGTGGTAAAAAGCCGAAAGCAAGAATGATTGCTCAAGCGGCAGCAGGCGTATCTCCGAATTACATGGGGCTCGGGCCTGTCAACTCTAGCTTGAAAGCGCTTCAAATGTCAGGGCTGAAAATGAATGATATTGATTTGATAGAACTGAACGAAGCTTTTTCTGCACAAGCTTTGGCAGTAATAAAAGAATTGAAGCTTGATATGAATAAGGTGAATCCTAATGGCGGTGCCATTGCCATGGGACATCCAATTGGTGCCACAGGTGCAATTTTAGCAACCAAATTGATACATGAGTTAGAAAGAACCGGAAAAAGATATGGGCTGATCACACTATGTATAGCAGGTGGATTAGGAATCAGTACCATCATTGAAAATAAACAGATATAAAAACTTAAAAAAATTGGAGGAAGTATTATGAAGAATCAAAAAGTAATCGATGTTTATAATGGATTGGTAGTTAAATTCAAGGAATTAGTTAGTGAATACGAAATTGATCATAATGACTATCAAGCTCTTGTTGATTGGATGGATCAATTAGGCAGGGCAGGGGAAATTCCGTTATTTATGGATGTTTTCTTTGAAACTCATGCACTTCAAGAAATGTATAAAAGTGTAAAAGGAACTGAACCTACTATTCTAGGACCTTATTACATTGAAAACACGCCGATCGTTCAAAATCCCGGAGTGTTGCCACAACGTGAAAACGAACCAGGTGACGCCCTTTACTTTTCAGGATCTGTTAAAGATGTTAATGGAAACCCGTTGTCAAATACCAAAATCGATATGTGGCAGGCTGATACAAATGGTGAATACTCATACTTCGCTGAAGGTATTCCAGATGATAATTTACGTGGTGTTTTTTATACGGATGCGAATGGTAATTTTGAAATTAAAACGGTTGTTCCGGGTAATTATTCAATTCCAACAGATGGACCTTCTGGTCAATTCTTAAAGTGGATTGATCATCATTCATTTCGTCCAGCACATTTGCATCTCTTATTCCAACCGGAAAATGGCGATAGATTAGTAACACAAATATATTTTGAAGGCGATGAATATTTAGAAAATGATGTTGCACAAGGTGTTCGCGGAAGCTTGATTACGAAGTTAGAAAAACATTCTGGTGCAGAAAAAGGATTGAAAAATGATTATTATACGGCTCATTTAGATTTTGAACTTAGATTACAAGATAAACCTGTTTTTAATAAGGCAATCTTGAAAAACTAATCATCTATAAGAATATGCATGCAAAGAATCTCGAAAAAGGAGTTAGTTACCTTAGTATATATACCTTTTAAACGAGAGTGTCTAAGTGGGTAATAAAAATGCTGAAGATGGTTTGTTAATGGCCAATTTCAATATATATTATCTGATTTTTCCGAGTATTTTCCGAGTTCCTATTTTGGAACTCGGAAAATACATTCGAAACGGATATTTTTATAAATGATGGGAGGCGGAAAATGCGTAGTGTAGTTGCTTCGGATATCATTGCTGTCAGTAAATTTAACCGCTTTCATTTACTTGTTTTTCTTTGGTGCTTTTATGCCATCGCTTTCGACGGGTATGAAATAGCGATGTATGGTGTGGGTTTGCCTTGGATGATGGAAGAGTGGGATTTAACTTCCATTCAGGCAGGGGCAGTGGGCAGTTATTCCTTATTCGGCATGATGATTGGAGCCCTGATTTTAGCTCCGATCGCAGATAAATATGGCAGGAAGAATGTTCTCGTCATTTGCATGATTTTGTTCAGCGTATTTACCTTGGGGGCAGGGATTGCACCAAACCTCACATGGTTCACCGTCATGCGTTTCATTGCGGCAATTGGCATGGGAGCCTTGATGCCGAATGTTATTTCACTAATGACTGAATATTCCCCAAAACAAAATCGGGCCATTATTGTAGCTGCGATGTATTGTGGCTATTCAATCGGTGGAATCATGGCATCATTAGTGGGAATGTATATCATTCCTTATACGGATTGGCGTGTATTATACTTTATTGGAATTTTGCCATTACTTACACTTCCGATTTTCATGAAGCAGTTTCCTGAATCCCTTTCCTACTATTTAGCAAAGAAGGAAATTGGTAAGGTTGTTGAAATCCTCAATAAAGTCAAACCAGAAGGGGATTTTAAAGAAACTGACGATTTCAGGCTTAGTGAAGCTGTACAGAGGGGGAAAGGATCTCCAGTAAAAAAACTATTCACGAACAAACGGGCATTCAGTACGATTTCCATATGGGTGGCTGTGTTCTGTACATTGATGATGGCTTATGGATTAAATACATGGCTTCCAAAAATGATGCAGGATTCGGGATTCAGTATCACATCAAGCCTTTCATTTAACCTGGTCTTATGCCTTGGTCAAATTGGAGGTTCCTTAGTAGGCGGTTATTATGCTGGAAAAATGGGACATCGTAAAATTCTTGTTACACTATTCTTATTAGGGGCCGTTACCTTTGTCGCATTGAGCGCTACGACTAATACCATCGGAGTATATTTACTGATTTTTGTGGGGGGTGCCTGTACTGTAGGTGCCATGAACTTAGCCAATCCGTATATCACGGAATATTACCCCCGAGAAATCCGTACGACGGGTATGGGCTATTCGCAAGCTATAGGCAGGATTGGCTCAATTCTCGCTCCTACTTTAATTGCCTTTCTTCTGTCAACAGGCATGAATCCAAAGGTGGCCTTTGCTACATTTGTCCTGCCAAGTATCATCGCAGCGGTCGGTTATATTCTGGTCCAAGAAAAACATGGATCTTTTGACAGGGTAGTCAAGGAGGACAATGAAGAGGTAGAATCAGAGAAGACTGTAACTATATAAAGAAATGATTCACAATTCAGAATATATTCCCCTTAGTTGTTTAACTTTGCAACAAGGGGATCTGCTATTACAATGTTCAAGGAAACATAGTGGCATTTATAAAATTTTCAATAAATTTAGTAGAACGATGTACTAATATTGGGCATTAGGTTAGGGGGAAAAATATTGAGCTCAGAATTAAAGGCAATAATAGAAGATCGCACATCGGAACTGGTAACTGACAGATCAAAAAAAGGAAAACAGAAAACTGTTCGATGGTTTATCTTATTTCTAATTGCTTTAGTCACGTGTATTAATTACATCGACCGTGCCATCATTTCGCTTGCGGCTCCGAATATTCAAGCCGATTTACATATTGATCCGGCTATGATGGGAATCATATTTTCCGTATTTGGCTGGAGCTATACCTTCTCCATGCTATTCAGCGGCTACTTTCTTGATAGATTCGGTCCTAGAAAGGTATACACGGTTTCGCTCATTTTATGGTCTGTATTTACATTCTTGGTAGGAACCGCGAAAAATATATCGTCACTGATTACATATCGCATAGGGCTGGGTGCCTTTGAATCTCCCTCCATACCTACTAATGCCTGGTGTGTATCCGAGTGGTTTCCTAAAAAAGAACGTGCTACTGCTGTAGGGATTTATACAGGTACCCAATATATTGGGTTAGCCTTCCTGACTCCAGTTTTTACTTGGATCATCATTACCTTTGGATGGAATTACCTTTTTTATATCGCCGGAATTATAGGGATTCTTATTGGATTTGTTTGGTATGGATTCTATCGGAACCCCAAGGAACATAAGCGGATTTCCCAGGAAGAGCTAAATTATATCAAAGAAGGCGGAGGGATGATCGGAACTGAAGAGAAGCATCCTTTCTCCTGGAACCGAATAGGCCAATTGCTTAAACACCGTCAAATTTGGGGAATGTTCATCGGGCAATTTTCCATTCAAACTACTTTGTTTTTCTTTATGACTTGGTTTCCATCCTATTTGATAGATGAAAAGGGAATGACGATGTTAAAAACCGGAATTTATGCGAGTATTCCATACATCGTAGCCATATTAGGAACTCTCATTGGCGGAAGAAGTTCCGATTGGATGCTGACACGCGGGGTATCAACAGGATTGGCACGTAAACTTCCCATCATTGTCGGATTGTTACTGTCTTGTTTGATTCTCGGGGGGAATTACACGGATTCACCAAACATAGTCATCACCTTTATGGCGATAGCATTCTTCGGACAGGGGATGGCATCAACAGTTACCGGTGCCCTTTTAGCTGATATTGCCCCGAAAGGAATGGTAGGCCTAACGGGTTCCTCACTATATTTTGTAGCTAACATAGGCGGGGCATTATCTCCGTTAATCGTCGGTTTAATCATTAGTGCGACACATTCTTATGCAGCAGCGTTAACCTTTATCTCCGTAGTGGCCCTAATTGGCGCTTTTGCTTATATCTTTCTTCTCGGAAAAGTACAGCGTATAGAAATCACAATGAAAAAATAAAAGGAGAAAGGCGGAATTACATTGAAACTGAGTTTATGCACTACAGGATTTAAAGAATGGGACATAGAGGAAATAATAAATTGGCTGCTTCCATTGCAAGCGGATGTTAAAGGACTTGAATTATGGAATAAACATATAGAGCGATTTCAGGAGAAGCACGGACCACTGGACAAATTAGCCAAATTACTTGAAAACAATGATTTACAAATACCTTCCATTAGTGGATATACGACTTTTTCGAAACTCTGGAACCAAAAAGAACATCAAAACGAAATCAATCAAGCAAGAAAATTGTTAGATATGGCTCATCAATTAAACTGCCCATTAATACGGACTTTCGCAGGACATATAGCATCAAGGAATGCCTCACCAGAGCAATGGTCGGAAACGGCTACCGAATTAAATAAATTAGGGCAAATGGCAGATCTCTATGGAGTGGATGTAGCAATAGAAATTCACTATGACTCCTTTGCTGATAACCTCGAAGCCATTCATAAGCTTTTAGAAGATATTGACCATCCAAGGATAAAACTGATTTTCGATGGCGCTAACTTATACGTTGATCAATTGAATCCGAAGGAGGTATTGGAATCCATCTTCCCCCATGTCAGCCATGTACATTTGAAAAATTATCACTACAATCATAAAGAGCGTTATAAGAACAAACCAGCACCCATTTTTAGTGGGGATGTTGACAATATTCGCTTACTCGAAGAATTGAGAAAGTGGAATTATACAGGCTTTGTTTCTTTGGAGTATTTTGGTCAGGAAGGAATGCCTAACTTGCTTGCCTCATTAGAACAATGGAAACAACAACTGACCTATTGATTTCTTTGCGTATTTTAGATGAAGATCAATAGAACTTTTATTTAACTGATATTAATCGTACTCTTTTCCCTTAATGAGCAGGATACCCATCATGACAGTCGAATAACAATTAGTATAAGGCTGGTCTCATATGCGAGAGGTTGAATAGGATGGTGGATATGCAAAATCATGAGCTGGAACAAATAATAAAAAATGCGGACAGGGCAATAAATAATGAGGATTTCGAACATTTAATGGAGTTCTATTCAGAGGATGCAACTTTAGTTGTCAAACCTGGAACATTTGCAAAAGGGAAAGCGGAAATCGTCGGGCATTCATTGCTATCGCTGATTACTTTAATCATAGTTTAATCGTCAATCAAGATAAGATGGCAATAATCGAAACGGGTGATACGGCATTGGTTGTGGCAAAAGCCCAGCTTAGTGCCAATCAAAAGGACGATTCCGAATTCTCCATGGAAAGAACCGCGACATATGTATTTAAAAAGGATTCCGCCGGTACATGGCGCTGCATAATCGACAACTCTTATGGTGCTGAAATAATTGAAGAAATGAAGTAATTAGTGAAAGCCGCCGTATATGGTGGCTTTTTATTTAAAAAAGTGAAGATTAAACGGCTTGACAACATACCCCTGCAGGTATAATATAAACTCACAAGTTAAGAACTCTCAAACTCACGAGTAAAACGCACAAATTCACGAGTAAATTGCAATCTCACGAGTAGAACACACAAACTTACGAGTGAAACGTGCAAACTCACGAGTAAAATGCACAAACTCACGAGTAAAATGCCTAAACTTACGAGTAAAACATGCAAACTCACGAGTAAAGTGCCTAAACTCACGAGTAAAGTGCGATTTTATTGACTATGGGCTTATTATCATAAGCAAGATAATGTTAATTATGCCTATTTGAGACTTATTAATGATGAAATCCGACATGAAAACATAGATCTCAACTTCTATTAAACTGGAAGTGAACTTGGGCTGCACTTCTTAAACGGAAAAGGAGAATAGAGATTGTTGTAAATAGATGGGAGGGCGGATTATGGAGTATGATAAAAATAGCATTAATCGCTTGAAGCGGATTGAAGGACAAATCAAGGGTGTTCTTGGAATGATGGAGCAGGGAAAAGATTGCAGGGAAGTCGTCACTCAGTTATCGGCTGCACGTAATGCCATCGATAGGACCATGGGTGTTATCGTAAGTGACAATCTTGAGAAATGCGTTCGGGAAAATGTCGAGAAAGGTGAAGGCACTGAACATCTAGTCAAGGAAGCGGTTGAGTTACTAATTAAAAGCAGGTAAAAGAATTTGACCTGACTAGTAGAAAAAGGAGTGTTATTCATGTCTTATATTTTACAAGTGGATTTTAAAATGGAGGGACTATTTGGTCACGAAATGGTAAAAGAATTTACTGATTTAGCAAAAAGCATTAATGATGAAGAAGGCGTGATCTGGAAGATTTGGACCGAGGACAGTGAGGTAAAGGAAGCAGGCGGCATTTATCTGTTTGAAACGAAGGAATCCGCATGTAGGTACTTGACTATGCACACAGCTCGGTTAAAAGGTTTTGGTATAGAGAAGGTTAATGGTAAAATATTCGAAGTGAATGAAGTTTTGACTTCAATTAATCATGGACCAATTAAATAAAAAGAGAAACTTATTCCATATATTTTTTAACATATTATATACCCCGTTGGGTATATGAGTGAAGTGCAATAAGGGGGAAACATAAATGACTGAAAAGAAAAGAACGACGATCATATTATTTAGTGGTGATTATGATAAGGCAATGGCTGCTTATATCATTGCAAATGGGGCGGCGGCTTACGATCATGAAGTGACCATCTTCCATACATTCTGGGGATTGAATGCTTTAAGGAAGGATGAGCCGATTATATTAAAAAAAGGTTTTCTTGAAAAAATGTTTGCAAAAATGATGCCCCGTGGTTCTGATAAAATGGGCCTATCAAACATGAACTTTGCAGGGATGGGGCCTAAAATGATCAAACATGTGATGAAAAAACATAACGCCATGTCACTCCCAAATTTAATTGAGTTGGCCCAAGAACAGGAAATCAAACTAATAGCCTGTACGATGACAATGGATTTATTGGGCTTGCAGCAAGAGGAATTAATGGATGGAATTGAGTATGCAGGTGTTGCAGCTTATTTAGCTGAAGCAGAGGATGGAAATGTAAACTTATTTATATAAATATGGGTAAGGGAGGGATGAGTTCAAATGGGAACTTTATTTAATCTCATCATATTGGGTTTCGTCGTTTGGTTTTTATATAAGCGATTTATTCCGGCCAAGGGGATAAAAAATATAACAGTGGCTGAGTTAAAAGCTGAACTGAATAACAAAGGAAGTAAGCAATTCATTGATGTCCGTACTCCTAATGAATATAGGGGCAATCATATTAAGGACTTTAAAAATATACCTTTAAGCGAACTTGGCAAAAGGGCACACGAACTTACAAAAGATAAAGAAGTGGTTGTGATCTGCCAAAGCGGGATGAGGAGCAGTAATGCAAGTAAAGCATTGAAAAAATTAGGATTTAAAGAAGTCACCAACGTAAAAGGCGGCATGAATTCTTGGCGCCAATAAAAGGAAGATCATATGAAAGAAATATTACCAAATGAAGTGAGTGCATAATTGAAGGGAAACTCGCCAGTCCACATAATTGATGTGCGGGAGGTGGAGGAAGTAAAGGCAGGAAAAATACCAAATGCTTTGAATATCCCGTTGGGGCTATTGGAATTTAGAATGCAGGATCTGGATAAATCAAAAGAATATATCATCGTCTGCCGGTCAGGGGGCAGAAGTTCAAGAGCCGCACAGTTACTTGAGGATCATGGATATAATGTGTTGAACATGATGGGTGGTATGAATGAATGGGAAGGTCCCACAGAATAAATCTGAATATACCCCCATCCCTATAAAGGAAACAAGGAGGAAATATAATGATTAAAACAAATTCCGTTTTGGATGCTAAAGGTTTAGCTTGTCCAATGCCGATCGTAAAAACGAAAAAAGCCATGAATGGCCTGGAAGCGGGGGAAGTTCTTGAAGTTCAAGCGACTGATAAAGGGTCGACAGCCGATATGAAAGCATGGGCGGAAAGTTCGGGTCATCAATATTTGGGCACGGTTGAAGAAGGAAGCACACTAAAACATTATCTTCGGAAAGCAAGCGGAGAAGAAACAGCAGTGAAGAAGCATGAAAAAATCATTTCAAATGAAGAACTTCTTCTACTAATGGAAGAAAATCGAAATACGATCATCCTGGATGTACGAGAATCTGCAGAGTACGCTTTTAATCATATTCCAGCAGCAAGATCCCTTCCAATGGATGAATTGGAACAACGTATGGGTGAACTTGATAAAGATTCAAAGATTTTCGTGATTTGCCGTACAGGTAGCCGAAGTGATCTTGCTGCACGAAAACTGACTGCGGCCGGATTTAAAGAGGTATTCGATGTTGTACCCGGCATGAGCCAATGGAACGGTCCTTCACAAAAATCCGTGAATGAATAAAAGTGACTATTAAATGTGAGCAGCAACAAATCAAGAAGTAGCGATTTTCTTTAGCTTGAACTTAAATCATAAAGAAGCGAAAGGACAACTTTCACTGCCTTAAGGTAAAGAGCACTCTGCCGAAGGCTTTAAAAGGCTAATGTTCCCTCTTTTCTAGAAATAGTTACTATAGTAGGTGGAGCTGGCACATTATTGGAGTTCGTTAAAGGTGCTGATGTTACATTAACCTTTCAATGAAGGTAAAAATTTTTGAAAAATATATTACCATAGGGGGTATATAAAGATGGCGTTTAAGCAAATGACAGCCGCTGAGGTTTCAAAGAAAGTAATCAATAAAAACGACTTATTTATTTTGGATGTTCGAAATGAAAGTGACTTTAAGGATTGGAAAATTGAAGGAAAGAATTTTGGATTCCTTAATATCCCATACTTTGATCTACTGGATGGTGTGGAAGAAATCCTCGATCAAATCCCGGCCAATAAAGAAATCCTTTTAGTATGTGCAAAGGAAGGCTCATCTGTTATGGTAGCTGAAATGCTATCTGAAGCTGGATTGGATGTTTCTTATTTAAAGGGCGGCATGAAAGCATGGAGTGAACATTTGCAACCAGTGAAAATCGGCGAATTGACCAACGGCGGCGAAGTTTACCAATTTGTTCGACTAGGTAAAGGCTGTTTATCTTACATGGTCGTTTCCAATGGTGAAGCTTCAGTTATAGATTCTACAAGAATGATTGATGCCTATCTTGATTTCGCCGATGGTATCGGAGTGGAAATTAAACATGTACTGGATACGCACCTGCATGCCGATCATATTTCAGGAGGAAGACGAATAGCGGAAGTAACGAATGCAGCTTACTGGCTGCCGCCAAAAGATGCGGCTGAAGTAACTTTTCCATATGAGCCATTAGAAAGCGGTAATGTGATAACGATCGGTCAAACAGCGATTGAAATCCTAGCATTATACTCCCCGGGCCATACCATTGGATCCACTTCATTTGTGGTCGATCGAAAATACTTGCTAAGCGGGGATATACTATTCATCGATTCCATTGGCAGGCCGGACCTAGCTGGATTGGCTGAGGATTGGGTAGGGGACTTGAGAGAAACACTGTATACACGTTATAGGGAATTATCAGACGAGTTAATCGTTTTGCCATCACATTTCATGATCATCGATGAATTGAACGAAGACGGAAGTGTCGCTAAAAAGTTGGGAGCGCTGTTTGCTGACAATCATGGATTGAACATTGAAGATGAAACGGAATTCAGAAAGCTGGTAACAGGGAATTTACCGCCTCAGCCAAACGCTTATCAAGAAATTCGCGAAACCAATATGGGGAAAATCGAGCCTGATGATGAAAAACAGCGCGAAATGGAAATCGGACCAAATCGTTGTGCGGTACGTTAATACTGAAAAAATAGAAGCCGAGAAAATAGGAGGAATGAAATATGAATTCAGATAAAGTGTTAGATGCTAAGGGACTTGCATGTCCTATGCCGATCGTTAAAACGAGAAAAGCGATGAATGATTTGCAAACCGGGCAAGTGCTGGAAATACATGTAACCGATAAAGGAGCTAAAGCCGACTTAGCTGCTTGGTCTAGTTCCAGTGGCCATGAACTGGTGGAAACGGCAGAAGAAAATGATATACTGAAATTTTGGATTAGAAAAGGCTGATAAAGAGAAGGGAACCATTAGGGTTCCCTTCTTTTAAGGGAGGCACTTACAAATGGATATCACCTTTATCATTACCATCTTTTTGATTGGTTTTATAGGTTCATACGTTTCTGGAATGCTCGGTATCGGAGGTTCGATAATAAATTATCCAATGCTGCTGTTCATTCCCACAATCTTCGGTTTAGCGGCATTTAGTGCACATGATGTGACAGGTATAAGTGCTGTACAAGTCTTGTTCGCTTCCATCGGAGGTATATGGAGCTATCGTAAGAGCGGACATTTAAATAAAACGCTTATTCTCTATATGGGGATCAGTGTGTTAATCGGAAGCGTAGTTGGAAGTTTTGGATCACGGTCGATGTCGGAAAACGGAGTAAATATCGTCTATGGCGTTTTGGCGTTGATAGCGGCTATCATGATGTTCATACCGAAGAAAGGGATAGATGACATTCCTTTGGATCAAGTTACCTTCAACAAATGGCTTGCGGCCGTCCTTGCCTTAATCGTTGGTTTAGGTGCCGGTATAGTCGGCGCCGGAGGAGGCTTTCTATTAGTTCCGATCATGCTTATCGTTTTAAGAATTCCAACCAGGGTGACGATTGCATCTTCATTAGCCATCACTTTCATTTCATCCATTGGTGCAACCGCAGGGAAAATCTCAACGGGACAAGTTGATTACTATCCGGCATTAATCATGGTTGTTGCCAGTTTAATGGCATCTCCGCTTGGGGCGATGGCCGGTAAAAAAATGAATGTAAAAGTCCTGCAAGTCATACTGGCTCTATTGATTTTAGCGACGGCTGTGAAAACCTGGGTGGGGATCATGTCTTGAGGTACTTTCTGGCTTGACCTTGACAGGGAGGGGCGCATTGCAGCGGTTTAAGAATATTTATCAGGATGATTTATTAATCAAAAATTATCTCCCGAGCACCCCATGTGTTGCCACAAACACTCTAGACATGTAGAAGTCGTGACGGATTTGGAATTGAAGATGTCTAATTAAAAAACGCTCTTGCTAGTTAAAATAAACATTTGCCAGTCCGACCCTGACTTCGTTAAAAAATACTTTTGCGATTTCGGGTTCTTTTTCCTTTTAATTCCTTGTCAATCCAGTGTTCTTCCAATTTTCTTTTCAGTCTTTTTTAGCAAAACTTTATTTTAACTCGAACAGTGGAATGCTGGTTGATGGGGTGGATTTCAGCAGGAGATATTTTGGTTGTTGTACAGAGATTGTTAAGTTAAAATAAACATTTCCGATACAAACCCCGATTTCGTGAAAATAAACATTTCCAATCAGTTTGATAAAAAGTGTTTAAGCATGGTATAAGTGTAAAAGAAGCAGGGACATTTTGCTTTTTAATTTTGGGATAAGGGGTTGGCCTGGTACCCCATAATGAGAGGATTTGAATTTGAATATGATAGATAACTTTTGGCGTGATTTACCACGACCTTTTTTTATACTGGCACCAATGGAAGATGTGACGGATGTTGTTTTTCGCCATGTAGTGAGTGATGCAGCCAGACCTGATGTGTTTTTTACAGAGTTTACAAACTCGGAGAGTTATTGTCACCCAGAGGGCATCCATAGTGTGCGTGGGCGTTTGACTTTTACAGAGGATGAACAACCAATTGTAGCCCATATATGGGGGGATAAGCCTGAATACTTTCGGCAAATGAGTATTGGTATGGCGAAACTAGGCTATCGGGGTGTGGATATCAATATGGGCTGTCCTGTACCTAATGTGGCACAGAATGGGAAGGGAAGTGGCCTTATCCGTCGTCCAGAAGTTGCGGCAGAATTAATACAAGCAGCAAAAGCAGGAGGATTGCCCGTAAGTGTAAAGACAAGGCTTGGTTACACGGATGTAGACGAATGGCACGACTGGCTAACACATATATTGAATCAAGACATTGTTAATCTTTCCATTCATCTGCGTACAAGAAAGGAAATGAGCAAAGTAGATGCTCATTGGGAACTAATCCCGGAGATTAAGAAACTTCGTGACCAGGTGGCACCAGATACACTCTTGACGATCAATGGGGATATCCCTGACCGTCAAACTGGCTTAAAGCTCGCTCATCAATACGGTATTGATGGGGTTATGATTGGGCGTGGTATTTTTAATAATCCATTTGCCTTTGAAAAGCAGCCGAAAGATCATAGTAGTGAGGAATTGCTTGATCTCTTAAGGTTGCATCTGGATCTCCATGATAAATATTCAAAATTAGAGCTACGTCCGTTCAAGGCTCTTCATCGCTTTTTTAAGATATATGTCCGTGGGTTTAGAGGGGCAAGTGAATTAAGAAATCAATTAATGAGCACAGAGTCAACAGATGAAGTGCGTGCATTGCTCGATAACTTTGGTTCAAAGAATCTTGATGGAATGGTGGAACAGTAGAAGTGTACCAATTCAAGGTAAAAGCGAAATAGGATGTTAAACTGGTGTGCCCCCAAAAAGTTAGAGTTTATACTAAGCAGTTAATTGGCTGGTGTGAAGGCGTTATTGAACCGGACGCATTCCCGCCAATTTTTGCTTTATATGTTTGTTCTATTATGGACTGAAATGACAACACAAGGGGTGTTGATGATTTTACAAAAAACTAACGGAACCAGTATCACCTGATTCCGTTAGCAATATTTCATTTAAGACGCCATTTTAGCTGAGTTTTTTACTTGTAGGCTAATAATTTATCTTTAACAAAGCCTTGGTACCCCTTATTTTATCAAAGTTTTTTCGTTGTACCAGGATATTATTTGAAGTAATACAGGTGAATTGGTGGCGAAAATCTTAAATTGAAAAAAAGAGGTAGTTGTACTAAGATTCCCGATATTACTTTACTCACATTTTTTAAATTTTATATTTTAAACAGGTTATAAAAGTGTTCTGCTGCTTTTTCATCAGTACTTTCTAGTCATGACATCGACTATTGCTAAGTTTTTTTGGACTATCCATATAATTAATAGTTGCCCTTCTGATTAGAGAAGGGCATTTATTTTATTTTTAAAACTTACAAAAATAATAAAGGAAGTAATTTTCCTGGAAGAATTACTTCTTACTACATAGATATTTGAAACCACGCACTATTGTATATTATACTAACTCTTTCTTCCCAATTAATTCTTTTGGTTATTCTTCATGCTCAATATCCCCTATTGATACTTCAATTTTTTCTTCACTAAAAATTTTTCTTCAGGAATTAAAAATAGTAACAAGAGCAATTGGTCATAAGCATCAAATAACCAATTTTACCCTTTGCGTATTCATTCGTACGATCCCGAAGTTCCTATATTAAATTATTTAAAACCTCCACAGTAACCGAATCACCAGAGCACCTTTTTCCCAATTACAAAAATACAAACTCCGAAAAAAGGTTTTTGTTTCTGGCCTTTTAGCAATTAAACCTGATACTAATGTTAATCTTCTATAACTTTGCGCTTCGTTTTAAAACCACTCGATAATTTTGTTTTCGTTTCCCAGTTAGATTATCAATCCCGGCATTAATCCGAAATGACGATACTTTACCTGCTTTTTTAACAGACATTGAATAACCTCCAGGTTGAGATGGAGTAGGGTGTGAAGAGTTCTAATGTTAAGCATGTCTTTAGCCGGTTCCTCTCTCCAAAATTCATTAGATTTGGGCAATAATTGGGTTAACTAGTTTGTCATAGTGTATCTCTTATATTTACAAACTATTAATAAGATTTAATAATCTGAATCCGTCTTTTTATGACAAAATCCTTATTTTTTCTCCGCTTTTGACTCATACCATCAAATTCCACCCTCTGCATGTTACAAATGTGGTATTAACCCCCATTATTTTTCGGGTAAACCGTGACTTTTGGTTTATTTTTCATGCGAAGGAATAAAATCACATGGGATTAACAGAGCATTTAAAAAGGTCTGTTAATTTTGAAGGTAGAGTTTGCTATAAGAAATATAGCATCCCTCAAAAAGATTTTTTGGAGGTAATGTTGATGAAATCTAGCAATAGCGGTTTAAACAGACGTAATTTCTTAAAAGTTGGCGGAATGAGTACTTTAGCATTAACACTTGGTTCAACGGGGTTATTTTCTCTTGCGGGAGCTACAAACGGATTTGCAGCGAAATCCAGCAATCCAACAAGTGGATTTGGTGGATATGGCCCACTAGTAAAAGATCCAAATGGAGTTCTTGATCTGCCAAGGGGATTTCATTACAAAATGCTTTCACGAACTGGTGATACTATGCCTAATGGTGACCTTGTCCCTTCTGCTCACGATGGAATGGCTGCCTTTAAAGGGGAGAAGGGTACTACCATTCTTGTAAGAAACCATGAAAATGGGACAAATTCAGATTACCCTGTAAACGGAAAAAAACCTTGGAGCGCTGGTGCTGCCGGCGGCACAACCACATTAATCGTTGGACAAAATAACAATGTCATTGATCAGTATGTATCAAGTTCAGGCACAATCCGTAACTGTGCGGGTGGAGCTACGACTTGGGGTACTTGGTTAACAATGGAAGAAACTCGTGATATGGGACATGGCTTTGTATTTGAAGTAAATCCGCTTGATCCTGAAAGCGAAATGTCAAGAACACCGATCCGTGATATGGGTTATTTCTCCCATGAAGCTGGGCATGTTGACCCTTCAACAGGAATTTGGTATTTAACCGAAGACGCAAGTCCAAGCTTCTTGTACCGTTTTACACCACATGACCGAAGTCAAAAGCTAGGTTCTCTGCAAAAGGGCGGTACACTTGAAGCAGCAGCGATTGATGAATTACCAGCTGCAGCTGCAAGTCAATTTAGTACTAGACAAAAATTCGGGATTGTTTGGAAAAAATTAAACCCTGAAATCGCTCAGCAAGATGCTAAGGATAAAGGCTGTATTCAGTTTAGCCGCTTAGAAGGGGCTTATTTTTCAGAAGGTACTTTATGGTTTGATGATACAAGTGCTGGTTCAGCACGCCTTGGCCGCGTTTATCGCTACACGCCAGCGACAAACACCTTAGAACTATTCTATGAGTCTACTGATAAAAATGAATTAGAAGCACCAGATAACATTACAATCACTCCTTGGGGAGATCTTTGGATTGCCGAAGATGGTGGCGGTAATGATCGTATTGTCGGATTAACTCCTGAAGGAAATATTTATACTTTCGCTGAAAATATGATGAACGGTTCTGAATTTGCTGGCCCTACATTTTCTCCAGATGGAAATACTTTCTTTGTAAATATGCAAACACCAGGTATCACGTTTGCGATATGGGGACCATTTGCACGCAGAAATTCTTCCCGTAGACGAGCTATGAACCAGGCTCTACCGCCAGCTAGTCTTGCTCCTGTTGTTTCGGATAAAATTACTGCATTCGCAGAAGAACAAGGCATGTCTATATTAGAAGCAGCAGCTTTAGAGCGTCATGGTATGCCAATTTTATAAATAATGATACGAACAAATCATCATGGTTCAAGGAGGTGAGACGTTTGTTATCTAGCATCGGCATCCCTGGCCTAATTCTCATTCTAGTCATTGCGTTAATCATTTTTGGCCCTTCTAAATTACCGGAAATCGGAAGTGCTTTTGGAAAGACTTTAAATGAATTTAAAAAAGCAACAAATGATTTGATCAGCAATGACAAAGAAGAAAAATCTAACTCTGAAGAAAAAACTAAACTAGTAGCACTAGAGAAATCCGAAAAGACTGGAAACTAAATACCTTTTTTACAATAGTAGAGTAATTGCTTGGAGGAAATAGTATGAGTAAAATGAGAAAAATGTTATTGACGGGCGGCTTTTCGCTGGCGATGGCCGCTGCTTTTGTCGCACTGCCTGTTACGGCAGATGCGGAGGAAAAGCTCAAGGAGGGAGAGGAGTTTGAACTCACCATTCTCCAGACGAATGACTTTCATGGTCATTTGGATGACGTCGTCACGCTGGATAATGGAACCCTCCATCACAATTCTATTGCGAAGTATGCCACCATCATTGAAAATGTGCGCAATGAAGAGGAGAATGTGCTTCTCGTCGATGGCGGGGATGTATTCCTGCGCGGCGAGTTTCAGGCGGGTCAAGGAGAGTTGGAGACGTCTCTTTTGAAAGCTTTGGATTATGACGCGATGGCTCTTGGAAACAATGACTTCCGCGTTTACCCTGCCGGAGAGGGCACACCTGACAGCCGTTACGAACAGTTAAAGAATTACCACCGCAACGTGAATTTCCCCATTCTTACTGGTAATGTCATAGACAGAGAATCAGGAAAATACATACAGAATGTCAAGCCTTGGAAGAGTTTTACTTTCACTGGCGTTAAAATCGGCATGATCGGCCTTACTTCGATGAAGCCGGAAATCCGCGGTTGGAATGATGTTGCAGACCTCGATTTCATCGAACCGGTTGAAGCGTTGAATGCGTTGCTTCCTGAATTGAGTGAAAAGTCGGACATTAACATTGTCCTTTCGCATGCCGGAAACCCTGAAGACCATAAGCTGGCCCAGGTTCCCGGAGTTTCGGCTGTAATCGGTGCAGATACACACAAGGTCATCACAACTCCAGAATACGAATTCAATGGAGAGGTGATGGTGCCAATTACTCAAGCTGGCGGAGAACAAGAAAATTATTTGGGCCGCCTGAATTTGACTTTTGAAGTCGTTGACGGCAAAATGACTTTGGTCGAATCCGATGGATTCCTCTACGACGTCACAAATGTTCCGGCAGATCCGGAGATACAAGCGATTATAGACGATTATCGTGCAGAGTTGAAAGCGCAATAATTCAAATGAAGTCTTCATAATGCTATGAGGTATGGACAATGCGAGGTTATTCGCTTTGTCGTTTCTTTATTAATTATGTAGTAAGAATGGAAGGGGTTGTCCAGAATGTTGGTGAAAACTAAACTGACTGGCGGCCTTTTTATTTTTGCTCATTTCCCGCCATTTTCTCTGAAGAGCGTCGAGCTTAGTGTAGATTTTATCTTTGCCGTTTAGCTTAATTCCACAACTTATTTATAAAAAAGGATTGTTAGGAAACTAGCATTTTTATGCCATTGAGTTGAGCGAAGGGTTTTACTTAAATCACCATTATAAAATAAAAAAAAGAACTTAATAAGGAAAAGCATAAGGGTAACAAGATGATAAAAAAATAATACACTATTATCGGAGAAGACATAAATCAAACAAGAAGGATGTGATCCTGATGGTTGATGAAAATAAACAAAAAAACAAACGGGAACAATGGAAAAAGCAAGTCATGAATAATCTGAAGAGGGAAGCTGTCAAAAATATCATAGCAAGAACGGGAGACCTAGCAAGATTAGATGCTAAAGTCAATAATACTTACACTGTATACATTAAGGATGGAAGGATGATAAAGCAACATACAAATGGGAAGTGTGTTGTCATTAATGGAAAAATCCAAGATTAATTGAGAAGGGTTAGGAAATACATTAAGGATTTTTATGGTTATTTAACTCCAGCTGCTCTTCTATTAAAAGATTTCTATAATCCAATTTTTAATTAAGAATTAATGACAAGAAATCACTGCGATTTGCCAGGACTGCCTCAATTGTTATAGGGCTGATTCCCATTCAATTTGCGAGCTTTGCTCCAGATATACTAAGCATGGTCTTCTTTGCTATTGCATTAAGAACCATTCTAGCCGTCATTGTTGTTTTGATGAATTATTTCCCGCGTTTTAGCAGTGTCCTAGGAGCAGTATTGGGAATGCTCTTTGCAGTAATACGACAACTATCTGGTATCTTATCGGTAATCCATTAGGAATGGATAATATCTATTGTCGCTGCGGTTACAATAATTGTTATGCTGATTGACCATATCATCGGGAAGAATGATTGTGTTATGCAAAACGAATAGAGCAGCATAAGCAAATAAGGAAGGGAAGGTCATCAAACTTGTAGCTATGTGGACATAGGGTATATAACCACATATAATATTATAGAAAGAGGGGGGATATTCCCTCTTTTTTTTAATTCATCCAAAAATCTGCGATAGAATTGAATGACATTGTGAGAAACTCAGTATTGAATATGTCTTTATGGAATAGTCGAATCGAAAAATCCTTTCTTACTTTTTTATCAAATAATCTTTTAATAACACATTTGATTTCCATGACAAATGATTTTTTAAAGATTATTTACAGGATAATACATTCAATGATTCTTGTGGTTCCCACGAATATTCCGAAAATTCGGAAACAATCGTATAAACCTATTCAGGGGTATAACCAATTTCCTATAAAACCAATCAGTCAATCATTTTTAATATCTTTTAAATGACCGGAACGTACCACTTTAGTTTTTAAATATTTTTCATTAAACTCGGAAATATCTCCCCATAACGGAACTCTGCCTGCAACATTGGCACCTGAGTTTTGAAGGGCTTCTAATTTTCTCGGATTGTTGGTGATAAGGGTCACTGGGTTAGAACGCAGGTTTTTTAACACTCGAATGGCGTCATCATAGTTACGTGCATCATCCATAAATCCAAGCTCTAAATTCGCTTCCACCGTATCCAATCCTTTTTCTTGCAGAACATAAGCCATGGCTTTACTAAATAATCCGATGCCTCTTCCTTCGTGATTCGCTAAATAAAATAAAGCACCGGATCCTTGAGTTGCAATCATTTTCATAGCCTGCTTTAATTGAAAGCCACAATCACATCGTTTGCTGCCAAATATATCCCCAGTATGGCAAATACTATGCATCCGGATAAGGGCATCGGAGGAGCTTTGAAAATCTCCATACAGTAACACACTTGATTGCTGCATTTCCGCTAAGTTGGAAGAGGCTAAAGTTTCAATGATCTTTTCTATATTATAAGTGCCGTCACCACAAAAATGACCTGCCATATTCTCACATCGTAACCAGCAATACCATTGGAATATAATTGTTTCGCCGTCTAAGTTAACAGGTAATTTGATGGGGCCGACTAAATAAATGGATGTTTCATCACTTTTAATAACGTTAATTTTATCTTCTAATATCAAAGCCACTTTTTCATTAATCATTTACTTCCTCCTGATGCTTCAAAATATTTAGTTTACTGTTTGGCAAAATATTATTTTGGACCATTTATACTTTATAGATCTGTTCATATTGTACCCAATCACTCTTTTGTGAATCTTTGTTTTTAAACAAAAGCTCCAAATTTAACTAAAGAGAGAGAAAAGAGCAAAAGGTTATCCTCTACATTGGAGTTAAAACCCCTGTCTATTTCTTGTCAACTTGAAAAATAACTCATACACCTCAATAACGCAAAGCTGTAGATTGTACCCATCGCACCGATTTTTTAGATGGAATTCCCCACTAAAAACACTGTATCTCTCAAATTCAACAAAAAAAGATTTCCCTAATGTAGAGGCATTATTGCATCGATGGTATTCTGTTAAAAACATTTGTCTTCAGCTGCCTGTTTACCCCGGAAAATGATGTTTTTTTGCTTCCGGAAGGAAATGTCCTGCGATGTCTTTGGGAAGTTTTGCATCGGTCAGTCTTCTACTTAGATGGAAAGGGAGACATGGTCTTTTCAATCATGGTCATTTGTTGTGCTTACGTTTATTTTACAAATTTCATCTAAATCGTGATTTATAAGATGATTTTACTTTGCAGAATGAGTTTGATTGTCGAAAATGGAGGATACATCCTTGGTCTTTTACGCTCAACCACTTTCATTGTTTTCGAAAAATTGGTAATAATTAAAAAACCTCTTCAAAAGAAAACAAATGTGTTATACAATAAAACAAACATAAATAAAAATAAACGGGGGTAAAACAAAATGGTTGAAAATTTATGGAATGATAAAGAAGCGTCAAAAGTAACATCTGGATTAGAAGAACTGGTATATCGGTCTAATTTAATCGGTACGGATCGAGCCGTTTGCAACTGGGGCGGCGGCAATACATCCATGAAAACAATGGAAAAGGATTTTCGTGGCCGGGAAATTGAAGTCATGTGGGTAAAAGGAAGCGGTTCCGACCTTGCGACAATGAAAGCGGGCAATTTCACAGGTTTGAATCTAGCGGATATTCACCCGTTAATCGAGCGTGATGCAATGCCCGATGCAGATATGGTTGAATATTTGTCACACTGCATGATCGACAGTAAGCATCCACGTATGTCGATTGAAACTTTACTTCATGCCTTCCTTCCCTTTAAACATGTTGACCATACACATCCGGACGCAATTATTAGTCTTTGCTGTGCAGACAATGGAAAAGAAGTCGCCAATGAAATTTTCGGTGATCGTTTTGTCTGGGTACCATATGAGCGCCCTGGTTTCACTTTGTCTAAAATGATCTCAGAAGGTGTTAAAAATAACCCGCAAGCAGAGCTTGTTTTAATGGAAAAACACGGGTTGGTTACTTGGGGTGAAACATCGAAAGAAGCCTATGAAAAAACAATTTCGATAATTACGGAAGCAGAAGAGTTTATTAACAGCCGCCAGCATGAAGAAGATGCATTTGGTGGACAGGCATATGACTCTTTATCTGAAGAAGAGCGCAAAAAGGTACTTGCTTCGGTTATGCCGGTTATCCGCGGTGCTGTGGGCGAAGAGAAAAAAATGCTTTTAACTTTTGATGATGCTGATGATGTTCTGCAATTTTTGAATAGCAAAAATGCGGCAACCTTATCACAAGTCGGTGCCGCTTGCCCGGATCACCTAGTACATACTAAAATGAAGCCGCTTTACATTAATTGGGATCCTCAAAATGAACGGACAGAATCCTTGGTTGAAAAAGTAAAAACGGGTATTCAACAATATAAGGAAGAATATAAGCAATACTTCGAGCGCAATAAAAACGAAGGCGATGTGATGTTTGAGGCGCCACCCCGAGTTATTTTGATTCCAGGTGTCGGAATGGTCAACACAGGAAGAAACGTTACTATGGCAAACGTGAGCGGAGCACTTTATCATCGTGCGATTGCGGTTATGAAAGGGGCAACAGCACTTGGCGAGTTCGTTTCTCTCAGTGAAAATGAATCATACAACGTTGAATACTGGCCACTTGAGCTTTATAAATTGTCTCTTTCCCCGGCGGAAGCGGAGTTCTCACGCAAAGTAGCCTTCATTACAGGCGGTGCGGGCGGTATTGGAAGCGCAACAGCACGGCGTTTAGTTTCTGAAGGTGCCCATGTAGTTCTAGCTGATTTAAATATTGAAGGTGCAGAAAAAGTTGTGGATGAAATCAATAAAAAATACGGGGAAAAACGCGCTGCAGCTTTTCAAATGGATGTCACCAGTGAAGAACAGGTACAGACTGCTTTTGAGAAATCAGCTCTTACATTTGGCGGAATTGATATTATCGTCAACAATGCTGGCCTTGCCACATCCAGTCCGTTTGATGAAACAACCTTAAAAGAATGGAACCTAAACATGAATGTACTGGGGACAGGTTATTTCCTTGTAGCGCGTGAAGCTTTTAAGCAAATGAAACGACAGGGTACAGGTGGAAATATGGTATTTGTCGGATCGAAAAACTCTGTTTACGCTGGAAAAAATGCTTCTGCTTACAGTTCAGTCAAAGCACTTGAAACACATCTTGCACGTTGTATTGCTGTGGAAGGCGGGGAGTTCGGAATCCGTGTTAACTCTGTTTTGCCAGACGCCGTATTACAGGGATCTTCCATTTGGGGATCGGGTTGGCGTCAAGAGCGTGCCGCTGCATACGGAATAGAGCCAGACCAGCTTGAAGATCACTACAAAAAACGCACCACATTGCTGGTGAATATATTCCCGGAGGACATTGCTGAGTCCATAGCGTTTTTCGCTTCATCAAAAGCAGACAAAACAACGGGGTGCATGGTCACAGTAGACGGCGGTGTACCTGGAGCTTTTAATCGCTGAATAGGTTTTGCCTGTTTTCCATCATGCTTGAAGGATATTGTTGCTTAAATGGAGAGTTTATCATTGGCGAAATCAATCTATCCAAAAATGAAAGAAAATTAACGCCTGAGTAGGGATTTATAGTGAAAGACGGAATCCGTTCCCATCGATCGTTTGTTTGTAAAAAGAAATCTGAAACTTGCACCAGGATTATATCATTAGTGGTAGAAAACGGTGTTGTTCAATCGGATGGTAATAGATAAAGCTTGTCCTACACATCATGAAAAATGAAGAGTATGTGATTAGGAAAAGGTAGTAGGAATCGTGGAGTAATAAATTCAATCCGTTAAAAAGGATGGGACGATATGACAATTAAAGAACAGTACGAAGCAGCGAAACAAGCGTATGCGAATTGGGGAATTGATGTTGATGCGGCACTCGATACACTGAAAAAAGTGCCCATTTCGGTTCATTGCTGGCAGGGTGATGATATTGGTGGATTTGAAGTGAACAAAAGTGAATTATCGGGCGGTATAGATGTAACGGGAAATTATCCAGGAAAAGCCACTACGCCGGAAGAGCTACGCATGGATCTTGAAAAAGCGCTATCTCTTATTCCGGGGAAACATCGGGTCAATTTGCATGCCATTTATGCGGAAACAAATGGAGAAGCAGTCGAACGCGATCAGCTTGAGCCAAAGCACTTCGAAAACTGGTTGAATTGGGCTAAAGAAAACGGTCTTGGTTTGGATTTTAACCCGACACTATTTTCCCATGAAAAAGCAGCAGACGGCTTGACACTTTCTCATCCAAATGAAGAAATTCGTGAATTCTGGGTTGATCATTGCATCGCCAGCCGAAAAATCGGAGAGTACTTTGGCCGTGAGCTAGGCAAGCCCTGCTTAACAAATATATGGATTCCAGACGGCTACAAAGATATTCCAAGCGACCGTTTGACACCGAGAAAGAGATTAAAAGAATCCCTTGATCGAATTTTTACAGCAGAAGTGGATGAATCATGTAATTGGGATGCAGTGGAAAGTAAAGTATTCGGTCTCGGCTCCGAGTCATATGTCGTAGGATCGCATGAATTCTATCTTGGCTACGCACTGAAAAATAACAAGATTTGCTTAGTGGATACAGGTCATTATCATCCGACTGAAACTGTATCGAACAAGATTTCTTCGATGCTATTATACAGTGATAAACTAGCACTTCATGTTTCGCGACCGGTTCGGTGGGACAGTGACCACGTCGTAATTTTAGACGATGAGCTTCGTGAAATTGCACTTGAAATTGTTCGTAATGATGCATTAAACCAGGTGATCATTGGTCTTGATTTCTTTGATGCCAGCATAAACCGTGTTGCTGCCTGGACGATTGGTACGCGTAATATGATTAAAGCCCTCTTATATGCCTTACTTGTACCGAACGATCATTTGAAAGAGTTACAAGAAAAAGGTGATTTTACAGAGCGCCTGGCATTAATGGAGGAATTTAAAACTTATCCATTTGGTGCAATTTGGGATTATTACTGTGAGCAGATGAATGTGCCGGTGAAGGAGAGATGGCTGATGCAAGTAAAAGATTATGAACGGGATGTGTTAGCAAAACGTTAAATTAACGGGTTATCCTGAATCGGCAAACCGATGAGCGACTAATCCCACTGAATTAATATGGGGTCTATCGATTCGTCCCGAGTGAATGGTCTGGAAATTCCAAAGTATAACCGAGGGATGGGGTAAAAGAAAAAAGATTTTTGATTTAAAATAGAAAATTAATATAGTTAAAAGGAAAACCTTTAAGAAAGGTAATTCCTTTATAAAATATACCTATAACGATCTATTACACAGGTCTCTCTTTGGGTATATTTTATTTTTTTGATTGCACGTTAATGAATAGACTTGAAAGCTAGTCAATTTGTTTTAGAAATGTAATATCCGGAATGAGATTTAGTACACCATATTGATTTAATGAGATAAAAATTAGATTGAGGAATGAGGAAGAGTCGTTTTGGTAACCTTTTCTAAATCGTGAGAATCTGAATTGAAGGCATCAATTTACAGTTTAAAATAAAAGCACTATACAAAGAGGATAAAGAAAATGTAATAACGTAGACTGATTTCTAATTTTCCAATACAACGAAAACTGAAACACTATGAGCAAGTGAAACTATATAAAAATATTATTTGAATTTTAAAAATATTTGTAAAATTTGAATTGACAAACCTTTCAAAAACAGTAAAAATCAATAATAAAAAGGAAAAATGATGGGGTTCAAATGTACAATAGTGGTATTTTTAAAACATATAGAAGAGAAAGAGAAAGGCCTCCACTCTTGATGCTAAAATGCGATTTTTCCAGTTTCCATTCCACTTTTCGTTTAAGTTAGTAGCTGATCATAACAGAGAAGGTCATAGCCAGACAATAATTGTAGGGAAACCTGAAAGTATATAAAGGTTTCCTATTTTAGTAAAGAAAGTAATGTTGTACTCCCGGTAAGTTCTATTATTTATGAAACCGTTTTCTTAGAAAGAAGCAGCGGTGAACGTAACCGGATGAGAAAAGCATTTATTAAATCATTCCTTATTACCGTATCTATGATACGTGCTAATGTTTAGAATTTAAGAAAGAAGGTAGCTAATCATGTTAAGGATGCCCATCTTTTTTATTTTGTTTTTATTTATACTAAGCGGCTGTGATCATTCTTCAGAATACGAGATTATTTACAATGATGAAGAAAGTATCGACGTCACTACAAAACCTGTTGAGAATAAAAAAGATCCGTATACGATAGCTGTTATACCTAAAATTGACGGAATTCCTTATTTTAACGCGGTAGAAGAGGGGGCGTTGGAGGCGGGAAAGGACTTAGGGGTTAAGGTCTTATATATAGGTCCACCTACCCCCAGCTCTGAAAAGCAGGAAGAGATTATAACAAAATTAATTGAAAAAAAAGTGGACGTAATTGCGGTATCTGCAAATGATCCATATAAATTAGGAAGGGTGCTGCAAAAAGCAAAGCGTAAAGGAATCGAGGTGATCACCTGGGATTCTGATACTAATGCATCATACAGAAGCTTTTTTGTGAACATGATAGATCCTGAGATAATCGGCAGGCATGTAATGGATACTCTCGCATTGGAAATGGAAGAAAAAGGGGAGTTTGCGATTATGACGGGATCTCCTACCGCTGCCAATCTTAATACATGGATTGATTGGATTCAAATCCAACAAAAAGAATATTATCCAACTATGAAACTAGTTGAAGTGGAATATACAAACGAAGATATTCATAAAGCGTATAAGGTAACAAAAAATTTATTTAAAAAATACCCAGACCTAAAAGGAATTATTGGTATTTCAACGGTTAACCCTCCTGCTGCGGCTCAGGCTGTGAAAGATGCAGGGAAAATCGGCAAGGTTGCCGTAGTTGGTACATCGACTCCTAATTTAATGAATGAGTATTTACAGGAAGGGGCTGCCCAGACCATTACGTTATGGAGTCCACAAAAGTTGGGCTACTTGACTGTTAGCCTAGCAAACAACTTATTGAATGATGAAATTCCTTATGAGGGACAGAACATTAAAAACATAGGTACGATTAAATTCAACGGTGATATGGTCATTATGGGAGAGCCCCTCGATTTTACAAAGGGAAATGTGAACCAGTATGATTTTTAAAGGGAAAAAGCGGATCCAGATAAAAAACTTTCGTTTAACGACAAAACTAGTTACAACCTATACATTATTAACGGTTCTACCAATGGCCTTCCTCGGGTTCATTGCATACTGGCAATACACAAAATCAATAGAAGAAGAAGTAGGAGAATATATTCCCCGTCTTGTCAAACAGGTAAATGGCAACATTGAAAATGACATTCAAAAACTAGAGACCTTACCTGATTTAATTTATAATTCCGGTGATGTTATGGCTATTTTAAGAGACAGCCAATCAAAAAAAAAATCTGTTTTGCTACACGATGAATATATCATGAAGAGTTATTTGACAAGGACCTATTTAAATAACAATACATCTCATATTTTGGGGGCGTTTCTTGTTTCCAAGAATCGTACATTTGCCAGTACAAGTCTGCATTATGACAGTTTTGGGTTTGAAGATGGTTCCTTGCCATATGCAGATGACCTAGGATTGTTAGGCGAGATGCAGTTGCTCCTTCCTAATCAGACTAATTTAACGTTTGAAGGGGATCCCTCCTATTTTATGCTGGTCAAACCAATTACTGATTTCGATAATAGAAAAAATCTAGGAACGCTCTATATAGCCATCGATGTAGCCTTTTTTGAGCAATCTCTTCAGGATTTGCAGAAGGAAGAGAATGTTACGATGTGGATTATGAATAAGCAGGGGAAGATAATTTATCATAAGGATCATTCAAAAATTGGTTCTGTGGAAAAAGGGATACATGATTACCCATTACTGAATGGTAGTTTTCGTACTGAAATCGATGGAAAGCGGAATTTAATCAGTATAAGTGAATCAAATGAGCTGCCATGGGTACTGGTTCATAGCATGCCAATCAAAAACATGACGGAAAAAACGGATGTTATCAGAAATGTAACAATTTTCTTTTTTATCATTTTCACACTCATTACTACATTGATCTCTATCTTTTTTGCCTGGACCGTTACACGTCCACTAAACGAATTAGGAGATATCATGAAGCGAGTGGAAAAAGGTGATTTATTAGTAGATATACCCATACATTCCAAGGATGAAGTCGGGATGCTTGCGAACAGTTTTCGATCAATGCTTGCAGAGATAAGAGAGCTGATTCAAAAAAACTACCACATTGAACTGCGAAAAAAAACAGCTGAATTATACGCCCTTCAATCTCAAATAAATCCTCACTTTATGTATAATACGCTGGAAACCATAGGCATGGCTGTGGAAGAAGGAGAGAGCGAGGAAGTCGTGAAGATGGTGACTCTGCTTGGCAGAATGATGCGCTTTTCAATCAGTAATAAAGAAAGCTTGGTTCCTATAAACAGTGAAGTTCAGCACATAGAGGATTATTTAAGCATCCAACAATTCCGTTTTGAAGATCGTTTGCATTTTATGATAGAAAAAGGGACAGATACGGTTAATTATTATATACCCAAGTTTGTTTTACAGCCAATCGTTGAAAATTCCATTAAATATGGACTGGAAAAAAGAAAGGAAATAGACATTCAAATACATATTTCTGAAGAGGAAACTCAGACAGGTGAGGAAGATCTTTTGCTGATAGTCAGTGATAACGGACCGGGGATAACAGTAAACAAATTAATTGAATTAAATGAAAAGTTACGTTTGGATCCAATGATGAAACGAGACTCTGGCTTTGGGATTATCAATGTAAATGCAAGAATTGGCATGATGTTCGGGGAACAATATAACCTTCAAATTAATAGCGAATACGGAAAGGGAACGACTGTGATTATACGGCTTCCCAAAATAAATGCGCAACAAGTAAGCATGTACGTTCAAGGAGAGGAGAAGAGCAGAGATGATACAAAGGGTCAAGACGGTCATAGTAGATGATGAACCAAGGATAAGAAGAGGCATTGAAAGACTAGTACAATCTTGTGGGGATGAGTGGCAGGTTGTAGGTGTATACTCCGATGGCCAAGAGGCCTACGATGCAATTATCAATCATGTAGAAGCAGTTGATGTATTAATAACAGATGTACAAATGCCAGTCATGGACGGTTTAACGTTAATTCAACAGTTGAAAAAAACTAAACCAACGCTATTTCCATTCATTATAAGCGGGTATGATGATTTTCTCTATGTACAGACTGCCCTAAGGGAAGGTGCTGTTGATTATATATTGAAACCGATTGATCGAGAAAAGTTTAAACTGCAATTGAAGAATGTGCAGGAAAAAGTAATTGAGGCGCGAAAGGAAAGGGAGAAGATAGGAGAAATAGAAGAAAGAGCCTTGATATCAACCCATGAAAAGCAGCTTCAATTGCTGATGGAAATAACGTGGAAAGATTCATTGGACTTATCATTACTTGAATGGACACGACAATTTCCAGAAGGAACCTATTCCCTGATCCATATCGGAATCGATCAAACATCTGCCAAAACCCAAAGTTTTTCACCAGAAGATTGGGGGGGATGGAATGATGTTATAAAAAAGCTGATAAAAGATTTACTAGATGATCATTCAACGCATTGGATGTGGAAAGATAGTCTACATGCCAGTTGGTTATTGATTAAGGATACTACCCCTACAGCTTTGGAGCAATTATGTATAACATTAAAAACAACTGTCCAACGGCAAACCCCTTTTACGGTTTCTATTGCCCTTGGGAATGAGTTTAATGACCTTACCCTTTTAGTAAATATTAAAGATGAATTACGATCTACCTTGCAATATCGAATGATACAAGGAGGCAATAAAATTTTCAGAACTGAAATGCTTAAACATGTATCCTATAATAAAGTGATCGAAGTGCCGCCATCCATCTATAAATGGGCAGAAGAGACAGTGGAGGCGATGGAGCATGGAGAAGAAGCTGCCATTCGTGCTCTCATGCAATTTTTTAACGAATTGAAAGATGTCACGTCCCCTTTCGTAATACAAGAATCGGTTCGTTATTTGTCTATTAGAATTATAAATAGATGGATTAAAAGTGATGGTTTTAAAGAGCTTCCGCTATTACTTGAGGAAGCATTTAGCATCGCTGAGGATTCTTCTCATTTTAATCATTTGAAAAAGGAGATGGAGCGATGGGTCATGAATATGTTAAAAAAGCAAGCAGCATTTCAAAATGACCAAACAGATCCTATTCGCCTGGCAAAAGAATGGATTCTAAAACATATAGGCGATAACATCACAATAAAAAAAATCGCCAATCATGTCCATTTAAATTCAACCTATTTTTGTGAGTATTTTAAAAATCAGACAGGTGAAACCGTGCTTGACTATGTAACAAATGAACGGTTAAAAGTGGCGAAGGAATTATTAAGTCATACAGATTTAAAGATTTACGATATTGCTTCAAAAGTAGGCTATCAAGATACCAAATATTTTAGTCGGCTGTTTAAGCAATGGACAGGACAACTGCCGTCTCAATATAGAGATACTCATGAGTGTATTGTGAAAGAGTAGAAGCTTCCATTCCGGGGCTTTTTTTTTGCCTCCATGGAAAATGTCCCGAAGAAAATCCCCCCTACCCGAATATTATCACCTACCAGCTTATGCCAAATCCATTTATAGTGAAAGTATCAATAAAGAAAGCGCTTCCTTCAAAAAGAAAACGTTTTCTTGATAAAAGACGAAATGGAACGGGAGTGTTTTTATGACCTTAATTGGACCCTCACTTATGTGTGCAGATATGGGGAATTTACAAGAATCAGTATTGAAATTAGACCGTGCAGGTGTTGATTTCTTCCATCTAGATATAATGGATGGATCGTTTGTTCCTAATTTTACAATGGGCCCGGATCTAATTAAACGCATTAGGCAATTCTCGGATAAACCATTTGATGTTCACTTAATGGTTGAAAGACCGGAAGACCATTTAGATCTTTTCATTCAGTCGGGGGCAGATATGATTTCCATTCATGCAGAGGCAACTGCCCATTTACAGAGATCATTACAAAAACTGAAGAATGAAGGGATTAAGGCAGGGGTAGCCTTAAATCCATCAACCCCCATCACAGAGCTTGAACATGTATTGGATGTAATCGATTATGTAACGGTGATGACGGTGAATCCTGGTTTTGCCGGACAGTCTTTTGTACCGCTTATGTATAAGAAAATAAAAAAGATTAAAGAATTAATTCAATCGGAAGGCTACCAAATTGATATTCAGGTAGATGGAAACATTGGGTTCGAAACCATTCCAGGTGTATTGCAAAATGGAGCCGGCATGTTGGTTTGCGGTACGTCCTGTTTATTTAAAAAAGATGTTTCACTGGAAGATGCCGTTGGCCAACTCCGGTCATTCTTAGAGCAAACGAAAATGAAAAACGAGGGTTGTGCATGAGAGGGATTGTAGTGGTTGGGAGTATTAATATGGATATTGTCGCAGTCACTAATCAGTATCCAGCGCATGGGGAAACGCTCTTCGGGGAAAATATGAAACTATTAAGTGGTGGAAAAGGCGCTAATCAAGCAACGACGTGCGCTAAACTTGGAAAGCCAGTAAAGCTTATCGGTGCGCTTGGCGAGGACGCATTCGGGCATGAAATAGAACGTTCTCTTCTTCAAAATAACGTGAACATATCCTCCTTGAAACATGTTGCAGAACATCCAACTGGATGCGCAGTCATTACAGTAGATGCTACGGCAGAAAACACCATGCTTGTCATTAAAGGGGCCAATCAACATTTGACAAGAAGTGATATTGACCATTGCTTTTCTACCATCAGTGATGACTATGCTGTTTTACTTGTACAGATGGAAATTCCTGATGAGACTGTTCTACAAGCCATGAAAAGGGCTAAAGAAAAAAATATGTTTATTATCCTGGACCCTGCTCCTGCAGAAGGGGTAACGACAGAAGCACTAACGTATGCCAATTTGATTACGCCGAATTGGCAGGAAACAAAAGTGTTGACTGGGATAGACGTCAACTCGAAGGAAAGTGCATGCAAAGCGGGTGTTTTCTTTAAGAATCATTTTGGCGTGAAGAATAGCATTATTAAGTTGGGCCACAAAGGAGCATTGGTTTATCAAAACGGTGAAACAACCTTTATCGAGCCCATTGCTGTCAAAGCTGTTGATACAGTGGGAGCAGGAGACTCGTTCGCAGGCGCCCTTGCCTGTGCCATTGCAGATGGGGAGACGATCGAATCTGCAGCCGAGTTTGCTTCAATTGTAGCGGCGATGAAGGTAACGAAAATGGGGGCCCAAGATGGAGTGCCCACGCTAGCAGAAGTGGAACATTTTTGTGAAGCCAATAACATTAATTACTATGGAAAAAAACAAAAGCTGAATCAAATTTATGACTGAGTAAGGTTGGAAAGGAGAGAAACATGGCTGATTTCTTATTGCAAATGACGAATGTCAGTAAAACCTTCCCTGGTGTAAAAGCACTGGATAGCGTTCAGCTTGAAGTGAAAAAAGGAGAAGTTCATGCGCTAATAGGTGAGAATGGTGCCGGGAAATCAACGCTCATTAAAATATTAGCTGGCATTTATCGACCGGACCCAGGCGCCAAGTTTTACTTTGAAGGAAAAGAAGCCGAAATTCAAAAACCGATTGATGCTACGCTAAAAGGTATTTCAATCATTTATCAGGATTTAAGTTTATTTTCAAACCTATCTGTAGCTGAAAATATCTATATTGGCCGGGATAGTGACAAAAAACCATGGAAAAAGATTAGATGGAAGGAGATGGAGGATATAGCAAAACGGGCACTTAAAGAACTAGAATTTGAGATTGATGTTCATACACCCGTTGAAAAATTAAGCATTGCTCAACAGCAGCTGATTGAAATCGCCAGAGCCCTCGCTTTTGATTCAAAGTTGATTGTAATGGACGAACCGACTTCATCCCTATCCACCGGGGAAGTTGAGAAGCTTTATAAAGTTATACAAAAATTAAAGGATCGTGGAATTTCCATAATCTTTGTCAGCCACAAGTTAAAAGAGTTATTTACTGTTTCCGATCGATTTACAATATTGCGCGATGGGAAATATGTAGGCACTTACGAAACCGAAGAACTGGATGAAGATAAATTAATCACACTAATGGTGGGACGTCAGATTTTATATAAAAAGAATATGGTAAAAGGAAAAACGGGAAAAACTCTTTTGGAACTGAATGGATTATCAAAAGAAGGTAACTTTAAAGAAATTTCCTTTGAATTGAAAGCTGGAGAAGTCCTTGGGATTACAGGACTTGTCGGATCTGGAAGAACAGAGCTTGCACAGGCGATATTCGGGGTCAACAGGCCCTACGATGGAAGTATGAAAATAAATGGGGTTTCTACTAAAATCAAGTCTTCTGAACATGCTGTAAAACAAGGGATTGCATATATTCCAGAAAGCAGAAAAACGCAAGGACTCATCCTTCGCCAGTCCATAATCAATAATATTTCATTACCTGTTTTGAAACAATTGAGAAATAAATTCAAATTAATTAAGCGAAAGGAAGAAGTTAAGCTGGCTGATCACTATATGAAAACGCTAGATGTTAGACCGGCTTTGCCTAAAAGAGAAGCTGGTGACCTGTCAGGCGGAAATCAGCAGAAAGTCGTGATCGGCAAGTGGCTTTCTACCAAACCACAAATCCTAATTATTGACGAACCGACGAATGGGATTGACATTGGGGCGAAGTCAGAAATTCATAAGTTAATGAGGGAACTGGCTGCTGAAGGAATGGGCATTATTGTGATTTCTTCAGAGCTTCCAGAAGTACTTGCTGTCAGTGATCGAATTTTGGTCATGAGACATGGAAGAATAGCCGGAGAACTTGGAATAGAAGAAGCGACACAGGAAAATATCATGAATTATGCTCTGCTTGGTTCTCAATCGCCTTCCAAAAAAGGGCTTCCGCTAAAAGAGGAGGTACGTGCATGAACGCGATTTTGAAGTCGAAGGAAATCAGCGTCGCAATGATTGTTTTGCTTCTATGTATTACATTGACATTCTTAAGCCCGTATTTTTTAACTGTAGACAATTTGCTGGATGTACTAAAAGGGAATTCTGTACTTGGAATTCTGGCGGTGGGTATGACACTTGTCATCATCACTGGCGGGATTGACGTATCCGTCGCCGCTGTTACAAGCGCTGTCTGTGTCATCGTTGGAAAAGTAATGATGCTCATGCCTGACCATCCCATCTCTATACTATTACTCTTTTTGATTGGGCCATTTCTTGGGATTTGTTTAGGTGCACTGAATGGACTGCTTGTTGCAAAGGTGCAAATTCCAGCTATTGTCGTGACACTTGGAATGATGAGTATCATTAATGGGCTCGTGTTGTACATTACGAATGGACAGTATTTGAACAGCAGCAGTTTTCCAACCGTATTCATCAAGCTTGCTAGTTTTGAAGTATTTGGTATATCTATTATCATTCTAATTTTTATCGCCGTTGCTCTGTTTACTTGGTATATTTTGAAATACACATTAATCGGTCGCGAAGTATTGGCGATTGGCGGTAATAAAGATTCAGCCATTCGGGTTGGGATAAATTTTGACAAAGTACAAATATTTGTCTTCTCCTATATGGGGTTTCTTGCAGGAATAGCAGCCATTGCTCAAACGGCATATACAAAGGCTGTGGATCCTAATGGAATGCTTGGTCTTGAGCTGATGGTCATAGCAGCCGTTGTCTTGGGCGGTGCGAACATCATGGGGGGGCGCGGTACCATTTTGGGAACTGTTTTGGGCGTTCTTCTGCTAGGCATTGTACAAAATGGTCTTATCTTGGCAAAAATTGATACCTTCTGGCAAAAAGTATTCACTGGATTGATTATATTACTGGCTGTGTCATACGACCACATTCAATATAAGCGATCAAAAGATAAGTTAGCCAAAATTGAAGTGGAAGCGTAAGAAAGAGGTGGAAAAATGAAACGGCTTTCAATATCAAAAGAAAATACTTTAGGTGTAATTACAGCAGGCTTGTTTGTGTTAATGAGTTTTTCGATACCTGGATTCTTTTCTTCAAATAATTTAACCAATATGATGTTCCAGCTCCCGGAGTTTGGTTTAATCGCTTTAGCAATGATGGTAGTGATTGTAACTGGAGGGATTGACCTATCGATTACGTATACGGCTGCCTTGTCTGGCGTGACAATCGCACTTATGGCAAGCAGCGGATACCCAATGCTCGGCGCAATCTTAATCGGTGTTTTAGTCGGACTGAGCTGCGGATTGATTAACGGTGTACTCATCTCAAAAATCGGTGTTTCGCCAATACTGGTGACACTCGGAACGATGGTCCTTTTTGAAGGTGTGATCTTAAGCATTACGAAAGGAAATTCAATTTCAGGATTCAGTGAGGGTTATAGCTTAATTGGAAACGGTTACTATATGGGGATCGTTCCTCTATCCATCATCATTTTTGTACTATTTGCGATATTAACAGCTATATTGCTGTCAAAAACCAAATGGGGCAGAAGCGTTTATATGGTGGGAAGCAATCCGATCGCCACATTATTTTCAGGGGTAAATAATAGCACGGTATTAATGAGGGTTTACTTATATGCGGCACTTCTTGCCACAATTGCTTCTATTATTATGACATCCCGTTATAATACTGCAAAAGTGGATCTGGGATCTTCTTATTTATTACAAAGTGTAGCGGCAGCCGTGCTTGGAGGAACGGAAATTCAAGGTGGTTATGGCAAAGTTATCGGCACTGTTTACGCAGTGGTCATTTTCCAAATGTTATCAAGTGGATTGAACTTAATGGGTGTACCACGTTCGATCGTGACTGTAATGATGGGGGTTATTTTAATCACGGTATTGGTCATAAACTTCGTGAAAACGAAATTAGATGAAAAAAATCAAAAGAATTTACCTTCAAACTCTGTAGCGTAATGTACAGGACCATGTAATCTCTGAAAATACTATTGAAAAAAATAAGAAAAAAATTCAAGGGGGATCATTATGAAGAAAATGACGGGGATATTAGCAACAGCTATTTTAGCTGGGGGACTGTTAGCAGGCTGTGTATCACAAGAAGGAGCATCGGGAAACAGTGAAAAAGAAACAAGTGGCGGAGGGGGTAATGAGAAGTTGAAAATTGCCGTAGTTCCAAAGTTAATGGGGATACCATATTTCAATGCTTCTGAAAAAGGAGCGATTCAAGCAGGTAAAGATCTTGGTGTGGATACCATTTACACAGGACCTACGGAACCAGATGCTGCACAGCAAGTAAAAGTCATTGAAGATTTAATTAGTCAAGATGTGGATGTAATCGCGGTAGCACCAAATGACGCTGCATCACTCTCACCAGTACTTCAAAAGGCGAAGGATGAAGGAATAATTGTAATGGACTGGGATACACCAGCTGACCAATCCCTTGTAGAATTATCCGTCCACCAAATAGACGATGAAGCATACGGTCGCCATATTGCTAAATCCCTTGTAAAACAAATGGGTGTTGAAAAAGGCCAAATCGCTATATTAACAGGAGGGCTTTCAGCTGCCAACTTAAACACCTGGATTGATGCAGCAAAAAAAGAACTGGAAGAGAATTATCCTGGTATTGAATTAGTATCGGATAAAATCGCGACAGATGAAAAACAACAGGTGGCATACCAAAAAACACTGGATTTAATAAAATCAAATCCTGAATTAAAAGGAATCATGGCTTTTTCTACTCCGGCACCTCTTGGGGCAGCCCAAGCTGTTCAGGAGAAAGGACTGCAAGATGATATTACAGTTGTTGGAACTGCTCTTCCGAAAGACTCTTCACCATATTTAAATGATGGATCTCTAGATGTAGCCATTCTTTGGGAGCCAGACAAACTAGGTTATTTAACCGTTGCCCTTGCCAAACGCCTAGCTGAAGGGGAGAAACCAGAAGATGGTTTGAAAGTTGAAAATGTAGGTGAAATTGACGTGTGGGAAGATGGAAAAACAATCATCATGGGACCACCGACAGATTTTACGAAAGACAATGCAGCTGATTTTAATTTTTAATGTTAGATAGACCTAATGTCCCCTCTCAACTATCTAGAGGGGGTTTTTTATTAAAAATCATTGAGTGACTTGCATGTTAGGAGATGTTGAAGGGATGAATGAGAGATATACAATTGGAATTGATTATGGCACTGAATCAGGAAGAGTGCTGTTAGTGGATATAGCGAACGGAAATGAAATGGCTACACATGTTACACCTTATCGTCATGGAGTAATGTCTAATAGGCTTCCAGACGGACGTAAACTTGAAAAAGATTGGGCTCTCCAGCATCCTGGTGATTATTTGGACGTTTTATACACTTCTGTTCCTGAAGTGATTCGGTTAAGTGGCGTAGATGCGAATGATGTGATAGGCATTGGAATCGATTTTACCTCATGTACCATTTTGCCAATTGATAAGAAGGGAGATCCCCTTTGTTTTGATGAGAAATGGAAAAGGGACCCTCACAGTTGGGTGAAATTATGGAAACATCATGCCGCACAAAAAGAAGCGGATGATATTACACGCATTGCACAGGCAACGAATCAACCATTCCTGCAACGATATGGCGGGAAAATTTCTTCTGAATGGATGTTCCCTAAGATATTACAAGTGTTGCGTGAATCACCTGATATCTATGAAGAAACTGATCTATTTATGGAAGCCGGGGATTGGATTACCTTCCGTCTGACGAATGAGCTGGTACGCAGCAGTAATATGAGCGGTTATAAAGCACTTTGGGATAAAAAAGATGGTTATCCGGACCCTGCTTTTTTAGCGGCTATTGATGAACGTCTTCTAGATATACTGGATACAAAAATGCGTGGTGAAGTTTTACCCATCGCTGGGCGGTCGGGTGGTTTAACAGAAGGGATGGCTAAGAAGATGGGGTTGAAACCTGGTACGGCTGTTTCTGTATCTATAATCGATGCCCATGCAGGTGTTCCAGCTGTAGGAGCTGTCCATCCAGGCCAATTTGTGATGACGATGGGAACCTCTACTTGCCACATGTTAATTTCTGAGAAAAAACAAACAGTAGAGGGTATTTGTGGAGTAGTGGAAGATGGAATAATTCCCGGATCATTCAGTTATGAAACGGGACAGGTGGCTGTTGGCGATTCGTTTGCATGGTATATTGAGCAAGCTGTTCCGGAGTATGTAAAGAAAGAAGCAGAGCAAGAAGGTGTCAATCTACATGGCCTAATGGAAAAAAAGGCTTCCTGCTTAATGCCTGGTCAATCAGGGTTAGTGGCGTTAGATTGGTGGAATGGCAACCGAACAGTCCTGGTAGATGCGAACTTGTCGGGTGTCATTGCAGGGATTACTCTTTCTACGAAGCCGGAAGAAATATACCGTGCACTTTTAGAATCAACAGCTTTTGGAACTAGGAGGATCCTTGAAACATTTGAGAATGACGGTATAGAGATAAACGATTTGTTTGCCTGTGGCGGATTACCTCAAAAAAATAAACTATTAATGCAGATATATGCCGATATTTTAAATCGCGAAATTAAAATCGCGGATGGGGAACAAGTGGTTGCATTAGGAGCAGCCATATACGCTGCAACGGCTGCCGGCCGAATAAATGGTGGGTATGATTCCATAGAGGAGGCAGCATCTAAAATGGCAAAAGTAAAAGAAGAGACTTTCATACCGGTTAAAGAAAATGTAAGGATTTATAAACAACTCTATGCTTATTATTTAGAACTGCATGACTTCTTTGGCCGTGGTCACATTTCCATAATGCATGGTTTAAAGAAATTGAGGAGTGTGGACTAATGATACATATCGCGGTGGATATTGGTGCTTCAAGTGGCCGGCTGGTCTTAGGGAAAATGGAGAACGGGAAATTAGTAATTGAAGAAATCCATCGATTTGCGAATGGTTTCACCACCCAAAATGAAACATGTTTTTGGGATATTGATCATTTATTGAATGAAATCTTAAAGGGGTTAGAATCAGCAAAAAAGCTTGGATACGACCACAGTACACTTGGCATTGATACGTGGGGAACGGATTACGTATTGTTGGATGATGATGGACAAAGAGTGCAAGAAGTTATCTCTTATCGTGATAAGCGCACCGAAAATACAATCGAAAAGGTCACAAGAACACTACCTAAAGAAATCATTTATCAAAAAACGGGGATTCAATTCTTATCATTTAACACGTTATACCAATTGTACGAAGAAGATATAAAGAACCTGAAAGTCACTAGGAACGTCATGACTGTGCCTGATTATTTAGGTTACTGCCTAACGGGAAAAAAGGTCACAGAAGTTACAAGTGCTTCTTCGATGCAATTATTGAATTTAAACACGAAGAAGTTTGATGAAGAGTTACTAAACCTGATTGCACTATCAAAAGATCAATTCCCGCCTTTTGCTAATCCGGGAGAACGATTAGGGAAACTGATGAAAGAACGTTTTTCTACTTTTGATCTTCCCGATACAGAAGTGATTAGCGTTGCTTCACATGATACTGCTTCCGCCATAGTCGGTTCACCTGGTAATGGAGAGAAATGGGCCTATATTAGTAGCGGAACGTGGTCGTTGCTTGGGATTGAAAGCGATAAACCGATAGTGAATGAGTTAGCCCTTAAAAACAATTATACAAATGAATGGGGTGCATACGGAACCTTCCGCTTTCTGAAAAATATCATTGGCATGTGGGTTATTCAAGAAGTCAGAAGACATTTGAAGGAAGACTATAACTTCGAGCAGTTTGTATATGAGGCAGAGAAAATAAATGAGTGCAGGCAGTTCATCAACTTTAATGATAAACGATTTTTAAATCCAGAAAATATGATTCAAGAAATTCAGCAGTATTGTCGGGAGACGAATCAGGAGATTCCACATACAGTGGGCGAATTAGCGAACTGTATATTTACAAATATGTCTATTATTTATGCGATGTCCATTCGGCAAATAGAAGAGATAACCGGGAAAAGAATCGAGCAACTTCATATTGTCGGTGGAGGAGCGAAAAATGAATTCGTTAATCAACTTACGGCAGACCTTAGTGGGAAAACCATATACGCAGGACCAACAGAGGCTACGGCGATTGGGAATATACTAGTTCAAATGATTTCAGGCAATGAAATAAGCGATTTACAATCGGCACGTAAGTTAATACAACACTCGTTCCTTATTAAAAAATATGAGCCAAAAGAAAAAATTGGATCATCCCTGATTGAAAAATTCAAACAAGCAATTTCCATGAAAGAATATAAATAATAGGAGTGATAAAGTATGAATGAAAATCTGCATCCAGCCGAACAAATTGTTATGATCATGGAACGTGTCTATAAGTATGGCATGACAACAATTTCAGGAGGAAACCTTTCTATTATAGATGAAAATGGTGACCTTTGGATTACTCCATCGGGCATTGATAAAGGAACATTAACCATGGATGATATCATGTGTGTCAAAAAGGACGGTTCAGTCATAGGGAAACATAAACCATCGGTAGAGCTTCCTTTTCATCAGGGAATTTATGAAGCAAGGCCCGATATAAAAGCTGTCGTACATGCACATCCCCCGGCATTGGTTTCCTTTAGTATGGCTCGTAAAGGACCAAACCCAAAGTTGCTTTTACATGCATATAAGAGTGTAGCAGATTCTCTTCAGGTTGCACCATATGCAATCCCAGGAAGCGACAAATTAAAAGAAAATATTTCGGCTGAATTTGCCAAAGGAGGGGATGCAGTCATATTGGAGAATCATGGTATTGTGGTAGGGAAACCCACTATATTTGATGCCTTTATGTTGTTTGAAACCCTTGAAGATACTGCTTGTATGGAAATAAATGCGAGAAATATAGGGAAACCAATTGAACTGACCGAACAAAATTTACAAGAAATAGATTTATATAAAGTGGATAAATTAACACAGATAGAAATGAAGCACCATTCTGCCGAAGAAATTTCTTGCCGTCAAGAAATGATCAGGTTGTTGGAACGGTTATACGATCGTCAGCTTTTTACAAGTATCTCAGGCAGCTTTTCAACACGCCTTAAAGATGGATCTATTTTAATCACGCCTTCTCAACAGGACCGTAAATATATTAAGGAAGATGAATTGGTTCTGGTTCATCAGGAGTTTAGTGAAGCTGGCAAGGAACCATGTGAGTTTTATGAGCTTCATCAAAAAATATATGAGTTAAACCCGGAGCTTACATCCGTAATCATTGCCAACCCAAGATTTTTAATGGCCTATGCAGTGACAGATGTTAAATATAATACACACATAATTCCAGAGGCCTACATTGTTCTTCGGGATATAGATAAAGTGCCTTTTGGAATGGGAGAAGATCATAATAGAATGATTGCGGATAAACTGGCAGAGGATAATCCTGTCCTATTAATTGAAAATGGGTATGCAGTTGTCTCAGGAAAAAGTTTACTGAGTGTATTTGATAGGCTAGAAGTAGCTGAATATAGCGCAAAAGCATTGGTGTACGCTAAAAGTATTGGCGAAGTAATCGATATTAGTGATGAAGATATTGAAGAAATTATTGAAGGTTTTAAGCTAATTGCCAAATAACTTATATCAATGAAAAAAAGCAGTTCCTAAGCTCTCTATTTATATAGAGGGCTTTATATATGTTACAATACAAAAACAAACAAAAGAAAACAAAGATTATATAGATAGGAGAAAGTTGGTATGCTTATAGCCCAAAGACACCAAAAAATTGTCGAACTCGTAAATGAACGTTCGAGTATTCGTGTTACAGAATTAAGTGAAATCTTTTCAGTTACAGAGGAAACAATCCGTCGTGATCTCGAAAAGCTTGAGAAAGAAACAAAACTAATACGCAGCCACGGCGGTGCCGTTAGCCTGCAAGAAGATGATTCGGAAATCCATTTTTCCGAAAGAGCGATAACAAATGTCAACGAAAAAAAAGTGATAGCATATGAAGCGGCAAAGCGCGTAGTGGAAGGTGACAGGATTATTTTAGATGCAAGTACAACTGCCTGGTATATGTCAAAAGCGTTACCAAACATACCGCTAACGGTTATTACCAATTCCACCAAAGTGGTTATGGAATTGAGTAAAAAAGAAAAAATAGAGGTAATTTCAACCGGAGGAAGGTTGCTGTCAAAGTCTTTATCATTTGTGGGTCCAATAGCAGAGAAATCATTAACGATGTATCATGTCAACAAAACGTTTTTGTCTTGCAAGGGGATTCACTTAGAAGAAGGACTCAGTGATTCTAATGAGGGGCAGGCTTTACTAAAAAAGAAAATGATCGAAAGGTCGGATGCCGTGATCCTGATGGTGGATTCCTCAAAGTTTGGAAAAAAGGCGTTTTCATTAATCGTTCCGCCGAGTGAAGTGGATGAGGTCATTACGGATAGAGAAATAGACGAAGTATCAAGAAAATCGCTTGAAAAAAGAAATGTAAAAGTAACGATTGTAAAATAGATAGACTCATTAGCGACAGTTGGGAAATGTGTCCTTTAAATCGAGCAATCTATAACTTATAGAGGTTGGGCATCTTTACGCTACCCAACCTATTTTTTGTTGCCTCTTTTTTAAAAAATGGACTTTTCAGTTTAGTAACATGCTCGCTGTTAGGGGTAGGCAGGAGACGTACGGGGATGTGAAAATGTTGACCATGTTACCATTAAGGAAGGGAAATGGGGATTTGTCTTAAGTTTCGCAGAGAAAATACTATTAAGGTAAAGGGCAAACGTGAAACGTTAAGAGGTAGTTTTTCCTTTCATGGGGCTAGATAGTGAAATATTTTTTAGAAATTTACATATAATCGAAGGGAATAAGAAGATTTATTTGCTCCTTGGTGATAGTTGAAATTGGAAAACCTTTCCGGTAACATATAATAAGAATCATATAATAGGAGGTTGTGCATTGGCTTTACAAATCAAAGAGGTTACGAAAAAATTCGGGGAATTCACAGCTGTCAACCAGCTTGATTTAACGATTCCCGAGAAGGAAATGTTCGGTTTTTTAGGTGGGAACGGAGCGGGGAAAACGACTACGTTCCGGATGATACTCGGACTGCTTGACCCCACTGAAGGGGAAGTGATCTGGAATGGTAAGAAAATCGATTATACGACCAGTTCATTGATTGGCTATCTTCCTGAGGAGCGCGGACTATATCCAAAACTGAAGGTCCGCGATCAAATTGTCTATTTGGCTAGATTAAGAGGGATGAACAAACGGGATGCTTTGAAAGAGTTGGAGTATTGGCTAGACCGCTTTATGGTACCCGAGTATATCGATAAGCGAGTCGAAGAGCTTTCAAAGGGTAATCAGCAAAAAATCCAGCTGATCGCATCCATGATTCATAAACCTGAATTACTTATCCTTGACGAACCCTTCAGCGGACTTGATCCAGTGAATGTGGAAATTCTGAAGAAAGCTGTCATCGACTTAAGGGACAGCGGCACGACGATCGTTTTCTCGAGCCATCGCATGGAGCATGTCGAGGAGATGTGCGAGCATCTTTGCATCATGCATAAAGGTTCCCCTGTTGTGGCTGGAAAATTAAAAGAAATCAAGCGTTCTTTTGGTAAAAAGAATGTCTCAATTAAAGCTGATTTTGACTTATCTTTCTTGGATGATTATTCAGGTGTAACAAAAGTCAAGAACACGATGGAAGGGAAGATTCTACAAGTCACTGGTGAAGATGTGGCCGAGAACATGATTCGTGATCTTGTACCAAGAGGTTTCGTCCGGAAGTTCGAATTGGAAGAACCATCGCTGACGGATATTTTCATTGAAAAAATAGGTGCCGTCTATGAATAACTTTTGGATTGTCCTTTCCCATACATATCTATCAAAATTAAAAACGAAATCCTTTATCATTTCTACAATCATTATGATGGCCTTGATTCTTGTCCTAACGAATATTTCGAATCTTATTGATAAATTCGACAGTGATGATCAGGAAAAGGTTGCCGTCATCGATCAGACTGAAGGCAGCTTATTTGATTCTTATAAAAAAGCGGTAGCAGGTGTGAACGATGACCTATCGATAATATCCGCCAAGGATGAAAAGGAAGCGGAGGAAATGGTCAGCACGGAAGAAATCGTTGGGTATTTGTTAATCGAAAAGGATGAAACCCTCGGCTTCAAGGGAACGTATAAAGCGAATCAAATTTCAGATTCTGCGGTAAGTAATGATTTGCTTTTAGCGCTAACCCAATTGAAGGGTCAAATAACCGCCAAGGAATTGAATTTGACAGAGCAGCAAATTGCTCAATTAAATACGCCGCCAGCATTTGATACGATTGCGCTTCAGAAAAATGCAAAAACGGAAGAGGATCTCAATCAAGCACGAGGTCTCGTGTATGTTCTCCTATTCGTCATTTACTTCGGTGTGTTGATGTATGCAACGATGATAGCAATGGAAGTGGCTACTGAGAAAACATCACGAGTCATGGAAATCCTGATTTCAAGTGTCCCGCCAGTCACACAGATGTTTGCCAAAATAATGGGTGTCGCTTTGCTTAGTCTTACTCAAATGATTTTATTTTTTGGGGTGGGCTATTTCTCGATTAAACAAAACTTGACAGGTATGGATGAAGGATTCTTTTCATTTTTCGGTTTCGGCAGCACCGATATCTCAACGATCATTTATGCAATCATCTTCGCTTTGCTTGGGTATTTTCTGTACGCGACTCTTGCGGCATGCCTTGGTTCCGTGGTCAGCAAAATTGAAGATGTCCAGCAAATGATTTCACCGATGACCATGTTGGTTGTCATCGCCTTCATGATTGCAATGTTTGGACTGGGGAATCCGTCAGCCAGTTATATTACGATCACATCATTCATTCCATTTTTCACGCCCATGATCATGTTCTTGCGTGTAGGGATGCTTGAAGTTCCATTCTGGGAAATCGCCATCAGCATCGCAGTGTTGATCTTAACCATTGTTTTACTTGGAATAATCGGAGCAAAAATCTATCGCGGTGGAGTCTTGATGTATGGAAGCTCAAAATCACTGAAAAGCATCAAGAATGCCTTGCAATTATCAAAGAAAAATTAACATGAAACCTGGATCCTTCATTCCTGTTGGAGGTATTCAGGTTTTTTAATAAGATAAAAATATTGATTTATGAAAAAGGAACGAAAAGCAGCATAGATATAAGGGAACAAATATATTCCATTTATGCAACCACGATTAGGAGTGAATTATTATGAGCAATCTGGTAACGTTGACGATAGCTTCAGAAGCGTTTCTCTTGCTATCCTTCATCATTATTATTTTATCAAGCAAAAATCCGAAAAAGAATGTCCTCTTTGTCATCCTGTTCATCATTGGAGCTGCACCGCTTTTATATTTAGCCATAGATCATGTGAAAAACGACTATTTGGATGCAAATATCGGGTTGGGCCTTGCCTTTATGTATACCTGGATATATAGCGCAGTAGCCTTTGTGATTGCCATCATTCTTTTAGTGAAAAAGAAAAGGAATAATAATATTTCAAAAGAACTGTGATAATCACATTTTGGAATCTTAAATTAAATGAAAATAAAAACGCTGAGGATCAATTAGTATCCTCGTTCAGACTGCAGGCAAACTCGAAGGAAAAGCGGGTTTGCCTGCAGTTGTTTTAAAAAAGTCGCAGTCGCTTTCAGCCGGAGTACTTTTTTGACCTACACCGCACATTATTCGACCGATCAGGCAGTTATTCGACCGTTCAGGTTTATTCGTCCTACACCCCATTATTCACTTGTATTCTTAGGCAAAGAGGTTATTGGCGAAAAGGGTTCTGGATAGTTCAACTTACAAAATATGCGTTTCTTAGCTAAAGAATAGAAAAAGTTATAAAACGAATAGTAATAAATAAGGAACATAAATCTTTTTCTTTGCATAGGGTAGTGGGGTATGGTATATTAATTTTCGAGGAGGGATGGTAAATGGATGAAATGTTGAATGGTCAAGATTCTGTGAATGAAGAAGAATGCTGTACGACCTCTTCCCACGGCCGAAAGAGTCATCACTCAGAAGCAGTTAAAAAGAATTTAACGACCCGGTTAAATCGAATCGAAGGTCAAATTCGCGGTATAAAGGGTCTTATTGAAAAAGATACGTACTGTGATGATGTGATTACCCAAATAGCAGCTACACAAAGCGCAATGAATAGTGTGGCGAAGATATTATTGGAAGGACATCTAAGGAATTGTGTGGTCGAACGCCTCAATGAAGGGGATACAGAGGTTATAGATGAAGTGCTTGTAACGATACAAAAATTAATGAAAAAATAAAGGAGTAGTGGTTGAAATGGAAAACGTAACATTGAATGTAAGTGGAATGTCTTGTGGTCATTGTGTGAATGCTGTTGAAGGGAATGTAGGAAAACTTGCAGGTGTTGAAAGCGTAAAAGTGCATTTGGATGCAGGAAAAGTGGATGTAGCGTTTGATAAGGAAAAAGTATCCCTTGAGAAAATAAAAGAAACAATCGATGATCAAGGATACGATGTCGAGTAAGTTATGAGAGTGCTGTTAAGCACTTCTTTTTTACAAATAATTATACCCCATAGTGGTATAGGAAGGCGGGGATGAAGTGAGCGGCCAAATAAAAGAAACAAGTATGCAGATTACGGGCATGACTTGCGCTGCCTGTGCTAACCGAATTGAAAAAGGGTTAAACAAAATGGAAGGCGTTGAGGAAGCCACCGTTAATTTGGCTCTTGAGAAATCGGTCATTAAATATGATTCGGAAAAATTAAGCAACAAGGACTTTGAAAAGAAAATTCAAGATCTTGGTTATGATGTAGTAAAAGAGAAAAAGGAATTTACGATTACTGGCATGACCTGTGCTGCCTGTGCTAACCGAATTGAGAAAGGGTTAAATAAGTTGGGTGGGGTAAGCATGGCCAATGTGAATCTTGCGCTCGAAAATGCGACCGTCGAATATGATCCATCCGAAGCCTCCCCAGCTGACATCATTCAACGGGTGGAGAAGCTGGGGTATGGGGCGGTCATCAAGGAAGATAATACGGAATCCGTGGATTTCCGTCAAAAAGAAATTCAAAAACAAAAGAATAAATTCATCTTTTCGGTCATATTATCTTTTCCATTGTTATGGGCGATGGTAAGCCATTTTAGTTTTACTTCGTTCATCTATATGCCTGATTTCCTCATGAATCCTTGGGTGCAAATGGCTTTCGCCACCCCCGTGCAATTTCTGATTGGAAAGCAGTTTTATGTTGGGGCTTATAAAGCCTTGAAAAATAAAAGTGCCAATATGGATGTATTAGTCGCAATGGGAACTTCCGCTGCCTATTTTTACAGTGTTTATCAGGCGATCATTTCAATGGGATCCCATCACAATACGGCACAGCTTTATTTCGAAACTAGTTCGATTCTTATCACCCTCATTCTATTAGGAAAGCTGTTTGAAGCAAAAGCAAAAGGACGTTCTTCCGAGGCCATCAAAAAATTGATGGGGCTTCAGGCCAAAACGGCATTGGTTTTAAGGAATGGGGAAGAACGGGAAATACCACTTGAAGATGTCATCGTAGGGGATACGATTTTGGTGAAGCCGGGTGAAAAGATACCTGTCGATGGAGAAGTAGTCGAAGGGAACTCTGCCGTCGATGAATCCATGTTAACGGGTGAGAGCATTCCGGTGGATAAAACAAACGGGGATACTGTAATCGGTTCAACATTGAATAAGAATGGGTTTCTCAAAATGAAAGCCACAAAGATCGGAAGGGATACAGCTCTTTCTCAAATCATCAAAGTGGTTGAAGATGCTCAAGGTTCCAAAGCTCCGATTCAACGCCTTGCTGACCAAATTTCAGGTGTCTTCGTTCCCATTGTTGTCGGAATCGCCCTTCTAACTTTTCTGGTTTGGATGATATGGGTTAACCCTGGAGAATTCACACCGGCTTTTGAAGCAATGATTGCAGTGCTAGTCATAGCCTGTCCATGTGCTTTAGGTCTGGCAACTCCTACATCCATCATGGCAGGATCAGGTAGGGCCGCCGAATTCGGCATTTTATTTAAAGGCGGGGAGCACTTGGAAACCACACACCATATAGATACGGTCATTTTGGATAAAACGGGAACAGTGACGAATGGCACCCCAGTGTTGACCGATGTCCTCATCGAGAATGGTATGGAGGAAGAACGGTTTTTATCTCTAATCGGCGCAGCTGAAAAACAATCTGAACACCCTCTTGCGCAATCGATCGTTCAAGGAATTCAAGCAAGACAGATATCACTTGCTGTGGTTGAGGAATTTGAAGCGATTCCTGGTTATGGGGTGAGAGCGGTAGTGGATCAAAAAGAGTTATTCGTCGGAACGCGTAAATTGATGAATCAAAATAACGTCGATATTACTAAGGCGCTAACAGCGATGGAAGAACTTGAAGAGCAAGGGAAGACTGCAATGCTCGCCAGCATTGAAGGGGTATATGCAGGACTCATTGCCGTTGCGGATACGATAAAAGATACCTCGCTTACGGCGATTAAAAGGTTAAAAGAAATGGATATCCAGGTCATCATGATAACCGGGGATAATCAAAGGACAGCAAATGCCATTGGGAAGCAAGTCGCCATTGACCATGTGATTGCAGAAGTCCTTCCTGAAGGGAAAGCGGAGGAAGTGAAAAAACTGCAGGCCGCCGGGAAAAGAGTGGCAATGGTCGGAGATGGGATAAATGATGCTCCCGCGCTGGCACTAGCCGATATAGGAATGGCTATAGGAACCGGGACGGACGTAGCCATGGAAGCTGCCGATATCACTTTGATCAGGGGGGATTTGAACAGTATTGCAGATGCAATCCTCATGAGCAGGAAAACGATGAGAAATATCAAACAAAACCTATTCTGGGCTTTTGCCTATAATGTAATCGGAATACCAATTGCCGCAATCGGACTGCTTGCCCCGTGGTTAGCGGGTGCTGCCATGGCCTTCAGTTCTGTATCAGTCGTATTGAATGCACTTCGCCTTCAACGGGTAAAGCTCTAAATATAATGAGAGCATTGGTACTGATTGAATATAACCATGCCACGAACGTTTGGATTTTCATTCCATAAAATAAAAGCCGATGATTCCTTGGCAAAAGGATCATCGGCTTTCATCTGGATGAGCGGTTCTTTAGTATGTTTACAGCGACCTTTAATTGATGTTCCGTCGAGGTAGCCATGCCGAGCTTATTTTAAACAGTAAAATACATAATCTATAGGTGCGCCACGCTCGCCTTGTTGATGGAGCATCGCTGACACATTACCGCGATGATAAGTCCCATGATTTACAACATGATGGATGAGGTCGGCAAGTACAAACTCACACTCCCCCATTTTGGGATGTTCGGTTATAATGGTCCGTTCAAGATCAGGCTGTGAAGTAAGAAAATTGTCATATTCCTTTGCAAGTTCATCATAGCAGGATTCAAGTTCATTTATTGAGATCCCGTCCACTTCTTTCCGCCGCTGTTCAACTTTCTTAAAAGTTTCTTGAATTGTGCTTCCTTTCATTATCTCCAACCAGGTAATATCTGTTGCGTAAAGGTGAACAAGGACTTCCTTGATGGATGGAAAGACACTTTTTATCGTGTCGCCATAGACTCTGTCCGGTAATTGGTTTAAGTTTTGGAACACTTGCTGATTCGCCCAAACGTGGTAATCATACATTTTCTTTGCACGGTTACTTTCCATTTTTTCACTCCTTCAATCGTTACATTTACTTTTCGACATAATTTAAAGAATACCTTTATCAAAAAGCTGCTTCCTTAGTTCCCATACTTATCTTTGTTTAGGATTTTATGTTCAGTTACTAATCCAGTAACCTTCTATTGATAAACACGTACACAATTGTTAAAAGTACTAATATGGCCAGTATAAGAATAGTGCCTTCATGAGGATAGTCGATCATGCTATTTATAACGATTAATAAGCCTAACGGAAGAAAAAAGCCACCGCCTGTCACCTTCCCCAATAATGTCTTATTGTTAATTTTCTTTTCATTAAATCCAACTAACAACCACGTTTGTTTTTTGATTCCCACTAAAAAGGAAACCCATACCAAAGCTATACCGATAATCAATAAACCATAGTCCAATCAAACACCTCCCAAAGTGAAATTTTGTTCCTATTAATTTTACGATTGTTAATTACAAAAGTTTCCTTTTTTCAATAAAAGCAACATTCATCAGCACAGCGTGATTTTGATAATGAGGTGGAAAAATTAGAAGGTATCTGATAATTTGTCCATGCAAATGCCTCGTTTTATACATACCATGATAAAAGATACTATCCTACTATTGTTTTTACGTTTGATTACCATCAATTTTGCGTTCACCACTGATAAGGGGGTCTATCTACTTTTAATATTATTGCAGTAGAGCCAGAGGGTCTCAAGTAGGGAATCCACAGAAATGAAGTAATAATAAAGGTGAAAATGGATAGTTATGCACCAATTGTCAATCAGGGATGGATAGCATAAACAGAGATTAGAAGTACGGTTAATCATGCGAACAACCAGAAAAGCTGGCAAGGTCAAAGAACATGATATTACAGAAGTTGTGTTTCAGATTGAAAAACACAACCTTTTCCTTTTAAACTCATGAGATTCTTGATAATGCTAGCGAAATAATTTGTTAGAAAAATAGAACCGTCATTAATTCCAATCATGAATGGCAAGCGGTTTTATTCTTCAACTGACGGGGCTGATTTTTGGAACCCAGGAGTGTGAAAATTCGCTTTATTTTAAAATATTGTTAATAATAAAAATAATAACTCTTATCGAGAGGTGGAAATATGAAAGCAGATGCCGTTTTTGAAGGTGGGGGGGTCAGGGGAATTGCTTTTATTGGAGCGATTCAAGCAATGGAAGAGGAAAAAGTCGAATGGGAAAGACTTGCTGGGACATCAGTAGGAGCAGTAATAGCTACTCTTTTGGCTAGTGGCTATAAAAGCCATGAAATTAGAGAACGGTTTAGTGAAATCAATTACTCAAAGATTCGAGGCAGGACAATTTTGAATCGAATTCCCATTTTGGGCTTCTTTTTGGAACTTATGGTTCATCTTGGGATTTACAAAAACGATTATTTGGAGACATGGGTGGATTCTCTTCTTTCAGAAAAAGGGATTAAGACATTCGCGGATCTTCCAGATGGAAAGTTGAAGATAATTGCTTCTGATGTTTCGAATGGGCAGATGCTTATTTTTCCAGATGATTTGGACCGCTATGGGATGTCTCCTGCTGATTTTAAAGTTTCAACTGCCGTAATGATGAGTGCCTCTTTACCATTTTTCTTCCGTCCGGTTATTTGGAAATCAAAAGACCGGAAAAAATCCTACATTTTAGATGGTGGTTTACTTAGTAACTTCCCAATATGGATATTTGATACAGACAATCCTCGTTTTCCAACATTCGGATTCCATTTTGTGAAAGATGAAGTTAACATAGATGCGGTTATACCAACGCCAATCCACCTTTTCAAAAATATATTTAAAACGATGCTTCAAGCCCATGATTTACGACATATGAACGAAGAAACGATTGAACGCACGATTCAAATTCCTACTGGCGGCATCAACGCAACGGATTTTGAACTGAATGAGGATGAAATCTACTTTCTCTATCAATCAGGCTATACTTCTGCAAAAGAATTTTTGTCGAATTGGGATTTTGAACAATATAAGGTCAAACGCATGCAAAGAGTAAAAAATAAGTAGGAGAAACATTACGCTATCGTTTCAAAAGGGTGAAAGAGGGGGACAAGGAGCTGTTACAATGGCTCTTTTTCTTATTGAACTAACGAACAATAGTTTAATATGAGGCATAATTGTTGTCTTGAGCTTCTTAAAAGAAATAATTGGAATTACGAAATCATAAAAAATTAATATAAGATATTATTTTAGAATTTTTTAAATGAATAAACGGAAATCAAAGAATAAAAGAAGAAAACAACGTTTGGAAGAAAAAAATATACCATACATGAACTCCCTTACCTGATTCAGGAGTGGATTTTATCGAACAAATCGTTTCGCTATAAATTTTTTAGATATTCAATAACAGATCCTAAAAGGAGAAGAGGTAGGAGTATCTCAATGTCACAGTGAGGAATGGACGATGAGCCAGCCCTTCATTCCTCTTTTAAAAATACTGTATTCGTAGTAAATGTACGAAGGGATGGAATTTCCACAACAAATAAAATAGTATTCCGGGTGCTTTCAGGAAGTAGTGGAAGCTCCGTTAACCATCACGGCTTCCATTAAGATTTAGTAATATCAATAGAAAAGTGGATTCAGTAGCGCCAAGCGAACAATTAATGTCTCACTTATCTGGTAAACTACATGCTGCTTTATCAGGTATGTCTATGGCCATCCCTCATGATTAGGGGCGCTCGCTTTTTCTATCAATTTTCCCCACTTGGCATAAAACATTTACTAGGAATATAATCCTGAAAATAAGAATAAAGATTGACAATCACACATCCCCATAATACGATTCTTTACAGAATAAAAAGAAAATTCTTTTTATGTTTTTGCCACAAAATCAAAACCTAGTTCTATATTATAAAACAAAAACCTCCTTGTATATACATATTCTCCAAGCGTGAACTCTGGCTTTTTCTTATTTTGGAAGCGCTGCCATTTACGGCGTTTTATATAACAAGGGGGGATAAGGTATGGAAGCAAGAATGGAAACAAAGCAAGAAAAGCCATTAAATATTGGCCGGAAATTTCGCTGGACCGTCGTCATCTGGTTATTGATTGGGGGAATTATCAACTATCTAGATCGGGCCAACCTATCCATTGCAGCTCCCGAAATGATGAAGGAACTTGGACTTAGCGTGACCGAAATCGGGTTATTGGGAACCTTTTTTTCTTGGAGTTATGCATTGATGCAGCTTCCTTCCGGCTGGCTGATCGATCGGTTCGGGACCAAAAAGGTGTATACAATCGCGCTTATTTGGTGGAGTGGTGCGACCATTTTAACGGGAGCCGTTCATAAAATGGGTTCATTTATTGCTGCACGGATTTTACTTGGAGTGGGAGAAGCACCGTGTTTTCCGACGATGGCTAAGATCACATCGTATTGGTTCCCTAAAAAGGAACGAGGCTTGGCAACTGGAATTTGGGATTCTTCGTCCAAATGGGGACCAGCCATTGCACCGCCAATTCTCGTTTTCATTATGGTGACTTTTGGGTGGAGAGCGCTGTTTTATATAACGGGTGTGATCGGCATCATCTTCGCGATCGGTTTTGTCATTTTTTATAAAAATCCTGAAAAAAGCCAAAAACTTTCCAAGGAGGAATTTGAATACATTAAGTCCGAAGGTGGTGGAGTGGAGCAAGGCATTCAATCATCTAAAATAAAATGGGGTTCGTTATTTAAATATCGAAGCGTGTGGGGGATGATTCTGGGCTTCTTCTGTACCATTTGGATCTGGAATATTTTCCTTGTCTTCCTTCCTCTTTATTTGTTTGATGTTCATCATGTCTCACTTAAAGAAATGGGTATATATGCTGGTATTCCTTGGCTTGGCGGAATCTTTGGCAATATTTTCGGAGGATATCTTACTAAAAAATGGGTTGACAAGGGAATTACTACACCTATTAAAGCAAAGCGTGCCTTAATTAGTATATGTGCCATCTCGGCCGCTATTGTTGTATGTGCAGTTCCACTTGCCAAAGGGCTCGCCATTACCTTAACATTACTGACCCTTGCTCTTTGTTTTATTTCTGCCATTACAGGCAGTGCGTGGGCACTTGCCGGTGACATTGCCCCTCCTTCTATGGTTGCTTCCGTAGGTGCAATTCAGAATTTTGGCGGTTATTTTGGTGGAGCCTTTTCCCCTGTTGTTGCAGGCATGATAGTGGATGCAACTGGTTCTTACTCTCTTGCCTTCATATCTGGCGGTTTAATCGCCGGATGCGCCGCAATCTGTTATTGGTTTATTGTAAAACATCCTATTCAAGAATAGTGTAACCGAGGAGGATATAAATTGATGCCAAAAGTGTATATAGCAAGACCAGTACCGGCCGAGGTAGAGGCATTCATTTCGAAGTATTGCCAGTATGAAAAATGGAACGGCCCTGAACCCATTAACAGAAGCCAGCTGTTAAAGCAAATTTCCGATGTGGAGGGACTGCTCATCACCGGAGAAAAAATAGATGACGAATTTCTGGACCATGCACCATGTCTAAAGGCTGTCAGCAATATCTCGGTAGGTTACAACAACTTTGATTTAGAGGCAATGAAAAAGAGAAGGATAATCGGTACGAATACTCCTGATGTTCTCGATGAAACCGTGGCCGATTTAACTTTAGCCTTAATGCTCTCAGCAGCCCGTCGAATACCGGAACTGGACAAGCTTGTAAAGGATGGCAATTGGGGAAATAAAGGCGATGAACCCCTTTTTGGTGTTGATGTTCATGGAAAAACATTGGGCATCATCGGTATGGGGAGGATTGGTGAATCTATTGCAAGACGAGGCAAATACGGTTTTAACATGGACGTTTTATATCATAATCGGCGAAGAAAATCAGAAGTGGAGGAAACGCTCAGTACAACCTATTCCTCTTTAGAGCACCTTTTACGGGAAGCCGATTTCGTTGTTTTAATGGTCCCTTATACTCCGGAGACGAGGCATCTTATGGGAAGGGAGCAATTCGCACTGATGAAAAAATCCGCGATCTTTATTAATACTTCCCGCGGTCAGACGGTGGACGAAAAGGCCCTCATTGAAGCACTGCAAAATAAGGAAATCCTTGCAGCCGGTTTGGATGTATTTGAACAGGAACCCGTATCGCCTGACAATCCGCTTTTAGCCATGCCGAACGTGGTTACCCTGCCGCATATAGGTTCAGCTACTCTCAAACACGTTTTGATATGGCCATGCTTGCGGCGAAGAACCTCGTTGCAGCCGTTACTGGAAGGGAGGTAAGCAATGTTGTCCCTGAATTAAAAGGATTTCAGTCACTAAAATAGTGAAAAATCATTAAAACGGCGGATACATTAGGTTGCCGATGACAATTTACAAGAATAGTTGATATTTGAGAACTCACACCATTCATAAACTTAGATGAGATAGATTGTTGTTAAATGCAGCACATAAAAGAAAAATTCGATAAAAGGCATCCATTCATTTTGAACTAGTTTATACTTTAGTGCTAATGGGAGTATTAACATTAATGGGGGGAAAATCCATTGTAGGTATCTCCTTGAAAAATCCTATCTTATGGTTCGTTTTATTATTGACAATAGTTGATATGACTTTAAGATATAGGAAAATTAATGCTTAGAAAAAGCTCCTTTAGAAATTGTGGCATTCCGGGGCAATAAAAAAAGAGCCAAATGGCTGCTGTTTTACATTAATATTGTCTCAGACTCAAAAGCTTTAGGAACAATAGAGGAGCTTTATTATTTTTTTAAACCAAACGAAGAAGCCTTAATAGCTTCTTCGTTTGGTTGTTTAAGTATTCCCTTATTTCGCAATAAATCAAATCGTATAATCTTTTCCATTAATACTCTTCAGCAAGGATTTTATTAATTCTGCGTACCTTTCATCCATGTCTCATAGCTCGGCTTAGAGATCTTTTTCTGCAATTGTACTTTAACTAGGGAGAATATATCTTTATCGCCCAATTGAGTATGTAATGTCACATCTTCTAACGGTTGTACAGCTTCTTCATCCGGGCTTAAATGATCTATTATTTGAGTGACACGATTTAATTCATGTTGCAGTGAAAGCTTAAGCTCTAGTAGCTCCTTTATTAAAATATCTTGGATTTATCATTTCTATCCATTGTACGCCCCCTTGATGTCTGGTTATCTTTCTATTATAAAGTCTTTTTTGTTCTGGTCCTATGACGAATTCTACACGAAATAAAACGTTGAAAACTAGACTAAGCAGCATTAGGTAAGAAGGGATGATCATTTCATTAAATATTAAAGAAAAATTAATCTAAGAGTTCAAGAAAAAAAGAATACGAGGTGTTTTAGTAAGGGAAATGTGCTGCATGAATCGAGTGGTGACTAATAAAAAGAATTCCGGAATAATACCAAGTGATAGTTCTTGCAGCTAACATGATTGAATGAAGTTAGAAAGATCAAGTCACGCTTCATTCCAGTTTTTAAACATATTCTAAACCATTTGGCTCTTTTTCATGCCCAAGTAAATTCAACAGTTCATCTAGTTCCAGGCTTTTATGTAATGTTTTTGGGGCAGTAAATCCATATATCAATCCAGCAGCTATTAGTTCTTTCCTCAATATCTCAATTTTTTCATATAATGCTTCCATACTCTCCAATGCAAAATCCCTCAAGTACTTTCATTTTTTGTTTTGAAACTATTATTACATAAATTAGGATGCTTTTAAACCGAAAGTGAGTATTCACTTATGAAATATTATTAGAGCATTCGAACAAGTTGGGAATTTTGAGTTCCTGGAAAATGTACAAGGAATCATAAAGGATGGATTGGATTTCTATAAGATTCTTCAATTTTTTTATTGTAAAAATAGTCCATGGAAGTTATTTGTAACGATTAAATAAATGATTCATGAAGAGAACTAGGCTGAAAGACTGTCGTTATATGTAAAAGTTTGTAGGGCTATGTAAATGTTTGAGTGAATCAAAATTCTTTTTGTATTCAATGGGTACCATAAGTCCTGTATGGAAATTCCTAATTGGGCATTTATTGATTTACACTTCTTCATACACCTTTAAAAATGGACTTCTATACTTGAATCAGATTCAAATAATAGGAGGGAAAGATCAATGAATAATGAAAGAGCAATGGATGATTTAATTAAGAATTGGAGCGAATTAGGTAAGAATATGGACCGCCGAAACTTTATCCAGGGAGCAAGTAAGCTCGCCGGACTTTCATTAGGTCTTGCCCTTGCCCAATCAATGGGCGGGATTGAAGTGAATGCTGCCCCGAAATTCAGTGATTATCCATTTACTCTCGGTGTAGCTTCAGGTGATCCGCTCTCGGACAGTGTAGTTTTATGGACAAGGTTGGCACCTGATCCGTTGAATGGCGGAGGAATGCCAAAAGAAGCCATTTCCGTTAAATGGGAAGTGGCAAAGGATGAGAATTTCAGAAAGATTGTCCAGCAAGGCAAGGAAATAGCCAGGCCGGAACTTGGCCACTCCGTTCATGTGGAAGTAAGCGGGTTAACACCTGATAAGGTCTATTTTTACCGTTTTAAAAGCGGAGGGGAAGTAAGTCAGACTGGGAAAACGAAAACACTTCCGCCAATAGGTTCAAGTGTTTCGAGCTTGTCATTCGCGTTCGTTTCATGCCAGCAGTTTGAGCACGGTTATTATACGGCCTATAAACATTTGGCAAAAGAAGATCTGGATATTGTCTTCCACCTTGGCGATTATATATATGAATATGGACCAAATGAATATGTTTCTTCTACAGGTAATGTCCGTGTACATAGTGGTCCGGAGATCATTACACTTGAGGATTATCGAAATAGATACGCACAATACCGCTCTGATACCCATTTAAAAGCGGCACACGCTGCTTTCCCGTGGGTAGTGACTTGGGATGACCATGAAGTTGAAAACAATTATGCAAATGTCATCCCGGAAAAGGGACAATCGGTAGAAGCATTCATCAAGAGAAGGGCCGCCGCCTATCAGGCTTACTATGAGCATATGCCCCTTCGTAAATCGTCTTTGCCTAAGGGAGCGGATATGCGGTTATACCGAAATTTCACATATGGCGATCTAGCCTCTTTCTTTGTATTGGATTCCCGTCAATATCGGGATGATCAGGCAAACGGCGATGGAAGTTCACCGCAAACGCCTGAATCACTTGATCCGAAACGGACATTGCTAGGTCCAGAGCAGGAACAGTGGCTAACTGACAATCTATCAAAATCAAAAACGAAGTGGAACGTTCTGCCGCAGCAGATTTTCTTTGCACAACGGAATTATGGAACACCAACCGCTCCCAAATTCAGTATGGATTCCTGGGATGGTTACCCGGCTGCACGCGATCGTTTAATTGATGTAATCAAAAGAAACAACCTGGAAAATCTGGTCGTGTTGACCGGAGATGTACATGCAAGCTGGGCAGCCAATTTAAAGGCGGATTTCGATGATCCAAATTCAAAGATTTTCGGTGTGGAGTTTGTCGGAACTTCCATCACATCTGGTGGAAATGGTGCGGATAAGCGTGCGGATACGGATAAAATACTAAGTCAGAATCCACATATAAAGTTCTTTAATGATTACCGGGGATATGTCCGATGCAAAGTAACACCAGAACAATGGAAGGCTGACTACCGTGTAGTCCCATTCGTGACAGAACCGGGAGCGGATATATCGACAAGAGCATCCTTTGTTTTTGATAAGGATCAAACAGGGCTGCGAAAGGTTGCATCAGCAGCGGTTATGGAAGGTGTACAAAAAACGAACGAAGTCGAGGAAGATCGGACACGTGCCCATAATCGCGCACATGAAAAACAAAGATTACAAAAACAGGGAAAAGTCACTAATTGATAGATAGCGTAGGGAAATGTGAATGGAAAAAATACTATAAATATGATTGGAGTGAATAAGAATGCTTTCAAATATAGGAATACCCGGTTTGGTGATCGTCCTCGTAATTGCACTGATTATTTTTGGACCGTCCAAGCTGCCGGAAATAGGCCGTGCATTTGGCCGGACATTGTCCGAATTCAAAAGTGCAACAAAAGGATTGGTGAATGATTCTGAAAAAGACGATGAAAACGAGAATAAAGCCGCATTAAGAGCTGTAAAAAAAGAGGGATGAAGTAAATGAATTATAGCGGGCGGTAAGACTCGCCTGCTTCTTTTCATGAGAAGATTTCGAGGGGAAGTGCTATTTGCAATAGTGCAAGAAAATATTTAAAAAGGAGGAGTGAAAGTGGAGAGTAAGGATTTACACGTTATTGAGCATATGGAGGAACTCCGAAGCAGAATCATTAAAACACTGATAGGTTTTTTGGCTTTTTTCATAGTGAGTTTCATATTCGTACAGGATATATATGAACTGCTCATTAAGGATTTGGAAGGAAAACTTGCCGTGCTTGGTCCGAGTGATATCCTGTGGGTATATATGATAATCGCCGGTGTTTGCGCAATAGCTGCAACGATTCCGCTGGCAGCCTATCAGTTATGGCGCTTTGTGGCTCCAGCGTTGAAACCGGAAGAGAGAAGAGTTACATTTCGATTCATACCCGGTCTGTTCATTTTATTCATCACAGGTATCTCATTTGGATATTTTGTGTTGTTTCCAATAGTGCTGGGTTTCCTCACTTCCCTATCGGCCGGGCAGTTCGAGATGATGTTCACAGCGGAAAAGTATTTTCGGTTCATGATAAATTTGATCTTACCTTTCGGGATTTTATTCGAGATGCCGCTAGTGGTCATGTTCCTGACCAGATTAGGAATCATCAATCCAACAGTGTTGAAAAAATCTCGTAAGATTTCTTATTTCTTACTGGTCATCATCTCGATCCTGATTACGCCCCCAGATATAATTTCAGACATTTTGGTTATCGTCCCTCTGCTTGTGCTCTATGAAGTGAGTGTGCAGCTGTCCAATATGGTTTATCGAAAAAGGCTTATGAAAGATGAGACGGCTTTACCTGTAACATGAAAAGGATAATCGCAAGAAACATTTCTTAGGAAATAGTTAAAGTTGAGGGGTATACCCCTCAACTTTTTTATTGCGATATAATACTTGATGGGAATAATTAGGGGACTTGCGTTTGCGTTTCCTTCTTACATAAATGCTTTTCTTATTTATTTTGTCAGGTTTTTTAATCTCGGACTAAGTCTATTGAAGCGAGCATTATAAGATGCTTTTTCCTTGTACTACCCTGTGGGATGTCATATTCATTCAGGTAAATCAAAGTTTCAAGGTAATCATAAGTTACATAAGTTGTACAAAAAATCTTCATTGCTTAAATGTTTATATGGTAAACATGACATCTTCAGGTTTTAAGGGGGATGTTTTATTTTATTTATTAGAAGGAGAGAGGATTCTGGTTAGCGAATTATTGTAAACACTTGAACAAAAATAAAACATTCTTCGTAAAAAGATTCAAAAATATCGAAAGGAGAAAGGTTCGTAAAAATTGGAGTAAGGGATGAATGGGGATCGTATGGTTCAAGTATAAATATATATTTAGGGGGGAAAGCATAATCAAAATATCGAATGGGATGGTGTGAAGTTTATGAAGGATTTAATGAAAATTATCGCAGGAAACATTTCCATGACCTTTGCCTATGCATATTTAATCGTTCCGAATGAAATTATCAATGGCGGGGTAACCAGCTCGGCATTATTATTGAATGCATTATCGGGTTATAACATTGCCATGCTAGCCAATTTCGTTACAGGTTTACTGTTAATCATTTGTTTAGTTTTTCTAGGGAAAGAGTACTTTTTTAAGTCGATTGTAAGTTCGCTTAGCTATATGGTTTTTTTTAATTTCTTTTATTCATTGAATATTAATTTTGATATAAATATCGCTTTAGTGATTATCATTTCGTCGATATTGATAGCGATAGGATATTATTTATGTATTACAGCAAATGCCTCCACTGTTGGCTTTGACGTGATCGCCTTAATTCTACATCATAAAAATGAAAAAATAGATATTGCAGCGACAATAAGGATTATTAATCTTATCGTACTGATATTGGGCCTTCTTGTTTATGGTTATATATCGATTGTTAAAGGAATTGCGTTTACATTGCTTTTTTCATACCTTTTAAAGAAAATGCTGGATAGGAAGCAGAAGGCCGTAAAGTCAGCAGTGGAAGGTGTGTTGGATGAAACCTCCAAGGTCAAAAAAGTAAAATGAAACAATTTGCAGACTAACTGGACACCATTTGTTGTATTTAAAAATCATCATTTCGTTATCTAAATATTCTGATTTTTGAATTGACTTTAAAAAAATCAGAGTGTATTATACACATAGAAAGTGGTACTAACATCATGACGTAGTGATGTTATATCCGCTTCGAATTTCAAAATAGCCTTAAGGAAGGAGGAATAGTGATATAGAATCTTAAGTTCATAGCGTCATCTCCTGTGTTGTTTTTTTAAAATGCCATGTTTCCAAGTTCCCACTATCTTTGTGAAAGTGTAAAGGACAGGCAGCTAAAAAGCCTTGTTTTTACATTCAAGTAGCAATTATGTTAGTTGATTCCCCAAAATATTGAAAGTTGGTGGAGGGTATGAAACATCAACAGGAAGAACTGAAACCAGGTCTGAAACAAAGACATTTAACGATGATATCTTTGAGTGGTGTCATAGGTGCTGGTTTATTCGTAGGAAGCGGTATCATTATTGGTCAAACGGGCCCCGGGGCGATATTATCATATGTTTTGGCAGGCTTGATCGTTGTTTTAGTCATGAGGATGCTTGGGGAAATGGCCACAGTGAATCCCAATACTGGATCTTTTGCCGTTTATGCAAGAGAAGGGATAGGTGAATGGGCCGGTTTTACAACAGGTTGGTTATATTGGTTCTTTTGGGTTATCGTAATTGCTTTGGAAGCAACAGCTGGAGCAGCAATCATACACAGCTGGCTTCCTTCCGTTCCCGTCTGGGTTATAAGTCTATCATTGATCATCCTATTGAAACTGACGAATATTTTTTCCGTAAAATCGTTTGGTGAGTTCGAATACTGGTTTTCAATCATTAAAATAATCAGTATCATACTATTTTTGTGCCTGGGTGTGGCAGTGATATTAGGGTTTATCCCAACGATAAAACCACCTGGTGCTTCCAATCTTTTGAATTTTGGCGGTTTTATTCCGAACGGGCTAAGTTCTGTGCTTGTTGGCGTCGCCATTGTTTTTCATGCATTTGTTGGAGTGGAGATTCCAGCGATTGCCGCGGGTGAGACCAGTGATCCGGTAAAGTCAGTTAGAAGTGCATTGAATAGTGTGGTCTGGCGAATCCTGATTTTCTATATTGGGTCCATCGCCATACTAGTGACGCTATTACCCTGGAATTCGGCTTCTTTGCTGAAAAGTCCATTTGTTGCCGTACTTGAAATGCTGGGGATCCCTTCTGCTGCCCTGATCATGAATATAGTGATTCTCATTGCATTGCTATCCTGTTTGAATTCGGGATTATATACGAGTTCACGCATGTTATTTTCACTTGCACAAAAGGGCGACGCTCCAAAGGTATTTTCAAAAGTGAGCAAGAACGGCGTTCCTATATTTGCTGTAGTAGGCTCTACTTTATTTGCCTTTATCAGCACCATTTTCAGTTATGTTTCACCTGATAAAATCTTTTTCTTTTTAGTGAATTCCTCAGGTGGAGTCGGAATCCTTGTTTATCTGGCCATAGCGGTTTCCCATCTACGATTAAGGAAGAGAATGGAGAAAGAGAATCCTGGAATTTTCAAGATCAAGATGTGGTTATTTCCGTATTTGACTTATGCAACCATAATTTCCATGATTTCCGTGTTAATATTAATGGCCTTTATCGATTCACAGCGTCCACAGTTTATCTTTACCATGCTATTTAGCTTGATCGTTATCTGTTCATTCTTTTTCATTCGGCGAAAAAAAGCGAAGTATATGGAGAATGAATTAAATATTGTTTCTGGTTCCCCTAATTCTGAAAAGTTATAGCTTTGGCTCTATACCATTTTAAGGAAATGCTTCGTTTACTTCTATGGAACTCCTCAGACAAAATTCTTCAATCACTAATCAGCTAGAATATGATTCCCATAGAATAAGAGAGTTGTGCCAATAAGTGCTTGGTGACATCTGTCTTTTATAGCATGAAGGAGGGATTATGTTGAATGGTTTCCGTGTTTTAACTTATGGGGTTGTCCTTTGTGCCATACTGTCGGGCTGCAACATTTCAGCTGAACCGGACGAGGCTCAACAAGAAAAAAGTCCAGTCATGAATGAAAATCCTGATTCAAATACGGGTGAAACCCAAAATGAAGAGGTTATTAAAAAAGGTGTCGGCGATGTGATTCAATCCATAAAAGGATTGGAATCAGAAATAAGTACAGGGGCGGCTTCAGGGAAAATACAAGAAATGGGAATAGAGATCAGTTCTACTTGGGATTCGATAGAAAAGCAAGTGGAAGATGAATACCCCGATTGGTATGAACGGATTGAAAAAAACCTTTACCCATTAATTGGGGAGTCCGGGAATCCGGATAAGGACCTTGAAGAGATTAAACGACTCTCTGAAGCTACTAAAGAAGATCTGCAGTTATTTTTGGAAGAAGTGAAATGAATTCTCTTTATACCCGGGTTATCACCATAAGGAGGGGAGCATAGATTGGAAAGTGCAAAAGAATGCAAAGAGGTTCAGGCAGTGATATTTGATTGGGCAGGAACGACGGTGGATTATGGTTGTTTTGCGCCAGTCCAGGCATTTGTCGAGATATTCAGGGTTAGCGGGATAGATATTACCATTAAGGAAGCAAGGGAACCTATGGGTTTATTGAAAATGGATCATATAATGGAACTTCTGAAAATGAAACGAATCTCCAATTTATGGATTGCTAAATTTGGGAAAGAACCGGACGAAAGTGATTTAAAATCATTATATAAAGACTTTGAGGCTTTGCTTTTTAAGGTTCTCAAGGAGAATGCCAAGCCAATACCAGGCGTAATTGAATTAGTCAGCCGTTTAAGGCAGCAAGGAATAAAAATCGGCTCGACTACAGGGTATACTCGTGAAATGATTGATGTTGTTAAAGAAGAGGCGGAAAAATGGGGCTATCAACCAGATTCCATCGTTGCGTCCACCGAAGTGCCTGCAGGAAGGCCTGCCCCTTGGATGTGCTTTAAGACGGCGATGAATCTCCAAGTGTATCCACTAAGCAAAATCGTTAAAGTCGGCGATACGATCAGTGACATCAAAGAAGGCATTTCTGCGGGAATGTGGACTGTTGCCGTATTGAAAGGCGGCAGTGAAATCGGCCTTTCAGAAGAAGAAATCAATGAAATGGACCCATATGATCTGCAAAAACGGATGAAACATGCAGAAAATCGTTTTTGGAATGCAGGTGCCGATTTCGTAATTGATGAAATTGGTGATTTATTGGAGATCATCGATAGGATCAACTACAGATTGACAGAAAAAAAGGATATATTTATTGGTTAAAGAAGATTCAAATACATGAGTTAGTGACTATAATGGTCAAATATTTTAAATAAATTCGAAATATTCTATTTATTCATTGACTGTTACATCCAATGGTAGTATTATACATCATATAACTGGTACGGACGTCGCAACGTCATTATCAGAAATAATATAATTAAGGAGAATGTGCTATGGTCGAAACAAAAATGTTAAGAGGTACAAAAGTTAAAATGACACCAAGTGAAGCCATCGTTGAAACATTAGTGGCCGAGGGAGTTAAACATATCTCGGGAATTTTGGGATCTGCTTTCATGGATATGCTTGATTTATTGCCAACTGCAGGCATTCGTTTCATTGGTGTCCGCCATGAACAAAGTGCAGCACATATGGAAGATGCCTATTGTCGGGTCTCCGGGGTTGCTGGAGTTGTCATCGGGCAAAACGGACCTGGAATGACTAATATGGTCACCTCTGTTGCAGCGGCCAATCAAGCTCATACTCCTATGGTGGTCATATCACCTTCAGCTGGTACACCAACGGTTGGATGGGATGGTTTTCAAGAATGTGATCAGGTTTCCATCTTCAAGGCAATCACGAAAGAAACGGTTAGAGTGACACACCCAGGCCGGGTCGCTGATTGCCTCAGGACAGCATTTCGGATTGCCTATGCCGAGAGGGGACCGGTTTTATTCGATATCCCCCGCGATTACTTCTATGGTGAAGTGGAAGATCAAATACTTCAACCACATCAATATCGCGTAGATGAAAGGGGCTGCGGTTCTTCTGCATCCTTGGATAGAGCGGCTGAAATTTTAGCTGAGGCTGAGTATCCTGTCATCATTTCCGGTAGGGGAACGGTTGATTCAGATGGCATTGAGGAAATTAAGAATATTGCAGAATATTTAACAGCTCCGGTAGCTGTCTCCTATATGCATAATGATGCCTTTCCTGCTGATCATCCATTGTCAGTCGGCCCAATCGGTTACATGGGTTCAAAGGCTGCCATGAATACACTTAAGAAAGCGGACGTCATATTGGCGGTCGGTACAAGATTATCGGTATTTGGAACGTTACCATGCTATGACATTGATTATTTCCCTAAAGATGCGCAAATCATCCAAATAGATATTAACCCAAGGCAAATAGCGAGGACGCACCCTGTGGAAGTCGGGATCATCGGAGACGCCCGTGAAGCGAGCCATGAAATCTTGAAACGGTTGAAGGCTAGTAAACCTAACCTAAAACAAGAAAAAAAGCGGATGGTCGAAGTAACGAATGAAAAACAAAAATGGGAAGAAGAATTGGTGAGACTTGCGATGATTGATGGAACGCCAATCAATCCGCGCCGAGCCCTTTTGGAATTGACTAAAGTGTTGCCTGAAAATGCCATCGTTACTACAGATATCGGTAATGTATCTTCAACTGCAAACGCTTACTTGAAGTTCAACCAGAGCCGCAGGCATATCGCTGCGCTTACATTCGGGAACACGGGATTTGCTTACCCATCCGCACTTGGTGCCAAGTTAGCTGAGCCGAATACGCCTGTATTAGCCATTGTTGGCGATGGCGCGTGGGGCATGAGCTTACATGAAGTGAGTACGGCCGTTGAAGAAAACATACCGGTCATTGCATGTGTCTTCAATAATAATGCATGGTGTGCAGAGAAAAAGAATCAGGTCGATTTTTATAATAACCGTTTTGTAGGGGCTGATATTCAAAATCCCGACTTCGCAGAAGTTGCCCGATCAATGGGTGCTGTTGGTATTAGAGTCGAAAAACCTGAGGAGTTAGGCGCTGTCATTGAAGAAGCAATAAAATCAAACAAACCGACTGTCATTGATATACAAGTCGATGGAACACAATTGGCTCCGCCATTTAGAAAAGATGCATTAAAAATGCCTACTAGATTATTAGAAAAATATTCTCATTTAGATCATAAAAACTGGGATAAATAATGGTGTAAAAAAGAGTGATAAGACAGGTGCGATAACTTGAATTTGGGTCATCGCACCTCACCAATTTGCTCATGAAGATCTGTAACAGCATGGGAACTTAACTTAATGCATTCAATGAATAATAAGGGGGTTTCAAAAGTGAAGATGGAAACTGAAACGAAAGACCTTGTTCAAATGGATAAAGACCATTTATGGCATGCGATGCATCGCTATAATGAGAAGGATGCTCCCATGATGGCTACAGAAGGATCCGGCTCATGGTTCACGGATACTAAAGGTGATAAATATTTAGATGGGGTTTCCGGTTTATGGTGCTTGAACCTGGGTCACGGACGAAAAGAGATCGCCCAGGCAGCATATGAACAAATGATTAACTTATCTTACTTCCCATTAACATTGAGTCATAAGCCGGCAATTGAATTATCTGCAAAAATAAGTGAGCATTTAAAGGGCTCCTATACAACGTTTTTTACGAACAGCGGCTCTGAGGCGAATGAGACAGCTTTTAAAATAGCCAGGCAATATCATTCCCAAAATGGCAATCAGGGTAAATACAAATTCATCTCTAGGTACAGAGCTTATCATGGCAATACTTTTGGCGCGCTAAGCGCAACCGCACAGGCAAATCGGAGAGTGAAATATGATCCGGCGGTTCCAGGTTTCCTGCATGTGCCACCGCCATACAGTTATCGCAGCCCGTTTGGGGAAAACGTTGAAAACTCCGATTTGCTTGCAGCTGAATATATCGATCAGGTCATTAACTTTGAAGGGGCTGAAACGGTAGCCGGTGTTATTCTTGAACCATTCATCTCTGGCGGCGGGGTCCTTATTCCTTCGAAAGAATACTTAACGAGGGTTTCGGAAATCTGTAAGAAGCATGATGTTCTTTTAATTGTGGATGAAGTCGTTTCAGGTTTTGGAAGAACCGGAAAAATGTTTGGGTTCATGCACTCCGATGGAGTTCAACCGGATATTGTAACAATGGCAAAGGGTTTGACCAGCGGTTATCTTCCACTTGGAGCAACGGCAGTGAATTCCAGGATTTATGAGAAATTCAAAGAGAACGGAAATTTAAATCATTTCAGGCATGTGTCAACATATGGAGGCCACCCTGCATCTTGCGCCGTTGCCCTAAAGAACATTGAAATCTTGGAAAATGAAAAAATCGTTCAGCGGGTATCTGATCTTAGTGAATCGACACTAAGTGAGCTATTTGAATTGACAGCCCTGGATAAAGTAGGGGAAGTTCGGGGAGTTGGGTTTTTATATGGCATTGAATTAGTGGAAGATAAAAAGAAAAAAGCGCCTGTTTCCGATGAGTTCATGGGTAAAATAATCGGGGCATGCAAGGAAAAGGGTCTTATCATCGGACGTAATGGTGATACTGTTCCTGGATATGGAAATGTATTGATCATTGCACCGCCTTTATCTTCGACCGTTGAAGATTTACGCTTTGTCATAGAAACGGTTAAATCCGTTTTATATGAATTATGCTAACCAAAAAGAAGATTAGCTTTAGGGTGCTATATTTATAGACGAAAAATGAAGATGGGCATGATATGTCTAGCCGATTTGACATCCATGTCCATTTTTTCATATTGGGTCTGACAGTGTGGAAAAACTGGAGAATCCGAATTAGGAGGCAATATGCAATCACAACAAAGGTTATTGGCGGTTCTAGCACATCCCGATGATGAGACTTTCCTGTGTGGCGGAACCATTGCTAAAATGTCTGAGCGAGGTGTTCATATAACTTTACTATGTGCGACAAAAGGCGAAATGGGCCGGCGCATGGGAAATCCCATTCTTACAACAAGGGAGGCATTGCCTGGACTAAGAGTGAAGGAGTTAAAAAACGCTTGTGAAGAATTGGGGGTCAGAGACCTGCGATTTTTAAACGTAAGGGATAAAACGATTGAATTTGAGGACTTCGATTTATTGGCGGAGAGAATTGTAAAGGTGATTCGTGAAGTTCAACCGGATGCACTAGTAACATTCCATAAGAAATATGGGGGGCATCCAGACCATTGTGCGATTGGCCGTGCTGCCGAATTTGCTTTTCTAAAATCCGGTGATCCCGATTTTTCTCCAGATCCAATGTTTCCAGCTTTTGAGGTTCATAGTCTGTACTTTGTCCTTTGGCATGCCTTTTATGATGAATGGTTAAAGGAAAACGGGCTGAGCAGAATCACAGAAGTGAATATAGCAGGGACTTTACAGAAAAAGATCCGTGCCTTAAGGTCCCATCGCTCCCAGACTCTGGCTGTTCCTGAATTGTGGGGGAATCAAAATCCAAACTTGCCTTTTTTAAAGGAATCCGAGTATTTTATCAAAGGGAATACACCTACTAATATAGAAGAAACCGATTTTTTTCAAACGATTGAAAGGATGGGATGATACGCAGTTTGGGCTTAAGTTTGTCTGGAAAGGGGGAAGGAATGTATGGAATTAGAAAAATATGAGCCACTGGAAGAAACACCTCAGGTGCAGCAAAAACCGTTACAAAATAAGGTGCTTTTGTGGCTGAGCGGTATCGCTTTCACCTTTTTTATTGCCCTCTTAGGCTTGGGGCTGTCCAAGATATCAGGATTCAATCGAATCGGTCCTCTTGCATGCTCGATCATCATTGCCGTGATTTATCGTCAAATTGCGGGATATCCTGAAAAGTTCCGGACGGGAATTGAATTTTCCGCAAAAAAACTTTTGCGTTTTGCCATTATTTTATACGGGTTGAAATTAAATATCGATGTGATTTTCAATCAAGGACTGCCATTGTTGGTACGTGACATAGGAACAGTAACATTTGCCATAGTCGTGATGGTCCTGATTGCAAAGTGGTTAAAGGCAGATGCTTCCATTTCCCTTCTTCTTGCTGTAGGAACCGGGATATGCGGTGCAGCAGCCATCGCGGCCATATCTCCAATCGTGAAAGCGAAGGAAGAAGATACAGCCATAGGCGTTGGGATAATCGCTTTAATGGGAACACTTTTCTCCATTGTTTATACACTTTTACGTCCGATCCTTCCGCTATCTGCTTTGGATTATGGAATCTGGTCTGGGATCAGCCTTCATGAAATCGCCCATGTTGCATTGGCAGGAGCACCGGCTGGTGAAGATGCGCTAGCGATTGCACTCCTCGCAAAATTGGGCCGTGTCTTTTTACTTATCCCATTATGTTTCATTTTTATGTATTGGATGAAAAAACGCACATCCGGGAAAATGGGCCATGATGCCAAAATTGATTTTCCATGGTTCCTCGTTGGTTTTATAATCATGAGTCTAATAGGAAGTTATGTGTTTGGAACTTATATTACGGTGTCTCCTCTCGTAATGGATGGCATTTCCAAAACCACTACATTTATATTGACAATGTCCATGATTGGTCTTGGACTGAATGTAAGCCTGCAGGCACTGCGGACAAAAGCCATGCGTCCTCTTTTAGCCATGACCATTACCTCTTTGCTGCTTTCCATAATCTCGTACTTTATCGTTTAATATATAAGCTTTCCATTGTTGTCCCAGTTAGGTAAGCCTGAATATATGATGAGTAATGCATATGGATAAGCCCTGAATATATATTTATTCAGGCTTTTTTATTCATCGAAGAAAAATATTTTTGGAAATAAACGAGTGGAAATTGATGAAATCCTAATTTAAGGAAAAAATCAAGTGTTGGCATGTTTGAATATTATAACTATTTGGTTTACAATATAAGAACTGATACGAACATTACGATGTCTTTTTCTGCTTGGAGGAAATTTTATGGAGTTAGACTTTAAAAATCCAATCCCTTTACATGCTCAATTGAAAACCATATTGGAAAATCAGATTTTGGAAGGTTATTATAAAGACAAAATCCCTAGTGAAAGGGAACTCATGGATATGTATTCTGTCAGCAGGAGTACTGTACGGGAAGCCGTATCCATCCTGGTTCGTGAGGGAATATTGGAGAAGAGGCATGGAAAGGGAACGTTCGTTTCCCTTAAACCTGTACAAGAATGGCTAAAGATGATAAGTTTCACTGAAACCACTAAAAGCATGGGTATTAAACTACTAGATCATGGCCGTGTCATGACACCTGAAAATATAGCTGATGCTAATGGGTTCGAAGATGAATCTTACCATATTAAAAGGCTGCGGTTACAGGGGGATGTCCCAATAGCCATTGAATTGCATTATTATTCTTTGGACCTAGGAAAAAAATTGACGAAATTCGATTTAAGTACAACCGTATTGTATGATGCACTCGAAGGTGATCTAAACATTGACTTTTGTGAAGCGGAACAAATCATAACCTGCGGCTTTCCGACTAAAGAAGATGCTGAACATTTAGGGATAACAGAAACGATGTGCTTGCTGATTACAGAACGGATGATTTTTGATTCAGATGGTAATTTAGTAGAGTATTACAAAGGATTATTCAGATCTGATATGTACTCATTCGCAATGAAAATGTCACGGAAGAATTGATTTGGCACATAAAATGACCTAAGCCTTTCTAAGAATCAGAGAGGCTTAGGTCATTTTCGCTTCTAAAATCATTGAGATGTTTTGAACCGTTTAAAAACACCAGTCAAGACATTCTATTAAAACCCCATTAGCTATAATATGATTTACCACCGGGTTCAACGTAGTTTTAAGGTAGAAAAATGGCTGATTTAGTTGAGACAATATTTACAGTAAATCTATAATATTCAACGTACATATTGATAGGACTTTATGATAGGATTGGCCGTCTGATGAAATAACTGCTTCTTCAGTCTTTCAAGACAAATCGTCCCCCCAGAGGCTCCAAGTCAAGTCCTTAAACGCCTATTTATGCATACTCGTACACAAAGATAAAAGATACGAAAACAAAGGTAGTCAATAAGGTTACACACAATGACAAGTAGACGCACAACTTCCATGTCCTAATTATGGTCAATCGTTGCAACGGCTAACCTCTCCAGACATGCCAAGCGAAACATAACAACCACAAAGGAAATTACCACGAATGAGAAGTTTAGAGATAAAATTAAAGAAATAAATCCAGGCGAAAAAAGCTGAAATATGAACTATAAGGGTGAAAGGAGTTAATTCCTTGAAAGAGCAATCAAATAATAAAAACACTGCTTCAATTAGTGAAAATAGCATAGGCTGGTGGAAAGCAATTATAGAGTCAATCAATGATGGTGTTTTAGTGATTGATCATAATGGGTATGTAAGGATGATTAATCCTGAATATACACGTATTACTGGTGTTACTGCTGAAATCATAGGGGAGCCACTGGTAAAATATCGGCCCGGAGCGCAACTTACAAAAACACTAAAAGATTGTCAGTGTCGTGTTGGGGTCTACCGAAAGACCAAAGACCGGGAATATGTGGTCGATATGGCTCCAATTATTCTAAATGAACAGGTTGTTGGCGCTGTGTCCGTCTGCAAAAGCTTAACTGAAGTTCATAAATTGTCACTTGAACTTCAAAAACAAAACGAGAAAGTCCGCCAGCTTAAAAAGCAGATGAATTCGCTTTATAAGGTAAAATACACTTTTGATGACATTATTGGAAAAGATGGCGGGTTGAAGGACGTAGTGTATGTAGCAAAACGGGTATCCGATTCCAACTTTCCAATTTTAATTATCGGCGAGAGTGGGACAGGAAAAGAATTATTCGCACAGGCTATTCATCATAAAAGCCATCGTGGTAATAAGCCTTTTATTCCAGTTAATTGTGCGTCTATTCCACCTTCTTTATTAGAAAGTGAGTTATTCGGTTATGGAGATGGGGCCTTTACCAATGCAAAAAAAGGCGGTAAAATCGGTTTATTTGAAATGGCAGACCAGGGTACGCTCTTTTTGGATGAAATTGGTGATATGTCATATGATCTTCAGGCTAAGTTACTCAGGGTGTTACAAGAAAGTAAGATCAGAAGGGTAGGAGAAACAGAAGAGCGAAATATTGATGTCAGGATTATTGCCGCTACACACCGTGATTTACAACAGCTTGTAAATAAAAATCATTTTCGCGGAGATTTGTTTTATAGACTTAATGTTATAGGCTTAAAGATAGCACCTCTTCGAGAACGAAGAGAGGATATCCCTGAATTGGTTCATTCATTGCTTCGTTCGTCATTAACTCCACCAGCTAGGGATGGTTCTATGTACACTATTGACGAACAAACTTTAGAATTTTTACGGTCATATGAATGGCCTGGCAATGTTCGAGAATTGAGAAATGTGATCGACTATGCAACTTGTATGGCAGAAGGTATGGAAATAAAGTTCCACCATTTACCAGATGTGATGATGAAGCTTGAATTGAATCGCTTAGATTCTACTCTAAAACCAAACGGTCAAACACTAAAGGACATAACGGAAGAAGCAGAATCAAAATTCATCCAAGAAATTTTGGGGAAGTTCGGAAATGATATGGAAGGAAGAAAAAAAACCGCAAATTCTCTAGGAGTGTCTTTGGCCACCTTATATAATAAAATGAAAAAATACCGTATTATTTAAAGTGATTTCTAAAAAAATAGAATAATATCCATGGATTTCTAAAAAATTAGAAATCCACCAAGGTTATAGAATTAGGGGATAAGTAATTTATTTGAGAATCTTCGTAATAATTTTTTCTAAAAAATTAGAAATTGAATCCACTATAAAAGAAAGCGCTAGCAATAAAGTGCTTTCTTTTTTTGTTTTTAAAATTTCTAAGTGAGTACTTAAATAACTGATAAATCAGCATTAGAGTGAACAAACACCTAAGAAAATCAAACTTCAATGATAATTTAATATAACTTTCTTTGTTTAGGCATGGTTCTTGCAAAAAGTATAGTACACAGCAAAATTCTTATAGAAAGGGCAATGGAATCTTTGGTAAATATGCCTCGTGGGGAAAAAATTTTTTCAACTGAGCTAAGCCAGTAAATATTCAATTTACGACTCATTGGGAGGGATTATATGTTAGCTATTTTAGGTTTCTTGACAATAGGAGTTTTCCTTTACCTCATTATGACAAAACGTTTATCAGTCTTAATTGCTCTGGTGTTGGTGCCGATCGTATTTTCTTTGATTGGCGGATTTGGCTTGGGGATAGGAGAAATGATGTTAGCGGGTATCGAAAAGGTTGCTCCTACGGGAATTATGGTGGCTTTTGCTGTTTTATATTTTGGACTGATGATGGACACAGGTCTGTTTGATCCAATCGTATCTAAGATGCTTCTTATCGTGAAAGGAGATCCCTTAAAAGTGGTGGTGGGCACGGCTGTTATCACTATGCTTGTATCCCTAGATGGGGATGGTACTTCTACTTTTATGATTACTGTTTCCGCCTTCCTTCCTCTTTATAAGAGATTGAAGATGAACCCTCTCATTTTAGCAGGTGTAGTGGCTTTGGGCGCAGGTGTCATGAATCTTGCCCCCTGGGGCGGTCCAACAGCAAGGGCGATGGCAACTTTGAATGTTACTTCTGCTCAACTATTTAATCCTATTCTACCTGCTATGGTTGCAGGTGTCCTATGGGTGTTGTTTTCATCCTATTTGCTTGGAAAAAGAGAAAGGGAAAGATTAGGGATTATAGATATGGGGGAAAAGGACAACATAGCTTTTCAAGAATTAGCGGCAACGACGATAGAATTTAAACGTCCTCAACTTTTTTGGTTTAATCTTATTTTGACATTGATTCTTCTCATCGCTTTAATCAAAGTATGGCTTCCACTTCCTACTTTGTTTATTATTGCTTTTACAATTGCTTTATTGGTGAATTACCCAAACCAAAAACAACAGGTTGAGCGTATCACAAGTCACGCAAACAACGTTGTTATGGTTTCGACCATGATTTTTGCGGCGGGGATTTTTACCGGTATTTTGACCGGGACAAAAATGATTGATGCTATGGCGCTTTCAATGGTGTCGGTTATACCTGAAGCGATGGCGGGCTACTTACCTATTTTGACAGCGATTACAAGCATGCCTCTTAGTTTAGTTTTTACACCGGATGCTTACTATTTTGGAGTGTTACCTATCATAAGTCAAACCGCTTCTACTTTTGGAATTGATCCCATTGAAGTTGGCCGGGCAGCTATACTGGGGCAAATGACAACCGGCTTCCCATTAAGTCCATTAACAGCATCTACGTTTATTCTTATAGGAATGACAGGAGTTGATTTAGGGGATCATCAGCGTTTTATTTTTAAATGGGCATTTGGAACAACGATTATCATGACTATCGTAGCCCTGCTAACAGGAGCTATTACTATTATTTGAGGTGATTATGTTGATTAGAATCGGTTCAGGTGCAGGATTTTCAGGTGATCGGTTGGAACCCGCACTACTTCTTGCAGAAAAAGGGAATTTGGATTATCTAGTGTTGGAATGTTTAGCTGAACGGACAATCGCGCTGGCGCACAAGCGAAAAAAAGAGAATTCTTCATTAGGCTATGATCCGCTGCTTGAAAAGCGGATGGAGCTTTTACTTCCAACACTCATTCAAAATGGTGTGCGGTTAATTACAAATATGGGAGCAGCCAACCCTGTCAGTGGCGCTGAAAAAGTAATTGAAATTGCCCAACGACTAGGTCTTTCTATCAAAGTGGCGGCTGTGACAGGGGATGATGTATCGTCATTCCTGGATACAGATGCACAGACTATGGAAACAAATAAGCCTCTACATTCATATGGCCCAATCTTATCGGCAAATGCCTATCTTGGTGTAGAAGCTATTTTACCTGCGTTAGAAAAAGAAGCAGACATTATTCTGACCGGGAGAGTCGCGGATCCATCCTTATTTTTAGCGCCAATGGTTCACCACTTCGGGTGGTCGGTTGACGAGACAGATTTAATGGCACAGGGAACCATTATTGGCCACCTTTTGGAATGCGGTGGTCAAATTGCTGGCGGTTATTACGCAGATCCGGGAAAAAAGGATGTTCCACATATGGAAAATTTAGGATTTCCGTACGCAGAGGTACAAGCAGACGGTTCTGCCTTAATTACAAAAATTCCAAATACAGGTGGAGTTATTAATCTAATGACGGCAAAAGAACAGCTTTTATATGAAGTCACAAATCCAAACGAATATATTACACCTGATGTAACTGCCGACTTTATGTCAGTAAAGCTACGCGAGGTAGGGCCGGATCGAATAGAAGTAACAGGAGGAAAAGGAAAGAAACGGCCTGAAGCGTTAAAAGTAAGCGTCGGTTACCATGCAGGGTTTATAGGGGAAGGAGAAATTTCATATGCCGGTTCAAATGCATGGGCACGAGCACAACTAGCTGGAGACGTTATGAGAAAGAGACTTGAGATGAGTTTTGATGAGTTGAGGATTGATTATATCGGTGTTTCATCCACACACCGGAATACGTTTGGACAATGGCCTGAACCATACGAAGTCCGACTAAGGGTCGCAGCTAAATCACACAGTCTTAGCGAAGCCGCTAAAATTGGTGAAGAAGTTGAATCTCTTTACACAAATGGGCCAGCAGGTGGAGGAGGAGCAAGAAAGTATACACACGAAGTACTAGGAATTGTTTCTTCTCTACTTCCTCGTGAAGAAATTGAAGTGAGTGTTGTAATAAAGGAGAGTGTACTGCATGAAGAGAAAACTATATGAGCTTGCCCACAGCCGCGCCGGTGATAAAGGGAATATTTTGATGCTTTCGCTTATTCCATATCAGGAAAAAGACTATTCCCTTTTATGCAAAGAAGTAACAATAGAGAGAGTAAAACAACATTTTAAGGACATTGTTGATGGTGAAATTTTTCGATATGAGGTTCCAAATATCGCTGCTCTCCAGTTCGTTTGCCATCAAGCTTTGCTTGGCGGAGTTACAATATCACTCGGTATGGATACGCATGGAAAAAGTTTGAGTTACGCCTTATTGGAGATGGAAATAGAAGTACAAGAAGCATTTATAGGAGGGGAATAAGAAGATGAGAAATCTTATAAATAGTATGTTAATGGTGATGCTTATATTATCATTATTTACTGTGCCTGTTTTTGCAAAAAGCAATCATACTAACAGCAAAGTGGCTGAACCAACGGCTTCTTCTGCATCCGGTAACTATTATAGGGAACAAAAAGTAGTCTTGAATACAACGTCGCCTGGAGCAAAGATTTATTACACGACAGATGGAAGTGTTCCTACAGATAAAAGCACTTTATTTATAGAGGCGATTCGCGTTAATAACGATTCGGTAATTAAAGCTATCGCGATAAGGGGAAAAGTGAAAAGTAAAGGGTCAACTATAAAGAATAAGAAACATCAAAGCGATGTCGCTGAGTTTACTTACACATTCGAGACCAGGGGCTCGATCGCTGAAAAGTTTTTAGAATTCACCTATAAATCGATGCCATACCGTCTATACGTACCGGAAAATTATGATTCAACTACATCTTATCCGCTCGTTTTGTTCTTACACGGGGGTGGGGAACGAGGAAATGATAATGAGAAGCAATTGATGGCCAACGACGGAGCCGTTATCTGGGCGGCACCTGAAAATCAAGCTAAGCATCCATCTTTTATTTTAGCTCCTCAATCGCGTAATGTTCCTGATGGTGGATTCACGATTACCAGAGATGTTAATAACATTGTTAATTTAAGCAGAGTATTCAAAGTGTCCGAGGACCTTAAAATGGCATACGAAGTTTTGCAACACGTAAGAGGAGAATATAATATCGATCCAAACCGACTTTATTCCACAGGATTGTCTCAGGGCGGTTTTGGTACATTCAATATGAATATGGAACATCCTGATACATTTGCAGCGATGGTCCCAATAGCGGGAGGGGCTGATCCGGCTAAGGCACATCTAATCAATCACGTACCAACCTGGGCATTTCATGCAGAAGACGATTCAGTCATCCCTGTTTCATATTCAAGAAATATTATAGATGCTATTGAAAGTGAAGGAGGAGAACCAATATACACGGAATATAGATCAGAAATGAATTATGACCATGCATCATGGATACCCGCCTATGAAAATGAAGAAATGATAGAGTGGGTATTTCAGCAGGTGAAGTCTTCGAATTAAATTTTGTTTAAAATGATTTATTAACTATTTACAAGTGATTAAAGTTAACGAAAAAACCTCTAACACATAGAGGTTTTTCTGTTTTCACGACCGCAAGAAGGACAAGATATGTCGCGTTTTTTTATTGATTTATCGAATTCATAAAAAATGAATATATGAGGAAAAAATCGATGTCTAGGTTTTCTGCAAAAAATAGTAGAATGCATTTCTACTTTTCTCCAGAATCGAGAAACGGAGGTCGTCCCGCGAAAAAACTTTGCAAGCTTACTTACGAGATCGATTTTATAGCTAATGAAAAAAGAATCTTCAATGTGGAAATCCTTTAATACAGTTTCTTCAACTAAGCTTAATCTTAGTTTGAAGAAACTGTGTCACTTTAATAAATATGAATAGTACACCTATGAGAGAGATTGTAAATAACGGGGCCATCTTAAGACAACTTAGTTGACACTCCAATACGTTAAGCAGAATAAATTATTAATTTTGTCTATGTTAAAAACATAGACATATTTTTTATTAATAGGATAAAAAAAGTATTCGTGATTGTAATTTTTTCCGGATGTATAAGAAAAAACACCTTACTGAGATAGTTTTTTTAGGTAGTTTCATGTTAAAAATATCTGTATATGTTGGGAATTTATAAATCTTGGACGATTTTTTTTAGACTCTTCCTTACTTAACGTATTTCATGATCTATAATACCTAGGCTTGCCCACTGTTTTCAGCCGTTTGGTTTTGGAGGGCTTGCCATCCTCCAATTTAGCCGAAATAAGCCCAAGTACCACTCCAAGCAGCGCACCTGCTCCAACTTCCACAGGCTGATGTCCGAGCAGTTCATTCAGTTCTTTCTCACGCTCCACATACTCAAAGCTCGGAAACTCTCCCGAAAATTTCGCCATATTATCTTCTAGATCATTCACAAGCTTGGCAATTTCGCCTGTATGGCGCCGAATCCCTTGAGCATCATACATCACAATCACGCCAAACACTGTCGCAAGTGCTGTTTCCGTATGCAGCCAGCCTTTATTCGCTGCCACATAGGATGCCAGTGCGGCCACACCGGCAGAGTGCGAACTAGGCATGCCACCTGTTGTGAAAGCCTGCTTCAAGTCCCACTTTCCCGTCAGCTTATAATGCGTTAAAATTTTCAGCCCTTGCGCAATGCCGATTGCCGACAGCGCCGTTAAAATTCCCCGATTCATCTTTTCCATGAGCAACTCCTCCACTCCAGACCAGTCCAACCCAATCCAGGATATTATCTTCCCTCTTTTGATACCCCAATAATAATTTTTATATGCAGCAGTTCCATGATTATCGGCTGTTATTAAAGGTCAAGTTTCATGTATATAATGACCCTTTTTTCAGTGTCCGTGTTCGACTATTTCATAATAATTATTTATAGGATGGGTCACTTAAGGAAAATATATAACGGAAGGTTATTAACATGGTGTTAAGGTGGCAATGGAATGAACAAGATCAAGGATATAAATCCGGAAGAGCAAAAAAAGATCCTGACGGTAACCGAGCGATTGTCTTTCACAAAAAACTTCAGGTCAGCTACTGCTGAAGAATGGTTTGTTTTCATTCCCGGCTTTAATGATCCAGCTACTGGGGGAGCTGCTGGAAAGGCTATAGTTCACTACAATCTATATGGAAACAAAGATATGTTCATTAACACGACGGTCATTCTGGATGACCCTGTTCTATTTGAGGTGGAAAACTTTCAGCTGGTTTACTCTATTTGTGATGAACTTATAAATCGTCTAGTGGGGTACGCTGATACTTTACTGTCCGTACACGCAGGTGCAAATTCTTACAATGCTGAGTACAAACGCTAATTGTCGAGAACAAGGGGGAAAAACAGTGCATCATAATCTGGTTCAGTCAATAATCGAACAATCAGTCATGCTTAAAAGTGAAGCAGATTGGGATAAGCTCGTTCAACAAGTTAATGATTCAAAATTTGTATTGCTGGGTGAGGCATCACATGGAACTTCCGAGTTTTACACGGCCCGAGCTGAAATAACAAAAAAACTGATTCAAGAAAAAGGGTTCACCTTTGTAGCCGTTGAAGGCGATTGGCCCGCATGCCAAGCAATCAATAGGTATGTTAAAGGCTATGACCAAGTAACTAAATCCGCAAGGGATGTGCTTAAAAGTTTTAACCGCTGGCCGACCTGGATGTGGGCAAACGAGGAAATGATCGACCTGATTGAATGGATGAAAGAATACAATGAGTCTGGACAGAATCAAACGAAAGTTGGATTTTATGGGATAGATATCTACAGTCTGTGGGAATCCATGGACGAAGTTATCCATTACTTAAAACAAATTGATTCACCTGACCTCGAAGCTGCCAGACATGCGTTCACATGTTTTGAGCCATTCAATCGGAATAATGAGGAGTACGCAGTTTCAGCAGGCATTTTTTCAGAAGACTGTATAGAGGAAGTAGCCAAATTACTGACAACTATTCAACGGAAAAAAGAAAAATACCCCCATCATGAAGAATTGAATTTGAACCTTCAAGTGAATGCATTGGTAGCGTATAATGCAGAAAATTATTACAGGACGATGGTGGTTCATGATGATAAATCATGGAATATTCGAGATATGCATATGGTGGATGCGCTAAATGAAATCATGGATTTTTACGGCTCTGAAGGCAAGGCGATTGTATGGGAACATAATACCCATGTTGGCGATGCCAGCGCTACAGATATGAGAGATTCCGGGATGATTAATGTCGGCCAGGTCATTCGTGAACAAAACCCAGCTGAAGATGTATTTATCACAGGTTTCGGAACCTACAGGGGAACTGTAATTGCAGCAGATGAGTGGGGCGTGGATCTTGAAATAAAAACAGTACCCCCTGCAATGAATGGAAGTTGGGAGGAAGCTATGCACCTTTCGGGTGCGTATGATAAGTTGCTCATTTTCACCGATGAAAATCGGCAGCTATTCCAAGATAGGATTGGACATCGGGCGATTGGAGTTGTATATAGACCGGAATATGAACAATATGGAAACTATGTACCTTCTGTTATGTCAGATAGATATGATGCTTTTATTTACATTGATGAAACTCAGGCCCTTCACCCGCTTGTTCATGAAAAAGCACCCGTTATGTAATAAATTTCAAGCCCTTTATAACCTTTCAAGTTATAAAGGGCTTGTTCGTGCTTATTCCTATTGCCCAATGTTGGTGTTAAAAAAATTGTCCTCGCCAAATTGAAAAATATCACTGCCCGATGACTTCTTATTCATTCATTAATTCTTTTATCATTAAAAGATGAGGACCGCCATCTTCCATAAAGACATCGGATGAAGTTTGATAGCCGAGTTTTTTATAAAAGCCCTCTGCCTGTGTTTGCCCATGTAATTTAACCTGGGATATTTCCTTTTCTTTTGCAATTCCTTCCAACGTTTTAATTATTATTTTTCCAAGACCAAATTTACGGTAAGGCTCTAAGATGCAAATTCTCTCCAATTTTCCTAAACCATCAACAACTCTTAACCTACCAGTTCCGACTGGTTTTTCATTATAATAGGCTAATATGTGTTCAGATAAAGCATTAAGTGTATCGAATTCATCAAATTCACTTTCTAATGGGAAACCTTGTTCCTCGACAAATACTTCTTTTCTGATTAGAAAGGCTATTTTTAAATCATTTTCTGTAGTTATTCTCTTTGAATCCAATGTTCTTCATCCCTTTTCTAGATTTATTCAGTAAGACAAGTCATAATATATGTATATCCTTTTTATAGTATATACGAAATTATATTTGTTGTAAATGCAACAAAAAAGTCAGGGGCTTTTTGAATGAAGGAAATACTCCGTGAAATTGGAATGATAGCAAGGGCATTGGACTCTATAAGTAATATCGAATTTAAAGAATTTGACCTTACAAAAGGGCAGTATTTGTATCTTGTTCGAATATGTGAAAATCCAGGAATCATCCAGGAAAAGTTAGCAGAAATGATAAAGGTTGACCGAACGACAGCAGCTCGGGCCATTAAAAAACTTGAAATTCAAGGTTTTATTGAAAAGAAAAATGATGAGGAAAACAAAAAAATTAAAAAGTTATATGCTACTGATAAAGGTGAAAAGGTTTATCCCTTTTTGAAAAAAGAAGGAGAGTATACCGACAAGGTTGCATTATCTGGATTTTCTTTGGAAGAAACGGAAACGATGTTTCATCTTCTTCAAAGGGTCAGAAAAAATATTGAGGTAGATTGGGAATTTGTGAAAAAGGGAAATAAGAGGGGGTATTGATACAGCGTATAAGTTATCACTGATTCATGGTTGACTAATTGGTGTAAGCATCAATGTAATGGTTGCGGAAAGATATTATAAAAAGAGGCTCGATTCCGATTGGACATTGAGCCTCTTTCTTATTATCCAGCTGCACTTTCAGTAAACTGACTATTGTAAAGCTCTGCATAGAAACCATTCTCCCTTAAAAGGTCTGAATGCGTTCCCTTCTCTATCACTTTTCCTTGATCCATAACAAGAATCAAATCTGCATCCTTAATCGTTGAGAGACGATGGGCAATGACAAAGCTAGTTCGTCCTTCCATCAGTCGGTTCATGGCCTTTTGGATAAAGACTTCTGTCCGAGTGTCCACACTAGACGTCGCTTCATCTAATATCATGATTGGTGGATCTGCTAGAACAGCCCGTGCGATTGTCAAAAGCTGCTTTTGGCCTTGTGAGATGTTCGACGCTTCTTCGTTTAAGATTGTCTCATAACCATCTGGCAGTGTCCGAATGAAATGGTCGGCATGTGCCGTGCGAGCAGCTGCAAAAATTTCTTCATCAGTTGTTCCATTTTTGCCATAAGCGATATTTTCTTTAATGGTACCATTAAAGAGCCAGGTATCTTGAAGTACCATACCAAAATTCTTTCGAAGATCATTCCGTGCCATATTCCGTGTATCAAGACCATCAATATAAATCTTTCCGCCATTGAGTTCATAAAATCTCATCAAGAGATTTATCATAGTTGTTTTTCCAGCACCAGTCGGTCCAACAATTGCGACCGTCTGTCCAGGCAAGACATCGATGTTCATATCTTCAATTAACATTTCTTCCCCATATCCAAAGTCCACATGTTCAAAAGAGACAGCCCCATTTGCCCTTTTTATATTAACTGTGGTTTGTTCTTTCATTTCCTCTTCTTCATCTAGTAGTTCAAAAACACGCTCAGCTGCTGCAACCGTCGACTGAATAATGTTGGCGATGTTAGCCGTTTGTGTGATTGGCTGGGTAAACTGCTTTGAATATGTGATGAATGCTTGAATATCACCAATTGAAATCGAACGTTGCGTTACCAATATTCCGCCGACAACGCTGATGAGGACATAGCTCAAATTTCCGATAAAGAACATTATGGGCATGATGATACCCGATATAAACTGGGCTTTGCTTCCCGCTTTATACAATTCTTCATTAACCGCAGTAAACTGGGCACTCGCCTTTTTCTCATGTCCGAATGCTTTAACGACTTGATGGCCGGTATACATCTCTTCAATGTGCCCATTTAATTGTCCAAGTTTACGCTGTTGATCGGCAAAATATTTTTGGGATCTTTTTAAAATAGGGCGGATTGCAAATATTGACAAAGGTAAGCTGACAATCGAGATTAATGTCAATAACGGGCTTATCGAAAGCATCATGATGATAATCCCCAAAATCGTTACGATTGATGTGATGAACTGCGTTAAGCTTTGCTGAAGGGTGCTCCCGATTGTATCAATATCATTTGTCATTCGGCTAAGTGTTTCTCCATTTGGACGTCCTTCAAAATATTTGAGTGGAAGTTTCTCGAGCTTTTGGTTCACATCTTCTCGAAGATCATATACCGTGTCTTGTGCAACACTTGACATAATGTATTGTTGTACATAGTTGAAAAGGCTGCTTAAAGCATAAAGTCCGGCAAGGAGTAGAAGGATCTGGCCAATTTTATCAAAGTTAATAGCTGCTCCTGGTATTCCCTGGAATTTCCCGTAAGCCCCTTCGAATAATTCTGTAATTGCATTTCCCATGATCTTTGGTCCAACAATCATAAAAATCGTACTCATGATTGCAGCGAAGAACACGGCAATCAATTTGTTGCGCCGAGGTTTTAAATAAGTCAATAGACGTCTTAGTGTTCCTTTAAAATCTTTTGCTTTTTGACCCATCATCATCATGTTACCGCCACCAGGACCATGCCCAACCTGACCGCCGCCTTGAGGTTTTTTTTGATTACTCATGCAATTTCCTCCTCTGTGAGCTGTGATAGGGCGATTTCACGGTATATGTCGTTTGTACTTAGCAACTCTTTGTGTGTTCCCATACCTACAATGTGGCCTTCGTCTAACACAATGATTCGATCAGCGTCCACGACCGTACTGACACGCTGTGCAACGATCAGTACCGTCGAATTTTTCGTTTCATCTTTCAGGGCAGCGCGAAGGTTGGCATCGGTCTTGAAGTCAAGTGCAGAAAAACTATCATCGAATATATAAATATCGGGTTTCCGAATGAGTGCCCGTGCAATCGAAAGCCGTTGTTTTTGCCCTCCCGATAGGTTTGAACCGCCTTGTTCGATTTCTGCCTCATAGCCGTCTTTCATGTTGCTGATAAAATCTTCCGCTTGCGCGATCCGAGCCGCATGCTCAACTTCATCTTGTGTGGCTGTTTGTTTTCCAAAGCGAATGTTTTCAGCGATAGTACCTGTAAAGAGGACGGCCTTTTGTGGTACAAAGCCAATTTTTGAACGAACTTCATCTTGTGATGAATTACGAATATCAACACCATTGACGCGAATCGTTCCACTTGAAATATCATAGAAGCGAGGGATCAAATTGACGAGCGTCGTTTTCCCTGAACCTGTTCCACCGATTATTGCGGTGACTTCACCAGGATTTGCAGAAAAACTAATATCCAATAATGCAGGTTCTTCTGCTCCTGGGTAACTGAACGTCACATGTTCAAATTCAAGTGTACCGTGTTCACGATCTGCCTTTTCTGTCCCCTCATCCAGGAATGAAGGTTTCATGTCAAGGACTTCGTTTATCCTTGTTGCCGACACGGCCGCTCGTGGAACCATAACGAACATCATGGATGCCATAACGAGGGCGAACATAATTTGCATAACATATTGAATAAATGCCATTAAGTCCCCGATCTGCATACCGCCGTTATCAATACGAAATCCACCAAACCAAATGATACCAACAACCGTCAAGTTCATGACAAGCATCATTACAGGCATCATGAAGGCCATGATTTTATTGACTTTGATCGAGACATCCGTCAATTCTTTATTCGCTTTCTTAAGACGTTCTTTCTCTTGTGTTTCACGATTGAAAGCACGAATGACGCGAATCCCAGTTAAATTTTCTCGTAATACAAGGTTCAACCGGTCTAATCGTTTTTGCACCGTTTGAAAGAGGGGCACACCTTTATATAGAATAAGCAAGATCGACCCAATCAATAAAGGCATTGTGACAACAATGACAAGGGATAATTTTGCATCCATGGATACAGCCATGATCACACCGCCGATTAACATGATAGGTGCACTGATAACCATACGAAGCATCATGATAACCACTTGCTGGACTTGTGTTATATCATTGGTCGTCCGTGTAATCAATGACGCCGTACCGACCTCATCAAATTCTTGTAATGAAAATTTTTCAACATGATTAAAGACTCTCAGGCGAAGATCGCGTCCCATCCCCATTGCCGCTTTGGACGAATAGTAGCTTGCGATTATGGATGCACAAGCGCCAAGTGCGGAAACCAACAGCATCAAACCACCGATTTTCCAAATGTAAGGAGTGTCTCCTCGAACGACGCCTTTGTCAATAATATCTGCCATTAGTGTAGGCAAAAAGAGGTCCGACATGGACTGAATAAAAACCAGACCGATAACTGCTGAAACAATCCACTTATAAACGGATAAATTTTTCAGTATTTTTATCATTTTGTACACTCTCCCTGTTCGGTTGCTTGTGCTTCTAAAAAGTTTGTAATTTGAAGATGCGTTTCTAGCAACTCTTCAAACTGTTCTTCGGAAAGCATTTCAATGGCCGTTTGAAAGATTTGGTGGATGCTTCCTTCGTGAAAATGAATCGTTTTTAATAAATTTTTCCCCTGGTCGGTGATTGACAACTGAATCTCACGCCGGTTGCCCTCCACATGCTCACGATGGAGCATTCCTGCGCGAACGAGACCATCGACCGCTTGGCTCAAGGTGCTTTTTGGAAGAAATGTTTTCTCCCCGACATTTTTTTGAGTGGTCTCTTTGTAAAGGGTAATGGTCATCAAAATGGAATATTGAGGAACTGTTAATCCATTTTCTGCGGCTGTCTTTTGAACGAACCGCATTATATTTTTCTGCACGTTCCAAAATGAACGCAATAGTTGTACGGAACGCATTAATTGTTTTTCATCCTCCACTCAACTTCACCATTCTTTCTGTTTTGAACTGTTCCATTCCGAACATTTAATTTTATGAATCATTTTAATTTACAGCTATTTATCCGCTTAGTCAACAAAAAAATAACTTCAACACCCCGGTGTTTATCTAGTCTGAGGTGCGTATATGAAAATGAGTTTTAAAGTCAGGCAAGGCTTTCGCGTGAAAACAACCCATACAAAGTGAAATTAACTTGAAAATGTGAGATGAAAAGTGTTAGGATAATATTGAGTTAGTACCAGGTAATAATACTAGATGATAACGCAAATGAGAGTGTACGGGTGTTAAATGGCAAGCGCATGTATACATAAAAGAATTTTTCTTCCGTAGATACATAACAGGATTTAAGTTTGCGAGACAAACAAACAGCTAATAAGAAAGATTGGTAATTTGTGATACAGAGCCCCAGTTTAAATTAGGTGCAAGTATGAGGACGATATCCTGGTTTTAACAGAGAAAAGTTTTAATTATTAGGAGGGATGATGACATATGGTTGAAAACCGTCATCTACAGGCAGGACTGAGTGATGAACAGGTGCTTGAGATGTATAGAATTATGTTGTTGGCAAGACGAATTGATGAACGGATGTGGCTGTTGAACAGATCTGGAAAAATTCCATTTGTCGTTTCTTGTCAAGGGCAGGAAGCAGCTCAAGTGGGGGCTGCATTTGCATTGAATCGTGAAAAGGATTATGTCCTTCCTTATTATCGGGATCTCGGAGTGGTGCTCGCGTTTGGGATGACCGCCAGGGATTTAATGTTATCCAGTTTTGCCAAAGCAGAAGATCCAAATTCAGGCGGACGTCAAATGCCTGGGCATTTTGGGCAAAAAAAGAATCGCATCGTAACGGGATCTTCGCCAGTTACCACTCAGGTGCCACATGCAGTGGGGATTGCACTCGCTGCAAAAATGGAAGGAAAAGATATTGTTTCATTCGTTACATTCGGAGAGGGTTCATCAAACCAAGGTGATTTCCATGAAGGAGCGAATTTTGCAGGTGTACATAAACTTCCGGTCATCTTGATGTGCGAAAATAATCAGTATGCCATTTCCGTCCCGATTGAAAAGCAATTGGCTTGCGCGAAAGTGTCCGACAGGGCCATTGGTTACGGCATGCCAGGGGTGACGGTTGATGGAAATGATCCGATCGAAGTATACCGGGTGGTGAAAGAAGCGGCCGAGAGAGGAAGGCGTGGTGAAGGACCAAGCTTAATCGAGACGGTTTCATACAGGCTTACACCACATTCAAGTGATGATGATGATAGTCAATATAGGTCGCCTGATGAAGTATTGGAGGCAAAAAAAATAGATTCGATCATTACTTTTGGTGCCTATTTAAAAGCGACAGGAATCATGGATGATCTAATGGAGAAACAAATGAATGAGGAAATAATGGAAGTTGTGAACGAAGCGACGGATTATGCGGAAAATGCTCCATTTGCAAATGAAGATACGCTCTCAAATTACGTTTACGCAGGTAAGTAAGGGGGAAAGAAGATGGCAGTGATATCTTATATAGATGCCGTGATAATGGCGATGCGGGAAGAAATGGAACGTGATTCCCGTGTATTTGTATTAGGTGAGGACGTAGGGGTAAAAGGCGGCGTTTTTAAAGCGACTTCAGGGTTATACGAAAAATTTGGTGAACAGCGTGTCATTGATACACCGCTTGCTGAATCCGCAATCGCAGGAGTTGGCATCGGCGCGGCCATGTATGGAATGAGGCCGATTGCGGAAATGCAATTCGCAGATTTTATCATGCCTGCAATCAACCAAATCATTTCAGAAGCTGCAAAAATCCGTTATCGCTCCAATAATGACTGGCATTGCCCTATCGTCATCAGAGCTCCATACGGTGGGGGTATACATGGGGCGTTATATCATTCACAATCCGTTGAGGCCATTTTTGCCAATCAACCTGGACTGAAAATTGTCATGCCTTCTACACCCTATGACGTAAAAGGGTTATTGAAGGCTGCCATTCGCGATGAAGACCCGGTCCTTTTCTTTGAACATAAACGTGCCTATCGCCTTATTAAAGGAGAAGTGCCGAATGATGATTATGTTTTACCCATTGGTAAAGCGGATGTAAAACGTGAAGGCGAAGACGTTACAGTGATTACTTACGGCCTTTGTGTTCATTTTGCGCTTCAGGCAGCTGAAAGGCTGGCCAGTGATGGCATATCTGTACATATACTTGATTTACGAACCGTTTATCCTTTAGATCAAGAAGCCATAATGGAAGCAGCATCTAAAACGGGAAAAGTCTTATTGATTACGGAAGATAATATGGAAGGGAGCATCATTAGTGAAGTATCGGCAATCATTGCAGAAAACTGCCTCTTCGATCTCGATGCCCCAATCATGAGACTCGCAGGCCCGGATGTTCCAGCAATGCCATATTCACCATCATTGGAGAAATCTTTCATGGTGAATCCAGAAAAAGTGGAAAAGGCCCTGCGGGACCTGGCTGCCTATTAAATGAACCTTAAAATAGAACAAACAAAGCATCCCCCCAGATGGGGGATGCTTTGTTTGTTCCCGTGATTGATCATGCCGGTGAAAAACCAATTAAGGAAATCGCCAAGGATGTCCGTGAATTTGACCAAAAAGTATGAACAGTTAAGTTGAAACATGAAGATATGCAGAAGGGTATATTTACAATTAATAGATGCGAACGTTTGGTTCAGTTCGTTTAATCGTTTCACTGATGGTTTTACCTTCAAGATAAAGGCAGCAGCATGTATCTCTCGAACAGTCTTTTGCAATCAGTAGAAAGCATGGTTTTTTTATTCTATACCGAATTTGGCAGAAAATAAATTTCAATTTCATCTTATATAGCAAGATTTTATATGAAATCCATAACAATGTTTGTCATAATAAGAAAGTAGGAAGGGGAACATCATGCTTCGATTATACGGGGCTTTAATCGGTCTTAGTTTGATATGGGGGTTATCGTTTGTTTTTATGAAGTGGCTGCTCCCGCCAGCGGGCATTTGGGGGATTGTGTTTCTCCGCTGTTTGGCGGGTGCTGTTGTTCTGCTTCCCATTTTATGGTGGAGGCGCAGGGAAATCAACTGGAAATTACCGTGGAAAGCGCTGGTCGTTGTCGGAATCTTCAATTGCGGATTAGCATGGGGTTTAATAGCTTTAAGTGAAACAGAGATTAACAGCAGCACGGCATCGATTCTTAATGCAACCACTCCGATCTGGACGGGGATCATCGGATTTATCATTTTTTCTTATGTTTTAACCGCCCGGCAATGGATGGGCATTCTTATCGGTTTTTTCGGAATTCTAGTTTTGATGGATTTTCAAGTCGGTCAGCTTTTCGGCAAGGAATTCATAGGGATTGGGACAATGCTGCTAGCGTCCACCTGTTATGGTTTTGCCGGCCAATTTACGAAAAGATTTCTTTCCAATACCAGCATATTGGTCATTACTACCTTTACGCTGCTCACGGGTGCCATTATCGGATTGATCGGGATGCTAATGGCAGGGCCGATTAAGCTAGTGATGTTGATGGACCCGCTAACAATTTTCTCCATAGTCGGTCTTGGGTGCTTTGGCTCTGGGCTCGGTCAGCTGATCTATTTCTACATCAATAAAAATGGCAGCCCCGAATTAGCCGCAACGGTTACATACCTTATTCCTGCAAGCGCTATGGTTTGGGGCTATGTTCTGCTTGGGGAAGCGATTAATCCTAATGTAATTATTGGCCTGCTGATTATTTTCGCAGGAGTTTACCTTTCTTCTAAGAAGTCAAAAGAAAAAGATGGCACAAACTCTTCCTCCGGAAAACAAGGGGAATTGCGTCATGTAAAATAAGAAACCAAAACGAAATAGCCCTCACGTCAAGGTTTTGTTTTTACCTGGGGGGCTTTCGTATTGAAACACTTTAACTCTGATTCAATTTTGCAAAACAAGTGATTGATCGTCTTTGCCGGACTTATAGCTTGGAATGGCATTTGCTTTAGAATGGATATTCTGTTTCCATAATTCTTTCGAAAGATATTTAGAATCAAGAAAATTGACAGTGGTGTGTTTTTGCTGTAATTATTTCGATCTTGAGATATATTAATTTGAGATAATGTTGTTGACAGTGAATGGTATTCGTGATAAATTATCTTTAAGTAAAGATATATTAATTCAAGATAATGAAAAGTATAGTAAAACCTTATCAAACCCCTTTAATGAATAGCCATTCTTCTTGAAGGAAAAATATAGGGGATTAATGAAAAAGCTGAACATCCAAAAATTGAATCGTTTTAATGGGAGGAATAATTTATGAATGGATTAAAAGGTATACACCACGTAACGGCCATAACAAGTAGTGCAGAAAAGAATTATGAATTTTTCACAAATATATTAGGCATGCGTTTAGTCAAGAAAACAGTTAACCAAGATGATATCCAAACCTATCACCTGTTTTTTGCCGACGATGTTGGCGGACCAGGTACTGACATGACATTCTTCGATTTTCCTGGTATTCCCAAAGGAGTGCATGGGACTAATGAGATTTCAAAAACATCTTTCCGTGTACCGAATGATGCGGCATTGGAGTATTGGGTTAAGCGCTTCGACCGCTTAGAAGTTGGGAATACAGGAATCCAAGAACAATTTGGTAAAAAGATCATTTCTTTTGTGGATTTTGATGATCAGCAATATCAATTGATTTCAGATGAAAATAATGAAGGGGTTGCAGCTGGAATACCTTGGCAAAAAGGACCTATTCCCCTGGAGTATGCCATTACAGGATTAGGACCAATTTTCATTCGCATCGCCAACTTCGATTACTTTAAAGAAATGATGGAAAAAGTCCTATTATTCAAAGAAATAGACAAGGAAGGATCATTTCACCTATTTGAAGTAGGGGAAGGTGGGAATGGTGCACAAGTGATCGTCGAGCATAATTCGATCCTTCCTCAGGCACGGCAGGGGTTTGGGACTGTTCACCATACAGCCTTCCGTGTTGAAGACCGTTCCGTTCTGGAAGAATGGATCAAACGAATGGAAAGCTTCCAATTTAATACGTCCGGTTATGTTGATCGTCACTTTTTTGAGTCGCTTTACGTACGGGTGGCACCGCAAATTTTATTCGAGTTTGCCACGGATGGTCCTGGATTCATGGGGGATGAGCCGTATGAAACGCTTGGGGAAAAGTTATCTCTGCCACCGTTCTTGGAACCTAAAAGGGATCAAATCGAAAAGTTGGTCCGTCCCATTGATACAGTAAGAAGCATCAAGGATTTCATTAAAGAATAATTGACGATCTTTAGCGGATGATATATTGGTTTATGCCCATACTAAAACAGGTAGAAATAAAAATGGAATAATCATTTGAAATAGAAAAAATGCTCTGGAGGAATGACTCATGACAAAAGATTTTTACACGGCCATTAAAGAAAGACGTTCATATTATGGAATCAATAAAGAGGTCGGAGTATCGGATGAGAAAATTAAAGAAATTGTTGAATTTGCGGTAAAACACACGCCATCGGCTTTTAATTCCCAATCTTCCCGCCTTGTTGTTTTGACAGGTTCGGCACATGATAAATTATGGGACATTACTACGCAGGCGTTGAGGAAAGCGGTTGGTGAGGGAGATTTCTCTGGCACTCAACAAAAAATGGATTCCTTTAAAGCGGGATATGGGTCAATATTATTCTTTGAAGATGAATCTGTTGTGAATTCGCTTCAAGAACAATTTGCAACTTATGCCGATAATTTCCCGATCTGGTCACAACAAACATCAGGCATGCATCAATTAGTTGTTTGGACTGCACTTGAAGCAGAAGGATTGGGAGCAACTTTACAGCATTATAATCCTCTAATTGATGATGAAGTGAAAAAAGAATGGGATGTTCCAAGTAATTGGAAATTGATTGCTCAAATGCCATTTGGAAATCCAACAGCTCAACCGGGTGATAAAGAATTCAAACCACTTGAGGAACGTATAAAATTTTACAAATGAGTGAGATGCTAAATAAGTTACAGAGAGCCAACCACAATGGCTCTTTTTTTCGTTCCGGGATATCTTGACAACGATAATGTCATATTATATATTTATGTCAGTCACTACTGACATACGATTAATGATAGAGGTTATTAAAATGAATGGTAATAGAAAACAAGACACTTCTGATAAAATTATGATCGCTGCTATAAATCTTATGGCAGAAAGAGGATACAATGGCGTATCCACCCAAGAAATAGCGGATGCGGCAGGGTTGAGCGAAAAGACGCTATTTCGCCATTTCGGCAGCAAACAAAACCTTCTTGAAACCGCGTTTGACCGATTTCATTATGCCGAAGAGATGAGAAGCCTTTTTGAGGGAAAACTCGTTTTTAATTTGTCTCAAGACTTGCTTCTTATCAGTCGAAAGTATCATGAAATTATGAACCATAACCGAAAACTGATCCAAATTGGAATGAAAGAGCAAGTTAATTTGCCAGGTCTACACGAAAAAATGCAAAAGCATCCTCAACAATTAATGATGATCTTAACCAATTATTTAAGGGTTATGTCAGATAAAGGAAAAGTCATTCAGACCAATCCTGAATTGCAAGCCTTATCATTTATGATGATGCATTTTGGTGCTTATATGAACGAGTTAGAATCCAATGCTGATTTTTCAAGCATATCACTGGATGATTTTATTAAAGAGAGTGTCACTATATTCACTAGGGCTTTAACCCCATAGTAGTTTTTATAAATCGCATATAAGTGCATTAAATCATTTTACACTCAGTTTCGCATGAAGGCGTGCCGTACTAAATAAAAAACAAAGCAACAGGCAATCTTAAGTTAAGAGAGACTGTTGCTTTGCTTTAACCAGTCCTATCAGGGTCATTTAATCAAACCTTTAAACAATTGATGTACTCGGATTCCTTCAGGCGGTGAAACAATAAAAGAAGCATCTGCAATGGATAATAGTAGATGCTTCTTTAAAAGGGGATGGCGTGTTTTAATTATTCCTCCAACGGCAGTGTTGTGATTTTTTCCATCTTCATTATGGTAAATCCACTCCAGGCAAACATTAAGGAGGCAATGTAAAAGATGCTGCCGATCGTTAAAAAGTCGACTAAATATCCGGTTGCAATCACCGCCGCTGCAGCACCGATGGATGTCCAAACATGGTAGTTTCCAATTTCCTCACCCGCTGTTTTCTTCGTAACATATCTTGCAAGTACCGTTTTTTCAGTGTTTTTTTGTACTGCCCCAAGTACCCCCATAATGATTTGCAGGAGATAGACATGCCAAATTTCATATGCGAGAGGAAAGGCAAGAAGGATGAGTGCCATCCCCCATGAATAGATAAGGAGAAATGCTTTGTCACCGGTTTTGTCAGTGAATTTTCCGATTAAAGGATAGCTAAGTGCTGCAGTCAGTGAGAATATTCCATATGCCCACCCGAATTGCGAATAACTTGTGCCTACATTTTTGATAAGCAAAATATAAAAAGGGAAAATCATGCTGGCAGCCATTCCAACAGTGCCTTGGTACAAAACAAAACGTTTATAATTCATGGATGATACTCCTCATAGAAAAGATTCATGAAGCGATTATCAGGATCATACTTCTTCTTTAATCGAAAAAATTCCTCAGTACGCGGATACGCTTCAAATAATTGTGTCTTGGTTGGGTACCCATAATAGGGCAAATAGTAGCTCCCGTTATGGTCAAGCGTCACATTAATCATGTTTCGGATGACCCTTCCCGTATTTGCCTTGCTTTTGTTATCTGTCCCTTGATTGATGAGCATTACAAGAGCGAACATATCATCCTTGGCATAGGACATGAGTGATTCATCATTATGTTCCACATAACGAATTGTAATATTTAATAAATTAAAATCTTTCTCATCAGATAAGGTTTTTCTTAAGTCATCGATATAATCAGCAAATTGATCAATCGGAACGAAGTATTCTTGCAGCACTTCAGTTTTGTTGGGGTTGCTGTAATCCATAAAGGCAGAGTCTGACCGCATCACATTATTCCTCGAAACCAAGGTACCATCAATCTTGGCCGTGTAGGTTTTTTGAGTTTCCCAAAAACTTTTTTTTCCCCAGTCATTATAACGTGAGAGGCCAAGAAAGAATTTTGGCACGGCAATGATCGTTTCCCTTTTGAGAGTATTGTAGTCAGATAGCCTTGTTTGGTCATTTGCCCTATAATAATCCGTTACATACATTTCATCCAAATAGGAGCCAGGAGCAACTGATATTCTTGCAAGATGCATTTTAACATCATCGTTTTGAAGAACATCTCTTTTAAAGTACGACGTATATTCATCATAATGGAGTGATTTAGTTTTAATGTTATAAAGTTCGTTATCGGTAAGGTGGAGTGTTACATCGAGTATTACTCCAAACAATCCATACCCGCCAATAACCGAATGGAAGAGCTCTGAATTTTCTTCGCGGCTCACTGTTAATATTTGTCCTTTTGCGTTAAGCAATCTAAAAGATTCCACGGTTTCTATCAAGGCATGATGACGGATATCTCGGCCATGGACATTAACGCTCAAAGAACCGCCAATGGTAAAAATGTTTTGAGATTGACTGACCTTCAGTGCAAGTCCATATGGGTTGATATATTCCTGAAGAGCAGCCCAGGTTGCTCCGCTTTGGACTTTGATGCGTTTTTCTTTTACATCCAAATCAATTATTTTATCATAGTGCTTCATATCGAGCAGGATCCCGTTTGGATATAATGTCTGCCCTCCTTGGCTATGCTGCATTCCGGCAATGGAAATGGGATCATCATTTTTTTCGGCATCCAAAACGACCTTTTTGATTGCTTCTTCACTATCTTCTGCCTTTATCGCTTTCATTTTAACTGGCATCAGCCGGCTGATATCTTCTGCAATAGGTTGGTCAAGCTTGAAATTAAAAGCCTGCAGCGATAATCCAAATAATAGTGCATATAGAATGATAAATAAAAACCGTTTCATGATATCTGGCTTTCGACTCCTCGTTTAATTTGTCTGACACTCAATTGAAATAATGAAAATGTATGAACTTATAGATTAATGGAGTTACCCTGTCCATTCAGTGTGATTGAAAATGAATCTTTTGGTTTATGTATTAGTTCTTAGTTTTCAGCCCATTAATGATTGTTTTGGTTAGCGGTATGGATAGTGATTCCAAGCTTTGTTCTGAGTTGTTTAATCCCCAATGATAGATGATTCCCATCAGGCTTTGGGTGATAAGTTGTGAAATTTCGTTAACTGATTGGTCATTGCCAATGTCGTTTTGTTCTTTCGCCTCTTCAACTAATGAACGAATAATTTGGAAGAGGGAGCGATTTGAATTTAAAAAGTAAGTATGTTCTTTTGAATTTAAAGCGGAACTGTAAATCACTTTCATTAAATCTTTGCCCATTTCTTCTTCCAGAATACGCATCAATTTGCGTATGAAAATAAACAATTTCTCTGTAGCATCCATATCAACTGGGAACGAATGGAAGACTTCGCGATAGTAATCTTCGACTTCTATGAATCTCACTAAAAAAATGTCCGATTTCGCTGAAAAGTGTTGGTAAAATGACCCTTTTGATGTACCGCTTTTTTTCACGATCTCGTCAACGGTAACTTTATCATAACCTTTTTCGCTAAATAACTTTAAAGATATTTTTAAAATTTTTTCACGAGTCTTTTCTCCCCTAAGCTGTTTCTTTCTGGGTTCAATCATAAAAAACCTCCAAATGATAATTGACAGAATATTCCTGTATAGTTTAATATCAGACTACAGTCTAGTTAAATGATTGGTGGTCTATTTAATCTAACGTAGATCATCAATAATCACAACGTTTTCTTAATTGCATTTTACAAATTCAGAAAGCGCTTACAAAGATTTGGGATCAAGTATGGGGAGGCTAATTCAGTTTAAAGAGGAGGTTTTTCAAGTAGAAGAATTAGGTGAAAAGGTTGGTTAGATTTTTCTAAGATTCCTATACAATTGGTGTTGGATTCATTATATGTAAATGGAGGGGGGGAATCAGGGTAAATTGATGGTCCTGGGAATGAACCAGAGTGTCGGGAAGCAGGAAAAGAGATGTACGGTAAACGGATTATTTTTTGGGAAATAGTAGCATGAAAAGGGAGGAAGTAATCATGAAACATTCCAGTGGTGAAATAGAGAAAAGAACGATCAGTAAAACGATGAAACGCATTCTTCCATTTATTTTGCTCCTTTATATCATTGCTTACTTGGACAGGGTCAATTTAGGCTATGCTGCTTTACAAATGAATGCAGAATTAGCCTTATCCGCTGAAGTTTTTGGATTGCTTTCTGGCATTTTTTTTATAGGCTATTTCTTCTTTGAAGTTCCTAGCAACATGATCATGCATAAAGTGGGAGCTCGGATATGGATTGCCCGTATAATGATTTCGTGGGGGCTAGTGGTAATATTAACAGGTTTTGCGCAAACAACGATGCATTTATACATTCTCCGTTTTTTATTAGGTGTCGCCGAAGCTGGTTTTTTCCCTGGAATAATTTTGTATTTAACTTATTGGTTCAGGGCCCGCGAGAGAGGACGGGCAACAGCGGTCCTGCTTTTAGCCTTACCGATTGGCGGATTGATTGGTGCGCCTGTGTCGACGTGGATTCTTGACAATATTTCCTGGTTCGGTATGGCCGGCTGGAGATGGATGTTCATCCTTGAAGGCATTCCGGCCATTATGATTGGAATTGTTGTTGTTTTCTATTTAACTAATAGACCGACTAACGCTAAATGGTTATCTAAAGAAGAAAGTGATTGGTTAGAAGGGGAATTGAGTGCAGAAAGGAAAGTTAGCTCAAAAATAAATAAAGTCACAAAGCTTGCTATGCTGAAAGATGCGAAAATTTGGAAGTTGGCCCTTTTTTATTTCGCAGGGTACACATCTATCTATGGATTGTCTTTCTGGATGCCAACCATCATTAAATCTTTATCGGAGAATGCAACAACCAATCTAGAAATAGGCTGGTTAGCGATGATTCCATCGTTAGTCGGCATACCTGCCATTATGTTTGTAGGCTGGAATTCAGATCGGACCAATGCACATAAATCACACTTGCTCGTTTGCCTCATGATAGCAGTTGTCGGATTTATCGGGTGCGGCTTTTCAGATAGTGTTTTTATGATGGTGCTTATGTTAACGATTACATCTTTCGGGTTATACGGGTTCAGTGGATGTTTCTTTGCCTATTTGACATTTTTCTTCACCGAGTCCACTGCACCAGTTGGAATAGCCATAGTCAATTCATTTGCGGCTTTAGGCGGTTTTGTAGGACCGATGATTCTTGGAACTGTTGCATTTACTCAAGGTATGTTTATTTTATCTGGATTACTTGTAATAGGAGTCATCACCCTATTATCATTGAAAGATGCTTCAGAGGAAAACATCGTAAAAGAAGTTGAAGTCAATATTAATCGATTATAAAGGTTCTAAATGTATTGAAGATTAAAAGTGACTAAAAAAGAAACATCATTCGAAATCACAAAATTCCTATGATGTTTCTTTTTATATTTTCATGTGGGTACTTCCCGAGTATATCAAAATCCCAGTTGGGCATTTCAACAATTCAATCTTAATCGCAGGTTCTGCCCAATAAGACTTGTTTGTAGTTTTCGGCGGGATTAGAATGGAGATAAGATACAAGTGCATTCGAAAAGACCAGGGATTCCTTTTCTTTTCAAGTGCTGACCTTCATATTTATTTTCATTACAGGAATATCAGCAGAAATGAGGTGATGATGTGGAAATTCATTTGGTGGCAAAAGATGAGATTGAGGCTCAAGGAATTCGTTGGATAGTGGAGTCCCACCTAACGGGAGTTAGATTGATCTTGTGGAAAACGATTGAAGAATTTGAAAAGGGCATCCGCAATCAGTCACCGGAATTCGTTATTTTGGATATGGATATTTGGACGGATGAAAGTGAGGCGATGGGTGTATCGTTAAAGCGAAGGGGAATTCGATGGTTAGGAATTTCATCTGAGCGAATCTTTCAAACGGCTTACCGGGCCTTGCGTTTTCGCGCTGAAGATGTCCTATTCCGTCCTTTTTCTTCAGCGGATTTGGTAAAGCATATCCAACAATTGCGTTTTCATTTGAGAAATGGTAAAGGTTTATCCTCGACTAACGCCATGGATGGTGAGAATACACTTGATATTGGGTATCCTGATTTCTTCTTGACAGACCGGAGGCATGAAAGTCGAATAATCATGGTGGCATTTTTGACACCTGATAACAAGACCCTTCCTTTAGTTTATGATGAACTGCAACGATATTCTTTTACTGGGAAGAATCAAATCTTTGCTTTATCGGATTTTATTTTATGCGTTCAGGAAACAAAGGAAATTGAGGTATATAAGGAAGAATACCAAGCGTTCCTGGCTCACTGGAAAGAAAGAATGGATGAGCCCCTTGCCATCATAATAAAAGCGGCAAATCCTGATGAGTCTTTAAAAAGGATGTATCAGCAAACACGTGAATTTACGAGGCAAATATTTTTCGATGGATATGATATCATTTTAGCCGAAAGTCAACAAACTTCCCCTCAAGAGATGGATCCATTCCTCACGCCCCTTGAACAAAGGCTTTGGATAGAAATGCTCGAAAGACGGGATGCGAAAGCCATAAGGAACTGGATCGAACGTGAATTCCTTACTTTTCAACAACCATACCCTGACCCGGAAATCGTTCGTATTCGCCTTACAAGCGTACTTGCGCAAGTCCGTAGGCATATGAAATCATACAACTTGCAGAATGCTTCTCTAGAAGCAATATACTATGACGTATTTCAGCAAATCGTACACAAACCAGTCATTCACCAAATAGTAAAAGAGCTGCATGCGTTCACCACCCATTTACTTCTGCAGGATCATGGACAATTACAGGAAGGGGCACGCACACTTAGCGAAAAAGCAAGGGAGCTGATCGAGTCCAACTATTGGGACGCCCAGTGGAATCTAGCGAGTTGTGCAGATACTCTGCGTATCAATAAAAGCACACTCAGCCGTCGTTTTGCGGCTGAATCCGGCGAGTCTTTTCGAAATACGCTGCATCAAGTTCGAATTAGGGAAGCTAAACGTTTATTAAAGGAAACGGATTTATCATTGGAGGAAATCTCACAATTAGCCGGCTATTCACATCAAACTTATTTCAATGCCAAATTCAAATTGCTTGAAGCATGTACACCATCAGCATATCGGTCTGGATTATAAAAAAGGACGATTCAATAAATGAATCGTCCTTTCAGTTTGTAGACAAAAGG
>NZ_JAGGQJ010000024.1 GCF_018613325.1 Bacillus sp. ISL-34 | reverse complement strand
AAGATTAAGAAAATGAAATCCATCATGAAACTATGTGGAAAACTCGCCCGTGTCCTAGTAGGGATTGCTCGTAATGGCTCTGCCTATAAACCGGAAATGGTCTTCCCTCTTGAACAACTAGCAGTATAAATTTAATAGATTGACATGGTTATTTAACGAAAGTTGGCTTATTCGTAGGATTTCAAAGAAAGCACGAAGTACTGGATGTAATGAACAAAAGGGCAATGACCCGTTCCGTTAGCAAAACCGGCCTCCACCCCTTGGATAGGCATGACGAAGGAATGAAAGGGCATAGGATTATGACCCGTTGAGACATGGGAGGGAAAGCATCCAGGGGCAACGTGGAAAATGCGTGCAGCATATGTAATAATATGGGATTTTTAACAGATCCCCTATTTCAATCTGCCCTCATCTTATCAAAACGGTCCGATCTCTTTCGTTCATCTAAAACAACCTATACCATGTGGTTTGAAATCCTGCGAATAAGCGAGTATTCGTGAGCATTATCTATTAAACTGAGGGAGTTCATTAAGATAGTTTTCTTCATACTAACTGGCACGATATTTGGAGTAGCATCAGAAATTTTATGAATGTGATGTTAATGGAAATAAAAAATGTTTTGTTCCATCTTTTAATAACGGACGAACGAACAATGTATCATCACTCTCTGTTATTAACTCTTTGTGGATGTTTTTAATATCATAATCTGGTGTGAAATAGAACTTAATTATCTTCGTGTCAGCAGAAACAATATGATTTAAAATTGTATCTATTTCAACTCTTTTTTTGCTGATTATATCAAACATATGAAGATGAGCATCCTCTTGTTTATATATAACAATCACATCATCCTCTTCGATATAATAAATCGCGTCATTAAATGCTAATATAAAGTAAAACATTAATAGATGTTCATTATTTTCCACTCCTAATATTGAAGATACAGGTATTCTTTCAGCAGCAAACCTTTTCATAATTTGGAAATCATTTTTATTATCTGTATCTAACCGACGTAGAGTATTTGTTTTTGCTGGTTGTATTTTCAAATCTGATATGTTCAAAGAAAAAATACTTTCTTGTACCTTTTTAAATCCAAATTTAGGATAAAAATCTAGCACTGTTTCATTTGCAAATAAGTAGATAAAGTCGTATTCCTTTTCATATTTATCAATGATGTGATTCATCAGTTTCCCAGATAAACCTTGATTACGGTAATCGGGATGCGTCATAACCGTGCCAACTTGTATGGCTTTATATTCTTTACCATTAGATACAACCGTCATTTTGTTTATGGAGGCATTTGCAATCACTTTATCTCCATCAACGTATGAATAACAAATATAGTTGTCGTTCCAACACCCTTTGTCATACCATTTTTTAAAATCAATCTTAAAGATCATTTTAGCCAATTCATTAAAGCTTTCCTTATATGTTTCAATGTACTTGTAGTCACTTACTAATTGATAATCATTCATAATAAAACCCCTTTTCATTAATAATTTTAGTGTTTTTTATAACTAAAGAGTTGTTACCATTTTGCTCATCCAAAATAAGACGAAAAAAAGACTATAAGAAGAATAACCTTCTCATAGTCAAATTTAAGTCCATTATGAATAAACCTACTCCCGTTAAGGGATAGGAAATCACTTAAAATTGATTTGATAGGATATAATGTCTTTTTAATCGCTATGTGTAAAAAGTAAACTAAATAAAACTAAGGACAAATCCTTAATTTTCCTTTTACACTATAAAATTCATTTTTGAATTTAAATTAGCGATTAATAAGTTTCATCATATAAAATCAAAACCTCTTTTCAAAATAATTTCGTAATAACTATATATCATTTAGGAAATGTTGTAAATCTGTATAAGTTAGTATCCTTCTTATGCAACTAACCTGCCCCTTTAGTTGCATAAGAAATGGAGCTGTTTCCAGCCCCATATAAAAGTAAAGTACCCGTTAGCTAAACAAGAAGTTATAGTTATTGCACTTTTTCCAAAAAATATCGAACATCTTTTGGTGATTTTAAGATAATAACTTCTTTATCTTTAGACAACTGATCAAGTCTCTCTAAAATTTTAGGTCTTTTCGTCTTGGGATACTCCCATATCCATTTAAAAAACTCAAAGGAAAACCTTTCTTCGCAACCTTCTCCCATATCTGGTCTTGTTTTATTACGATATTGAAGAATTCTTTTAAATGCACGAAATACACAAATTGTTCTCGGAATATCAAGAAAGATTATTGTATCGGCTGCATTAAGTCTTATCTCCATTGTCCCACCATAGTTTCCATCAATAATCCATTCTTCTTCTTTAACTAATTCCTTTTGAACTTTGCTTTGTTCATCTCTTGGAACACCTACCCAATTAGGTTTCCAGAATAATGCATCAAGATGATAAACATTTCTTTTTGACTTTTCACCTAACTGCTTTGCCAAAGTGGATTTTCCAGAACCCCCCGAACCAATAATTACAATTTTTTTCACCAGATACCTCCCCTTATAAAAGCAAACTAATTCCACAAAAAAGGGTAATAATCCTTCTTAAACAATCCTGTCCCTTTAGTTCCATACGAAAAAGCTGCCTTAAAGACAGCTCTGATCTTCAGCTAACGCACCTGTAAAAAAATGGCTCCCTATTTTGAGAAGCCAAATTATTAAGCATTTAATTTTTTTTTAATGGACTGAATTTGTTTTTTAACCGTTTCTACAGATTTAAAAAGGGTTTCTGCAATCTTCTTTCGGCTATACCCTTTTTGTTGAAGGTTATAAATTTCCTGTTCCGAGGAGGTAAGTAACCGTATTTTCTTTTCTTCCTTTATTTTGGATAGTAAGGCTTGTGAAGCATCGGAATGTATTCGGTTTCTACCTTCAACAGCTTCCTGTATAGCTGATATGATGTCAAATATACTGGACTTGTTTATATAATTGATTGCTCCAGATTCAAAGGAATTTATAATGACTTCTTCATCAACAATTGAAGTAAGGGCAATTGTTTTAATTCCCTGATTGCTTAATATTTCTATAATCTCAATTCCATCCAAATTAGCTCTAGTTAGATTAATATCTATTAATACAACATCTATTTCAGGTTCCTTTTTTAAAACTTCTAGCATTTCTTCCTTACATACAACAACGTCAACGACATCGATATTATCTGTCTCTTTTTTAATATACTTGGCTATATTTTTCTGCCAAAAAGGGTCATCTTCTACTAATACCACTTTTATATTCTTGTTGTCTTTCATTTTATCCTCCATTTCAAAACTATACGATTAGTTAAGCGTTCAGTTTTGTTGGATTTATTCGAGATTTAGGGAACTGGATAATGACAGAAGTCCCTTTATCCTTTTCACTATGAACAAATATCTCGCCATCATGAGCTCGAATTGCTTTATAGCAAAAACTTAGTCCTAATCCATGATTTTTTATTTGTTTCTTGGTTGAAAAGAACGGTTCCATAATTCGTTTCATTTCTTGTTTTGGGATTCCGATACCATTATCGCTTACTTCAATACTTATTCCATTTTTTATCTTAAACAATTGAACAAGTATCTGACCTTTTGGAACAATAATAGCTTCCATAGCATTATTTAAAATATTATTAATTGCTTCTGCTAACAGAACATTGTCACAATGTAACGTAACATCAGCTTTTAACTGAGTCTTTATTTCAATACCCTTTGAATTACAAATAGGTTGTATTTTATCGATACAATCTCTAATAAGTTCCTTTAGCTGAACACTTGTTTCTTTAAGAACAATTTCTTCCGTTTTTGACCTAATTCTATCGACCATATTATCAATACCTTCAATTGCTGAAAAAACGGATTCGATTGAGTTTTTAGCTTCATTAAAGTCTTTTTTTTCAATTGAATCTTTAGCGATATTGAAGAAAAATTTAATTTTACTAACTTCATTCTTAATCGTGTGGTTTAAAATTGCTGTTCCTCCACTCATAATCTGCATCGACTTGTCTAATATGTGTTGTTGTTCTATTTTGACCTTGATTCCGAAAGCACCATGTAGAAAAATATAGGCAACAAATAACATATAGGCTATAAAAAAAAATGTTGGGACCAAGCGAAATAATTCTGTGTGTGGGTTGATTGCTCGAAAAACGTAATTAAAGAGGAAGACACCTAACCAAGCAGGAACCAATACAATAAATACTCGAAATTTACTCTGTTTTTGATACATGTTTATTTCACTACGAAAGGTGTAGAACATTATGTAACTTGCAATTAAGAAATACGGGGCAGCCCATACTAACAATACTCGAAAATTAATTGCAATGTCTGGATAAAAATCGGTAACGAATACCATAAAAACCATTGGAATTGTCAGAATGTACGATAACTTTTTCTTAATCTCAACCTTGATTATTTTCGAATATACAATCGAGTACATAAGGATCGCATAAGGAGAAATAACTTCACCTAGAAATTGAAAATAAATATGCACTTGAAAAAGAAAAGGTAATAGAAATATTACTTCCATTTTTTGAAGCGTCGGTATAATGTCACTCACTAATGATTCTGATAGCGCACCTATGCCAGCTGACATAGCGAATGCAATCATCCAGCGATTAGCTTCATTTTCTTTAGGTTGACTAACGAATAAGATGATCGAAAATAATAAATTAAAAACGAAAATGAATAACATAGGTCACAACCTCGAAACAATGTTTAAAATGTCTTTCGGCAGTTGTGCAATATAGTCTGCATGTCCTTCGTTTAAGAGTTCAATAGAATCGTAGCCCCAAGATGTTGCTATACAACAAAGTTGATTCTTTTTAGCAGCTTTAATATCTCTTAATTCGTCGCCTATATAGATGACTTCATTGCGGTTTAATCCATTACTTTTAAGAAAAGAAGAAATGTCTTTTGCTTTAGAAAAAGGATTAAACGAATAATGAGTATAATCAAAAATATTAATTGAATTATTTGTTAAAAACTGGGTAGTCACAACACGCGAATTGGTTGTCAAAAACCCTAAACGGAACCCCTTTTGTTTTAATTCGTGAATCACCTCATTTATGCCGTCTACAGATTTTAAATTAGGAATGTATTGTTGATACCTTTGCTTTATTTGCAACCCCACCCAGGGCATTTGATAAATGGGTACATCAAGTCTTTTACACCTATCACGTATTGATAATGTGCTCAAATAATGAATATCTTTATTGTTGATTTTTTTATAACCACGTCTTTCGGCTATTTCATTAAAAATATCAATTGCCAAAGATTTTGTATTTACAATTGTTCCATTGAAATTGAAAAGTATAACCTTGGACATATCGTTCTCCTTGGAGTTTATTTGTAAATTGTAGAGTGCGTCATGCTGATGTGACCAGAGCATTTTAAACCTGTCCTTTAGTCCCCCATGTGAACAGGTGATGATATGGCAATTTCCGAAGGTTGATTTTAACGTGAGTTACACAGCGTTCGCAATAGTAGTCAGCACGTTCTTTGCCCTGTTCATACAATGGTGTCATGTCGCTGATATTATCCCATTTAGCGCAATATAAACACATTTTTCGCTCCATGATATATCACCCCTAATTTATGCAAAATTAATGAAAGTAATTTAAAATTACCTTCCGACAAATGCTGTTAAATCAACGATGTATAAAATCCTGTATATTTGATAATTTAAGGTCATTTGAAATGACCTTGGTATCACTGGATTTGTGAAAAGTAAGAACTGCCTAGAACTGCCATTATGTAAAGTAGTCTTGCATCCCGTATGCAACTTTCTGGATAAAATGTCTGCAACGATTCCACCACCGAGCGATTAATATAGAATCGTTGCATTGTATGTATGCCATATGATTATGACCAAAATACCGACATTATCCCCAAAACTTCCACCATGACTTTTTCTGTTGAGAAGCAGCGACCTCATTTTCTGCTTGTTCCTCGATTTGTTTTTGAGCAAGATCCTGCTCTTTTTCTTTTTCTTGAATCCGTCTGCTGAACTTTTCCTGCTGTTCTAACCTTCCGACCAAATCCTTGATTAATGCCGATTGCTTTTCAAAGAGCGCTTTTTGCATTTCCGCCTGTGTCAGTTGATATTCTTCAAATTCAGCTTTAGTAATATATGGACTTTCAGCGATTTCTGTTGTGTCGCTGTCTGATTTCTCAGGTTCGCCAACCGTTGATAACACTGAGGAAATCGCCACATCAAGGGTCATATCAGTTGATTTGGACACATCTATAATACGTTTGATTAATGCAATATCTTTGGGGAAGAACCCACGATGCCCGAGGTCGTTCTTATGTATGCGATATCCTGATTTTTCGAGCATCTGACAATACTTCCGTAACGTGGAGTTCTGTATCCCCAAAATTGTCGCGGTTTCTTTAGCAGACGATAAGATTTGATTTTCATTGTCATTTGACATATCAACTCACCTCTGCCATATCATACGACATATCAATCAACAATTCCTTCTTTACGTTTGTAATCAGCCCATTGTTTTAATAACTCTGCTTTTTTCGTTTCAGTATCTTCATCAGTGGCGATCAATTCTTTTTCTGCTTGTTTAGGTTCCTTGTCTTTAATCCATTCTGGAACTTCTTCAGTACGGATAATGTTCATTCGCTTATTTGTTTTCTTTTTCGGTGGAGCAGGTTTCCAATTTTTTAACCGATATTCAAGCAAACCTTTATATTGATTGTCGGTTTTAGTATCCAACCGTTCATCATTCAGCATATTTTCTTTAATTCTATTAAACTCTTCGGTGGGTATGTTTTGATATTTTTCTTTTAATTTAATATCAATAGAATCGCGATTAGCACTACTACTATTTTTCTTTTTATTTTTTAGTTTTAAGTTATTAGTTTTAGTGTGACAATCTGTCACTAGTACCGGTGACAATTTGTCACTACCCTCATGACATTCTGACACTGGTGACAATTTGTCACTAGTCAAAAAAACTTCAACAACCTCGTAGTAGTCATTCAATATATATATATTTGATTTTCCTTTTGTTCGTTTAACTTCAATGAATCCGAGTCGTTCCAAATCTTGTACAACCCTCATTGCGGTACGTTCTGATGCACAAATCGCTGTAGCAATTGACGGGATACTCGGGAATATTGAATTTGCATTCGCATATGAATATAAAAACATGTATCCCAATTTCTGATTAGCATTTTCGAAAATCGTTTTATCCTGCACTAGATCATTTTGATACGTTGTAAATGATTGCTTTACTCTACTTGAAAAATTATTTTCCATAACTTTAATACCTCCAACGGTTGAATTTTCGTTGGAAAGCCTGCTATAATAAATACAAATAGATACACTGATAGTTACAATTTCGTTCCACAATACAGGAAGAAAATGCAACATAACATTATATCGTGCTCCGACAGCACAAAGTGGGGCTTGCAGGCCTCCGACAAAGCGAGAATTTACCAGATTCTCGTTTTTTTTTATTATATCACCCTTTTTTCGACCAGTGTAGACAAGTATAAAATAGTCATTTTACGAGATTTTAAAATTGCTGTTTCGGTGAAATGGGGGCGGATAATGCTTCAATATTCCCGTCAAATGATACAGCATTGATTTTCCATCCTTCCTCCGGTATATCCCGCCATTCAATCCAATGAACCTCGTTAAGTTCCAAAGCATCCATTCTTACATAGGTTGTAATTGTCCTGTTTACATTGTCCTTCTGTACGTCCACAATTTCAAATGATGATATTCCTCCTTCCTCTTGTAATCCTTCCATAGTGGTAAATGAGTGTGTTAATTTGCCATATCCATATATTCCGAACAATTTATCTTTTTCATTTGGCAATGTGTTCACAAGAAAATCATTATTGAAATGCTGATAAGTCAGATCAGTAAAAACATTTTCATTAAGAGGCACACCGTCTTTAAAAGTAGCGAAGAAATTATACGTTTTATTCGTCACGGCTTCGGTGTCAGTGGCGTTTATTTGTTCATCGTGTGTATTTGTATAGGTTTCTTGATTAGGAGCGTTCTTGACACCGACAAATGGCAAATAAGATGCAACAGTGACAATAGCGATAAATAAAACGAGAAAACCAAGGAGTATTAGACCTTGGTTCTTATTTTCGATTTTCATATAAACACATCTCCTTTATCGTTTCATGATTAATTTGTACATGGCCATTCTTCCTGCTCCACCTGCAGCTCCCATCATCGTTTTGCCTGCACCAGTTGAAAATAAGAATTTCCGTAGCCATCCAGGGGAAAAAATGAGCACTATCATTAAACCGATTGCCAAGTAATAATCTTCGATGTTTTTCCCTCCACCGACCAAATTCACGATGATATATAAAATCAATAACTGTAATGGTTGCATCAGCACGACTGCACACGCCTCACGCCACCAAGCAGGAAAGATGTTCATTTCTTCATTGACCATTGTGGTAGCCGCGAAAGGTGCTAATACCCATAAAACCATCATGTGACCGAAGCGAACGAGGTATTGCATCATCATCCACAAAATAGTGATTGTTAGAAAGAACACGGTAATTACTAGAGCAGATGAAACGTTATTCGATACGTCCATCAATTTTTTTAAAGTATCGACATTGATATTTTTATCTAAGAATATGGCGCTTATTGCGTTCGATATCTTTAGCAGGACACTGATTAATATCCAAGGTGCGGTATAGGCAAAAACAATGCCTAAGATGCCTTTAGAAAGGATTTCAGAGTTGCCACGATTGGAGTAACCGCCCATTTTCTTGGTCAATTCCTTCAGAAAAGCGAAAATCATAAATAGAGTGGAGATCCCAACGGATGAATACATCATGAAATTTTGAACTTCACCGATAACGCCATCTTCTTGGTCTTTGAAACTTGTAGGACTTAGCATAAACACGTCCAACCACTTCCAAGCACCTTGCAAGAATCCTTCCATCAAACCGATTAAATAATCATTTATCCACTCTGCTAACATTATCCATCATCTCCTAATCATTTAAAAGCATATTTGATTAAATATCAAAATCGTCTATCATGGTCTGTGCTTTAGACCGTACAGCAACCGGTTCATGTTGTTCTTCATCCGGTGGCATCTGTGCCATCAGTGAATCCATCATTTCATCCAGTGGGTCGACCTTCGGTTTCGATTTAGGTTTTTCTTTTGCTTCCTTGAATTTTGGCGGTTCGTATATATCGTATGGAATTGATGTTGCTGATTGATAGTCATGTAATTTCACTTTGCTTTCCATGAGATCGGCCAGAGGTTTAAGTTTCGTGTAAAATGCCTTATCCAACATCATGGGTTGTTTAGTCCTCATGAACACGATTGATTTGTTATCTGGCAGTCGATTGATTTCATCAGCCGTCATCAAAGGTCGCTGAACGTAATTTTTGGATTCGCCAGAAGATTCACCTCGTTCATTCTTCGATTCCGATTCACCTTGTATGCGAATGGTGGTAATGCCTAGTTTCTCACTGAAATGTTTTTGAGCATCCTTGTCATTCGTACCAAGAAAGATATGAGTATCGCAGTTATCCATTATCTCCGATGCTTTTTCATGTCCGTATCTGTTTCGTAACTGCTCCAAGGATTGTAGTACAGGTGTTACATAGATTCCCAAACTCCGTGTGGTGGACAATCTTTCCTCAAACATCGGTATTTGACCGATATTCGCAAATTCATCCAACAGCATCCTTACTGGTCTAAGTAGAGTACCGTGATTACCTTCCGCCAATTTATACAGTTGTTCGAATAATTGATTAAAGAATGTGGCGATTAAAGGTCTTGAATATTTTTTGCCAACTGGCATCTTTACATAAATGATCATTTTCTCTTTGCCAAGGTCTTGAAGATTGAAATCTGATGTATATGTGAGATTCCTTGTTTCATCGTATTTCCATAAATCAATGGCAGACGATGCTCCACCCATTATTTGAGCACGCATTTTTTCCTCTTTGTTGCCGATACATCCATTATAAGAGCGCTTAACGATGTGATTGTCTGGAATATCTTTAAACATATGATGTAATGCTTTTGGGTTGCTGACCAAGATGTTATATACACTTCCCAAATGCTGTTGTTCTTTTGGCAAAAAGTACTTTGCATACAGGGCAAGAGTGGCAATTGCACCTGCTTCTGAATTTATCCAAAATGAATCTCCATTGGCGGGAAGACCGTTCGCATTAATGACGAGTGTATTTCCAAGTTCGGCAGCGTCTACGTCCGATTTTATATAATCCAATGAATTGTACTTATCGGAGGTTTCATTTTCGGTTAAATCGAAACTTATCAAATGTACCTTATATCCTTGTTTCCGTTTTGCTTCACTTGTAGTTTCGTACAATTCGCCTTTTGCGTCAGTAACGATAATGGAATCACTATCCGTATTTAAAATGTTTGGGATGATATATGACTTGGATTTTTGAGTCCCAGAGATACCGAACACCATAACATTACGATTCTTATAACTGCTTTCACGGTGGATGATAGGTTTTCCATTGATCATGCCAATGATTGTTCCTGCTGTTCCCAAATCCAGTGAAAAATCTTGTGTATCCGTTTCGATTTCCTTTAATTTTATAAAGTCGGATGTTCCGAATGCTCCATATTCAGATGCTTTTTCAACCTTATGTCTCCGACTATTCCATAAATCCTTAACGGTCAAACCAAGGAATAGGGACAATGCTCCTAATTGAATTTCTGGTGTTTGAATTGCCGAATGTAAAGCATTCGAAGGATTCGTCATCCATTCATTTAAAAAATAATTGCTTACTGCTGTCATCTTTTCTGGGTCAGGAATGACACCGAATAATTTCGGAAGGTACACCGTGGAAGATACAGCAACATAATCCACTGTGCCAATTATCAAACCGTTTGATATCAACGATTTGGCAAGAATTTTTTTATCAATTTTCATTTCATTACCTCCGATATTCATAATCGTTTTCCCGTTCACGTTCTCCTTGTCTGCGTGATTCTTCGATTCTCCTTTTCAAACTTTCCAATAAAGGTCTGGCAGTGTTCTTTGCTTTATTTTTGTTTTTCATGTTTTCCTTGGATTGTTCCCATTCTCTTTGTGGCGGTTGCAATTCAAATCCTCGGATATCGTTTTTGACCTCTTGGAAGATTTCTCGGAACACTTCACGGTCAGGTTTATCAATCCTTAACCGAAATGGAACCCCGTCACGGTCATGATACACGGCTTTTATCATTACATGGGCATGAGGATTGTTATCGTTTAAATGTTCCGCAGAGACCCATTCTAGGCGTTTTCCTGAGGTCATTTCGTACCTACTCATTACTTCACGAATGAATGTTTTATAATCGCCAGGTTCAAATCCACTTCGCTCCCATTCGTTCCGGCTCATTGAAAATACAAGTTCATGGGCAACAGCAACGGATGAATGACTTGTTTTCTTATCATCGAGCAGTTTTTGAAAACCTTTCAAACTGGCATTATCATTGTCTTTGCTGAATATGCCGAGTCGTTCTTTTTCGCCCTGACGTTCTCGGAAGCAAATATATTTCGTTTTGTTCTTGGCATCGTTTAAATTCTTGAAATAAATATTGGAGACGAACGCTCCCATTTCTTACATGGCATCCTTTTGTTTGCGTCCCTGCTTGGATTCTTCGATTACCATTTCTTTAGCGACTGTTCTCCATTCACCCATCATTCGCATGGCAAGTGCTTCACTTCCGTATTTGCTTTGTAAAGTGGTTTCAACATCGGCCAACAATTCATCTTCCATATGAAGTCGGATACTTGCTTCCATCACTCCAATCATTTTCTTGTAGATCGTGGGCAATCCGATTAATACTGCTTTTGAATCTACATGCGAATTATGAATCATGGCTGCCATCCGGTTGGTATGTTTATTTAATGCTCTTTCGACCAATGCCTCGATACGTGGAGCCTGAATTTCATCAACGAACTTTTCATCATCTTTTGCCACAAAATGTTCGAGTATCATTTCCATTTGTCCTGAATAACTCAAACCTTTTTTCTTACATATTTTTTCGAATTTCTCAACCACACCGGAATCCAGATTGTACGTTTTGCGCTCTTTAACTCCCATTTGATACATCTCCTTTTTAATCATTTAAAAGTATAGTTGATTAAATTAAATAAAAAAATAAAAAACCTGCTTTTTTGCCCCTTGTCATAACCTATAGTATGCTTAAAATAAAGTATAAATGATTGTTTTATGAAAAGCAACCAAATAATGACATAACAATCAGACCTTGCGTAGCAAGGCTTTAAAACAGTCGTATGACTGCTTTTATCTCCGCCACCCTTATTCAAGGGGGAATTTGGCGAAGATCTTGACCTGTTGTTTTTCCTCTTTTGAACTTGATTTGCTGGGTATCAAAGGATTTTCAAGAGCGAATGAGAATACATTAGACAGGAGATAAATGATTAAGGAAACGAGGTGAACAACGTGCCAAGATTAAACCGTGGAGAAACAAGACGGGTATCGGTTAAATTATCGAGTGAAGCAAAAAACCGAATAATGACAGCATCCAAAAATCTAAGTGTTTCCCGAGCGAGCATGATAATGTACGCACTCGCTGAACAATTTGAAGAAGGAATAACACAAGAAAAACTGCTCAATATAGAAAATAAAATCATATTAGAAAAAGAGCATTTTCCGATTTCAATGCCGATTCATTTAGTGAATAAAGTGGAACAATACACGACTGATTTTAATATGAAAAAAAATGCTTTTATTGGATTTGTTGTATCGGATTATTTTGAGAACCTTCCTCCAGTTAATGAAGTACAAGGCGAAAATCATAAACTTACATTGCCATTACATAAACAAATAAAAGATAAGTTGTATCAATATGCTGAAGAAAAATATATAAATGTAGGGCTATTGGTTGCCCAGTCGATTGAAAACGGAAAATATGAAAGTGTCCCTGACCTTGAAGAAAGCGAACGAGAATTAACAACGTACAACATACCCAAACACATATATGAAGATGCTTTAGCAAGATCAGCAGAGTCAGGAGTTCCACTTCATTTTTACGTAGAATCTTGTTTGTACAATGCTTTTATGAGCGAAAATAAAATTTTTGAGTTGGAAAATGCTTGATATGACAAGGATGCCCTGATTCGGGGTATTCTTTTTTCTATAATTTATAAAAATAATGGTTGCATGGTTTAATGTTTACATGTATGCTAAATGTAATCAACTATACTTTTAAATGATGAAAGGAGCTGAACCAGTTGGATAAACCAGAAGAAATCACCAATGACACTGCTAACCTAGCAACAATCATCAATAGGAATGTGTTCACGCAAATGTCCATATATGCTATAACCAATGGCATGAAGAAGAAGGAAGTTGTAGAACTTGCCATAACAGAGTTTTTAAACCGTCGAAAATAATCATATATACTTTAAAACAACCAAAAAGGGGAGATTTTAATGAAATCACTTATCGAGCGTTTGAAAGCAAATCAAATTTTCAAGAAGAGCATACAAGGTGTAACAATGGGTGCAATATTGTTCGCTCCTAAAATCGCAATGGCAGCTGCCTCACCGGAAGCGAAATATAAAAAGGTAATTGACGGTATAGCAGACCTGTTAATTGGATTATCCATACCTGCGGCCATATTAGGTTGCATCATTTACGGGGTGATGTACAAATTCGCAGGAACCAACTCACATAAAAAAGCAGAAATTATTGATGGCATCAAAGGTACGGGAGGCATCTTGATTTTTGTTTTAACAGCAGGAATCTTGCTGAATTGGATTGCTGGCATGGTCAAGTAAGGAGGGAAACCACTCATGATTGAAAAAAAGGAGTTTTTAATACCGAAAACCATTGATGAAGGAGTCAAATTGTTTGGAGATATCAAGGCGGGCGAGTTAATCAAAACTTTGTCCGTCCCTTTGATAATATCGGCACTCACTTTTTATCTTCCATTCAATCCATTCGTCAAATTGGGAGTTGTAGCAGGTCTAATCCTCATCCCAGGGTACTTGATTGCAGATAGGCCAGTTAGAAAGAATATCCCCGTCATGTACCACTTACGGGCCTGGATTAAATACGAATTACGTCAAAAAGAATTTCGATATGAGAAGGAGCGATACGATGAAACTATTTCCGAAATTGAAGACCAAGGAGCAAAAGCAAAAACTGACAGCGCAAAGATCCATTCCATTAAAAGCCGTCCATGGAAATCTGCTAGTCACACAGGACAACAAATTAGTAAAACTTCTTAAAATATCTTCGCGGAACATGGAACTAATGTCTAATTTCGAAATGAATCATGTATTTGAGCAATATCAAGACTTCCTAACGGGTCTTGAGTTCCCCATTCAGCAAACAATCGTTTCTCAACCCGTAGACCTGACACAATACATCACCCTTCAAAGAGAAATGTTAAAAAACACAACAAACCCCATTAAACAAGGGTTATTGGAGACATACATCACCCATGCCGAGAGTTTCACCAAATCACAGCAAATGATACAACGTCAACGGTACATCATTTATGGAGTTCAGATTCAGGATGGCACGGAAGAAGCGTACATGGATGCTATCAAGGATTTGGAAGAAAAAACGCTATACATTACGTCAGGTTTGGATGAACTGGAATTATCGGCACAAACGGTGACCAACAAGGAGATTATCAAGTATTTCCATACATTTTTTGATTATCAAATGGCGCAATTGCTACCGATTGAAAACGAATATATCCCACAAATGATAACAGGAGGAGAATGATTATGATTAAAGCATTGCCAAGCAAATTGATCAAAAATAAGAAACAAATACAGGGTGAAACTTGGTTGGATAACGGTCAAGATTTCATGACCATCCGTGATAGTCTGGCACCTGCCTATATTCATGAGGATATGGAGTATATGAAATTCGGTGAAAATTACGCCAGAACATTGGTGATAGTGGATTTTCCAAACCGTAAAAAAGGTAACTGGCTGACCAAACTTTACCGATTTAAGGAGAACATATCCGTCAGTTATCACATTGAACCGACTTCTCCAGACAAGATGATAAACAGTTTGAATCGCTCCATCATGGACTTGGCTACCCGATTACAAGGTAAAAACGCTCTGACACCACAGCGATTGATTGAAACAAAGCAGGAAATCGAAAGTTCGACTGAACTTCTTACCAAAATTCAATCTGGCACAACGACAAAAGTATTCATGACTCATATGTATTTGCACTTACAGGCAGATTCCTTAGCACAATTGGATAGAATCACGGGACGATTACAAGCAATATTATCGAGATCGGGCTTGAAGGGATATGCACCCAGACATGAAATGCTAGAAGCGTTTTATTCCGTTTTACCCACGGTCAACAATACTTTACCGCAATGGACATTCCGTCCGATGGATTCGGAAGCATTATCAAGTATGTTCCCATTTGATGAATCGGAAATATTCCACCCCACTGGGGTTATCAAAGGCAAAAACAAAACCACGGAGTCTTTAGTGGTAGTTGATCAATACGGATTGCTTGATAGTCACAGCGAGTTTGTAGTCGGTCGTACTGGCAAGGGTAAAACCTTTTATATGTTAAAGGACATGATGCGTTACTGGATGCAAGGCGTACAGGTTTTTTCCATCGACCCAGAGCGCCAATTTTCCAAAGCAATCAAGAAATTAGGCGGGCAGGTGATTTACTTATCCGTAATGAGCAACACCATCATAAACCCATTAGAAATAAGGTATCATGCCGATAAAATGGATTTAACCCGTGATGACGATGAAGAAATTGACGTGCATCTCCTTTTCCAAAAAATCCAGCGATTAAAAATCTTTTTCCGATTGATTAAAAAGGATATTACCGCCCTAGAAAATGCTCTGATAGAGCGTTATTTGCTCAAAACCTACGAAGATAACACCCCATCCATGAAACTGGATACAAATTTCAGCGAATTTACTGCCACCGATTTCCCTACCTTAGAAAACTTTTATGACAAAATTGATTTAGAAGAGCATCCAGAACTGAAAGAATTTAAGGAAATCCTATGGCAATACGTTCACGGGTCAAATAAACGCCTGTTCAATGGGCATACGAACGTGGATTTAAACGGAGATATGATTTGCTTTGACTTAAAAAACTTGGACGAAGAAGCAGATTCACAGCAAGCAGCGATGTATAATGTGCTGTCCTTCTTATGGGATGAAATTACGCAACGTGAAGGTATTAAACGGTTATACGTGGATGAAGCGCATATCATGGCTGACCCAAACAACCCACGAGCAATGAAGTTCTTGTATCAAATATACAAACGTATTCGGAAATACAAGGGTGGTGCTACGGTTGCCACTCAACAGATTTCCGATTATCTTAGCGCAATTGAAGGGAATCGAAACTACGGTGAAGCGATCATTGCCAACTCGACATGTCAGATGATATTAGGGTTATCGTCCATTGATTTGGATGATATCAAGCAAAACCGAGTATTGGACCTATCGGAGCAGGAAGGGCAAATATTGTTGAAGGCCAAACGGGGAGAAGGCATCTATGTCGTTGATACGAACCGTGTTCACATTGAAGTAGACCACACCCCAGAAGAGATGAAGCTCATTGATATCGAACGTTATAACATCCTTTATGGCAACAAGGAGGCATGATTAAATGTTCGTGCCTGTATTCTTAATCCAAAATTGGCGTTACGTACTCGTAGCGCTGTTTCCTTTACTCATGATTCCACTTATCTTGATTGGTGGCATTTTCGGACAATATCAGAAAGAAAATAACCCTGACATAGACGGTGACATAACAGGCAAAGCGCTCGTTACACCAGAAGTAATGCGGTATGAACCCTTGGTACGTCAGGCATCCATAAAATACGGTGTAGAAGCGCATGTAAATCTTTTATTAGCGAAAATCATGCAGGAATCTGGTGGGTTGTTGCCTGATGTGATGCAATCAAGTGAAAGTTTGGGGTTGCCAAGGAATACGATTAACAACCCTGCTGTAAGTATTGATGTAGGAGTCCAATACTTCGCTGGCATCATCAAACAAACCAAAGGAGACGTGAAACTTGCTCTTCAATCGTATAATTTCGGGACGGGATTTATCCCATATGCTCTAAAACGAGGCGGATATTCCAAACGGGTTGCCATTGAATTTTCTGAAATGATGGCAAATAAGCAAGGTTGGGATAGGTACGGAGATGTTAATTATGTCGATAATGTGCTCCGGTATTTGGAAGTAGAAACAGCACCAGTGAGCGCTTTTGGATTCATCAAACCGATAATTGGCAAGATCACATCTAATTTCGGTTATCGCATTCATCCAATTACTAATGAACCAAAACTTCACGCAGGAACAGATTTCAGTTGTGGCCAGAAGCCGGTTCCAATTAAGGCAGCCAAAGAAGGTAAAGTCATTACTGCAGGTTGGCAAGACCCGAATAATCATAAAGCAGGATATGGGCAACGGGTAATCATTAAGCATTCAAACGGATTGGAAACCTCATATGCTCATTTATCTAAAATATCGGTACAATCTGGACAAAAAGTATCGCAAGGACAACAGATTGGCAATTGTGGAACGACAGGTTCCTCCACTGGCATGCACTTACATTTTGAATTGAGCGTAAATGGCAAGAAAGAGGATGCTCTAGCATATTTAAACTGAGGGAGAACAACCAAACATGGCAGGTGTCAACGGTAAATGTCTGACTGACCAACGGGAAGGAATTTAAGGAGTTGATGCCTAATCTATTCCAAAAAGCTTACCCAAATTCATTTGGTTTGACGGTCTTCCAAACCGAATGGAATGGCACGTGCCGAGCGAGCCCCCAAGGATTGGGGGTTGGGGGTTCGATGTTGTTATATTTTGGTCTTGAATATTAATTTTCAATCATTTTAAATGAAAACGACCCATTTAAACGTACCGCCACGGTGTTCTAATGTTATTGGGAAGGGCTTATGTATTTAATGTGTTAAAACACAGTACAACGCAATTATGGGCGTTTAAGGAGGGGATATCATGTTTGGCAAGTATTTGTGGAAACTTCGATTATTATTGTTTATTCCTATTGTGCTGTATGCAATATATACATTTTCAGCGATTGAAAAATATGAGGATTTTCCAAGTTATTATTTTTTGATATTGGCAGTCTATACGATTATTTGCTCTATCATCCTGCATAAAATAGAAAAGAAGGAAAAGAAATGAGCGAGATCATGCTCAAAAGAAAAGAACCCTCATTTCTGGGGGCTATAAATTATCTTTAATATTTGATTAGGAGGTCGAGGGTTAACACCGATATTCGGTGCTTTTTCTTACGACTAAGAGATCAGTAAATTATTTTACTTTAATGACTCCACATATGAATGAACCATTTCTGGGGTAACTAATTTACGAGTAGGTATTAGCCTTTGGTTTGCAAGAACATTGATTTGCATAGTGATTTGATTAATATGGTCTGTTGTAAAATCCTTTTCAGCCTTACATAATTCTATAGCTTCTTGAATATAATCTTCACGTTGTTGGTCTAATAGGGAAAATTCAGTAAAAAGTTGATTTTGTTTTTGAGCATGTAACGTAAGGGCTTTATGTACACTCATTGTCCTTCACTCCTATAATTTTTTCTAATAGCTACTTCTATATTAACATCATCATTTTTTTAGCAATAGCAAAAACTATAAAAGATATATCCAAAAGGTAGTTGATTCACGCATCGGATGTGATTATGAAAGAGGTCTGGAATACCAGGCTTTTTTTGTTTGTTATCATCTCCTGGGATTGACTAACCTAAAAATGGTCTATTGAGGTTATCATGTTTGGCAAGTATTTGTGGAAACTAAAAAAAAAGAACCCTCATTTCCGGGGGCTATAAATTATCTTTGGGATAAAAAATGTCTAATCATGGAATAAGCACCATTTATACCCCTACTTATTTGGTATAATAGGTGGATAAATAAGGATGAAAAGGGGAAAGGAAATGAGTGTAAAGTCTCACCTTGATGGACTAGCTTCAAAACTTAACTTAAAGCAAGAGGAAAAGGATAAAGTTGACAGATCAATAGATACATTAGCCAGCCGGTTAGTTACATATTTTAATAAAAATGAATTAAATAATCATTTTAAATTTGGCTCTTATACTAGAGGGACTATCCTGCCCAGAAAGGCGGATATGTACTCTGATGTTGATTATATGGTCATTTTTAAAAATCCAAACAATTACAAGCCCCAGACACTTTTAAATCATTTAAAAGATTTTGTGAATTATTACTATAAAAGCTCAGAAATCTACCAGTCTCATCCAACCATAGTGCTTGAGTTAAATCATATCAAGTTCGAATTGGTACCTGCAAAAATAGACTTATGGGGTGACATATATATACCATCAAAATCTTCCCCATTCGAAGAATGGATGAAGACTGATCCAAACGCATTTAATAAAAAGTTAAGCGATAAAAACGTAAGTAACTACTATGAAATTAAACCGTTGGTTCGTTTGATGAAGTATTGGAATCGATTGAACGGAAACTATCGCTCTTCTTATCTATTAGAGAACTCGATTGTAGAAGACTATTATTGGAATTGCTTAAATATCAAAGATTATGTATATAGTACAATTGAAAAAATGGACTATACTTTGTTTGATCCACAAGGTTATAAAGACAAAGTAGACAGAGCTAAAAAGATTGTAGCAAAAACAAAGGAATATGAATCGGAAAATATGCCTTATACAGCAGAAGAGGAAATCAAAAAGTTATTTCCTGATTTTTAAAAAAAGAAAGTGAGAGTGTTTATGGATCGTATTGATACAGTTGATAATTATTTCCAACTAGTAACAAAGGTTAATAAATGGAGTGGCTATTTGTTCTGGTTCTCAGTTTTATGTTCATGTTTGGTCTTCTTTACTGAAAAAAATCCCTTATTGAATACGGGCATCAATATTGTATTTATCATTATTAACGTTGCTTATTTTATTATTAGCAACTGGGTAAGTCTTTCTTTATTACGAGAGGCACAAAGTAAACGAAGAGTACATTTATTGTCTGATGCGCTTGGTGTCAAACTAGATGATGAACAAACACAGCTTTTCTATAATAATACACAAAAAGAATCGCTTATTCGTTTAGGGATGAATGTGTTTGAAAATACATTGTTTACTTGGAAAGTAACGGAGGAAATGGTGAAGACAGAAAGAGTAAAAGTGGTTTTTTATATTTTTCTCTTTTTTACCTTGATGTTAATTAATGGAATAAACATCAATTTCATTTCTATAATTGCTCAAACAGTTTTCACAACTGGGTTGATTGTAAATGGAATAAAATTAGAAATTTTACGTTCATCTTGTAAACAACTGTTTAATGAATTTAGACAAGTATTCCTCAACAACGGAACGAAAAACAGCAAAAAAGTATCAGCCATACTTTTACAACTTGTCTTTCGATATGAGACTACTGTTGCAAGTATGGGGATTCTTACATCAACAAAAGTGTTTGACAAGATAAATCCAAAAGTGTCATCAGAATGGGAAAAGGTTAAAGAAAACCTTAGTTTATAGAGTAGGAAGATGAATATATTTAACGGGGTACAGCCAGCAAAACGGAAATTTTGCACGTTAAGCACTCATTCCCAATAAGGTACAAGCATTTTGTGCTAAAGGGGGAGTTATCTTAAAGTTATGATGAAATATGGCTGTATAGCTTTAAAATCATACTAATAGGATGGAAATAAAACCATGATTCCAGAAGAAAATTCATTGATTCTTTTTAAATTTGGCACTACAAAATGGATGAAAGCGTTGAAGGACGGGGAAGTCAGTTTTTCTTGTCCTGGAAAATACATCAATATTGCCAAGGACAACGGAAATAGTGAGCAAGGTGATTTATATGAGGGTGTTTTTGCGCGGTTAAAGGAGACGGATCCGAGGATAGAGCAGTGTCGAGGGAAACTTGGGGAGGATTTGGAAATTTTACCTGATGGGGACTTTGTATTGTTAAGAAGAAAGTCTACCTACTTCATTCCTACGTTCTGTTTTTATTCTTTTCGCGGCCTTGATTTATTGCAAAACGTAACTCGGCCTGGGCTGCAGCAGGTCCGCCATGACTTTGATGAAAGAATGTACAGTGGCTTTTCTTCAAATGCAGTTCTTAATGTGCATCCTGACGATGCACCGGCAACATTGATCATTCAAGCACGACCTTTTTATGATCAGATTATGCAAGGTATCCGTCGTGAGGGTTTTGGAATTGAGATATCTCACATTAACTACACCTTATTCGAGAACGAAGAGTTTTATATAGAGCCTACCGATCAAAGAAAAGAACTGTTTTATAAGTTTCCCCAGTATAGTTACCAGAGAGAAGCACGGATTTTGTTACACGGTTTGAAGATAAACAATCTCAATGAACGGTATACCTTAAATATCGGGCCGTTATCTGATGAGGATGCGTCGTTGGTAGCCGGGATCAAAATGTATTTTGAGGTTACTGCAGATATAGAAGAATTGGATTCGGTTGAATCTTAAGAACTATGGTAATCAATTCTTAAAAGTTGAACTAACGGGTGCTTGAGTTGAATAAGAATAACTAAAAAAGTCGATTCCTTAAGATGGAAATCGGCTTTTTTAATAGGTGACATTTCCTTAGCGTTGTAAATCCGCATTTTCCTGACGCTACCCCATTAAGAGGATAGTCTAAAAGATTCATTTTGCTTAGAAGTTTGTATTTCTACCCAAATACTTTCATTAGATTTAGAAGGATAGTAAAAACCTTTTTGATATTCTAAACCCTCTATAAAATCCTCTAGGATTTCAAATGTTTTCAAACTCTCTATAACTTGTTCTTCTTTCCAATCCTCAATAATATCCTCAAAATTCTCATAAAAAAATGAATGATTACTATTGTCATCCCCTATCTGTACACACCAATAATCAGAAACACTCTCACCTTTCACGTTAAAATTTATAACTCTCTGAAACTGTACAGACATTTGATTACTCATTTAAGAAACCCTCCTTTACTCGTTAATAAATAACTAATCGGAAATTATTTTATGTAGCAACAACCTTCAGTCGAAAATGAATATTCAATAATTGTCTCAATAATACAAGGTTTACCAAAAGTTAGGGAGGGTTAAAAAAATAACCCTCCCCTAATAAAAACCGATATGTTACAATTTACGTTTGGATTTTAGATTAACGCTATACTTACCTTTCTGTTACCATGTAGAGTAAAAGTAAATTTGGGGTAGCGTCAGGAAAATGCGGATTTACAACGCTAAGGAAATGTCACCTATTAAAAAAGCCGATTTCCATCTCAAGGAATCAACTTTTTTAGTTATTCTTATTCAACTAAAGCACCCGTTAGCATTCCTGTAGATTGTTAAATATCAGGTTTGAAAAAAATAGAGCCCCTCAGTAAGATACGAGTATAGAGTCCAATCTAACTCAAAGTCTTAAGGAGGAAGCCCTACTATGAATTTTAAAATGCAAAACAAACAAAATCAACTAATTGAGAGAATTACGGAACAACATCTAGTTGTTGGTGTGGATATTGCCCAACACGTACACGTGGCCCGTGCTGTAAACTATCGGGGCATTGTGGTCGGGAAACCTTTGTCTTTTGAAAATAACGAAGAGGGCTTTACTAGCTTACTAAACTGGATCAAGGAACTAAAACACATGAAAAACCTAGACACCACGATAGTCGGAATGGAACCTACCGGTCATTATTGGATAAACCTCTCAAAGTGGCTAGTCAAACAAAACATGGATGTCGTCACGGTCAATCCTCATCATGTCAAAAGAAACAAAGAAAATCGTGATAATACGCAATCCAAAAGT
>NZ_JAGGQJ010000023.1 GCF_018613325.1 Bacillus sp. ISL-34 | reverse complement strand
ACGTTCGAGGTTTTATAAACCCTCATAAAAACTGAAACAAACTTTATTTTCATCGATTTTGTCTAAAGTCTGCAATCGGTAGCAAATGGCTATCGGTTTTTTATTCCCGATTCTCCTTAAAAAGGTTAAATTGTTCATTTTGCCTGGTGTATAATAGAATATTGAGAATGCCATTTAGGGGGATTACATAGTGAGTGGGTATAATATTGCGGATCTGGTATACCAATTGTTTTGCCTTGTATTTCTAATCCTGATCATCGTTGGGACCGTATCCCTTTTCCGTTCCATCAAGCACCGTAAAACCAGACTGGATATCATGGAAAAGAAAATGGATGATTTGCATGAACTGATTAAAAGGGGCAAAAATTGACGGCGGCATCGTGCAGGCGTTCAAGCTGCAGGTAAACTCGAAGAAAAGCGAGTTTGCCTGCAGTTTTTTTCTTTGAAAAACAATCCAGTAAGGGTTTAACAAACCGGACGGCTTCATTGTGCAGCCGTTTTTCTATGCAGTGGAGTCATTCCGATTCAAACTCCGGCAATTATAAAAATAATTTATACTGAAATAACTTAGTGAAAAGCACTGTCTCCAAATTTGAAAAAAGAGGATTGGATTTTAGCATCAATTGAGAGACATAAAAAAATAGAAAAAGAAAGGTAATTGTCAAAAATAAGCAGTTTTACATAGGGGTGTCGGGATTGTGGGGCAAATTTCACGTAAGGCTGCTGGTATGGAAGATGCATGGTTTGTTGCGGTCTTTTACCCTATAATGGAATAGATGTGTATTTAAGGATTTGGTGAAAAAGTCTATCAGGAATGCTCGACCCTATAACAAATCGACGGAGATGGAGAATGCTTCACATTCGGTCCTTTTGTTAGGTACTTTTGAGAAGTGGGAGGAGTCGGTATCATGAAAGAAGTTATTGCAGTAAAAGAAATTACTAGGTTTAAAACACGGACGGAGGAATTTAGTCCGTACGCTTGGTGTAAAAGGATGTTAGAAAATGACCCTGTGAGTTATCACGAAGGAACGGATACGTGGAATGTTTTTAAATATGAAGATGTGAAGCGGGTTCTCAGTGATTATAAACATTTTTCAAGTGTTCGGAATCGGACTACGATATCGGTTGGAACGGATAGTGAAGAAGGTTCTGTGCCTGAAAAGATCCAAATCACTGAATCGGACCCACCTGATCATAGAAAACGCCGTTCACTGCTGGCAGCAGCATTCACACCTAGAAGTCTTCAAAACTGGGAACCTCGCATTCAGGAAATTGCAGATGAATTGATTGGACAAATGGACGAGGAATCGGAAATCGATATTGTGGCATCATTGGCGAGTCCGCTTCCGATCATTGTCATGGCAGATTTGATGGGCGTTCCTTCGAAAGATCGTTTATTGTTTAAGAAATGGGTGGATACCTTATTTCTTCCTTTTGATAGAGAAAAACAAGAAGAAGTAGATAAATTGAAGCAAGTGGCCGCAAAAGAATACTATCAGTATTTGTATCCGATTGTTGTGCAAAAACGATTGAACCCGGCGGATGATATCATCTCAGATCTATTGAAGTCAGAAGTGGATGGGGAAATGTTTACGGATGATGAAGTTGTCCGGACGACCATGCTGATTTTAGGGGCAGGAGTCGAGACCACAAGTCATTTATTGGCCAATAGCTTTTATTCCCTGCTATATGATGACAAAGAAGTTTATCAAGAGTTACATGAAAACCTGGATTTAGTTCCGCAGGCGGTCGAAGAAATGCTCCGTTTCCGATTCAATCTTATTAAATTGGATCGCACCGTAAAGGAAGATAACGATCTATTGGGAGTGGAATTGAAAGAAGGGGATAGCGTGGTTGTTTGGATGAGTGCAGCTAATATGGATGAAGAGATGTTTGAAGACCCCTTCACCCTTAATATCCACCGCCCTAATAATAAGAAACATCTTACCTTCGGAAATGGCCCGCATTTCTGCCTGGGAGCGCCGCTGGCCAGGCTGGAAGCGAAGATTGCGCTTACTGCATTCCTGAAGAAATTCAAGCATATTGAAGCGGTGCCATCGTTCCAGTTAGAAGAGAATCTAACCGATTCAGCGACCGGGCAAACTTTGACATCACTACCGCTTAAGGCAAGCCGCATGTAAAAAACGAAAAACCTTGTGCCCTAACCTGCATAAGGTTTTTTTCTTTTTGCATGTTGAATGGTAGGCGTTAAATATGTTCCTGCCATTCCTTGAAAGGTTCGACAGGAAATCTTATAGTAACCTGAAGTTGAGGTAACAATGAGGAATAGAGTAGTATGATAAAGTAGAAAATTTTGTGTCCAGGCATGTTCCCGAATTAGGTTGGCGGGCGATGAAGCAATTACACCCACCATGCAATGAAGAAGATATGATAAAATAGAAATTTCCATATGAAACAGTTTTAATAAGTGAAAGGATGTTATTATGAAATTAAAGCAGCAATTAACCATTGCCTTTATAATAAGTGTACTTTCTTTAATCGGGTTCAGTTTCATGGCATTTACCATAAGTGCAAATGAATACCTGAAATTTGATGAAGATGTGATTTCCTTGGTGCAGGGATGGGAGTCCCCTCTTCTGACGGACATCATGAAGTTCTTTACTTACATAGGTTCAACCGTTTCCCTGATCATCCTTTCCTTGGTCATTTTGTTTTTCTTATATAGGGTTTTGAAGCATCGTTTGGAACTAGTCTTATTCAGTGCAGTCATGGTTGGTTCCCCTCTTCTTAATTTGATGGTTAAGCTATTGTTTCAACGGGCCCGGCCCGATCTACATCGACTCATCGAAATAGGGGGGTACAGTTTCCCTAGTGGACATGCCATGAATGCATTCTCTTTGTACGGTATTCTCACATTTCTGCTATGGCGTCATATGACGGTTAAGTGGGCAAGGATTCTATTGATTCTGTTCAGCATGATGATGATCCTCTCGATAGGCATAAGCCGAATATATTTGGGGGTCCATTATCCTAGTGATATCATAGCCGGATATTTGGCGGGTGGTTGTTGGATCGCGATTTCCATTTGGTTTTTCCAAAGGTATCAAGAACGGCGTAAGAACAAAGATAGGTAATAAAGGGAGTAAGATTAATTGCAAGATAAGCAGCCGGCGGGTAACAAGTCAGCTGTTTGATTCACTACAGTTAGGAGCGTATTAAATGGAAAACTGGATTACGGAATTCATGAATGATTTTGGGTATTTGGGAATCTTTCTATTAATAGCATTGGAAAATATTTTCCCGCCGATCCCGTCAGAGGTCATTCTTACTTTTGGCGGTTTCATGACGACGACAGCGAATATGACGATTATCGGCGTCGTGATTGCTGCGACTATAGGGTCAGTGGCAGGGGCAGTCGTCCTTTATGGAATTGGTTTACTTCTTGATGTGAAGGTCATTGAAAAGTTCGTGGAAAGATGGGGCTATATTCTTCGGTTAACGGTATCGGACGTCCATAAGGCGAATTCATGGTTTGACAAGTACGGGGCATGGACCGTGTTTTTCTGTAGACTGGTTCCGCTGATCAGAAGCTTGATCTCAATTCCTGCAGGCATGTCCCATATGAGCTTTTGGCTCTTTTTGCTTTACACAACATCCGGAACATTAATTTGGAACATCATCTTAGTGAATATCGGGGCAGCTGTTGGATCTTCGTGGGAAGATATTGTAGGGTATATGGACATTTATTCAAACATCGTTTATGCGATATTGGCTTTGTTATTGATTATTTTCATTGTTTTAATTTTTAGAAGGAATAAAGGCAAAGTATAATTTCTGTTTAGTTGATTGGGCCGTTAGAATCGGCACTTTCATTACATAACCGAAAATGAACACCAAAGGCTGTCATTGCGACAGCCTTTTTCTTATGGAAGGAAGAAGGCTGGCCTCGGAATAAAGGGAGAGTGCTTTGGACAAAATGAGTGAAACGAAAAAGGAATGAGGTTCGGTGCTATGGCTTCTTTTTTCAAACAAAAGAGACAAGTGAAGCAACAACGTGAAAAGAAAAAGGAAGATGAAAATCAATCCAAAAGCAAAACGCCTGATTATATTGAAAGTTCCATTTCTGCCAATTTGGAAATCCTGAAGAAAAAGACGGGAAACAGTCCGGACATCATTATCCGAACGTTGAAGATCGGTCAAAATCCGGAGATGAAAACAACTATCTTGTATGTGCAGGGTCTGATTGATAATCCCAGCGTTACGGACTTTTTAATTGAATCAATCATGAAAAATCCTCATCTATCAGAAAAAATGCTTCCACATGAAGCATTGGATATAATCTCTGAAGACGTGGTTTCCCTCGGTGGTGTAGAAACCGTCAAGGACTGGGAAAAATTGTTTTTGTCATTATTATCAGGGGACAGCATCATTTTTGTTGATGGAATAAACATCGCCCTTGTTGCCAGTACAAGAGGAGGAGAAAAGCGCTCGATTCAGGAACCAAGTACGCATTTGACTGTCCGGGGATCAAGAGAAGGGTTTACGGAATCGAATGGAACGAACATCGCCATGTTACGCCGGATCATCAATACCCCGGATTTATGGATAGAGTCGATGAAAATAGGCACGGTGACAAAGACGGATGTTTCCATCATGTATATAAATGGAATTGTCAAAGAAGGAATTGTCGAGGAGGTCAAAAAGCGCTTAAATCGAATTAACATCGATAGCATTCTTGAATCAGGATATATTGAACAATTGATAGAAGACCAGGTCATGACCCCATTCCCAACCCTTAACCATACAGAAAGACCGGATATGGTTGCGGGAAACCTTCTGGAAGGAAGAGTGGCGATATTCGTTAATGGAACGCCTTTTGTCTTGATAGCCCCGGCATTATTCGTACAGTTTTTTCAATCTGTCGAAGACTACTATAATCGCTTCGACATTGCTTCAGCCACACGTTTTTTACGGATCATCGTTTTCATTATTTCTATAGTCGGGCCGGCTGTCTATGTGGCAGCCACGACTTTTCATCAGGAAATGATTCCAACGAAGTTGCTGGTCATTGTAGCGGCCCAAAGGGAAACGGTTCCTTTGCCGGCCGTCATTGAAGCGCTTCTTATGGAAATGACCTTTGAAATATTACGGGAAGCAAGTCTTCGGATGCCAAAGGCTGTTGGTTCGACCATGTCCATTGTCGGAGCTTTGGTCATTGGGCAGGCGGCAGTCCAGGCTGGTATCGTATCGCCGGCAATGGTCATCATCGTCTCGATCACGGCGATTGCCAGTTTTGCAACCCCTTCTTATTCCATCGCGATTTCTGCCCGCATTGTGCGGTTCGGATTCATCATTTGTGCCGGCGCTTTAGGTTTTTATGGGATGATTTTAGCCTTTTTCGTCCTTATTGTCCATTTATGCAGCCTGCGTTCGTTTGGAGTTCCTTATATGACACCGCTCGCCCCTCTGAATCCGGAAGGGTTGGGCGACACATTCTTCAGAAGACCTATGTGGGCCTTTAAGGAAAGGCCAAAATTATTATCCAACGAAAATAATCTGATAAGGGAAGGCGGAAATCAAAGACCATTGCCTCCTGAATCGCGTGGAATGAAAACTTCTGACGGGAAAAAAGGTGAAGGCAATGAATCGTAAAAAGCTAATTCTGTTCTTGATGGTGATCTGTACTACATTTACCTCAGGCTGTTGGGATAAAACAGAGTTAAACGAAATGGCCATCGTCTCGGCGGTTGGACTCGACAGAAATAAAGAAGGAAAGTTAGTAGGAACGTTCCAAATCATTAATCCAGGCAATGTTGCGGGAGCTCTTCAGGGAGGCGGCGGAACAAATCCACCGATATCCATTTATAGGGCCACCGGAGATAATGTGCTTGAACTGGATAGTATCGCTTCAACTAAAATCTCCCGAGATATGTATTTTGCCCATGCCAACCTGATTGTCATAGGTGAGGAGCTAGCAAAAGAAGAGGGCCTTAACGATATTTTTGATGCATTTGAGCGTTCACCGGAATTCAGGGCAACTACGAGGATCGTGATTGCCCGGGGTGTGAAAGCCAAGGATATAATCGAAACGTTAACCGCAATCGATAAGGTATCTTCTGAGAAAGTCATTAGGACGATTGAAATCACTGAAAAAACCCAGGGGAAAAATATTAGCATCAATCTCCAAGAAACGATCAAGAATCTGCTTAGTACCGGGAAAGAACCGATAATAAGTGGTTTTACCGTGAGAGGAAACACAGGTAAAGAGGATAAAATGGAGAATACTCAGTCTTCGGATATTGAGGCAAACCCTAATGCAGCAGGAATTGGTGTTTTTAAAGATGGGAAATTGATTGACTGGCTGGATGGTGATAAGGCAATAGGATCAATGTGGGTATTGGATAGGATTGAAAGTACCAATACAAACCTTGATTGGGAGGGTGAAAAAGACGCAGTCACCTATCAGGTGATTCGTCAAAAAACTAACATTTCGGTAAAAATGGAAAATGGAAAACCTAAGGTATTTATAAAGGTCCGTGCAGAAGGAGATATCCGCGAAGCGAATGTTCCTTTGAATCTAACCGATACGCATGTTCTGATAGATATTGAAAAGAAGTTAGCGAAAGACTTGAAGAAGACGATGGAAGATGCGATCGTTCGGGCACAAAAAAATAAATCCGATATTTTTGGCTTTGGTGAAATCATGCATGAATCCCATCCGAAAAAGTGGAAAGAACTAGAAAAAAATTGGGACGATGATTCTTTTCCTAAACTGGAAGTAGATGTGCAGGCAGAAACTTTCATTCGCCGTACTGGATTACGTAATAAGCCGTATCTTTCGAATTTAAAAAAGGATGATCAATGATGGAAAGGAAGTGGCATCCTCATGGAAAAGGCAAAAATCAGCGCTTACCAGCTGTTCGTCCTTATTTTCCTGTTTGAAATGGGCAGTGCACTTTTGGTTCCGCTTGCAGGTGAAGCCAAGCAGGCTGCTTGGCTAGTCATCCTTATTGCGATGATAGGCGGATTTTTACTATTTTTCATTTATTATGGCCTTTTCCAATACTACCCTGATCAGCTGTTAACAGAGTTTGTAAAACAGATATTGGGGAATTTTCTAGGCAGGATCGTAGCTTTTCTATACATCCTTTATTTCATCTATCTTTCTGCAAGGGTGCTGAGGGATTTCGGGGATACACTGCTTACTTTTGCCTATCCTCATATTCCGTTATTTTTTGCGAACGCTGCATTCATTTTAGTCGTGGTGTATACGGTCCGTAAAGGGATAGAAGTATTGGCGAGGACGGGGGAACTATTCTTTGTCTTGGAGAATTTACTTTTAATGACCTTCATGCTTCTGATTGTCCTTTCAGGCATGATCCATTTAAATAACTTAAAACCCATTTTTGAAATGAGCGGGACAGAGATGATTAAAATGGGTTTCACTAAAACCGTATTCTTTCCATTTGGCGAGGTCATAGTGTTTTTAATGATTTTTCCTTATTTGAAAGAACCTCAGCGATTGAAAAAAATTGGGATAGGGGGCTTGGCGGCAGGCGGTATTTTTCTCTCGGTAATAATGGCTGTTAATATTGCTGTACTTGGTGTGGACCTTACAACACGTTCGCAATACCCTCTTCTTACACTCATTCAGTCCATAGAGGTCGCTGGCTTTCTCGAACGTCTTGATGTGTACTTCTTGTTTTTATTGATGATTGGCGGATTCATCAAGATAAGTGTATTTACTTATGTAGCGGTAACGGGTACGGCGAATGTTTTCAATGTTAAACAGCCCTCCAGACTTGCTTACCCTGTTGGCATGATCATTTTATTGATCTCGATCATTATAGCAAGCAGCTATACGGAACATATCAATGAAGGGCTAGGTGCCGTACCAAATTACATCCATCTGCCATTTCAGGTGATCATCCCGTTGCTTCTTTTGATCATTGCCTTTTTTAAGAATCGAAAAAAAAAGAAAGGCCAGCACCAAAATAAGTTTCAAGGCGGAGTTGATCAAAAATGAAATTCTTCGGTATTACGGTTTTGATTCTGATCCCTTTAGTGATCATATCTTTAGGTATGGATATATTAATGGGATTTGATTTGGATAATTCATTGAAGCATGCCTTTAACCCTTTTTTGGTGAAAGATCCTGCTGAACTGATCCTTTTTCTCATTCTTCTTGTATTCCTTTTGTTCAGCTTCTTTTATCGAAAAAAAAAGAAAGGCAACACCAAAGGACAACAATGATGGTGCAATTCCCGGTGCTGAAATAGAGATGAACTCCGAATATGGGAGTTTGTCTTTTTGCTTTTTTACAACCCCGTAAACCCATTTCATAGTATGATGATAAAATGAGCTTATTTTTTCAGCGGAATGTAAAATCACTCAACAAAAAACCCCCGGGAGGAGGACGGCGATTTGGATATCAAATTGAATCAAAAAATCATAAAAGACATCTGCGGGGCCGTCTCCTTCAAAAGAGGGGAAGCTTTTCATCGTGCCAATAAAGTGACATTTGAAAGCTACCGTCCTGATGGTTGTGAAGCAACGGTTAAAGGAAAGGAAGACTTCCATGTCACGATTGAAGTGGATGCTGTCGGCGGATTTCAGACGAAATGCAGCTGTCCTGCGCTAGCTTCCTTTCAAAAGGATTGCCAGCATATTGCAGCCGTCCTGCTGTCGGTTTACGACCATCAGCGAGATGGAACGATCCTGGAGGGCCTAAATGCAGACAGCTTTGATGCTTCAGCCAATAAGAAGTTGTCAGAAGGCTTGCTGACCCTTTTCGATAATCAGCCTGTACGCAAAAGCGGTCATCAGCGCCACTTTGAAAAAAGAAAGATGCTTGAAGCGGAATTTACATGTAAACCAGTATGGATGGGAACGGAACAATATATGTTAGGACTGGAAATGAAAATCGGTTCTTTCAATGTGGGGAATGTTCGGGATTTCCTGAAGCGAGTTAAAGAAGGAAAGCCTGCCCAAGTGTCCCTTTCATTTATATATGACCCGGTGCTGCATTGTTTTCAGAATGAAAATGATTCCGTGCTTCAAGAGCTCATTACAGTGATATCGGATGAAAAAGTCTATGTTGACGCCCTGACGGATAAATCTGAATATACATTGGACAATCACTTATTACTTTTGCCTCCATCATCTTTTCGAAGGCTCATCCCCATCCTTGAAAGAGCTCCATTGGTGAAGCTTTCCCATGGGAGCCATACATTGAATGGTTTTCGTTTATCATACCGACCGCTTCCTTTACAGTTTGACTTTACCGAAAGCGAGGGCAAAGGGTTTCAACTGAAAATTAAAGGACTGCATGAGATGATCGTCATGAATGCATACAAATTGGTTCTATTTGAAGGGAAATTGGTTCAGCTCGAAAATGAGGATTGCCAGCGCCTTTCAGATTTGAAGCAAATGATGGAGGATTCGGGGATGAATCAAATTCCAATCCATCATGACCAGCTGGAATTATTCTTGGACAAAGTGGTACCAGGTTTGAAAAGGCTCGGTGAAGTCCATATAGCAAGATCGATCACCGAATTGTTTTTGAAGACACCGCTTGTTGCAAAGCTATACTTGGATCGAGTGAAAAACAGGCTACTAGCGGGGCTGGAATTTCACTATGAAAATATCGTGATCAACCCTTTGGAAATACAGGAATCCAAGGCAGTCTCCATGCTTATTAGGGATGTAGATAAGGAGGCGGAGATACTAAAGCTGATGGAGGATAGCCAGTTTGCCAAGACGGACGGCGGCTATTTCTTGCATAATGAAGAGTTGGAGTATGAGTTTTTGTACCACATCGTACCGAAACTCCAAAAGCTGGTACAAATCTACGCCACGACGGCTGTAAGAAACCGGATTTCCCGTGGAAATGCTGCACCGCGCATTAGGGTGAAAATCAAAAAAGAACGTACGAATTGGCTCGAATTCAAATTTGAAATGGATGATATCCCGGATAAACAAATACGTGAGGTCTTAGCGGCGCTTGAAGAAAAAAGGAAATACTATCGTTTAAGGAATGGATCGCTGCTTTCCCTTGAAACAAGGGAATATGAGGAAATCCAGCGTTTTCTTCATGCACTGCCCGTTCAGGATGAAGACCTGGAAAGCAAGCTGAACATGCCAATCGTAAAAGGGCTGCAACTCCTTGATTCCGTGAATGACAGCCAGACATTCACAATGGAGGAATCATTCCGTCAGTTTTTGGATAACATCAAAAACCCGGCCGCCTTGGAGTTCGTTGTGCCAAATAGTCTAGGACCGATCTTGCGTGAGTATCAAAAAAACGGCTACAAATGGATGAAAATACTTGCCCAATATGGTTTTGGCGGGATTCTTGCCGATGATATGGGACTGGGAAAAACACTGCAAAGCATCACGTTCATTTTATCCGAGCTACCTGACATCCGTAAGAAAAGGGTTCCGGCGCTTATTGTCTGCCCATCATCATTGACCTACAATTGGCTGAGTGAATTCACTAAATTCGCTCCCGATATTCAAGCTGTCGTAGTGGATGGCGACAAGACGGAAAGGTCGAAGCTGCTTAAGGAAGTAAGTGACGTGGATGTGGTGATCACCTCTTATCCATTGCTCCGGAAGGACATCATGTCGTTTGAAAAAGAGGACTTCCATACGGTGTTTTTCGATGAGGCACAGGCCTTTAAGAACCCAGTGACACAAACGGCACGAGCGGCCAAGAAGATAAAAGCGGCACATCGCTTCGCGTTGACTGGTACGCCCATCGAGAATTCACTGGAAGAGCTATGGTCCATTTTCCATATCGTATTCCCTGAACTATTCATGGGGTTAAAGGAATATAGCAACCTTTCAAGGAAGCAGATTTCCCGCAGGATCCGACCATTTTTGCTGCGGAGAATGAAAGAGGACGTGCTAGGGGAACTGCCGGAAAAAATCGAGTCGCTGGAATCGATGGAACTGCTTCCTGATCAGAAGAAACTGTACGGTGCCTATCTGGCGAAGCTGCGGCATGATACGCTGAAACACCTGGATAAGGACACTCTCCGGAAAAATCGGATCAGGATCCTTGCTGGCTTGACCCGGCTTCGGCAAATATGCTGTCACCCCGCCTTGTTTGTGGACGGGTATAAAGGCAGTTCAGCAAAATATGAGCAACTGATGCAGATTGTCGAGGAATCGAAGCTTTCTGGAAGGCGGGTACTGATTTTCTCGCAATTTACAAAAATGCTTCAAATTATCGGCAGGGATTTGGCCATGAAGGGACAACCCTTTTTCTACCTGGATGGACAAACCCCATCAAAGGAACGTGTGGAAATCTGCAATCGTTTTAATGCAGGAGAGCGGGATATATTCCTCATTTCATTGAAAGCGGGCGGTACGGGTCTCAATCTGACGGGTGCCGATACAGTCATTCTATATGACCTTTGGTGGAATCCGGCAGTTGAAGAACAAGCCGCGGACCGGGCCCATCGAATGGGGCAGAAGAATGAGGTTCAAGTAATCAAACTTATTGCCCGTGGCACAATCGAAGAAAAAATGAATGAACTTCAAGAGAAAAAGAGACACCTTATTGAAGAAATCATCGACCCTGGAGACAAATCGTCGTCTGCACTTACAGAAGAGGATATCAGAGAAATCCTGATGATATAAGGGTTCAGCTTATAAATTGAATAGTTCAGTTATGGAGCATTCCTTTGAAATGAGGAATGCTTTTTTTGTTTTTTTAAAAGAAAAGGATATTTCGTTAACAATAATAATATAATAAAAAACAACAACGTTTTATTGTAAAACGATAAAAACTGTGTTAAATTCAAATTGACAAAAAATAAATGAGGTGCTTTTTATGAAACAAGTGTCAACGATCTTTTTAAAGATAGCCGTTATTCTTATTGGAATGCCGGTTCTTGCTTTGTGCATCTTTTTGGTGCCTGAGATTGCGAATTTTGCAGCAGAATTATATCCGGATATGACTTATTTGAAATATCTCGTTTTAATCGTTATGTATGCATCGGCGATACCTTTTTACTTTGCTCTATATCAAGCCTTTAAACTTTTAAGCTATATTGACAAGAACAAAGCTTTCTCGGAATTATCCGTAAGAGCTTTAAAAAAGATAAAATACTGTGCAATCACAATAAGTAGTTTGTATGTGGCAGGGATGCCGCTCTTTTATCTCATGGCGGAGAGGGACGACGCCCCAGGCATCATATTAATTGGATTGGTCGTCATTTTTGCTTCTATCGTGATTGCAGTCTTTGCTGCTGTTCTTCAAAGGCTTTTACAAGAAGCCATCGATATAAAATCAGAAAATGACTTAATAGTCTGAGGTGAATAAAATGGCAATTATTATCAATATTGATGTGATGCTGGCTAAAAGGAAAATGAGTGTTACTGAACTTTCTGAGAGGGTTGGAATAACGATGGCCAACCTTTCCATATTGAAAAACGGCAAGGCAAAAGCGATTCGATTATCAACTTTAGAGGCGATTTGTAAGGCGTTAGAATGTCAACCCGGAGATATTTTAGAATACAGAAATGATGAAGGCACCCAAGATTAAAAAGCGGAAGCAAAAAAGAAATATTTCATAAAAGGGGAGTCACTCATGAATTTAACCATTAAAAAAATGGAGGCACAAATCATGGGAGCACTAAAACAACTCGTTCGGTTTGGTTGGGAGCAGGCTCTATCATGTTTGTTTCCAGCCGTTATTTTTGCCTCTTTGGCTATTACAAAATTCATTCCGCTTCCCTACCTGCCACGGTATGACTGGCTGCTCATCATCTGCCTTCTGATGCAGTGGTGGATGGTGCGTTCTGGGCTTGAAACACGGGATGAACTAAAGGTTATCACATTGTTCCACCTTATTGGACTTGCTCTTGAACTTTTCAAGGTACATATGGGCTCCTGGACTTATCCAGAGGAAGGATATTTCAAAATCTTTGGAGTGCCTCTGTATAGCGGATTCATGTACGCAAGTGTAGCGAGTTATCTTTGCCAGGCGTGGAGGAGGTTAAAGGTTGAACTGGTCAAGTGGCCGCCGTTTTTGGTCGTTGTACCTCTTGCAGCTGCGATTTATTTGAATTTTTTTACCCACCATTATTGGATTGATGTTCGTTGGTGGTTATCTGGACTTGTCATCATCGTCTTTTGGCGATCTTGGGTCACATACGAGGTTGGTGGAACCCGATATCGTATGCCAATCGCACTTTCATATGTCCTAATCGGATTTTTTATCTGGATAGCCGAAAATATCGCAACGTTCTTTGGAGCATGGGAATATCCAAACCAAACCGATGCATGGAGTCTCGTTCATCTAGGGAAGGTAAGCTCATGGCTATTATTAGTGATTGTTAGCTTTCTTATAGTAGCGACGTTAAAGCAGGTCAAGGGGAAAGATTCCACTAAGTTGGATGCTAATCATTTTTTATAAAATGACTTCACGTGCGAACAATTCGGCCAATGTGGAGATAATTTGACCATACGTGGAGATAATTCGACCGTACGCGAGCTAATTCGGCCGAAGCACGAATAATTCGACCGCGCTCGAAAAATTCTACTTAATTCAAGTTAGGTGAAAAGACGGCACATAATGGACATATATATGTGTCGTCTTTGATTTTCTAAGTTTATAAAGAATTGTGGTGTCATATTCCTTTTTTCTCCTGAATTTCTACGAAAAATCACCTTCACTCATTCCTATGAAACAAGTTTTAATCCCACTGCTGCGCCAAGGACCATGGCTATAAAAACGACCCTTCGCCAATCTTTTGATTCGCCATATAAGAGCATCCCGATTATCGCTCCGCCTGATGCGCCGATCCCTGTCCAGATAGCATAAGCCGTCCCCATCGGCAAGGTTTGCATGGCATATGCAAGAAATAGGAAACTTGCTCCAAAGCCGGTGAATAACAGCAGCAAGGATTGCCAATTGCGGTCTTTGTGCAATTTATTTATCATCGCAACCCCAAACATTTCGAATAGCCCCGCTAAGATTAAAGAGACCCAAGCCATTAAGATTCATCCCCTTTCTCAAGCTTATCATCAGTCACTAGCTTCAAGCCGATCACCCCTGATAATAAGAGGAGGATCAATAGCGTTTTGCTCAGCTTGAAGGGTTCCCCAAAGAAAATGATTTCGGAAAAAACGGTCCCGGCCGTACCCATACCGACAAACACGGCATATACCGTTCCGACAGGAAGCTTCCGGCCAGCCATTATCATCAAGTAAAAACTGATGATAATCGAAATGACCGTTCCAGACCAAGTCCAAAAGTCATCTGCATGTTTTAGGCCAATCACCCAAAATACTTCAAAAAAAGCTGCAATGAATACTTTAATCCAGTTTGTGCTCATGAAAAAATCGCACCTCCAATTTTTTTCTTTACCAAAAAAACAAAAAAAGCCCAAGAGATAACCGTTAAACAGTTTCTCCCAGGCTTTTATCCTTCCGTGACACAGCATGCTGTGAGTTTTCTCTCGGACCAGACCAGCAATAAGACGCACTGCGGAACCCTAGAAAACCTTTGACATATGCAATTACCCTTCATTATACATACTTTTTGATCTAACTCAAGGTAAAAGTATTGTCAAAGCCATGCCCATTTCAGCCTAATATCCGCATTTGTCCCGTAACGTTTGCAGCAGAGATGACTTAAAATATCCCAAGGTTATAGTTTTAAATGAGCATCGGGAAAAGAGGGCAAATCATGGCTGCTGAATATAACATCAGAAAAAATGCACTTCATCTTTCTGAAAAGGAAAAAAGGAAATATATCAATGCTGTTTTGGTTTTAAAAGAAAAAGGGATATATGATCGGTACGTAGCGTGGCATGCTGCTGCAGGGAGATTTCAAACCCCTCCCGTAAAGCGCCCGAAAGCAGGGAACGCTCCATCAGCATCGACCCGCAGTCATAATGATCATGGGGAGCGGGCCGGGGCTGATAATGACAATATCCATGGAAGCCATGGCGATCAGCGAAATGCAGCTCATAGAGGGCCGGCGTTCTTGCCTTGGCATCGCTATTTCCTATGGCTGTTCGAACGTGATCTTCAATCCGTTGACACCAGTGTAACCATTCCCTACTGGGATTGGGCAACGGATTCAGAATTGGAGGATCCAGCTTCATCCCCAATCTGGGATAGCGATTTCATGGGCGGAAACGGGAATAAAAGGAAAAACAACCTTGTCGATTCAGGACCTTTTGCTGCTGGGCGCTGGGAAGTCCTTGATGAGGAGGGGAAACCTTCAGGGGGATTGACGAGGAACTTCAGATCAAGTGAACAAGTTGCAAACCTGCCGACAAAACAAGACGTTCAAAACGTATTGAAAGTCACTCCTTTCGATGCACCACCGTGGAATTCCGCAAGCAATCCAAGTTTCCGAAATCAGCTTGAAGGATTTGTCGATGGACCGGCCCTTCATAATCTAGTGCATGGGTGGGTCGGGGGACATATGGGGTCTGTCCCTGTTTCACCTAACGATCCAGTCTTCTTTTTACACCATGCCAATGTCGATCGGATATGGGCGATGTGGAAAATCCTCCACCGGGAGGAGAAATATCTCCCAAGAAGAGGGGGACCATTCAGCCATAACTTGAATGATCCGATGTTTCCGTGGGATATAACCCCCAAGGAGATGATCAATCATAGGAAATTGGGCTATATATACGATATGGAAAGGAAGATGGTGAAGGGAGATCACCATTGAATGACAGCCAGCAAGGCGCAGTGTGAAGCACTGCGTCAATTTTTGGGGTTCAGTTCCATCGAGTGCAAAGAGGCATTCCCGTAAAAGAATGCATTGAAAAAACGTTAGCACTTGTAGGGCTGCAACATAAAGGAAAGAAAAAAACGAGAAATTTTTCATTAGGTATGAAACAAAGATTAGGACTAGCGATGATTTAGCTGGAACTGATCATGCACCAGGATTCGGAAGGTACAGCTCATGGAATCTATAAAAATCCTCCTAAATTAGCTTTTGAGCGATTAAAAGAAATTACTCAAACAGTTAAAAGACCAATCGTTCTTCATGGTGGCTCTGACGTACCAAATGAACAAATTGAAAAAGCAATTTCATTAGGTATTGCAAAAATTAACGTAGATACAGAATTACGACAATCATTCACGCAAGGGATGTTAGAAATATTACAAAAAGATCCTGAAGGATATCGTCTTGCTATTTCATTAGGACAGGGACAAACAGTTATGCAAGCAAAAGTTCAAGAAAAAATTAGATTATTTGGAAGCGCAAATAGAAAAGAGGAATTCATTAAAAACAATAAGATCGTGATGTTATAAAAATAGGTTATTATGAGTTTTAATTGAATTTTACTCTATTAAAATAACAGTCATCTTTGGGACAAATTAATTGATCTAAAATTCAAGTAAAACAATATGTACTTGTTAATAATATTAAAAGTGGGACTGCAAGTAGGTTACCTTAATCTTATTTCTGGTCCTGGTTCTGTTATCGGTGATTGCTTAATTAAAGATCCAAGAATTAATCTATATACGTTTACAGGCAGTCCTTCTGTAGGTCTTCACATAAAAAATCAGATCGGTCTTCGAAAAGTCTCACTTGAATTGGAATCCAAATCAGCCGTTATCATTCATTCTGACGCTGATCTAGATAAAGCAGCCAAATTATGCGCAGGTAAGAGTTTTGCAAATGCTGGACAAGTTTGTATTTCTGTTCAACGGATTTACGTTCATAGCGATATCGAAAATGAATTTTCAGAAAAACTTGCTAAAGAAACAGAAAAGTTAATAGAAGAAACTCGTTAAAAAATTAGCCGGCCATCCCTAGATATTTCGCTTCATTGTGGATGATACCCATCCTGGGTGAATGAAGCTATACACTTTCAGCCCTCCTTTTGGAATTCGCATGAACATCGAAATAATTAACAAAACAAAAAATCTCCAATTTCATGAAGAAGCAAAATAAAGAAGAACCGATTAATACAGCATTGGCAGATGCTTTGGAAAAACTGAAATTCGATAAATAAAAGGAACTATTTGCATTCCTCTTTCGATAGAAATTGTCACACTGATTATGTACGCCAAATAAGCGGGTGATGTTCGAGAAAATGGAATAGAAATAAACAAGAGTTGCAGCTTGTTTTACCGAAGCAGCAACTCTTTGTTTTATAAGATGGGATATAGGAAGTCCCATACATTTTACCTCATTATTTTAATGGTTGTCCTTCAAATGCGTTAACATCTAAAGGTGAAGAGAGGAATTCTTTAGCTTTACCAACAAACGAGGTGAAGTGCTCACTTGAATTATGGCTTGTAACCGCTTGATGATCTTGCCATACTTCAACCATTGTAAACTCATTGTCTTTTTCTGTAGCTTTGTGAAGATTGTAAGAAACATTTCCACTTTCCGCTCTTGAAGCTGCGATTAGCGGTTGAATCTCCTCTAGAAATGCATCTTGTTTTGCTGGATTAATATTGAATACGGCATGAATGATAATCATTACACGTCATCCTCTCTTTTGTTAAGCATAATAAACTTAATATATAATTAAAGTGAAAATAACATAACTCGGTTGAAATATAATGAATGGATTCTTTATTACATTACTTCCATTGTGCGACTTTATCAATTGGAAGACGAACTGATTGATGGCCATTATCTGCTGCTTTACCGATTGAAATTAGCATAACTGGTACGTATCGATCTTTATCTAATCCAAAAGCTTCTGCAATCTGGTCTTTTTCATAGCCACCGATTGGATTTGTATCATAGCCATAAGCACGAGCCGCAAGCATTAGTTGCATGGATACAAGACCACCATCAACTAGAACGACCTCTTTCATCTCTTCACTAGTGATTTTTTTGAAATATCCAGCAAATGAGGCTAATATGTTTTCTTTTACTTCTAAAGGCATAAGCCCTAAATCTACAGCTTTACCGTAGATTTCTTCGGCGTTATCAAAATTGTTCATATCACCAAATACGGCAATTACTGCGGACGATGTTTCGACTTGATTTTGGTTAAAGCGAGCAAGAGGTGCAAGTGTTGCTTTTCCCTCAGGACTATCAATTACAAGGAAGCGCCAGGGTTGCATATTAACTGAAGAAGGAGCAAGTGTCGCTAAGGTAAGTATTTCCTCCATTTCTTCCCTACTGATTTTTACGGATTTGTCGTAATTTTTTATGGAGCGGCGTCCTGTGACAATTTCTTTGAAATCATTTGTTAATTGTACTGTAGTAGTCATAGTTGATAGTCTCCTCTTTTTAACTTTAGTAGTTTTATTTATAGTTATTCTCATTTCAAATTGTAACGAAGCAAGCGTTAGACTTGGCTTATATTTTTTTGAATGCGTGTCAGCATATCTGCTAACTCTTGACGTTCTTCTTCTTTAAAATCTTTAAGCATCAAAGTGACAAAACGAGCCTTTTCAGCTTGGTAGAGAATTATTTGTTTGCGACCATGATCTGAAAGACAGACAAGAGTAAATCGATTATCCTCCGGATCTTTGCGTCTTAAAATCATCCCAGTCGCTTCAAGTTGTTTTAAATGCCGGGTAATCGCTGCACCGTCAATGTTAACCTCTTTTTGAAGTGCTGTTTGACTAATTTCATCAACTTGATAAAGCTGATATAAGATATCATGTCTTGATTGACTAATGCCCGTACAACTTTCAAATTTTGAACTTATCTGTTTGTTAAGGCAGTTCATTTTATATAAAATAAAAGATTCATTAGACCATGAATTCGTCAAGAAACACCCTCTTTTCATACGTTAGATAAAATAATTGATAGCTCAATAGTTGATGCGTCAATTAATATACTATACCCTAACTAATAAAGCAAGTATTTTAATACTGCAACTTTTGCTTAAATATGATCTAGACCAAAATGTTGCTCTATCTCCTTTTTGAATAGGCAATCTTTTCAAGAAAGCTCAGTAAACCTTTGGAGCTTTTAGCCAAGGTATAAGTATGATAATCGCCATGTTATAAAAACTGCCCTTAAATGAGGTGGAAAAGTTCATCTGATAGTCGTAGACCAAGACTATTCTTCGATTTATATGCCATAATACAGAAAGGGAAGGAGCGAATGCTCCATCCCTTTCTGTATGAATGGAAAAATAGAACGTAGTTTGTTTCTGTTTTCCGGTCAAAAAAGCCCCGATAAGATTTCGGGGCTTTTTTGACTGCTATTTAGGCACTTACTGTCCGTTTCCGGGATGGACCTTCTTTTTTATGTGATACATAGCTATGCAGGATCATTCCTATGATGACGATAAAGATGCCGAACCACGATAACGGAGAAGGAATCGGTAAAGATAGGAATAGTAATTCGCCAGCAAGGGCAAAAAGGACCTCCATCGATTGTGTAGCTTCAACGGAAGCTAATTTCTGCATATTTCCGCTTACCAAATCGGTCGCCTTGAAAAAAAGGACCGTGGCGATGACTCCAGAAAATAGAGCTACCAAAAGGGATTGGAAACTCTGCATCTTCGTCGGCGCCCCTACTGTAAAGAAACCGTACAAAGAAAGCAGAAACCAGAATGGCAGACTTGCCAAAGTCATTCCCAATACCCGCTGATAAGCATCCAAACGTCCTTCGGATACTTCCATCATTTTGCGATTTCCCAAAGGGTATGCAAACGAGGCGATGACGATTGGAATCACTCCCAGCCAAAGATTGGCCATTGAAATATGCTTGGTGTGTTCCAGTTGCATCAGGATGATTCCAAGCAGGATGATCATGGACATGAGGAGGCCTTTCACAGAAACCTTTCCTCTTTGCCTTTCGAGCCCATCTTTCGTTTGGACTTTTTCGAAAAACAGCGGCGCAAGTAATGCACCCGAAATGATCGTGATTTGCCAAGTGCCGGCGATTAACCAGCCAGGTGAGTAGGCCGATGCAAAGCATAAAGGAGCATAAAATAACCCAAAACCGACAAAACTCCAAAGCAGCCAAGGACCTGGTTTTTCTCTCATCACTTGTAAAAGGGGACGCAGGTTTTTTCTGCTCAATACGATACACAACAGAAAAGGCACCATAAAGAAATAACGCAGCGAAGCACTCCATATCCAACTTCCGCCAGACAACTCCATGGCCTGATTTAAAACAAACGTAAATGCAAAAAAGAAAGCAGAACAAATACCTAATATAATCGGACGCAATTGACTCACCTCAATCTTTTTTATGAGTCAGTAAGACTCTGGAAGTATGGCAATCGTTTCTGCTTTCTGAAAGATTTTCAGAAGTAACCACCAGGTAAAAAAGCAGAATGAATTTTCGAAATATTATAAGCGATCAAATTAAATTGTCCTTCAAATGCAAAAGAAAATCAACAGGATTCTTTTAGGCTAGTAAAATGCATTCTCCATCATTCGACATGGAATGAAAAAAAGGACTGTTGGAAGTATATGAAGACGTTTTCATTTTAATCTTATAATTAACAAAATATACCAATTAAGCAAGCGGGAAACATTGTTATGACGCGTGTTATGAAGGAATTACTAATATTTTATATAAAAATCATATAGAGGCAGATAATATACGAAGATACGAGAATTGACGAATATGGTAGGGAGTGGTATCTTTATAGAAGTGCAAATGATGTCGAATGGTGACGAAATATATAGATGCAACATTCGCAAGAAAGTTAGTGGGGTAAATTAAATGAAATCTACAGGTATTGTACGTAAAGTTGACGAATTAGGACGGGTAGTCATTCCGATTGAACTACGCCGAACATTAGGAATTAATGAGAAAGACGCTCTGGAGATTTATGTAGAACAAGATCGCATCATCCTTCAAAAATATAAACCAAACATGACTTGTCAGGTTACAGGAGAAGTTTCCGATAGCAATATGAAACTTGCTGCCGGTAAATTAATACTTAGCCCTGAAGGTGCCGAACTTCTAATTAAAGAAATTCAAGCCAGCATGGAAACTGCTAAATAAATAATATGCTAGATAAATAGCATCCAAGTGTAGGGAAGGTTTTCCCTACACTTTTTTATATTAAATGGTGAAATAATAAAAATGGTTCGATTCACGGACGAAACCAATTTTTTCATAAAGCTTCTGTGCTTTAAAATTATTCTTTCCTGTCTCCAATGAAACCCCTTTGGCACCTGTTTCCCGTGCAAAAGTGATGGCCGCGTTCAATAACTCCTCGCCAAATCCCTTTTTGCGGGCGGACTCTTTCACGAATAAATCATTCAATACCCATGACCGCATCATACTGACAGATGAAAAAGAAGGGTATAATTGTACAAAACCAATAGGATTACCTTCATCAAAGGCCATAAAAACCTCAGACTCCCCATTTGTCAGCCTTTCTCTTAAAAACTCCCTTGCGCGACCAGGATCAGATGCTTGCTCATAAAACACTCTGTATAAATCAAAAAGTTCCGTCAGTGATTCCAGCTCATCTAATGTAGCCTTCTGTATGCTCATAAATGGCCCCTCCCAATTGTTAGAATACTCTCAATTTACCATTTAATTATGCTATCCGACAAATTCAGGAACTCATTTTCCAACGCCAAAAATCAGGATGGAGCCCAAAAGGCACCATCCTGATTTTTTTCAACATGAAGAGGGTTATTAAACCCAAGTTGTGCAGCAACTCACGATATATAAGCGTTTACTCGTGAGATTGGAGCAAATACTCGTGAGTTTAGCCGATTTACTCGTGAATTAAGTCGATTTACTCGTGAAAGGAGCATTACCCATAGAATGTAGCAGCAAACTCACGATATATAAGCGAATACTCGTCAAATTGGAGCAAATACTCGAGCAAGATTGCAAAACCAAGAATAGCCGGTAAAAAGGATTTGTCCCAAACGATAAAGAATATATAGTAGGTGCTATTTTTATCGAACATCAGGGGGAATGAAGATGGATTTAAGGTATCCGATTGGAAAGTTTCAGTTTGACGGGGAAATTACTAGTGGTGTGGCCGAGGGGTGGCTTAAGGAGATTGAAGCTTTGCCTCGGATGCTGCGGGAAGCAGTAGGTAATATGGATGATGAACAGCTTGATACGGCTTATCGTCCTGGAGGATGGACGGTCCGCCAGGTGGTGCATCATGTTGCGGATAGTCATATGAATGCGATTATTCGCTTCAAATTGGCCCTTACGGAAGAAAGTCCGGTCATTAAACCGTACGAGGAGGGGCAATGGGCAGAGCTGCCTGATTATGATTTGCCGATTGAAATATCTCTATCACTAATCGAAAGTGTACATATCCGCTTGGGCAAACTTTTAACGGGTCTTCATGCAGAAGACCTGAGCCGAACATTCATCCACCCTGATTCAGGAGAGGTGACTGTCGGTGAAAATATAGGCATTTATGCATGGCACGGACGCCATCATCTGGCTCATATTACTTCTTTATCAAAGCGCCAGGGATGGTGAATATATCCTGAAAGGTTGTGAATTCTGTGAATGCAAAAGTGAACATTGAACGATTAACTTCAATCCGCGACCATCTTAGTGAACTTTCCGAACTTTTGGTGCAAGTGGTGGATGATGGCGCGTCCATTGGTTTTTTACCTCCCATGAAACGGTCTGAGGCCATTGATTATTGGGAAAGTGCCTTAAATCCTGATGTGATTCTGTTTGTCGCTAAATTACAGGGTGAGATAGTCGGGAGCGTACAGTTACATTTATGTGCAAAGCGAAACGGCAGCCATCGTGCGGAAATCGCAAAATTAATGACGCATAATCGTTATAGACGAAATGGAATAGGACGTTCACTCATGCTAGAGGCAGAGAAGAGGGCCAGGCAGGAGGGACGGACATTATTGGTCCTGGATACAAGGGAAGGAGATCCTTCAAACTCCCTGTATACTTCATTGGGATATATTCAGGCAGGCAGGATTCCTGATTATGCGAAATCTGCAAATGGTGAATTCCATCCGACCATTTTTTATTATAAAAATAAGATTGGGTAACGAATTTCAATGGGGGAATATATGTGCAAGCTGTAATCGAAAAAGAAGGTAATGGGGTTATCGCAAGATTCGATCGCCTGCTCAATCATTCGGTGGAAAAGGTATGGAGTGCTTTAACGGAGAATGATAAGGTGGAAAAGTGGATGTCCAACCTGGAAATGAAGGACCTTCGAAAAGGCGGGACCATAAAATTCAATTTCAATGATGGGTCAGGGGAATCTTTTGATATGAAGATCAGGGACTTCCGGGAAACTGCCGTTTTAGATTTTGATTGGGGGGACGGCTGGGTCCGTTTCGAGGTATCACCTGAAAAGGATGGATGCTCATTAGTATTGAAAGAATCGATCACGTCAATTAATGATCATACTTCAAAGGATTTGGCAGGCTGGCATGTTTGCCTCGAGATGTTGAGTGATGTACTTGATGGTCATCATCAGGACTTGTCAATGGATGAATGGGAAAAATGGCATAAGGAATATACGGTTGCCGTCAAACGAATTGATGAATGGAATGCAGGTGAATAAATAAAACCGAAGTGATGCTTCTGCTATAAAGGAAGTTTTTTATTGATATTCCAGTTGGTGCCATGTCAAGATGACCGTAACTTTTAAGAAATGGAGGTTTTCCTTGTGACATTTATCAGACTTGAGTTTCCAATCTTTGAACCGTTAATTGAATACGTTCAAGGGCTCTGCATGTCCGCAGGGTAAATGGGAATGGTCTGTCTATTTTTAAGGAAACCTTCATTTTACGATTTTGTGAAAAAAAGAACGATTTTAACCTCTTTTTTTTGCTGTCCGGCTGAAGCCGCGGCAACCTTTGTGATTAAAGGTTTTCGCTATTCCAGTTGACTTTAAAATAGAAGAATTGTTAAGGGGAGAAATACTATACGCATCCAGGGAAGTCATATTGGATACGTGTAAGGGTGGATTCTCCATTGTATTGACCAAACCGAAGGCAAGTGGGAGATTACTTTTATCGTGAAAATAATCATCCTCTCAGGTTTCTTTAGATAGGTTCTGATCCATTTACTCTAAACACAGGCAGATAGCCTGTGTTTTTTTTAGGGCATTAAGAAAAAATATTGAAAATAGAATGAGGTGTTTGAGAGATGAAATCATTGACTGAACAAGTAAAGGACAATTGGAAAAAGAATATCACTCTTTTTCTAGGCAGTCAGACCATATCCCTCTTTGGTTCGTCCTTGGTTCAATATGCCATCATGTGGTATATCACGTTGAATACACAGTCGGGTGTCATGATGACGATATCCATCGTTTGTGGTTTCGTGCCTACCTTTATACTCTCCCCAATCGCTGGGGTATGGGCAGACCGCTATAATCGGAAGATGCTGATTATTCTTTCGGATTCATTGATTGCCATTTCAACGCTGATATTGGCCATCTTGTTTTTAATCGGCTATGATGAGCTTTGGCTGCTTTTCGTCATGTCCGCTGTCCGGGCGATCGGAACGGGAATCCAGACTCCGGCAGTCGGGGCCATTCTTCCGCAGCTTGTGCCAGAGGATAAGCTTACGAAGGTGAACGGGACAAATGGAAGCATTCAAGCGCTAGTGATGCTCGTTTCCCCCATGGTGAGCGGCGCGCTGCTTACGATGGCTTCAATCGAAACCATTTTCTTTATTGATGTGATTACAGCTGCAATTGCCATCTTCACATTGCTGGCATTTTTGAAAATTCAAGCACATACAAAGGCATTACAAAAGCAAACAACCAGCTATTTCACCGATTTGCAAGAAGGTTTCAGTTATATCAGGAATCACGACTTTCTTAAGAAGTTCTTTATGTTTTTCGCATTTTTCTTCGTGCTTGCCGCACCTGTTGCATTTCTTACACCGCTTCAGGTCACACGCTCTTTCGGGAATGATGTTTGGCGGTTGACTGCGATAGAAATCACCTTTGCCATCGGTATGATGCTAGGCGGGATTTTCATGGCTTCCTGGGGAGGCTTTAAAAATAAGATCCATACGATGACACTTGCGAGCCTTATAATTGGCGCCTGTACTTTCGCTCTTGGAATCATCCCCGTTTTCTGGATTTACTTGATCATCATGGGGATAGTCGGATTGGCGATGCCCATCTTCAATACGCCGTCCATGGTCTTGTTACAGGAGAAGGTCGAGGGTGATCTTCTTGGGAGGGTATTTGGTGTTTTAGGGATGATCTCGACTTCGATGATGCCGCTGGGAATGCTAGTATTCGGACCGATATCCGACATCATTAAAATTGAATGGCTGCTTATAGGAACTGGTTTATTGCTGTTCATTCAAGGTTTTTTCCTACTGGGCAGCAAAGTGTTGATCGAAGCCGGAAAACCAATCTCGAAAGATACCCCAGAGTAATGGTGTGCAGAACGACATGACAAGCTGAAGGACTGGAGCCTGAAGGGGCGGTGTTGTGATTTTTTGGCAGCCTTCAGTATTTATTATTGTAGAATGGTAATGCCATGAAAGTCATCATGGATTGGCTAAGGAGGAAAAGAAGAAAAGATGGGATTTTTGGGAAAAGTATTTAATTGGATGGTAGTTATCGGAATGATCCTACTTATAGGACGACTGATTACGATGGCGTTTTTATTTCTGGATATTCCATTTACGACCTTTTTCAAGGACTACAGTCTCATTTCGATCATTATTTTAATCATAGGGGCAATTGGTCAGCATTTCACCAAACCGGATAAAAGGTAAAATGAGTTATCAAATTTCCTGAGATGTTTTCAGCTTCAAATTCAAAAGACCGACATATTCTATTGTCGGTCTACAGTTTTTTTATTTGAAAAACGTTCCAGTTGATTTCAGAAATCCGCTCCCTTTCCGCCGACTTTCTGCCAAGCCTCATCAAAGCAAGCGTCTGTGGGGTCTCGGCTAGCCAGTTATTCGGCAGGAGTGTCGCAAATTTCTTTAATCTAATGAGGTTTCATAAAACAGTAAAAATCCATAAAGGATAAACTACTTAAACATAGTTCGGGATGAGACCAGCCTAAAGTTTATTTGAAAAAACATTCCAGTTGATTGGTCCAATCAACGTTCAAATTGTACAACTGACTTTGTTTTTCGGAACACGAATGCATTATTTGTTCGGATCATTTTCACTGACATGCATTTCTTGTTTAATTTCATTCATTCTTTTTTTTCCCCACTCATACATCATTTCTACGATTGGCAGCAAGGTCATTCCAAGGTCAGTCATGGAATATTCGACTTTTGGGGGGATCTCGGGATATACCTCCCGATGGACGACGCCGTCTTCCATAAGTTCACGTAATTGATTCGTTAAGATTTTATGGGATATTTTTGGGAAAAGCCTTTGGAGATCACTGAATCGGTGTGGGCCTTCTACCCCTAAATGCCATAGAATGACGATTTTCCATTTGCCGCTGAATATGGATAAAGTAAGTTCTTTTTCGCAATTATAATAGCCGTTTAAGATCTTTTCTTTGATTTCATCTCTTAATGTTTCTGACATGGACATTAACTCCTTTTTAATTTTACCAGTAACTTTTAGGTAACCTCCGCACATAAAAGTGCATTCTTCACAGCGCCGATTACTAGCGTTACAATTTGAGTAGTCATAAGACAATTCAATTCAGGAGGCAATATATATGAGTAAAAAAGCATTACTAATTATACCACCAGAACGTTTTAATGAAGATGAATTATTTCAGCCGAAAGAAGTTTTGGAAAATGCAGGAGTGGCAGTAACGATAGCCAGTGTGATAACAGGTGAAATAACTGGTGATTATCAAGGCAAGGCGTTGGCAGAGGTGATCTTTTCTGATGTTTCAGCCAGTGATTATGATGCAGTTGCTGTAATTGGGGGATCAGGTACGAATGATCATCTATGGGGCAACCAAGAATTGCAAAGCTTTTTGAAACAAGCGCATGAGCAAAAAGTTCTTGTTTCGGGAATTTGTGCAGGCTCTGTTACTGTAGCGAAAACGGGTTTACTTTCTGGGCGTAAAGCTGCGTGTTACCCAGTTGATGTTCAAATTGACGAATTGAAAGCCAATTCCGTTGAATATGCAAAACAGCATGTCGTTGCGCATGATGATATCATCACAGGTGATGGTCCGGATGGCGCAAAAGAATTCGGAGAAAGCTTAGCCGCAGCATTACGCTAAATCTCGTTTTACTGCTAACCCTATTATTACCCATGTGAAACCCTTGGATTCTATACAATCCAAGGGTTTTTTGATTTTTTGTACATATCCAATGACGAAACGGCCTTGAAATAATTAGCGGGTTTTTAGAACAGAAAGAAGGGATGCAAGCAAAGCAGAAATGGCTTGATTATGCATCATTTGGAACGACGGGATGTACTTTTGAATATGAAATTATATCTTTTGACCTATATATTTATCCTTGATTGGCAATTGACAAGGTTCAATTAGGTATATAGTATGTTTATGTGGAAAAATAAAGTAAGTGATCGTAAATAAGGAAGGGTCCATTTTGAGCATAGATTGAATCTTTGTTTTCACACAGGTAAGCGGGCGCATTTGCAGGTCAAATAAAAAGGGGAAATTATTAATGAGAAGTTCATCGATTGAAAAGAAAGAAAAAGTGAAGAGAAGGATATCGCTCCGGATAAAATGGTTATTATTTATATGTACATCCGTTTTTCTCGCTATAGTAGTATCCGTTTCGATAATGGGGGTAAAAGTGACCTCCATTTTTAAAGAAGATAGTATATCCATCAACAAAAGCTCGGCCCAAAGTGCGGCGTCACAAATCAATTTGAGCATGGCCACGTATGAAAATTCGCTAGAGCAATTATCACAGCTAGTTTCCAATCAAATCAAGAATGGTGATTCAATCAAGGATATCCAAAAAACGATAGAGGCATTTCAAAAGAACAATGAAGATTTAATTTCTGTTTATTATATGGATGGATCGGATGGTTCCTTGTATGCTTCTCCCCAAATGGATTTCAAGCAAGATGCAAGGGAGACTAAGACATATACGCAGCTGACCGATAGACCAGAAACGAAATGGATGGATGTGTATAAGGATGGAGTTTCAGGGATGATCATGACTTCCGTTGTCACGCCCGTTTTATCGGACGGGAAAATGGCAGGGGCCCTTGGTTATGATATCGACCTTTCGACAATCGGAAAGATGAGGACAACCATCGAAAAAGATTCTTCTAGCAATCTGGTTATATTGGATTCACAAGGTTTTATCGTGAGTTCATTCATGAAGGGTATGGACGGAAAGAATATGAATCCTGAAAAAAGCGGCATGGAAGAAGGAGTCGAGGATTTCATGGCGGATGCTGACCGATTCAATTCAGAGTTCAAGTGGGTGGCCGACATGTATAATGGAGGCGTAAAGGCGAATCAAGCCATGACGTTGGATGGTGAAGATTATACAGGTGAATTGAGTGCGGTACCTGAAGTGAACTGGAAGGTGTTGGCACTCACTCCAGACAAAATACTGCAATCAAAGCTGGATGCCATTAATAGAATCGTAGTGATATCAGGTATTTTAGGTCTTCTATTCGGGACGGTATGTGCTCTTTATCTAGCAGGAAAATTAACGAAGATCATGGCCGACTTCCAAAAAATCATACAAAAGACAGCTAGTGGGGATTTAGTGTCCGAATTTGCCATTAAATCCAATGATGAGATTGGGGACTTAAGCAAAAGCTATAACTCGATGCTGGGGAAATTAAGAAGATTGGTTGCCAAGGTAAATGGCAATGCGGAATCGGTGACAAAGGCCAATGTCGGCTTGAGTCAAATAGCTGCTGAAAATAGTGCGGCGATTACAGATGTTTCACGCGCGATAGAAGAGATTGCAGCGGGAGCATCGAATCAATCTGAACAAGTGGAGCATGGTGCGGGCACGATCCAGGTTCTTAGCGGGGAAATCGATGAACTATCGAAAAAATCGAGGGAGACCCAATCTGTATTGGAGCTTGCTTCTGAAAAAATAGAGTCAGGGAAACAGCAGGTAAGTGGGTTGGAAACGTCATATCATAAATTAGAAACGGCGTTTACTGCAGTCAACAGCATGAGCTTAAAACTTGTGGAAAAATCAAAAACCATTTCCGATGTCACGAATGCCATTTCGAAAATATCGGAACAGACCAATTTATTATCTTTGAATGCATCCATAGAAGCGGCAAGGGCAGGTGAGTCCGGCAAAGGGTTTGCTGTCGTGGCGAATGAAGTAAGGAGATTGGCTGATGATTCAAAAGAAGCTACAAAAAACATTCAAGCAATCATCCAAAGCATTCTGTCAGATACAGAGGAATTGCTGAGGACGACCAATGAAACGAATCAAATCAGCAAGGATCAGAAAAATGCCGTGATCACGGTAAGTGAAGCCATGAAAGAGCTGGAGGATTCCGTCTGGAGGATATCCAATTCGATTCAGGAAGAAACACGATCCATTGAAAGTATCAATCAACAGAAAGAAACGGTTATTAAAGTGATAGAAGAAATCACCGCCGTATCTCAGCAAACGACTGCTTCATCAGAAGAAATTGCATCATCGATGGAGGAACAAGCCGCTTCATCCAATGAACTAGCTCAATATACACAGCAGCTTACACAGTTAATAAATGATTTGGAGCATACGCTCGGGGAATTCCAGATAAAGAATTAGAGGAACGGAAAACAGAAGCGTTGCGAAAAGGGGAGGCCACTAAGTGGTTTCCCCTTTTTTGTTGTATTGCCATTGACCCTGATTTCTATGAACCGGGCATCTCTCTTTAGTGGACAAAATCACTAGAAGTACAAAAGTACAATTTAGAGGAGCTGGTCAAGTATCCATGCTTTTTTTACAAAGGAGAATAATATATAGGAATCGGACAAGTAGGGTCCAATGGCTCAAGGCCCAAAAAGGGGAGAACAACATGCATTTCGAAATAGGAATGACTATTTTTGTGTTCGTCATGACAATGATAGTTATATTGTGGCGGCCAGGAGGTATCAATGAAGCATGGCCAGCTTCAATCGGTGCATTGATAATTTTACTGACTGGCACAGTATCCCAAGGCGATATTTTGGATATCATCAATAAAATCGGGGGCGCATCGATCACCATCATGGCAACGATAGTCATGGCAGTCATCTTGGAAAGTTTCGGCTTTTTCCACTGGGCGGCTGCGAGACTTGCCATCCTTGCTAGAGGATCGGGGTATCGTCTGTATTGGTACATTCAATTATTGTGCTTTTTAATGACCTTGTTATTCAATAACGACGGCAGCATCATGATTACGACCCCCATCTTGATCTTGCTTTTGAAAAATCTCAGATTAAAACCGCATGAAGCTATCCCGTATCTTTTGAGTGGAGCATTGATTGCAACAGCTTCAAGTGCGCCTATTGGTGTGAGTAATATTGTTAATTTAATCGCTTTGAAAATTGTGCATATGACGCTTTATATGCATACTGCCATGATGTTTATACCTGCAACTTTGGGGTTGGTCTTCATGTCATGGTTGATGTTCGTGGTGGTCAAGAAAAAATTGCCCAAGAAACTGCCGAATATAACTTACGACATTGAGGAAAGTTTCTTCACTAAGAACTTCCACCCCTTAAAGGGAAAAATGACGGTTGAAACAAAAAGGCAACGCACAAAATTCATGTTGAAAGTATTGCTCTATGTGTTTGTGGTGCGCTGTTTACTCTTTGTAGCTTCTTATTTTTCCATTCCAATCGAGTGGGTTGCTGTACTTGGCTCTTTATCTTTACTGATTTGGAGGTGGTATCATTTACGGACAAACCCTGTCGATATCTTAAAAAAGACCCCATGGCATATCCTCATCTTTGCATTCTCCATGTATGTCATCATTTATGGTCTCCATAATGTAGGGCTTACGGCCATGCTCGTACGGATATGTGAACCGATTGTAAACCAAGGGTTAATGAATGCGAGCTTTGTCATGGGAGGATTGGTTTCGATTCTATCAAACATCTTCAACAATCATCCAGCATTAATGATAGGCACCATTACCTTAACCGAAATGGGACTTGATCCAATCACATTAAAAACTATCTATCTAGCTAATATAATCGGTAGTGACATGGGATCATTGTTATTGCCCATCGGAACTCTTGCCTCACTTATCTGGATGCATATCCTGAAACAATACAAAGTGAAAATTAAGTGGAAAGATTATTTAAGTGTATCCCTGATAGTCATACCAATAACGACAGTGGTGACACTGCTCTTATTATTTTATTGGGTGCAAATGATTTTTAGCTGAATAACCCCCTAGGAGGAGATAGTAATGAGTGATGCGTTTGCATTACTGGGTAAACAGATTGATGTCCAAATCTCAGGAAAAAAAACTTTCAAAGGAATTCTAACTGATCTGAGCACGGATATTCTAGTGTTGTTCAATGGGCAGCAGTTTTTATATTTTCCTATGCTGCACGTCCATAGATTCAATCTGAGTACAGAGATTGATAACGAGATTAAAAATCCTGTGGAGTCGCCCATGATGGAAGACATGGCGTCCATTTCCTATCGTAAAACACTAATGAACGCAAAAGGGGTTTTTTCAGAAATCCATGTTGCAGGACACATTCCTTTACACGGTTATATCACCAATGTTTTCAATGATTACTTTGCGTTCTACTCGCCTGTATATAAAATGATGTATGTATCGCTGCATCACCTTAAATGGCTCACTCCGTATAATCAAAATGCCACACCCTATACACTCAGTAAAGAGAGTTTTCCCGTCAACCCTTCAGATGTGCCAATGCTGCGTTCTTTGGAAGACCAATTAAAGAAAAATGCAGGAAAGCTAGTGGTATTTGATGGGGGAGAGGACCCGATGAAAATCGGAATGCTTAAAAAGGCGGAAAACAACTTGGTTGAGTTAACGACAGCCAATGGGGATCATGTGTTTTTGAAGCTTGCACATATTAAAACGGTGTACATGCCATAGATTCATAGAAACGAGGGGAAGGCCATTTAAGCTTTCCCCTTATTTTCTTTTACTAGATGATGGGTCAATTAATATTTTTATATCATGTAAAACGAGTATTTCCTCATGCTACTTTTTAGAGATTGCCAAGCTTAATACGTAGTTACATCCTGTTACAGCAAGGTCTGTTTATGCCAAACCTCAAATACGTTTCCCCTCTAAACTATGTTGCATATCTATGCCTGCTGGGCTTTCTCTGTCATTTTTATCAAAATGTTCAACCCTATATCGTTAGCCTCTTCATAAATAGGGCAAGCCGTATATGCATGACCCTATGATGACCGGGGTGCCTCTAACATAACTTTACCCCAAAAAATAAAATCCTCCAGGAATTCTTCGATTTCCAATCAAGAACTTATCTCCATGGCCTGGGTATCTCTTGTAAAGTCACACTGTGACGGTGAAGAATCATAATATAGGAATAATGATTTGTTTTTAAGGTGTTTTATTGAAAGTTACCTATGGGTTTTTGCAAAAAATAGGCTAAATGTTTCGTTTGTTTTTCCGATAATATTGTTGAGGTGAGAGTTAAGGCTCGTCTTTTTGGATGGGTGATAGGATAAAAGATTCATATGATGAAGATTACTTGAACATCGTATATTTAAAAATATTTCAGCGTATAAAGGAAGGGTTAAAATGTTTAAGGGAAAATTAAGCGGTATGATACTTATATTGGTTTTCATGGTCAGTTTCACTTTTTTACCTGGCTTAAAGGCAGAGGCTGCAGATCCTGTACATACTGTAATCTCTGGCGAAACGGTAGAGTCGATTGCAAAGACATATGATATATCGGCTGATCAATTAATGAAAACGAATGGTTTACCGGATGATAAGTTATTTGCGGGCCAAAGGTTGGCGATCATTCAAACGGCGTATACTCCTTCCATCTATCAATGGTCGGAGAGAGGAAAAAAAATTGCAAACTATGCGAAATCCTTTATAGGGTTTAAAAAGACAGCTGGAGAAGAGTCGCCTGAAAAAGGGTTTGATTCGAGCGGATTGATCCATTGGGTGCTTTCCCAGCAAAATGTGCCGGTCGACCGTTTGACAGTAGACGGTTTTTATAAGCAAGGGATGGATACAACCACTCCGAAAACAGGGGATATTATATTCTTTCTGGAAAAAGACAGCTTAAAAGTCGTGACTGCGGGTATTTATATCGGCAAAAACCAATTTGTCAATTCTGGATATGGTGCAGAAACGGTTCAGGTGAGATCCACTACAGAAGATTACTTTGCAAAATACCAAGTGGCGTACAAAACATACACGCCTGAAGGAGAGCATATCGTCCAAACGGGAGAAACGCTTAATAGTATATCAGAGAATTACAGCATTTCCATGAGTACGATCAAAAGTCGTAACGCATTAAGTACGGATGAGTTGATGCAAGGGCAGTATCTTCAACTATACAGCAACCCGTTATATCCGTTTTATGTAAACCAGGAGGCTGCATATGATAAAGCATATGATGTCATCAAGTATGCATATACTTTACGCGGATTCACCTATGTTTTCGGGGGAGAAGATCCGATGATCGGAATGGATTGCAGCGGATTCATTTATTGGGTCATGAAGGAGCAGGGCCTTTCAGTAAAACGAGATTCCGCAGCGGATTACTTCTCATTGGTACCCAAAATCGAAAATCCAAAGGCTGGGGATTTAGTATTTTTTAGCGACACAGGAACAAGGCTGGGTGTGACCCATGTAGGTATTTATCTAGGTGATGGCCGTTTTCTCCATACAACGGAAAACACCGGCGTTCATATCTCCAATCTTTCGTCAGGTTATTTTGCCGAGAAATTCGAAAGCTTCGGTCAAGCTGAAAGCCTCATCGACTAAGAAGATCATTCAATCCGTTTATATTCATGAGTCGCTTTTTCAATGGCAGTAACGAACCGTTTAAAAAGATCACAGTGATTGACTCTGTTCTTACTGGTAAAGTCATCACCTTTGAAAAAGCTTTTTCTAAGCTTTGTGGAAAGTTCCAATTGCACGCCTGCACCCGTTTTGGATGTGTTGATGATGTTGTTTCCTTTCATGCCTGAAAGGTGCTGTGGTGCATGATTAGTTTGAAATCCAGATTTGTTGAGGCATTGCTGAATCAGGTTCTTATAGGGTTCGTTCCTTCCGCCAATGTAAACCAGCGCATTATGTACGTCGTAGTGGCCATGGATGGAAAGGGTGGTCTGTGCGTTCGCTGCCATTGAAACGCCGATCGGTTCATTGAACAAGCGGGATGTTATATGGAGGACCTGATTACCCTTTGGTTTAAGACCTTCGAATAGATAGGTGCTTGCACAAAGTCTCTCTCCAAGTGCGGCTGCAATCTCGCTAGTACCCGGTTCGATATTCCCGCCATGTATGGCTAGAACTGCAATATCAGGATTCCTGTGATGAACGATGATGCGGTAATCAAGGTATTCTTGTTCATTTTGCTGCAGTTCAAAAAAATCAGTATAGTTATTTTCAATCATAGTTATCCTCCGTATCTGTGGTGTATTTTAATCTTCCATACCGTTGACGGCAAAATAAAAAAAGCGGGGTTCCCCCAGCTTTTTTTATTTTTCGACAGTCGTATATTGTTCTATTTTCTTTTGCTCGTCGGGTGTTAAAGTTTCTGTCCGTTTAAACGTATTCATGGTCACAAGCAGGGCTGCTATTAGAAAAACGGGTATAACCCAGCTTGTTATTCTTTTTACGATATTCATATTCAAAATCCCCTTATACATCGATAAAATTCATATGATATTTAGAAAAGGAGGGGCTGGATTGCTCGTTTATTGCTGAGCTTTCCAGCTTCCATTTCTTCTTTTATCCCCAGCTCCGGATAATCGTCCATTTTTCTCGTTTTTAACGAGTACTTGAACCCCGCCATAATACATGGGGGAAATCTTCTGAATGACTTCATATCCTGAATCTTCCAATTCGGATATTATTTCATCCGAAAGCCTGGATTCTGTATAAATCTTCTTGCCATCAAAGACGAACCGATTACGGTCGACGATATCCTGAAATGAGCCTTCATTCTCTGTATAAGAATAAAGGACCTGCATCAATACTTGCGGAATCCTATCACCGCCTGGTGAGCCGATCCCAATCGATTCCTGCCCTGGTTTCTTGAGAATGGTAGGAGCGGTGAAAGTTCTTGACCGTTTATATGCCTCTTGAGAGTTCAAGCCGGACCGGAAATTTTTCAATTGATCATTAAGGAAAAATCCATTCGTATAATCACCAGATCCGAAAAAGTTACTGAGCGTATTTGTTGTGGAAACGACAGTGCCATACTTGTCCATGATCACAAAGTGTGTCGTACTTTCATGTTCTTCGGAGCCATTCGATTCTTTATCTTCCCATTTTTCACTTTTGATCTTACTTTTAAGATTATCCAAGTGAATGGGGGAGAGCAATTTTTCCGCCTTAGAGTGACTTATTCCATCTCCAATGTGGTCGGTCCGATCTTGATAAGCAGTATCTGTGATGCCCCCCAGGACTTTCATATAAGCTGATTTGCTTGAAGAATCACCTAGGTTCATTTCCTCGGCTAGCTTTAACATTTCAAGAACTGTAATTCCTGAAAAGGGTGGAGGGGCGGTAAAAACATCATAACCGGCAAATGTTCCTTGGACCGGCTTACGTTCTTTCACCTCATAGCGCTTTAAATCCATCAAGTCGATATCTGATTCTCTTTTAATATCCCGTGCAATTTCCCCTTTATAAAAGCCATCAGGGCCTTCCTGTTGAATCTGCTTCAATGTTTCAGCAAGTCTTTCCTGGACGAGGGTTTTGCCTGGTTCAATGGCATCACCATCAGGATAAAAAAGTGAAGTCCCATCGGAAGATATCCTTGGCTGAGCTGCTTCTAAGCGTGATGATAACGATTCGTCGACTTCAAATCCACCTTCAGCCAAATCTATCGCCGGCTGAAGAAGATCAGCCATTGGTACGCTCCCATACTTATCACTTATAACCTGCATGCCGGCCACTAAGCCAGGAATCCCTGTATCGTGCCTTGAACTTGGGTCTTCCGGAGAGGATTCACGATAATCGATAAAATTTGGATCGCCGGATTCCGGTGCAATCAGCATACCGCCGCCGCCACCCACTCCAGATCCATAAGGTTCAACTACACCTAATACATAAGATACCGCAATGGCGGCATCCGCCGCCGTTCCGCCGTTTTCCAATATATCCATCCCGACATCTATTGCGATTGGATTTGAAGAACTGACCCCGTATGATTGTTCCGTTTTACTCTCTATCGGATCATTCGTGTCAGAAATAGGGGGTGTCTTCGAACATCCAGCTAAATATATGAGCACGCAAAGCGAAATGAATATTTTTCCAGTCATACGGTTGATCATCGATTATTCCCCCTTCTCGTTGAGCTTCCAAGTTGTTTCTCTTTTCACATAGTAGTATCCAATCGATCCTTACTGAATGGGCTGCATGTCCTGTTGTATAGCTTGTGCTGCCTTTTTCTCTTGTGCAGCTTTCTTTTCCTTTGCTGCCTTTGCTGCCTTCGCTGCTTTTTCTTCTTGCTCACGTTGTGCCTTATGGTCGATTACTTTCTTGTGATTCATGGTAATCTCGATGCGATCCTCTTTTTTCGACCAGTGGACGTTTTCACTCGTTTCCTTCGTCAACTGGCGGTAAACACGTGATTTGTCGATTGAAGAGGTAGCTGGCCTTGGTGTTGCTTCTTCAATTTGCAGTGGGACGACATCGATTGTAGCTTTTCCGTCTTCCGCTAAATGGTATTGAACCATGGCTGAATCCTTTGTGCGTGTCCAGCCTTGATCGAATATGAAATTTCCCAAGCTATAGAAAATGATTCCATCTTTATACACATCAAACGATTGAAGCACGTGGGGGTGATGGCCGATGATGATGTCAGCCCCAGCATCGATGATAGCTTTAGCCAAGTCTGTTTGCCGGGCGGTTGTAGATGTTGAATATTCTTGTCCCCAGTGCATATTCACCACAACCAAGTCTGCGTTGCCTTGCTTGGCATCCCTTGCTTTGCCGATCATTTCAAATAATAAATCAGGGTTGGAGTTCAATAGTCCGGCTTTATCACTTTTTGACACGGCATCCTTACCGTAAACATCTGTGAAGCCAAGTGTTGCGACACGTACGCCATTAACATCCGCATAGTCGATACTATTTTTAGCTTCCGTAGTGTTCGATCCAACACCGACATAGTGCATATCCGCACTTTTGAATTCATCAATCGTATCTAGAAGTCCTTGTTCTTCATAGTCCATCATATGGTTATTGGCCAAAGACATTACAGAGAAGCCAGCATCTTTAACGGCTTCCACACTGCTAGTATTGGAGTTTAAATGGATGGGCGTATCTGCTTCCTTGTAGTTAGATACCTCTTCTTTTAAAGCGGTATGTTCATAATTCCCACTGACATAGTCTGAATCGGCAAAATAGGGCTTCATATAACGGAAGAGGTATTCATACCCGTGCTTTTCCGTCACTTCTTCAACATAACGTCCCATCATCACATCACCGACCATTGTCATCGTCAATGGCTGATCGGATTTTGAAGCGGTTGTTTTCACTTCCTCAGCCCGTCCCATCCAAGTGGTAATGACTAAAGCGATTAGTAATATAGGTAGTATGATTCCAGTGTATTTAAGATTCTTTTTCTTCGTGCGTTTAATAAAGATAAGTGTTTTTTCTTTTGCATTTAAAGTCCGTTTCATTTTTTGCACCTCAGAATAGGTAGTACACGTTCATTAAACCGAAAGTCAAGCCGGATAATAAAAGCGTGCTGCCAAGTGTCAATGGCATTCCTTGTCTTTGTATGGTATTCGCTATCAATCCGGGTACGATTATACCGATTCCCCGAAACTCGAATATTTCAAATGGCATGACAGGGTAGACTAAGTCCAATAGGAGTTTCAAGCAAATCCCGGTCACCATCATGGCTGCGAATTTTCTTCTTCCATATAAAATCACCCATCTTGAAAGGCCGTGAGTGACGATCAAATAAGTTACGACACTAATGATCAGGATGGTCAGCATGATTTCCCATTGGTCAAATACCAATGCCAAATAACCTGGCACGATAAGTCCTGCGGGTACGACACCCGTCTTTTCTGAAAATATAAGGCTAAGCGTTACTCCCAGTACTAGGGCTACATATAAATCCGATCCAAACATTAAGGTTCCTCCTACTTAACTCGCTTTTTGCTTTGTTTTAGATTTCATGAATGCTTCAATTAATGGTTCCGCTGCACCGTGAATATTCCCGACACCGTAGACGATGCGATTTTTCATCAATGGGCGGAGGCGGGCCACGATTTCTTCAGTTGACCAGTTTTCTAAATCCCAATATTCTTTTGTATCCAATTGACCTTGCTCGAATGCCCGAGTGATTGGTGATGTGGTTTCACCAATGGAAATGACGATTTCAGATTTTATGTAAGGCAATACATCTCTAGCAAACTGTTCGGTACGGTCCACACGGTCGGGACGGCAATTCATGATGACGATAGGAGGTTCTGTGCTGTATCCGAACGTATTGACACGTTCCCAGATGTTAAGCGTCGATGACGCGTCATTTGCAGCAAAGCCATTGACAAAGAAAGTCGGCTGGATGGGATCTCCGAATTTGGTGATCCGCATGGCACCTGGATCGGGATGCGCATTCAACATGCCGCGAAATGCTGTTTTTTCATCAATGCCCAAAGCTTCCGCAACGGCCAATGCCAGTGATGCATTATCCGGAAATACCATATAGTCAAATTCGCGTAGAAATTCTTCCGAAATTCTTGAATTGTCTGCAACAATCACTTTTGTGTTGCGTTCTTTGGCAATTTGTTTGAAAAAATCCAAATATTCACTTTCAATGGTTATTAAGTGACCATTATAGGGTATGGTAGCAGTGAAGGCTTCAGCAACCTCATCCAAAGTCGGTCCCATGACATCCATATGGTCTTCCAATACATTCACGATGACCCCAATGTTTGCTTGGATCATTTTGTTTTGGAAGATTAGTTGATAGTCAGGCTGTACGGCCATGCATTCACAAACCAGCGCTTCGGTGCCTAAATCGGCAACTTCTTTAATTACACGCCGTTGTTCTCCTATGTTGGGTCCTTCCGGGCGGCGTACAATCGGTTTTTCCTTGTCGGTAAACCAATAGATCATTCTTGCTGATGTTCCGGTTGTTTTACCTACTGTTTTGTATTTAGCTTCCTGGATCACACCTGTAATTAGACGCGTTACAGTCGATTTCCCTCGAATCCCATTCACATTCACACGTACCGGGATGGAGTCGAGACGCTTCTGATGGCGTTTTTGTTCAAAAATGCCATAGCCAAGCAAAAAGATCGCACAAATAAATATTGGTGCCATTTTTTAACCTCTCTTTTTTTCAAATATTTGAATTACTGAATACACACTACATGATTTTAAACTTAATAGGCAAGAGCCAATTATTCTATCGTAATATAGTTATTATTAGCTTTTTCAAATAAATGTATATTGGAGTGTAATAGTATCTAATGGGAAAATTTGTTTTATGAGTACAAAGATATGGCTGAAAATCGAGGGAATCCCCGGTTTATTTACACTAAATTATGGAAAGTTTAATAAAGACCCATTTTGGTCAGAATCAAAGTAGTTTCATGAGCATTTGAACCTGATTCTTAATGGCTGTATTTGAATAATATTTGGTTTTTAAAAGTGACGTTTATTACAGTTTAATAATTGTTTATACCCATTGTTCGACATAAACTTAACAATATTTATGCATTTGTCATTCAATGTAAGATATTGCATCTATTGACTCAATTAGTTGAACTCTTTTGAATTTGGACAAAGATGAGTAAAAGAACACATCTCTTTTTTTTTATATTTTCAGGTTTTTTCTCAGAGAATACCCACGGGACTATTTGATCTTTTACCTGAAACATGAAATAAACTAAAGTTAACCCATTTTTTTAAAAAAATACCTAGTTTCTTCTATAGTTATAGTGTTTATAGAAGAATGAAAAATAAAAAAAGCTCAGAGCATTTCTGAGCTTTCGGCTTATATATTGTAAATGAATGGAATGGTCACGAATCTCCGTTCATCATGAAGATTTAACGTTTGTGGGTCTTGAGCTGCAGCATGGGTAGCTAATTATCGAAGGAATCAGTTTAACTGGATTTCTTTCTGTCAGAAATCTCAAGGTTGGACCCCTTTTTACCGCCATCAATCACATAAAGTCTAGGAGCTAATCTCCTTCTTTTTCCTTGATTGTCAGGATTCATCTTCATATAATTTTCGTATTCTTTGCGAAAGAATTCTTCGGTTTCCCGTTCCAGTGCTTTTCTTTCGTTAAAATCTGTTATGAATTTGAAAAAACGTTTCATATGAATTCCTCCTTATGGGGTTAAAAGGTCTTGGTTTAATAGTAACATATCATTAGTGAGATTTAACCTTTTTAAAAAATTTGGAGTGGGAATCGTGTTTTTGTGTGAATAAAGTTGTGAACAGTTTGATTCGAGAGAAAGCATGCAATGGATCCTTGCTGAGTATAAGTACCTGTGCATGGTGTTGAAAGGGAATGTCGGGATTTGCAGAAAGCGGGTATTGGAAGCAATGATTATTTCAGTTAAAATATTCCTTATATTCATTATACACTAAATATTCTGAAAACAAAGGAAAATATTCACTTCCAGCCGCTTTTCATAGATTTGCTTTTTAATGGTTTATTATTGTATATAGTTATTTATTCCCCAAATATATGAAAATGAAACAACCCTTTTAACGGGAAATTGCTAGTGTCATAATTGGAATTTCTTAACCTGTTCAGTCAGCAGTTCTGCCGAAGATACACAAGTTCACTGGCATGATTCGTAATTTCATCCATCGAAGAGCTGGATTGCTGTGCGGAGGCGGAGACTTGTTCGATTCCTGCCGCGGACTCTTCAGAAACGGCTGCGATATCTTCGATAGCCTGATTGATTGTTTTCTATTTGTGGAGATATAGTTCAATTCGTCCGTAATATGCTGTATTTTCATTTCCATATTCCCGACAGAGTGATTGATTGTTTCAAAGGTTCGGCCTGTGAGCGTGATCTGTTTCGTGCCTTCATCCACTTGTGTATAACCATCTTCCAGGGAGTGGTGGACGACTGTTTTTGAACCTGTTTGAATGGCGGAGACAATATTGGTGATATCCCCAACGGAGTGTGTGACCTCTTCAGCGAGTTTCCGCACTTCATCGGCGACGGCGGCAAAGCCCTTGCCATGTTCACCGGCACGAGCGGCTTCTATGGCTGCATTCAGCGCCAATAGATTGGTTTGATTGGATATATCCTTGATGACCTGCACAAGCTGCGAAATTTGCTGTGATTGAGAATCGAGCCCTTTCACTTGCTCTACGGCATTTTTGATAATCCCATCAATACTTTGCATCTGTTGGACCGAGCTGCGCATTAAAGTGATGCCCTCCTTGGTCAAGGAAAGGATTTCGGTTGAACCTTTAGATACATCCACACCTTCTAGGTGGGCCAGCTCGATCCTGCCGGTGAAATCATCCATGATGCGAACCATTTCAGCTGCCCGGTTGGCTTGTGACTCAGTTCCTCGCGTTCCGAAGCCAAGCTCCTTGAAATCCTCCATTACTTCATTGCTGATTGGCGCAACTTCATTTTTGAGTATCTCTTTAGCGCGTTCTTCATTTCCTTTTTCATATTGTGTAAACACCCGGTCTACAATCATCGTCCTCCAATCCACGCTTTTCTAAGGTCAATTCCTTCGCTTTATCAGAATCGCTTAAGGTCAGAAGATCCTCCTGGATGACCTGGCTTTCTTCAGTATATTGTAAGAATCTTTCTTTATAACTCTCGTCACCATATAGAATATAGGCTCAGGCGAATGCGGTTCTTTGTGCTAAGTTATATAGAAGCTTTTCGTCTTGGATAAGAAGCGGAAGTTCCTTTTCGATGATATCCTGGGAATATACCAGCGACTTGTTGCTGCTATAAATGTTGAATGCTCCTAAGATGACACATAAAGATATGATGAGTGAAAATGCCACCAATACCTTTGCTTTAATGCTTTTCAAATTAATGGACCCCTTTATCGATATTTTATTCACACTGTTTTATCGGATAAATAAAGGGATTTTTAAGCAATGAAAAGTTAACCAAATTTTCCATCAGATCTAATGTTCTCTTAATATAAACATCTTGATTTCTTATCGTTTTCAAGTTACTATTGACTTGGAAAAATATAATATTCCGCGTTAAGGCGGAAGAGGTTCTAGCTACCCTCTCAAAAAAACTAAGGAGAAACAGTGCTCTATTCTTAGGGTGCTGTTTTTTTCCGTAAAAAGGAGTTTTATAGAAATGAAGAAGAAAGAAAAGGCAGTGGTTGTGTTTAGCGGAGGTCAGGACAGTACGACGTGCCTGTTCTGGGCATTGGAGAGATTTGAGGAAGTGGAAGCGGTGACGTTCGATTATAATCAGCGGCATAGCTTGGAAATCGAATGTGCTCAAAACATTGCCAAGGAATTGGGCGTGAACCATCACATCCTTGACATGTCGCTGCTGAACCAACTGGCACCAAATGCGCTGACGAGAAGTGATATTGCGGTGGCGGATGGAGAAGACGGGGAATTGCCGTCGACGTTCGTACCAGGGAGGAATTTGCTGTTCCTTTCGTTTGCCGGAGTGCTGGCGAGTCAGATTGGCGCTAAACATATTGTCACCGGTGTCTGTGAAACTGATTTCAGCGGATATCCGGACTGCCGCGATGTATTCATTAAATCATTGAATGTGACCTTGAACTTGTCGATGGACCAGTCCTTCGTGATTGATACGCCGCTAATGTGGCTTAATAAAGAGGAAACATGGGAGCTTGCGGATCAGCTAGGCGCGTTCGACTTTGTCCGCGAAAAGACCCTGACTTGCTATAACGGAATCATATCCGACGGCTGTGGAGAATGTCCGGCATGTAATCTGAGGAAAAAAGGACTGGATGACTATGTAAGCAGACGGAAGGTGCTTTCATGATGTACGGTTTTAAGATAGTGGATAAACTCCAAAAAATAGATGAAGATATTCAGCGCAGCCAATTGAAGTATACAAACAAGAGGGTTCTCGTGAGTAAGGAATTCACCTTTGACGCAGCACACCATCTGCATGACTATGAAGGGAAATGCAAGAACCTGCATGGCCACACGTATAAGGTCATTTTCGGATTGAGCGGGTATACGGATTCACGCGGGTTGATGATAGATTTTGGGGACATCAAGGATATATGGAAAAATGAAATTGAAATTCACCTGGATCATCGTTATTTGAATGAAACCCTGCCGCTCATGAATACAACAGCTGAAAATATGGTTGTCTGGATTTATGAAAAAATGGCCGAAGCCCTTTCATTTAAAGAATATGAGGGTGCTAGAGTCGAATTTGTTCGACTTTACGAAACGCCGACGAGTTATGCCGAAGCCAGACGGGAGTGGATGGAAAGTGAGTAAACTCCCGGTTATGGAAATCTTCGGACCGACCATCCAAGGTGAGGGAATGGTCATTGGTCAAAAAACCATGTTCGTACGGACGGCCGGCTGTGATTATTCCTGTGCTTGGTGTGATTCCGCATTTACTTGGGATGGCACCGGTAAGGAAGATACCGTCCAGATGACTGCCGAAGAAATATGGGATGAACTGAAGCGAATTGGGGGTTCCGGTTTTTCCTTCGTGACGATATCAGGCGGAAACCCGGCTCTGCTGAAAAACCTAAACGGCTTGATAGCGATCCTACATGAAAATAAAATGAAAATAGGTGTCGAAACACAAGGGAGCCGATGGCAGGATTGGTTTCTCGATATTGATGAACTGACTATTTCACCTAAGCCGCCGAGCTCTGGAATGAACACGGACTTTACGGTGCTCGATCAAATCATCTCGAACCTTGCCAATCGAAATCCTGAAAACCATGTCTCTTTGAAGATCGTCGTCTTTAACGAGGAAGATTATCAATATGCCAAACATGTACATGGGCGTTACCCGGAAATTCCTTTTTATCTGCAGGTCGGCAATGACGACAGCAGGACGGCGGATGATCGTCAATTGATCAGCGGTCTTTTGAAGAAGTACGAAGAGTTAATTGATAAAGTGATAGCGGATGATGAATTGAATGATGTGAAAGTGCTGCCCCAGCTGCATACCTATATATGGGGAAACAAGCGGGGCGTATAAAGAAAAGAGAGCAGGAGGCAGTGTGATGCTAATCACACTGCCTTTTACATGTGGAAAGCTTATTACAGCCTTTGAATGTGTGTAGCTTTAAAGGATGATGTGTATTTAAGGCCATACCCAAATAAGCGATCCATTCCAATATGCGCGGTCCAAATTAAACCAATCATCATCAATGCATCCGACTTTAGAAAAATGGCAAGCAAAATCATGAAGATGGACAGGGTATAAGTATGAAATAAGTTATAAACCTTTGCTCCAATCCGATCATTGATCAGATAAGCCAGCATGGAAACATCAGGAGACAAAATCAATAAAAGGAAAATCCACCAGCTGAATTCATATAACGAATAGATGTAAATCACCGCTAAAAGGACCATGAGTCCTTCAATATGAAGGAATTTCTTTACCATTTTAAAACCTCCAAAAGTTTATTTGATCAATGGTCAATAATGTTCAAAAAAATTATATGATGTTTCTGATGATATTTTTTACATGAAAATAAGCTAAGCCTTTTACATCTTGATAAGTTAGTTCAGAATTAATATAAAAAGTTATGAATCCGTGAAGAGAAAGAAAAATCGACCATATGGATGCAGGATTCAATTTGTTGTCCGTTAAGTTCGTCAGGGACTGGATTAGCTTTTCGTATGTTTTATTAGAATCAAATTGAAGTAACTGCTGAATTTCTTTTTCCTTGGATAAAAACATGATGGAATAATGATTCTGTTGGGTTAAACCGAACTCCAAGAAGCACAATAAAATCTTTTCCATTTTTACAGAAGGGTCATTTTCCGACATGATGATATCATCGATTAAAGTATTTAAAACGGAAAAATCCGTTTTCACCAAACTATAAAATATTTCTGCCTTATTTTTAAAATGATAATAAATGGCTCCGTGGCTGCAATCCAATGATTTAGCCAATTGCCTCATTGAGACATTCGAATAACCTACCGTTGCAAAAAGGTTTCTAGCTTCATTCAACACCACGTCCCTGGATAATTCCTTACCTGCAGATTTCCTTGGCGACATCTTGTCACCTCCTTACTTATTGACCATTGGTTAATTAGGATGATAACTCACTGATTTTCCATATGTCAATTATTAGATCATCTGATATAGTAGTGTTTTTTGAGTAAGGGTTTACCATTTAATGTAACAGGTATTTGAATTTACAGCTATTTTAAAAGCGTGAAATCAGAGGAAATATGAATGTCCTGTAACAGAAAAAAGGAACCAACTATATATGCGCTTGACTCATTTTATACTATATATACCCTTATATGGTATTATAAGGGTATTGGCAAAACTTTGGAGGGGATGAATAAATTGAAAAAGAAATTGGGTATTTTGGGATCAATTATCATAATCTTGACCGGCTATTTTTTATTCACTAAACCGTATAAAGATAAAACAAAACCTGTAGAAGACTTTATTAAAGTGGATCAACGAGATCAGGTAATAATACATGAAATGATAACCTTAGAAGGTGAGGTCAATCCAGGTGATATCGATTTGAATGATGAAGAGGAAATAATAAAATTGGCAAAAAAGCAATATGAGCAAAGTGAAAAGGGGGAAATAATTTTTACAGAAGAAAACCAGTAAAATCACCTACCTGTAATGAGTAAACTAATGGGGGAGGCGGCAGTTATTGATAGTTTTGGATAGTATCTATGGGAAACACATTGTAGAGGGAATTCTTTCAGAGCTGATAGTAAGCAAACCGGTCCAAAGATTGAAGGGGATACATCAAGGCGGGGCAAGTTATTTAGTTAATGAGAAGTGGAATGTTACACGATTTGACCATTCAATAGGTGTGATGCTTTTAATAAAAGCTCTTGGCGGTTCATTAGAGGAACAAATCGCGGGCTTACTGCATGACGTATCCCACACTGCATTTTCACATGTCATTGATTTTGTTCTGGATTGTAAGGATGAAGATTATCATGAAAAGATATATGATCAAGTCATTATGGAATCCGAAATCCCATTAATACTGAAGGAATATGGATATGATTTGAATGTTATTTTTCAATCAAAATGGGAATTGCTTGAACAGCCAGCACCTGAGTTATGTGCGGATCGTGTAGATTATACTCTCCGGGATATGTATCAATATGGCCATATCACAATCGAATCCATTAATGAATTTCTAGACCATGTAATTATAATAAATGGAAGGATGTATCTGGATAATATTGAATCGGCGGAATGGTTTGTGAAAACGTATTACAGCGAAGTTATTGATTTTTTCATGAACCCACTTAATATATATGGCTATGATATCTTGGCAAAGACCTTAAAACTGGCTTTGGCTAAAAAACTGATTAGCCTTGATGACCTACTCGGTACAGATGAAGAGGTCATGTCCTTGTTAAGCTTCACTGAAGACCATGAAGTACAAAATCTGTTAAAACGGATCCATGGTAACGTAAAGGTGAAAGAAGATCAAGTGGACAACGATATACATCGGAAAAATAAAATGCGCCTGATAGATCCTTCCGTTATTCAAGGAACCCAATTAGTAAGAGCATCCAGTTTATCAGAAAAAGTCAAGAAAATGGGAAGTGAAGCCTTTAAAAAAGCTTCGAAGGGCATGTATCTAAAAGTGATTTCCGATTGAATGCCGTGTCAAACCATACGGAAAGTCAAAAACTCAAGGGTGTTATCCTTGAGTTTTTTATCGGAAACATCAAAGTCTTCTCCCGTAAAAATTAGTTGTTTTTTATAGACTTACACACCATGCTTAAACATTAGTGATCTTTCTAAATCTGAACCAGCACCCTTTAAGAATTAAAAAATTATTGATGCTCTCAAAGTATTAACGCCATTTTCTAAATAACCCTTTAAACAGGTTAATGTATAAACCCAACCTTCTTTTTGTCCGATCATTTTGTTTATTATTTCAGGGTCGTCCTCACTCAAACCTGATTCGTTTACTTCAATAATTGTACTCGTTTTATCCAATTCTTTTAGTCTAATTGTAACAACCGTTTCTTGATTATTCTCTCCCCATGAAAACACGATCTTCCTATTTTCCTCGACTTCCAATACATTAATACCCACGTCAGCATCGTATTCGTTGTATCTCAATGTAAGCGTCCTGCCTTGTTCCCATCTTGCAGAACTCGATGAGAACCAAAAATTCCCGATTTTTTCAGGGTTCACTATGGCTTCAAACACTTCTTTAGCTGGCTTGACTATCTTAAATTTCGTAATTATTTGAGTATCCATCACTATCAACTCTCTTTCGATTTGTTTTTATAGTTTTCCGCTATCCCAATCTACTGATATTGGCGGCAGGGTCCGTCCAGTTTCAAGCAAGCTCTTCAGGTTACTTAAAATTGCCCGCCATCCATTATTCAAGCCTTTAAAGGTATTGTCATCATATACGAAATCGGTCTCCAAAAGCTCCTCATGCTTAAGCGTTAACTTCACTGTGGAATCGTCCATAGGCTGCAGGACAAAAGTGACCCGAGTAGGATACTCGCGAGATGTTTCGTCTACCGCCATGTTCCATGTATACGAGAGCAGGTGCAACGGCTCACACTTATGTACATTACCATGATCAGTAATACGCCCATCTTCCAGCAAATATTTGACGCTTGAACCTTCTTGCCAGTCAGACTGGACTTGGCATCCAAAGTGATATTTCTTCGTGATTTCACCATTCGTCAGTGCTTCCCAAAGCTTCTCTGGTGTGGTTGCGATATAAATAGGATAGACAAACGTTGTTTCTTTCATAATTTTTTTCCTCCCCGCGTTTATACCTCATATCAAGATCGTAACATAACTCTATCAATGATTGTCCGTTTTTCATATGCTGCCGGTCAAGCAGTTTTCTGCGACAGAAATCGGGTGCAAAGAAGAAGATTTGAAAGTGCATTGCTAATACCGGATTCATCATTCCCGTGCAGAAAATCGGCCATATGGAAACTTCTTGATTTCTAATCGCTTTCAAGCTACGATAAATAAGGAAAATGATAATCCGCCCGGCGGAAGAGGTTCTAGCTACCCTCTCAAAAAAACTAAGGAGAACAGTGCTCTTTCTTAGGGTGCTGTTTTTTCTGTATAAGGAGAATTAAGAAATGTTAAGAATTTTATTGTATTTAGTATCCATCATCACGGCGAATGTGGTTACAGCAGCTTTTGCACCATTACACTTTGGCATGTTCATCATTCCGATGGGTACATTGCTCATCGGGGGAACCTTCATCTTCCGAGATCTGGTCCAGAATAAATTCGGCCGCGCAAAGACCTATATATGTATCGTCACTGCACTTATTTTATCTGCGTGTGTATCATTCTTATTAGGGGATACGTTATTGATTGTATTTGCTTCCGCCTTATCGTTCATGGTCGCAGAAACAGCGGACACGGAAATTTATACCCGTTTAAAGCTCCCGATGAGTTGGAGGGTGTTTTATAGCGGGATCGTTGGGGGATTTTTCGATTCGGTGATATTTGTCGTGATTGGCCTAAGTCCACTTGGTGCCAATATATTGCCATGGGAAGCAGTACCCGCTGCGGTTATCGGCCAAATCATCGTTAAAACCATCATTCAGTCAATCGGCGCCGTACTTTTGGGACGAATCAACGTAGAACTGGAGAAACGTGTAGTCTCCAGTTAAATGCAAGGAGGGATGCACTCGATGGATGGAACCAAAAAAGAAGAAGATAAATGCTATTGCCTCGAGTCCTTTCGTGAAAAATATGGCCCGCATGTTCAAGGGGAATGTATGAAACTCTCCTGCGCCAATTATCGCAAACATAAAGGAATAGACAAAAAAGGACCAAATTAGGTCCTTTTTTTGCGTGGATTGGAGTAACGCAAAAGTTCACGTGCAAAATCATGAGTGTGGTGCGAATTCACGAGTAAAAGTGCAAAATTCACGAGTAAATGGCCCAATTTCACGAGTAAATAGCCTAAACTCACGAGTAAAAGTGCGAAATTCACGAGTAAACAGCGCAAAATCATGAGTGCAGCACGAATTCACGAGCAAAGTGTAAAATTAACGAGTGAATGGCCCAAATTCACGAGTAAACGGCGCGAAGTCATGAGTGCAGCCCCATCTTACGAACAGCAAAAAAAGCTTCCTGCACCATTCCATTATTGGGTGCGGGAGCTTTTTATTTTGTTTAGAATTGCTCTGTGCTTTTCCGAACTAATTTTTCGAGGAAAAAAAAGCATTCTCGTTTCCGTTCAAGTTCGGTTTGTCCATTATCGGTGACATGATAATATTTCCTGCGGGCTGATTCGGACTCTTTCCAATGGCCTTTTATGAATTCTTTTTTTTCTAACCGTTTAAGGGCGGAGTAGAGGGTGCCTTCACTTATTTGATATTTTCCCATGCTCATTTCCTTCAAGATCTTCGTGATTTCATAGCCGTATAGCTTTTTTTGTGAAAGAAGTGAAAGCAAAAGGAGGTCAATGCTTCCCTTCATTAATTCTTTATCCAAATAAATTCTCCTCCTTTTCATTTTTAAAGTGTAATACGTTGTACATCGTATCACAAGGTGCATTTTACTTTTCTTAAAAAAAATGGTTAAATGACGATTGCTAAATAATTTTAATCATAGTAAAATGTGCTTCGGAACGGATTAGTTGTGAAGAGTGTGGTAAGTATACTATATACATGATTTAATTGTTTTAATGAAAATACGGAATAGGATAGAAGAATCCCTACTCAAGGGGTATTAATTGATTTTTTTTTGAAAATCATTTAGATTCTATTTATCAACAAGAGCAAAGAAAGAAGGTCCTAGTTAGATGAAAGTGAAAGCACCTGAGTCATTCACATACAGAGGTGGAAAAAGAGCTGTTCTTTTACTTCACGGGTTTACCGGAAGTACAGGAGATATGAAGAAATTAGGGAAATACTTGAATGATCTCGACTATACTTGCCACGGACCTCTTTATAGTGGGCACGGAGTATCAGCCGAGGAACTTGCTAAAACAGGTCCAAAGGAATGGTGGAAAGACGTAGTTGATGGTTATCAATTCCTTAAAGAGGAAGGCTATGAGGAAATTGCCGTTGTAGGAATTTCTTTAGGAGGAGTTTTCTCATTAAAAGTGGGAATTGAATTGCCTGTAACAGGGGTTGTTTCAATGTGCGCTCCGACGCAAGGAAAAAGTATCGATCGTCAAAAGAACCGCTTGCTCAATTATGCACAGGCTTATAAGAAGTTTGAGGGCAAAGATGCAGACCAAATTGCTTCAGAAGTGAAGCTGCTTGAAGAAGAGCCTATGCCTCAACTAAAAGATGTGTTGAATATTATAAATGAGACAGGTGAAAATTTAGATTTGATCACATCACCAACTCTTGTTTTACAAGGGCGTTTGGATGATCCCGACTATACGGAAAGTGCTACAGCGATTTTCAATGAAGTCGATACGCAGCATAAACACTTGATCTGGTATGAAAAATCTGGTCATATTATCACATTGGGCAAGGAACGTGAGCAGGTGTATGAGGATGTTTATAAATTCTTAAATACACTGAATTGGTCGGAGTAATAAGCGAGTTCATAAATCCCCTTTAAGCTGAACGTGTAAAAAGCCTACATTCATATGTAGGCTTGACACAATGCTTGAGGGGATTTTATTTTGGCTCCAAAGTGTTCTTAAGTATCTATTTGTAGAAAAAGACCTTTAAGTTATCGTTATTATCAAGAGTTGCTAATAAAATCTCGTTCACGTCGGCATTATATGTTATTTTGATTCTGTTTTTCAGCCATGCTTCGTCTTTACCGCCCCGATTTAATTCTTTAGAATCAATCTTTCCTTCTTTAATGATCGTTTTAGGAAAAGCGAAGGCATTTGTTGCTAGGTGCATATCTGCTGGGGTTACTGCTTCATATTGAGGATATAAAAACAATGAAATGGTACCACCCGGTTCCCATAGTGCGAGGGATACTTTTTGAATATCTTCGACTTTTTCTTTTCTTAATTCCGATAATAAAACATCGATGGAGATTCGGGCCCTTGCTAAGCTTTTGTAAATGATTTGTCCATTTTCGATAAGTGGAAAGGGGTCGGAGTCAAAAAACCTTCGGAGTTTGCCCCACTTAAGACTTGTAAACACACTAATTATATATAAAATCACTAATACAAAGGTCGTAATCATTGAGCCCTTCAAACCTAACTGTTCATCAGATAAAGGGTGGGCAAGAATGTTCCCAATAATTAAGGCCATTATAAAATCAAGTAACCTTAACTGCGAAATGGACCGCTGCCCCATCAATTTAACCGAAAAAAGTAAAAAGAAGAAGGATATAATGGCTCTTAAAGTCCACTGAATGGCAGTAAGAGTTTCCTGGCTATTAAAAAAGTCCACAAAAAATTCACGTCCTTATTTCCTGTAAAGGAGATGTAATGGTCAGTATGATGAATTGAAGCAACTGGGAAGCTTATTTAAGTCCTCTTTAGATGGGGCCGTTTATAGTTTAAGCCAACTCCTTCTTAAGTATTACCCAACATCGGTCCTTCTGAGACTTTCTTAACTGTTTTCAAAAAATTTATATTAATATAACAACTTTAAAACGTATTGTAATTAAAAATAAACTGATTTAAAATGATATCTTTCCTAAGAAATTTATTTTAAAAATATCCTTGTATAATATCAGTGACGATGGTCTGATAGTTTCTACCTGGCAGCCGTAATGCCGGACTACAAGGAAGTATGAAAATAGAAGAGAGAAACACGTTTATGATGGTTCGCTTGTGATCCATATAACATGTTTGAATGAGGGCTCTTACTTTTTCACACTTTCTTCCTGCGGCTGAAAGTGTAAAAAGGTGAGGGCTTTTTATATAAAAAAAACGAATGGGAAATGATATAGCCAAAGGGGATGAAAGCATGTATTTCTTATTGAATATACTAGGTGTTTTAGTTGTAATGGGCATCGTTTATCTTTGTTCACCTAATAAAAGGAACGTTAAGTGGAAAGCGATTCTTACCTTGCTGGTTCTTGAATTGCTTATCACATGGTTCATGTTGTCGACTAAAATAGGGGCGTGGGTCATCAATCTGATCGCTTCATTCTTCACCTGGTTGATTGAATGTGCAAATGAAGGGATTTCTTTTGTTTTTCCTTCACTCATGGCAAATGAACAAGTGGATTTCTTTTTCAGCGCATTGATGCCAATTATCTTCATTATCACGTTTTTTGATGTTTTATCGTATTTCGGTATACTTACTTGGATCATTGATAAAGTGGGATGGCTCATCTCAAAAGTATCCGGTTTGCCAAAACTTGAGAGTTTCTTTTCTATTCAGATGATGTTCCTTGGGAATACCGAGGCACTTGCCGTTCTCCGCATGCAGCTCAGTGCGATTAAGGATCAGCGTCTATTGACATTTGGAATCATGAGCATGAGCAGCATCAGTGGTTCAATCATTGGAGCCTACCTGTCCATGGTACCGGCAACCTATGTTTTTGTAGCGATACCTTTGAATTGCTTAAATGCCTTGCTGATAGCTAACATGCTGAATCCCGTCGACGTCAGCAAAGAGGAAGACGTCGTTTATGTACCTTCTAAAGAGGAACGTAAAGATTTCTTTTCCACCATTTCCAACAGTATGCTGGTTGGGGCCAAAATGGTCTTCGTCATCATGGCAATGGTTATCGGCTATGTGGCGTTAACGGCCAGCGTAAACGGCATTTTCGGTTTCTTTGTGGATGGCTTGACCATTCAGAAGATTTTCTCTGTCATTTTTAGCCCATTTGCATTCCTGCTTGGACTATCTGGACATGATGCCATGTACGTCGCTCAATTGATGGGAATCAAGCTTGCCACAAATGAGTTCGTTGCCTTGCTCGATTTAAAAGATAAAGTCAGTACATTGTCTCCGCATACAGTCGCTGTGGCTGTCACTTATTTGACGTCATTTGCAAACTTCAGTACAGTAGGCATGATTTATGGAACATTCAATTCCATCCTCAATGATGAGAAATCGAACATTATCGGAAGGAATGTTTGGAAACTGCTGGTTAGCGGCATGGCTGTTTCCTTGCTAAGTGCCATGGTCGTTGGATTATTCGTTTGGTGATTTAAAACATGGGCATCCATTCTTATAAATGGATGTCCTTTCTTGTATGAAAAAAGCTGTGCAGGATTTTCCCATGCACAGCTTTTTGGTTCATTTCGACAAATAGTTCTCCGTATAATATGGTTTATCTTCTTCATCGAAGGCAACTCCGACACCGAGCGCTTCAAAATCCTTCTGTAATTTGTTTTCCCTGTGTCCAATGGAATTCATTAGACCTTCATGGGCAAAGATACTGCTATTCTGACCGGCAGCCAGGTTTTCCCCCGCCATTCGAAAATTGATTTTGTCCTCTTCCATCCGGTCGAAAGGGGATTCACCTTCACGGTTTGTATGGTTGAAGTATTGATTCACGGCCATATCTGCACTATGATCCTGTGCAGTGACCTTCACTTGTTTATCCCATGAAAGCACTGAGAGATCATGATTGACCCGTGATGCATTGGTCAAATCGAATAATTGATATTCAAAGCCCTTCTTTAATCCGGGACCGGCTTCTGCAAAATAGCCGCTCTTTTGCTTTTCGAGTTTTGCGTCGATGATTTGGATTGCCGTGACAGTATTTTTCTCATGCTTGTCATAAAAAATGGTCACATAGCTATTATCCATTTCAAACATATCGTATTCGCCGCTGTCACTTCGAATCTGGTAATAGACGTTTCCTTTAAGCAGTTTTGTTACAGGCTCCCCCATTTTCCCGGTCACGGTTTCTTTGGGAGTGCCGCGTTTAATGCCTTCCTTTGAGGAAATCAAATCTTGGTTCGTATATAAACCAACAACTTTATTGTTGTTATCGTAGGCAACCATGAAGAAGTTTTGATAATTTTCGTGATAGGCGAACCAGTCTACGCCATATTCATTCCGCGTATTCCGCTGAGCTTCACCTGCCAATTTTTCTACATCATCCTTCGTGTCGCCAATTTCGATATTACGGACTGAAAAGGAGGCATCTGCAGGTGCTTCCAGTGCTGGCTTTTTCACTTTTTCCGTTTCCTGCGATTCTTTTTCAGAAGCGTTATCCAATGTTTCCGTAAGCGAGCCAATCAGGCTGCTGACTCCAGTACTCAGTTTTTCCAAGGCAACCGAAACCTCGGGCCCGTTTATAAAGGAACGAACATCTGATGCAAAGGCATCAGCCCCCGCTTTGAATCCAGACTCCTGAATATCTTTACCATATCCATACCATAATCCAGAGAGTAGGAGTATGAGGACCACAATATTAAACAATTTCCGCAAATCGTTCACTCCTGCTCTATCCAGGATCTAGAATCCCGTTTAATGAAAAATCATCGGCACCACACTTAAAACAGGTGGGGCACATAACAAAAATAGTGAACACAGAATGAGTATTTGTGAGGACATTTTCGGAAGCTTTTCCTTCCCTTTTCCCGAATACCAGCCACTGAACTGAAGTTTATTTCTGTACCAGACGAATAATAAAAGCAGTATCGCAATCGCTCCTAGCCAGCCATACTGATTCACTCCCATGGTTATATATATGCCGTTTACGATGGCCGAAATGATTGTTCCGGCTATCCCGAATATTAATATGATGCGTATCAATTCTAATAAGACCCTCATATGTCACTCCTTGGTTTCACCATTATACTTCTTCGTTTAAAAAATAAAAAATTTTAATGGTGTGTTATTACATATTATACCAAAAAGAAAGGGGGATAAAACAACACGTGCCTCTTACGATGGTGAAATTTATTACTGCCTTATAAACAAAAAAAGATTAGCCACTTCGAGCTAATCTTTTTTGTTTGGAATTACTTCAATTGATCATTCAATACACTTTCCTCGAGAACGGAAAACTTATCTCCATACACTCTGGTTATGTGATTTTCCCCCCACGTACATAGTGCGGATAGGATACTTTCCAGGCTTTGTCCATACTCACTTAATTCATATTCCACTTTTGGGGGGACTTGGTTGTAAACGATCCGATTGATGACTTCGTCCTTTTCCAACTCCCTCAATTGTTGGGTCAACATTTTTTGGGTGATGTTCGGCATAAGGCGCTTCAATTCACTAGTCCGCTTTTTTCCGTGAGTCAGATGGCAGAGGATTACGCATTTCCACTTTCCGCCCATAACTTCCAGTGTTGCTTCAACTGATATATTGTATTTCTTTTTTTGCATGTCTTGGATACCCTCCTTATTTTATAGGTACTAAAAGGTACCTATATCACTTTAAAGTACGTACTGTTTTTTATTCCTATTATATCTCATAATAACATTTGCACACCGAATTCCACTGTACCATTTGTAAAAAAAGTTGCTAAGGCAATTTCAATGATAGTACAAAATGACAAGAAGGAGAAGAGGATATGATTTCAAATAAGAATAGAAGTTCATGGGCATTGCTGGCTTTAGCGATCAGTGCCTTTGCGATTGGAACAACAGAGTTCATCAGCGTGGGATTATTACCACTCATTTCTAAAGATTTACACATTACAGTGACGACGGCGGGATTGACGGTATCCTTATACGCCTTGGGGGTCATGTTCGGGGCACCTATCCTGACTTCCCTGACATCAAATATGTCGCGAAAGACTTTATTGCTTTGGATCATGGTCGTGTTCATTGCCGGAAATGCATTAGCGGCTTCTGCGACCACGGTCGGTGTATTATTGATCGCACGTGTCATTTCAGCACTTGCACATGGTATCTTCATGTCAATCGGCGCTACTATTGCGGCTGATTTGGTCCCTGAAAACCGCAGGGCGAGTGCCATCGCCATCATGTTTACAGGTCTGACGGTGGCAACGGTGACCGGAGTTCCCTTTGGAACCTTCATCGGTCAGCAATTCGGCTGGAGATTCGCTTTCATCATTATTGTGGCAATCGGCTTGATTGCTTTCATCGGAAACGGCATCCTCGTCCCATCCGATTTAAGAAAGGCTGCACGGACCACTTTCCGTGACCAAATCAAATTGGTGACGAATGGCCGTTTGCTGCTAGTATTCATCATTACAGCGTTAGGATATGGAGGTACATTCGTTGTCTTCACGTACCTGTCGCCATTACTTCAGGAAGTGACAGGGTTTAAAGAAGGCACTGTGGCCTTGATTTTGCTAATATATGGAGTAGCCATAGCAATAGGAAATACCCTTGGCGGGAAGTTTGCCAATCGCAATCCTATTAATGCCCTATTCTATATGTTTCTTATTCAGGCCATTGTACTTGTCGTGTTGACTTTCACAGCACCGTTTAAGATAGCTGGTTTAATTACGATCATTTTAATGGGATTGTTTGCATTCATGAATGTTCCGGGGCTTCAAGTGTATGTCGTCATGTTAGCGGAGCGTTTCGTGCCGAGTGCAGTGGACGTGGCGTCCGCCATCAATATTGCGGCCTTCAATGCAGGAATCGCCATTGGTGCCTACTTAGGTGGGGTGATTACGGATTCGATCGGACTGATCCATACAGCGTGGATAGGTGGAATCATGGTGTTTGCAGCAGTGATTTTAACAGGATGGAGCAGGGCCTTGGAAAGTAAAGACCGTACCAAGGGAACTGACAAAATAGCATAGGAATGAAAAAGTGATGCATGTTAGAAAAAGCATGCTATGCGTTTAGAGTATCAATAACATAAGTATCATTGCATCCCTTCAGCGAATGATGCAAGGTTCTTTGAAGGGATGTAATGATACTGATACTAAAAGCGCATTACAATCTATAAAAACAATGAAGAAAAAATTTGGAGGTAGAGTGATAATGGTGAAAAATTTACAAGATACAACTACGTTGCATAACGGCGTCAAAATGCCTTGGTTCGGATTGGGCGTATTTAAGGTGGAAGAAGGACCGGAGCTGGTAAATGCAGTTAAAGTCGCCATTAAACATGGTTATCGCAGTATCGATACCGCTGCCATTTATGAAAATGAAGAAGGGGTCGGCCAAGGGATCCGTGAGGGCTTAAAAGAAGCTGGAATCCCAAGGGAAGATTTATTCGTAACATCAAAAGTCTGGAATGCCGATTTGGGATATGAGTCGGCAATTGCGGCTTACGAAAAAAGCTTAAAGAAACTTGGCTTGGAGTACCTGGATTTATATCTTATCCATTGGCCAGTGGAAGGAAAATATAAAGAAGCCTGGAGAGCGTTGGAAACCCTTTATAAAGAAGGAAAAGTAAAGGCGATCGGTGTGAGCAATTTCCAGATTCACCATCTTAAAGATTTAATGGAGGATGCCGAAGTGAAGCCGATGGTCAATCAAGTGGAATGCCATCCGCGATTAACTCAAAAAGAAGTTCAGGCATTTTGTAAGGAACAAGGAATACAACTTGAAGCATGGTCTCCTTTGATGCAAGGTGAACTTCTGGATAATGAAGTTTTACAAGCAATTGCGACCAAGCATGGCAAATCTGTTGCACAAGTCATTTTGCGCTGGGATTTACAACATGGGATTGTAACGATTCCAAAATCCACTAAAGAACATCGTATTGTAGAAAATTCATCTATATTCGATTTCGAATTGACTGAAGAAGAAATGAACCAAATTGATGGATTGAACCAGAATCACCGTGTTGGTCCAGATCCTGATAATTTCGACTTTTAATCACGTAGGAAGGAGAGGGACGGGGGGTATCCGTCTTTCTCTTTTTTTATTGGATTTCCGCATCGGTGGGATGGAAATGGTGTACCAATGACGTTAGCGTTTACAATGACAGCTTCGGGAATCTGATTAGTTGACACGGAATTAGTGAGATGATATAAATGCATGTGCATGCATTATATAAAAAGGAGATAAAAAATTATGAATGATTTATTTTCACCTTATCGCATAAAAGAACTTGAACTTAAAAATAGGATCGTCATGCCGCCGATGTGCCAATACTCCGTCGAAGCGGAAGATGGTATACCAACAAACTGGCATCAGCAGCATTATGTAAGCAGGGCAGTTGGCGGCACGGGGCTAATTATAGTGGAAATGACCGATGTGGAGCCTGATGGGCGCATTTCGAATCGTGATCTTGGATTATGGTCCGACGACCAAATTGGAGCTTTCTCCAACATCGTTAAGGAAGTACATCAATACGGTGCAAAAATCGGGATACAAATTGCCCATGCAGGCCGTAAAGCGGAGGATGCCGAAACTCCGGTGGCACCATCAGCCATTGCGTTTGACGAAACGTACAAAACACCAAGAGCTTTAGAAACGGAAGAAGTGAAGGAAATGGTCGATAAATTCCGGGCATCGGCCAGAAGGGCTGTTCAAGCAGGATTTGACGTAATTGAATTACATGGCGCACACGGATATTTAATCCATCAATTCACATCACCGCTTACGAATAAACGTGATGACGAATATGGAAAAGATCTGACTAAATTCGGAGTGGAAGTCATTAAAGCAGTGAAAAGCGAAATGCCTGCCGACATGCCTTTAATCATGCGCATTTCTGCAAAAGAATACGTTGAAGGCGGATATGGTATTGAAGAAAGCATTGCCTTTTCACAAGTTTTTAAAGAAGCGGGCGTCGATATGTTCCATGTAAGCTCCGGAGGAGAAGGCCCGATTGGAGCAGACGGAAGGCCTGGTACGCATGCTAGCTATCAAACTCCGTTGGCCAGGGAAATCAAAAAAGCTTTGGATATTCCGGTGATTGCTGTAGGTCGATTAGATGATCCGATTCTTGCAAATTCAATCATTGGTAATGAAGAAGCCGATTTGGTTGCCGTCGGCAGAGGAATGCTGCGAAACCCTTATTGGGCACTTGAAGCATCTAAAGCTTTGAATAAAAAAACGGAGATCCCTGAACAATATCAACTGGGATTCAAGCATTGAAACGGATTTTTAAAACGCCGGCGAATAATATTCGCCGGCGTTTTTACATTCAGGCTCCATTGTGACTTTAGAGCGATCATCGCCAATTATATTCGTTCATTTTGGTATCTTGATATGAGGGAAATTAAATCAGGAAGTCCATTAGGTGATGTTTAACTGGAAATTTTGCTATAATGTAAAAGATAAATCAAACGATAATTCGAGGTGCTAATTATGGAAGAAATCAAAATCATTACAACTGAAGAAGTGGAAGCTAAGCTTGAGGCAGGAGAAGCGTTGGAACTTGTCGATGTTCGTGAAGACGAAGAAGTGCAAGAGGGAATGATCGAAGGCGCGAAACATATTCGCATGAATGATATCCCGGCAAACCTCGACTATTTTGATAAAGAAAAAGAATATATTTTTATCTGCCGTTCAGGACGCCGCAGTGAAAATGTATGCCATTATCTTCAGGAACAAGGATATAAAGTGGCAAACATGGTTGGCGGAATGCTTGAATGGGACGGCGAAGTCATCGTTAAGTGAAGTTCTTCAAAAAGACCTGTTACTTTTGTAAGCGTAAATCCAAGAATGTGACGGTTTATTTGAATGAAGAAAGAAAAAAGATCATGGTTTGTTCAAAATGCCGCGAATATGCGGAAAGACGCGCATATTTGAAGGCGTAAAAAGAGACCTTTCATAATGAAAGGTCTCTTTTTTTTTCTATTTGGACCTCTCCTGACGGGAATGCAAAATATGTTAAAATTAGGGTGTTGAAATCTGAAAATATAGAAAAAGGAGAGTTGAAGCATGGATGTACATAAAATAGCGGTCATTGCGGGTGACGGGATAGGTCCTGAGGTAATTGATGAGGGTATAAAGGTCCTTAAGGAAGTGGCTTCAATTGCCGGGGATTTTACTTTCCAGTTCACCTATTTTCCATGGGGCTGTGAATATTATCTTGAGCACGGCAAAATGCTGCCCGACGACGGACTTGAACAACTGATGAGGTTTGACGCCGTTTATCTTGGGGCAGTCGGGTATCCTGGTGTCCCGGACCATATTTCTTTACGTGAACTTCTGCTGAAAATCAGAAAGGGATTTGACCAATATGTGAATGTACGACCCGTTAAATTGCTTCAAGGTGCACCCTGTCCATTAAAAGACGTGACCCGTGACCAAATCGATATGGTTGTCATCCGTGAAAACAGTGAAGGGGAATATTCCGGTGCCGGTGATTGGCTTTTTAAAGGCAAGCCAGAAGAAGTGGTACTGCAGACGGGGGTCTTTTCACGAAAAGGAACGGAGAGGATAATCCGTTATGCGTATGAACTTGCGCGTAAGACGGGCAGGACGTTAACGAGTATAAGCAAGGCGAACGCATTGAATTATTCCATGGTTTTTTGGGATCAGGTTTTTGAAGAAATTGGACAGGAGTTTCCGGATGTAGAAACGAATTCCTATCTGGTCGATGCGGCGAGCATGTATTTTGTCAAACAACCCGAACGGTTTCAAATCGTTGTCACCTCCAATTTGTTTGGTGACATCATCACCGATTTAGGTGCTGCCATTGCAGGAGGGATGGGACTGGCGGCTGGTGCCAATTTAAACCCTGAACGAATTTATCCTTCGATGTTCGAACCGATTCATGGTTCAGCCCCGGATATAGCACATCAAGGCATCGCCAATCCACTTGCGGCCATATGGTCCGCCAGTCAGATTCTTGATTTCTTTGGGCATGAGGTTTGGGGTGCCAAAGTGTTGGACGTGATCGAACAGGTGATGGTCGATAAAAAGGCGCTCACTCCTGATATGGGCGGGACAGCTTCTACAGAAGAAGTCGGGGATGAGGTGGTTGCAATAATATCCGCTTTACAAACAAATCAAGTATAATCTTCATGAAAAATGGGCATCCTGCACGATAACTATCATTATAGTAAAAGGGCGGGGAGAGCCGATGATACAAGTCAAATTATTTGATTATGAGCATGAAAAGGATCTAGAGGATGAAATGAACTTTTTCCTTGAAGACATTCGTGATAATCAAATCGTCGATATCAAATACAATGTCGCCACTTCAGGTGAAGAGGAAGAGGAACAGATCTATTGTTTTAGTGCGATGATCATCTATAAAAAAAAATAAAGGCCGGCTGGCCTATAATCAACATTAGACTACCTATTGCTTGCTGGCGGGCAATCCAAGGTAGTCTCTTTTTCATGAAAATAGGATTCTTGACTTCTTGGAAAGGGGCATATTCGATGTGGAAATTAGGACGATGTCGCTTCCCCGCCGTTGACATGAAGCGTTTGTCCTGTCACAAAACGGGAATCATCAGAAGCGAGATAGACAAAGGTGGGAGCCAGTTCAAATGGCTGGCCTTGACGCTCCATCGGGTTATCGACTTGTGTCACTTCGTCTGCCGAGAAACTTGCCGGGATGAGGGGTGTCCAAAACCTTCCGGGCGCAACGGCGTTCACCCGGATGCCTTGATCGACAAGACTGTTTGCCAAGGCACGGGTAAAACCAATGTTGGCCCCTTTAGTCGCCGTGTAATCAATTAATTGCTTATTCCCATTAAACGTCACGACAGAAGAGGTATTAATGATGGAGGACCCAGCTTTTAAATGGGGAAGGGCAGCACGGGTCGTGTAGAAGTGGGAATAGATATTCACTTTAAAGGTATCATCGAATTGCTCATCCGTGATATCAAGCAAGCTTAATTGCTGAAATTGAATACCCACGTGGTTACAAAGAATATCGAGCTTTCCAAATGTTTCGATGGTGTCTTCCACAATCTTGATACATTGCTGTTTATCCCTTAAGTCACCAGGCAGCAGTAAGCAACGTTGTCCAAGCTCTTCAATTCTCGTTTTGGTCCGATTGGCATCCTCATGTTCATCCAGGTAAGCGATGGAAACATCTGCGCCTTCTTTAGCAAAAGCGATGGCAGCCGCAGCTCCAATCCCGCTGTCTCCGCCAGTTATCAATGCGACACTACCTGTTAATTTCCCGCTGCCCCTATAATTGGGATTTTCGATGATGGGCCGGGGCACCATTAATTTTTCTACACCGGGTTGGCGAAATTGGCGTTGCTCCGGAACCGTGATGGGGACGTCTTGATAACGAGTGATCTTTCCATAATTCGCATGCATGGGATAGCCTTCACATGATGATTTCTTTTTCTTATCTTCTGCCATGAGGAGTCCTCCTAAAAAAGAGTTTAGTCGGATTACTTTATGACGATCAGGTATATGCAGTGCATGAAGAACATGTAGGGTACGGGCTCATTGCCGTACAGCTCGAATATGCTGAAGTGTAGAAAAATAGTTTTTGGAGGCCTCTATATGCCATATTATTATAGCGAAGAAGTGAAATTGTTATTGGTCGATCAATCGAATGAAAAAGTGGAGTTGTTATATGATTCCAACCCAAATACCTATGAATTGCCGCTCATAGGACCAAGACCGCCATATTATTATAACCCGCGTTATTTGCCGTATTATCCCGTGATTTAAGGACGAACAGGGCTGCCTTGGTCTTTCAATGAGTGGACTAAAAGCAGCCTCAATTCGCCTCAACGAAATTCCCGATCATAACAGATGTCATTAAGAAAAACTGATTATATTTTTCTGTGAATTTTACAAACACGGAGATAATGGGTAAAGTTATACATAATACATAGAGCGGACTGGTGTATTTAAAGGAGAGATCCATTTTGGATAACAATATGAAACAACTAATTGAAAATATACAGCAATCGGATGGCGGCCATATCTTATACTGTTTTAATGAATTGGAAGCCTACATTGAAAATGAGGCAACATTCATCATTGCCGGTGTTGAACAGGGAGACCATATCCTGGTCGTCGAAAATGACCGTATCTTTCCTTTCGTGTACAAGAAATTGCAGCTTCATTTAAATGAGAAGCAATTGGAGCAAGTGCATCTTATGAATAATTTTGATTTTTATTGTTTTCATGGAGACTTCCATCCTTCGACGATGGTTAATTATTTCTTGGAAAATATCGATATATACACTAAACGCAATCAGCACGTGCGGACTTGGGGCCATGTTGAATGGGGCCATGACGATCAAGCCAGCTTAGCGATAGGCGAATATGAAAAAGGAATCGACAAACTGATCAAGGAACGAGGATTGATTTCTGTTTGTGCGTACGATGACTGCAGAGTGTCTGCCGAGCTTAAAACAAACTTGATCAAGCATCATGGGGTCCTCATAACCGATGAAAAAATCACGATGTTAGCAAACGGATAGAATAAAAGGGGCGGGTTATTTGGAAAGTTTTACTGAACGGGTAATTTATATCATACAACAAATCCCTTACGGTAAAGTGATGACATATGGTCAAATTGGACAGCTTGCCGGAAGTCCGCGCGGTGCAAGGCAGGTCGTAAGGATCCTTCATTCAAGCAGCAAAAAACATGACCTTCCTTGGCACCGGGTAATCAATTCCAAAGGCGAAATCGGCATAAAAGCGGAGGGCGCCGCAGAACACCAGAAGGCGATGCTCGAGAGTGAAGGCGTCACGTTCACGAAACGGAATACCATTGACCTCGAAGCATTTCGCCATCATCCAGAAATATTTTAAAATGAAAGCGGATAAAAGAGGCAGCGCGGGTGCGGATGAAAAAAAATTCGAAAAAACAGGGTGGACGGTCGAATAAACTGCGGTGAAGGTCGAAAAAAGTGCATGGACGGTCGAATAAACTGCGGTGAAGGTCGAAAAAAGTGCATGGACGGCCGAATAAAGTCCGGTGAAGGCAGAAAAAACGGCTCCGGGGGACGAAAAGATCACGGTGACGGCTTTAACGGCACCTACGCCAGAATCAAAGCTAAACAAACACCGAATGGATGTATAGGCTTACCAAATCGCATCTAAAAGAGGCTGATCCAAGCGGATCAGCCTCTTTTAGGAATTATGAACGGGCATACATGGCAGCATTCATTCCGGCGAGTCTTCCGGTTACTAATGCCGATGTGATGTTATAGCCGCCTGTGTATCCGTGTATATCCAGAATTTCACCGCAGAAATACAGTCCGTCCATTAGTTTGGATGCCATTTCTTTTGGATGTATTTCTTTGACGGATACGCCGCCGCCCGTGACGAAGGCTTTTTCTAGCGGCTGGGTGCCGTGTACTCCGAATTGGAAGTCCTTGCATAGTTCTGCAAAGCGGCGGATTTTTTCATTTGATATCGTCGCTCCTTGTTCTTGAAGGTCAATGCCGCTTCGCTCAAGCAGGAAGTGAAGGTATCGTTCCGGAACTAAACCTTTTAAGGTATTTTTTATGGCTTTTTTCGGTTCGGCTTTGATTTCTTTCATGATGTCTTGAAAGACCTCTTCCTTATTTCGGTCCGGCAAGGCATCGAGTTTCATTGTCACTTCCGATAGGTTCCATTTTTTCATCGCTTTCACGACGAATTGGCTGCACCTTAGAACAGCAGGACCGGAGACGCCAAAATGGGTGAAAAGCATATCCATTCGGTGTGTGATCAGGGCCTTGCCTTTTGGGTTGAGGACACTCAATGAAACATCGCGAAGTGCGAGGCCTTGAAGTGTTCGATCTTTAATGAACGTTTCATGGCTAAGTACGGGAACTTCAGTTGGGAACAGTTCGGTAATCGTATGCCCCGCCTTTTTAGCCCATGCGTAGCCGTCGCCGGTTGAACCGGTGTGTGGAACCGATTTCCCGCCGACTGCGATCACGACTGCATCTGTATCAATCGTCTGTCCATCTTTTAACAGGACACCGCTTGTTTTTTCATGTTCATAGAGAACTTCCGCAACTGGAGAGTTCTTAAAGATCGTCACTTTTAAGTTCGACAGGCGCGTAAGCAGGGCATCCACGACACTTTGCGCTTTATCGTTGACAGGGAACATCCGGCCATGGTCCTCTTCTTTTAGGGCCACGCCCAATTTTTCAAAGAATTGAATAATGTCTTCATTATTGAACTCTGAGAAAGCACTGTATAGAAATCGCCCGTTTCCAGGGATATGCTGAATGATTTCATCGATTGAGAGCCTGTTCGTCACGTTGCAGCGTCCGCCGCCGGAGATGGCAAGTTTCCTTCCCAGCTTCTCGCCTTTATCCACTAACAATACATGGGCACCTTTTTCCCCGGCTGCTATCGCTGCCATCAATCCGGAAGGACCGCCGCCAATTACCACTACATCATATTTCAAATTGATCACCACTTTATCATTTTCAGTCCCTTCATTATATAGCAAGAGCCCGTCAGATTGCGAATGTAGAAAAAAAGGAATTATTTGTTTGTGTATTATCTTCGAAAACGATAAACTTGAGTGTAGTTTTCTATAGAAAAAATACTTTAATATGATAAGATAAAGAGCGTGTGAAACGTAACTGACAGAGGCAGGAAGGGATTAGATGTCATCTAAGTTTTTAAAAGGGGCTTTTATATTAACGCTGGGAGCGATCATTTCCAAGGTTCTTGGTTTATTTTACGTCATCCCATTTGAACATATGGTTGGGAATAAAGGGGCTACCCTCTATCAATATGGGTACGTTCCATATACCATTTTCATTAGCTTTGCAACGGCAGGCATGCCGCTTGCTGTTTCTAAATTCATTTCGAAGTATAATGCGCTCGAGGAGTACGCCGTCGGTGAGAAGTTATTTAAATCAAGCCTGAAGTTAATGGTAATCACCGGTTTTCTCGCTTTTTTGATTCTCTATACGATGGCCCCGCTGTTTACTGAAGTCTTTGGAGTCAAAAAGGAAGATGTCGGGGATGTCACGGAGATCATACGGGCGGTCAGCTTCGCCTTGGTTTTTGTACCGTTCATGAGTATCATCCGCGGCTTCTTTCAAGGTCATGAAGCGATGGAACCAACGGCCATATCTCAGGTTATCGAACAAATTGTCCGCATCGTGTTCCTTCTGGCTGGTGTGTATGTTGTATTGAATGTCCTTGATGGTGAGTTAGTGAGAGCCATCCAAATAGCTACATTTGCAGCCACGGTCGGGGCTGTCGGCGGTTTAGTTGTGTTATTTTGGTATTGGAAAAAACAAAAACCCTATTTGGACAGCTTGATGAAGAAAGACCGGGGGACGATGGAAATTTCCCTGAAGGAGATCTATAAAGAAATATTTCTTTCGTCAATTCCTTTCATATTCGTAGGAATCGCGATGCCAATGTTTCAGTTTGCGGACTTATTGTCTTTCAATAAGGCGATGTCGTCCATCGGGTTGCAGCATGTCGCGGAAGATGCCCTTGGGGTGTTGAATGTATATGCCCAGAAGCTTGTCTTGATTCCGATGACGCTTGCGACCGGGTTTTCGATGGCGCTGCTTCCCTCGGTGACGAAGGCATATGTAAGCGAGAATTCGGAAGAGTTAAACCGCCAGCTTAACCAAGCCTTCCAAATTTTGTTGTTCATTACGATTCCAGCGGTCGTTGGCATGTCGGTACTAGCCGATCCAATATATAGTGCCTTTTACAGCCATGATCCACTTGGAATCAGTGTCCTGAAGGCATATGCGCCCGTTTCAATCTTATTTGCTCTTTTTTCCGTTTCGGCGGCCATTTTACAAGGCATCAATCAGCAAAAATATACGGTGCTAAGCCTGCTTGTTGGCTTTTTAATCAAATTGAGCTTGAATATCCCGATGATCAAGTTGTTTGAAACGGAAGGATCCGTTTATGCCACGGCATTCGGCTACTTGGCTGCTGTGCTGCTGAATTTGTATGTCATTACCTACTTTACTGGATATCGTTACGGCCTTACCATCAGAAGATCTGTTTTGATCACTGTTTTTTCAATGATAATGGGACTGGCTGCATGGGGCATGAACAGTTTATTATCGCTGTGGCTTACAACGGAAGGGCGCTTCCAGGCGATTTTGATCGTGGCCGTTTGTGCAATTTTTGGAGCGCTCATTTATGCGGCGCTTTCCTTGAAAAGCAAACTCGCCCATCGTTTGTTCGGTGCCAGGATCGATCGGTTAAAAGCTAAATTGGGATTATAAGCTGAAGTTTGATGTGTAAGAAAAAGGGTATTGAATGGTGAATCCCCAGATTAAAGATATATTGGTCTTGCCTGTCATTAAAGTGGGCAAGGCTTTTTACTGAAAAAGGCTTTAGGAGGACACGATGAGAATAGATAAGATTTTATCCAATATCGGTTATGGCAGCAGGAAAGAAGTGAAAAAGCTCCTGAAATCCGGCGCCGTCAAGGTCAATGAAAGGCTGCTGAAGGACCCGAAAGAACAAGTGGATCCTGATACGGAAATCGTGACGGTTCATGGTGAACGGGTTGAATACAGGGAATTCATATATTTAATGATGAATAAACCGCCAGGCGTATTATCGGCAACGGAAGATAACTACCAAGAAACGGTCATCGATATCTTGGAGCCGGAAGATTCGGTATTCGAGCCATTTCCTGTAGGCCGTCTTGATAAGGACACAGAAGGTTTATTGCTGATCACGAATGACGGAAAGCTTGCCCACCAACTGCTTTCCCCGAAGAAACATGTCCCTAAAACATATTTTGCGGTCATTGATGGCGAAGTGACGGAGCGGGATATCGAGGCATTCCGCAACGGCGTGACCTTGGATGATGGATACGAAACAAAACCAGGTGAATTGAACATTTTAAAATCAGGTCTCACATCGGATATCGAGCTGACTATCATGGAAGGAAAGTTCCATCAGGTGAAGCGGATGTTTGAGGCCGTTGGCAAACGTGTCGTCTACTTAAAGCGTCTTTCCATGGGGAGTTTACAGCTTGATGAGGAACTTGAGCTTGGTGAATACCGTGAATTGACTGCGGAGGAGCTTGAACAGTTAAAGGCGGGCCAACCGACTGAATGATTTTTGGACACAAAAAATGAGGCGGACAAAATTGTCCGTCTCAAAGTATTTTACATATCGATCTTGTTCGGGTGGTCGTTCTTTTTACGATGACATCTTCACCTTTTTACTTGTTGTCGTCCAAAGGCCTCGGCTTGGGCTTTGAACAAGGTCATTGTATGCTAAGACATTTAAATCGCGCTGCACAGTTCGAGGAGTGATGCCAAATTCTTCTACAAGCTCTTGAGTAGAAACCGTACCGTTATTACTAATGAACATATAAACGGATTTAATACGGGTTAACATGCGATTTGTTGAAGGTTTCAAAAAATCACTCCTTATTCTTTTCATTGTTATTCTGAACAAATGAAAACAACCGATATGTCGGACAGCATTTCAGCTGTCACTATGTACTTGCTATACCCACCCTATAACTCCTCGGAAACATTCAGAAAAAATAAGATGTCATTAGCTTCATTCTACCCCTTTGCAAAAGCAAATTCTAGGAAAAGATACTAATTGACTAAATATTACATTTATTATATCAAATTTTAACAAAATTATTCTCTATACATATACAAAATTAATAAAGAGTTGTTCCATTTGTTCATGATCATATTTTTGCCAATACAGGACGCTTAATATTCATTTCGGATTCGAAATGTCACACAACATGAACGTTGACTTTTAAGCCATATACATGTTATTTTACTTAAGGGTCTTAAATCGTAATTATTACGCTTTATGTCATGGTGAGGAATTGCTTGATGGCATGCAGTTACGATGTCATAATGAGGTATCGGGCAGTATAGTCTTTTCATACATATCTAAAAGGATTTAAATATAAACCAATTCGAGGTAGAGCCATATGAACGAAAGATTAATGGAGTTTTTATTGCGCGACGAAGTGACCAGACTTTCTGGCGTGAAAAAACAAGTGTATGAATTCATCGTGAACGAAGAAGATTATCTTGCATCGAAGGCGGACACGGTTGATCAATTCATGAGATTGCTGGTAAAGCATTCTCCGCCCCGGCTCGCATCCCGTCATTTCAATATGCCTTATGGGGAAATCATTCGTTTCATGAGTGAAATAGAAGATGAACTGAATGAGAGATTAGAGGAAAGATGCAAAAAAGTGAAGTGGATGGACTACACGGAAAAGGACCAGCAGGCATTTGTGGAATATCATAGAAAGTTATACCTTTTCGTAAATTAATAAATTGGATTCTGAAAATGCCCTTGGTATGAAAGGGCATTTTTTTTATTTGTCCGCAACCGTTGAATGGAATCCAGCATAACCATTGTCTGAATGGACCATAAGAGCAAGAATGAGGACGATTTGGAGCTGGGTTGATTGTTAAAATGAGGACAAATAAATTTTAGGAGCAAATATAATGAATAACATTAAGGAATTCAATGAATTACACTTTTCTAAGGACCTGTTGATATTGGGGAACGCCTGGGATCTATTATCGGCCTTGATCCTCGAGAAATCAGGATTCAAGGCGATTGGAACGACAAGCTGTGGAATTGCCAACTCCCTGGGTTATTCTGATGGCGAATTGATTGATTTTGAAAGACATTTAGGTATCATTAAACTAATTGCGGATAATGTGAAAATTCCCGTCACTGCGGACATTGAAGCAGGCTATGGTGAAACCGCGGAAAAGATTGTCGATAATGTGTTAAGGACGGCAGACGTCGGTGTAGCCGGGATCAATATTGAGGATTCGATCAAAAAACAAAAAGGGCTAAGAGATATATCTCAACACTGCGGCCTACTTTTAAAAATAAGAGAAGCGTTGGATTATAATGGGTATGAAGATTTTTACATCAATGCTAGAACAGATACTTATTTTCAAAAAGAAAATCCTTTCCCGGAAACTGTAAAGCGGGCAAAAGCTTACGTGGAGAGTGGAGTCAGCGGAATATTCATCCCTGGATTAACGAACTATGATGAAATAAAGGAAATCATTTTGAATATACGTGCTCCCCTTAATGTTTTATCTTTGCCTGGATTAACGAATGGTAAGGAGCTTGAAGCATTAGGCGTGAAACGCTTCAGTTTCGGAAATGCCCTATCCGATAAAGTCATTGCTTTATTAGAACAAGATACATCACGAATAGTAGAGCTAAATGACACCTCACATTTATATGGGAACTAAAACCTGAAAGGATGCGGAGTATAATGGCTGTTGCTATAAATCTTTCTTTTGAAGAAATGTGGGAGAAGATCATTGCCTGCGACCCTAAATATGACGGATTATTTTTTACGGCAGTAAAGACAACTAAAATATACTGCCGCCCTTCATGCAGGTCAAGGAAACCGAAAAAAATAAATGTGAAATTCTATCATGACATCGATGAAGTCGAAAAGGATGGTTTCCGTGCTTGCAAAAGATGCCAGCCGGAAGTTGATGATTCCCCGCGGATGGGACTTGTCAGAGATGTCATCGCTTTTCTGGTGAATCAGTATAAACAAAAAGTCGAGTTAAAGGATATTGCCAATCATGTCGGTGTAAGTTCCTATTATCTGGACCGGTTATTTAAAAAGGAAACATTAGAAACTCCCCGTTCCTATTTGGAAAAAATCAGAGTGGATAAAGCGGCATATCTTCTAACAAGCACAAGTCGAACGAATCTTGAGATTTGCCTTGAAGTTGGATTCCAAAGCCCTTCAAACTTTTATAAGGTATTTCGCCGTTTGAAAAATTGTTCTCCAAGTGAATATCGCAACATGAATCTTAAGAATCGAGTGTAAACCACATTAAGAAAATGGGGTGGGAGGCAGGCATCTGCTGCCTCCTGACTATGGAGGTCCTTATATGAGTGAATTATATAAATTGGATTATGAATCGCCGATTGGAGTTATCGAGATATCAGGAACGAATGAGGCCATCTGTTCCATACTATTCGCTGAAAGGGATTTGAAGATAAATATTATGCAAGATCAAACGCCCAAGGTTTTGGTGGAGTGCTTTAGTCAGCTTGATGAGTATTTCAAAGGTGAACGCAGGGAATTTACATTTCCTTATATACTTGAAGGGACCATCTTCCAAAAAAAGTGTGGAATGCTTTAACAGGAATCCTGTACGCTAACACGGGTTCCTATAAAGATATCGCTGTTTCAATCGGTAATGAAAAAGCCATTAGGGCAGTAGGGAGCGCTAATGGCAGAAATAGGTTAAGCATCGTGATTCCTTGTCATCGAATAATAGGTTCAAATGGGAAATTAACTGGTTATGCGGGTGGCTTATGGAGAAAGGAATGGCTCCTTCAGCATGAAAGGAATTTTTAGTAGGATACATAGCTCAACTTTATGGGAATTGCCGATACCCAGTCAGAGTCAAAGCCATGAAAATAGCCTGATTACAGCTTTTTTCTTTAAAAAACGTTTCAGTTGATTTCAGAATATGCTGAATTCGAACAGGCACTGATGATGTCATTGGCAGATTATACGGATCCCATTCCAGGGGTTATCGAGACGGTGGAAGCGCTAAGAAATCGCGGCCTGAAGATTGGGTCGACAACGGGTTAAAAACGGATACAATGATGGAGGTCGTCGTAGCAAATGCTATGAAAAAAGGGTATCGGCCGGATTTCCATGTGACCCCGGATGCAACCCATTCGATTGGCAGGCCTTATCCTTACATGATATATCGAAATGTGGAAGAATTGAAGTTAACGGCAGCATGGAAGGTAGTGAAGGTAGGCGATACCATTTCCGATATGTAAGAGGGAGTGAATGCAGGAGTATGGTCGGTCGGAATCATTGTCGGAAGCTCTGAGATTGGATTGAGTTTGGATGAGTATACAAGTTTACCAGAACGAGACAAACAAAATTTGATCTCTAAAACGGCAGACACCTTTATGCAAAACGGTGCCGACTTCACCATCAAAACGATCGAGGAACTGCCTGAACTCATAGATCGCATCAACCTTCTTATAGCAGACGGGAAAAGACCTCGTTCAAGCTAACATTCAGTGCCAAAAAAAGTGCAGTAACTTTCATCCTTGAATGAGATGAAGGATAGCTGCACTTTTTTTCGCTTGCCTGAAAAACCATTATATTGCTTTTTCCAATCGCGTGCAGAATGAATTGTTTTTTGAAATTCAACTCGACTGCTTATTGTAAAAAATGAAAAAAGAGTGTACCATTAAATGAGAATGATAATCAATCACACTTGATTACCGGGGAGTGGACGTTAATGGAACAGCAGGATTTATTTGATGTAACGGTTATTGGAGGAGGACCAGCAGGCCTTTACTCCACTTTTTATAGCGGACTTAGAGAAATGAAAGTTAAACTGATTGAATACCAGCCTCGGCTAGGCGGGAAAATTCATGTCTATCCGGAGAAAATGATTTGGGATGTAGGAGGGCTGACACCCACTACTGGGGAAAAATTAATTGAGCAGCTAGTGGAGCAAGGCTTAACATTCAATCCAACAGTCGTCTTGAATGAAAAAGTGGAATCAATCACACGTAATGAAGAAGGTATCTTCGTTTTACATACAGCTTCAGGGCAAATGCACTTTTCCAAAACGATCATTGTCGCGGTTGGCGGCGGAATTCTGAATCCGCAAAAGTTGGAAATAGACGGGGCAGAAAGGTTTGAAGTCTCCAATTTAAACTATACCGTTAAGTCCTTCAATCGATTCAAGGATAAGACGGTAATCATTTCAGGCGGCGGGAATTCTGCAATTGACTGGGCAAATGAATTGGAGCCCATCGCCAAAAAGGTTTATTTGACATACAGGAAAGATAGTTTAGCCGGTCATGAATCTCAAGCGAAACAATTGATGGAAAGCTCTGCCGTTTGTATCTTGAATACCACGATCACAAAATTGATCGCTTGTGCTGATCATGAATCAATTGAACATGTTGAACTGACGAATCATGAAACGGGCGAGGTTTCTTACTTGCCGATCGATGAAGTCATCATCAATCATGGTTATGAGCGTGATACATCGCTGCTTCGAAATAGTAAAGTGGATATTGCCATAGCCGACAATTATTATATTGAAGGTACTGCCGCCAGTGAATCCTCGATGGATGGTATATACGCTGCCGGTGATATCCTTAAGCATGAAGGGAAATTGAACCTTATAGCAGGCACTTTTCAAGATGCAGCAAATGCCGTAAACAAGGCAAAGCAATATATCCAGCCTGACGCTAACGGAGTGGGCATGGTCTCTTCCCATAATGAAGTCTTTAAAAAGCGCAATAGGGAATTGATCAAAGAAATGATGAGACCGGCGGGGGTCCTTTAAAGGGAAACGAAAACTGAAAGCTGTTCGAAATGTCTCACCCCGAACCATGATGATAAAACAAGACTTGTTTATCCTTCATGGTTTACTTTTTTATGGATGGAATCCCATAGGATTGAAGAAATTTGCGACACTCCTGCCGAATAACTGGCTAGCCAAGACCCCACAGGCGCTTGCGGCGAGGAGGCATGGCAGAAAGTCGGCGGAAAGGGAGCGGATTTCTGAAAACAGCTGGAACTTCTTCGGATTTTTCTAAGTCTAAAAGCTCCAGGGCCTCATGGGCCCTGGAGCCTTTAGCATCTTCGATATTATAGAGATTCTTTAATGACCTTCTTGTAATGAAATACGGATAGGATTCCGAAGATCGAATACAATGCCGTGTATAATGCCATAACGATGATCATAGGTGTCCAAACTTCGGTCCCGAATAAGAACCATCCTGATTGGACTGCGAAATAACTGTGAAGCAGACCGACCACTAAAGGAATGCCGAAATTGAAAACTTGTTTTGCTTGGATTCCCCTTAGTAAGTCACCTCGCGTGAATCCCAGTTTTCTTAAGATGGTATAATTGGATTTTTCACCTTCACTTTCATCCATTTGTTTGAAATATAGGATACAGCCGGATGTGATGAGGAATGTTAATCCCAAGAAGCCGACGATGAACATGATAAGGCCCATATTCTTCTTCTGGGTGTTGAACATTTCTAATTGGGAATCATTAACATGTTCTTCTTTAAAACTCATTTTATTGAATAGATCATTCGCTTTTTCAACTTCAGCTTCATCCTTCACATCAATGCCGATATTTACAGATGAAACTTTTTGGATTTTCGGGTCGACATCCTTTTTCAAACGGTCGAATATCGTTTGGTCTACAATGGCAACGGGCAATCCGCCGTTCGTGAAGTAATAGGACACGAAGGTATCATCATTCAATCCCATATATGTTTGCGGAATCACTTCGTGTTTGCCCTTAAGTTCAATCTTTCCTGAATCCTTCAAGGACATGAACTTCTCCATCATATTACTGTATCCGCTGAAAAGGGTCTCATCTTCAGCGAGGTTGATTCCTTTAACGGATTCATCACTGATGACGGGAACGGTCATGATGTCCGGATCAAAGTTCACACCTTCGAGGCTAGTCTCCATTATTTCCTTTACATTGACATCCACTTGAATGACATCAATCACCTTTTCGCCGTAATCAATTTCACTGTCTGATAAAGCTTCTTTGAATGCATTTGCATCTTCCATATCCGTCATGGAAAAATCGGTAGGGATACTGCTTTGTGCCATTTTCTCCGCTGAGTAGTAGGAGATATAGCTTAATGATAATAACCCAATCGCCAGAGCGGAAACGGTCGTGATGATCGTCAATAATATCGCATTCGATTTCATCCGGAACATGATGGATGAAAGGGACAATACTTCATTGATGTTCAAATAGCCATTTTTCTTTTTACGGACGATATTAAAGATGAAGCTTACGGATCCTTTATAGAATAGGTAGGTACCGATGATGACGGATGCCAAAATGAAGATCATGGCCATAAAAAGCTCGGTCATCTGTGAAAAAGCTCCATCGAATAATTTGGATGAAACGACATAGCCAGCAATGATCAGGATGATCCCGAATATCCCGATGATCATTTCGACCATCGAAACCTTTTTCACTTTTCCTTCAGTCATTGAAGTCACTCTAAACAATGATAGAATGGTCTGCCTTTTAATGAATGCATAATTCATCAACATGATGAAAAGATAGATGGCGCTAAAAACGAGCACGGTTTGAACAAGCGGCTGAAAAGAAAATTTAAGGGTAGCGATCGCCTGGACACCCATTATTTTAAAGAGTATCATGATGATTAATTTTGAAGCGGCAAACCCTACAAAGATTCCCAGGAATACGGAACAGAAATACAGGATCAGGTTTTCCACACTCAGGATACGGAATATTCTGTTCTTCGTCATGCCTATCAATTGGAATAAGCCAATTTCTTTACTGCGTCTTTTTATGAAAATGCTGTTGGCATATAAAAGGAATATGGAAACAATCGCAACAAGCAGGATTGATGCAGCCTTGATGGAGGCAGCCCCTTTCACTGTACCCTCCGCTGCATCCATCGATGGGTCATATTGCAAGGTGACGAAAGCAAAGTAAAGGGAAGCGCTGAAGACCAGGGCAAACACATACAGATAATAGTTCTTCAGATTCTTTTTCAGATTTCGAAAGATGAGTTGATTAATGCTCATTTTGAACCCCTCCCAATACACCTTGTGTTTTCATGATGTCCTTGAAGAAGGTTTGTCTGGATTCTTCACCTTTATTCAATTGTGTATATATTTGTCCATCTTTAATGAAAATGACTCGGCTGCAATAACTGGCCGCCACTGGATCATGGGTTACCATGATGATCGTCGCTTTGCGCTTTCGATTCATTTCACTCAGTTTGTTCAGTAAGTCGGAAGCTGATTTGGAGTCAAGCGCCCCAGTCGGTTCATCCGCAAATATGATGCTTGGATCATGGATGAAAGCCCGTGCTGCAGAAGTACGCTGTTTTTGACCACCGGAAATTTCATTTGGGTATTTATCCTTCACTTCATATATGCCCAGTTCCTTCGCCACGGTATCAAATTTTTGTGCCGCTTCATTATTGGGCGTTTTTGTAATGGATAAGGGCAAAAGGATATTTTCTTTGACAGTTAGTGTGTCCAATAAGTTATATTCCTGGAAGATGAAGCCCAGATGGTTCTTCCGGAATTCGGCCAACTTCTTTTCTTTCATCCCCGAAATCTCTTTTCCATCGATCGTAATGGTGCCGTTGCTGATTTTATCGATCGAGGAAAGGACATTCAGCAAAGTCGTTTTTCCAGAACCGGAAGCACCCATGATACTTACGAATTCACCTTCTTGTATGCTTATATCAAGACCCTTTAATACTTCTTGTTTATTGAATTTATTACCATAGCTTTTATGGATTTTTTTCGCTTCTAATATATTCATTTGGATACACTCCTTTTTTTCTATATCCTCATTATAAAAGGCCATGTATTTCTTTTCCTTCGTTTCGACGAACAAAGAATAAAAGCATGTGACACTTTTGTCACATGCTTGTGATATTCACGAAATCATTTCTTTTTGGGAAGGTCAAGGTAACGGTTGTCCCGGTTCCAAGCTCTGATTTGACGTCAATGGAGATGAATAGGGATTCGGCTGCATTCTTGGTCAAATATAAACCCATGCCGGTTGCCGCATTGTCACGATGGTTTGTCGTGGATGTAAATCCTTTATCAAATATGCGGGATAAATCCTTTGGGTCGATGCCCCGTCCGGAATCCTGCACTTCAAGAACCGTTTGACCGGCTTGCTCATGGCTATATATCGTAATATCTGAGTTTTCACTGTATTTAATGGAGTTGGTCAAGAGCTGCCTCATGATGAAGGCCAGCCATTTGGCATCACTAAGCACTTCGGTTACATCCAATTGTATGTCGAAGCCGATGCCTTTTTGAATGCACCATGATCGCAGCGTTTTAATCTCATCAAAGATTATTGTTTCCAAATCGGTTTTCTCTATATACAAATCATTTTCGATGAAAGGCATGCGCCTTTGATGGAGCTGCTGATCAAGAAGAAGGTGAATGCGCAGCCACTCATAAGTCAAGTGTGATTTCAGCAATTCATCATCCAAGCGGTCAATCATTAAATGCATCGCCGTCAATGGCGTCTTGACTTCATGAATCCAAGATAATAATTCATCCTTCTCCTGCTCTAAAGTCATTCGGCCAATTGCTGCGGATCTCTTCAATAATTCGGTTTGGTTAATGATGCTGTTTTCTATGATTTTTTCGAAAGGGCTCTCTGGTTCGGCTATATTCGTTATATCCAGGTTGTCTTCCCGTGCTTCTAAACTTTTATAAAAATACGTTTCTTTTTTATAGCGGAAAATCAAAAACATACTGAACATGAGCAAAGATAAAAAGGCAATATACAGTATTGGCTTTAACGGAATGGCCGAATCAAGATAAGCGACAAAGATAATGAATAGATGAAGAAGTATGTAGAATGTGATCCAGCTGAACCTTTCCATGAGATATTTTCTGATCATGCATTTGCCTCTTCCACGGCGATATAGCCCTGTCCGACCTTCGTTTCGATAAAATGCCCTAAACCAAGTTCATCCAACCTCTTTCGTAAACGGTTCACATTCACTGTAAGGGTGTTATCGCTTATGAAACGCTTGTCATCCCATAAGCTGTTGATCAATTCTTCGCGGCTTACGATCTTGTTTTTCTGTTCAATAAGCTTTTTCAAGATGAAAATTTCATTTTTTGTCAATTCGATGGTGCCAGTCTCGGCCGATACCGTGTTCTTCTCATAATCCACCGTTGCACCGCACCAGGTTTTCAATTCGATCTTTTCGGTATTGTAATTATAGACACGGCGAAGGGTGGCCTGTATCTTCGCGATGAGTACATCGAAATGAAAAGGCTTCTGGATAAAATCATCAGCTCCAAGCTGCATGGACATCACCATGTCGGTAGGATGATCACGTGAAGATAAAAAGATGATGGGAACATTGGAATGGGCCCGGATCATTCTGCACCAATGAAACCCATCAAACTTCGGCAACTGTATATCAATGATGACCAAATCAGGTTTTATGTCCGTGAATTCCTGAACCACTTTACTAAAATCACCGATTCCGTAAATATCATAAGACCATTGCGCCAATCTATCTTTAATTTCATTGAATAACGTCGTATCATCTTCTATCAATAAGAGTTTAAACAATGGGTTCACCGCACTTTCCAGCTTTTTCTTAAAAGTATATAGGAAAACCTTTATAGGTTCTAGAGGAAGGGAGGAACAGGAGTTGTAATAGCCTGCCGGTTGTGTGTAAACCATTATTATATTAAAATTGGCATTAACGAATGGAGGAAGTGAATTTATGTCTGATTTTCCTAATTGCCCTGCATGTGATTCAGAATATACATACGAAGACGGTAGTCTTTTTGTTTGCCCGGAATGCGCCCATGAGTGGACGGTGGAAGCGGAAACGGAAAATGGTGACCAAAAGAAGTTTATCAAAGATGCTAATGGAAATGCCTTGAACGATGGTGATAACGTTACGGTAATCAAGGACCTTAAAGTGAAAGGCAGCTCATCCGTCTTAAAAATGGGCACAAAAGTCAAAAGCATCCGTCTGGTTGATGGAGATCATGATATTGATTGCAAGATTGATGGATTTGGTGCAATGAAATTAAAATCCCAATTTGTTAAAAAGGTATAATTATAAAAAACGGCATAATCCATTGATTAGGCCGTTTTTTGCTTCTTAATAAACTTTGTCACCGTTAAAGATTGAATTCTTAACGACCACATAATCCACATTCCTGATGGCTTCCAACTTTGTACCACCTGCATATGAAATGGAAGACTGAAGATCTTGTTCCATTTCCTTCAACGTATCTTCCAAAGATCCTTTGTGCTCGACATACATCTTTTTACCTTCGACGTTTTTCTTTTCACCTTTTTGGAATTCAGAAGCTGATCCAAAGTATTCTTTAAAGGCCTTTCCGTCTTTCTCGATCGTTTGACCTGGAGATTCCTCATGTCCAGCAAATAGTGAACCGATCATGACCATCGAAGCTCCAAATCTAACTGATTTAGCAATATCACCGTTCGTGCGAATACCGCCGTCAGCTATGATCGGCTTGCTTGCCGCTTTTGCACACCAGCGAAGTGCAGCTAATTGCCAGCCGCCTGTTCCGAATCCAGTCTTGATTTTAGTGATGCAAACTTTCCCTGGTCCAATGCCAACCTTTGTAGCATCGGCACCGGCATGTTCCAATTCCCGTACCGCTTCAGGAGTTCCCACATTTCCTGCAATGACAAAACTTTCAGGTAAATGTTTTTTTATATGCTGTATCATCTTTATCACGGCATTGGAATGGCCGTGTGCAATATCTATAGTAATGTATTCAGGTACAATGTTGTCTGCCGATAATTGTTCAATGAATCCGTATTCTTCTTCTTTAACGCCGACACTAATGGAAGCGATCAATTCTCGCGAATGCATATCTTTAATGAAAGTCAGTCGTTTTTCTGGCTCAAAACGATGCATTACATAAAAGTAACCGTTTTCAGCCAAGTAAATGGCAATCTTTTCATCAATGATCGTTTGCATATTGGCAGGTACTACAGGTAACTTGAATGTATGTTTACCTAAAGTAACGGATGTATCACACTCAGAACGGCTATTTACTACACATTTTGCAGGAATTAATTGAATATCTTCATAATCAAACACGTTTTCCATGTTATGCACCTCTATATACGAATATTTTTGTCTTTTTTAATAAAAATTGTTCGCCCATTAGGTAATGTACATCATTTTTGACAGTAAGTCAAAATTTTTATTGGTTTTATTCTGATTTTATTTCAACTTGATGGGAAATCCGTAACAGGATAGGAAGCGAAATAGACAACGAAAATGATTTCCACACCAGGCACTCGCTTTCCGCGGGCGGCGGGAGCCTCCTCGGCGCGCGCCTGCGGGGTCTCCCATGCCACGCTTTTCCCGCAGGAGTCTCGTACCTTCCGTTCCAATCACCTTTGTTTTATTTAGATAGAACCCTTTTGTCTACAAACTAAATAATATTTGTTTGCCAACATTTTTTTTGTGGGTTTGTAAAATGGGAACGTTGATTTCCACTCCAGGCACTCGCTTTCCGCGGGCGGGCGGGCGCCTCCTCGGCGCGCCTGCGGGGTCTCCCATGCCACGCTTTTCCCGCAGGAGTCTCGCGCCTTCCGTTCCAATCAACTGGACGTTTTTTAAAAGAAAAACTGCAGGCCGGTCTCATCTCGAACCATGTTTAAGACTAGTTTATCCTTCATGTTTTTGCCTGTACTCCTTAATGGATGGAAGAATTTGCGACACTCCTGCCGAATAACGGGCTAGCCGAGACCCCACAGACGCTTGGCAGACAGTCGACGGAAAGGGAGTGGATTTCTGAAATCAACTGGGATTTTAAAAAGAAAAAACTGCAGGCCGGTCTCATCTCGAACCATGTTTAAGACTAGTTTATCCTTCATGGTTTTTTCCTGTAATCCTAATTGGATGGAAGAAATTTGCGACACTCCTGCCGAATAACGGGCTAGCCGAGACCCCGCAGGCGCTTGCTTTGATGAGGCTTGGCGGACAGCCGGCGGAAAGGGAGCGGATTTCTGAAATCAACTCGAACGTTTTTATTTGTCTACAGCATGAAATTCTAAAGTATTTTTACCAATCCGGACGGCTTTTACACATTTACGTTTTTTTACATCTTCTTAACGGGACCGACATGGGACTAAGTTAAAATGATAAGGAATAATGATTAAGAATGGGGGGATTGGCATGAAGGTTGAATTACATTGTCATACGAACATTTCAGATGGTTCCAGTTCTTTTGAAGAACTATTGGAGGTTGCAAAAAGGGAGAGCATTGGTCATTTAGCAATTACGAATCATGATACAACGATGAGATTGCAAGAGATGATGGAACGGGGAAAGGAAATAGGAATTGAAATCATCCCTGGTATAGAAGTTTCTGGTTATGACTTTGCAAGAGGAAGGCGTGTACATATTTTGGGCTATTTTGTTGAGCCTGGTCATAAGGCACTTGAGGAGCTTTGTAATCCACTGATTGAAAAAAGGAATGCAGCTTCTGAAAAAATGGTGGACCGGCTAATTCATGCAGGATATCGGATAACTTGGGATCAGGTTTCTAAATTCAGGGGAGGAACCGGTGTTTATAAACAGCATATTATGCTAGCGCTGCGGGAATCGGGTTATACGGATTCTATCTATGGAGATTTGTATAAGAAGATCTTCAGTCGCGGCCAATATGGAGAAGAGCCAGGCATTGCCTTTATTGCTATGGAGTATGTGGATGCTATCCTTGCTGTGAAGGCGATTCGTGCTGCCGGAGGCGTTCCGGTCCTAGCTCATCCTGGACAATACGGGAGCTTCGAAATTATTCCTGATCTTGTAGAAGCAGGGCTTGAAGGGATTGAAGTTCTTCATCCGCATCATGGTCATGAAGAAGAGGAAAGAGCGATTTCATATGCAGATCAATATAATCTCATTAAGACAGGAGGTTCGGATTTTCATGGGGATTATGGGGAGAAGCCGATTCGGCTTGGCAGTATGAGCCCTGGAAAGGAATGCGTGAATGCTTTGAAATTAAGGAAAAAAAGCATGTCCATTAATGATGTTGTATTGAAAAATATCGATCTATGAAACCAGGAGTTTTTGCTGTTAAAGCGACTAGATCATATGCCGGATGAGCCATTTGAAAGACTGAACAATGCAGGATGATGGATTTAAAAGATTCATATAATAAGTATTCCTTTTGTTCTGGTAATTGACCAGGACTTTTTTTTTACAAGAAAATCATGATAGCTTCATATTTTCTCATTACACTGACATTAACAAGGAAAAATTGGTATTTGGAATATTTAAAGGGGGATTTCTGTTGGCGGAAAAAAACTTTTTAGTAGATCATTTGATATCTGAAATTAAGAGTGGGACCTTTCAATTGGATAAAAAGTTACCTTCAGAGCATATACTCGCCGATCAATTTAATGTACCCAGAATGGTTGTCAGGAAGGCATATGAGCAGCTTCAAGATTTAGGCTTTATCTATTCAAAGCAAGGTAAGGGAAGTTATGTCCAGGAAACCAAGAAACAAATTCCGTTAATTCTATCCGGAGATGTTAGTTTCACCGAGAAAATGAAAGAATTCCAGTTTTCCTTTCAAACGAGTACTATTTTTTGCGAAGAAGTTTCTTATGATCAGAAGATTTTTCAAAGCCTCAATGTGGAAAGTGATGACAAGGTTTTTAAAATTGGCAGGCTTAGGTTAATGGACGATTTCCCGATTGCTCTTCATACATCTTTTGTAGCAAAATCAACATTTCCTGAAATAGAAAAGGACGGTCCTGATATTACCTCTATGTTTCAATATTATAGGCAGCGTGGCTTTGTGGAATTCGGATCCAGCAGGAGCACGCTGAATGTGATTTTTCCTACTCTATTCGAACGGGATATTTTGCAGTGTTCAAGTTTAATTCCACTTTTGCAAGTGGAATCATTATGCCGGGATAAGAAGATCAATCAAGTCCTTGAGCACACGGTCATAATCTATCGAAGCGATTGTTTCACATATGTTATATAAAAACTTCCATTCCAGATATCGGTCGAATTCACTAGTAAATGCCCTGAATTCACGAGTGAAAATACGAAACTCACGAGTAAATGCTCTGAATTCACGAGTAAAAGTACGAAACTCACGAGTAAATGCTCAGAATTCACGAGTAAAGCACGAAATTTGAATAGTGTATGACTGTTTATGTTAGGGCTTTTAACAAATTTCCTACAAAGATTTACTCTTTCTTAACGTACGCTCACTTGGCAACAAGATACATTGAAGATGTAGCGGGAAACTAAAACATTGGAGGCCAATGGAATGAGAAGAAGGGAAAGAACCGAGATTTTGATTCAAGGCTCTGAGGACATTGCGAAGGAATTTGCCAAGGAAATAGCAATGAAATATAAAGTTACCGTCATTCAAAAGCCAGAGAGTGCTCTTGTGCTGCTAAAGACAAGGGAAACGGCAAAAAAGAGCTTGTTTTATCTAGGGGAAATGCTAGTGACAGAATGCACGGTCCAAATCCAGGATTCCATCGGGATTGGCATCGTTAAGGGACATCGCGAAGAGCTGGCACATAGTTTAGCGATCATTGATGCTGCTTATCAGGCTGATCTTGGCGAAACGAGATCATGGTCACATGTATTAGAAAATGAGAAGAAGAATATACAGAAAAACCTTCAAGAGCTGAATCGATCAATCTTAAGAACCAAGGTTAACTTTGAAACAATGGATGTTCAATAAGAGGGGGGAAAGCAATGAATTTGGATGTAGTTCATGATATACAAACTGTTTATCGGAAGCTTGTAACGGCGACTTCAAGGCCTGGAACGTTAGTGGTTTTGGAGAGGGAAGCCAAGACGTTGGATGTTCAAACGGAATGCTTATCTTCGACTATCCTGCTTGCACGCACGGTACTTGACCCTGAAGTGACTTTTAAGGTCATTGCAAAGGAGGAGGAGGAGGTGTCAAGAATGATTAATCAGCTTACTTATTCTAAGCCTGTCGATTTGCCGGAAGCGGATTTTATCTTTATTTTACATGATGCCTCCGACGATCAAATGAAGGAAGCGATGACTAAAGCAAAGGTAGGAAATCTGTTGAACCCTCATGAATCGGCAATGATCATTCTAGAAGTACCGGATGTGACGAAAGGGAACCCAATGATCCTTTCTGGACCGGGAATTCAAGAGGAATCGTTCATAAGCCTCCCGAATGTGTCCGCCTGGCTGGGTGTAAGGAACGAAAAAAACATAGAATTCCCGTTAGGAATTGATATGTATTTTGTGGATCAACAAGATCGTTTAATAGCTTTACCGAGAACGACTCAAATCAAAGAAAATGGGGGTGAGATTATATGGGATATGTTGCAGTAAAGGGCGGAACAAAGGCGATTGAGGAATCCATCAAACGCTTAAAGTATGAGCGGGTCAAAAAAGGGACGGCTATGGAGCTGCATAAGATAGAAGCTGGGATGAGAGGGTTGATTGATCAGGTTATGTCAGAAAGCAGTTTGTATGATCAATCACTGGCTGCACTTGCCATTAAACAGGCTGAAGGCAATCCGGAAGAAGCTGTTTTCCTCTTGAGAGCCTATCGATCCACTTTGCCGCGAAAGCATGTTTCACGAGTGATCAGTTCTGAAAATATGAAAGTGGAGCGGCGGATTTCAGCTAGTTTTAAGGATGTACCTGGCGGACAGATTTTAGGTGCCACGACCGATTATACACATCGGTTACTAGATTCGGAGCTGGAAAATGAATCGGATATAAGCATTCAGGAGTGGTTACGGGCTTTTCAAGAAGAAAATCGTTCAACAGAATATCAGGACCATATGGATGATTTAAACTCTCTACCTAAAGTTTTGGACTACTTAAGAAGTGAAGGTTTATTAGCAAGCTGTGAAAACAATGATACGCAGCCTGGGGATGTTACAAGGAAAAGTCTGGAGTTTCCTTCAATGCGGAGTGAACGCCTGCAAATTTTAACAAGAGGCCAAACCGGTGCAGTGACATCACTTGCTTATGCAGTCATTCGTGGATATGGTGCACTGCACCCGACAGTAGGGGAACTACGCCTAGGCCAGCTGCCCGTTCATCTCGATCACCCGCTGCTGGACGACGGGCAAGAGGAAGATAGCTATTATATTGGGGACTTCGCAGCAACTGAGGTAGAGATGCTGATTCCACTAACGGTAGAGAAAGAACAAGGCAAAAAAGAAATAGAGTTTGAAATTGGCTATGGCATGTGCATGGGACAAAATGAAACGAAAGCAATCGCAATGGGCATCTTGGATAATTGCCTGGAAAAACCCAACAAGGAGTTTCCAAGTCACAACGAGGAATTCGTTCTTTATCATATAGATTCAGTGGAATCAACGGGTTTCATCTCCCATTTGAAGATGCCTCATTATGTTACGTTCCAATCCAAGCTTGATAGCATTCGGAAGTCGAAAGATAAGACCACAGAGCAGGAGGTTGGATTGCATGAATAAAACCTATAATTTTGCATTCTTTGATGAAGGGTCGAAACGGGAAATTAGAAGGGCAACACTGAAGGCGATTGCCATTCCCGGTTATCAAGTCCCATTCGCTTCAAGGGAAATGCCGATTGGACGTGGTTGGGGCACAGGCGGCCTGCAGTTGACATTGTCATTGATCGGAAAGGATGACGTCCTTAAGGTGATCGACCAAGGCTCGGATGAATCCGTAAATGCCGTTAACATAAAAAAACTCGTATCTGATACCACTGGGGTAAGGACAACGGATAGCACAAAAGAAGCCTCTTTAATCCAGTCTAGACACAGGGTGCCGGAAGTGCCGCTGCAACGAGACCAGATTTTAATTCTTCAAGTTCCGTTACCGGAACCTTTAAGGAATTTTGAGCCGAGCGAACATGAAACGAAAAAGCTGCATGCCGAGAGAGAGTATAGCGGAGCATGGCTTATGTTATTTGAACAAATTATGAAGTACGGAATAATGGCGACGGATGCAGATCATCCGGTGATGGTTCACGACAGGTATGTCATGGCACCAAGTCCAATACCAAGATTCGATAATGCCAAGCTGGACGATAATGAAGCGCTCATTTTGTTAGGTGCAGGCAGGGAGAAAAAGGTATATGCAGTACCTCCATATACAAATGTATCATCTTTGGCTTTTGATGATTATGAATTTGATATCGAGTCCTTTGCAAATCATGCTTGCATTCTCTGCGGGTCCAATGATGTGTTTTTGGATGAACTTGTTGATGAGGAATCAGGGGAAACGTATTTTCAATGCAATGATACAAGCAATTGCCTTGAAATGGTCAATCAAAAACAATCATTGGGAGTGAATTAAATGTCTGTGCTTGAGGTTCCCGTATTATCAGTTAAAAAAATGAACAAACAGTATGGTAACGGATGTTCGACATGCAAACATATGAAATCAGGAAAAGTGACGAAAAACTATTGTCACGAATGCGGGACGGTTTATGCCTGCCGAGATGTGACATTTGATTTGTATCACGGTGAAGTTCTTGGAATTGTAGGGGAAAGCGGCAGCGGCAAATCCACTTTAATGAAAAGTTTGTATTTTGACGAAGAAGTAACCGATGGAGAACTGTATGTGGCTGGCTTTGAGGGTGGAAAAAAGAATTTATTCAAGGAGTCTGCCCAGAAAAAAAGATATGTTCGAAACCAATTGATGGGAAAGGTTTATCAAAACCCGATTCTAGGGTTGAAAATGGATTTCTCCTCGATAGGCAATATTGCTGAAAAGTTAATTTCAGCTGGGAACAGACATGTTGGCAGCATGGAATCAAGAGGCGCCGAGCTCCTTGAGGCAGTCAATATTCCCATTCATCGAATGAAAGAAGAACCAAGGAATTTCTCAGGCGGAATGCAGCAAAGGGTCCAGATAGCTAAGGCATTGTCCAACAATCCACCCATACTGCTATTGGATGAGGTCACCACGGGTTTAGATTTATCAGTTCAAGCAAGTGTATTGGATATAATTAAAGGCCTCCAAAGAGATTTGAATATTAGCATTGTATTGGTTTCACATGATTTGGGCGTAATCCGAATGCTTGCAGACCGTACGCTCGTTATGCTGGAGGGTAAAGTAATCGAGCAAGGTTTAACAGATCAAATACTCGAAGATCCACAGCATCCTTATACCCAGCAATTAGTACACTCGCTGCTGTAAAAGAAACTAAAGAAAATGGGGGAAGAGACATTGTTGCTGATTAAAAATGGAAAAATAATAACGGAAGACTCGATCCTGATGAACCATGATCTCTTAATTAAGGATGATAGAATTTGCCGGATTGCACCTGTGGGAGAAATCGAAAGAAGTTCTGGGATGGAAGTGCTGGACGCTTTGGGCGGATATGTTTCACCCGGTTTTATTGATCTCCATTCCGATTATATTGAACATATGACTGCGCCGCGCCCCACTTCTTTAATGAATTTTCATTTGAGCTTAAGAGAAACGGAAAAGGAACTGATTACGCACGGGATTACGACCATGTTTCACTCACTGTCGCTCTATAAATCAACTGAATACGCATATAAGCCAATTCGTGAGCCTGAGAATGTAAGGAAGCTCATTGACTTAATTGATCAAACACATAAGATGAAGCACCTGGTCCGTCATCGGTTTCATGCTCGTTATGAAATCGATAATTTGGAGGATATTGATAGTCTAAAAGAATATGTTACGGAAAAGAAAGTGCATCTGGTCTCATTCATGGACCACACTCCAGGACAAGGGCAGTATCGGCATCTAGAGATTTATCGAAACACTTTAAGGGGGTATAACGATTATAGTGATGAAGCCATTGATGTGATGATCCGGACTCATCAAGTGAAAGAAAAGCTGACCATTGAAAGAATGAAGGAAATTGCACTGCTGGCAAGAGAAAACAATATTGCCGTTGCCTCACATGATGATGATTCAATAGAGAAGCTTGAATTGGTTCACAGCTTTGGAACGAGTATAAGTGAATTTCCAATCACACTTGAGATTGCCCGTAAGGCCCATGATATGGGGATGTATACTATAGCCGGTGCACCAAATGTGCTTTTGGGAGGTTCACATAGCGGGAACTTAAGTGCTTCTGAAGCCATTCAGGATGGAAGCATAGACATATTATGCAGTGATTATTACCCAGCTGCCCTTCTGCATTCAATGTTTGAATTAGTCGAAAGCCATGGGATGGATCTTGTCGATATGTTTAAGCTAGTTACGATTAATCCCGCAAAGGCAGTCAAGATGGAGGACGAAATTGGTTCGATTCAGGAAGGGAAAAAGGCTGACATACTTATCATTGAAAAAATTTCTGGTGATTTCCCTGTGATAACAACTGTGATTGTAGATGGGAAATTGATTCAAAAAACGAATTACAGGATATAAATTCTAGAAAGCGGGTGGCAAGGTGGAGAACATATTGGAGATCAATGATTTATCCAAGTCTTTTATTTTACATAATCAACGCAAACATATCCATGCGGTCAGCGACATTTCGATCCGAGTGAAAAAAGGCGAATTTATTGGCATTACAGGCAAGAGCGGCAGCGGCAAATCAACGATCCTAAAATCGATTTATGGTACCTATCGGGTTCAAGTAGGAGACATCTGGTATGATTCTTCCCACTTTGGTGCGATCAATTTAGCAAAAGCAACTGAAAGGGAGCTGATTTACCTGCGTAAGCATGAGATTGGGTATGTATCCCAATTTTTAAATGTCATGCCAAGAACTACAGCAAGGCAGCTTGTGACCGGGGCCATCCTTGAAATGGGACAAACCAGGGAAATGGCCAATATCGAAACAGAAAAAATCCTCGATCACTTTGAAATAGGAAAAGAGCTATGGGACAGTTACCCTGCTACTTTTTCAGGAGGAGAGAAGTTAAGGTTAAATATAGCAAGAGCAATGGTGAAAAGGCCGCGGCTCCTCCTGCTGGATGAACCAACTGCAAGTTTGGATCACGATTCTAAAGTGAAGGTGAAAACCCTCCTTGAACAGCTAATGAACGAAGGAACGACAATGCTGGGCATTTTTCATGACTTAGAGTTCATGAATCGGTTAGTAACTAAGGAATATAGCATGCAGAATGGATGTTTTAATCAAGCTATTCAAAAAATTTAACGATTGATTCACATGAATTTTACTGAATATTCAGCCTCCTTAACATCAGGTTAGTATTGTACCGGTATTGTTATATGGGAAGTGACTGAAATAAGAAAAGGTTCTATAAAATGGAGGGGAGATTTAACGTGAAAAAATCGATGATGTCCATATTGATGTTAGTTAGTTTGCTGGTGTTTACAGGCTGTTCTTCTAGTAGTTCAACAGGTGCAAATGAAGATGATACATTAACCATAGCATGGCTGCCAAATGAATCAGGGGAAGATTTAGGGGAAGCCCGCGATGAAATCGGGAAGATCTTAGAAGATGCCACAGGAAAGAAAGTCGAACATAAAACAACTACGGATTATAACATTGCAATCGAGGCAATTGCTAACGGAAACGCAGATTTAGCATTCCTGGGAGCACAAGGATATATTGAAGCAAACAACAAAAACGATAGTGTTCAACCTCTAGTTGTTCCAAGCGGTGAATCAGGTACGTTGGATGATGCAGTCTATAATAGCTGGCTGGCTGTTCAAAATGCAGATGAGTATAAAATTAACGGCGAATATAAGATAGATGGTATCCAAGGGAAAAAGTTCTCTTTCGTATCAAATAGTTCTACATCCGGCCTCAAAGTTCCTTCCACAGGAATCGTTGATTACTTTTCGCAGCAAGATAAGTTTAAGGAATTAAAGGCCGAGGATTTATTGGAAGGCGGGAAAGATAAATTCTTCAGTGAAGTGCTTTATGGCGGTTCACACCAAGGATCAGCTGTAAATCTATTAACCGGGAAAGCGGAAGTGGCAGCTTTTTGTGACACATGTGTCAATAATTATGTGGAGCTGGCTGATGGGGAAGAGAATAAAGCAGGTGCCATGTATAAAGTAAAGAAGGATGCAGCTGAACCCTTTAACACAGTTGTAGATAAGACATTCTCACTCATTTCAGTGACACCGGTTTTGAATGCACCTTTCGTTGTTAACACCGAATTAGTCAGTGAGGAAACACGTGAAAAAATTCTTGAAACGTTGATGTCTGATGAAATAGCAAATAACGAGAAAGTTTTTGTACCAGAAGATTCTAAGTTATCCGGTCTTTTTAAAAGGGTGAGCGGAAAAGAAAGGTTGGTAGAAGTCGAGGATGACTGGTTTAATCCAATTCGGGAATTATCTAAATAAAGGCAGTAATATGTAGGAGGATCATACATGAAAACATTATTGGAAGTGAAAAATGTCTCAAAACATTTTGGAAGTGGTACAAAGGCGTTATCCAATATTGACTTCACTGTGAAAGAAGGAGAGTTCGTTTCGATCATAGGGCCATCTGGAGCAGGGAAATCAACTCTTCTTCGATGCATCAATAGGATGATCGATGCTTCTAGCGGAGAAATCATTTTTGATAATGATCATGTATACAAGGTGAATAAAAGGGAGTTAAAGAAAGTACGCAGGAAAATAGGGATGGTTTTTCAACATTACAATCTTGTAAATAGATTAAGTGTAATTGAAAATACCCTGCATGGAAGATTAGGCTATAAATCTACACTGGCAGGAATCCTTGGCCTTTATAGTGAAGAGGAGAAACTTCAGGCTGCTAAAGTTCTCCAAATTCTCGGCCTGGAAGATCTGATCTATAAAAGGTCCGATCAATTGAGCGGAGGCCAGAAACAACGGGTTGGTATTGCCCGGGCGCTTATCCAAAATCCTAAATTGTTATTGTGCGATGAACCGATTGCCTCTCTTGATCCGAATTCTTCCAAAGTGATCATGGATCATTTAAGGAATATCTGCACTTCCATGGGAATCACAGTTATAGTCAACCTGCATCAAGTCGATGTGGCCCTGAAATATTCGGATCGAATCATCGGTGTTAATAGTGGCAAGGTTGTTTTCGATGGCACAACTCAAAATATAACCTCAAATGATATCCATCAAATTTATGGTTCAGATGAAGGAAAGTTGATTTTTGATTTGGGAGGTTCCCATGTCGGCTGATGTTTTTGCAAAAAAGAGAAGAAATTCACTTGTATTGTTTTTGCTTATTGGGGCTGCGACGGCTGTTTCCATTATCATTACAGAATTTAGCATCGCAAAAGGGGCTGCTTCGGTTCCTAAGGCCATACAATGGTCGTTATCGAACTTTTATCCAACAAAGGATTCCCTTACCAAACTGCCAGACATTTTGATAAAGCTGAAGGAAACACTTTTAATATCCGTTGCTGCTACCACACTCGCGGGAATATTGGCCTTTGTATTTGCGATATTGGGTTCCGATACGACAAGGGTGAATGCCTTTTTCGGAGGTTTTAGCCGTGGGGTAGCAGTTTTATTTAGAAATATTGATGTCTCAATATGGGCGTTAGTTCTGTTATTTTCGTTTGGACAAAGTTCCCTGACCGGTTATTTTGCCTTGTTTTTCGGATCTTTCGGTTTTTTAACAAGAGCTTTTATTGAAACGATCGATGAAGTGAGCTGCAGTTCCGTAGAAGCTTTGCAGACAACCGGCGCAAGTTATCTAACCGTCATTTCGCAGTCTGTTATCCCTTCAACCATTCCGCAAATGATCAGCTGGGTGCTTTTTATGATTGAAACGAATATCCGGAATGCAACATTGGTCGGACTGCTTACAGGATCGGGTATTGGTTTTACGTTTAATCTTTATTATAAAAACCTTAGTTATGACATTGCCAGTCTTGTCGTCATTACGATCATCATTTCGATATTATGTATTGAATTGATCTCAAATTATGTGAGGAGGGTGATTTTATAATGCAGGCAGAGGGTCCAATCAAACCATTTCCTTCTCCTACCGGTCATGATTTAGATAAAATGCTACTTGAACGGCTATCCAAAAAGCCCTTCTCGAAATCTTCGATCGCCATTAGGTTGAGTGTGCTGGTACTAGCTGTTTTGACTATATACGCTTTTGCCAGTTTTGATTATAAGGATGTTAAATTGTGGGACGCACTATTACTTACCGTCGACAATTTGAAGACCATGTTTTTTGAACCGCATCTGAAGCACTTTACCTTTACTCAAGCGCTTTATCAGGTGTGGATCACATTAGGTTTAGCTTTCTTAACGACAATATTTGGTGCAATCATTGCCCTGATGTTGGGACTTTTAGCGGCTGGAAATATCTCGTCCAAGCCATTATCGATTATCATAAAGGGATCGGTTGCCCTGATCAGAGCCGTTCCTACCGTGTTATGGGTCCTCATTTTTGCAGTCGCAGCAGGGTTGGGCAGTGTAGCGGCAGTTATAGGGATGACGTTTCACTCCATAAGTTACCTTGTGAAGGCCTACTCGGAATCCTTCGAGGAAATTGATAAAGGTGCTATAGAAGCCCTGCAAGCAAGCGGTGCGAATTGGTGGCAAATCGTGTTCCAAGTCATCATTCCATCTTCGATCACTTATATCATTTCATGGACTTTCATGCGCTTTGAAATCAATTTTGCAGTGGCAGTCGCAATGGGCGCAGCGGCAGGCGCAGGGGGAATCGGCTTCGATATGTTCATGGCAAGTGGATTTTACTTTGACTTGAGTGAAATTGGGGCAATCACTTATTTTATCCTGATAATTGCAATCTGTCTTGAAATCTTCGCAACTCAGATCAAAAGGAAACTAAAAGTATCATCTTGATACTAAATATGGGTTCTGCCCATCTATCAATTTGGTGCAGCCCCTGACAGTCACGTTCGTTTCATAGTATGCATGAAAAAAGACCACAAATGGAGTGGTCTCTTTATTTGTTCTAATGGTGTCATAGTCATGAAAGGCTTATATAAGGGCGGACTTTATTTCTTGTATCTGTTTGATATGCCGTTGTTCATGTAAGGATAGTAATTCAATCCATTGATCCAACGAGAGGTCCCCGAACAGGGGATGCTTGGCTTTCTTTCTATTCAACAAGATATCTGAATCCATATCATAAAGAACCTGTAATAATCGATCCCTTGATTCTGCCAGCAAATCCATAAGGCTCGATAATTGAAATGGGGTTGAAGATGGTGAAATGATCTCAGGGGATGAGAATTTCCTTGTTCTATCAGTAACGAAGTAAATGTTTTTTTGAATGATATTATTAAAATCCCTTTCCTGAATGCCATTTGCTATAACTTCTGTAAAAACCTGTTCCGTAAGATATAAATGATGGCAAATTTGGGCGATGTTCCATACTTCAGGCACAGGCCTGTGGTGGAGCATTTTTTCATCCAACTCCGTAATTTCCTCTATTAACTGTTTTCTTGATTCAAATAGCAAATCATACTCGATAAAATTCATGAGAACTCCCCTTTTGTGACACTCCCATATGAAAGCATCACTGATTTTTTTGATATAGGAAAAAACAAAGGGATATCTGATTGCATAAAGAATGCATAAAAACTACGGAAAAAACACCTGATTTAAAGTGGATTCATGATTTGTTTTCATTGTTGGGATAGTAGTGCTTAATGTTTGCCGGGGTGTGACACAACGTCATTTAGGTAAAATTGTTAAAATGATTTCATGGGAAAGACCCTGGGAAATACAGATCTGAAGACAGCTATAATTCTTAGGCACTGCATTGTTTTCTGAAGCTTTGATACCCTAATGCCTATGCACAATAGTTAAGTTTATGCCTGCACTCAGTATGTTGGGCCTCAAAAACAAGAATGCGATGTCTATGGCTTCCTCTTTTGCACCGGAAAATGTAAGTTCGGGTATCTTAGCTATACATCCGTACTCTATGCGATTGCTATCATGTTAAGGGCAAAAACCCAAAGAAGCTGGACAATGAAATTGATTATATCTGAATTATAACACAGTTAATATTTTCCTATAAATCATTATATGAAAAAAGACGGAAGGTTTACTCATCGTCTTTTAGGCTTTTTATATGGGATAGAATATCAAGAGAAAAGTTGCTAACGCAATGGGGAGCTAATAAACTGAAGATAGACAAAATGAACTAGGATGGTGAATGCCAATGGCTAAAACAATAGTCGAAAAACTGAATTTACATAAATATGAACGGGTGGCAGTCTTGAATCTGCCAGCCGGGGCGGATTATTTAGCGGAGCTGCCGGATTACGCTACAGAGCTTACTGAAAGTGCCTATGATCTTATATTTGCCTTCGTATTTGATATGGATTCTTTAAAGAAAATCGTGGATAAGGTGATCGAGAAAAATCATTTGAGTAAAAACGGCTATATCTATTTGGCATATCCCAAGAAGGGGAATAAAGAATATGCTACATATATTCATCGTGATGATCTGATGCAAGGCCTTGGTGCGGATGATGACGGTTATATTGGCTCGAGTGACATTAAGTTTGCACGTATGGTTGGATTGGATGATGTCTTTACGGTAGTCGGACTGAAAGTAGATTCGAAAAATAGAAACCGTCCATCTACCAAAGCAAGCCAATCAGTAGATGATTATATCGAAATGATTTCTGGTATTGAGAAAGATGTGCAGGATTCCCCTGATTTGCTTGCGTTCTATCAATCACTTACACCAGGGTATCGCAAGGATTGGGCTCGTTACGTGTATAGTGCAAAACAAGAGGCGACCCAAGTGAAACGGCGCCAGGAAATGAAAGCAATTTTAGGAGAGGGTTACAAAAGCAGGGATCTATATCGAAGAAATAAATGAGGGGGGGAATCTCTTCCATTCTCTTTTTTCTTGTTCTGTTCATCCTATCAAAAGCATATACTAGACCGAATCCAAACTTAAATCGTAATAATTGTGATTTGTGAGGTGGTTGAATATGCTTTTGAAACGCTACACGGGAAATTTGCTGTTATTGATTCTGCTGTTTTTGCTGCTGGCATTCTTTTTTCTAGGTGATGTATTCATTCCCAAAGCGATTGATTTCTCGGGCTACCCGATGCTTCACTCTGTGTTCGTCGTGTTTTTGGGGTTGTTTTTAGAATCGATTCCTTTCCTGTTCCTGGGTGCCATTGCATCATCGTTCATCCAGTTGTTCATAAGTGAAGAAATCATTCAGCGGATGATTCCAAAAAGGCCCCTGACGGCCATATTTGCTGCGATAGGGGCAGCGCTGATCATTCCGGTTTGCGAATGTGCAATCATCCCTGTCGTCCGGAAATTGATTCAAAAGGGTGTCCCGGTCCATGCAGGTGTTGTCTTGCTTGTAACTGCCCCAATATTGAATGTCATCGTGTTCGGCTCAACTTATTATGCGTTCCAAAATAATCCGGCCATTCTATATGGAAGAATCATTCTTTGTGTCCTGACGGCCATAATTGCAGGTTTATTCATTCATATATTCAGCACTAAAGATGTGGTGAAAGAGGAGAAGCTGGAACTGGTTCACGGGCATGAACATGAACATGATATTCAGTCCAGTAAATGGACAAGCTTCATTGATCATACTTCACAGGAGTTTTTCTTGGTCGGCAGATACTTTATCATTGGGGCCTTGTTTGCAAGTGTATTTCAAGTGTTTATGGATCGGTCCGTAATGGCCGATATTGGTCAGGCGCCAATAAAAGGCACGGCCTTGATGATGGGAATTGCGTTTGTGCTGTCACTCTGTTCATCAGCTGATGCATTCGTTGCCGCCTCCTTTTCCCATAGTTTTCTGCCAGGCTCCATACTGGGGTTCCTTGTATTTGGTCCCATGCTGGATTTGAAAAATGTTCTGATCATGATGTCCTGTTTTAAACGGAGCTTCGTCGTCACGTATGTCCTGCTTGTTTTCGCAGTCGTCTTCAGCCTATGCCTGATTGCAGGCGGATTGATCAGTAAGGGGGGCTTCTGATGAAAGGTTTTTTTATCCAAAGACTTGAAGGATTGCTGCTGCTTGGACTTGGCCTCATGATCTTTAAATTATATGTTTCAGGATATTTAACGAAATTGATTGCACCCAAAATGGTTCCATATGCATTGACGGCACTTTTTGCTTTTTTAGTGATCAGCCTTCTCAGAATGAAAAAACAAAAACAGGATGGACATCATTGTGATTGCGGATCGAATCGAGAGTCTTCCTCGTCCGCGCTGGTCCTGAAATATAGTTTGTTCTTCATTCCGATTCTTCTGGGCTTCATCTTGACCGATTTTACATTAAGCGGGGAAGTGCTTGCGAAAAGGGGGATGGCGAATCAGCAGACACAGAAGGTAAGCTCCTATGATTCAGGTAAACATACCAATGGGGAGAAAATCTCCGTAACCGATGATAATTATTTTGAAGTACTGGATGATTTACTGAACAACATCGAAACGATCGAGGGGAAGGAAATAGAGATTTCGGGGTTCATATACCGTGAGGATACATTTACGAAAAAACAAATGGCCATCTCCCGCCTCTCCATGTCCTGCTGTGTGGTCGATGCGACGTTATACGGATATATGGTCAACGGGAATGTGGAAGGAATGAAGACGAATGATTGGTATACGATTACAGGGACATTAAAAAAAGGAAGCTATAAAGGGGAACCCGTACCGGTAATCGATTTAAAAGAGTCGAAGAAAATAAAGGCACCCGAAGAAGCTTATTTATATGAGAATGTACAAATCATTCAGTAGAATTGGAAAACCCGGCAAAAATGTTTTGCCGGGTTTTCAACTGTGCCGAAAAAGGGTATATTATTTTTCCGAAAACCGGAAACGACTAGGAAATCGTGCGCAACGGTCGAAAAATCCGGAACCTGCGCCATTTGTTCGGGAGCACGTAACATAGTATAATGGCCTTACAATGGATAGGGGTGTAAGGGGGGATAATTTTGTCTTCAGGTAATCGAAACAATCAAATTGGACCGCCGCGGTTCGCTATTGCCGTTCACTCTCTGGTTTGGCTCGCACAAAGCGAAAAGCTCCTGACAAGTTCGGCAATCGCCTTAAAGGTGAGGTCACATGCCACTTTTTTAAGAAGGGTGATGGCACAGCTTGCAGCTGCGGGAATCGTCGAAACAAAGGAAGGACGGGAAGGCGGATATAGCTTGAAGGTGCCTGCCTCTCGGCTTACTTTGGCCGATGTGTATCAAGCGGTCCGGCCGGAGTGTCTTGTTTGTATGGAAACGAGCGAATGCGGTGAAGTCGGGAAGCAGCTGGATACGGCTTTGGAGGAGATCATGAACGAAGCCGAAAAGGAAACATTGCGCCTGCTAAAGGGCTATACATTGGAAGAATTCATGAAGAAAGTAGATTTCACCAATTTTGAAAATGAGTGTCTGGGGTAATATCCTTGCAAGAGGATACCCAGGATTATATAATGTGCTTAATGCGATTGCATTTAAAATGAGGAGGTATTTACATGAAGGTGGAAATTTGGTCGGATTATCAATGCCCGTTCTGTTATATAGGAAAGCGTCGATTCGAAGAGGCTTTGAAGCAGTTTGAAAATAAAGATCAGGTAGAGGTTTCATTTCGCAGTTTTGAGTTGAACCCAGAGGCTGAGCGGGATATCAATATGACTCAAAATGAAATGCTGGCCAAGAAATACGGCATGTCCCAAGCGCAGGTGGAAGCGAACAGCCAAAACCTGACTCAACAGGCCAAAGAATTGGGACTCGATTATCATTTGGACAAAGTGGTCTTAACGAATTCGTTCGATGCTCACCGCTTGATGCATTTTGCTGAATCAAAAGGTAAAGAGAAAGTAATGAATGAACGTCTATTTAAAGCTTACTTTACGGAAGGTAAACATATTGGAGATCACGCTACATTGGCTAGTTTGGCTGAAGAGGTTGGCCTTGAAAAGTCCGAGGCGGAAGCCATGTTGGCAGGAACGGCATTTACGGCAGAGGTTAGGGGAAATGAGCAAGAAGGAAGCCTGCTTGGTATTACAGGTGTGCCATTCTTCGTCATTAACCGCAAGTATGGAATCTCCGGCGCCCAGCCAACAGAAGCGTTCCTGGATACGCTTAAAAAAGTATGGGCAGAGGAAAACCCCCTTACAATCGTGAATGATCCAGCAACAGGCGACGCTTGTACGGATGGTTCCTGTAACGTGCCGGAAAAATAATGAAGATATGAAGAAGGAGACCCGAAACTGGGTCTCCTTTTTTTACTTAAAAAGGAAATGTTATGTATGGCAAAGAATATAGTGTACTGGATAGTTTTTCGAAAAAGTCCGAAATGAAAGGGAGCTAAAAGGTGTATATAATGATTGGAATACTAGTCTTCGTGATGGCATGTGTAGTAACTGCCAAACTAATTTCCTATAAATATTGGACATGTATATATACGGCATTCGGGACTGATAATTATTTTAAGGTGGTTGCGAAATTGGAAAGGGAAGGGATACAATTCAAAACGAAAACGCCTATGAATTCAGGTTCCGAAAGCTTTCAAAATCGCCATGAAACCACTCAATATGATGTTTTTGTGAAAAAAGAACAGAAGCATATTGCCCAAAGGGCACTAAACAAGAATTAACAAAGGGTAAATTGATTAAACTGATGTCCTGCTGGCAGCTTTTTTACTGACTGAAAAAGGTATATTTCTTATTGAACTAAAGGACATCTCTAAGATAAGAAGAGCGTGTTTTGATAAACATTCTTTCAAAACACGCTATGTTATTATTGTTGTAAATTTTATCTTAAAAATAGTATCAAGTTCACTAAGTTCAGCCTTGGTAAATTGGATATCTAATGTTTGGAGATTTGCAGTTATTTGATCAGGTCTTGTCGCCCCAGGGATTATCAGGTCAACAGCTGGCCGAGTCAATAACCAAGCAAGCGCAATTTGTGCAGGTTGTGCTCCTTTCTTTTTTGCGAATACTTTAAAATGGTCAATACGTTAAGGTTTGCAAGAAATGCCTCTCCTTGAAATAAAGGATTGTTTAGTCGGGATGTATCTGTAAAAATGTCCTTTTTCTTATAGGCGCCAGCAAGTAATCCGGATGCTAGGGGGAAAAATGGAATAATAGAGATATTATTTTCTAAACAATAAGGAATTAATTCTTCTTCTGCAGGGCGAGCCAATAATGAATACTCCGTTTGAAGAACATCCAATTGTCCATGTTCATTAAAAGCTTTAAGCTGTTCAAAGTTTAAATTAGACGCTCCTACGGCTTTAATTTTTCCTTCCTTTTTTAATTGTGCAAGTATAGCTGCAGATTCAGCTAACGGAGTTGTGCTGTTGGGAAAGTGTAGATAAAGAATGTCAATATAATCAGTCTGAAGTCTTTTAAACTATCCTCTACTGACTGGCGTAAAGCAGCCGGACTATTGTCTACTTTTAGGTTACCTTCTAAAAACTGTGGATTTAGTGAAGCCTTTGTGGAAATAATCAAGCTGTTCCGACTACCTTTTTCGCGGATTGCTTCACCAATCAATTCTTCGGATTAAGAGACGTGCCTGTCTTTTTAAGGCACTTAAAGGGTTCCTTTGTGTACCTCATCATAGACTCTATGACCGTTGCCTTTTCGAGATATAGGAGGCAAAAGTTTAATTTTTTCATAATACCGTACTGTATCCTCACTCACTTCGCATATCTTAATAAGTTCCTTCAATGTATAGTGTTCAGATATACTCCATCCCCTTTTATAATTATTTTTAAATGATGAGGACAGTATACAACCTGGAGTGAACTCCAGGTCAAGTTTTTCTTGGAAACTCACGAGTATTTGCTCCAAACTTACGAGTAAAAGCTCGAACCTCCACGAGGGTGGGACTTATAAAAAGAAAAGTGCTGCTAATCCATTTTTCCATTGATTTCATATAGGATAAATGAAAGAAAAAGCGTTGATTTTGATATGGAATTCGTTTTTTATAGTTTCAAAGACTGAAAATTTGTATAATGAGTGAGATGGATTTAATTGAATGTACATATAGGAGGGGCATGGATGAGTAAGCTTAATGGCAGGACCGTTGCTTTATTGGGAGCGCGGAAGACGGAAGAACTTAGTAAAATCGTTCAAAATCTTGGGGGAGTCCCGCTCGTTCGCCCGGCACAGGGGACGGTATTCCTTGATGATTCCCATTTGGAAGAGGATGTCAGCCGGTTGATGGCAGGGGAGTTCGATTGGATCATCCTCACGACGGGAGTGGGGACGGAATTATTATATAAAACGGCTGTGAAGATGGAAGCGGGAGATCGTTTCATAGAAGCCTTGCAGTCTATGAAAATTGCAGCTAGGGGCTATAAAACGGTGAATATGCTGAAAAAGCTTGGCCTGCAGCCACTAATCCGTGATGATGATGGCAGTACGGCAGGGCTTGTTCGCAATCTGGAAGGCCATCTGCCAGGAGGTGTAAAGGTCGCCTTGCAGCTTCACGGCGATCCGGCGCCTCTTTTGATGAACTGGTTGGATGAACAAAAAGTGGAGCATAAAGAAATCCTGCCATATGAACATATACCGCCCGAAAAAGAAACGATGCAGCAGCTGATCCAAGAACTCCTTGAAGGCAAAATCGATTCGGTTGTTTTCACGAGTGCACCTCAGCCGCGAAATTTAATGAGATTTGTCCGTGAACAAGGTGTGGAGGATAAGATAGCCGAACTGTTTGCATCAGATGTAATTGCTCTTGCGGTCGGAAAGGTAACGGCGCAGGTAGTGATCGATGAAGGGATCGAGCGGGTCATTTATCCTGAAGATCAACGGATGGGCAGTGCAATGGTGGAGCTGGTGAAATATTATCAGGGAATAGCAAGCAGATAGGGGTGAGTGCGGCATGACCAAGGGCAAGGTCTATTTTGTGGGTGCAGGTCCGGGTGATATGGGCCTGATCACCGTAAAAGGTCAAACGGCGATTGAAGAAGCGGACGTCATTTTATATGACAGATTGCTAAATCCCAAACTGTTGGAGGCTGCCACCCTCGATTGTGAATTGATATATTGCGGCAAGACACCTTATAAGAATGGCATCAGTCAAGGGGAAATCAATGAGCTGCTTGTTTCCAAAGCTCAGGCAGGGCATCGGGTCGTCCGTTTGAAAGGCGGTGATCCTTCCGTTTTTGGAAGAGTTGGGGAGGAAGCGGAATTGTTGAAAAATGAGGGAATCCCATTCGAGGTCATTCCTGGGGTTACATCCAGCATTGCCGCATCCATGTATGCAGGAGTCCCCGTCACGCATCGGGATTACGGAAGCTCCTTTGCGATGGTGACGGGCCATGATCAAACGAAAAAGGATATAGATTGGAATGGACTTGTGAAAAGTATTGATACGGTCGCCTTTTATATGGGTGTGGCCAACCTTCCGTATATCCGCGAAAATTTGATCAATCATGGAAAGCCAGGGAACACGCCGGCACTCGTCATTCAATGGGGCACTTATGGAAGGCAGGAAAGTGTTGAGGGGACCTTGGATGATATCGTAGAACGGGTAAGTGAAAGGTCGCTTGGCAACCCTGCGATCACCTTGGTCGGGGATATCATTTCACTAAGGGGAAAACTGCAATGGTTCGAAAAGAAGCCACTATGTGGACAACGGTTTTTAGTGGCCCGAACCGGAACGGCAAAGAGTTCCTTGGCAGAAGCCCTGCATGAACTTGGCGGCGAAGTCATTGAGTTTCCTAAATGGAATGCGGCAAAAATGAAAATTGAAGAAAGTCAGCTGCTCTCTTTTCTTTCGTATGATCGAATACTCTTCACTTCGCCCGAAAGTGTCCATGGATTCTTGGATTCACTCACTGAACATGCTATTGATTTCCGCCGGATTTCTTCTAAACTTTATGTGTTATCAAGGAAATCGAAAAAGGCTTTACAGCAACGGGGTCTGATGGCCGAGCTCAAATCCGAGATGTCGGAAGCCGGAACCCTGCTGGTTGTTGGAGATCGAAACAGAGATCAAAGAGATCCTGCTCATGGGGACGGAGACTATTTTCAATCAATCGATAAATTTGTCGATGAAAGATTCCTTGAAATCCTCCCGAGAATGCTTGGCGGGATAGCTGTCGGAACGGTACTATTTTCGAACCGGCATTCAGTTGATATGCTGATGCAATATGGGAACAAGGCCGACGTGGATATTGAAGGGCTGTTAAATCAAGCCTCCATCGGGGTAATCGGGGAAAGTACCGGCAATAGACTTAAAGAATATGGATTTACATTGGATATGATGCCAAAGGAACCGTCTGTAGAACAATTGGTGGAGTTGATCGTGAATAGGAATGTTTTTTAGGCTCTGATAAAAACAGGGTCTTTTTCCTTTGGAGGTTATCCATGTAATTGAAATGTTGTTTGCATTCAGTGTTATGGACTATCATGTTATCATTTAATTACGGGACATCTCGGGAAAATGCGGAAAGATCCGAAAAGGCCTCACTTACTGCTTTTATTGAGGATTTCCGGAATGGAAGGATGGTTAACATTCAAAGATAGGGGGTGACTTCATGTTTGATATTGTTGATATTTTATGGCAATTATTCTACCTTGCCCTACTAGTTCTGCTATTCGTAATGGTTGTGAAGGCGATCCGTTTCTTTATAAAACATATGACAAAAATGAATAACCTGGAAAATAAAAGAGATGAATTAAATGAACGATTGAAAAAGAAGGATGACTGACGGTCCCACCTCTGGGGTGTTTTCCTGTTTACGACTTATGGCAGGGATATATTTGGTTAGCCCTGCCAAATCGACGCTCATAAGATTTTGAGAAGGAAGGAATAAAAGTCTTTTATTCCTTCCCAGATTGGGTATTATATACAAGTGACTTTTCCAGGGAGGCGAAGCAAATGAAACGGACATGGGAATACGTATTAAGTATTACAGGCGTGGTTATCGCTGCAATTTTTTTAATCGTGACGATCATAACGGCCATTTATCTCAACAGTATTGATCTGAAAGAAATGATGGACTACTCATTAATGACAGATTCTGAGTTTTCCTCGTCTGAGGTAGATATGTCAATCAAGTTTTTCATGGGCTTATTATGGGCAGGGATCATATCGCTGGTCATTGCCTTGGCAGGCGGCTTAATCGCTATCTTTCTATTAAAAGGCGGCAAAGCGAAGGGAGCCGGAATCTTATTGATCATAACGGGCATTCTGACGATCTTTCATGTTTGGCCGCTTATCTTCTTCATCGTACCGGGAATCATGTGCCTTGTAAGGAAGCCGAGGGAAACGGTGGAAGTGATCGTATGATCCGACACAAAATACATAGTGTGATTTGAAAACAAAGGAGCTGTCCCGAAAATGCGGGAAAGCTCCTTTTGTGCTGTGAGGTTATTTTAGGGGAATATACCTTTTTATACCTGCAATCACCAGTCTATCATGTTACTATTGTTATAGATTTAAATATAAATAGACTGGAGTTCGATCAATGAAGATACCTTTAATGAAGGTTGGTATAATGACCTGTTTAACACTCGGTTTGTTCAATGGACAGGCTTTTGCGGAGTCCGGAATAACCAATGCGTGTTCATCATTCGGTGAGATGCAACCCAATGAAAATCCTTCCCATAAGCAGATCAACTGCTTACTGACAAATGCGGCAATAGAGGCTGAAATCCCCCCTGAAGTGGTAAAAGCGGTGGCCACGCAGGAAAACGGGGATTGGAGGCAATTTAATGAGGACGGTACACCGATTAAATCCGGCGATGGAGGTATCGGTCTAATGCAGCTTACCAATAAAAGTGGCTATGACCAGAAAAAGCTGGAAAATGATATAGTCTACAATATCGAGGCAGGCGTCGAAGTCCTGAGTGGCATGTATTCAAGAAGGGATTTGCCCAAGATCAAAGATGCAGGACGAAGGGTCATCGAAAATTGGTATTTCCCTGTCATGGCATACAATGGGACAAAACCGGTTAACAGTCCTCTTTACCAGGAAAACGGGCAAAGAAATGCGAATGCCTACCAAGAGGAAGTTTTTGCTGAGATAGAAAACCAAAGTTATTTGGATGGCACAAAACTGGCCAAATATCCATTCAAAACAACGGACTTTCAATATGATCGGGATAGCGGTGAAAATATCATCTTCAATATGCTGGAATACACACTGACAGATCAAACACATGACTCTGTTTATTGGTTCAAGGCAGGAGATAAAGTGGTGACATCATCCAGCGCAAATATCAGGAAAGAAATAAGCACTACGACAGGTGCAGTGCTTGTGCCACCAAATACAAGGCTGATCATCACAGGAAATTTTGACTATCACGAATCTAAGGGGAATAAATTTGTTTTTTACCCCGTACAAACGGAAGACAAGAGTATTAAGGGGTATGTTTCATCAGCTTACATCTCCAATAGGCCATCGATTGTCGCGCCCATCAAGGATACGGCTAAGCCTTTGATTTCAGGGGCTGCCGGTAAATCGATTCCATTCAACTCAACGTTCAATCCTAAAACCGGCGTAAAGGCGAAGGATGATAAAGATGGTGACGTAACGAGTGCCATACGTGTGGAAGGTAAGGTGGATACCAAGAAAGTGGGCACCTATAATTTGACTTATACGGTAGCTGACAAGGCTGGGAATGTTGCCAAGGTCACAAGGGAAATAATTGTATATGATCAAGTCAAGCCAGTGATTTCAGGTGCCGGGAATAAAACCATCAAACTTAATTCTTCATTCAATCCAAAAACAAACGTGAGTGCCAAGGATAATGCCGATGGCAACTTGAGCAGTAAAATCAAAGTGACGGGTACAGTCAATACGAAGAAAAAGGGGACCTATACATTGAAGTATACGGTCACCGATTCATCGAAAAATGCAGCAACTGTCACAAGGAAGATCACGATAGATGGCACGAAGCCAGTCATCTCGGGAGCCAATAGTAAAACCGTTGGCTATTATTCGACATTCAATCCTAAATCAGGCGTATCCGCGAAAGATAACCTGGATGGCAACTTGACAAGTAAAATCAAAGTGACAGGTACGGTGAATACGAAGAAAAAGGGAACGTATACATTAAAGTATACAATCACTGATTCATCGAAAAATACTGCGACAGTCACAATAAAGATTACGGTAGACAGCACCAAGCCGGTCATTTCCGGTGCCAAAAGCAAAACCATTGCCTATAACTCGACATTCAATCCTAAATCAGGTGTATCCGCGAAAGATAATCTTGATGGAAGTTTAACAAGTAAGATCAAAATAACTGGGACTGTGAATACGAAGAAAAAAGGCACCTATACATTGACTTACACTGTTACGGATAAATCGAAGAATAAAGCTGAAGTAAAAAGGAAAATCACAGTTAAATAGAAGGCAAAGAAGGATTCCCGGCAATAGTGGAATCCTTTTTTTGATGTCTGAATGTTTTTGGCTGAAAGATATGCTTATATAATAGTAGAAAGTGTTCATCGATTAATCCTCCAGGGTGGAGTGGATATTGATAAAAATGCTATAATTGTAAATAGATGTAACAGAAAGTGATCTGAAGGGAGATTGTTTATGGGCAAAGAACACGGGCATGTAAACTGGATGGATCAGATTTTTAAGGAATATGAAAGAGACGGCGGGTTGAAGAATAATCCTGGCTTTGGAAAACCGCTTCCGGAGTCGGCGTTATCGGGAAATATATATGACAACTTCTTGACGAAGGCCAAGGATGCCGGCTACCTTCCGCTTTGGATAAAATGGCAAAAAGAAATTCGGGAAGAGCTATCCGGATTGGTTCGATTGAAAAAAATGAATGGACCTGAATCTGAAATAATGAAACGAATTGATGAAGTAAATGAGAAAATCCGTACATATAATACGATTTGTCCAGCCCAAATGCAGCGCCGGGAAATAGAGTTGGAAAGCATCGAAATCCAGTATGAAAAATGGAAGTAATTGATAATGTGTAAAATGTGGGTATTTGTATGACGTGATAATTAAAGGATTATGATATAATGGCATGAATAAAAAACAGAGAGAGGGACTTCGATTGGAAAATAGAAAAGAAGTTTTTTCATGGATAAAAGCGATCGTGATTGCAGTCATTCTAGCTTTTTTAATTCGAACGTATATTTTTGCACCGATTGTCGTGGACGGTGAGTCAATGATGCCGACCCTGCAAGACCACGAACGGATTGTTCTTACCAAGTTTGGAACGAATATCGATAGTATCGACCGGTTTGATATTGTCGTTTTTCATGCAACGGCAGATAAAGATTATATAAAAAGGGTTATCGGTCTTCCAGGTGACCATATTGAATATAAAGACGATACGCTTTATATCAATGGGAAAGCTTATGAAGAACCATACTTGGACAAATATAAGAATCAGATGGCAGGAGTGCCGCTGACTGAATCCTTCAAGCTCGAAGACATTACAGGCAGCATGACTGTGCCGGAAGATCAGCTGTTCCTTATGGGGGACAATCGCCAAAATAGTTTGGATAGCCGTGAAATCGGCACGATTTCCGTCGATGAAATTGTAGGCAAGGCGAATCTAGTGTATTGGCCGATCAATGAAATAAAGATTGTGAAATAAGAAGGAGCGGACTCAGGTATAGAGTCCGCTTTATTGTTGCCTCTGTTCATTCCATTGTCATACAGACCTTTCAACAAAAAACGTGTCCATTCTTCTTTTTTTTCTTTTTTTTATGAAAATCAACTCATTTGGGTTAAATTAGGTTATCCTATTAAAAAGAAGTAATCACGTTAACCAGGCCCGCATAAGAAATTGGATTACTTTAAAAAAGGGTGCTGAGATGGAGTACTATAGATGGATATAGTAAAAGATTTAATATCAAACTATGGTTATTTTGCGATATATGGGCTGTTGGCCATTGGGATTATTGGCTTGCCGGTACCTGATGAGTTCATGATGACTTTTGTCGGCTATTTGTCATCCATCTCCGTTTTGAATGTCCAGGGAGCATTCCTTGTCAGTTTCCTTGGATCGATATCCGGGATGCTTTTCAGTTATTTCATCGGGAAAAAGGTAGGGAAGCCTTTTTTGAGGAAGCATGGCAAGTGGATCAAAATGACCCCCGCGAGGTTGGAAAAATTGGAGAAATGGTTCAATAAATACGGCCCTTGGACCATTATCATAGCCTATTTCATCCCAGGAGTCCGTCATTTCGCCAGTTACATTTCCGGTATGAATGGAATGGGGAAACGAAAGTACTTTATATTTGCAGGTGCAGGGGCTTTCAGCTGGTGTTTGGTATTTACGACTTTTGGCTATTTCATTGGTGTGTTAACGTAACTCATTACAATTTAAAAAATATTTTTATTGATTCAGAAAATCCCGTTTCTGTATTTTTAGAAACGGGATTTTCCATTTCTGCCTTATAATTATTGAACTGAGTATCCACCGTCGATGACAAGCTCGGCACCAGTTACGTATGATGCCTCATCGGATGCTAGATAAAGCACGGCATTTGCAATATCCGCCGGCTGACCCAAACGTTGTAATGGAGTTGCCTTGATCATTTGGTTCACTAACTCTTTTGACTCTTCTAATTTTTGCGTCATTGGTGTTTCGATGATACCAGGGAATACGGCATTGACTCGGACGCCCATGCGGCCATATTGCGTTGCTACAGCCTTGGAAATAGCACGAACGGCACCTTTTGAAGCAGAATAAGAGTTTAAGCCCATTCCGATTTGAGCAGTAAAGGAAGAAATGTTCACGACTGCCCCTTTACCTTCTTTAGCCATGTAAGGAACAACGTGTTTCATTCCAAGGAATGGTCCAAATCCATTGATGCTTAACATTAGCTGCCAATCGGCCAATGACGTATCGTTAATGCCTTTTTCCGTTGAGATACCGGCATTGTTAACCAAAATGTCGATTTTGCCATATTTAGCGATAACTTCATCCGTCATCTTTTTCCAGCTTTCGTCTGAAGATACATCAAGTACAGTTCCATGGACGTTATCCAATTCATTCACAACAGCCAGAGCTTTTTCATTGATATCAGCAGCAATGACTTGTGCTCCTTCTTTTGTGAATAGGTCGACCATTTCCCTGCCCATACCGGATGCTCCGCCAGTGATAATGGCTACTTTATTAGTCAATCTTCCCATCATGATCACTCCTAATTGGTTATAACGATGAATATATGTTCAAGTATAGTTCAAAGGTTATATTATCAACGAGCAATACTATAACTCCTTCAAGAATCCATCAAGCATTTTATTTTCCTGCTTGCGAATTTCCTTTTTCTTGCTGGATAAAAAATATGCATGCATGTCTGTAAAAATTGGACTTCCCATAACCGCTGCAGGTTGAGAGCGTTATCAATCTTTTAATCTTCAAAATTGATACCGTAGATTATGAATATCTAAAATAGCTTAATCCGTTCTATTTGAAACGATTCACAAGTAATCTTGTAGAGGCATCGTATGCATGTTGGAGAGCACCATATGTTCAATTCTAGTGATCAAAAGGGTATACTGCAAATTTTTGTACTTTGAATACAAAGTTTTATAACATCATTCCAAATCTAATTTTTCAGAACTTTTCTGTACATAGGAGGTCATCATTTTATGAATAACAGAATGTATCTTTCCTTGGCGATCCCGCTTACGATTTCGACGATGAGTACGCCCTTGCTCGGTGCGGTCGATACGGCTGTGGTTGGAAAGTTGAGCGATCCCGCTTATATTGGCGGGGTAGCTGTCGGAACCATTATTTTTAATACGATGTATTGGCTTTTTGGTTTTCTTCGGGTCAGTACATCTGCCTTTGCTGCACAAGCGGAGGGGGCAAGGGATGAAAAGCAAAGCCTGATGGCCTTGATTCGGCCTTTTTTCATAGCAGCGATCATCGGTCTTCTTTTTATCATGATCCAAAAGCCCATTTTAAATGTCTCGTTAGGCGCAATCGGTCCGGAAGCGGACGTTTCCGCCTTTGCCGCAGATTATTTTGGCATCCGGATATGGGGTGCACCTTTTGCATTATTGAACTATGTCATCTTAGGCTGGTTAATCGGGAAATCCAGGATAAAAACATCTTTGTTCATACAAGTTTTCATGAACGTGGTCAATATTGTCTTATGCCTCGTTTTTGTAAATGGCTTTTCATGGTCTGTATCAGGGGTTGCTGCCGCTTCATTGATATCAGAGATTGCCGCTTTTTTACTGGGCTTGTGGGTGATCCGGAAAGCGGTCAATGTACCGGATTCATTTTCATTCCGGGAGGGGTTCGATCGTTCTTCCCTGAAAAAAATGATGGTGGTCAACAGGGATTTATTCATCAGGACCATTTGCCTGATCACGGTTTTCAATCTTTTTACGGCCAAGGGAGCCACTTTCGGGACAGAGACACTGGCAGCCAATGCCGTACTCATTCAAATCCATTACCTGATGGCCTATTGCTTTGATGGCTTCGCGAACGCGTCGAGTCTTCTGGTCGGGAAGGCGATTGGTTCGAGAGATATAAATCTTTATAAAAAAACGCTCTCACTATCGGCGCGATGGGGCTTGTATGCTTCGTTCACACTTGCCGCATCTTACTATCTATTCAGCGATGAGGTCATTCTCCTTTTCACGGATATTCCAGGTGTTATCGAACTGGCCCATGAATATGGACTTTGGATAGTCCTATTCCCATTCAGTGCCTTTATCGGACTCATTTTTTATGGAGTGTTCACGGGTGCGACTGAAGCCGTTCCTGTCAGGAACTCAATGCTTCTGGCACTATTGGCTTTTCTAATTGTCCAATTCTTTGCAGTCCCGCATCATGGCAATCATGGATTATGGCTTGCATTCCTGGCTTTCAGTTTAGGACGTTCCGTGTTTTTAGCATTATACATCCCAAGGCTAAACCGAAAAGTAACAAAGCTTATGGATGCCGATAGTTTAATGAAATCATCTTCTTTTTAAAAAAAGAGGGTGTTTTTTATTTATGTAAGGGATTTTATCGGTAGTTTGACGGTAGCGATAATACGGGAATATGGAGAAAAGGTAGCAACGTTTGGCGAATCAGGTAGTAAAAGTGATAAAATGAAAAATATATATAAAAGAGGAGTTGTCATATTTTGAGTGAATTGAATTGGCGAGAAGAAGTGGAAAAACGGAAAATGGACTTATTACTGGATACACAAAACTTATTGAAAATAAAAAGTGTACTGGATGAAGAACAACCGACAGAGGAAGCCCCATTCGGTAAAGGGGTGAAGGAAGCGCTTGATTTCATGCTTCAATTAGGCGAAAAAGACGGTTTTACTGTGAAAAATGTCGATAATGTCGCTGGTCATATTGAAATGGGTGAAGGCGAGGAGTTAATCGGGATATTATGCCATGTCGACGTGGTACCTGAGGGAGATGGCTGGAGTTCGGATCCGTTTGGCGCGGAAATCCGCAATGGCCGCATATATGCTCGCGGGGCAATCGATGATAAAGGGCCGACGATGGCTGCCTATCATGCGATGAAGCTGGTCCGGGAGCTAGGGGAACCTTTGAACAAACGTGTGAGGATGATCATTGGAACCGATGAAGAATCGAACTGGCGCTGCGTTGACCGGTACTTTGAAGTGGAGGAAATGCCCTCGATCGGCTTTGCACCAGATGCTGACTTCCCGATCATCAGTGCGGAAAAAGGAATCTGGGACTTCTCGATTATACACCCTGCCGATGCAGGAAATGGCACGAATTCAAACGTGAATGTTATGGAATTTTCTTCAGGTCGAAGGACGAATATGGTACCGGATTTTGCTACGGCCATCGTGGAAGCGGCCAACCCTGCTGAAGTGGCGGCAAACTATCAGGATTATTTGCAAAAATACTCATTGAGGGGCCAAGCCGTTCCGCAAAAAAATCAAGTTCTGCTTGAAATGAATGGTGTCTCGGCACACGCGATGGAACCGAAAAATGGAAAAAATGCAGGTCTATATTTAGCAGCATTTTTAGCTGATCTTACTCTTGATCCGCATGCGAAAGCCTACTTCACTTTCATTAAGGATCGTTTGTTTGAAGATTCCCGCGGAAATAATTTAAGTGTGGCTTATTCGGATGAGCAAACAGGTGAACTGACGCTCAATGCCGGCGTTTTCAATTATTCGAAACAAGGGGACAGCTCGATCGGTTTCAGTATGCGATATCCGGTGACGTTTGAGTGGGAACAGCAAAAGGCGGCATTGGAAGAAAGGCTTGCGGCATATAATTTGAAAGTGAAGTCCAATTCGCATTCGACTCCACATTTTGTGGACAGTGAAAGCTTCTTGATTAAGACGTTGCAGGAAGTTTATGAAGCGGAGACAGGTGACAAAGCTGAACTCCTTTCGATTGGCGGCGGCACCTATGCCCGTTCATTGAAAGAAGGCGTAGCATTCGGCCCGCTTTTCCCTGGAAGCGAAGACATTGCGCATCAGAAAGATGAATATATTGATATTGAAGATATGCTTAAGGCTACGTCCATTTATGCACGTGCCATTCATGAATTAGCTAAATAAGAGGCAAAGAGGGAGAAAAGACATGGGAAAAATCATTTTTAACGGTGACCTTAAAAGCAGGTCCGAAGTAAAGGTAGATATTGAAGACCGGGGATATCAATTCGGTGATGGCGTCTATGAAGTCGTCCGGGTTTATAATGGCGAATTATTTGCGGGGGATATGCATCTGAACCGGCTGATGGACAGTGCGAAGTTGATTCAGATGAAAGTTCCCTTTACTGTAGCGGAAATCAAAACCCGCATGAAAGAGCTGATCGCTGAAGATCAACTGAAGGACGGAATCGTCTATATGCAGCTGACAAGGGGAGTATCTCCGCGTACACACTCTTTTCCAACTGCTGAGGTGGAACCGGTCTTTGTTGCCTATACCAAGGAAATGCCTTATACAGGAAAAATGAAGCCAGGGGTCAAGGCTGTTACCACCGAGGATATACGCTGGCTGCGCTGTAATATCAAGAGTTTAAATCTACTTGGTAATATAATGGCTAAACAGCAAGCGGCCGAAGCCGGCTGTGATGAAGCGATCCAGCATCGTGATGGTACGGTGACGGAGGGAAGTTCGTCCAATGTCTCTATCGTGGTGGATGGAACACTTAAAACGCATCCGGCCACAAACTTGATCCTGAATGGAATTACCCGCCAGGTGATGCTGAAACTTTGCGCTGATCATGGGATTCCCTATGTCGAAGAAGCCTTCACCGTCGAGGACATGATGGCAGCCGACGAAGTCCTTTACACCAGCACAAGCGTTGAAGTGACACCAATTATTAATATCGATGGCCAATCGATTGCAGCTGGGGAACCCGGTCCGATAACCCAAAGACTGCAGAAACTGTTTTCCGAGGAAATCGAGAAGCAATGCGGTTCCGTTAAATAGATAAAAGCCCCTTTGCACTATTGGCAAGGGGGTTTTTTATATGTGTAGTCGGAGCCGAGATGGCCATCTCCAAATCCCCGTTCACATTAATTACATCCTTATGCAGTCCTCCTTTTTTGACATTTTGAAAAACCAGGAATATACTTGCTAATAACCTAAAAAGTTTACCTGTTGCAACAATTTGAGTTGCGTGTAAAAAGGAGTAGGAATAGATATGTCCGATGTGTTGCATCAAGCTTCTTCGAGAGGAATAAAAAAACTTCTACCCTATCTAGGGCCTGCCTTTATAGCAGCTGTGGCCTATATTGATCCAGGGAATTATGCGACCAATATTACAGCCGGATCTAAATATGGCTATACGTTATTATGGGTTATCTTCGCATCCAATTTAATGGCTGTGCTAATCCAATCACTATCAGCTAAATTGGGGATAGCCACTGGAAAGAACCTTCCAGAGTTATGCAGGGAAAAATTTTCGAAAAAAACATCCTTCTTCTTATGGATTCAGGCCGAAGCCGTCATAATGGCAACCGACCTGGCTGAATTCATAGGAGCGGCACTAGGGATTTATTTACTATTTGACTTACCGCTTATCACATCGGCAATAATTGCCGCGATTGGTTCCTTTGCCATTTTGGAAATCCAGCGCAGGGGTTATCGAACATTCGAAGCTTTGATCACGGTCATGATATTTGTAGTTGTAATAGCATTTGGTGCTCAAGTTTTTTATGCAAAACCTGACACTTCAGCCGTAGTTTTAGGACTCTTCACTCCAAAATTCGAGGGAGTGGACAGTATTTTACTATCGGCCGGTATGCTTGGAGCCACCGTTATGCCACATGCGATTTACCTTCATTCTTCTTTGATTCAAAGAAGAATAGTCGGAGTAAATGATTTTGAAAGAAAAAGGATTTATCGTTTTGAGCTCATTGACATTGTCATCGCCATGTTGATTGCAGGCGCGATCAATGCCGCCATGGTCATTGTATCAGCTGCTCTATTTCATAAGAATGGAGCACTAGTTGAGGATTTGGATGTTGCCTATCAACAATTCGGGGCCATGCTTGGACCATCAGTCGCGATGTTCTTTGGAATTGGACTTTTATTTGCCGGCTTATCCAGCTCATCCGTTGGTGTAATGACCGGTGATGTAGTCATGCAGGGATTCATTAAAAGACATATAACAATTTATTTAAGAAGGGTCATTACCACCGTTCCGCCCCTGCTCATAATATTATGGGGAGTGAATCCCTCCAAAGCACTTGTGATGAGCCAAGTTATACTCTCATTTGGCATCGCGTTTGCCCTAGTGCCCTTGATCATGTTTACAAGCAATAAAAAAATCATGGGCAACCTGGTCAACCATAAAATCACCTCGAGCGTCGCTTGGCTTATAGCTGTACTTATCATTGGACTGAACTTGTTCCTGCTTTACGAAACACTGTTCAGTTAAAAGAAGCAGGGAAGGACCAATCTTTGGTCCTTTTTTGTTAGATTTTTTGCTGTGTGTTTCGTGTATCCGACCCTTGCGCGGAATAATCCGACCCAGTGAGGGGATAATTCGACCTAGCGCGGAAAAAATACGTCATGGACTTCGTTCAGAGTATGGAAGGTAGGAATATTCCTGATGGAGGGAATATTTATTAGGAAGCCCAAGAAAAGGTATATGCAATGGGAATTATGGTAAAATTAAAGGGAAAACAGGAAGGAATGTAAGTGACCATGAATACTCATTTTTTCTTTGCTTTAGTATTGCCTGATGATATTAAGGCTTATTTAAATACTGTTACGGAACAACTGAAGCCAGAATTTCCATTTAAGAAATGGCTGCATCCAGCCGATTATCATATTACGATGGCATTTTTGGGCAATGCTCCCGATACATTGAAAGAGGATGCCATGGGCCGTGTGGAAAGCGAGCTTGCCAATGAGGCTTCATTCGGCTTGGAACTCGGCGATATCGGCGGTTTTGGCAAGAGTGAGAGCCCAAGGATTCTATGGGCAGGCGTCAAGCGGCAAGATAGGCTTTTTGCCATCCAAAGGAAAGTCTATAATTCTTGTATCGAAGCGGGTTTTGAACTTGATAAAAAGCCGTTCAAGCCTCATATTACGCTGGCAAGAAAATTCGAGGGGGATCGTCCCTTTTCGTTGGAGAGCGTCCGCCAGATAGCGAATTTGGAGGATAAGCATTTTGAAGCAGATCAGGTTGCGTTATATCAAACACATCTTGGAGCCTCCCCTTCATACGAGAAGATTTTCACGATAAACCTTCAAAAATAGAGAAAGATGGGTGGTGGTCGAATGGCACAGCTCATAAAGATGCAGGATTATATTTCCCGGTATGAGCAGGATATTTATCGTTATCCAACACAATTTGCACGGTTGAAAAAACAGCAATGGGATAAATTGAAGGCTGCTTATCATGCGGGCGAGCTAGATCGGTTGTACAGCGAACATACTGAAAGTGAAACACAGGTCAAATTTGATCCGTCCCAGGAAGAGTCAAAGGGCCTGTTTAAAATGGTGAAAGGCATATTCCACCGGACAGGCAAACAGGAGGCAGAGGAAGAAGAACTGCTAATACCGAACCAGATTGAAGATACTAATGTTTTTTCATTAAGGTTTCCGTACCGTCCGGCCAGTCAGGATGAATTAAAGCAAAATTATTTAAATCAATTGCTCCGCTTTCAGATGAAATGGGGGAGTTCGACGCTTCGTGAAAAGTCATTTGTGGACCAATCATTCTTTTTGGATGAGAGGCTCCGCTTTTTTCTGCAGCGTTTTCCTGATACGTTTCTCGTATTATATAAACCTATCTTTCTATTGAAAAATGCGCCTGTTGAAGTCGAAGTCATTTTATTGACTCCTGTTGATGCTTGGTGCATCACTTTTCTGGAAGCGGAAGAAGACGCTGCATTCATCGGTTCCAGTGATCGGTTCTGGGTCCGCAGGCATCATAAGCATCCTGATAAAAAAGTGCTCAACCCTTTGTTGGGTGCAAATCGGATGACGAACATCGTCTCCCAGTTATTTGAGCTATATGAAGTGAACATGCCGATTAAAAAGGTGATTTTATCCCGGAATGGATATGTCGATTATCCCGAAGCACCTTATGATATTACGATATTGGATAAACGGACCTTCCCGGAATGGTTTGAAAGGATGCGGGCAATATCGTCTCCTCTTAAGGCACAGCAGTTAAAAGGGGCGCAGGCATTGCTTGAATATTGCCAAACTACATCCAGCCTGAGACCTGAATGGGAAGCCGAATATAACCAAACAGAAGGAAATGAGCATGCCGCACCTTAATGAAACGGTGTATTTCCTGTCAATTCAATGGCTGGAAATGAAGAGAGTTTGAAGATTTGGAAAAAGGCCGAGGAAATACTGAAATCAAAAGCTGTTCCCCATGAGGTGTTTTTTACACGGGAAAAGGGGCATGCGCTAGGATTGACGAAGGAAATTCTTTCAGGGACGAATCAGGATACCCGGGTGATCGCTGTCGGGGGAGATGGCACGATTAATGAAATCATAAATGGCGCCATTGGTTTCCCTCACGCTATCATCGTCTCCCTTGCGGCTGGATCCGGCAATGATTATGTAAGGGGCATTCAAAAAACTGATAGTGTGGAAGAAGCCCTTTCTTTATTCCAGGATAATGCCTTTAATGCCATTGATATTGGACAGTTTGAGACGAATGGCAAGGTTGGTTATTTCGTGAACAGCCTGGTAATGGGCATTGATGCTGAAATTTCCGATGAAGCAGACCGTTCCCCTCTGAAAAAATGGTTTAATTTTGTCAGAGCGGGTAATTTAATTTATCTGTTCATTTTTATAAAAAAGTTATTTTCTTACAAGCCCAGCTGCATGGAATTGATCTTTGATGGAAATCGGCATCTTTTGAAAAAGGTTTGGTTCATCGTCATTGCGAACCAGCCCTACTTTGGCGGTGGAATGAAAATTTCACCGATGTCGAAGGTGGATGATGGCAGGTTAAACGTGATTGCGGTCCATGATATTACTTTGTTGAAATTATTGACCGTCTTCATCACCGTTTTATGGGGCGGTCACCTAAACATTAAAAATGTTGATTCTTTTTCTGGTAAAATGATAAAAATGAAGAATCAAGGGTCAGTAAGAATCCAGTCTGATGGAGAAATTGTTGGAATGGATTTAAGTAGCTGCAGTCGTTCTGAAAGAGAAAATGCGCGTCATGTTCAAGGGTGATATCCCACACAAAAATATGAAATGATTTATTTGTTTTTGTTTTATGCGTATAATCGTTTTATAGTACTTGACGAAGAAACCGTTTTTCAACTAAAATTTAATTTATGGCTATTGTTTAATTGCTCAATAGCTATTTTTTTATTTCTCTAAAATGAGGATGTTTTTAATTGCGGGTATCATCCCGATGCAAGTATATATGCAGCTTCGCCAGCAGGCGGATTTTTTATAAAACATGGACTCAAAGTAGTGGTAATACATACACTAGGTGAACGTACCCACATTTGTATGATTAAGCGAGGAAATCGAAGGTGAACCAGTTGGAACATTTATTAGGTCAGGAGTGGGATATATCCCCTGCTGGAGGAGCTACGGGAGAAGCCTTTATTGCCGAGAAAGAGGGGCAGAAGCTCTTCCTTAAACGAAATTCATCGCCATTTTTAGCTGTTCTTTCAGCTGAGGGCATTGTTCCGAAGTTAATGTGGACAAAGCGCCTGGAAAATGGGGATGTAATTACGGCCCAGCATTGGATGGAAGGCAGGGAGCTATCTCAGCAGGAAATGAACAATATAAGAGTCGCAAAGCTGCTTCAAAAAATTCATCAATCCGATCCTTTGTTAAGCATGCTCAAAAGGCTTGGGAAATCCCCTTTACGACCTGAAAGTATACTTACAGACATAGAAACCGGGTTATCTTCGGATGTTACGGATATTCCGATTATCAAGCAGGCCATCCATTTTTTACAGAATAATCTCCTGTTGATTGAGTGCGACGAAAAAGTCGTCTGTCATTGTGATGTGAACCATAATAATTGGCTCATGACCGAAACCGATGGATTGTTCCTGATTGATTGGGACGGAGCGGTCATTGGCGATCCGGCCATTGACCTCGGCATACTCCTGTATTCATATGTCCCAAGGGAAGAATGGAATCAATGGCTTGCCCGCTACGGCAAAAAGCTAGACGCAGGCCTGGAGATGAGGATGAAATGGCACACGGTTTCACAACTTGTGCTTTCCATCCAATGGCATCATCGCAGAAAGCGGTACGAGGAAAGAAATGAATTACTGAAAAAACTTGAAGCATTATTGATGGTTGGCTGATCAGAATTGATCTATATCATCCACCCACTGGGACAACTCGTTCTGGTGGGTTGAAATATGTGCATCTAAATCGGCGGTACCGATGCCAGTCTGGCTGTATTCGTAAATCTCTGTCAGTATCGTTTTCACATTGCTGTCAATGTCCATATTGATCATTAAGGATTTGACGAGCCTTTCAACCTGTTCACATTCAGAAACGGATCCGCAGCAGTCTGATTGATGATTGGTCAATATATCTTTCAATAATGAAATTTGATGTTCATTGGAAAGCGGCATATAATACCTCTCCTTTCTTAAATATGGATTCAAGGGATTCCCAGGTGGTTCCCGCCTGCCCTTCACTTATTTATGGTGTGTTTTGCGGAAAGTTTTATACATGAAAACTACAGAGACTGTCGCCTGGATGGCCGGCAGTTTTTTTATTTGTTAAGTCGGTGCATGCAGGCTTTTTCCTGAAAAAATCAACTTGCAGGAATCCATCCACTCGTGTTATGGTTTGAACGATTATATTATAAATAGGGGTGTCATCATGCGTTTAAGAAATAAACCTTGGGCTGAAGACCGTTTGAATGATTTTCCACAATATGTAATTCATCAGCCAGTGAGCCATAAAGGTAAATGGAATGAAGTTTTCGGTAACGATAATCCGTTATATATTGAAGTGGGTACGGGCAAAGGCCGTTTCATCACAGAAATGGCAAAAGCCCATCCTGATGTGAATTTTATTGGAATTGAAGTATATGGAAGCGTCATTGTAGCTGCATTGGACTTGCTGATTGAAGCGGATGTTCCAAATTTAAAGCTGTTGAATGTTGACGCAGCGAACTTAGGGGACTATTTTGCAAAAGGTGACGTGGATCGCGTCTACTTGAATTTCTCAGATCCATGGCCGAAATCACGTCATGCAAAACGTCGGTTAACGTATAAGACCTTCCTCGAAGTATATGAAGGCATCCTGCCAGACAAAGGTGAGATTCACTTCAAGACTGATAACCAAGGGTTATTCGAATCTTCCTTGAAAAGTATTTCCGAATACGGCATGCTCTTGAAATATGTAAGCCTTGATCTGCATAACAGCAGTTTTGAAGGCAATATCATGACTGAATATGAAGAAAAGTTCTCGAGTAAAGGCAACCGGATATACCGTTTGGAAGCAATGTTCCAATAATCATCGATTAGAAACCAGGTGCACAGCATCTGGTTTTTTACTGTTTAAGGCGGTGTATTTCATTCACGAGGATGACTTGATTGTTATCAATTTCAATATATGGAAGCGGGTGTTAAACTAAAGGGAGAGGAGGGGTAAAAATGGAAACGATGCAAATAGGGGAAATTAAATTAACATGGTTGAATGGAGGTGTGACTCACTTGGATGGCGGTGCGATGTTCGGTGTTGTACCGAAACCGCTTTGGTCCAAGAAGTATCCTGTTAACGAAAATAACCAAATCGAGTTACGAACGGATCCGATTTTAGTGCAGGCAAATGGATTGAACATGCTTATAGATTCCGGTATTGGCAATGGAAAGATGAATGACAAGCAGAAACGGAATTTTGGGGTGACTGAGGAATCAAATCTTGTCGAAGACCTTAACAAACTTGGGATTCAGCCAAATGATATCGATTACATTTTAATGACCCATCTACATTTCGACCATGCCTGCGGTTTGACGAAACGTGAAGGTGAAACTTGGGTGCCTGTTTTCGAGCGTGCAGAAATCATTACGACCCAAACTGAATGGGATGAAATGAAAAACCCGAATATTCGTTCAAAAAGTACATATTGGGCAGAAAACTGGGAGGCTGTCGCTTCTCTTGTACGTCCTTTTGAAGGAGAGCAGGAAATTACAGCCGGCATTAAAATGATCCATACTGGGGGACATAGTGATGGACATGCGATCATCATCATTGAGGATGGTGGGGATAGATTGATTCACATGGCAGATATCATGCCGACGCACGCCCATGCGAATGTCCTCTGGGTCCTCGCTTATGACGATTATCCCATGACTTCCATCGAGGCGAAGGAAAAGTGGATGAAATCCGGTCTGGAAAATGGGTCCTGGTATAGCTTTTACCATGATGCCCAATACTGTGCAATCAAATGGGATGTAACGGGTAAGGAGATAATGGACGAATTGAAACGGAAGCGGTAAGCGGGAAAGCAAAAGGAGGACGTCTTTTTGACGGCCCTCCTTTTTTTGTTTCAATCATTTTGCGCATTAAGCTCCAATATCGTTCCTGTTGAGGCATCTGCAACAAATTCGAATTGCTCCCGTTTACCCTCTGTGTTTCTGGTGATCCCGCCTTTGTACACTTCATAGTCCAAATCATTTTTTGTATAGTTCTCCGGCTTCATCAAGATCCATGAGCCATATATATTTCCATCCTTTTTGACTGTTTCCTTAACTTGGGCCAAGACTTTATCGGGAGAAGGTTTACTTGATTGATCCAATAGTTGTTTTGTCGCATAGCCAGCAGCAAACCCGGCTGCAGTACCTAGTAAAAACGTTTTCCAATTCATTGATTTCTCCTCCATTGCTTTTTTTAAAATCACTTCTTCTAGTATACAGAAGTACGCTTTATTTGACTAATAATTTGAAATTTTACCCATTAACTGATAAATTAGAACTTTCTAGTGTAACACGATGCTAAGTTCTGTAAAATAGTAAGAAACAATACATAGGTTAGGGGTAGAAAAATGAATCATGAGACTTTGGAGCTTTTTAAAACATTGACGGAATTACCGGGAGCCTCGGGAAATGAACATGCAGTTCGGAGTTTCATGAAAAGTGAGCTGGAAAAGTATTCGGATGAAATCGTCCAAGATCGCCTTGGCGGAATATTTGGCGTAAAAAGAGGCAATGAAGATGGGCCGACTGTACTAGTTGCCGGGCACATGGATGAAGTGGGATTCATGGTCACCTCCGTAACGGAAAATGGAATGATTCGCTTTCAGACCCTAGGAGGCTGGTGGAGTCAAGTGCTTTTGGCCCAAAGAGTCGAAATCATAACCGATAACGGTCCGGTCATTGGTGTCATCGGTTCGATTCCTCCCCATTTGCTTGATGAATCGCAACGCTCAAAACCAATGGATATCAAAAATATGCTGATTGATATCGGGGCGGATGATAAGGAAGATGTGAAGAGAATCGGTATTAAGCCAGGTCAGCAGATCGTACCGATTTGTCCATTCACGCCGATGGCCAATGAGAAAAAAATCCTCGCAAAAGCGTGGGATAATCGTTACGGTTGCGGCCTTGCGATTGAATTGTTAAAAGATTTAAAAGGCGAAACGTTACCGAATATCTTATATTCCGGGGCAACCGTCCAGGAGGAAGTGGGATTACGGGGCGCTCAAACTGCAGCTCATATGATCAAACCGGATCTTTTCTTCGCTTTGGATGCAAGTCCGGCGAACGATATGTCCGGCAGTAAAAGTGAATTTGGCCAGCTAGGGAAAGGGGCACTGCTCCGCATTTTTGATCGTTCGATGGTTACGCATCGCGGCATGAGGGAATTCATCCTTGATACGGCCGAGTCGAATGAGATTCCGTATCAATATTTCGTTTCCCAAGGCGGCACGGATGCAGGACAGGTTCATATTGCTAATGAAGGCATTCCAAGCGGTGTGATTGGCATTTGTTCCCGCTATATTCATACACATGCATCCATGATTCATATTGATGATTATGCCGCTGCACGTGAACTGATTGGGAAATTGGTTCGTTCCTGTGATAAAACGACGTTCGAGACCTTGATAAAAAACGGTTGACGGAGGAAGCTGAAATGGAAAGGGATGCTGTCATGAATCCTCTTCCATCAGCTTTTTTTACATAGAAGGAAGGTAATTATATTGAAAATAGCAGTTGGCAGTAAGAATCCGGCGAAAGTAAGTGCCGTGCTTGGCGTATATGAAGGTGCAGAAATCATTTCGCTTCAAGTGGAGAGCGGGGTCCCGGAACAGCCTTTTTCAGATGAGGAAACGATGGAGGGGGCAATGACAAGGGCCCGGAATTGCTTGATTCACAGTGATGCCGAAATGGGTATCGGACTTGAAGGCGGTGTCGTGAAAATGGGACAAGCACTGTTTCTGTGTAATTGGGGTGCAATGGCCACGAGGGACGGTGAGGTCTTTGTAGCTGCCGGAGCGAGAATCCCAGTGCCGGGAATTGTTGCTGAGAAGCTGCTGGAAGGTGAAGAGCTGGGCCCGGTGATGGACGCCTTCACAAGGCAAGAGAATATTAGCAAAAAGGAAGGAGCGATCGGCGTATTTACAAATGAGCGAATCACCAGGGGGGAAATGTTCCTCCATATCATGAGGATGCTAGCCGGTCAATACGAGTATAAGCTGAAAATGAAAAAGCAGGATTATTGAATCACTGTCATGGAAAAGCGGGTTTCGAATGAGTGAAACGAACACTGCCAAAACAGAGCAGAATCAGACAGGATTTCATTGATCGGTCTTGCTAGTATAGTGACAAGGGGTGAGTGAAATGGGGTGGGTTGAATCAATCCAAAAGGCCATCGATTATATCGAGGAGAACTTATTGGAGGACTTGACGATCGAGAGCATTTCCAGGGAGGCGAATGCCTCAGCATTTCATTTTCAGCGGACATTCACCATTTTAACGGATATTACCATTGGTGAATATATCCGGCGTCGAAGACTGACCTTAGCGGCCCAGGAGATTTCATCCACAAATGGCAAGGTCATTGATTTAGCCTACAAGTATGGCTATGACACCCCCGAATCATTCTCAAAAGCTTTTCGAAGGCAGCATGGGGTATCTCCAAGCGAAGCCCGAAAGTGTATGGGGAAGCTGGAATTTTATGAACGCCTGGTGATACAGGTGATTCTGAAAGGGGCAAAACCGATGAAATACAATATCCTTGAAAGGGATTCCTTTCAATTGATTGGAATCAAGCAAGAGTTTTCCTTGGTTAATGAAGAGAATTTGATCGGGATTCCGAAGTTGTGGGAGAAAGTCAATTCGGATGGGACAGGAAATAGGTTAGCGAAGTTGAACAATGGCCGAATAGATGGCTTGATTGGTGTATGTGTCGATAAGCGGGCTGTGGAAAAAAATGAAACGATGGATTATTGGATAGGTGCAGAGTATGCCGGGAAAGTGCCTGAAGAGTTTTCAACCCTTACGATACCGGCTTCCAAGTGGGTTGTATTCGAAGTTCATGGACCTATGCCTGATGCCATCCAACAAGCTTGGAAGCGAATTTTTTCAGAATGGTTCCCTACCAGCGGTTATGAACATGCCGGCACTCCCGAATTGGAAGTATACGCGAACGACGACGCTTCGAACCCTGATTATTACTCCGAAATTTGGATTCCCATTAAAAAGGAATAGTGTTCAACCATAAAATTTATTCGTTTTTCGCTTGCAGGGGAGGTTAGGCATCTAATTTTCACCTGCAAGCTTTTTATTTGGAAAAATATGAATCCTTCATTCTTGAGCTCGACAGTTAAGGAGCAGGGAGATTTACAGCCCTTCTTCAAAAATATAAGAAAGCACCTTCATGGCTTGGTTCACGGATTCTACCGTGACACTCGCCTTTTCGGATAATTCCTTTAAAGCATGGTGATGGGATTCCGGGCGAATCAAAATAAGCGGTTTTCCCAGGGAAACGGCGGTGCTTGCATCCATGGCAGTATTCCACTGTTTATATTTCTCGCCAAACAGAGCGACGACAAGATCAGCTTTTTTCATCAAAAGACCTGTCCGCAAATTATTGATTTGGGAGGCGGCAGCATCCTTCAGGATGGGATTCGGCTGTTCCCCGAGGATATCTTCACCGATATTATCGGAGCGTTCATGATTTTCCATCGGGCCGACGAATTCTAAAGGTAGCTTCAGTGCAGCGGCCTTATCTCTCAACTCGCTTCTCCAATTTGAATGGATTTCCCCAGCAAGATACACGGTTAACTTCATTGTTGTTTTCCTCCTCGTTATTGAAATTGCTTTCATTGTATCATGTTTTTTAGTAAATGGATGAATTCCATAAATAAGGATAATATTATCCTTAAGGTAGTTAAAGAGACGGCTGGAGGAATGACGATGGCTTTATCGAATAAGAATTTTCTTGTTTTCCTGTTGATAAGCAGTTTGATCGTGGGCTGCTCAGGTATCGAGAGACAAACCGAAAAGGCAATGAAGGCTGCTGAAGTGGCATTTCGTGACGATGAAAAACAGCCCAATCAAGAGGCAGGGCTAATTCAGGTCTATCTGCCAAAGGATTATAAAGTAGTGGAAGAACATGATAATAATTTGATTTTACAAAAAGATGAAAAGATTTATATATTATTTGTCAATCCAAATGAAAAAGAAGACAGCTCCGTTTTATATTTGGCGATAAAGGAACAAGAGGATCAATTTGTATTGCTGCATTCTTTTCAAACTGATGATAAATTCGGCTTTATCTCGATCAAAGAGATACCGAAAGAAAAGTATGAGCTTGCAGTGGGGATCGGCGGGGTCAAGCTGACAACCGAAACGGATAAAGACCAATTAAAAACCGATGCGAAACAAATGATGGAAATCGTTTCATCCGTGCCCCAGAAATAAGATGCCCCCTGCCTTTCAATCGATCCGTATTAATGGTTGATTCGTGAAGAGTCTGGTATGATGGGATTATAAAAACTAAGGTGTCATTTAGAGCAGGAGGAATATTCAAATGGAAAATTTACAAACCGTTGAGCAATATGATGCATTGAAAAATGAAGGCAAACATATCTTTCTTTTTTCAGCAACATGGTGTGGAGATTGCCGTGTAATCGAACCGATAATGCCGGAGATTGAAACGAAATTTCCTGACTTTACATTCATTCATGTGGACCGTGATGAATTCATCGATGTGTGCGCGGCTAATGATGTATTCGGTATACCAAGTTTCATCGCGTATGATAATGGCAAAGAGCTAGGCAGATTCGTGAGCAAGGATCGCAAAACGCAAGAACAAATTGAGGAATTCATTCAATCACTATAATCAATTTCCCCTTCTCGCTGGGGATTTTTCAATGAAGAGGAGGGTCAGTCATGAAAATGGACAGCACGAAGCTGAAAAATATCTTGAAGGAACGTTTAAAAGATGAGAATCGCACATTCAAATTCGATAGCAAGCAAGATACGTTACGGGTGGAGAATGTGAAGACCGGAAAGGGGATCACCATCGAGTTGCCTCCTGTACTTGCTAACTATGAAAACGTACAGGAAAAGGCCATCGATGAAATTACCTATTACGTGGAAGAGGCCCTGAATGTGATGGGGGAAGAACACAGCATGGAAGGCAAGGAGAAATTTATTTTCCCAGTCATCCGCTCGACCTCCTTTCCAATGGAATCGGAAGAAGGAAATCCATTTTTATTCGATGAGCATACGGCTGAAACCCGGATTTTTTATGCCCTGGATTTAGGGAAAACCTACCGTCTTATAGATGAAAAGATGATTCAACGGGAAAATTGGCAGGGTGACAGGATTCGTGAAATTGCCCTTTTCAATGCCCGTTCCCTCTCCACTGAAATGAAGTCGGATATCGTTGCCGGTAATGCATTTTATTTTTTGAACACGAATGATGGATATGATGCCAGCAGGATTCTAAATGAATCATGGCTTCGGGAAATGAGGGACAAGATTGAGGGAACAATGGCTGTGGCCATTCCCCATCAGGATGTCATCATCATTGCCGATGTGAAGAATGATACGGGCTATGATATTCTTGCGCAAATGGCCATGAGCTTCTTTGCCAGCGGTCATGTTCCAATAACGGCTCTATCATTCCTTTACGAAGAAAATGAGTTGGAGCCCATCTTCATTATGGGTAAAAACAAAAAGCGTGAACAATAATATATTGAAACACATAAGGACCGTGTCAGCATCTGGCAGCGGTCCTTTTAAAGTTTAATAGAGTCGCCTTGATTTCAACAAGGAAATCTCAGGGAAATGAGTTGATATTTATTTTTTAATGGGAGATAATATAGTTGGAATATTTAGAAAATATAAAAAATATTTGAATATAAACTATATAAGCGGATGAACGTTGTGGGAGAGTGCAAATCATTGAGCCACCGAAGGAGCAAGTTCCAAAAAATCACCCTTGGAGCAAATCTCTCAGGTAAATGGAACCACAGCTGGACGCAACTCTGGAGAGCGCGCATGAAGCAGTGTGCCACCAAAGGGGAAACCTCCATGACCAAAAATGGAGTTAAACTCTCAGGTAAAAAGGACAGAGAAGGGGAGCAGTAAGTTTACGCAACCCTTCTCTGTCCTTTTTTAGCGTGAAAAAAAAGAATGGGTCAATTGTTATTTATTTAATTGACTTTGCACACGGGAGGCGTGAAGTAAACAGGAAACTTACTATTTAAGGAGGTTTAGACAATGAGTAGCAGTAGGTAGGTAATGTGAGGATTGATAATAAGGGGGGAGTAAGATAGAAACGAACTATCAAGGTACCAATAAGATGATAACGGGAATTGTGTTTGGTGTTCTCACATTTTGGCTTTTTGCCCAGACGATGGTAAATGTAGTTCCGGCAGTTCAGTCAGATCTCGGTATTTCATTAGGCGTTTTAAATGTCGCCATCAGTTTAACTGCTTTATTCTCAGGGATTTTTGTCGTTGCAGCCGGAGGATTGGCTGATAAGGTTGGAAGAAAGAGAATGACATATATCGGTTTAACATTGAGTATTATAGGCTCTCTTTGCCTTATCTTAGCGCAAGGTGCCGGAATGCTGATCATCGGGCGAGTCATCCAAGGTTTATCCGCCGCCTGTATCATGCCGTCAACCATCGCCTTGATCAAATCGTATTATGAAGGGGAAAATAGGCAGCGTGCCTTAAGCTATTGGTCTTTTGGTTCTTGGGGAGGTTCAGGTATCTGTTCTTTTGCAGGGGGAGCGATTGCAACATATATGGATTGGAGATGGATTTTCATATTCTCCATTCTTTTTGCTTTACTAGCGATGTTCCTGCTTAAGGATACACCAGAAAGCAGAGCGGAAAAAACGAGCTCGTCTAAATTCGATATTGCTGGTTTATCCATATTTGTCTTCGTTATGCTTGCATTGAACCTGGTCATTACACGTGGGGATGATTTTGGCTGGACAAGTCCAATTACGTTAAGTTTAATCGCCATTATGATCATCGGATTTATAGTATTCTTCAAAATCGTAAGCAACAAGTCCAATGGGTTCATTGAGCTGGCTTTATTTAAGAATAAATACTATACAGGGGCCACCCTTTCTAACTTTTTGCTGAATGCTGTAGCGGGAACGTTGGTTGTTGCCAATACATATGTACAGGTTGGAAGGGGGTTCAACGCCTTTCAATCCGGATTGTTATCACTGGGGTACTTGGTTTGTGTATTAGCGATGATTCGTGTTGGTGAGAAAATATTACAGCGGGTCGGGGCAAGAAAACCAATGATCATCGGTTGTACATTAGCGGCGATTGGCGTTGGGATGATGGCCTTAACATTTATACCCGGAACGATTTACACTGTCGTTGTGTTTGTCGGGTTCACTTTGTTGGGAATCGGACTAGGAATGTACGCCACCCCATCCATTGACACGGCGGTTTCCAATGCGCCTGTTGAGAAGATTGGTGAGGCATCAGGAATATATAAAATGGCAAGCTCACTCGGTGGATCGTTTGGAGTGGCCATCTCTGCCACAGTGTACGGTACGATTGAAAATTTGGAAGTGGCTGCCGCTGCGGGATTAACGACAAATGTCATTTTTGCTGTACTTGCAATGCTTTCCATATTGTTCATCATTCCAAAGAAAAAAATGAATGAATCCAAGCCTGCCATTACGAAAGGCATTCCTGAAAAACAATTTATATTGAAATAAGGGGGAGAATGATCGTGAACGTGAAAAGCAAATTAATGAACATGCTGGAAGCCCGTAAAGGGGAAATGGTTCAAATCCGCCGTCATTTACACGAGAATCCGGAACTATCCTTCAAAGAAGAGAAAACGGCACAATATATCATTGATTATTATAAGGGGAAGAATGTGTCGATTCAAACGAATGTAGGAAATGGATTAGGGATCATCGTAACGATCGAATGCGGAAAACCTGGAAAAACTATAGGTCTCCGTGCGGATTTCGATGCATTGCCGATTACAGAAGAAGCGGATGTCCCGTTCCGGTCAAAAAATGAAGGTGTCATGCATGCCTGCGGACACGATGGGCATACCGCTTATTTATTGGTTCTGGCAGACTGCATCAATGAGCTTAAAGATTCCCTATCTGGTACGATCAAAATAATCCATCAACATGCAGAAGAAACACCCCCAGGAGGAGCAAAAAGCATTATGGAATCAGGGTTATTGGATGAACTGGATGCCGTTTTTGGAATCCACTTATTTCCGTCGCATCCAGCAGGGGTTGTCGGGTATCACGGCGGCTATTCGATGGCAGGACGGACCTATTTCAAGTTGGCGATAAAGGGTGTGGGCGGCCATGGTTCGTCCCCGCATATGGCTAATGATGCCATTGTGGCAGGCGCCCATTTCGTGACAGCCGTACAAACCGTAATCAGCCGTCGCTTGAACCCTTTTGATATGGGCGTGGTCACAATCGGCTCCTTCGATGGAAAAGGAAGCTTTAATGTCATAAAAGATCGTATAGAAATTGAAGGGGATGTCCGTTATATGACAGCAGAGACCCAACAGCTGATCGATAAGGAAATCCACCGGATCGTCAAAGGGATAGAAACGGAATTTGATGTTCAGTGTGAACTAACATATGTGCCTGATTATCCTCCGTTATATAATGACCCTGAACTGACTGGATTCGTAAAAAATAGCCTGGAAAGCATCAATGACAAAGATATTAAGAAGGTCTTGGAATTTCCGGTTTTCTCAGGTTCAGAAGATTTTTCGTATTATGCAGAAAAGATTCCTGGCTGCTTCTTTTACATTGGCTGTAAACCGAAAGGGGTGGAGAAGGCATATTTCAATCACCATCCTAAATTCGACATTGATGAAGATGCCCTTTTGATCGCATCCAAATCAGTGGCCCAGGTTGTATGCAGTTTTTATGAATGGGAATAGTCCCATTGGTATTTGTTTGCAAAAAAAATGCAGAAACCCACAAAACACCGTTCGGTATTAACGAACGGTGTTTTATGGGTTTCTGCAGGTATTTGGATGCCACCGGAGGTTTCGTGAAGGATGCTTCAATGAATTGACCAGTCTGCTTCCTGGGCTGCATGAAAACTTAATCTCTTTGTAAACGCGATTTAACAGCGGTGTTTTATTTAAATAGTAGACTAGGGGCTAATGTTATTTCGGATGGGTAGGTTTAAGCTCATTCCAGAATGGGTTTAATAGGGTAGGAGTTCTGCGAAATACGTTAAGTTAGTAAGAGTGCGATAAAAAAATAGATACTAATCCCAATTTAGCTTAAATTTTCTCGATATTTTTAAAATAACTGGTAGAATTAGTTACATAACTACAGATGTAGAAAGAGTGATAGTTTTGAAATGGCTAAATAAGATGAAAAAATGGTTCCAAGCAGAGGAAATTATTGAAATTGAAGAAATTATTATAGATGAACCGCTTGATGAAGAGACATTAAGGAAAATGGATTTTTCGAAGCTTTCGAAGTCAAAGGAAGAAGAAATAAAGGTTTACCATCAAAAAGTGGAAAAAATGTTGCTGACGCCAGACCCGGATACGAAAATCCTGTTTCAATATCCAAAAGGACAGTTCAAGTTTCCGCTCATTCCAGACCGTGAACAGAAAAGAAAACCTAGGGAAAGAAACAGGGAAGAACTCGAACCAAAACAGGGGAAGAATGTGACCAAAGAAACGACGAGAAGGCCTGTAAGGGATCCTGAACCAAAACGGAGAAGCTTCGAAAGGGAGGAAGTCTCAAAAATAGTCCCTTCAAATACTCCATTCCGTCCGACGGAAATCCCTTCACCCATTTATGGGTTCCGTCGTCCGGAAAAAAAAATAGTCGCTTCTGAAGAAATTGTCGAATATGAATTGGAAAGCAAAAAGCCCGTCCTTATAAAAGAAGAACCCGATATCGAGATTCCAGTATCGATTCCTGAAATCTCAAAAGAAGTGTCACATGAGGAATTGACGACAGAACCATCCGTTCTTATACCGGAACAAGAGGAAGAAAAACGGGAAGATTCAGAGATACCCGCTTTCTTTCGTAGGAATTCCATTGAGTCACTGCCAGAACAAGCAGTAAGCGAGCCTAACATAATTGAGCCTCCGGTAGAAAAAGAGGCTATTGAACAAGACGAAGTCGATTTTGGACGCGAAGTCGCTGTATCGATCATGGAACAGGCGGACGACACAACGCCTGAAGCTATATCGGTTCCTGGGGAGGTTGTACAATCAACTCAACCATCCGTTAGTCAAGGGACACTGCCTGAAAGTGATCCTTCTGAGGCAATACCGGAAGTGCAGCACAAACGTCCGAAAAAACATATCCCGTTTAATGTGATGATGCTTAAGCAAGATCGCGAAAAAAATGGCTTCATGAATAAAATGATGACGGAAAAAAAAAGCCCTAATTCGGAAAGGGCTGTAGTTTCACCTGATAAGCGGCCAATGACTGATGCCGCCCAAACGGAGACAGGAAAAGAGAAACCATCCACCATTCCTGAATGGGAACCGGAGGAAGGCAGAGCTGTGCCGAAAGAGGAGACTCCGGCCATTACACCAACCTTTTCGGACACTAAGGTTGGTTCCGAAACCGCCGCTGTGCCTGAAAATACAGTTGAATCCAATATCGGTTCCAACCCGGTCACTAAGCCGCCTTTTGAACAGGAATCCCCCATATCTGGAAATGAGTATCAAGAAGCAGTTTCTTCAGAGGCGGCAGCAGAAAGCAGCGAGGGCGATACCCCGGCAGTTTTTGGCTCCGTGGAAGCGGATGATAATCCATACTATGTGTTTCCGAATATCGAATTGCTGACACCTCCCACTTATGCTGTGCATGATGATGAGTGGCTCGAGGAACAGACTTTATTACTTGATGAGACATTGAAAAATTTCAATGTCCGTGCAAAGGTCGTCAATGTCACTCAAGGACCGGCAGTAACTCGTTTCGAGGTGCATCCGGAACCGGGAGTGAAGGTGAATAAAGTGACGAACCTGATGGATGACATCAAATTAAGCCTTGCTGCTCAGGATATGCGGATGGAAGCGCCCATTCCGGGTAAACATACAATTGGCATCGAGATTCCGAATAGAAAAAGCAAACCGGTATTTTTGCGGGAGGTTTTGGAAAGTACTGAGTTTCAAGAGCATGAATCACCGCTTGCTGTGGCTTTAGGACTCGATATTTCCGGTCAGCCGATTATTACGGATTTGAGAAAGATGCCGCATGGATTGATAGCCGGGCAAACGGGATCGGGGAAAAGTGTCTGTATCAACACCATGCTGGTCAGCTTGCTGTATAAAGCGACCCCGCAGGAGTTGAAATTACTGTTGATCGATCCGAAAATGGTCGAGCTCGCCCCATATAACCGGATTCCGCATTTAGTCAGTCCAGTCATAACCGATGTAAAAGCCGCTACGGCTGCGTTGAAATGGGCTGTAGAGGAGATGGAACGGCGTTATGAATTGTTTGTACATGCCGGTGTACGTGATATCACCCGCTTTAATGACCAAGCGGAAAAAGCCGGTCAATATTCAAGCAAGCTGCCTTATATCCTGGTGATCATCGATGAGCTTGCGGATTTAATGATGATGTCCCCGGCTGATGTAGAGGAAGCGATTTGCCGGATTGCTCAAAAGGCCCGTGCCTGCGGCATCCATTTGATCGTAGCCACTCAAAGACCTTCTGTCGATGTCATAACTGGATTGATCAAGGCAAATATCCCGACAAGGATCGCTTTTTCGGTTTCTTCACAAGTCGACTCCCGTACGATCATCGATAGCGGCGGTGCAGAAAAATTATTGGGAAGAGGAGATATGTTATTCGCTGAAAACGGCTCTTCAAAAACGGTGCGCCTGCAAGGGACTTTTGTGAGTGATGAAGAAATCGACCAGGTCGTCAACCATGTTAAGCTGGAGCAGCAGCCGAAATACCTGTTTGAACAGGAAGACTTGCTGAACAGGGCCCAGGTCACGGAAGAAGCGGATGAACTGTTTTTCGAGGCCTGTGAATTTGTCGTGAGCCAGCAGGCTGCATCTGCATCTAGTGTCCAAAGGCGCTTCCGTGTCGGTTATAACCGTGCAGCGCGCCTGATAGAAATGATGGAGCAACATGGAGTCGTTTCCGAATCCAGGGGCTCAAGGCCCAGGGATGTATTGATTACGGAAGAAGAACTGGAATTTTTACAGGTTAATTAAGAGAACCTAATAAAAGGAAATTGTATATAATGTGAAAGGGTGAAAACCCTTTTTTATCACCTTAATTGAGGGAAAAGCCAATGATTTGATAAATTGGCATCTGCCTGACATGGATGAATGAATAAAAAAGTGATATAATAGTTTTTTGTTGATGAATGATTGAAATTATAAGCTTGAAAAACCTATGAAGAAATTGCGTTACTAACAAGTCTCGTAATGAAAAAACAAATAAAAGATGACGTCATATACTGTCATACAGGTAGACGATTGGTGGAGGTTCGCTTTATGACTGCTTACCATTTTGTGGGAATTAAAGGGTCGGGTATGAGTGCTCTAGCACAAATACTGCATGATATGAATATTGAGGTGCAGGGTTCCGATTACGAAAAAGAATTTTTTACACAATTGGCATTAGAAAAAGCCGGGATTAAAATCCTTCCTTTCAACGAGGAAAATATTCAACCTGGAATGACCATCATTGCAGGAAATGCGTTTCCGGATAGTCATCCGGAAATCGTGAAGGCAAAAGAACTTGATTTGCCGATCATCCGTTATCACCGTTTCCTAGGTGATTTCATGAAAAACTTCATCAGCGTGGCCGTTACGGGAGCGCATGGTAAAACATCGACGACCGGCTTACTTGCCCATGTAATGGGGGGCGCTAAACCGACATCCTTCTTGATTGGGGATGGAACGGGTAAAGGAATCGTGAATTCTGATTACTTCGTATTCGAAGCATGTGAATATCGCCGTCATTTCCTTTCCTATTATCCGGATTATGCGATCATGACGAATATCGATTTTGACCATCCTGATTATTACGCCAATGTCGAAGACGTGTTCGAGGCTTTCCAAACGATGGCCCTTCAAGTCAACAAAGGCATCATTGCGTGCGGGGATGATGAACATTTACCACATATTCAGGCGAAAGTACCGGTTATTTTTTACGGATTTGGAGAAGGAAATGATTTTCAAGCGAAAAATGTTTCCGTCACTCCGGATGGCACGACTTTTGATGTGCATGTAAGGAACAATTACTATGATACATTCACCATTCCTACTTTTGGAAAGCATAATGTGTTGAATGCACTTGGTGTCATTGCACTTTGTAAATATGAAAACTTGGATACGGAAGCTGTGAAAGCCCAATTGCGGACTTTTGGCGGAGTTAAACGCCGGTTCTCAGAGAAGGAAATCGGAAGTCAGATCATCATTGATGATTATGCACATCATCCGACAGAAATCTCTGCAACTGTTGACTCGGCCCGTCAGAAATACCCAGAGCGTGAAGTTGTTGCGGTATTCCAGCCGCATACTTTCTCGAGAACTCAGGCATTCCTTGATGAATTCGCCGACAGCTTGAATTTGGCCGACAAAGTATACTTATGTGAAATTTTTGGATCTGCTCGTGAACATCAAGGGAAGTTATCGATTGAAGACCTTCAAGATAAGATTCCCGGTGCCGAGCTGATTACGGAGAACACAACATCAATATTGCAAAATCATGAAAACAGTGTCGTGTTATTCATGGGTGCGGGGGACATTCAAAAGTTCCAAGCAGCCTATGAGCATTCACTGCAGGTAAAATAAAAAAACGATCGATCCGTTAGAGCGGGTCGGTCGTTTTTTTATTGGTTTTTATGTTATTTTAAATTTTCTGGATTCAAATTTTCCAGTTCAGGTAATACGAAGCGTCCGTCCTTACGTATCAAGACGTCATCAAAATGGATTTCCCCGCCGCCATATTCAGGACGCTGAATATTGACCAGGTCCCAGTGAATGTCTGAATGGTTTCCGTTAAAGGCATCATCATAGCATTGTCCGGGAGTGAAATGAAAACTTCCATCAATTTTTTCATCAAAGAGGATATCTTGCATCGGGTGTAGAATATAAGGATTTACACCAATTGCAAATTCACCGACATATCGTGCGCCTTCATCAGTATCAAAAATTTTGTTGATGCGTTCCGTATCATTCGCAACCGCTTCAACGATTTTTCCATCCTTGAATGTTAACTTCACGTTTTCAAAAGTAAAACCCTGATAAGGGGACGGAGTATTATACGAAATCACGCCATTGATGGAATCTTTAACCGGAGCCGTATATACTTCACCGTCAGGGATGTTCAGCTCACCCGCACATTTGATGGCTTTAATGTCTTTGATGGAGAAGGTTAGGTCCGTACCGGGCCCAGTTAAGCGGACCTTATCCGTTTTATCCATCAATTCAACAAGGTTGTCCATTGCTGCGCTCATTTTGCCATAGTCGAGGTTGCAGACTTCGAAATAAAAGTCTTCGAATGCTTCTGTGCTCATTTTGGCTAATTGGGCCATGGAATTTGTCGGGTAGCGAAGCACGACCCATTTTGTTTTTGGCACGCGGATATTTCTATGTACTTTACCGACTGTCTGTCCATGAATCGCCATCTTCTCTGAAGGGACATCGGATTGTTCATTTATATTATCCCCGGCACGAAGTCCGATATAAGCATCCATCTGGTTCATTACGTTTGCTTCAAACTCACCCATCATCTTGTACTGTTCTTCTTTGGCACCCATCAGCAAGGCACGATCCACTTGGTGATCCTTTAAAAGGACGAATGGGTAACCACCAGCTGCATAGGCTTCATTCACAAGTGCGTTAACAAGTTCACGCTGCAATCCAAAGTTTTCGATCAAGATTTTTTCACCATTTTGAAGCTTCACGGAATAATTGATTAAGTTTTTGGCCAATGTATCAATTCTGGGATCTTTCATAAAAAATACCTCCATTGTTTAAATTCGACTTATCTTTTCTATCATACCCGATTTCCTGCCATAAGTGTCACCCATGAATTTCACCGAAGAACTGGGTGCAGACAATAATATTTCCAGATTAGGGTATGATAGGGTATATTGAAAAAATAAATACGTTTATAATAATAGGGAAGGGGTAATTAATATCTAACAGCTATTAATTAAGTCGAATTTTTTCGGAGGTGTTCCAATGGAGATTATTTTATACGTAAGTGCTGCTGTTGCAGCGATAGCTTTTTTGGTACTTGTTATTTTCCTAACAAAGGTACTGACATCACTTCAAACTACCCTGGACAGTGTGGCCCGGACGCTGACAGGTCTAGAGAGCCAAATGCAGGGCATAACGCTCGAAACTACCCAGTTATTACATAAAACGAATACGTTGGCTGAAGATTTGCAGCATAAGTCAGAAAACCTGAATACGGTGGTGGATGCCGTGAAGGATGTAGGTACATCCATCTCTAGCTTCAATTCTTCCATCCAAAAGGTTTCCCATAAAGTGCAGGCTGAGATTGATAATAATCAAGACCGAATCTCACAAATTGTACAATGGAGTAATGTAGCCATGGAGATAAGGGACAAATGGAAGTCCAGAAGCAAACAGGCTGCCCCGACCCCAACCGAAAGGGCGGAGTTAGAAAGGGAAGCGTTGGAAACAGATAACCTGCCTAAAAAAAGGTTTTTACGTTCCAGATCTTAAAATCTAGTTAAAAAAATGAAATGAAAATTGAAAGGGGAATGTATTATGACTCAAAAAGAATTTCCGACAAAGGACTATCAGAAATCATATGAGGACGAACGCGACTCGATCAATTCAAAGGACTTTATGATTGGCGCCTTGATCGGCGGGATGATCGGAGCGGCTACAGCTTTGTTCATGGCTCCGAAAACAGGCAAGGAATTAAGGAATGACTTCAATGAACAAGCTAGAAACATTTCAGAGAAAACAGAAAGATTAAGACAAACGGCGATGGAAAAAGGTACAGTGATTGCTGATACTGCAAAAGAGAAAACGAGCTCTGTCACGGAAATCGTTTCCAATAAATCTTCAAATATCGTCAATAAAGTGAAAAGCCTAAAACCGGGTAAAGAAAACGGCGACGCGGCTGATGATACGACGAATTCGAGCAATAAGGATATAGATGTAACCGGAACTTCCGATTCTCCTATCGTATCCGTCGAAACGAACTTTGCTAACGGCAATGATTCGGAAAATAATCCTGCAGATCCTACAAGCGGAAATAAGAATGCGGCAAAATTAAAACTAGATGAAGCGAAAAAGGCGTTTGATGAAACAGAGAATAGCCTAAAGAAATAATATTCCTTGAATTCCTTTAATGGGGATGAAGAGGCATAAAGGGACGAAGAATAAGGCGGTGAAGTGCTTCAATGGCTTCATCGCCTTTTTGATGGTAAAATTTATATGGACAAGGAAAGGAGACTGTATTATGGTCATGAGCAAAATCGAAACAGAAGAACAATTCAATGAGCTTCTAAAAGAGGATACATTCCTGCTTTTCAAGCATAGCGTAACATGCCCGGTCAGTGCTGAAGCATTTGAACAATATGAGAGGTACATCTTAGAGAACGAACAACTTAAAACGGCCTATTTAGCCGTTCAGGAAGCTCGTCCACTATCCAATTATGTGGCAGAAACATTTGATATCAAACATCAATCACCTCAGGCTATCCTTTTTAAAAGTGGAAAACCGGCCTGGAATGAATCTCATTGGCGTATTACATATGATTCATTGAGCAAGGCCATCACTGAATGAACCATGAAGGCCGGATCCCTTTGGTAAGGGGTCCGGCCTTTTATTATCCATCTGGAAGCAATAGGGGTTTTTAAACGGTCTCCAGGGGAAACGTTTTCTTTAAAGGCCCTTTCTGTTCATTTATCTTCAGGCGTTCTGGATGGCTCCAGGCAAGTGGCAGACGATTTGATCATGGTCCAAATGTTCTTTAAGATAAAATATAATTAAATTATAGCTTTCTTGTTCTATTTCCAATATAATTCCTACAACGGATTGTTCCAATATTCAGTCTAAATCGTTTTTCTTGCATGTGTAACACCTGATTTTATGCATTTATAACTTTAATGCTTAAAAGCGTTTAATTATTAAAGAAAAATATAGTGACATTTATGGGCACTTCATTTATAATTGATTTAATCATACATGAAATATTCTAAATTTTTCATTGATAAAACAATCGGGGTGGATCCAAATGGAATTTTTTTAGTTTGAGGCCGCTGAACCGATTTCTATTTTAAAAAACGAAGGGATGGATTTGTAATGAGCAACAAAGAGCTTGATGGACTTCGTAATCAACTGGATGATGTGAACCTTCAGTTATTACATCTTATTAATCAACGTGCTGAACTTGTACAGGAAATTGGTCGCGTTAAAGAAAAACAAGGTGTAAACCGTTACGATCCGGTCCGTGAAAGAACAATGCTGGATCTTATCGAAGCCAATAATCAAGGACCGCTTGATCTTGGTTCGATTAAACATATTTTCAAAGAAATCTTTAAATTGGGCTTGGAGCTACAAAAAGACGATCAGAAGAAAACGCTTCTTGTATCGAGAAAACAAAAGGCTGAAGACACTATCATCGACATTAAGGGTGAATTGGTCGGTAACGGGATCCCTAGCTTCGTTTTCGGACCATGTGCCGTTGAATCTTATGAACAGACAGCTGCGGTGGCGGAAGTCATTAAAGCTAAAGGTTTGAAATTGATGCGCGGCGGTGCATTTAAGCCACGTACATCTCCATATGACTTCCAAGGGCTTGGTTTGGAAGGTTTACAAATACTTAAACGTGTTGCCGATGAATACGGCTTGGCTGTAATCAGTGAAATCGTGAGTGCCAACGATATCGAAGCGGCGATCGATCATATCGATGTCATCCAAATCGGGGCGCGCAACATGCAAAACTTCGACTTGCTAAAAGCGGCAGGTGCCGTAAATAAACCGGTTCTTTTAAAACGTGGACTGGCTGCAACGATTGAAGAGTTCATTCATGCAGCGGAATACATCATGTCGCAGGGCAATGGCAACATCATCCTTTGTGAGCGCGGTATCCGTACTTACGAAAAAGCAACAAGGAATACACTTGATATCTCTGCTGTACCGATTTTAAAACAAGAAACTCATTTACCGGTCATGGTTGATGTAACGCATTCAACTGGACGTCGCGATCTTCTGCTTCCTACGGCTAAGGCGGCTCTTGCAATCGGCGCTGACGGTGTTATGGCTGAAGTGCATCCAGATCCTTCCGTTGCTTTATCGGATTCTGCACAGCAAATGGACTTCAAACAATTTGATGAATTCTACGACGAAATTAAACGTTTGAACTGGGTAACTGTATAAGCTAAGAAAGTCTTTAAATGATCTACTTACGGCCCTTACCAACTTGGCAAGGGCTTTTTTTAATGGTAAAATACTAGTTTTTGCAGAAAAAGCTTCGAAATGAGCACTATTGGATTGCAGGAAAGATTCGACTATCGTATGATAAATAACAAGAATGAGAACTGTTCGGAAGATTGAGTCATACATAAAGTGATATCTATGTGAATTTTATACTTGAATAGGGTATTGAATATTGACTGAGAAGAGAGTAGGACTGCATTTTTTGTTAGGCAGATCGTTCCTAAAATAATCTTCCTTATAGAGAAAAACGCATAAAAGATTTTTTTTCGAAATAATTCGGGTCTTTTATGGGGAAAATGAAAGAAATGGAGGAATGGATGAATGAATAATATAACCATTTATGATGTGGCGCGTGAGGCGAATGTTTCCATGGCCACCGTTTCCCGCGTAGTTAACGGGAATCCAAATGTAAAGCCTGCAACAAGGAAGAAAGTTTCCGATGTGATTGAGAAGTTAGGGTACCGTCCCAATGCAGTGGCAAGGGGACTTGCCTCAAAGAAAACGACTACAGTCGGGGTCATCATCCCGGATATCTCAAGTATCTTTTTTGCCGAATTGGCACGGGGCATAGAAGATATAGCCACCATGTATAAATACAATATCATTCTAAGCAGTTCTGATGAGAATATAGATAAGGAATTCCATTTGTTGAATACGATGCTTGGAAAACAAGTGGATGGTATCGTATTCATGGGCGGCAACATTTCTGATGAGCATGTCAAAGAGTTTAAGAATTCACCTGTTCCAATCGTTCTGGCAGGTTCGGTGGATGAAAGCGGACAAGTTCCATCGGTCAATATTGATTATGAGGCGGCGGCATTCGACGCAGTGACCTTCTTCGCTAATAAAGGCCACAAGCATATCGCTTTTGTAAGCGGAAACCCATCCGCGCTGATTAATGAAATGAAATTGACTGGTTATAAACGAGGATTGAAAGAAGCTGGGCTTTCATTTGATGAAAGTTATATCATTGAAGGTGATTATACATATGATTCAGGAATTGAATCTTTTGAAAAGTACCTGGAAGCTGAAAACAGACCGACAGCATTCATCGCCGGTGCTGATGAAATGGCGCTTGGAATTGTCCATGCAGCTCAGGACAAAGGGTATAATGTACCGGAAGACTTTGAAGTGATCAGCTTCGATAACACGAGATTGACATTGATGGTGCGTCCGCAAATCACGACGATCGTCCAACCTTTATATGATATTGGTGCGGTTGCGATGAGGCTTCTTACAAAGTTGATGAATAAAGAACAAGTGGAGGAAGGTCTTGAAAAAGTGATCCTGCCACATCGGATTGAAAACCGTCAATCAACGAAATAAACTGGTTTGGAGAGTGTCCCGAGGGCACTCTCTTTTTGTTTCTCAAATGTATGCCCGAACAAAAAAGATCGTTTTTCAACGATCTTTTGGTTAACTTTGTTCATTGCTTTTCGTCGTTTGCCTGGAAGACCTGATGGGATAAAGAACCTTTTCAAGCGTCAGGGCATTCTTCTCGGTGATTTCAGGCTTCCTCGGAATGGGTTCGTATATATCCACCATGTCATCCCATTCATTCGGTAGGGGAACAGGGGACTCAGGCTGCCAGCGATCGAGCCATTCCTTTGATAGGGGACCTGATATATCATTATTCGTCATTTCAAGCCAGACCCTCGCCCAAGCCCTCGGGACGACGCGCCATATATCATATCCGCCGCCGCCCACTGCAATCCACCGGCCTTCGCAATACTTATGGGCCATTTCGTGGGCCAACTTTGGTATTTCCCTAAAAATCTTCATGGTGGCTGATAAATGGGTGAGCGGATCGTAATAATGGGAGTCGGCTCCGTTTTGCGTTAATATCACATCCGGTTTGAAGAATTCAATGACCTCTTTAAAGGAGGCCCTATAGCATTCGAGAAAGGATTCATCTTCAGTGAATGCATCGACCGGGATGTTGAATGAGTAGCCGTAGCCTTTTCCCTGGCCCCGCTCGTTAATATTGCCGGTGCCGGGAAATAGATAGCGACCCGTTTCATGGATGGATAGTGTGCATACATCCGGATCATCATAAAATGACCATTGTACTCCGTCACCATGATGTGCATCGGTATCGACATACAAGACACGCGCCCCATATTTTTTTTGCAGGTATTTAATCGCGACCGAACTATCGTTGTATATGCAAAAGCCCGAGGCTTTCCCGCGGAAACCGTGATGCAGGCCGCCGCCAAGATTAAGTGCGTGCAGGGACTGACCGGTCATGACGGCATCCACAGCCGTCAAGGTACCGCCTACAAGCAAGGCACTTGCTTCGTGCATTTTGGGGAAGATAGGGGTATCCTCCGTTCCTAGCCCATAATTTACAGCCTTTTCAGGGGGAAGCTTTCCCTGGCCGGCCAATCTGACAGCGTTTACATAATGGTGATCATGAATCAGTTCCAATTCTGCATCGGCTGCCATTCTGGGCTTGATAATTTGATCATCATTGATGGCATGGTGTTTTTTTAATAAATCAAGCGTGAGTTTAAGCCGTTTTTGATTGAATGGATGCTCATCGTTGAATTTGTAGGTAAGTAGTTCATCCGAATAGACGAAAAGGGATGTATCATTCATGTGAAATCCCCGGTAGACTAGGCCATAAAACGGTATAGCCTTCTTTCTTCAAATCCTCCACCACCATAAATGGATTCATCGTCTGTACACGAATTACAAGAATTTTATAGTCGGTTCCATTTTTTTCAGGATAAACAAGGGTGCTCAGGATATTCGTATTGCGCCTTTTGAAAATATGGGCAATATCATGAAGGGAACCTGCCTTATCCGGGATTCTGATTTCGATTTGGGAACCGGGCTGATTGACTCCAGTCAACTCAACGTATGAATGAAGTAAATCAGAACCGGTTATGATGCCCACTAACTTCCTTCCCTTTACGATTGGAAGGCAGCTGATATTGTTATCACAAAAAACAGCCCCGATTTCTTCCACGAAATCCAGCGGGTGCCCCGTGATTATTTCAGTTTTCATGATGCTTGATAGTGGTTTTTGTAAATCATTTTTGTATTCTTCGGTACGAAATATAGAAGGGGCAGCATCCCGAATATCACGGTCGCTGACTAATCCCACAAGTTGAAAGCTGTCATCGACAATGGGGATATGGCGAATTCGCTTCTCCTTGATGATCAAGACAGCGCTATGGATTGTATCCGTTGGAGTGAGGGTGATAATATCCTCATTCATTATTGTTTCAACAATCATTTTCCTTCCTCCTCTTACTCGCCTCTTTAATACATAAACCGATTCATAAAACGCAATTGGTCGAATTTCTGGATCGATTCCTGCGGGACCCTTTTGCCGATACGGGCCATCAGGCAGTTGGCCGGGTGGGAACTGATTTCAGGATCATCTGTTGCAAAGTAGACCAAACCACCGGCACTCATCATTTTTTCCATGACCTTGCGATAGTCCCAAATATTTAGCCCTGTCCCTTTCAAATCCCAATGCCAATAGTATTCAGTGGTGATGATGATAAAGTCCTCAACCGAATCGTCTTCCATGGAAAGGCGGATTAGGTTCTTCCCGACGGAGGCACCCCGGTATTTAGGGATGACCTCGATTGCACCAAGCTCAATCAGATCCTCCATCTTGATTTCCGACCAGCGCTCCAAGGGATCGGGATATAAGTAAGTTACATAACCCACGATTGTTTCATTTTCACGGGCGATAAAGATCCTGCCCTCGGGCAAGTCTGCAATTTCTATTAACGCTTTATGCTGCAAAGCAGGCGGGCGAAAGGCGACCAAGTCTTCGTGAAACTCATAAGCGGACATTTTTTCGCCGTTTAACGGCCCCTCGATGATGAGCGTTCCGCTTAATGTCTGCAGTTCCTTAGTATAAAAGGTCTTACTATATTCCATTCTTTCACCACCCTTGTTATATAGTAATCTTATACTCTCGCATTCCGGAGTATATGAAGCGTTGCTTTTAAAAACTGACCGAATGGAAAGCTTACATAAATTATACATTAAAACAAGGGGCGTAATTCAGAAAGTTCAAGGCGCTTTTGTTACAGTGCTTCTTCCTTCCCTGCCATCATATGGATTCACCTTAACTATAACAATATACTAGGGTTTTTCAAAATTCAGCAAAATCCATTTTCCCTAATATGGAAGTTTACAATATTTTAAAAATTGAGATAATTCGCCTCTTATACTATAATGAGAATATAGAGCCGAATGAAGGGGGAGTTTGTCGTATGAATGTGAAAGCGTTGCCAGTAGTGGAAGGTAATTTTAATTTAAAGAATTATGATGAAAAATACAAGAAGTTTGACTGGTCTGAGACGGAAAAGGAATTCTCCTGGTCTGAAACCGGTAAAGTGAATCTTGCGTATGAAGCCATTGACCGCCATGTCGAAACATACAAAAAGAATAAAGTGGCCCTTTATTACAAAGACGATAAAAGAAATGAAAAGTATACATTCAAGGAAATGAAAGATTATACGAATCAAGCGGCCAATGTGTTCAAGAACATTGCCAATGTGGAAAAAGGTGATCGTGTATTCATCTTCATGCCTCGCTCCCCGGAGCTATATTTTGCATTGTTGGGTGCGATTAAAACGGGAGCGGTCGTAGGGCCGTTGTTCGAAGCCTTCATGGAAGGCGCAATAAGAGATCGCCTTGAAGATAGTGAGGCAAGTGTGATCGTGACGACACCTGAACTTTTGCCGCGTGTCCCAGTGGATGAATTACCCCATTTAAAGCATATTTTCTTGGTGGGGGAAAATATAAAAGAAGAAGGAAATTACCATAACTTCAATAAAAAATTAAAAGAAGCCGACAAAAAATTCGAAATTGAATGGGTGGATCGGAATGACGGTCTGATTCTTCACTACACCTCAGGTTCCACAGGCAAACCAAAAGGAGTGCTACACGTTCATAATGCGATGATCCAGCATTATCAAACGGCAAGATGGGTCCTTGATTTGCAGGATGAGGACGTGTATTGGTGCACAGCGGACCCTGGATGGGTGACAGGGACGTCTTACGGGATCTTTGGACCTTGGCTGACAGGGACCTCGAATGTCATTGTAGGCGGGCGGTTCAAGCCTGAATCCTGGTACAAGACGTTGGAGGACTTTGGTGTCACGGTATGGTATAGTGCCCCGACTGCCTTCAGGATGCTGATGGGCGCAGGTGACGAAATCGTTAAGCGGTTCGATTTGAGCACCCTCCGCCATATTTTAAGTGTCGGTGAACCGTTGAACCCGGAAGTGGTGCGCTGGGGAATGAAGGTATTCAATCACCGTATCCATGATACATGGTGGATGACGGAGACCGGGGCTCAGGTCATCTGCAATTATCCTTGCATGGAAATCAAACCGGGTTCGATGGGTAAACCGATTCCAGGTGTGAAAGCGGCAATAGTGGATGATCAAGGCAACGAGCTTCCACCGCATAGAATGGGGAACCTTGCCATCAAGAAAGGCTGGCCTTCGATGATGAAGACCGTCTGGAAGAATGAAGCGAAATATGAATCTTACTTTATGCCAGGTGAATGGTATGTTTCCGGAGATTCCGCATATATGGATGAAGATGGATATTTCTGGTTCCAAGGCCGTGTTGATGATGTCATCATGACGGCAGGGGAGAGAGTCGGACCTTTCGAAGTGGAAAGCAAGTTGGTCGAGCATCCAGCCGTAGCCGAAGCGGGGGTCATCGGTAAGCCGGATCCGGTTCGGGGGGAAATTATTAAAGCGTTTATCGCCCTTCGTGACGGATATGATGCAAACGATGAGTTGATTGAGGAAATTCGTACATTTGTAAAGCATGGCCTAGCAGCACATGCGGCACCTCGAGAAATTGAATTCAGGGATAAACTTCCTAAAACAAGAAGCGGTAAAATCATGCGCCGTGTCTTGAAAGCTTGGGAATTGGATCTTCCAACTGGTGATTTATCATCGATGGAGGATTGAGAAACTGAGTCATACTGATTATTGAAAAGGAAAAAAGGCATCCATGAAGGTCACTTTCATGGATGCCTTTTTGGGGAGATTATAAGGAAACAGGCTGTTGGGCTAACCCGACAGCCTGTTTTAATAAGAGCGTCATTCTTCCTCTTCTTCAGCTTTATCCGTATCTTGCTCTTTATCATTGACTGTGTCTTGATCTTTGTCGGTCTCTTGATTATCTTTGTCTGTATTCTCTTTGTCTTGATCTTTGTCTTGATCTTTGTCTTGAGCTGGCTCTTTATCTTTATCGGTTTCCGTTTCTTTTTCTGGTTCTTTTTCTGGTTCTTTTTCTTGATCTTTATCTGAACCTTTCTCTTCTTTTGAGTCTGGTTTTTTATCTTCGTTAGCTATTTTATCTTTTCCACGATCATCTTTATTTTTTGTGGAGTCTTCTTTTGAACCTGTCTTTTTAGCGCCGCTTTCAACACGTTGAGAAGGTGCGGATTCTTTACCGACTATGTCTACGGCCGTTACGTAATAGGAACCGCCTGAGCCGACTTTGTAAACAAGACTCTCCCCAGCGTTGATGCTCGCCACTTTTTTGCCGTCTTTATAGACACGATAACCGACGACATCTCCTTCATGATGCAAGCCCCATGTAATCTTACCGTTACTGATCGTTATGGATAGGGGATCGGGTGATTTGCCATTATCATTCAATTTCGCTTTCGCCCCGACGACATTTCCTGACTTTTCGCCTCCAGGAATCACAGATCCCGGGTCATCGACATATTTCAATCCGATATCTGCAAAGGAATCGGGGTTCAACATGAACCCGCCGCTTGTGAATTCGCCAGGCGTTTGCGGAAGGGCTGCGTAGCGTTTGCTGCCGACTGATACATATTGTCCATCTATGAAACTATCATCCGCCTTGGATGGAGCATATTTGGCGATGAATAAATCCGATTTGACAAGCCCGGCCTTTTGGCATGCACTTGAAGGCAGCAGTCCTGAAACGCCACAGAAGGAACGGCTGACAATTCCGCCCGGCATTTCAAAGCGCTTATCGGGGTCGATGAGTTTAGGATCGACTTTATATGCGGCATTGATCAGATCTGCCCAATAATACATATTACGTTTATTATATTCAAGACCATTATAGGTCCCTTGCAAGGATTTCGGTGTGTCATATCCCAGCCATGTACCGAATGATACATTAGGGTTGGTAGCGACGAACCAAGCGTCCCAATAGTTTTGTGAAGTTCCGGTTTTACCTGCCCAATCACTTGAGAAAGCGAGTCGGTTCCTGACCGAAGCTGCCGTCCCGCTGTTTACGACATCACGCATCATATCAAGCGTCAGGTAAGCGGCTTGCGGAGAAAATACTTCCACTGGTTTCGCTTTATGTTCATAGATGACCTCGCCATCTTTTGATACGATTTTATCGATCATATAAGCATCGACGAATTCCCCTGAATTGGCAAATGTGCCAAATGCATTGACGTTTTCTTCAACGGTTACACCTTTTGACATAGCTCCCAGTGACATGGATGGATTAGAGTAATCTTCTTTAGTCACTGTTGTAAAGCCCATTTTTTCCAAATAGGAAGCTGGACCTTGGTTGATTATTTTCATGTAAAAGAGCGCTGCCGGGATATTATAGGAATTCTTCAGTGCCTCACGGGCAGTCGTTACCCCCGTATAGCTACCGCCGCCATAGTTTCCTGGACTCCACATTTTTCCTGCTGGAATGGAAATGGGGACGTTGGCCGATACGCTTCCAGGTGAGATCTTTCCTAACTCGATCCCTGGGCCATATACGAGCAGCGGCTTCATCGTGGATCCGTTTGATCGCAGTGATGCGGTTGCATGGTTTGTCTGTTCCCGCTTGAAATCACGGCCACCTACGAAACTGATGATTTTTCCTGTTTTATTTTCGATTAGAATGGCCCCGGCTTCAACGGGCTCACTCACCGTTTTCATTTCTTTTGTATCAGGGTCGACAACTTGTGCCGTTTTATCGTATCCGTAATTCGGATAGTTTTTCGTTACTTCCTGCATCTTGTCATAAATCTTTTTATCGATTGTCGTATAAATCTGATAGCCATTTTGACGCAGCTTACGATCAGCAAGTGCTAGATATTGATCTTTTAAATCATCATTCTTTAAATCTTTCTCTTCATATCCATCGTCTTTTGCCAGACTGACAGAGAGGATTTCGATGGAGCGTTTTTCGATTTCATAGGTGAGCCATGGATATTTCTCGGATGGCATCTCCGTTTTACCGATAAAGTCTTTTGTTATGTCGTATGCGTTTGCTTTATCATATTCTTCTTTTGTTATGTATCCGTTACTATACATCCGCTTTAAAACGGTTTTCATCCGATTGATGCCGGGCTCTTGATTTTCTTTCAGTTTTCCTTTCTGGGTATATGGTGTATAACCGAAAGGGCTTTGCGGCAATCCAGCGATAAACGCAGATTGGGGCAGTGTCAGATCTTTGGCCTCCACGCCAAAAATACCTTCAGCGGCGGACTCGACACCAGCGATGTTACGGCCTGAAGAGTTTCGTCCCAAAGTGGAGACGTTTAAGTAGGTTTCCAAAATCTCTTCTTTTTCAAAGAACTTTTCGACCCGGAGCGCAAGAAGAATTTCTTTTGCTTTCCGTTCAAACGATACTTCGTTGGTCAGGACCTGGTTTTTAATGAGCTGCTGTGTTAATGTACTTCCCCCCGATTGGACGGTTGCATTCGAAAATTCCTGGTAAATGGCACGCAGGATGGCTTTCGGAACAACCCCGTCATGCTCATAAAAATACTCATCCTCTGTAGCGATGACTGCATTTTTTAGATGCTCGGAAACTTTATCGATGGACACTTCTTCACGCTCAAGGTCACTCTTAAGCTTGCCCAAGTATACGTTATCAGCAAAGTATACTTCAGAGGTCTCTTCATAATTGTAAATGTCTTTTTTCAAATCTTCTTTTGAGCGTACCGGCTCATCATTGACGAGGGCAGCGAAATAGCCGGCCCCGACGCCGCCGGCGAATGAGAATCCTAGAATCCCGACAATAATGAGGATCAGCGTTAAATTCCAAATGACTTGGTATGTAACCCGTGCGTTCTTTTGTGTTTTTTCATTTTGAAAAAAACGGGTCAGCTGCTTCCAGACTGTTAGAAATCTATCTTTTTGATTATTATTCATCGTATCATACCCCCTGAAATCACATATATTATAGCATATAACAGGTAGGGGAAAGGGCATCTTTCTTATTTTTCTAGAATCTGTAAGGGTGATGTTGACAATGATTCTTATGTATGATAAAAGTTTATTAACAATAATAAAATGATTAAATGATCGCGATGATAGGACCCAGTAGTCAGACTATCCCTGTTTCAGAGAGCCGGTGGTTAGTGGAAATCGGTACAAATGGTATGATGAATTACTTCCTTGAGCATTTGCTGTGAAATGATTAGTAGCAGGAAACGGTTGACGGCCGTTATTCGTCTTGAGCGGAGGGCATATTATGTCCTCAAGTTGGGTGGTACCGCGAATTCATTCGTCCCTTCATATTTATGAAGGGGCGTTTTTGTGTGCTTTTTGCGGGTTTTTTCTAAGATGGAGGAGGAATATTCAATGGAATTGCTTAAAGACCTCGAGTGGAGAGGGATTATTTATCAACAAACGGATGAAGAAGGTTTTAAGAACCTTTTAGAAAAACAGAAAATTTCTTTATACTGTGGTGTCGATCCAACTGCTGATAGTATGCACATCGGACATCTACTGCCATTTTTGACAATGCGCCGTTTCCAGCAGCACGGTCATCGTCCTATTGTATTAGTGGGTGGTGCGACTGGACTTATCGGTGATCCAAGCGGTAAAAAAGAGGAACGCCAGCTGCAAACGCTGGAAAAAGTGCTTCATAATGCCGATTGCATAAAAGGGCAGCTGTCCCACATCTTTGAATTCGACGGTGAAAATGGTGCGGTCATGGTCAATAACTATGACTGGATAGGAAAAATCGATATGGTTACGTTCTTGCGTGATTACGGGAAATACATCGGCATTAACTACATGCTGGCAAAAGATACGGTTGCTTCCCGCTTGGAAACGGGAATTTCGTTTACTGAATTTGCGTACACGATCTTACAAGGAATTGATTTCGGTCATTTATACAGCAATTACGAATGTAAATTGCAAATTGGCGGCAGTGATCAATGGGGCAATATTACGACCGGCCTTGAAATGATCCGGAAATCCAATGATGAGGATGCAAAAGCATTCGGTATGACGATCCCGCTCGTAACGAAAGCGGATGGAACGAAATTCGGTAAGACGGAAGGCGGAGCAATTTGGCTTGACCCTGAAAAGACGACTCCGTATGAATTTTACCAATTCTGGATCAATACAGCCGATGCTGATGTCGTGAAATACCTGAAATTCTTCACATTCCTATCTCGTGAGGCGATTGAAGAGTTAGAGCAATCCGTACAGTCCGAACCGCATTTGCGTAAAGCGCAAAAAGCTTTAGGGGAAGAAATGACCCGTTTGATTCATGGTCAGGAAGCTCTTGACCAGGCAATCAAAATCTCTGCCGCCCTATTCAGCGGTGAGGTGAAGAATTTAAGTGCAGCGGAAATCAAATTGGGCTTCAAAGATGTCCCTAGCTTCGAACGTGAAAGCAAGGAAGATATCGGTTTGGTCGATTTGATCGTCGAAGCGAAAATTTCGCCATCAAAGCGTCAAGCCCGTGAAGATATTCAGAATGGGGCAATCTCCATAAATGGGGAGAAAGTGACTGATCTGCAATATGTAGTGACGGAAGCTGCCAAGATTGAAGGGGAGTTCATCCTCGTTCGTCGCGGCAAGAAGAAATACACATTAGTGAAATGATTGTTAAAGGCCCGGCTGAATCCCAGCCGGGCTTTGTCATGCAAGGGTGTTTAGGTGCAAAAAAAACCCCATCCAAGGATGGGGTTTTTGAAGTTATTAACGAGAGTAGAACTCAACGATAAGAGCTTCGTTAATTTCAGCAGGCAATTCAGAACGTTCTGGTAAACGAGTGAAAGTACCTTCTAATTTCTCAGCATCGAAAGTAAGGAAATCAGGAACGAAGTTAGTTGCTTCAACTGATTCTTTGATGATTGAGAAGTTGCGTGATTTTTCACGAACTGCGATTGTTTGTCCAAGAGACACTTTGTAAGATGGAATGTCTACGCGGCTTCCGTCTACAGTGATGTGACCGTGGTTAACAAGTTGACGTGCTTGACGACGTGTACGAGCTAAACCAAGACGGTAAACTAGGTTGTCAAGACGTGATTCAAGAAGAATCATGAAGTTTTCACCATGTACACCTTTAAGTTTGCCAGCGCGGTCGAACATTGAACGGAATTGACGTTCAGTGATTCCGTACATGTGACGAAGTTTTTGTTTCTCTTGTAGTTGCATTCCGTATTCAGAAATTTTTCTACGTTGGTTAGGACCATGTTGTCCTGGAGCATAAGGGCGTTTTTCTAATTCTTTACCAGTACCTGTTAGGGAAATTCCTAAACGACGGGATAGTTTCCAGCTTGGGCCAGTATAACGAGCCATAGGATGACTCCTCCTTTAAATGTTTTTATTTGGGTAAAATAAAAACCGTGTGAATGTACGATCATGACCATTTTGTTTTCATGTACCTTCGCCCTAGCAGCAGAGAGTTACGAGATACACCTCTGTATTGAGGAACAAAATGAGAACATAAAGGCTGTCACATAGGCTGCAATATTTTACACAAAGAGTATTGTATAATATTCTGCTCAATGAGTCAAGGACAGTTGTGATTAATTAAGGAATAGATAAAGAGAATCGCAGCAGGAAATTTTAAAAAAAAGCAATTTTTAGGGAGGCTTTTTCATTGTAAGCGTTATGATGAGATAATAATCATGGATGGTTTCCGACCTTTCTTGGGAGCCATTGCCATTTGGTATGGTTCAATCTTATTCCTTTTGCATCATTTCAAAGTGGAATGTGGAAGGTTCCCTAAAAGTGTCAAAAGGGCCGATGAGGCGTTATATATTGCGAAGAATTCAGGAAGGGCCGGGTACATGTACATGGGTCCTGTAATGGAAAAGGGAGCAGGCAATGATTGCCGCTCCCTTTAACTTATAGATGCCTGGAAAGGATTTCAGCGAACTCCTCCAGTCCTTGCTGATCCAGTTCGTCAAAACGGTCCGTGACCGGGCTGTCGATATCTAGGACACCGATCAATTTGCCATCCTTCATGAGCGGTATGACAATTTCAGATCGCGATGCCGCATCACAGGCGATATGTCCAGGGAATTGGTGGACATCCTCTATGCGCAGGGTTTTTTCAGTTGCCGCTGAAGTCCCGCAAACGCCCTTGCCCATTGGAATGCGGACACAGGCTGGAAGACCCTGGAAGGGTCCTAGAATTAATTGGCCTTCTTCGTATAAATAGAAGCCGACCCAGTTAATCTCATCAAGAAACTGATTAAGTAAAGCTGCCGCATTGCTTAAATTGGCAATTCGGTTCGTTTCATCTTCGATTAAGGCAAGCAGTTGTTTTTGGACCAGTTCATAGTTATTTTCTTTTTTTCCTTGATACATTTCGACATTAAACAAAAGCGTTCACCTGTCTTCCGCATATTTTTACAGCACTTTCTGATCATGATGCTTTATTGTTGGGAAATTGTCGAGAACTTACTAAAGGATTCAGGCTCTTCCGTGAAGAAGTAGTCCACAAGACTTGTCTCAAAGAAAGCGAGGGATTGCCTGAATGAATCGCCAGACGCCAACGAAACAAGCCATTGTGGAAGCTGCATTGCATTTATTTCATTTAAAAGGCTATCATGCTACATCCATACGGGATATTGCGAATAAAGCGAAAGTGAACGCTGCAAATATTGCCTACTATTTCAAGAATAAGCAGGGGTTGCTGGAATTCTGTTTCACTTCCTATTTAGAAGAGTATATCCTGGTCCTCGAGACGAACATGACACAGCTGGAACTTAAAGGCCCGCAGCATTGCTTGATGAATCTTGTAAAGGATATTCTCGCTTTCCAGAGGGAAAACTTCCTTGCTGCACGGTTCATATATGGGGAATCTTCACTCGATTCCAATTTGAATCGCGAAATTCATTCGACTTATTTTACAAAGGAAAAGTCTTATTTTCAATATATTTTGGAGCAAGGGATCAAGAGCAGGAGTTTCCAGCAGGTCTCCGTTCCCATGTATATGCTGCAGTTGAAGGGCTTATTGACGGCCCCTGTCCTGCATACCCATTATGCGATGGATGTGCTTCATGTGTTCCCGCAGGAAGCCTATTACACGAATATTTATGCAAATGAAGTCGGACGGTTTCTGCAAGATACCCTTTTCATAGACCTACAGCCACTGTTAGCCTGCCGGCCTGAAGTGTATACATGAGTTACCCATTGAACCCTTCAATCAGTGCCTGATGGCCCTGACCCAAATCTTTTGCCTGATGGGCATCGGAACCGTAAATAAGCGGAATGCCGAGATCGAAAGCATACTTTGCAAACCGTTCAGGAGGGTAGGGTTCACCGCATAGCGGCTTTACTTGCCCGGCTCCATTATAATCAAGTTCATACCTGTGTTCTTTGATCATGTCGAGCACCTTGTAAACCCGCTCGTCAAAACTAGCTGCCGGCGGATATCGATGCTGGAATTTATGGACAAGCGTTATATGCCCGATCCGTTTTGGTTTATAAATGCCTAAATCAGTTGTTATTGATTTTTCCAGTGTATCGTAATATTTGGCATACACCGATTCCACTGAACCTAGTTCATTGGCAATCTCACCAAACCCATTTTCGCTGAAATCGATGCAGTGCCAACTGCTTTGATGCTTGATAAAGTGGACGGAAAGTATACTATCATCAAGGAATTCTCCGATTTCGTCGAGGAATTCTTTTGTTTCTTTTTCATAACCCTCTATAAAGTCAACCTCCAGACCTGTTTTGATCAGGATTTTGTCTTTATAGCGTTCTTTCAGTACGCGGAGCTCTTGAAAGTAATCCAGGAGCAGGGCAGCGTCCATGCCGCTGTCTTTTTCAGGCGTAGGATCTTGAAAATTTTGTGGCAGTGGAGCATGTTCCGTAAATGTGATTTCCTTTAATCCTAGCTTGATTCCCCGCGTAATATATTCATCGAATTTATCCGTAGAGCCGTGAGGGCAAAACGGAGTGTGCACATGACCGTCAGCTTTCATGGTCCTTCCCTCCCAAAAAACAGGTATTTGTAGCAATTTTCTACAAAAAAATCATTTTTCTCGTCAAAAATTATTGCTAACATGGTATCATAAAAGCATTAAATTTAACATTTTTAAAATTGATATATAAATGAGCAAGACTGTAAGGACTAGAACAGGGGGCTTACCATGGATTACATAATTGGGGTAATTGTATTAATTTTGATTTTCATCATTTGGGGTTATTTTTTCAAAAAGAGATATTTTAAAGAAATAGATCGACTGGAATCCTGGAAAATAAGCATCATGCACCGCCCCGTGCTGGAAGAGCTTTCTAAAGTCAAACAATTGAACATGACAGGTGAAACAGAGGAAATGTTCGAAAACTGGCGCATTGAATGGGATGCCATCATTACCGATCATATGCCCGAAGTCGAAGAGCTTTTATTCGATGCCGAGGAATTCGTCGATAAATACCGTTTCAGCCGATCAAAAGAAGTACAGCGCAAAATTACAGTCAAGCTGAATGAAATCGAGGAAATGATCAAAAAGATCTTATACGAACTGAATGAACTCGTAGGCAGTGAGGAAAAAAATCGATTGGAAATTGAGGATATCAAGGAATCCTACCGTCAATTGAAGAAATCCCTGCTTGCACACAGGCATAATTACGGGAAAGCGGCTGATAAGCTGGAAAATACCTTGGATGAAGTGTTGCAGATCCTTCAGAAGTATGAAGAAGAGACCGTGAACGGCAATTATTTGAATGCGAGGGAGCTTGTTCTATCCATTAAGGAAAAATTGGCGGTTCTGTCAGTTAAAATGGAAATGCTCCCGAAATTATTGGTTGATAGCCAATCCGAGCTGCATTCCCAGCTCCAAGAATTGAAGGATGGTTATGAGGAGATGTCAGGACAGGGGTATCTGTTGAGCCATATCCAATTCGAGCAGGAAATATCCCGGCTTGAGGAAGAACTGGAACTATATAAAACACAATTGGAAAATGCCGAAACGGAAGCCGTGGATAAAGGCATTAAAGATATGCGCGAAAGCATTGAGGTGCTTTATGACCTTTTGGAAAAAGAGGTACTTTCAAAACAGTATATCTTGAAAAATGATGAAGTTCTCAGGAAAACGATTAGTGACCTTGAATATGAAAACGATAAACTTAAAGTTGAAACCATACATGTTCAACACACGTATCATCTGACGGAAAATGAGCTCGATGCACAACGGAAAATGGAAAAGCAGATTGCCCAGATTTCGAAACGCCATCAATTGCTTGTCTTGAAAATGGAGGATAATGTGATGGCAAGCTCCCTTATCAGCGAAGAGATGCAGGGGCTGACAGTACAGTTGAAGGAATTGCAGGAAAATCAGAAAGACTTTACCGTTAAATTACAGGCTTTGCGGAAAGATGAAATGGATGCCAGGGATTCATTGGCTGAATTGAAACGCAAAATGGTCGATACTGGACGTTTAATTGCAAAAAGCAATATTCCAGGACTTCCAGAAGAGTATAAATTGGTGCTTCAGGATGCCAAAGAAAGCATGGATGACGTTCAGGGGAAACTTGAAGAAAAGCCGCTTGACATGGCCGCTGTTTATATTTATTTGGAAAAAGCGGTTCAACAGGTGAATAGGGTCCACGAAAAAGCCCATGAATTGATCGAACATATGTATTTGGCCGAAAAGGTGATCCAATTCGGAAATCGCTATCGAAGCAGTCACGATATGGTTGCCGAGAGCCTTAGGGAAGCCGAAGCTAAATTCCGAAGCTATGAATATCAAGCAGCATTGGAAACGGCAGCAACGGCCATAGAAAAGGTCGACCCAGGCAGTTTACGAAAAATCGGGGCGAACATAGAAGAAGTCCTTTCCTAAAAAACCCGCCATGGCGGGTTTTTTCTTTTACCGGACCCCCAATGGATAGGTGGGAAGTTCAAATCATTCTGCGGGAATAAAAAGAAGCAGGTCCCCTATCATTCATGGACCAGTGTTTTACATTCTCTTTCAAATTCAATTATGTTAATATTAGAAGTTGCAACAGCAACATTGAAACTTATATTTAGTAGAGTGACCATATAGATACAAAAACATGGAAGGTGAGCCCATGATTTATTTTGATAATAGTGCAACAACAAAACCATATCCCGAAGTAATCGATTCATTCATGAAGGTTACTTCGGACTATTTCGGGAACCCTTCTTCGCTTCATGGACTTGGGGTGCAATCAGAAAAACTGCTTTCCGCTGCAAGAAAGCAGATCGCTGATTTATTAAAGGTGAAGAGTTCGGAAATATATTTCACTTCCGGGGGGACGGAAGGAAATAATCTTGCCATCAAAGGGGCCGCACACTCTCAGGGAAAACGAGGCAAACACATAATCACGACAGCGATTGAACATCCTTCTGTAGAAGATGCTTGCCAATCATTGACGAAAATAGGTTATGAGATCACATATCTTCCCGTTAACGAATTTGGGCAAATCGATGTAAAAAATCTTAAGGATGCATTGAGGGAAGATACCATTTTGGTTTCCGTCATGCATGTTAATAATGAAGTTGGCTCAATACAGCCGATTGCTGAAATCGGCAAATTGTTAAAACAATACCCAAACGTGCTTTTTCATGTCGATAATGTGCAAGGAGCAGGCAAAGTTTCGTTATCATTGCGTGATGCCAATGTGGATTTATGTACAATCTCCGGCCACAAGGTCCACGGCTTGAAGGGGACGGGCATCCTTTATGTTCGTGAAGGCGTTCGGGTCGATCCGCTTTTCCATGGCGGCAATCAAGAAACGAAGATCAGGAGCGGCACCGAAAATGTTGCGGGAATCGTCGCCCTATCGAAGGCTTTGCGTATTAGTATGAACAATCAATTGCTGTATCATGATAAGCTGCAGCAAATCAAAACTTATTTATATAAAGGTTTGAAGGAAATGGACGGGGTGTTGGTTAACAGTCCTGAAGAAGGGGCACCCCATATTGTGAATTTTTCCGTTCCGGGACTTAAATCAGAGGTATTGCTTCATGCACTTGAATCGGAAGGAATATATGTTTCGACAACTAGTGCCTGTTCTTCGAAAAAAAGGACCGTAAGCAAAACGGTGGATGAGATGTTCCATAATTCTGCTCGTTCCGAAAGCGTCATCCGAATCAGTACTACCTATGGCAATGAAATGGAAGAAGCAAAGCAAGTTCTGGTGGCGATACAGAAAATAGTCGCTAATTTAGAAAAAATAATGAGGGTTGCAAAATGAAATTTGATCATATAATTATCCGTTATGGAGAAATCTCCACGAAAAAAAGAAACCGTAAAGGCTTTGTAGACAAAATGAAGGCACATATCCGCTGGAGTTTGAAAGATATAGAAGACGTAGTGCTTACAGCCAACCGGGAACGGATGTACGTTCTCCTGAACGGTGCGGACCATAAGCCTGTCATTGACCGATTGAAAGGCATTTTTGGAATTCAGTCATTAAGCCCTGCGATAAAAATAGAGCGTGATCTGGAAGTGATGAAAACGGCAGCATTATATTACCTTAATCATACTCTTGAAGAGGTAAAAACGTTCAAGATCACGACAAAACGCGCGGATAAGGATTTTCCATATAATACTGATGAAATTAACAGGGCAATAGGCGGGCATTTGCTTCGAAATACAGAAGAATTAAAAGTGGATGTAAAGAACCCTGATTTGAACCTGCTAGTGGAAGTGAGACGCGAAGCCGTGTATTTGACAGGTGAAATCATCCAGGGGGCAGGCGGCCTTCCATTCGGGTCAAGCGGAAAGGCGATGCTGATGCTTTCAGGCGGGATTGATAGCCCTGTTGCGGGATTCCTTTCGATGAAACGGGGATTGGACGTGGAAGCGATCCATTTTTACAGCCCACCGTTCACGAGCGAACGTTCACGTCAAAAGGTCATTGATTTGGCGGGCAAGCTTGCGGAAATAAGTGGAAGCATGAAAGTGCATATCGTTCCATTTACGGAAATCCAATTATTGATTCAAAAACAAATCCCGGAAAACTACTCAATGACTACAACCCGTCGTTTAATGATGCGGGTCGCCGATCGAATTCGTGAAAAGGAGGAAGCAATGGCACTGATTACCGGTGAAAGCCTTGGACAGGTTGCGAGCCAGACGATGAGCAGCATGTTTGCCATCAATGAAGTGACGAATACACCGATCCTGCGCCCGCTGATTACCATGGATAAAACGGAAATCATCAAAATTGCAAGAGAGCTTGATACTTTTGAAATATCCAATCTGCCGTATGAAGATTGCTGTACGGTCTTTACGCCGGCAAGCCCAAAAACGAAACCGAAACGTGAAAAGGTCAATTACTATGAAAGCTTCGTCGACTTTGAATCCTTGATTGAAAAAGCGGTCTCCGAAACAGAAATATTGACGGTTAAACCTGGTCAGACTTTCGATAAGGAAGAAGCGATGGAAGACTTATTTTAATATCCTGTAATTACCAATAAAAATGTGTGAATGAAGCCATGTGTTTTAACACACTCTATAATCACAAGGAGGTGAAAAACACATGGCAAACAACAACAGCTCAAACGAATTATTGGTACCTGGAGTTGAACAAGCTCTAGAACAAATGAAATATGAAATCGCTTCCGAATTCGGCGTACAACTTGGTGCCGACACAACATCTCGCGCTAACGGTTCAGTTGGTGGAGAAATCACAAAACGCCTTGTTCAAATGGCTGAACAACAATTAGGCGGAGGATTCAACAGATAATTTAATAAATATGGCTACAGAGAGCGGGTTTTAACACCCGCTCTCTTCTGTTTGTCGACTTGGTTATACTACATGGTTTTTTTACTGTATTATATAATATGAAAACTCACTGGATTTAAGAAGTTTGGCGCAGAACTGGCTAGCCGGACCTCACGGACGCTTGCTTTGATGAGGCTTGGCGGACAGGGAGCGGATTGCTGAAATCAACTGCAACTCCAGGCATTCATCGAATTTGACTACAGTCTAAAGAGAGCGGGATCTGACACCCGCTCTCTTTATTTATTTGTAAAAATAAATAGAAATATTAGAGAAGTATCTTGTATAATGAGTAGGTACTAAGAGTTCATAATTGGAGGGGAAGAATATGAAGCGTGAAGACTTATTGGCTCCGGAACATTACAACTTAGTGAGTGAAATGGAACGTTATGCAAAAGATCCAGAAAAAGTTGCCATACTCTGGGAGAACGAAACCGGAGATAAAAAACAACTTACATATGAGAATTTACTAAAGAGTGCAAATAAAATTGGAAATGCCTTAAAGAAAAAAGGACTGGGTAAAGGCGACACGGTCCTTATCATAATCCCTCGTTTGGTAGAAGCTTATCAAGTGTATTTAGCCGCATTGAAAATTGGCATGATTGTCATACCTTGTTCGGAAATGCTTCGTGCGAAGGACTTGCAGTATAGAGTCAACCATGGTGATGTCAAAGGAATCATCAGTTATCATGAAAATACTCATGAAGTGAATGAAATAGAAGGAGCGGAAAGCCTCCTGAAATTTTCAATCGGAAAACGAATCGAAAATTGGCTGGATTTGAATGAGCTTGCCGATGTGGAATCCGATCAGCTTACTATGGCTGACACGAAGAGTGAGGATATGGCTTTCTTATCGTATACTTCCGGTACGACAGGAAATCCAAAAGGGGTCGTCCATACACATGGCTGGGCTTATGCACATTTGAAAACTTCTGCTGCAAACTGGCTCGGCATCAGCGAAACGGATGTGGTTTGGGCAACTGCGGGCCCAGGTTGGCAAAAGTGGATCTGGAGTCCTTTCCTGGCGGTTTTAGGAACGGGAGCGACCGGCCTTGCTTATCATGGGAAGTTCGAGGCGGAAAAATATCTTCAGCTGCTTCAGGACTACAAAGTGAATGCATTATGCTGCACACCAACTGAGTATCGATTGATTGCAAAGGTGGATAACCTGGATGACTATGATTTATCCCATCTTCATAGTGCTGTATCAGCAGGAGAGCCTTTAAATCAAAAAGTGTTCGAGGTCTTTAAAAACCATTTCCATATTGAAGTGCGTGATGGATATGGACAGACTGAAAATACCCTGTTGGTAGGTGTAACAAAAGGAATGGAAATTAAATTGGGCTCCATGGGCAAACCGACACCGGGCAACCATGTGGAAATCATTGATGATTCCGGTAAACCCTGTTCTCCTGGGGTAGTTGGGGATATTGCCGTACATGTCGATACACCTGCTCTCTTTAAAGAATATTTTAAAGATCCCGAGCGGACATCGCAGCAATTCCGTGGGGATTATTATATCACTGGCGATCAGGCGAAAAAGGATGAGGATGGTTACTTCTGGTTTGAGGGTCGTTCTGATGATATCATCATCAGCTCAGGATATACGATTGGACCGTTTGAAGTGGAAGATGCACTCGTTAAGCATCCATATGTTAAAGAGTGTGCCGTTATAGCAAGTCCTGATGAAATAAGGGGAAATGTGGTCAAGGCGTATGTCGTCTTGATGGATGATATCGATCCGAACAGCCAAGACTTGATCAAGGCGCTCCAATCGCACGTGAAAGAATTGACTGCCCCATATAAATATCCTAGGAAAATCGAATTTTTAGAAGAGCTGCCCAAAACCACTTCAGGTAAAATCAAACGGGTGGATTTACGGAAAAGGGAAGAAGCACTGCTTAACAATTGATCGAAAGCATTACCGTCAGCCTCAAAGGCTGGCGTTTTTTTTATTAACAGGGGCTTTGACAAAAGCATAAATATGGGAATTCATGATATGAGATGGTACACTTACTGCATATCTGCACAGTAACAATCATTTAATAAGGAGTGTAAAGCCGGATGGGAACGTTATGGTTCAATGGGTCGATTTATACGATGGTTAAAGAAAACGATCAAGTGGAGGCAGTCTTCACTGAAAAGGGGGTAATTGTTGATACCGGTAGCCTGGACTACTTGAAAAATGAATATGCCAGCAATATTTCCAGGGAAATCGACTTAAAAGGACAAACGATGCTGCCTGGGTTAGTGGATAGTCACCTTCATTTGGTCGGGCATGGTGAAAGGCTGCTTCGTTTAGACCTCTCTTTGATGGATAGCAGGGAGTCCGTCATGAAATCCTTGAAGGAAAAGTGCTCAAAGACCCCGGCTGGAAAGTGGATTGTTGCCGAAGGGTGGAATGAAAATGAATGGCCGAGTCCTGAATTGATATTACGGGATGAGCTTGATGCGATATCGAAAGAACATCCCATCGTATTGAAAAGGATCTGCCGTCATGCCTTGGTGGTCAATTCCCGCGCCCTTTTGGAAGCGGATATTAAAGATGATATTAAAGAACCTTCGGGCGGGGTGATCTGCCGTTATCCTGATGGACGTTTAAATGGTTTATTTAAAGAAAGTCAGGCGCAGAACCTTATTTTAGACAGCCTTCCCGGCATTGATCAAGAGTATATCGAAAACGCGCTCACAGAGGCCATAGAAGACGCATATAAGCTAGGGTTGACTGGCGGACATACGGAGGACCTCCATTATTACAATGGCTTCATTCCGACATATCAGGCGTTTAAATCGGTAATCGAGGACCGGGAAATGGCCTTTCGCGCCAATTTACTCGTCCATCATGAAGCGTTTGAAGAAATGCTGGCAGCAGGCGGCGGTTATCAGAAAGGTACGCGATATATCAAATTCGACAGCATGAAGATATTTACGGATGGCTCCTTAGGCGGACGTACAGCCCTGTTAAGCGAGCCTTATGTAGATCAAAAGAATACGAATGGAGTCGCGATATTCACTGAAAGCGAGCTTCAGGAATTGGTGAAAAAAGCAAGGGATGCCGGAATGCCGATCGCTGTCCATGCGATTGGCGATCTCGCTTTTGAATACGTCTTGAATGCAATTGAGGCCCTTCCCCCGAAAGAGGGACAGAGGGACCGGCTCATACATGCGCAGATCGTCCGGCCGGAGCTGTTGCAGCGGGCCGCAAAGCTGCCGCTAATCTTTGATATCCAACCGGGCTTCGTCCCGTCCGATTTTCCGTGGGTGGAAGAAAAGGTTCCAGCCAATCTACTGGAATCCTCCTATGCCTGGAAAACCTATTTGAATTTGGGCATCATTTGTGCGGGAGGGTCGGATGCACCCATTGAGCCATTAAATCCAATTTTGGGCATTCATGCAGCTGTCACAAGGACGAAAATCAATAGTGAGGACCATACCGTATATGGCTTGGGTGAAAGGCTTTCCGTTTTCGAGGCTTTCGCACTGTATACAAAAGGGAGTGCTGCAGCCATCGGCCAGGAAAAACGACGCGGTGTGATCATTAAAGGGTCCGATGCCGATTTTACCGTGTTTAATCTGGATGTCTTTACTGTGGCGCCGGATGACCTCCTAAAAGCTGAGGCTGTCATGACGGTCATCGATGACAAAATCATGTTTGATAAAAAATAACAGTTGCAAAAAAAGAAATGGAAATACAAAATTGTTAGATGGAATTAGATAAAGGAATGTAAATGGAAAGAAGGCAGGTTATGAAAGTGGATGAACAAAAAGAAGGGGCGATCTATGCAGCCCTTTCTTACATGATGTGGGGAGTCGTGCCGATTTACTGGAAGTTTCTTCAGGGAGTCGGTGCAACAGAAATTTTAGCCCAGAGGGTAATATGGTCTTTCGTGTTCATGCTGGTTTTATTGATGTTCATGAAAAAATGGCAGGCGTTTCTTGTTTATGTCAAAAACATATTGGGAAATCCCAAACTCTTTGCGGCATTACTAACGGCGTCACTGCTTGTTACAGCTAATTGGGGAGTGTTCATCTGGGCCGTTAACTCAGGACGGATCCTCGACACGAGCCTTGGATATTATATCAATCCGCTAGTCAGTGTACTATTGGGAGTGATAGTCTTAAAAGAAAAATTGAGCGGGGCCCAAATCATTTCGTTCCTGCTTGCAGGAATAGGAGTCTTGATCCTGGGCATTCATTTCGGCACGATCCCGTGGATCTCTCTTGTTTTGGCCATGACCTTTGGTTTATACGGTCTGGCAAAAAAAATGATCAAGGCCGAAGCGGCGATCGGGCTGACGCTCGAAACGATGATGGTAACGCCTCTGGCCCTGGGTTACCTGATATACTTGATGAACCGATCAGAAATGCAATTCTTTACAGCGGGAAGCACAAGCTTGCTGTTGGTGGGCGGCGGAATTGTCACGGCCTTGCCTCTTTTATATTTTGCAAAAGGGGCGGAGAAGATCCCGTTATCGATGCTTGGCATTTTTCAGTATATCGCTCCGACCTTATCTTTATTGATCGGGGTATTCATTTATCATGAAAGTTTTACCAAAGCGCATCTTTTAGCCTTTTTGTTCATATGGTCAGCCTTGGCTGTTTATACACTATCCATAACGAAATGGGGGCAGGCAAATGTCCGCAGGCTTAAAGGCAAAGGGAATATTGGTGCGTGAATAAAAAAAATGCTTGGGAGATCTCTCCCCAAGCATTTTTTTATGCCGGTAGTTAAAACAGAAAGGTCATGAAAGGTAAATCTTCGAACCTATTTCAGAAACAATACAATTGGAAAGGCTGACAGGACTGTGATCGGGCTTTGCTCGGGGGATATTCGGTTGGAATTGTCTATAAAAGGAACTATCCAGGAAAATGATATGCGTAGTCAGGAATGCTGATATGGTTGCGTTCGGCTTTCTGTTGCTATTTAATTCATTGATGATTCCTTGTGAAGTGGTAATCCCGATTCCATGGCCATAAAAGAGGTTTTGCCCTAATAATATGGCATTTTCACCTTGCCATTCAGGAGTTGCCTCGTCGTGATCAGGGTTTTTGAAGTAAACACAATCACCTGGTAAATAGTCCCTCCCTTTATGAACATTAAGAGCCATATTCTGTGGAGGGCGCCAGTCATATAAAAAAAGGTTTGAAAAAAGGTAGTCGAAATTCCTAGGGCCGATCAAATCCAAAATGGCCTTTAAAAAAGTGACGACTATTGCTGTCCCGCATTCGAAGGCATAAAGCCTTCCATTCCTGAAAATGTCCAGGAGTGCAGCATGAGGGAAAATCCCTGGCTGAAGGGTAAAGGTGCCATCCTTTGAAAGGTGCCAATATTGTTCATTGGATTGCGATTCCTCAAGTGTGGAAAATTCTGCATCACTTTTATTCAATGAAATCGCTGCATCAATGACACGGTGCCTCAGCTGTATATCGAAATTAAACTCACCAAAGTTCCGGTATTCAAAAACGTTAGAATCTTCCGCCAGCAATTGGAGAATTTCAAGCGATTCTGCAGATGCTGTAACTGGTTGGATTTGACTGACATCTAACCATCTGTGATTAATCTTTATCATGATCATATCCACCTTTTGCTTATGAAATTAAGGGTTTAATAATGCCGGTACACAAAAATGTCTACAGGTAATGTTCATTATATGAATGCCAGCAAAGAAATGACTATTTGGAACGCCACAAAGTTGCAGTCAAGAACGATTGGAATGAAAGAAGGCAGAATGATCTTGCTTTCAATCATTTCCCTTCCAAAAGATGTTTTGCTAGATATCCTCAAGAGAGAGGAAAATCTTTCCAGTTAGTGAGAAGAAGCAAATTAGTATTCCCTTTTCCCCATGAATTGATATAATGAGAGAGAAAAGTTCATATGTGCGAGAAATGTAGGGGGGCCAGTACTGCTGGCTGAGATTGCATCCTTTAGATGCTGACTCTTTGAACCTGATCTGGGTGATGCCAGCGGAGGGAACATATTATTACTGACTTTCTGTTTTGTATGTTAACGTCCGAATTCATCTTCGGGCGTTTTTTGCTTTTTTATCCAGTATTTGAATAGACCCTGGAGCCCCATTATGGTTCCGGCATATGGATCTTATATGATGTGTAGGAGGATAATGACTTGAATAAATTCTTACCACTGTTAACTTCGTTGTTCCTTTTGGCTGGATGTGGTTCAGGCGGAACTAATGAAAAAGAAGAAGCATCTAAAAATGAAGAATTAAAAAAGGTATCGGTCGTGCTCGATTGGACACCGAATACAAACCATACAGGATTGTATGTAGCCAAGGAAAAAGGTTATTTTAAAGAGCAAGGTCTTGACGTGGAAATTATCATGCCAGGTGAAGCTGGAGCTGATAAGCTTGTTGCTTCAGGAAAATCTGAATTTGGCGTGAGCTACCAGGAGGGCATAACACAGGCCCGCGTGCAGGGCGTGCCGATTGTTTCGGTTGCTGCCGTCATCCAGCATAATACCTCTGGATTCGCTTCACCTGAGGCAAAGAACATTAAAACTCCCAAGGATTTTGAAGGGAAAACGTATGGTGGCTGGGGGTCTCCGGTTGAAAAGGCCATTATTGATTCACTCATGAAAAAAGAAAATGCGGATGTAAATAAAGTGGATATAGTCAATACAGGAGACATGGATTTTTTCACTTCCGTTAAAAGGGATATAGATTTTGCCTGGATTTATTATGGATGGACAGGCATTGAGGCCGAGTTGCGAAATGAAAAGCTTAATATGGTTTACTTAACCGAATACTCTGATAAGCTTGATTACTATACGCCTGTTTTGACTACAAATGAAAAGATGATAAAAGAAGATCCCGAGACTGTTAAAGCATTCGTTCATGCAGCTTCGAAAGGGTACCAGTTTGCGATTAAGAATCCTGCTGATGCAGCAGACATATTAATTAAGTCTGCGCCGGATCTTGATGCAAAACTAGTAAAGAAAAGCCAGGAGTGGCTTGCAGCCAAGTATCAGGATGATGCTCCGCGTTGGGGTGAACAAAAACTGGAAATCTGGAAGAATTACAGTGATTGGATGACTGAAAATAAGCTTCTTGAAGGTGATTTCGATCCTGAAAAGGCATTTACCAATGAATTTTTACCAAAATAGGAGGAAATACAATGGCCAATTCATTAATTAGTATACAAATTATTCCTAAAGGGGAAAATGTCATCCCTATGGTCGATGAAGCAATCAAGATCATTGAAGAATCAGGTGTCAAGTATGAGGTTCACCCGCTTGAAACAACAATGGAGGGCGAGCTTTCCGATCTTTTTGCCGTGATAGAAAAAATGAATGTAAGAATGATTGAAATAGGATCGCCGAATGTCATTTCCCAAGTGAAAATACTATATCAGCCAAGCGGGATTACGATGGATACGTTAACGGAGAAATATCGGGCATGATCGGAAGGGGAATTTGGAAGAAGGGGGCTCCCTTCTTTCTTTTATTATTGTTGCTGATAGTTTGGGAGTCAGTGACAGTCTTATTGAAGGTTGAGGAATGGCTGCTTCCCGCTCCATCGGCCATTTTCATTGAAGGAATTGAGTCGTCCCGCAATCTTTTTGGACACCTTATATCCACAACCGAGCTTGCGTTGTCGGGTTTTTTTATTGGAAGCTGCATCGGCTTATTGATCGCGGCAATCTTACACCTATTTCCAGGTGTGAAGGACGCGGTTTATCCTCTGCTCATACTATCACAAAATATACCTATCATAGTTTTGGCCCCGCTTTTGGTGATCTGGTTTGGCTTTGGCATGCTGCCTAAGTTAATAGTGATTTCGCTTGTATGTTTTTTTCCGGTTGCGGTTGCATCATTGGACGGTTTTCGCCAGACACCATACGAACTTAAGCATTATTTCAAGATGATGGGAGCGGGAAAAAAACAGTTATTTTGGAAGCTGGAGCTTCCTCATTCAATCCCGTTCATCTTCTCCGGCCTGAAAATTTCGGCCACTTATAGTGTAATGGGTGCGGTTATTTCGGAGTGGCTCGGGGCAAAATCGGGGATTGGTGTTTATATGACGCTCGCGTCCTCTGCGTTCAGGACAGACCGGGTGTTTGTTGCCATTTTCATCATTATGGGAATGAGCCTGATCTTTTTTGGAATCATCACCTTCCTGGAGAAATACTTAGTTTCTTGGAAGAGAAAGGAGGACGACAAGGATGAAGCTGGAAATTAAAGATGTCTCCTATTCCTTCGGTGGCAAACAGAATATATTGGAGAATATGAATTTCCATGTGGAAGATGGGGAATTTGTCACGATCCTTGGGCCATCGGGCAGCGGTAAAAGTACATTGTTCCACTTGATCGGAGGCATTTTGAAGCCGAATCATGGCATCATTTCACTGGATGATAAAAAGATAAATGGCTTAAAAGGCCATATCAGCTATATGCCGCAGCAGCCTTCCCTTTTACCTTGGAGAACGGTATTGGAAAATGTTTTGCTTGGAAGTGAACTTGCTGGGGTCAAAGATAAAGAAAAGGCAAAAGCCCTTTTGATTAAAGCTGGATTGGAAGAGTACGAGAAAGCATATCCGCATGAATTATCTGGAGGCATGAAGCAAAGGGCCGCATTCATCCGGAGTATCTTAAGTCCACAGGAATTGATGTGCCTGGACGAACCCTTTTCAGCCTTGGATGAACTGACAAGATTGCAAATGCAAAAATGGCTGTTGTCGGTTTGGGAAGAAAATCGGAGGTCGGTGCTTTTTGTTACGCATAGCATAGATGAAGCGGTTTTCCTATCAGATAGAATTTATGTGTTATCAGCAAAACCGGCTGCTGTCATCAAAGAAGTGAAAGTTCCATTTCCAAGGCCAAGAAGTGAAGAACAGCTTCTTAGTGATGAATTTTTTCATTTAAAAAGAGAGTTATATGCAGCACTTATGCCAACTTTTTCTACTTAATTAAGGAGGCGATTAAATTTGAGAATCATCGACAGCCATATCCACTTGGATAAATATGATGTTGTTAAGCAAAAACAGATTCTGACTGACATGGAAAAGGTTCATTTGCAATCCTTGCTGACTGTTTCCATGAATTTGGCTTCTTCGATTAACAATTATCAGCTTTCACTGAAAGATTCCCGAATTAAGCCTGCCTTTGGCTTTCATCCAGAGCAGCCCCTACCGAGTGATGAAGAAGTGAACGAATTATTGAACTGGATGCGGGAACATCGTCAAGATATGGTTGCCGTAGGTGAGGTTGGACTGCCCTATTACTTAAGGAAGGAAAATCCCGATATTGATAACTCAGCGTACATAGTGATATTGGAGAGGTTCCTGGCTTTTGCCAAAGAGGTGGAAAAGCCGGTCATCCTTCATGCCGTCCATGAAGACGCACCTATCGTTTGCGACCTTTTGGATAAGCATCAAATCACAAAGGCGCACTTTCATTGGTTTAAAGGCGATATCCGGACAGTCGAAAGAATGGCCGAAAAGGGCTACCGCATTTCGATTACACCTGATGTTTGTTATGAGAGGGAAATACAGGAATTAGTTTCGGCATACCCACTTCAGCTGATGATGATTGAAACGGATGGCCCATGGCCGTTTGAAGGGGTTTTCAAAGGGAAATGGACCCATCCCGGCATGATGCATGATAGTGTGCGTCAAATTGCTTCGATAAAAGGATTGCCGATGGAGGATGTCTATGAAATCCTCTATCAAAATACGAAAGATTTTTATCATATATAAAAAGGTACCGGCTATCATATCCGGTACCTTTTTAGTTCGTTCAAAGAAAGGTCCTTTTAACCTTTTCCCAAAATGAATTGTCTTTTAGCTTAACAGTCTTGATGACTTTACCGCTTAACCGGACCTTTACCTTTTCGACATGATTGATGCTTAAGGCTTCATTGTCCATTCCGATGATCGGATAGCTTGGTCCGTTTTGTTCAAGGTGGACGGTCAACGTCTTATCACCGCTTAGAATGAATGAGGAACCTAAGGTCCGATAGGTATTATTATTGATGGAAGCAAGCTCGCTCACTTGAAAGCAAGGGAGAAGGGGATCGACAACGGCCCCATTGACCGATTTATTATAGGCGGTGCTTCCGGTCGGAGTCGCAATGATGATTCCGTCCCCGCGAAAAGTTTCAAAATGGAGTTGATCAATGAAAATATCCATGACGAACGTTTTGGTGATGGAAGACCGGATACTGAGTTCATTAAGGGCATAAAAGGAGGGCTGATCGTCCAATTGGATATCGATGGTTGGGTATTTACGAACCTCAATTTGCTCTCTAGTCATGGCATCGATCATTTTATCCGTATCTTCCAAGTGGAAATCGCAATACATATTCAAGTTACCTGTGGTGGAAATGCCCGCATATAAACAGTCATCCCTGAACCCGGTTTTACGGACTGCCTGCAGGAATGTGCCGTCATCACCGATGCTTACGATGATGTTCGCTTTTGTGAAATCCTGGATGACCTCATACGAATGTTGCTTCGCCAAGTCTGACAAGTATTCAACCTTGTGGAGCATCTCTGCATTCGGTGCATGGAAAAAATAAATATTCCTTCGAGTGTTCATCATGATCCCTCCTAGTATGTATGGTGATGAAAGGGCTTTCTTTATCCTGTTTACGATAAATACAAATTGTGCAAAATGCACCAATCCATTTCCAATTAGAGGATTCTTTGCTACAATTTTATATGTCTTAGTTTATCATGGAATGAAACATTTTTGTTATTAGTTCGTATGGTAAGAAGGATACATATATTTAAGGGGGAAAACAGATGAATGGAAAGCGTTGGGCGGCACTTGGAATCGCAGCCGTTTTATTTTTTGTCTCTATTGCTGTAGGTGCGGCTACCACTCTATTTACAGCGGATACGGAAAATATCATTGATGAATTATTTGCTTCAGAAAGTGCATTTTACGAGGAAGTCATAGAAGGCGATGATTTCACTAATGTTATTGCCGTATTTGATGTAGAGGGCACGATTCAAGATACAGGAGAAGCCTCATTACTTAGTTCGGCAACATATAATCACCGTGCCTTCATGGATAAGCTGAAGATGGCTGAGGAAAATGATGATATCAAAGGAATCATCCTTCGGGTGAATTCTCCAGGCGGCGGTGTCGTCGAAAGTGCAGAGATATATGAAAAGATCCTTGATATCAAGAAAGTGAAAAAACCTGTCTATGTATCAATGGGGTCAATGGCGGCTTCAGGCGGATATTATATTTCCGCACCAGCCGATAAGATTTATGCTAGCCCGGAAACGATGACCGGTTCACTTGGTGTCATCATGCAGGGGTATAATTACGAGAAGTTGGCCAAGAAGTATGGTGTTGAGTTCGAAACCATCAAAAGCGGGCCACACAAAGATATTATGAGTCCAACCCGGGAAATGACTGGTGAAGAACGTGAAATACTCCAAGACATGATCGATAATTCTTATGATCAATTTGTAAAAATCATTGCTGACGGACGCGGTATGTCAGAGAAGGAAGTAAGGGAAATCGCCGATGGCCGCATTTATGATGGACGTCAGGCAAAAGAAAACCATCTAATCGATGATTTTGGCCATTTGGATGATGTAATTGCAGCGATGAAAACGGATATCGGTAAAGAGGATGCTCAAGTTATCCGTTATACAGATGAGGCAGGATTCGGTTCATTATTCAGTATGGGTGCGCAAAAAATGTTGGGAAGTGATGTGGAAACGGCAGTCTTGACAAAAATCCTTTCCTCTTCAAATTCTCCACGCTTAATGTATTTGTATGCGGAATAGGGGGGCTGAAGGATGACGGAACGAAATGAAAACAATGAACAAATCGCTTCATCCAATCTAATGGCAGATCAAGTAGTTCCCGTTCAACAGGAATTTACACCAGCCAGGAAGGCAGTGGATGATGACGGAGTCAAGAAAGTGCATTTTGCCGGTTTTTGGATGAGGTTTTGGGCCTATTTAGCCGATCTATTGGTTATCGGAAGTTTGAACCGGATTTTGATTCATCCCATCTTCAAGTTTTATGAAGGGACAGATGATCTCTGGTTTTCCGCAGAGGGCTTCTTAACAGGGGGCGTATTCTTCTTATACTTTGTTTTGATGACCAAATTCTTGAACCAAACCCTTGGTAAAATGATTTTTGGACTGAAAGTCGTTGCATTGAAGGAAGAGAAAAAAACCATTTCATGGGGTACGATATTGTTCAGGGAGCTGATTGGCCGCTATATTTCAAAAGTCACTTGGATTGGCTATCTCTTGGCGGGTCTATTACCGAAGAAACAGGCTTTGCATGATGTCTTTGCAGACACGGGCGTTGTGTTGATCAGAAGATGATTTCTTCCATTCATAAATCTGTAAGAGCGTGATTTTCGCTTTTGCAGGTTTATTTTTTTTGCATATGCCGATAATGATAGGCTGAAGGGGTGTGGGTGCATGAAGTGGCTTTTTTTGATTATAGGTATCCTCATTTTTGTATTGCTTATTGTTGTTTTCACTAAAGTAAGAATGTACATCGACTACAAACGTGTCCAAACGAATGACCAAATACTTATTAAATTATCAGCTTGGTATGGACTTTTTCATTATACATTCAAGGTTCCGGTCATGAAAAAAGAAGATGACTCGGCAACTATAGTAGTAAAGGAAGAACAAGAAATGAACGGGAAAACCGATAAGGAAGAAAAGAAAAAAATCACAGCCGAAGATTTGCGTGACGGATTCGCAGACATTCTGGAGATGCTTCAGCATATAATCGGATTTCATAGGATCGTCCGTCAATTCGCAGGGAAAGTCCAAGTCAAAAAATTCACCTGGCACAGTATGGTCGGTACTAAAAACGCTGCACACACCGGTGTTTTAACTGGAGCATGCTGGGCACTTAAAGGTTCAATCATCGGTTTGCTGACAACCTATTTCAACTTCCGGATCATGCCCTCCTATTCCATTACACCCGACTTTCAGAGATGGCAGGCAAACACGTCGATTTCCTGCATATTACAATTTAGAATCGGGCAGGCTATGGTGACTGGAATAAAACTGCTTCGTTATTGGAAAGGCGGAAAGCCGCATTTCAAGTCCAGGAAATTAGCGAAGCTATTAGGTGATTCCAATAAACAATCGTTCTAGAGTGGAGGAATTTAAATGTCAGATCATCCGATCCAAGGTTTAATGAAAGAAGCGATGGAAAATCTGAAAGAAATGGTCGATGTGAACACGATCATCGGGGATCCGGTGGAAACTCCGGATGGCAGTGTCATTTTAACCGTATCCAAAGTGGGATTTGGTTTTGCAGCCGGTGGCAGCGAATTTGTGATGGATGGAAACCATCAAGGACAGCAAGGCGATTCCAAGCAGCCTTTTGGCGGCGGTAGCGGCGGCGGGGTTTCCATAACACCAATTGCCTTTTTGATTGTTGGTTCCCATGGGGTGAAAATGATTCATCTGGATGAAGGGACGCATCTTCTCGAAAAAATGATGGATTTAGCTCCTCAAGTCGTCGATAAAATTCAGTCCATGCTATCCAAGAAAGACAATAATCAAAAGCAAGGCAGTAATCAAGGCAGTAATCAAGGCGGTAATCAAGGCGGCAGTCAACCAACTGCAAGAAGGTACCAAGAACCTAAAATGGATATAGATTTCTAACGCGACTCGGCATCCGCCGAGTTTTATTTTTGCTGCAATCTGCCATTACACCTTTAAAGGTCTGGATGTCATGTGCAATCACCATTCACATTTCCCAATTCAATTAATTGCAAAATTCCGGCAAAACAAATATCATTATGCTTGTACATATAGCAGAAAAGGGAGGAATTATTAATGGCTTCAGTTACATTTAAAAACAACCCGATCACTTTAGTGGGACAAGAACTAAAAGTTGGGGACAAAGCACCTGATTTTACGGTATTGGCTAATGACTTATCACCGGTTACATTAAGCGACTCCAAAGGTTCTGTCCGCATTATCAGCGTGGTTCCATCCGTGGATACAGGTGTATGTGATGCACAGACACGTAAATTCAATGAAGAAGCGGCAAAATTGGATAATGTGAAAGTACTGACGATCAGTAACGATCTTCCTTTCGCGCAAAAACGCTGGTGTGCTGCCAGCGGCTTGGACAATGTTCAAGTTCTTTCCGATCACCGTGACCTTTCATTCGGTGAAGCATATGGTGTCGTCATGCAGGAACTTCGTCTATTGGCTCGCTCTGTATTCGTAGTGAACAGCTCTGATGAAATCACATATGTAGAATATGTGAGTGAAGGTACTAACCATCCAAATTACGAAGGTGCAATCGAAGCGGCTAAAGCGGCAAAATAAGATGCGAATTCTAAGAAACCGGGCACAATGTGCCCGGTTTTTTGTTTTAATGTTGATTTTCTTGTTGATAAACACCTTGTCGTTGAGGTGGACAGGGGCGTTCGTTTCTAATACACTGGTTTTTATAATTTTTGACGAGTTCATTTATATATGCTCGATTTAGTTAAGGCTCTAAAGTCGGGCCATTTAGTGGTAAAATAATCTTGCCAGACCACTCTTGACCATTGGGTGTACCAACTTTTATGTCAATTTCGTTAGGCCACGACGGCATTTGTCTTTGATGAGGTCCTGGATAAAACCCCGCTTGTTGCCCTGCTCGATATCCATCTCTATACCCTTGACGATACCCTTGACGATACCCTTGACGAAACCCTTGTTGAAACCCTTGTTGTTGCCTGTTAAATTCATCTGCTGACTGTATACCATGTTGTTGCCTGTTAAGTTCATCTGCTGACTGTATATCATGTTGCTGGTTTATTGGATTAACCTGCCCATGATAGTTTTGATATTGATTATCCATATAATCACCACCTCATGCATGGTATTCTGTTTGGGCATTCATTGAGCCTATCCAATTAATAAAAAATGCAGGGCAACAACCCAGTATTTTGAGCCAAGTTCAACAGACAAGTCGGACATTCATGGATAATGAGGGAAAAATAAAGCTAACCGGATCTGCTCAAAAGGCCTGGACTGGGTGCATTTACCCTATTAATGTCTCATGGTTAAAAATGTTGACAAAAGGGTTCTGCGCGAGTTCAATATATGCGGCTTTCAAATCGGAAAACAGTACGCAAAACAAACGAAGAATGATAAGCAGGACGTACGGCTTGTATCTCTTTCTTCTTACCTTTAAAATAGGGACAGAAGCAAACAGGAGGAATTAATAAGTGAAGTCTACCCCAGTTGAACAATTATTTTATGAATTTGATGAAACAGCCCAAATATTGCAAAGTGAACTATCATGTACGTATCTGGATGCCTTAGGTGAAACGGGAGAGAATTTCTTCGAAGGGAAAGTCCTGCAGGAGGAAATCAGTGAAGTATCGAAGAAAAGGTTAGTGAAGCATTATGCAGATTTTTCACCCGAGAAATATGAAAAGGAAGCAATCCGTAAAGCGTACCAGCTTGCCATTTTAAAAGGCATGCAGCAGAGCGTTCAGCCGAATCATCAGATGACACCTGATGCAGTCGGCATGTTCGTCAGCTATTTAGTCGGTAAATTCACCAAGGATCAAAAAGAGATAGTCATGCTCGATCCAGCCATCGGAACAGGGAACTTACTATTTGCGATCTTGAATCAACTTACTGATAAAAACATCGCTTCATATGGTGTCGAGATTGATGAAACCTTGATCAGGCTTGCTTATGCAGGTGCCAACCTGCAAGAACACCCGCTGCAATTTTTCAATCAGGACAGCCTGGAGCCGCTATTCATCGATCCTTCAGATGTTGTGGTCAGTGATTTGCCGATTGGTTATTACCCGAATGATGTGCGTGCAGCTGAATATGAATTGAAGGCCGATAAGGGACATTCGTTTGCACACCATTTGTTTATTGAACAAAGTGTTAAACACACGAAGGATGGCGGACATCTATTCTTCATTGTCCCGAATAACCTGTTCGTCTCGGAGGAAGCGCCGAAACTCAATGATTTCCTGAAGAAGCATACACATATCCAAGGGATGGTGCAATTGCCGCTCTCCATGTTTAAGAGTGAAGCGGCTGCGAAAAGCATCTTGATCCTTCAAAAGAAAAAAGAGGGTATCGAAGCACCGAAGAAGGCGTTGCTCGTACAACTTCCGAAGCTGTCGGATTTCGAAGCGACCAGGTCTGTCATGCAACAGATGGACGATTGGTTTAAAGAGGAAAAATAGTCAATGAAAGCTGATGCCCCAGGCATTGGCTTTCTTTTTTTTATTTGAGAGTGATTATTTGCAATTATTCATTAATATTTGGTTGAATCCGCTTGTCATGATAAGATTGTACAATATACTGCACGTTTCGTTGAGATAACATTGGAAGAACTAGCTTAGAGAAAAGGAGCAGGATGGATGTCAAAAATCATGGCTATTAATGCGGGCAGCTCTTCATTGAAGTTTCAGCTTTTTGAGATGCCAAGTGAAAAAGTAATTACAAAAGGTCTTGTAGAAAGAATAGGCTTGAAAAATTCCGCATTTACTTTAAGCGTCGAAGGCGAAAAGGTTTCTGAAACGATGGATATACCCAATCATGAAGTGGCTGTAGGGCTTTTATTGGAAAAGCTGATTGACCATCGCATCATTGGCTCCTTTGAAGAGATAGATGGCGTAGGGCATCGGGTGGTGCATGGAGGTGAGGTATTCAGCGAATCGGTCTTGATTACGGAGGATGTAATAGCGGAAATCGAAAAGCTTTCCGAGTTGGCGCCCCTTCATAATCCCGCCAATATCACCGGGATCAAAGCCTTCAGGCAAGCACTTGATGATGTGCCGGCGGTTGCGGTATTCGACACTGCCTTCCATCAAACGATGGCAGCAGGTTCCTATTTGTACAGCTTACCTCTTGAATATTATGAAAAATACGGAATAAGGAAGTATGGGTTTCATGGTACTTCACATAAATATGTATCACAGAGGGCAGCCGAAATGATTGGCCGCCCAATTGAACAGCTTCGATTGATATCGTGCCATTTAGGGAATGGTGCAAGCATCACGGCCATAAAGGGCGGCAAATCAATTGATACTTCAATGGGATTTACGCCATTGGCCGGTGTTACTATGGGAACGCGTTCAGGGAACATCGACCCTGCATTGATTCCTTATATCATGGAGAAGACGGGTAAAACAGCAGATGAAGTTCTGGATGTCCTGAATAAGAAAAGCGGCATGCTGGCCCTTTCCGGTTTTTCCAGTGACCTGCGCGATATTCAAGTTGAAGCGGATAAAGACAATGAGCGGGCTGAACTCGCACTTAAAGTATTCGCAGACAGAATTCACAAGTACATTGGCTCCTATTCAGCTAAAATGGGAGGTGTGGATGGCATCATTTTTACAGCGGGCATCGGTGAAAACAGTCAAACCATTAGGGGGCGAATCTTGGAGGGACTTGAATTCATGGGGGTATATTGGGATAAGGATCTCAATCGCACCTCGGGTAAAGAAGCGTTCATCAATGCACCCTATTCCCCTGTAAAAGTCATGGTCATCCCCACTAACGAAGAAATCATGATTGTCAGGGATACCATGAAAATAGCTTTGAGCGAAACTTGGAAAACATGACTTCCTGTTTTTTTATAATGATCCCCTTATCACTCTGGTAAGGGGTCTTTACCATGAAATTTCACCCTCGGAAACCGCCTCCTTATGGAGTTTATGTCCATGCGGCCCATCCCCATTAACACTGGATTCCCATCACCGTTCTCTGAAAGGCTTCCCTCTATGGTATACTTAAGGGAGAATCCACCAATTCTGTACATAGGAGGCTTGATGCATGGAATTCACGAACCGTGAAATGAAAATTTGGAATGAAATTAGTGAATGGCAGGACAAACTTTATCAATATGAGCCAACGGACCTTGCTGCATTGTATGATAAATGGTTGGAGCAGGGGTTTGCCCTCCTTCCGGAAAACGTCCAACAACAGTTTTTTGAAAAGCTTGATACCTGGCTTTTTCATTTGCATGCCATGGTTCAGAGCTCACAAGTTCAAATAGATGCAAGAGAGCGGATTTTAGCATCTGCGCGCGTGTTCAATGAAGAAATCGAAACGTTGAGTGATTTGAATCACTTATCGATCGATCAGTTGAATTACATAGCCAATCAGCATATCGCCAAGCATCGCTTATATTCATTTGTACAAGGCGGGATGAGCGGATCAGGAGGCCTGCTTCTGCTAGGGAGCGATATTCCGGCCATGACGGTCATCAATGTCAGGATCGTACAGCTGATTGCGATGTCTTATGGTGTTGAGGTGAATACGCCGTTTGAAATGATGCTGGCCCTTAAGGTATTCAATGCAGGAGCGATGCCAAAAAGGCTTCAAGGAATAGCCTGGGAAGAATTGATACGCGAGGTCCAGACCGCAGAAGATGACTATTTTTATTTAGGAATCGAAGAACTGACAAACCCTACCTGGATGGAACAGCCGCTGAAGCAGCTGTTGAAAGCATTATCCATTACTGTTTTCCGAAAAAAACTGGTACGGGGCATACCGTTCATCAGCATGGCCATCGGGGCTGGATCCAATTATCAAATGACCCGGAATGTCAGTGAATTTGCCCAGAAGTTCTATCAATATCGTTATTTACTTGAGAAGAAGGCTGATGAAGAATGAGTGTCGAGGATCATAAAAAAGCCATCACGGAGGCAATTCGATGCAAGGTGATAACCGTCAGCGATACGCGTAATGAAGAAACGGATAAAAGCGGAGCACTGATGATGGAATTGCTGAAATCGAATGGTCATGAAGTGTCGGAATATGTAATCGTTAAAGATGAGCGGAAAGCGATTCAGGATGCGGTCACTTCTGGTAGTCAAAGCAGCACGGTCGATGTCATATTAACAAATGGAGGCACTGGCATCGCCAATAGGGATGTAACGATCGAGGCGGTCAAAGAATTGATGACCAAGGAAATTCCCGGTTTTGGCGAGGTTTTCCGAATGCTCAGCTATCAAGAGGATATCGGGTCTGCAGCCATTCTATCCAGGGCGATTGCCGGAGTCGTGAACAACAAAGCCGTCTTTTCCACCCCAGGCTCATCAGGGGCGGTTCGGCTAGCGATGACTAAATTGATTCTCCCGGAGTTGGGACATGTCGTTGGTGAACTTCGCAAGGATTTATAAAAGGGATGCAAAAAAAGCCACAGTTTTAAACTGTGGCTTTTTTTGCATGGAATAGGCCTTAATTATGCATCTTTTCACTTACTCCTTGATTGGCACGATACCATAGCCATAAATCATTGATGATGGAAGCAAGTTCCGCAATTTCGGAGTTGAGCTGGCATGATTTAATGAAATTACTCTCATCGGAGAGCCGAAACTGCTTTCGGTTAATGGTGGATTCCAGCTCCTTGATGCGGTCCGGGATGCTTCCCCGGATATTCTCCCAATGTACGAGTATTTGCTGTTGCTCGCCTTTTGTATATTCATCCCACTCCAGATTCAAATCGGGAATCGAGATGCCAAGCCGTTCATCATAGGTAAATTGTTCTTTCATATGCCCTCCGCTTTTCGATTTATCATACTCCTAGTTTACTATATTCTTGCGGATGCATCCAATGTGTAAATTCCCTGAAAATATTAGCGGATTATTTAGCAAAATCTTAAAAATACCCCTTGTATTCCTTTAATAAAGATGATAAAGTACTAATCATAGATTGAATAAAAATAACAAACGATGAATTTTTATTCACACGAAAGGACGATGGAAATGGAAAATCAAAAAGTTGTTTTAGCATATTCCGGAGGTTTGGATACTTCCGTTGCAATTAAATGGTTACAAGATCAAGGGTACGAAGTTGTGGCATGCTGCTTGGATGTCGGCGAAGGGAAAGATTTGGACTTCATTAAAGAAAAAGCGATCACTGTTGGTGCGGTAAGTTCCTATGTCATTGATGCGAAGGACGAATTCGCTGATGAATTCGCATTGACTGCTCTTCAGGCACATACTTTGTATGAAGGGAAATATCCTTTGGTATCAGCTTTATCACGTCCGCTGATCGCGAAGAAATTAGTGGAAGTGGCTGAAGCGGAAAACGCGGTAGCCGTTGCGCACGGTTGTACGGGAAAAGGAAATGACCAAGTGCGTTTCGAAGTATCCATCTCCGCCTTGAACCCTAATTTACAAGTTCTTGCACCTGTTCGTGACTGGAAATGGTCTCGTGAAGAGGAGATCGAATATGCAGCGAAAAATGGCATTCCCGTTCCGATTGGCATGGCGAGTCCGTTCTCGATTGACCAAAACCTTTGGGGAAGAAGTAACGAATGTGGAATCCTGGAAGATCCTTGGGCAGCTCCGCCGGAAGAAGCATATGATTTGACTACAAGCCTTGAATGTACGCCAGATACTGCCGATATCATTGAAATTGGTTTTGAACAAGGTGTGCCGGTTACATTGAATGATAAAAACTATAAATTGGCTGACCTGATTGTCGAGTTGAATCAAATTGCCGGCAAACACGGAGTGGGACGTATCGATCACGTTGAAAATAGATTAGTGGGAATCAAATCCCGTGAAGTTTATGAAGCTCCTGGTGCGATGACATTGATAGCTGCACACAAAGAACTTGAAGATATCACGCTTGTAAAAGAATTGGCTCACTTCAAGCCGGTGATCGAGAAGAAAATGACTGAATTGATTTATGAAGGGCTTTGGTTCTCTCCGCTTCAAAAAGCTTTGGCCGCATTCCTGAAAGAAACACAAGTGAATGTAACGGGTACGGTCCGTGTGAAACTATTCAAAGGTCATGCGATTGTTGAAGGGAGAAAATCCGAGTACTCCCTATATGACGAAAAATTGGCTACCTATACAAAAGCAGACGAATTTGATCATGATGCAGCAGTTGGATTCATTAAGTTATGGGGACTTCCAACGAAAGTGAACAGCATGGTCAATAACAAGAAGGTGACAGTGTGAGCAGCAAGCTTTGGGGAGGAAGATTTACGAAATCTGCCGAAGAATGGGTAGATGAGTTTGGAGCTTCCATCTCCTTTGACCAGGAACTTGTGCTTGAAGATATACAAGGCAGTTTAGCTCATGTAACCATGTTAAAGCAATGCAGCATTTTACCTGAAGAAGATGCGGATCAGATCATTGCAGGTCTGAAAAGTTTACAGGAAAAAGCTGAGAAGGGTGAATTGACTTTTAAGGTTGAGATGGAAGATATCCATCTTAACCTGGAAAGTATGCTTATAAGTGAAATCGGTCCAGTTGGCGGAAAGCTTCATACAGGCAGGAGCCGTAATGATCAAGTTGCAACCGACCTTCATCTGTATATGCGTAACCAAACGAAAGTGATTCTGGAACTCATCAATGACTTGCAAATAGCGATTTTGGGACAATCCAAGAAAAATGTGGAAACACTAATTCCAGGTTATACACATTTGCAGCGTGCACAGCCCATTTCATTTGCGCACCACTTAATGGCTTATTTTTGGATGCTTGAGCGTGATAAGCAGCGCTTCACGGAGAGTTTCAAAAGGATTAACATCTCTCCATTGGGGGCTGGGGCATTAGCTGGGACTACTTTCCCGATTGACCGTGCCCTCAGTGCCGAGTTATTGGGGTTTGAGGGAATTTACGAAAACAGCCTTGATGCGGTGAGTGATCGTGATTTTGCCATTGAATTCATGAGCAACAGTGCTACGATGATGATGCACTTATCCCGTTTCAGCGAAGAAATCATTCTCTGGTCAAGCCAGGAATTTCAATTCATTGAATTGGATGATGCGTTTTCCACGGGAAGCAGCATCATGCCGCAAAAGAAAAATCCTGATATGGCGGAATTGATCCGTGGTAAAACAGGACGGGTTTATGGGAACCTAACGGGGTTATTGACCGTTTTGAAAGGACTGCCGCTTGCTTATAACAAAGATATGCAAGAAGATAAAGAAGGCGTTTTTGATACGGTTAAGACCATTGTTGGTTCACTTAAAATATTTGCCGGCATGATTTCAACGATGAAAGTGAAAACGGACGTAATGGAAAAAGCAACAAAAAATGACTTCTCGAATGCGACGGAATTAGCTGATTACCTGGCTTCAAAGGGTATGCCTTTCCGTAAGGCGCACGAAGTGGTCGGGAAGCTTGTATTGTTCTGTGTCCAGAATGGCTGCTATTTAGTGGACCTAAGCATTGAACAATTCCAGGAAGCTTCCGAGTTGTTTGAACAGGATATTTATGATGCATTAAATCCTTATGAAGCCGTTAAACGCCGTAACAGTGCGGGCGGTACAGGTTTTGCCCAAGTGTTGCTGGCGATTGAAAAAGCGGAAAAACTGGTAAGTGAATAACAGTAAAAAAGCTCGTTCACCAATTTGGCGAACGAGCTTTTTATCATTTTCTTTTATCAATTCGTACGCACGATCATTACATCACAGTTTGAATGGCGAACGATGCCTTCCGACACACTGCCGATGAGGAAACGTTCGACTGCATTAAGGCCTGTTGCACCGCAAACAATTAAATCGATCGAATGCTTTTTCGCTAAATCCCTTGGAATTTGAACTTTAGGAGAACCATATGCAACTTCTGTTTGGACCTTTGCAATCCCGGAGGCAATGGCTTCCGTTTTATACTTGTCCAATAGCTCATTGGCAAAGGTTTCAGAGTGATCACGGATAGTCATATCATGAGCTTCGACAGTAGGGAAATTCCTTGTATCCACGATATGTGTGAGCACAAGGGTAGCGTCACTGAGTTTTGCTAAATAGATTGCCTTTTTTAAGGCCCACTCTGCTTCTTCAGAACCGTCCACTGCTACAAGAATATTTTTATAATCTATACTATTCAAGGGAATCTCCTCCTTCTATTTCATTCCTATTATACTATGATTTACCTAATGGGTCTGATTTCAATTGTAACAAATTAGCGAATGTTTTAATCTGGAAATCGCAAAATGAAGTAAATGATTCCAACCTTTTTATGAAGAAAAAATCATGGAAGAAACGAAACTCTCATTTTTACCTTATTTGTTTATTTATGGTAACCTTTAATGTGTGAGGGGAGTTTTTTCTTTGAGTGTTTCAAGAATAGTAAACTATTCATTATATTTATATGTACTTTTGTATGCATTTATCTACTTCATTTATGCTTTATACATTAATGCTGTACATGCTTCTACCAGTTTAATGAGTATATCAGCCATGTTTCTACCATTTGTTCTATTACTGTTTTTACAATGGATTTCATGGAAATATACCGATCAGCATAATAAAAGAAAAATCAAAATTAGATTTATAGTCATATCAAGCCTTGGCTTATCTCTTCTATTTTATAGTGTGGTTATGTTAGGGGTAAATGAATATGAATCAAGGTTCACCACTGAAAGATGGTTAAATGATGATGAAGGAAGAGTATATCTGGTTGATGACTTAATGAATGAGCATGAATTGATGGGCAAGACAAAAGAAGAAGTGATTACGCTTTTAGGTTCCCCAACGGAAACGGAATATTTTAAAGAGAAAGATAATGTTGTTTATTATCTCGGTGCCGAGAGGGGAATCATAAGAATAGATAGTGAATGGCTGGTCATTTGGTTTGACGGCAGTGATAAAGCAGTGAAGTATAGACTGCGGACCGATTAGTTGAAAGGGAACTTTGAATAAATACCCCCGTCTTAAATGAAGGCGGGGGGTACATGAATTGGTTAATGCATGATCATTTTATGATTTGCAGGCTCTTCGGAAATTTGGTCAAAACCTCACAGCCGGTATCGGTGATCAATAGATCATCTTCAATCCTGACGCCTGCAACATTCGGAACATATATGCCAGGTTCGATCGTATAAACCATTCCGGATTGAAGCTCGAGGGAATTCGTTTCAGTCAAGGATGGGTATTCATGGACGCTGATCCCAAGTCCGTGGCCGAGCCTGTGAGGGAAGAATTCACCGTATCCTTTATCCCTGATGATGTTTCTGGCAGTCAAGTCTATCTCGGAACAGGATACACCAGGTTTACTGGCTGTAACGGCAGCTTCTTGTGCCTTAAGTACAGTTTCATATATTTCTGCCTGTTTATCATTGATATCTCCGTAAGCAACCGTTCTAGTGATGTCAGAGCAGTATCCTTCATGAACGACGCCCAGGTCAAAAAGGACAAGGTCGCCGCGCTGAACCTTCGTATTCCCAGGTGTGCCATGTGGGGAAGCGCCATTTTTACCAGTCAGGACCATGGTGGAGAAAGACATTTGGCTGACTCCGGCCTTTTTCAATTCGAATTCTATAGCTGCAAGGATTTCCATTTCCGTTTTACCTTCATGAATTTCGCTGACCCCCACTTCAATCGCAAAGTCGGCAAGGCGGCAAGCTTCACGGATTTTGACCATTTCATCTTCCGACTTGATCATTCGCATCCTTTGAAGTTTTTCTTCTGCGGAAACGAGCTTTGGTGCTCCAAAGTATTGTTGGACCTTTTCATAGCGTTCTACATTCATATGCTCTTTTTCAATGGCCATTTTATTAATGGTTAACCCGCGATTCACCACTGCTTGCTTAACCTTTTCCCATGGATTTTCAGTGTCGGTGTAACCGATGATATCTCCATTCCATCCAGCCTGTTTAGCATCCGGAACTTCCATCTGCGGGCAGACCAGGAATGGGTCGGCATTTGCAAAAATGGCAAGTGCAAGCAGTCTTTCATGAGGGTCACTAAAAAAACCGCTTAAATAGTAGATGCTCTCTGTAGATGTTAGTAAAGCGGCTTCTACCTCATTGGACTGGAGCCAATTTTGTAGTTCTGTCAAACGTTCATTCATGACGATACCTCCATTAGTAAGATATAATTACCTTAGCAATATTTATAAGTATAGTAAATGGGAAAGGCCTAATAAGGCGATTTTTAAAAAAGTGAGTAAGGGAAGGGAGCATCAAAAATGAAAGTATCTTTTCATGGACATGCAGTTGTAAAAGTCGAAACGAATGGTAAAACGATTTTATTCGATCCATTCATTACTGGAAACGAATTGACCGATTTGAAGGTGGAAGATGTGAAACCGGATGTGATCATCTTAACACATGGTCATAATGACCACGTCGGTGACACGGTTGAATTGGCAAAGAGGCATGATGCACTTGTCATTGGTATAGCGGAGATTGCCGACTACCTGGGTGCTCAAGGGGTTAGGACCCACGGGATGAGCATCGGCGGAGCTTTCGAGTTCGACTTTGGAAAAGTGAAACTGACGCCAGCTTTCCATGGAACAGGATTCATTGACGGAGATGGGCAAATCGTTTATTTGGGAATGCCTGCTGGAGTATTGCTTACGATAGAAGGGAAAACGATCTATCATGCAGGGGATACAGCGGTATATTCCGATATGAAACTGATCGGTGAGCGACATCCGATTGACTTGGCATTCTTGCCAATCGGCGATAATTACACCATGGGCCCCGAAGATGCCGCACTTGCAGCGAAATTCCTTCAAGCCAAACAAGTCGTGCCGATTCATTACAATACTTTCCCTGTCATCAAACAGGATCCTAACAAATTCATCGACCTGCTTGAAGAGGGAAATGGATTGATTATGGAAGCCGGAGATGAAATCGAATTATAAAAGGAGCGGGAGCCTATAGGGGCTTCCGTTTTTTATGTGTATCGTGTGGGGATGGCCGACCAAAATGACGGGTGATTCCGGCAATCGGAAAGTTAAGTCTCGTTCAGCAGCCAAGTCTTTTTTCCTTTCACAGGCATAAAATGAATAGATGAAAAAAGGGGGGATTGGATGAAACAGAGGTTATTGCTTTGTTTGCTTTTATGCGGTGTGATGCTGTATTATGCCGTGCCGCGTTTGTCGTTGGAAAACGGCGGTCTTGAGGGTCTGTTTGCTGGATCCTGGCTGTTGTTTGCATTGTTGGCGGTGGCTGGCAACTTGACGGGGATACTATATTCCCCTAAGAAACAAAAGGTAAAACGCCAACCGGAATACAAAAGGTTGCGCCAATACTAGTAGTTGTTTGATAAACTAGGCTCTTTGACCTTATAATGGAGAATAGGAATACCGTGAAAAGGGTGAAGCGCTTGGCTACAAAGCATGAACAAATATTAAAACATATCGATGGGCTCCCTGTTGGCGAAAAGATTTCGGTTCGTCAAATTGCGAAAGCATTGAATGTTAGTGAAGGTACGGCATACCGGGCAATTAAAGAGGCGGAGAACCAGGGCTACGTGAGCTCGATTGAGCGGGTAGGCACGATCCGTATCGAGAAAAAGAAAAAAGAGAATATTGAAAAGCTAACTTTTGCTGAGGTAGTCAATATTGTTGACGGACAAGTTCTGGGTGGTAAAACGGGACTTCATAAGACATTAAATAAATTCGTCATCGGGGCGATGAAGCTGGATGCCATGATGAGATATACAGGGGCAGGAAACCTGCTGATCGTCGGAAACCGTACACAGGCCCACGAGCACGCGTTAAAAGCGGGTGCAGCAGTGCTGATCACCGGGGGATTCGATACGGAAGAGCCCGTTAAAAGGTTAGCCGATGAATTGGAGATGCCAGTCATCTCAACAAGTTACGATACGTTTACCGTCGCAACGATGATCAATAGGGCGATCTATGACCAATTGATCAAAAAGGAAATCTTGCTGGTGGAGGATATTTTGACACCCGTACAGGAAACTACCTTTTTAACGGTGGGTGACCGTGTTCAGACTTGGCATGAACTGAATCAGGAATCCGGGCATAGCCGTTTCCCTGTAGTAGATGACAATATGAAGGTTCAAGGAATGGTGACATCAAAAGATATCATCGGACAGGAAGAGCTGACGCTCATTGATAAGGTGATGACGAAAAACCCGATGACCGTAGGCGATAAAATGAGTGTGGCATCTTCTGCACATATGATGGTTTGGGAAGGAATTGAGTTAATCCCGGTCGTGAATGACAGTCATATCCTCAAGGGTATCGTGAGCAGGCAGGATGTCCTTAAGGCACTGCAAATGAGCCAAAGGCAGCCTCAGGTCGGCGAAACGATCGACGATACGATCACAAGCCAGCTTGTGATGACTTCGAATCGAGGGAAGGGCGAGGAAGTGTATAGCTATGGAGTCACTCCGCAGATGACCAATTACCTTGGGACCATTTCAAGCGGTGTGTTCACGACATTGGTCACCGACTCAGCAAATCGTGCACTTCGAAGCTATAAGCGCGGTGACTTGGTCGTGGAAAACATGACGATTTATTTCATCAAGCCAGTCCAGATCGACAGTACGCTTGAAATCCATCCGCGTGTCCTCGATGTAGGACGTAAATTCGGAAAAGTGGATGTTGAGGTGTTTAACCAAGGCAAACTTGTCGGAAAGGCGATGTTGACTTGCCAATTGCTGGACCGATCATGAAAAATGAAAAGGATAATCGAATTTCGATTATCCTTTTTGATTTGCAGCTTCTTCGATTGCATGCGGCAAATAAAATTTATACATTTTATAGCCGCCCCAAATGCTGAATAGGCCAACGAAGATGAAAACGGCAGCAATGATATAAGTGATGGTCGTGTGGAATAGAAAAAGCTGATTGATTCCGAATAGTGCGACAAACGCACCAAGGGCAATGGAAGATTTCCCTGAAATCCACTTTTTCTCCATCGGCATTCTGGTTCGGACCGATTTGATTTTATAAAACAGATAGACCCCTAATGAAAGAACGATCAAGGTGACAAGAATAGGCATCGTTTGAAATTCCCCCAATTTAACATATGTACCTTTTTATTGTAGCGGGAAATGAAAGAGAATGCCACAGTAAACAAGATGAGTCTTCCTATTTCCGCAATTTTTTGATTAAATGAAATATATCATCTTTATTTGGCTCGATAATACATATGTTAAGGGGAGATCTATATGAAAGCTGAAATATTAGCAGATATAAAGCGTTATGATACTATAATTCTCCATCGTCATGTCCGTCCAGATCCGGACGCTTATGGTTCACAGGGGGGATTGGCGGAAATCCTGAAAGCATCCTTCCCCGAAAAGCGAATTTTTACGGTCGGGAAAGAAGAACCGTCATTGAATTACTTAAGAAGGCTCGATGTGATTTCGGATGAAACATATGAAGGTGCATTGGTAATCGTTTGTGATACCGCGAATACGGACCGGATTTGTGATGCACGGTACACGACGGGGGATAAACTGATTAAAATCGATCATCATCCCAATGAAGATCCATATGGGGATATGCGCTGGGTCGATACATCGGCAAGTTCCACAAGTGAAATGATTTATGAGTTTTACCAGTTCGGGAAAGAACAAGGCTTGAAGATGAGTGATGAAGCGGCACGCCTTCTATATGCGGGCATTGTTGGCGATACAGGTCGTTTCCTATTCCAAAGTACGACTGAAAAGACATTTGCCTATGCCAGTGAGTTGATTCACTACTCGTTCTCCCGCCCTCAGTTATATCAGGAGATGTATGACGTCGAGGAAAGCATAGTACGGTTGAATGGCTATGTGCTGCAGCATTTTGAAATCCTTCCATATGGTACAGGGAAAATGATCATCACAAAAGATATACTTGAAAAATTCCATGCTTCTACATCTGAGGCATCTCAGCTCGTTTCCTCGCTCGGTTCGATTAAAAATGTTAAGTCATGGGTCTTTTTCATTGAAGAGGATAAAGAAATCAGGGTCCGTTTCCGTTCTAAAGGACCAATCATCAATACGATTGCCCGTAAATATAACGGCGGAGGCCACCCGTTTGCAGCAGGGGCTTCGATCCATTCTTGGGACGTAGTGGATAATATCCTTGCCGACATGGAAGAGTTGAATAAAGCGAGTGAAAAAGACTAAATAGTTTTTTGCACTATTTAAAGACCAAATCGCAGCTGATTTGGTCTTTAAATTTGGTGGGTATCCACTTTAAGAAGTCGTCCTTTTTAGTTTGATTTCAATATTCATTTTCGTATAAAACATGATTTCGACGACTTCAAGTTGATAGCGCTTTTTATTGATGGTCACGATCTTATTTTCTATCGATTTTTTCAAAAGCACCTTTCCGTCATAGACACTGGCGACATCTTTGGCGAGAAGGGAGGACAGGTCGTCCTCAATCACATCCTCCGCTTCTGCAATACTCAGCCGATCCAGACTGTATTTTTCATTCGTAATGGTTACTTCCACTTCCTGAATCGTCAGGATCTCCTCGTTTTTCTGGTTCAATTTTTTATAATCCTGCTCCCAAATTGCGATTTCCCCGTTTAAATCCTTGATCTCTTCTCTTTGTTCGTGAAGGGTCCGGATCTGTTTCTCCTGCTGGACACCATGCATATAAAAGAAAATCACCCAGCTGATCAATCCGCCAAGTGCGGCTCCGGCAAAAAAACGCTGCCAGGTGGGAGACCTGTGATAGGGAGGAATCCTCATGATGAAATATGCTCCTGCGTGAACCAGTTTATGATCAGTGCTCCTGTCTGTGCCCCTCCAAGTGCGGATAGAATCAATAGTACCTGCTTGACTATATCCTTTGTTTCTCCGTGGAAAATACCGCGTTCGAAATTATAGACCATATCAAAAGTACCACCGATCGCAGCGACAATCGCCCAAATACGAAGGCTGTCCGATAGCCGGAACACAGTCGTCATCGGGGCTTGTCCAGTAAAAAAAGCGGCGAGGCCCCCGATTATCGAGCCGCCAAGCAATACGCCAAGCGATATGAAAAAGCTGTTGAGAAAGGCTGGAACAAAGGCTTCATTCATATATCATCATCCTTTTTTGCTTGATATTCTTCTATTCCATTTATATGGGAAGTTCAGAGGTATTATGATAGTCGCCGGAAATCAGGAAGTTAAATTGCATTGGTAATGAGAACATATTTTCTTTTTTTGAAATAAACACTATAATGAAAAGAAACATGCCTTACAAAGGTGGGAGAAAAAACGTGTATACTCATCTCCATATTCAGAGCGGATACAGCCTGCTGACAAGTACGGTGAAGATCACTGAACTTGTGGCCAAAGCGAAAGCGGATGGCTGTACAAGTCTTGCCTTAACCGATCGAAATGTTATGTACGGTTCGGTCTATTTTTATAAAGAATGCAAGAGACAGGGGATAAAGCCGATCATCGGCATACTTGCGGATGTCCTCGATGAACGGGAATCGGCACATGGACTTCTTTTATTGGCAAAAAGTCTAGAAGGATATCAAAATCTGCTTAAAATAAGCAGTGCCATAAAAACGAAATCCCCGTCAGGCATTCCAATGAATTGGCTAAAAGCCTATTCCAGGGGATTGATTGCAATCACACCGGGTGCAGAGGGGCAAATAGAAACGCTATTGAGAGAAGAAAATCCTGAAGAAGCCAAACAGGCAGCAGGGAGATTACTGCAAATTTTTGGTCATGATAACTTTTATGTATCCATACAGAGACTTTCGATTGCGGATGAGGAAAAAGGTAACGAAGCCATAAGTCAGTTGGCGAGAGATTTAGAAATAAAGATTGTCGCGACGAATCCGGTCTATTATTTGAACGAAAGCGACGCACTCGCTCAAGAAGTCCTGTTGGCAATTGGAAATGGCGACAAGCTGGCGGATGAGACGCATACGGTTCTTGAATCCGATCAATATTATTTGAAAAGCCGGGCTCAGATGGCAGAACTATTCCATGACAGACCGGAAGCACTCGAAAATACACTACAGATTGCCTCGCAATGCAATCTGGAAATTCCATTTCAGCGTTCACTGCTGCCTAAGTACCCAACTGAAGATGGAGTCACAGCCGAGGAAATGCTCGAGGCCATCTGTTTCCAAGGGCTGAAGGAAAGATTGCCGGAGCCATCCATTCTATATGAAGAGCGCCTGCGATATGAATTGGATGTCATCACCAAGATGAAATTCAGCGATTACTTTTTAATCGTTTGGGATTTCATGAAATTCGCTAAGGAACATCAAATCCTGACTGGTCCGGGAAGGGGTTCGGCCGCCGGATCGATGGTCGCTTATGTGCTATCGATAACGGATGTCGATCCCATCGAACATTCCTTGCTGTTCGAGCGTTTCCTCAATCCGGAGCGTGTCTCGATGCCGGATATCGACATTGACTTTCCGGATAATCGCCGCGAAGAAGTGATTGCCTATGTCGCGAAGAAGTACGGGGAACTACATGTAGCACAAATCATTACATTCGGAACATTGGCTGCAAAGGCTGCACTAAGGGACACAGGACGTGTTTTCGGCTTGAATTCAAAGGAACAGGAAGCGGTATCGAAAATGATTCCAGGCCGTCTGGGCATCACGCTTCCCGAGGCTTTCAAGGAATCGAAAAGGCTCAGGGAATTCGTTAATGAGAGTGACCTGAATCAAAAACTTTTTCAAACCGCGTTATTGCTTGAAGGCCTGCCTCGCCATGCTTCGACCCATGCTGCCGGCGTCGTCATCAGCGACCAGGCACTGACCGAGCATATTCCGATTCAGGGAGGGCATGATGGCATCCATCTGACTCAATATCCAATGGACCTTCTCGAAGAACTGGGACTTCTTAAAATGGATTTTCTTGGACTTCGCAATTTAACGCTCATCGATAATATTTTAAATAACATCAAAAAGGGAACGGGGAAAAAGCTTGACTTGTCCCATATCCCGATGGATGACCCCGAGACGCTAGCCCTTTTAGGTAGGGGAGAAACAACCGGAGTGTTTCAATTTGAATCGGATGGCATCCGAAAGGTTTTGATCAAGCTGAAACCGAACCGATTCGAGGATATCGTCGCGGTCAATGCCCTATATCGTCCAGGTCCGATGGAAAATATACCGCTGTTCATCGAGCGAAAACATGGTTTGGCTCCGATTGATTACCTGCACGAGGATTTGAAGGATATTCTCGAGCCTACATACGGGGTCATCGTTTATCAAGAACAAATCATGCAAATTGCCTCCCGCTTAGCCGGGTTTTCACTAGGGGAGGCTGACCTGCTCCGTCGTGCCGTTTCGAAGAAGAAAAAGGATGTTCTGGATCAAGAGCGGCAGCATTTCGTGAGCGGCTCATTGAAACAAGGATATTCCGAAAAAACGGCAGATGAGATTTATTCCTTGATTGTCCGTTTCGCTAACTACGGATTCAACCGAAGCCATGCGGTGGCGTATAGTTTCATCGCTTATCAGCTTGGTTACTTGAAAACCCACTATCCGGAATATTTCATGGCAGCACTCCTGACATCGGTCGTCGGGAATGATGAAAAGATTTCGCAATATATCCGTGAAGCAAAAAAGAAAGGGATATCGGTTCTGACTCCCTCGATTAACCGGAGCGGATACCCGTTTTTACCGGAAAAGGACGGGATCCGTTATAGCCTTGGAGCCATAAAAGGGATAGGCGGTACGGTCCTGAAAGAAATCTTTGCTGCGAGGAGGCAGAAGAAGTTCGCTGATTTATTCGATTTCTGTTTGCGCGTTTCGGGAAAAATCGTAAATAGAAAAGTGTTGGAGGCACTTGTGCATTCAGGTGCATTTGATGAATTCGGTGAAGACCGGGCAACATTGTTGGCGAGCTTGGACGTAGCGATCAATCATACGGAATTGGTTAATCCGGATGATGATCTATTCGATATGTTTTCGGATGGCGAGTTTTCACTCAAACCGAAATACAACCGGGTCGATCCCATCCCTATCGAGCACAAACTCTCATTGGAAAAAGGCGCATTGGGGCTTTATCTCTCGAATCATCCGGTGACAAGCTTCAGAGAACTTTTTCAGCACTTCGGCTGCTTGACCATTGATGAAGCTACCAATAAAAAGGAATCAAAGGTCTTACTTGGCGCATACATTACGTCGGTTAAAACAATAAGGACAAAAAAGGGTGATGTGATGGCATTCTTGAGCGTTAGTGATGAAGAGGGGGATATTGAAGCGGTCGTTTTTCCAAATGTTTATAAAAACCACTCTGCCGACTTGAATCATGGACAACTCGTTATGCTGCAAGGAACATTGGAAGAGCGGGATGGAAAAACACAGCTCCTGATCAGGAACGTATACCCGCTTGAAAAAGTGAAGCAGATGAAAGAGGAAAAAAACGGAAAGATATTCCTGAAAATTGAGGCTGGCAAGCAAACGAAGGATACACTGCAAAAAATAAAAAAAATTTTGATGCAGCATAGCGGTGAAACCAAGGTCATGCTTTTTTACGAGAGGGAAAACCGCTATGTACAGCTATCTTATTGGGATTGGGTCAACCCTACAGAAAGTCTGATGCAGGCACTATTTGACTTGGTCGGAAAAGGGAATGTGGTTTATAAGAAAGAATAACTGTTTTACAACTTAAATAGTTATGTTATATTGAAAACAGGCCGCTGTGGTCTGACCACTAGATTTCAGCATATAAGATATGGGTTATCCAATTTGTTTTAGGAGTGAAAACATGACATTAAGAGAAGAAGCATTACATATGCACCGCTTGAATCAAGGGAAATTAGAAACAGTTTCGAAAGTACCGGTTAGGAATGCAGTAGATTTAAGCCTGGCTTATTCTCCTGGTGTTGCAGAACCATGTAAGGATATTTACGATAAGCCGGAAACCGTTTATGACTATACAATGAAGGGGAATACTGTTGCCGTTATTTCCGATGGAACGGCTGTGTTGGGACTTGGAAACATCGGTCCGGAAGCTGCTATGCCGGTTATGGAAGGAAAAGCCGTTTTATTTAAAAGTTTCGCTGGAGTGGACGCTTTCCCAATCTGTTTAAAAACGACGGATGTGGACAAAATTGTAGAGACCGTTAAATTACTCGAACCGACTTTCGGTGGTGTGAACTTAGAGGACATAGCTGCACCAAATTGTTTTGAAATTGAAGAACGACTCAAGAAAGAAATGAATATCCCTGTTTTTCATGATGATCAGCACGGTACAGCCATTGTTACTGTTGCCGGTCTTGTGAACGCGTTACGGCTTGTGAATAAATCTATGTCGGAAATTAAAGTGGTGGCGAATGGAGCGGGAGCTGCGGGCATTGCCATCATTAAATTGCTTTATAGCTATGGAGTTCGTGACATCATCATGTGTGATACGAAGGGTGCCATTTATGAGGGCCGTTCGACAGGTATGAATGATACAAAAGAACAAGTGGCGAGAGTGACCAATCGAAATAAAATTTCAGGACCTTTGGAAACTGTCATTCAAAACGCTGATGTATTTATAGGTGTTTCTGCCGCAGGTGCATTGACAAAAGAAATGGTTTCTTCGATGAATCGGGATGCGATCATTTTCGCGATGGCTAATCCAGATCCGGAAATCATGCCGGAAGATGCGAAAGCAGCGGGTGCCAAGGTTGTAGGAACAGGCCGTTCGGATTTCCCGAATCAGGTCAATAACGTCCTTGCTTTCCCAGGGATTTTCCGTGGGGCCTTAGATGTACGTGCGACACATATCAATGAAAAAATGAAGGTTGCTGCAGTACAAGCCATTGCCGGTTTAATACAGGAACATGAGTTAAACGAAGACTACGTTATCCCTGCTCCATTTGATGAGAGGGTAGCACCTGCCGTTGCGGCTGCTGTTGCCAAGGCAGCGATGGAAACGGGAGTGGCTAGAATTAATGTGAATCCCGAGGAAATTAAAGAAAAAACAAGGAAATTAGCGATCATTGGAAAAAGTGAGGAATAATTAATTTGGCAGGTCGTACTTCTTCATCCAAAATATATCTCGATGTCGTTGAGAGCCTACGTAGCATGATTGAAGCGGACAGCCTCCTGCCGGGAGATAAAATCCCATCAGAACGGGAGTTATCGGATCGTTTTAATGTAGGCCGTTCCTCTGTCCGTGAAGCATTGCGTGCCTTAGAGCTATTAGGATTAATAGAAACAAGGCGTGGTGAAGGGACGTTTATCAGGGATTTCCAGGAGCATAAGCTAGTCGAGCTTCTGGGAACCTTTTTTTTGCAAGATAAAAAAGTACAAGAAGATTTGGCTGAGACGAAAAGGCTGATTGAAATTGACTGTTTGCGGATCGTCGCCTTTTTCGCTACGGCTGAGGACATCAAAAGATTAATGGTCTGGGTCAAAGCGGATGAGTTTCATGATGATGATTTCTTCTTAAGAATTGCCATTTTGAATCGCAATCGGTTGCTGGAAAGAATTTGGCGCATTGTCAACAGCTATGCTAGAACATCAGAGATGGTACAGGGTAATGTGAAAAAAGAAGATTATCTGTCACTTCTTACATATTTGCTCGAACGTGATGAAGAAAAAGCCATCGAAACGTATCTTATTAGAATTAGAAATATGTCGAAGGACGAGTGACACCTTTTTACACGATACTAATTTTATTTCTGATATAGTTTGTACCAAGTATCATAAAATAGATAATTGGTGGTAAAGGGAGGATTAAGCTTGCTTAAAGAGCTATTTGCGAAGTCTAAGAAGAAATATGCAACGGTTCCTTTTGATCGGGAGAAACAAGATGTACCAGAAGGAATCATGACAAAGTGCACCGGCTGTAAAAAAATCATGTATACAAAAGAATTGGTGAAAAACAAGAAAGTCTGTCTTCATTGCGGGCACCATCATTCGATGTCTTCCCATGAGCGCATCGAATTTTTATTCGACGCCGGGAGTTTTAATGAATTTGATAAAGAAATGATTTCAGTTAACCCGCTTGAATTTCCGGATTACTTAGAAAAATTGGAAAAAGATAGAAAGAAAGCCAAGATTAATGAGGCGGTTGTCACAGGAGTTGGAAGCATCAATGGGTACCAAGTTTCAACAGCCATCATGGATTCGAATTTCCGTATGGGGAGCATGGGATCCGTTGTTGGGGAAAAAATTACCCGTGCCATTGAACGTGCAGGTGAATTGAAGATTCCGTTCATCATATTTACGGCATCAGGCGGCGCTCGGATGCAGGAGGGTGTTTTAAGCTTGATGCAGATGGCAAAGACAAGTGCAGCACTCAAGATATTCAGCAATGGAGGCGGACTGATCATATCAATGATGACCCATCCTACCACAGGTGGGGTTTCGGCAAGTTTCGCGTCACTTGGCGATATTAACCTAGCCGAACCTGGAGCCCTTATTGGTTTTGCGGGAAGAAGGATCATTGAACAGACGATTCATGAAGAGCTTCCTGAAGATTTCCAAACGGCTGAATTCTTGATGAAGCACGGCCAATTGGATGCGGTCGTCAACCGTACGGAAATGAAGGAAACCTTGACGACGATCCTTAAAATCCATGCCCCGGGCGGTGAATGGTCATGATTTACGAATTAGAGTTTGAGCGTCCCATTACGGACCTGAGAAATAAGATTAAAGAGCTAAAGGCGATTTCGAAGGATGCTGATGTAGACCTTACTGTTGAAATCGAAACATTGGAAAAGCGTTTAGAGAAGCTGGAAGTGGATATTTATAACCATCTTAAACCGTGGGATCGTGTTCAGATTGCCCGGCATCCAGCACGTCCGACGACGCTTGATTACATTCCGTTATTATTCAATGACTTCATCGAGTTTCATGGTGATCGTTATTATGGGGATGATGAAGCGATTGTCGCTGGAATCGCAGAATTTGATGGACTTGCCGTGACTGTCATCGGTCATCAACGAGGTAAAGATACGAAGGAAAACATCCGTCGTAACTTTGGCATGCCCCATCCTGAAGGCTATCGAAAAGCTTTGCGTCTGATGAAACAGGCGGAAAAATTCAACCGGCCGATTATTTGTTTCATTGATACGAAGGGAGCTTTCCCTGGTAAAGCTGCTGAAGAGCGCGGGCAAAGTGAAGCCATTGCGAAAAACCTTTTTGAAATGGCAGGGCTGAAGGTGCCGGTCATCAGTATTGTCATCGGTGAAGGCGGAAGTGGCGGTGCATTGGCACTTGGCGTCGGAGACCGAATTTTCATGCTTGAGAACTCCACATATTCGGTAATTTCCCCTGAAGGGGCTGCAGCCTTGCTGTGGAAGGATGCCTCTCAGGCTAAGAGGGCTGCGGAATCGATGAAAATCACGGCTCCCGACTTAAACCGCTTAGGAGTCATCGATGAGATCATTCCTGAAGTGAGGGGCGGCGCCCATCGTGATTCAAATTTACAGGCAGAAGCCATCAAGGATATCCTGAAACGTTCATTCAATGAACTTCTGCCATTGAATAGTGATGATCTTATCAACCAGCGTTATATGAAATTCAAGAAAATCGGTGAATATGATTTTGCAAAACAACCTGAGGGCGAACCTAAGGAAGTGGAACAGCATTCATAAACACATTTTGCAAAAGGAAAAACGTGCTGCCTGGGGCAACACGTTTTTTCATCCTTTCAAGGGGCGCATATGTATTCATTATCGAAACGAGTAAAGAATATGGTTTGTGTGTAGAATGTAAACTTTTACGCCATTTTACTTCAATTTCTGAAGAGAATCGGTTAGGCTTATAACATCAAGTTAGCATAAGTGAAGCAAGTTACTGCTTATTGAAGCTTGAAAAAGGGTACAATGATATAATGAAGCGTAAAATTGATTAGTGCTGTAGAGAGGTGACATTTATGAAAAGAATAGGTGTATTGACAAGTGGAGGAGATTCTCCAGGAATGAATGCGGCAGTCCGAGCAGTTGTCCGGAAAGCAATTTTTCATGAAATTGAGGTCTTCGGGATTTATCATGGCTATCAGGGCCTGATAAATGGAAATATAAAGAAGCTTGAACTTGGGTCGGTCGGGGATATCATTCATCGAGGCGGCACGATGTTACATACGGCTCGCTGTCCGGAATTTAAGACAGAGGAAGGCCAGCTGAAAGCGATTGAACAATTGAATAGACTTGGTATCGAGGGCATTGTCATAATTGGTGGCGATGGTTCTTACCGCGGAGCGAAAGCTTTAACGGAAAGGGGCTTTCCTTGTATCGGAGTTCCTGGAACGATTGATAATGACATACCGGGTACGGACTTTACGATTGGTTTCGATACGGCCCTGAATACAGTCATCGACGCTATCGATAAAATTCGGGATACGGCTACTTCTCATGAAAGGACTTATGTGGTTGAGGTGATGGGAAGAGATGCCGGCGATATTGCGCTTTGGGCTGGATTGGCTGGCGGAGCCGAAACGATTCTTTGTCCTGAATATGAATATGATATAGAAGATTTGATTGGGAAGCTGAACCGCGGACATGACCGAGGGAAAAAGCACAGTATCATCATTGTAGCTGAAGGTGTTGGAAGTGCTGTTGATATCTCCAGGAAAATTGAGGCGAAAGCAGGATTTGAAACCCGTGTAACCGTCCTGGGCCATGTTCAGCGCGGAGGATCTCCTTCTGCTAATGACCGGGTATTGGCAAGCCGACTTGGAGCAAGAGCCGTCGAATTGCTTCTTGAAGGAAAAGGAGGCAGGGCTGTCGGGATAGAACAAAATCAACTTGTTGATTATGATATCATCGAAGCTCTTGCTAAACCGCATACAATTGACAAGAAGATGTATGATTTATCTGCAGAGCTATCGATTTAATCATTATTGATATGAATTTGCTTTTTAAAGAATTGGGTATTTAAAAAGAAGACATAAAACACTGCGCCCCTGCCTTCAAAAGGTGAACAGGCGGCGAGTTTTCCTTAAAGGAGGATGACACATGCGTAAAACCAAGATTGTTTGTACGATTGGACCCGCGAGTGAAAGTATAGAAAAGCTGGTTCAATTAATAGAAGCAGGGATGAATGTGGCACGGCTTAACTTTTCTCATGGAAATCATGAAGAACATGCCGCTAGAATCCGCAATATCAGAGAAGCTGGCGAAAAAGCGGGTAAACAGGTTGCCATACTGTTGGACACAAAAGGACCTGAAATCCGGACAAATAATATGGAAAATGACTCTATTGAGCTTGTAGCCGGCAATGAAGTCATTATTTCCATGAATGAAGTCCTGGGAACACCTGAAAAATTCTCCATTACCTATGAAGGGCTTCTGCATGATGTCCACCCAGGATCTAAAATCCTTTTGGATGATGGATTGATCGGTCTTGAAGTGTTGAAGATCGATGAGGTAAGAAAAGAAATCCGTACCAAAATATTGAATAGCGGTACACTTAAGAACAAAAAAGGCGTGAATGTTCCAGGTGTTTCGGTTAACTTGCCAGGCATAACGGAGAAAGATGAACAAGATATCCTTTTTGGAATCGAACAGGGTATCGACTTCATTGCTGCCTCATTTGTACGCAGGGCTTCCGATGTGCTTGAAGTGCGTGAATTATTGCAGCAAAATGGATCGGAACATATTCAAATCATCCCTAAAATCGAAAATCAAGAGGGCGTAGACCGGCTTGATGAAATCTTGGAAGTTTCAGATGGTTTGATGGTAGCCCGTGGCGACTTGGGAGTGGAAATTCCTGCTGAAGAAGTGCCTTTAGTCCAAAAACAAATGATCAAAAAATGTAATAATGCCGGGAAACCTGTCATAACGGCTACACAAATGCTCGATTCGATGCAGCGTAACCCAAGGCCAACCCGTGCAGAAGCAAGTGACGTCGCCAATGCCATATTTGATGGAACGGATGCCATCATGCTTTCTGGTGAAACAGCTGCTGGAACCTATCCTGTCGAAGCTGTGCAAACGATGCATAATATTGCTTCACGTGCTGAAACTGCGCTTGATTATCGGGATATATTATCAGTCAGAAGCAAAGTGAACCGTCATAATGTCACGGATGCAATTGGTCAATCCGTTGCCCACACCGCACTTAATCTTAATGCCGGAGCAATCATCACCCCTACGGAAAGCGGCCATACGGCACGGATGATTTCCAAATACCGCCCTAAAGCACCGATCATTGCGGTTACATCCAATGATCATGTTTCAAGACGGCTTGCATTGGCTTGGGGAGTCTATCCGCAGATTGGTCCAAAAGCGACGACTACCGATGAAATGCTTCAAACCGCTATAGATGAAAGCTTGCATTCAGGCTTAGTTTCCCATGGGGATTTAGTCGTCATTACAGCCGGTGTTCCTGTAGGAGAAACAGGTACGACTAACTTGATGAAAATTCATGTGTTAGGAGAGGTTCTTTTGAAGGCTCAAGGAATCGGCAGGAAATCGGCGAAAGGTGAAGTGGTTATAGCTAAGAATGCCAAGGAAGCTTTGGAAAAAGTGACGGAAGGCTCAGTATTGGTTACAATCGGTTCGGACCGCGATATGATGCCAGCGATTGAAAAGTGTGCGGCATTGATTACGGAAGAAGGCGGTTTGACAAGCCATGCCGCTGTTGTAGGAGTTACATTGGGCATTCCGGTCATCGTTGGTGCGGAGGACGCGACCAAGGTTTTCACGGATGGGCAAAGAATAACAGTCGATGCAGGTCGTGGAGTCATTTATGATGGACATGCCAACGTTTTGTAAAACGAAATTTTGGCTGATTTCGTGCCAATGAGGTAAGATGGATGTACCGCACCAGAAATGGGCTGTGCAGGAGGAATGTAGATGAAATATTTTTTATTGTTTATCATTGCGATGCCGGTCGTTGAAATCATTGTCCTATTGCTGTCAGGCAATATGATTGGTTTTTGGCCAACGCTGTTCCTGATTGTAGCCACAGGTTTAATCGGAGCTTATTTGGCTAAACGGCAAGGGATGGAAACATGGAAAAAGGCACAGGAACAGATTCGTTACGGAATGATGCCTGGAAATGAAATCATTGATGGAATCTGTATCTTTATCGGAGCTGCACTGTTGCTGTCCCCTGGGCTCATCTCGGATATCATGGGATTGATCCTTGTGTTTCCGCCAACCCGGAATCTCCTCAAACCGATCGTTATCCGGTTTATCATGAACAGGATGAATAAAGGGAAAGTTACCATCATTCGGCATAAATAATACAAGGCTGTCTAAGGGCTCAAGCTTTTAGGCAGCCTTTTTGGTCTGGAAAAATAGGTCTACAAAAGCATCCAAGTTTTTTAATGGGTGCTTTTTTGCATTTCAATGTAAATCGGATATTGCCTGTTTCACCATAAAATGGTGAATTTCACGAGAAAGAAAATGTGTATCATACAGGTTTATTAAATTATTAACCCCTGAAAACATTGGTAAATCAGGCTTTTCCATGTATAAAAATCTTTTTTTAGATTTTTTAGAAAAAACTGGTGACAAATTTATACAACGTGTTATATAATACAAACAGGAAATAAAACAACTGTATTATAACATAAAAGAGTTGGAAAGGATGTGGAGAGGCAACATGATTACGGAAGCAAAAGGCTTACAAATTACAGGCAATATTAAGCCAGGATATGAACAAATACTTACAACGGAAGCTCTTCAATTCATCGAAAGAATTGAACGGCATTTCAGTGGAAGAAGGGCAGAACTTCTAGAACGGCGGAAAAGCGTTCAGGTAGAACTGAATCAAGGCAAGCTTCCTGATTTCCTTGAAGAAACGAAGCATATTCGTGAAAGTGATTGGACAATTGCGCCCCTCCCGAATGATTTGCAGGACCGCAGGGTTGAAATCACTGGACCTGTCGATCGTAAAATGATCATTAATGCCATGAACTCAGGTGCCAATGTATTCATGGCGGACTTTGAAGATGCCAATTCACCAACTTGGGAGAATTGCATTGATGGTCAATTGAATCTGCACGATGCAATTCGCGGAACCATTTCGTTTAAAAATCCAAATGGCAAAATGTATGAATTAAATGAAAGAACAGCTGTCCTAAAGGTAAGGCCACGCGGATGGCATTTAGAGGAAAAACATGTCCTTTTGGATGGACAGCCTATATCAGCCAGCATTTTTGACTTTGGACTGTACTTTTACCACAATGCAAAAGCATTGATCGAAAAACAAAGCGGTCCATACTTTTACTTACCAAAAATGGAAAGCCATCTCGAAGCAAGATTATGGAATGAAATATTCGTATATGCACAGAACGATTTGAGAATTCCGCAAGGAACCATCAAGGCAACGGTCTTGATAGAAACGATTCTTGCTGCATTCGAAATGGATGAAATTCTGTACGAGCTGAAAGAACATTCGGCAGGCCTGAACTGTGGCCGCTGGGATTATATCTTTAGTTTCCTGAAAAAATTCCGTCACTCGGATGATGTTATCTTCCCAGACCGGCAGCAGGTCACGATGACCGTCCCGAACATGAGGGCGTATTCCTTACTGGCAATCAAAACATGTCACACTCGTAATGCTCCTGCAATTGGCGGGATGGCAGCGCAAATTCCTGTTAAAAATAACCCGGTCAAGAACGATGAGGCTTTTGCGAAAGTAAGGGCAGATAAAGAACGCGAAGCAAGAGACGGTCATGATGGAACATGGGTTGCCCACCCAGGTATGGTAAGCACGGCAAAAGAGGTTTTTGACCTGCTCGTCCCAAAACCGAATCAAATTTTCCGGAAACGGGAAGATGTCCATGTAACAGCTCAAGAGCTGCTGGCTGTACCGAAAGGAACGATCACAGAGGCAGGATTAAGGACGAATATTAACGTAGGCATCCAATATATCGCCTCCTGGCTAAGCGGCAGAGGTGCGGCACCCATCAATAACTTAATGGAAGATGCTGCAACCGCTGAAATTTCAAGGGCTCAAGTCTGGCAATGGATCCGTCATCCAAAAGGCATTCTCGAAGATGGCAGGAAAATAACCGAGGAATTATTCCATCAAATCAAAGAAGAAGAGTTGGCGGCCATTAAATCGGAAGTAGGGGAAGAAACTTTCAAATCAGGAAGGTTTGAAGAGTCTACTAAACTATTTGAACAATTGATTGAAGAGGATGACTTTGCAGATTTTTTAACCAACGCGGCATATGAAAAATTATCTTAATATTCAAAATATATAATATAAATTAGGAGGAAATAATGATGATGAATGAGAGAGCGCAAAAATTACAACAAAGCTGGGAAAATGACTCACGGTGGACTGGTATTAAACGTCCTTATACGGCAGAAGAAGTTATTAAACTAAGAGGTTCCATCGATATTGAACAAACATTGGCACGCCGTGGTTCTGAAAAACTATGGAATCTATTAAATACAGAGGATTTCATCAACGCGTTAGGAGCATTGACTGGTAACCAAGCCATGCAGCAGGTGAAAGCTGGTTTAAAAGCAATCTACTTAAGCGGCTGGCAAGTGGCGGCAGATGCTAACATCGCAGGGCAAATGTACCCTGATCAAAGTTTATATCCAGCCAACTCCGTGCCGCAAGTGGTTAAACGCATTAATCAGACACTTCAGCGTGCAGACCAAATCAGCTTTGCTGAAGGAAAAGATGATATCGATTGGTTCGCTCCAATCGTGGCAGATGCTGAAGCAGGCTTTGGTGGTTCCCTTAACGTCTTCGAATTAATGAAAGGCATGATCGAAGCTGGAGCGGCAGGCGTTCACTTTGAAGACCAGCTTTCTTCCGAGAAAAAATGCGGTCACCTAGGCGGCAAAGTCCTCCTTCCAACCCAAACGGCAGTACGTAACTTAGTTTCCGCCCGATTGGCAGCCGACGTAATGGGTACACCGACTATCTTGATTGCCCGTACGGATGCTGATGCTGCAGATTTGATTACCGATGATATTGATCCGGTCGATGCACCATTCATCACGGGTGAAAGGACTCCAGAAGGATTCTATCGCACGAATGCAGGTCTTGACCAAGCTATTGCAAGAGGTCTTGCTTATGCGCCGTATGCCGACCTTATCTGGTGTGAGACTTCTGAACCTAATCTAGCGGATGCTCGCCGCTTTGCCGAAGCGATCCATGCAGAGTTCCCGGGCAAACTGCTTGCTTACAATTGTTCCCCATCATTTAACTGGAAAGCGAAGTTAAGTGATGAAGAGATTGCCAATTATCAAGTGGAATTGGGTAAATTGGGTTATAAATTCCAATTCGTTACACTTGCAGGTTTCCACTCATTGAACCATAGCATGTTCAATCTTGCTCTTGGTTATAAAGACCGCGGCATGGCTGCATACTCAGAACTTCAACAAGCGGAGTTCGCTAGTGAGCCCGACGGCTATACAGCAACACGTCATCAGCGTGAAGTGGGAACTGGTTACTTTGATGAAGTGGCACAAGTCGTTTCTGGTGGAACATCATCCACAACAGCACTTGCAGGTTCAACTGAAACAGAACAATTCGAGACGTCAAAATAATTTTAGCTTAAAACCAAAGATCCGCCTTGTACCCGAGGCGGATTTTTAAATGGAAATGGGTGAATGCTAAGGATATTCTTGATTAACTTAAGTTTGTATCCCCGATGATGAAAGTCCATATGGCCTTGAAGACATTGGCACGCTGAAGTGTATTGAATATGACAAGTACGACAGGTCCTGCAATCAGACCTAGGAAACCGATCAATTTGAAGCCGATGAACAAGGCGATGAGAGTGGCAAGCGGATCCAAACCAATACTGGAAGAAAGTACTTTTGGCTCTATTAGTTGACGTTGGACAACGACGATTATGTAAAGGACGGACAAACCGATTGCAAGACTTGTATTACCGGCGATGAATTCAAAGATGATCCAAGGAATGAAAATCGTACCTGTCCCTAAATAGGGGATGATATCGACCAGTCCGCATATCAGGGCAATGGTAATTGAATAATTCACCCCCAAAATGAGAAATCCGATTAAAATCGTGACAGTCGTCAATGAAACAAGGGTGAATTGTGCACGGATAAACCCGAACAAAGCCCTTTTTAAATCCTTGAATAAACGCTTTGCACCCGCAAAAATCTTATCAGGCAACACCTTTCCGGTCATTCTGCCAAAGGTATCCCAATCTTTGCTGATGAAGAAAGTGCCCAGCAGGGTAAAAAGGAGTGCTGTTGCTGTAGTTGGAAACCAACCGATGATTGTGGGGATGTTTTTCAAGAAAGCTTGAATGAAGCCGCTTACTCCGGTAGTGATCGATTCACCGATATTTTGAATATTCTTGAGGACTGTGTCTTGCTGTTCGATATCCAAATTATTGAACATGGCAGCTATTTGATTATATAAAGGTATGACGGTGGACGCGATGTATGTTTCTATATAATCCACGATGGTTTCAATGTGTTTCGGGATGACTCCGGCAAGGTAATTGGTTCCTGAAATGATCTCGGCAACCAGTAAGGTGATAAGACCTGCAAATAAAAGGAAAATGAGTAAAAGGGAAACGAATACAGCTAACCCTCGCGGCAGCCTTCCTTTCCTTTCGAAAAAAGTGACCAGGGGATTCATCAGGAAAGCGATTATCATGGCAATGATGAATGGATATGTATATTTAGATAAATAAAACAAGGCAATCCCGCCTAAAATTACTCCTCCGATGACCAGTAAAGAGCGAATGAAACGATACATATATACCGGATTCAAGTCTTATCCTCCTTCAATCATAAAGTTTGTATTATAATTGTAACGATGATGGAAAAGAAAGGAAAGATTCTTTCGTTTTTCGGCTTAACTTTTTTCCGTGATGCATCGTTCCATAAATCATTTTTCTCCCAGGAAACAGGGGAGTTTGTTATGTTAAAATAACAAAAAAGAAGGAAGAAGGTGAAGGGATAATGATCAACGGTCCTGTCGTATTTTTAATTCTGCTTGCTGCAATCGGTTGGTTTGGGAAAAATACATCACTGATCATGGCTGCGGGCTTTCTTTTAAGCATGAAACTGATTGGCCTCGACGCTAAAGTGTTTCCATACCTGGAAGCGAAAGGAATCAACCTGGGCGTTACGATCATTACGATTTCCGTACTCATACCAATAGCAAACGGGGCGATAGGTTTCAAGGAACTCGGAGACGCGATAAAATCTCCTTATGCTTGGATTGCACTTGCATCTGGAATAGCGGTTGCGCTCATAGCAAAAAATGGGATTACGCTCCTGTCACATGATCCGCACATTACCACGGCTCTTGTTTTTGGGACGATTCTTGCGGTCGCATTATTCAAAGGTGTGGCTGTCGGTCCGTTAATCGGGGCGGGAATTGCTTATTTATGCATGCAGATCTTCAATTTTTTTAAATGAAGCGAGTGGCAAAGGATAGAAGAGTCCGTCAGTGTCGGGAATGAAAATTTTCTATTTAATGTTTCGTTTATTCTGCTTTGCGGCGAATTTTCAAAAAAACGTTTTGAAACGCATTAAAAAAAGCAAGAGAATAAGTAGCTAATTTTTCTAATAAAATAATAATTTTTTCACATTTTAAGTGCTTTTCATTCCCAAAAAAGTGTTTATTGTTTATAATAATCATGTAACTGCTCTGATTTATTAAAAATGGGATTCAGAATATCATTGATATTTTTGAGGAATCTTAAAAAAGATGTAGTTATTGAGCAAGCGCTCACTAGGAATAGCTACAAGCATTATTTTTAGAATTTCTTATTAAAGATTATCGTACATTTTACTATTGTTGGGGTCATATTCTGTGAACGCTTCCAATACAAAATGTATGTCTTCTGCTAAAAAATAGATGGTTGTTTGCAATAGCTAATTTCTTGGAAGCGCTATATTTATACGCTAATAGCAAGGGCATAGGGGAATATTTAGGAAAAGGAGAGATTTAGTATGACAGCAACAAAAGGTCTTGAAGGTGTGGTAGCAACAACTTCATCAGTAAGCTCCATTATCGATGACACATTAACGTATGTAGGTTATGACATCGATGATTTGGCTACAAACGCAACATTCGAGGAAGTAATCTATCTTTTATGGCACGGAGCTCTTCCGAACAAAAGCCAACTAGAAGAATTAACTAAACAACTTGCTGAAAATGCTGAAATTCCAGCTGAAGTGGTTAATCACTTCAAAACATACCCAATTGATAAAGTACATCCAATGGGAGCTCTTCGCACTGCAGTATCTCTTCTTGGTCTTTATGATGAAGAGGCAGATGTAATGAGTGAAGACGCTAACTATCGTAAAGCAATCCGCATCCAAGCAAAAATCCCTACATTGGTAACAACTTTCGCTCGCATCCGCCAAGGGAAAGAAGCTGTTGCTCCACGTACAGATTTAAGCTTCGCTGCTAACTTCTTATATATGTTAAGCGGTAACGAACCAACGGCAATCGAAGAAGAAGCATTCAACAAAGCATTGGTTCTTCATGCTGACCATGAATTAAACGCTTCTACATTCACTGCCCGCGTTTGTGTGGCTACATTATCTGATATCTATTCTGGCGTAACTTCTGCCATCGGCGCTTTAAAAGGCCCACTTCACGGCGGAGCTAACGAGCAAGTCATGAAAATGCTTACAGATATTGGTTCGGTTGATAATGTTGAGCCATATATCAACGAAAAATTAGCCAATAAAGAAAAAATCATGGGCTTTGGCCACCGTGTATACCGTAAAGGTGATCCTCGTGCTAAACACCTTAAAGAAATGTCACAAAAACTGACTGAACTTACTGGACAACCGCAATATTATGATATGTCCATCAAAATTCATGAAATCGTAACTGGTCAAAAAAATCTTCCGCCGAACGTGGATTTCTATTCTGCTTCCGTATACCACAGTTTAGGTATCGAGCATGACCTATTTACACCAATCTTTGCTGTAAGCCGTGTTTCAGGCTGGATCGCTCATATCCTTGAGCAATATTCAAACAACCGCCTTATCCGTCCGCGTGCAGAGTATGTTGGACCAGGTATGCAAAAATATGTACCGATTGAAAAACGCTAATTAAAAGTTTTTTCGAAAAATCATTTTTTATTTCATCGAATTTGTAGTAAATTAATAGATGTGAGTAAAAAAGGTTAGTGGTTCTGCCTCATTTAATGGCAGGCCATCTAACCTTTGAATTTGAATCGGAGGTAAGAGACATGACACAAAGCCAAAAAATCACAGTTACTAACGGTGTTCTTAACGTACCAAACAACCCAATCGTTCCTTATATTGAGGGAGACGGAATCGGTCCTGATATCTGGGCTGCAGCATCTCGCGTTTTGGACGCAGCAGTTGAAAAAGCTTACAATGGCGAAAAGAAAATCGAATGGAAAGAAGTTTTAGCTGGACAAAAAGCATTTGACCAAACGGGCGAATGGCTTCCACAAGAAACTCTTGATGTCATTAACGAATACCTGATCGCTATCAAAGGACCTCTTACAACTCCAATCGGCGGCGGTATCCGCTCATTGAACGTTGCATTGCGTCAAGTATTGGACTTATTCGTATGTCTTCGCCCAGTACGTTACTTTGAAGGTGTACCTTCACCAGTTAAACGTCCAGAAGACACTGACATGGTCATCTTCCGTGAAAACACTGAAGACATCTATGCTGGTATCGAATATGCAAAAGGTTCTGACGAAGCTAAGAAATTAATCGAATTCCTACAAAATGAATTCGGCGTTCAAAAAATTCGTTTCCCTGAAACTTCAGGTATCGGAATTAAACCGATATCCGAAGAAGGAACAAAACGTCTTGTTCGCTCTGCACTTAACTATGCGATCAAAGAAGGCCGTAAGTCATTAACGCTTGTTCATAAAGGTAACATCATGAAATTCACTGAAGGTGCATTCAAAACTTGGGGTTATGAAGTTGCAGAACAAGAATTCGCCGATAAAGTGTTCACATGGAACCAATATGACAAAATTAAAGAAGCTGAAGGAACTGAAGCTGCTAACAAAGCACAATCTGCTGCTGAAGCTGAAGGCAAAATCATCGTTAAAGATTCCATTGCTGATATCTTCTTACAACAAATCCTGACTCGTCCTAAAGAGTTTGATGTTGTTGCAACAATGAACTTGAACGGAGATTACATTTCTGATGCATTAGCTGCACAAGTTGGCGGAATCGGTATCGCTCCAGGAGCAAACATCAACTACGAAACTGGACATGCCATCTTCGAAGCAACTCACGGAACGGCTCCTAAATATGCTGGTCTTGATAAAGTTAACCCATCTTCAGTTCTTCTTTCAGGCGTTCTTTTACTTGAACACCTTGGCTGGAACGAAGCTGCAAACAGCATCACAAAATCAGTTGAACAAACAATCGCTTCTAAAGTTGTTACATACGACTTTGCCCGCCTAATGGAAGGTGCAACAGAAGTTAAATGTTCTGAGTTCGCAGACGAGCTTATCAAAAACCTTAAATAATTCATTATATGCTTTCTGGAAAAGTGCCTGAACGGGCTGCTTTTCCAGGAGGCTTATATATATTTTCATGAGAATGTTAAAAGTATTCCAAAAGTATTTATATATTTTAAGGAGGAAATAACATGTCTAAACGTAAAAAAATCACGGTGGTAGGTGCTGGTTTCACCGGTGCTACAGCAGCATTCCTAGCAGCTCAAAAAGAACTTGGTGATATCGTTTTGGTTGATATTCCGCAAGCTGAAAACCCTACAAAAGGTAAAGCCCTTGATATGGCGGAAGCAGGACCTGTTCTAGGTTTCGATGCTAACATCATCGGTACATCCGACTATGCAGAAACAGCTGATTCCGACGTAGTGATCATCACTGCCGGAATTGCCCGTAAGCCCGGCATGAGCCGTGACGACTTAGTTCAAACCAACCAAAAAGTTATGAAATCAGTAACTAAAGAAGTAGTTAAATATTCCCCTAATACAACAATCATCGTTTTGACAAACCCTGTAGATGCAATGACTTACACTGTATACAAAGAATCAGGTTTCCCTAAAGAACGCGTTATCGGACAATCAGGTGTTCTTGATACAGCTCGTTTCCGCACTTTCGTAGCTCAAGAATTAAACTTATCCGTTAAAGATGTAACTGGTTTCGTACTTGGCGGACACGGAGACGATATGGTTCCTCTAGTGCGTTACTCTTATGCAGGCGGAATTCCTTTGGAAACATTGATCCCCGAAGATCGTTTAGAAGCAATAGTGGCCCGTACCCGCACTGGCGGCGGAGAAATCGTAAACCTTCTTGGAAACGGAAGCGCATATTATGCACCAGCTGCATCTCTAGTGGAGATGGCTGAAGCGATCCTTAAAGACCAACGTCGCGTTCTTCCATCCATCGCTTATCTTGAAGGCGAATACGGATTCGAAGGTATCTACCTTGGAGTGCCGACTGTACTAGGTGCAAACGGTATTGAACAAATCATCGAACTTGAATTGACTGAAGACGAAAAAGCGGCACTTTCAAAATCAGTTGAATCAGTAAAAGCAGTCATGCAAGTCCTTCAATAAGAGATCATGAACGGACTGCCCGGATATTGGAAGAAAAGGCCGAGGCCATTTTCCAACTCCGGGCAGTTTTTTAATCCGCTTAAAAGACGCTGGAACTATCCGGAGGTTTATAATCTCCCTGCTGAAGATAGGAATAACTTTCTTTCCGTTTTTTTATGTGTAAATTTCATATAATATTCTTTATAATGGAATTGGATGAGTAGACCGAGAAATTGGTCTTTGGGGTAATACATAATCAGGAGGATCTAATGTCAAAGAAAATTCTCGTAGTGGATGATGAACAATCAATAGTTACCTTACTTCAGTACAATTTAGAACAAGCAGGCTATTCGGTAATCACAGCTTTGGATGGAGAACAAGGGCTGGAGGCTGCCGTGGATATACGCCCCGATTTAGTGGTATTGGATTTGATGCTGCCAAAAATGGATGGGCTTGAAGTATGTAAGCAGCTTCGCCAGCAAAAAATCAATATACCGATCTTGATGCTGACAGCTAAGGACGATGAATTTGACAAAGTGCTGGGACTTGAACTTGGGGCGGATGATTACTTGACCAAGCCATTTAGTCCAAGGGAGGTAGTGGCCCGGATTAAAGCCATATTAAGAAGATCCCAGTTTCAATCGAACGGCAGTGAGTCAAGTCAGGATCAGGAAGATGGTCTCTTGAAATTAGGGGAATTGAAAGTGTTCCCGGAACGATACGAAGCATTCTTTGATGAACAGCAATTAGAATTGACTCCAAAGGAATTTGAATTACTTTTATACTTGGCGAAGAATAAAGGAAGAGTGCTGACTAGGGACCAACTGCTCAGTGCGGTATGGAATTATGATTTCGCGGGAGACTCACGAATCGTCGATGTCCATATTAGCCATCTTCGTGAAAAAATAGAGAAGGATACAAAAAAACCTCTCTATATTAAAACGATAAGGGGCTTGGGGTATAAGCTTGAGGAGCCTAAAAAAGAATGACCACCTATCGTAAAAAGCTCTTATATACCCTCATCACATTGGTGATGGTCGTCCTGATGGCCGTGGGCTTTTTATTAGGACACTTGTTCAAAAGTTATTATATTAAAACGTTCAATGAGCGTATACAGAACGAAACATTTTTCATTTCTACATATATTCAGGAGCATGGCGGGATCGAGTCCTTTTTGGAAAAAGGGAAAACGGAAAAACTGACACCCCTTTTAGATTCGAATTTAACCATTCTTTCCACGAGTGGGGAAATATTATACGATTCCACATCATCCAATGAAATACTTAAAAGCCATGCCAATGTCCTTCGTAAAATAACTTTGGAAAAAGGGCTTAAGCATGGGGAAGGGTATGAAGTGGTCGAAGGGGAATCGGACCTCCATTATTATTGGAAGACGGTTGAAAAGGATGGCGAGATTGAAGGCTTTGTCGTTCATAGCAATGAAATAGAGGCCATCCATCAAGTGAATAAACAAATGTGGCAAATATTGATCATTTGTCTAGGGGTTGCCTTGATCATCATTCTCATGCTTGCGAGCAAAATCACTTCATATTATACCCGTCCGATCGAAGAGGCGACGATGGCAGCCATTGAACTGGCAAAAGGGAATTACGGAACCCGGACATTCGGGCGGCATTCCGATGAAACGGGAATGCTGACAACTTCCCTGAACATATTGGCGAGGAATCTTCAGGAAACAGAAATAGCGAGGGAAATGAATCAGGATCGTTTGGAAGCACTTGTTGAAAATATCGGTAGTGGAGTCTTGCTGATAGACAGTAAAGGGTATACCACCTTAATCAACCGGGAATTCAAGAAAAGTTTCCATGTGAACGCCGCTACGTTTTTGTTTCAGGAATATTATTCGGTCATTAAAGATCAGGAAGTGATAGCCATCATCGAAGAGATCTTTCGAACGGAAAAAACGATAAAACGACAGGTGAAAATACCGCTTGCCATAGAACGTAAGCATTTTGAGATTTACGGGGCTCCCATTATTGGGAATCATGATGAATGGAAGGGGATCCTCCTCATTTTCCATGATATCACCGAATTGAAAAGGCTCGAGCAGATGCGGAAGGATTTCGTGGCGAATGTGTCACATGAATTGAGAACCCCGATCACTTCTATTAAAGGCTTTTCTGAAACATTGTTAGATGGCGCCTTAAAAGACGAAAAGACCTTAAAGCACTTTTTATCGATTATCCTGAAAGAAAGTGATCGGCTGCAAGAACTCATTCAGGAGCTTCTGAATTTATCCAAAATGGAGCAACAGGAATTCGTTTTAAACGCAGGGGTCGTGGATATTACGAAAGTACTTGGCGAAATACAAGAGATGCTTATAGGCAAGCTGAAGGAAAAAGAAGTATCCCTTGAAATTAAAACATCACCGGAACCAGTATTCATTGAAGGGGAATCTGACAGGATCAAACAGGTTTTCATCAATTTGATTACGAACGCATTGACCTATACACCAAATGGCGGCAGGGTCTCCGTTGATATCATTGAAAATGAACAGACGGTCGATATAGCAGTTCAAGACAGCGGGATCGGCATCGAAGAAAAAGAACTGCCCAGGATTTTTGAACGGTTTTACCGGATCGATAAGGCCAGGAGCCGCGATTCAGGAGGTACGGGCATTGGACTGGCAATTGTTAAACATATAATAGAAGTCCATAAAGGTAAAATCAACGTGGAAAGCACTCCTGGAACCGGGACGACTTTTACAGTCACTTTAAATAAAAGCTTAAAAGGAAAAATGTAGCGGGTTTCTTATTTACATGTCCTTTACAATTCCTTAAAACGGACTTCATAATGCAGGGGTACAATGGTTGTACAACCCCTCATCCAAGGAGTTAAACATTGACAGAGACACATAGTCTCTGTTTGATTTTGTGGCAGTTCAATCTAAATATTAAAGCAAAGTTGATTATTGGAACAGGTGGGCGAGACTCCTGTAGGAAAGCCCGTCCAAGGAGACCCCGAAGGCGTAAAGGGCGGACTGCCCGCGGAAAGCGAGTGTCCTATGTTCCAATCAACGTTCAAATTGTACAAAAGCCTTAAAAAACAGTAGACAGAGACATAGTCTCTGTCTTTAATTTTGGCTATATTCCCCGGGAACCATTCCTCTATCCTATTTTTCTAGGAAAATATTTGATTTTCATGAAACTTTAGGCCCTTTCTTGCGTAAATAAGATATAACTGCAAAGAAGGGGTGATACATATCGTTAGCTTAAAAAGGATATATACGATCACAGGACTTGTCTTTTTTCTTTTAATTTTAGGTGTAGTTGCGATATCGACCTGGTACACTGTTGATGAATCCGATCAAGCTGTCATAATGACGTTTGGTAAAGTGGAGGAGACGATAACGGAACCAGGACTTCACTTTAAACTGCCTTGGCCCATTCAATCGGTCGAGAAATTATCCAAAGAAACATTCAGCCTTAAATTTGGATATAAGGAAGAGGATGGAGAGGTGACGGATTACCCGAGTGAGACCAAAATGATTACGGGTGATGAAAATATTGTGCTGGCCGACCTAGTGGTTCAGTGGAAAATCACAGACCCTCCAAAATATCTATACAATGCGGATGATCCAGAAAAAATATTATACGATACGACTTCAGCTGCATTACGGAGCATTATCGGCAGCACGAGAATCGATGATGCCCTTACATCTGGTAAAGCGCAAATCGAAGCGGATGTACGCGATCTATTGTCACAGCTAATGGAGAAATATGATGTCGGGATTTCCATATCTGCTGTTAAACTCCAGGACGTGGAGTTACCGAATGAGGAAGTGCGGAAAGCATTTACCAATGTAACGGATGCCCGGGAAACGGCGAATACGAAAATCAACGAAGCGGATAAATATGAAAATAAGCGTATGAATGAAGCGGAAGGGGAAAAAGATGCTCTCATTTCACAGGCTAATGGGGATAAAGCTGCCCGTACGGAAGCTGCCCGCGGGGATGTAGCGGTCTTTGAAAAATTACTCAGTGAGTATAAGGGCAATAAGGGGATTACGAAGGACCGTCTTATTATTGAGACCCTTGAGGAAGTATTGCCGAATGCAGAGATTTATATTATGAATGATGATGGAAACACAATGAAGTACTTGCCGCTCCGCTCGCTTGAAAAGGAAGAAACGAAAAAAACGCCTGCCCCTGATGAAGCCACTATACCTGAAGAAGAAACGAAAAAAGGGAATGCATCGGAAGAAAAAGCGACAGGGGAAGGGGGCACTAAACAATGAGCGGAAAAATAATAGATTTCTCTGAGTTGAAAAAAGGGGATTTTCATTGGAGGGGCTATGTGAGAATCGGCATCTTCCTGATTATTTTCATCGTGTTGCTGCTAATCATCTTCACCAATGTATATATCGTCAAAGAGGGCGAATACAAAGTCGTCCGCCAATTCGGTGAGGTGGTAAGGATCGATAAGACCCCGGGATTAAAGGCGAAGGTGCCTTTCATTCAGAGTATCATGACCTTGCCGAAGTATCAGATGACTTCTGATGTTTCCGAAGCGGAAATCAATACAAAAGATAAAAAGCGGATGCTGATCGATAACTATGCAGTTTGGAGAATAGAAGATCCGAAGAAATTGATTACAAATGCAAGGACACTTGAGAATGCCGAAACGAAAATGGAAGAGTTCATCTATTCGGCAGTTCGTTCAGAGCTGGGCCAGCTGAATTATGATGAGATCATCAATGATGAGAAGTCATCCAGGGGAAGTTTAAACGACCGCATAACGGAAAAAGTCAACGATTTGCTGCAAAAGGACAGTTATGGCATCAGCTTGACGGATGTCCGGATAAAGCGGACTGACCTGCCCGCCGAAAACGAAGCATCAGTCTTCAAGAGGATGATATCCGAGCGGGAATCGAAAGCGCAAGAATACCTATCCAAGGGTGATGCGAAGAAAAACCGGATCATTGCGGATACTGATCGGAAAGTGAAAGAATTGCTCTCTACTGCAGAGGCTGATGCAGAAGTGATCAGGGCTGAAGGTGAAGGGGAAGCAGCGAAAATCTATAATAAGTCGTTTTCCAAAGACCCCGAATTCTATAAACTATACCGGACTCTTGAATCCTACAAAAAAACGATCGGAGATCAAACGGTCATCGTTCTGCCTTCGGATTCCCCTTATGCCAGCTTGTTAATGGGAAATACTAAATAACCTTGATGCCGTCATTTTTCTTTCCGCTTCTACTCATGGTAGAATAGAGAAAGAAAATGAACGGCTTTTTGCGTTTTTATATAGAAGCTATAACTACATAAACCTGTATGACTGGAGGAAGACGGATTTGGATAAAAAGTTAGTACTCATAGATGGAAACAGCATTGCATACCGTGCGTTTTTTGCGCTTCCGCTCTTGAATAATGATAAGGGGGTCCATACGAATTCCGTGTACGGATTCACCATGATGCTTAACCGCATTCTTGAAGAAGAAAAGCCAACGCACATACTTGTGGCATTCGATGCGGGTAAAACGACATTCAGACATGCATCATTCAAAGAATATAAGGGTGGGCGCCAAAAAACGCCGCCAGAATTATCGGAGCAATTCCCTTTCATTCGCGAGCTGCTTGATTGTTTTCAAATAAAAAGGTATGAACTGGAGAACTACGAAGCCGATGATATTATCGGTACGCTGTCTTTGCAAGCGGAAAAAGATGGTTTTGAAGTGAAGGTCATTTCCGGTGATAAGGATTTAACGCAATTATCCTCCCCTAGTACGACGGTTTCCATCACGAAAAAGGGGATTACTGAAATTGAGGAGTACACCCCAAAGCATATACATGAAAAATACGGTCTATCCCCATTGCAAATCATTGATTTAAAAGGGCTGATGGGAGATGCCTCGGACAATATTCCCGGTATTCCGGGTGTTGGTGAAAAGACTGCCCTTAAATTATTGCATCAATTTGAAACGGTTGAAAACCTTTTGCAGTCGATTGATGAGGTAAGCGGACAAAAATTGAAAGAGAAAATAGAAGAACATAAAGACCTGGCCCTATTAAGCAAAGAGCTGGCTACAATAACGAGGGAAGCGCCGCTTGAAGTTTCCGTAAACGAGACCGAGTATACTGGCATGGATCAGGATCGAGTCATTTCATTCTATAAAGAGCTTGGCTTTTCGACTTTGCTTGATAAATTGGATGTAACGGAAAGTGCACCGATTGAACAGGAGAAGATAGAGGTGCATACTTCTGAAATGACAGAAGGAATGTTTACAGATGAAAGTGCTTTGTATGTTGAAATTTTAGAAGATAATTATCATCGTGCCGATATAATAGGGATTGCCATCAGTAATGAACAAGGTCACTTTTACTTCCATGGAGATGATGCTCTGAGTTCCGGGGCCTTTAAATCCTGGGCAGAGGATGAAACAAAAAAGAAAACGGTTTTTGATGCGAAGCGTACGGTTGTTGCACTGCGTCATCGAGGAGTCGACATAAAAGGCATCGATTTTGATGTATTTTTGGCATCCTATATCCTGGATCCGGCGGAGTCAGTGGACGAAGTTGCAGAAATCACGAAAACTCAAGGTGCTATCCGCCTTGAAACGGATGATGTTTTTTATGGAAAAGGTGCAAAACGCAAAATACCTGAGGAAGCGGAATTGAGGGAGCATATCGCCAGAAAAGCGAAGGCGATCCTGTCTCTGAAAGCACCGATGATTGATAAGCTGCAAGAGTTCGAGCAATTTCACCTATTTACGGAACTGGAGCTGCCACTGTCGATCATCCTGGCCAATATGGAATGGCAGGGGATCAAGGTGGATATAGGCCGACTGAAAAACATGGGACAGGAATTAGCCATTCGCTTAAGAAACATCGAAGCACGAATTTTTGATTTGGCTGGTGAGGCGTTCAATATCAATTCACCTAAACAGCTTGGGGCCATCCTGTTTGAAAAGTTGGAGCTTCCTGTCATGAAGAAAACCAAAACAGGTTATTCGACTTCAGCCGATGTGCTGGAAAAATTGGAGAGCAAGCATGATATCGTCAAGGAGATACTATTGTATCGCCAGCTTGGTAAGTTGCAATCCACTTATATTGAAGGGTTGCTTAAAGTGGTCAATGGCAAAACGGACAAGGTGCACACCCGGTTCAACCAAGCATTGACCCAGACAGGCCGGTTAAGCTCTACAGATCCCAATCTGCAGAATATCCCGATCAGACTGGAAGAAGGCAGGAAAATCAGGCAGGCCTTCATTCCTTCCGAAAAGGATTGGATCATTTTTGCTGCCGACTACTCCCAGATCGAGTTACGCGTTCTGGCACATATCGCCAATGACAGCGGATTGGTGGAAGCGTTCCAGGCCGGGATGGACATTCATACAAAGACAGCCATGGATGTGTTCCATGTATCGGCAGAGGAAGTCACTTCGAACATGAGGCGCCATGCCAAAGCGGTCAACTTCGGAATCGTTTATGGCATAAGTGATTACGGGCTATCGCAAAGTCTTGGCATCACGAGAAAAGAAGCTGGAGAGTTCATCGAGAAGTATTTAAGAAGCTTTCCTGGTGTTCAGGAATATATGGAAGAAAGCATACATGAGGCCCGTCAAAAAGGATATAGCACGACTCTGATGCAAAGAAGGCGCTATATACCTGAGATAACAAGCAGGAATTTCAACATCAGGAGCTTTGCCGAACGGACAGCAATGAACACGCCGATTCAAGGCAGCGCCGCGGATATCATCAAGCTTGCCATGATAAATATGAATAAGCGCCTGAAAAGTGAAGGACTTAAAACGAGAATGCTTCTTCAGGTGCATGATGAATTGATTTTTGAAACTCCTCCTGAGGAACTGGAAATCCTTAAAGTGATCGTTCCGGAGGAAATGGAAAATGCCATTGAATTGAACGTGCCCCTTAAAGTGGATTATGCTTTCGGGCCAACATGGTATGATGCCAAATAATAAAAGATAGGTGATTGCAATGCCAGAACTTCCAGAAGTGGAAACAGTCAGAAGAACGTTAGAGCAGCTCATACTCGGAAAAGAGATCAAGGAAGTGTCCGTCTTCTGGCCAAAGATCATTAAAGCTCCTGAACCTGTCGAACAGTTTCAGGATGCTTTAAAGGGGCAGACGATAAGGGGAATAGGCCGTCGGGGCAAGTTCCTCATTTTCACCTTGGATGATTATTCGATGGTTTCGCATTTAAGGATGGAGGGGAAATACGGCGTGCATCCAAAAGAAGAGCCGTATGATAAGCATACCCATGTGATCTTCACTTTCACGGATGGCAGTGAACTTCGATACAGGGATGTCCGGAAATTCGGAACGATGCATCTATTTGCCAAAGGGGAAGAACTTGATCGGCTGCCTCTGTTGCATTTAGGGCCTGAACCTTTGTCTGAAGATTTTACTGTCGAGGGGCTAAGTAGCAAGTTGGCAAGAACCAACAGGAAAATCAAGCCCGTTCTCCTTGATCAAACGGTTGTCGTCGGGATTGGAAATATATATGTGGACGAGTCGTTATTCCGTTCCGGTATCCATCCGGAGAGAATCGCTTCTTCACTCTCATTGCAGGAAATCAAGACGTTGCATGCAGAAATCATTGCGACTTTAGGTGAAGCTGTGGAAAAAGGCGGAAGTACAATTCGTTCTTACATCAATTCCCAAGGGCAAATCGGCATGTTTCAGTTGGAACTGAATGTTTATGGACGAAAAGGCGAGAACTGCAAAACATGCGGCACGCCGCTTGAGAAACTGGTTGTTGCAGGACGCGGTACACATATTTGCCCGTTATGCCAGCCGCTTAAATAGGTAATGTTATTTCAAACACATCGGATGGGCTCCTTCCATATACTAGGGTAGCAACGAGTAGGGAAGGAGTAATATTCCGATGTGGCTACAAATTATTTTTCTCGCTTTTGCAGTTAGTATTGACGGATTTGGCGTAGGTTTGACATTCGGTATGCGGAAGATGAAAATCCCCTTAAGGTCAATAGCGGTCATCTCATTTTGTTCTGCATTGAGTTTAGGTATAGCGATGGTCATCGGACAATTCATCAGTCAGCTCATATCTATCGGGGCGGCTGAAAAAACGGGTGGCATCATCCTCATTTTTCTTGGTGCCTGGATGGTATATCAGTATTTTAAGCCTGAAAAAGATCTGAAAGATGATAGATATCATGAAAAGATCATCTTCAATTTTGAAATTAAATCACTTGGGGTAGTCATTAATATTTTACAAAAACCATTGAATGCCGATTTTGATAAATCAGGCACGATTACGGGTGTTGAAGCGCTTGTTCTCGGGTTTGCACTTTCGCTGGATGCTTTCGGGGCCGGAGTTGGAGCGGCTATGATCGGCATTTCACCGATTATCCTCGCAGGGTGCATCGCGGTTATGAGTTCGATTTTCATTTGGAGCGGAATTCAAAGCGGGAAAATGCTTTCAAATAATAAAGTTGTCCAGCATTTGACCTTTCTTCCAGGTGTACTATTGATTATCATTGGTATATTCAAGTTATGATACATGGTTTAAAAGGGGGAGCTTATGGGACAAATCATCGGAATCACCGGAGGCATCGCCAGTGGGAAAAGCAGTGTCAGCCTCTATTTACAGGAACTCGGATTCACGATTGTAGATGCAGATCTGGCTTCCCGTGCTGTCGTTGAGCCAGGTGAAGAAGCCTATCATCAAGTTGTGAAGGCATTTGGTGAAGATATCTTATTGACGGATGGGAATATAGATCGCGTAAAGCTTGGGTCGATCATATTTAATGATCAAGAAAAGAGATTGCTATTGAATAGCATCGTGCATCCTGCCGTCAGAAATTGGATGCGACTCAAAACGGAAGCGGCACTATCATCAGGGGAAGAAACGGTGTTCATGGATATTCCGCTCCTATTCGAAAGCAAGCTGACATTCATGGTGGATAAGACGCTTTTGATCTATGTGGATGAGCAAGTTCAATTGCAGCGATTAATGAACAGGAATGGTCTTTCGGAGACGGAGGCACTTGCCAGGATCAATTCGCAAATGCCCTTGGCCGATAAAAAGGCATTGGCGGATGCCGTCATCGATAATAATGGGGACATTAATGAAACGAAGAGGCAAGTGAAGTCCATACTTAGCGAATGGTATGTCATATAATTATGATAAAAAGAAGAAACCGCCCGGTTTCTTCTTTTTATGTTGAAAAAATAAGAACAATCCGCATTTTTATTAGCACAATTCCCTTGAATTATGTTATACTAATTACATGTGAAAGGTAATAAGTATAACACTAATATTTTCTGGAGGGTCCGAACAATGAATTCAAGAATAGCGATTAACGGATTTGGGAGAATTGGAAGAATGGTTTTCCGAAAGGCCATATTAGATGAAAGTTTGGACATTGTTGCCATTAATGCAAGCTATCCAGCTGAAACTTTAGCACACTTACTAAAATATGATACGATACATGGTAAATTCGACGGTATCATTATAGCTGAAGATGATTCACTAGTAGTGAATGGCCGCCGAGTAAAACTAATAAATAACCGCGATCCAAAGCTATTGCCTTGGAAAGAGATGAACATAGATATTGTAATTGAAGCCACTGGCAAATTCAATGATCGTTCTAAAGCGGCTCTTCATTTAGAAGCAGGAGCAAAAAGAGTTATATTATCAGCCCCGGGTAAAAATGAAGACGTTACCATTGTAATGGGAGTAAATCAGGAAGTGCTGGAAATTGACAAGCATTTCGTCATATCCAATGCATCTTGTACAACGAACTGCCTTGGACCGGTTGCAAAAGTGCTTGATGAAAAATTCGGCATAAACAACGGTTTAATGACAACGATACATTCTTATACAAATGACCAAAATAATATCGATAACCCGCACAAAGACTTGAGACGTGCCCGTGCCGCTGCGGAAAGCATGATTCCTACGACTACAGGAGCTGCAAAAGCCATCTCACTAGTGTTGCCGCAATTAAAAGGCAAGCTTCATGGAATGGCGATACGCGTACCGACACCTAACGTATCTTTAGTCGATCTTGTTGTGGATTTAAACAGTGATGTCACGATTGATGAAGTGAACCAAGCTTTCATCGATGCTTCAGAAAATGAACTTAAAGGAATCATGGAATTCACGATGGAACCTTTAGTTTCCAGTGATTTCAAAACGAATCCACACTCTGCAATCATCGATGGGTTGACGACGATGATGATCGGGGACAGGAAAGTGAAAGTGCTTGCATGGTATGATAATGAGTGGGGTTACTCCAACCGGGTAGTGGATCTTGTGAAATTGGTTGGCTCCGAGTTGAAAAAAACTTCCGAAGTCGAGTTATCAGTAAAATAATGAAAAAATCGAGCCTGCTAAAATTTTTTAGCGGGCTAGTTTTTAATGCAGTGATCCATCACTTCCTGTCTGCTTTAAGGCGCTGAATAATCCCGAAAACATAATTCCCCCCACATTGGAACCTTCGCTATATCTCTATTACATATAAAGTTTATCTTTCCAAAAATTCAATTTGGAGTTGCAAAAAAAATTCAAACCATATATACTATGAATCGTGAACTTCTTCAAAAGCGGTTTGCATGATGGCTACTTAAAGGGTTAGGACCTCTTTGGACTAACTTTCCCCCGTGGTAGTTATCAGAACTTATTTTTAAATCATGGTAAGGGGGAAGCTTAATATGGAAACAGCTTACACTATGGAAACTATGGGTAGACACGTCATTTCTGAACTTTGGGGTTGTGACTTTGAAAAACTGAACAATATCGATTTAATTGAAAAGATTTTTGTTGATGCTGCTTTGAAATCAGGTGCAGAGGTACGAGAAGTTGCCTTTCACAAATTTGCTCCACAAGGAGTCAGCGGGGTTGTCATCATTTCTGAATCACACTTAACGATTCACAGTTTTCCAGAACACGGCTATGCGAGCATTGATGTCTATACATGCGGTAACTTGGATCCGAATATTGCGGCAGATTATATTGCAGAAGCTTTGAATGCGCAAACACGTGAAAACATAGAATTGCCACGTGGATTAGGTCCTGTACAAATGAAAAAAGCCAATATAAGTGCCCTATAAAAAACACGTATACACAGAGATGCCATGGGTGCATCTCTTTTTTAATGCAATCAATCGGCAGTCCGCTTCACTTTATAGGGGAGGAAGACCTTGTAGCACGAAGACTTTGACAACGGTGCTTCAAGGGCAGAACAAAAAGTGCCTGGTGCCGGAAGTTACACTTTTTACTTGTACTGGCCGTTCCTTTTAATATAAGATTAAGATAGAGAAGTAATTCCTTGGGGAACATTTAGATAGGGGAGTCCTACATAAAATACGGAGCTGATAATGATGAAATGCCCATCATGTCAATATAACGGAACAAGAGTGCTCGATTCCAGGCCAGTCGATGAAAGTAAATCGATTCGACGACGCCGTGAATGTGAGGCATGTGGTTTTCGATTCACGACATTTGAAAAGGTGGAGGAAACACCGCTCATTGTAGTGAAAAAGGGCGGGACACGGGAAGAGTTCAGTCGTGATAAAATCCTGCGTGGCTTAATCAGGGCTTGCGAAAAACGTCCGGTTCCCTTGAAAGAACTGGAGCAAATTACCAGTTATGTAGAAAAAGAACTACGCAACCAGGGCATATCGGAAGTGAAAAGCGACAGTGTCGGCGAAATGGTGATGGACAAGCTGGCAGAAGTCGATGAGGTTGCATATGTAAGGTTCGCATCCGTCTATCGACAATTTAAAGATATCAATGTCTTTATCGATGAATTGAAAGATTTGATAAATAAAGAAAGAAAGTAGAGCTGAAGATTCACTTTGGCTCTTTTTTCACTACATCTTTTGAAAGGTTTGAATGGAGATGTCAATGCATTGGCAAGAATTGCTCCCAGCTGATTCATATTTGGTCTCATCTGCGGGGCTGCTTCATGATTATGATCGGAAAATACTTACCCGACTATATCAACCTCTTATTGGACCTATCTGCATTAGCCTATATATGACGTTATGGAGTGAGTTGGAGGAAAACAGGCTATGGTCGGAAACCTCCTCACATTATCAATTAATGAATACCATCGGCCTTAAGTTAGGTGATATTTACGAAGCACGCCTTTTACTTGAGGGAATCGGTCTGTTGAATGTATATAAGAAATCGAAAAATGAAACGAAGGAATTCATCTATGAGTTAAACCCGCCGCTTTCCCCCCAGCAGTTTTTCACGGACGGAATGCTGAATATTTACTTATACAAAAAAATCGGTAAAGCGCAATTCAACCGGTTAAAGAGATTCTTTTGTGATGACCATATCTTGACCGATCAATATGAAGGTGTGACTAAATCTTTTGCGGAAGTGTTCTCATCAGATCATTTGGACTCTTTATATGTAACGGATGAAGCGAAAAATGAATGGCAACCGATGCCTGAACAGCAATTCATCGATCGGACGGAAGGCGTCGAGCCATCGGGGTTTGATGACTTATTTGATTTTGACCTTTTATTTGCCGGGATTAAATCCTCGATCGTACCGAAAAAGGCCTTTACCCCGAAAATAAAAAGTACGATTGCCAAACTTGCTTTTTTATATGGCATCGATCCGCTTGAAATGCAAAAACTAGTAATGGATGCCGTTTCATTGGATGATGAGATCGATGAGGAAGTGCTCAGAAAGGCAGCAAGGGATTGGTACCAGATCGAGCGGCAGGCCGATATGCCTTCCCTTGTCAATCGGGTGCAGCCGATTCGTGAACGGACACAAAAAGAAGAACCGAAAACACAGGAACAAGAGTTAATCCGTCATTTGGAGACGATTTCTCCAAGGGAGCGGCTGATGCAATTGTCTGGCGGTGCAGAGCCATCAAGCGGTGATTTGAAAGTGGTTGAGGGCGTGATGATCAATCAAAAGCTGAATCCGGGTGTCGTCAATGTATTGATTGAATATGTCATGCTCAAAACGGATATGAAGTTCACGAAGGGTTATGTGGAAAAGCTGGCGGGCCATTGGGCACGGCTGAAGGTCTCCACGGTCGTCGAGGCGATGGAACTGGCTAAAAATGAACACCGGAAATATCAGGACTGGGCTCAAGGAAGCAGGAATGCTGCGAAGGGCAGCCGGAAAAAGGCGATACGGGAAGAAGTGGTTCCGGAGTGGCTTGAGAAAAAAGAAGAAGCACAGCAGGAGCAGAATGCGGATCAGCCTGAATTGGATGCCCAGAAACGCGAGCTTCTGGAGAAATGGAAGCAGTGGAAAGCAGGAGGTGAAATGAACGATGGAAAAGATTAATAGGTCCCTAAATAAATTGGCCAATACAAATCAATTTCAACAGCGTTATGAAAAGCTGAAACAGGAGATTTTTGAAAACGAACAGGTGCGGTTATTTATGAATGCCAACAGCTCGACGGTCACGAAGGAAATGATTGATAAAAACTTGGGGAAGCTTTATGAGTTCACTTCACAAAGCAATAAATGTGATAAATGTCCGAGCTTGGATGGCTGCATCAATATGATGCAAGGGTATTATCCCAAATTGGTGGTTCAAGGGAAAGCCCTGAACCTGCATTATGAAGTCTGCCCGCGGAAATTGGCAGAGGATGAAAAGCGGAAACGGGAAAAGTTGATCCGCAGCCTGTATGTACCGAAGGATATTTTAAAGGCGAGCATTGAAGACTTTACCCAAACGGATAATGAAAACAAACGCTTGGCTGTTTTAAGTAATGCGATGTCGTTCATTATGGAATATGAGCCAGGTAAAAGGCAAAAAGGCTTATATATATATGGGAAATTCGGTGTTGGGAAAACGTACTTATTAGGTGCGATTGCCAATGAACTTGCAAAAAGGCAAATTTCCTCCCTTATTGTCTATGTCCCTGACTACTTGAGGGAACTTAAGGGATCGATAGGTGATAATACGGTCAATGAAAAAATTGAAATGGTGAAAACGGCACCTGTCCTCATGCTGGATGACATTGGAGCGGAGTCCATGACGAGTTGGGGACGCGATGAGGTTTTTGGTCCGATTTTGCAATTTAGGATGCTGGAAAACCTGCCGACGTTTTTCACTTCGAATTTTGACTTGAATGGCCTGGAGAACCACCTTACCTTTTCACAGCGTGGTGAAAAGGAAGAAGTGAAGGCGGCCAGGGTACTGGAACGAATTCAATATTTAGCGGAGCCGGTCAAGCTGGATGGCGTGAATCGGAGAAGATGAAGAAAAGTGGTCTCTTAAAGGAGGTCACTTTTTTCTTCTTACAAGGCCCATCCTACTTCTAAACACGTCCCCATTCCCATATACATGAAAAAAGAAGCAAGGGGGAAGGGGGGATGTCGTAGTGCAAATTTCGTTTCAAAACGATTCAGAGGCATTGAAATTACTGAATTTCGTTTCTGTCCATCCATTGGGGGCAGAATTTCAAGCATACATTCGATTTCTTCCACAACAAGGCATGCATGTGGATATGACGGAGTCTTCAGGTGATAAATGGCTAATCCTGCTTCGTGATGCATTTCATTCTTTTTTATTGGAAGAAAAGACGCTTCCTGTTCTGGAGCAAATAATAGTCGGTAAATTTTTTTATAGGGAACGGGAAGAAATTGAAGCCATCATTGAAATTGCATCATCAATCATCGAGGTGGAAAGAGCCAGGAATCAAGATGAAGCATTCAGTATGGAGAAACGATTGATTGAGGAAGGACTTCAAAGCATCTTGGCTGGAGAGGTATCTTTTTCATTCGATTCTTTTACGACGTTCCGTTTAAAATCATTTCAGCACACTTTGGAAAAGTATGTCGTCAAGGCGATTGATGAATACAAGCTGGAGCAGGACTATCAAAATTTCATTGCTACGCTCCGTGATTGCCTTCATGGGCAGGAGTCGAAATTAAGAAAGCTACACCTGGTCAACCGGGATGGTTTTCATTTCTATGATCAGAAGTTCAGCAAGCTCGACCGTCAAAAAATCAATAGTATGATCGACAGGAGGCTACTTGCCAAAAGTTCACTTTTTCTCGATACGGTGATACTTGCCCCGCTTTTATCGATTGCTCCTGAAAACTTGTGTATCTATACCGATGACAAGGAAGAAGGGCTGATCCAGACCATTTCGAGGATTTTCGAAGAACGGGCGACTGTCCTGCCACTTTCGTCATTTTCCATGCATTTGAATGATCTTTCGTGGAAAAAAGAAAATTAACCTTGATTTTCACCGTATAACAAATTATAATTTCCTACATACTATTAAAAAACTAAAAGTTATGATGAGGACAAGGGTATTCTAGTCGCCGATTATCAGAGAGGGGAGCCAACAGGCTGTAAGCTTCCTATTCGCATGGAACACTTACCACCTTTAAACTTCGGCTCGGAAAGCAGGCATCCTGCGAATATGAGCTGACGGGAAGCTGCCGTTACCAAGTTACAAGTGCCATTTTGCCGTGAAAAGCAAGCTGGAACGAGGGTGGAACCGCGGGTTAATGATATTTATTACTAAGCTCGTCCCTGTTTTATACAGGGGCGGGCTTTTTTGTGTTGTAATGGAATCAAATACCTGTAATTTGTTCGAACAATAAGAAGGAGTGAAACTGAATGTCAGAATTACTGAAAATATCTTTTCCTGACGGAGCGGTTAAGGAGTTTGCTAAAGGCACAACAACTGAAGACATCGCTGCATCCATCAGTCCTGGTTTAAGGAAAAAATCCATTGCCGGAAAATTCAATGGTGAATTATATGATTTGAAACGCCCGATTGAACAAGATGGTTCAATCGAAATCGTCACACAGGACACAGCGGATGCTCTTGAAGTATTGCGTCACAGTACAGCGCACTTGATGGCACAAGCGATCAAACGTTTATACAAAAACGCTAAATTCGGCGTAGGGCCAGTCATCGAGGGCGGCTTTTACTATGATATGGATATGGAGGAATCATTGACTCCCGAAGACCTTCCATTGATTGAAAAAGAAATGAAGAAAATCGTCAACGAGAACTTGGAAATTTCCCGCATTGAAGTAAGTCGTGATGAAGCGATTTCCCGTTTTAAAGAAATAGGTGACGAGTATAAATTGGAATTAATCGATGCGATTCCTGCCGATCAGCAGGTAACGCTTTATGAGCAGGGTGAATTCTTTGACCTTTGCCGTGGAATTCATGTTCCATCAACTGGGAAAATCAAAGAATTCAAGCTTTTGAGCATCGCTGGAGCCTACTGGAGAGGCGATAGCAAAAACAAAATGCTGCAACGCATTTACGGTACGGCTTTCTATAAAAAAGAAGATTTAGCCGAACACCTGCGTTTCCTTGAAGAAGCCAAGGAACGTGACCATCGTAAAATCGGCAAAGAATTGAACTTGTTCATGAGCTCACAAAAAGTGGGACAAGGGCTGCCGATGTGGTTGCCAAAAGGCGCGACCATCCGCCGGACAATCGAAAGGTATATCGTGGACAAGGAAGAACGTTTGGGTTATGACCATGTCTACACACCTGTAATGGGTAGTGTGGACCTTTATAAAACATCTGGACACTGGGATCATTACCAGGACGGCATGTTCCCAGTCATGGAGATGGAAAACGAACAGCTTGTCCTGCGTCCGATGAACTGTCCGCATCACATGATGGTCTATAAAAACAGTATCCACAGCTACCGCGAACTGCCAATCCGGATTGCCGAGCTAGGCTTGATGCACCGCTATGAAATGTCAGGTGCCCTTTCCGGCCTTCAGCGTGTACGTGGGATGACATTGAATGATGCGCACATTTTCGTTCGCCCCGACCAAATCAAAGAAGAGTTCAAGCGCGTTGTGAACCTGGTTCTGGAAGTATATAAAGATTTCGATATCAAGGATTATTCATTCCGTCTGTCCTATCGCGATCCGCAGGATACAGAAAAATACTTCGACGATGATGACATGTGGGAAAAAGCACAAAGCATGTTAAAAGGCGCCATGGATGAACTTGGTCTGGATTACTTTGAAGCGGAAGGTGAAGCGGCATTCTACGGTCCTAAGCTTGATGTTCAGGTACGTACTGCATTAGGGAAAGATGAAACGCTTTCCACTGTTCAGCTTGATTTCTTGCTTCCTGAACGTTTTGATCTTAATTACGTCGGTGAGGACGGCAAGCAGCATCGTCCGGTCGTTATCCACCGCGGCGTCGTTTCCACAATGGAACGTTTTGTCGCTTACTTGATCGAAGAATACAAGGGGGCATTCCCGACTTGGCTGGCACCTATCCAAGCACAAGTGATTCCGGTCTCACCTGAAGTGCACTTGGATTATGCGAAAGAAGTACAGGAAAAACTTAAAGCGCAAGGCATTCGTGTCGATCTCGATACACGTGACGAGAAAATCGGTTACAAAATCCGTGAAGCGCAAATGCAAAAAATCCCGTACATGCTGGTTGTTGGAGACAATGAAGCCAAAGAAGGCAGCGTGAATGTACGAAAATACGGTGAACAAAAATCCGAAACGATCGCTTTTGAAGATTTCGTTTCAGCAATTAAAGCGGAAGTAAGCCGTTAACAGCAAAAAGAGGGGCACATAGTTGTGTCCCTCTTTTTAATTAAGGCATGATAAAATGAAACCATCATGTGAAAATTGTACAGCAATGAAAAGGAGGGTCAGCATGAAAAAGAAATTCACTTACTTATTCGGACCGACATTCCTTGTCATCATCATCTTATTGTTATTGGATGGTTATCGACAATATGCCATTGTCCCGGTCCTGTTTTTTTGGATAGCCCTATTTTCTTGGGAGACGATTGAGAAAAAGAAAAAGGCGAAAGAAAATTCTTGATGATTTCGGTCAGTATGGATTGTAACCAAGGGGGAGTTGGGATGAATGGAGATTAGAAAGGCTTCAAGGGAAGACGCGGGTAACTTGGCTGCTCTGTTCAATCATGTTGAAGATTCCGGGTATATGCTGTTCAACCCTGGGGAAAGAAAAGCGAAGGGGAAACAAGTGGAAAAGCAATTGGAGCAAATCGAAAAAAATCCCCTTTCCATTTTCCTTGTTGCTGCTAGCGGCCAGGAACTGAAGGGTTACCTAATATTATTGGGCAATCAATTGGGCCGAACGAGGCATTCAGCCAAAATCGTCATCGGCATCAATGAACAGGACAGGGGAAAAGGCATCGGTACGAAGCTATTTCAGAAAATGGAGGAGCATGCAAGGACAAACAAAATCCGGCGCCTGGAATTGTCCGTGATTGCAAACAATGCCCCTGCGCTTTCCTTATATAGAAAGATGGGTTTTGAAAAGGAAGGAATAAAGCGGGAATCACTGTTTTTTGATGGGGAATATCATGATGAATATTTTTTGTCCAAATTACTTTAAAAAACGTATTGTCAAATATCAGAATGTCTGATAATATTAATTTTGTTGTGAAAAACGAATAAATTAGTATTTGACAAGTCATCTGTGTTTATGATATATTTCTAAAGTGAATTGAATACGTGTTTGAGGAAAAGAAGAAGCACCCGCTTCTCACCTGGTTGACGCAAACAATGCAGTTAACAGGTCATGATTTGATTATTTGGATCTTTCTGAATGAGTCTATCAGTGTGGGTGCAACATGCATCCACACTTTTTTATTATGATTATATCCTGTAAGCGAGTTGTGAGCGTGACCGAATTTATTCAAATATTCGTATTCGCCAATATCTTTGGAGGTGGCTAACTATTAGTAAAGACGCGATGGTAAACGAGGGCATCCGAGCCCGTGAAGTTCGTCTTATTGACCAAAACGGAGAACAACTTGGAATTAAAACGAAATTCGAAGCATTGGAAATTGCCGCTCGTGTAAATCTTGATCTAGTTTTAGTTGCTGCAAATGCAAAGCCTCCGGTAGCCCGGATCATGGACTACGGAAAACACCGCTTCGAGCAGCAAAAGAAAGACAAGGAAGCACGTAAAAATCAAAAAGTCATCAGTCTGAAAGAGGTTCGTTTGAGCCCGACGATTGAAGAACATGATTTCAATACGAAGCTTCGCAACGGTATTAAATTCCTTGAAAAAGGCGATAAAGTAAAAGCTTCTATCCGATTCAAAGGACGTGCCATTACGCATAAGGAAATTGGTCAACGTGTACTCGTTCGTTTTTCTGAAGCATGTAAAGAAGTGGCTACTATCGAGCAACACCCAAAAATGGACGGGCGCAGCATGTTCATTATCTTAGCACCGAAAAACGAAAAGTAATTGTAAAGTAATTTGTAATGAGGAGGAATACCTTATGCCTAAAATGAAAACTCACCGCGGATCTGCTAAACGTTTCAAAAAGACTGGATCCGGCAAACTTAAGCGTTCTAACGCTTACACAAGCCATTTATTTGCTAACAAATCTACTAAGCAAAAGCGTAAGCTTCGCAAAGCTAGCCTTGTAAGCAAAGGTGACTTCAAACGTATTCGTCATATGTTAGACAACATTAAATAAGTTCGATTTATCGAGTTAAATAGGAGGGAAATAACATGCCACGTGTAAAAGGCGGTACTGTTACTCGCAAACGTCGTAAAAAGGTAATAAAATTAGCTAAAGGTTACTATGGCGCGAAACATATTCTTTTCAAAGTAGCTAACCAACAAGTAATGAAGTCAGGAAACTATGCTTTCCGTGACCGTCGTCAAAAGAAACGTGATTTCCGCAAACTTTGGATCACTCGTATCAACGCTGCAGCACGCATCAACGGTCTTTCTTACAGCCGTTTAATGCATGGTCTAAAGCTTGCTGGTATCGAAGTGAACCGCAAAATGCTTGCTGATCTTGCTGTTGCTGACGAACAAGCTTTTGCTCAATTAGCAACTGCTGCTAAACAACAATTAGACAAATAAGTCTGACTGATACAGCCACTCTCTTTTCAAGAGGGTGGCTTTTTACATATTTAAAGGAGGGGATGAGGATGCAAGGAGTATGGCTCATTGCTGTTTATATGATCATCACAAACATCATCGGGTTTTCCTTAATGGGAATCGACAAAAGGAAAGCGCGTAATGGGGAGTACCGGATAAGCGAAAAGACACTTTGGTTTTGGGCGGTCATAGGCGGAGGGACTGGTTCTTTCTTGGGGATGAAGCAATTTCGCCATAAGACGAAGCATGCAGCCTTTAAGTGGGGCCTGCCAATATTGATGATCCTTCAAATAGGCTTATTGATCAAGATATTCATTCAGTTGTAATATGTAGCCCGTATAATGTATATGCTTGTAGAAGCAGCAAAGAGTGGCTGGAGGGAGAGCATGAATGATAAACTGACACTTGTGATGAGCTACGTTCAATCAGGAAGCGTGTTTGCACCGTTGATTTTTATCACTTTTCATTTATTAAGGCAATTTTTATTCATTCCCGTCATTGTGGTTTGCATGTCTGGCGGAGTATTATTCGGGGCAGCTTTTGGAACCATCTATTCGGTAATCGGTTTGACGTTGTCCAGCATGGCGTTTTATTTCGTAATAGGCAAATTTCCGAAAACAAAGGATAGGCTGCTGCGGCTTAAGAATAAGCTGTTTGGAAACCGAAAGCTAAACAGCCGGCAAATTGCAGTACTGAGGCTAATACCATTCATTCACTTTTACTTACTGTCACTTTGCTTATTGGAATCCAATAAAGGGCTGAAAAATTATTTTTATCTTTCCTTCATGACCAATCTCCCTGTTGCATTCGTATATACGGTTTTTGGCCACTATATTGCGGATTTCAGTCCAACGCTGATCGTCATTATTTTATTATCCTTAACCTTATTGCTATATTTATTGAGAGAGAAGCAGACGGTCGTCCCCTGGAAGGAATTTTTCCGTTCAGATGATTAATATAGAGCCTTGAGTCATTTTTTCTCAAGGCTCTTCATTACGTGTAATTTTTTTCATTTTTGTAAAAATTCCTTAACGGGGCTTTTCCAATCAATAACGGCATCCGGATATTGTTTTTTAATGGCTTCCTCGATTTTTAAGAAGTCATTTTGCTTCAAGCCTTTCAGGCCGGCCACTTTTTTAGGCCAGATGAAGATGGAAATGACCTCAAAGGAGCGTTCCGTCGTCCCTAGATACTTTTCCCCTTCAAACATCACCCCGTTGTACGTCAATAAAAAATTCTTTCGTATATTGGCTGTATCGTCGAGCAGAAAGAACTTTTTCTGTTCATGTGCCAGCTCTAATTTTCTTTTCGGATTAAATAGGTATTTGATGACTGAATATATTAAGAAAATGATGAGAGCCAAAAGAATGAACCGCATGATCAATACCATGGAGCTACCTCCTTAAACAGAGTGATTCCCTTCATTTACGTATGGGTTTTTAATAAGTTTCATTTATTTGATATAATTTAGGGGAAGACAATGGAAAGAAGTGATGAAAATGAACATAGGTAAATTAATGGAAATGCAGGCAGCTTTGGATGAGCATATACAATCAAAGCATGATTTGGGTGCTGAAGACTTGGTGGAACGGAAGATACTTGCTCTTTTAGTGGAGCTTGGAGAACTTGCCAATGAAACGAGATGTTTTAAATTCTGGAGTCTTAAAGGCCCCTCTGATAAAGAAACGATTTTGGCTGAATACGTGGATGGCATTCATTTCATTTTGTCACTCGGGATTGAACGGGGATTTGTACCGGAAGTTCCATCTGCCCCCAACATGGATCAGGAGGATTTGACTGTTCAATTTACTGCTATATACGGCTACATCAGTGAATTTCGCACACAGTTGACAGAGTCATCCTTCCAAAAGGTTTTTGCTGCGTATTTACATTTAGGGGAGTTGCTTGGATTTTCAGCAGTGGATGTGGAAAAAGCCTATGTAAGCAAAAATGAAGTGAACTACGAAAGGCAAAAGCAAGGCTATTGATTGCTGATTGTTTATGCATTATATTATATGTATAATTATTCTTGTAATGTAAGTAATAGGGAGGTATGAGGATGGCTCAATTGGATGAAACGTTAAGGATGCTTCGGGACTTAACGGATGCTAAAGGCATCGCAGGAAATGAAAGTGAAGTAAGAAAAGTGATGACCGAATACATAACACCATTTGCGGATGAAATCTCGACAGATGGCCTGGGAAGTTTGATTGCCAAGAAAACGGGTGATGAAAACGGACCGAAAATCGTCGTTACCGGGCATATGGACGAAGTCGGTTTCATGATCACCCAAATTGATGATAAAGGATTTTTGCGTTTTCAGCCGGTAGGGGGCTGGTGGTCACAGGTAATGCTGGCCCAGCGCGTGACGATCGTTACAAGTAAAGGTGATGTAACTGGCATTATCGGTTCCAAGCCGCCACATATCCTGTCAGCGGATGCGCGGAAAAAGCCGATTGATATTAAGGATATGTTTATTGATATTGGTGCATCCAGCAAAGAAGATGTTAAGGAATGGGGCGTCAAGCCCGGGGATATGGTTGTGCCATATTTTGAATTCACGGTCATGAATAATGAAAAGATGCTGCTCGCCAAAGCCTGGGACAATCGAATCGGCTGTGCAATCGCCATTGATGTGCTTAAACAGCTGAAAGACAGCGACCACCCTAATGTAGTTTATGGAATTGGCGCGGTGCAAGAAGAGGTCGGCCTGCGTGGCTCCAAAACATCCACATTCAAAATTCAGCCGGATATCGGTTTTGCCGTCGATGTCGGCATTGCTGGTGATACACCGGGGGTATCCGAAAAAGAAGCGATGAGTAAGATGGGGGAAGGCCCGCAAATCGTCATATATGATGCATCGATGGTAGCACATAAGGGATTACGCGATTTCGTCACCGACACGGCTGATGAAATGAATATTCCTTATCAATATGAATCGATTCCAGGCGGTGGAACGGATGCCGGCTCCATCCATTTAACGGCAAATGGCGTTCCCGCTCTGGCGATCACGATTGCCACACGCTATATTCATTCCCACGCTGCAATGCTCCACCGGGATGATTATGAGAATGCAGTTAAGCTCATTGTCGAAGTGATTAAACGCCTCGATCGTGAAGCGGTTGATCGGATCATTTACGAGTAGTGGAAATTAAAAATGGAGAGGCCTAATCAGGACCTCTCCATTTTCTTTTCCTATTTTCTACTTATCTTCGACGATTATATAAACCGCTTTGATCGGTCCATGGACGCCGACGACAAGGTCCATTTCGATATCAGCAGAGTTGCTCGGCCCTGTTATGAAATTGATGCAGGAAGGAACGACTTCGCCCCGGTTAACTTTTGAACGGATGGCCGCAGCAGCCGGGGTCATTCGCGGAACGATGGTGCTTTTTGGAATGATGGAAACATGGCAGGAAGGAAGGAAGCTGATGGAACGGCCGTGGTCCTTGTCGCTGAACAAGACGACCGTCGCTGATTCTGCTAGTGTCATCTCACTGAATGTGATTCCGATGTTAGCACTTTCGGCTTTTTCGATATTTTCTTTCCCGGTTTGGTGATCCCATATATGGACATCTTTTTCTCTTAAGATACCGTCTAACCCATAGTCGGAAAATCGATCGTCCTTAGGGATGATCAAGGATCCGTTTCCAAGCTCCTCGATCACCCGTTTTAAACAATGCATCACTTGCTTGGTGTCGGTCATGTGAAGCTGAGTATGTACCCGTTTACATTGCTCCTTCAATTCCGCGACAAGATCATTTGGTGTCGCATGCTTCAAAACTTCTTTTTGGGGGGCGTGCTTCCATTCCGGAACGGAGATGCCTTCCGTAATAGGAGCCCTTCCCAGGTTTTTGGCTATATTGTTTAAAAATGTCCCTTCATTATGGATGGTTCCATTCATGATGGTTTCCCTCCTTTTTCCCGATTTTTGAACCAGTCCCGAAAGCTCTCTTTTCCTGGAGCAGGGAACTCGCGGCTTTCTGTCCAAGTTTTGAGTGGTCCTGGTCCTTTTGAGATGATATCCCCCGTTTTAAAAGGAGACATCGCTGATGGGGCCATTTTGGAGCCGAACTTATAAAGCATGGGCGAGGCCGCACCGATTCCGAAGGCTTTCATGGCCATCTTTTCTGAAAATGGCGCCATTTTTTCCTTTTCAACGATGACTTCACGATGCTTCCTCAGTAAATCATGGAGAGGAATCTTTACCGGACAGGCATCTGTACAGGCTGCACATAGAGTGGAGGCATATGGCAGCTCCTTGAAATCATCATATCCTCCGAGTAAGGGAGAAAGCACAGCACCGATTGGTCCCGGATATATTGAACCATATGAATGACCGCCAACCTGGCGATAGACCGGGCAGACATTTATACAGGCAGCACAGCGAATGCATTGAAGGACGGATTGAAACTCAGTTCCTAAAATGGAGGAGCGTCCATTATCTACGATCACAAGATGAAATTCCTCGGGTCCGTCTACATCGCCTTCATCACGCGGACCGGTAAGTGCGGTGATGTAACTGGTCAACCTTTGGCCGACAGCGCTTCTTGTCAATAAGCTGACAAGGACTTCGAATTCATCGAATGTAGGCACAAGCCGTTCCATTCCCATCACGGTGATTTGCGTTTTTGGGAGGGAAGTGACCAAATCGGCATTACCTTCATTCGTCACCAAACCGATCGAGCCCGTTTCCGCAATCGCAAAATTACAGCCGGTAATACCTACATCTGCGCTTAAGAAATCTTTCCGCAGAATGCCCCGGACATGGGCGGTAAGCTCTTCCGGTTTTTCGGTTTGTGTATATGCAAGCTTTTCTTTAAAAACATCCCTAATCTGCTCTTTATTTTTATGGAGAGCAGGTGCGACGATATGGGAAGGGGGATCATGATCATCCACTTGTAAAATGTATTCACCAAGGTCCGTTTCAACGACATCGAGGCCAACTGCTTCAAGAGTGGCATTCAAATTGATCTCTTCCGTGACCATCGATTTGGATTTCACGACCTTTTTGGCATTCTTTTTTACAATGACATCCTTGATGTATCCGCTCGCTTCTTCAGCCGTTTCAGCGAAGAAGACATGGCCGCCCCTTTTCGAAACATTTTCTGCGAGCTGGTGCAAATAGAAATCAAGGTTACTAAGCACATGCTGCCGGATCTCTTCCCCAAGGGAACGCCAATCCTCCCAGCTTCCCAATTCATCAACGGCAGTCAGCCGCCGTCCGTGTAATCGTTCTTGGGCACTCGATACGGCCAATCGCATAAAATCATTATGTATTCCTTCATCCACCCGGTCTTTAAACTTGGCAGAGCTGGTTTTCATAGCCATAAGTTTTTCCCCTCCTCGCTTTCTTTAAATACTATTCAGGACTTCCGCAATATGAAGCACTTTCACCGGTTGCCCCTTCCTTTGGATCCGTCCGCCGATATTCATCAAACATCCTGCATCCCCGCCGATTAAAAAATCGGCCCCGGTATCTTCGATTTTGCAGACTTTCTCCTCGACCATCTGCCCGGAAATGTCACCCATCTTGACCGAAAAGGTCCCTCCGAACCCGCAGCAGTTTTGGGCATCCGGAAGCGGTGTCATTTTCAGCCCCCTGACATGTCTTAACAAGATGGCAGGTGCTTCCTTCACCTTAAGCAGCCGTGTCATATGGCATGAAGTATGATAAGTGGCCTTTCCCTTAAGGGTCGCCCCGACGTCGGTCACTTTTAACACATCGACGATGAATTGGGTCAACTCATATGTTTTAGCCGCTAATGATGCCGCTTTCTTTTCCCATTTGGGATCGCCTTTGAAAAGGACCGGATATTCTTTGAACATCGCTGCACAGGAACCGGAGGGGGTTACGATGTATTGTGCATCCGCGAACGTTTTAATCATCTTTTTCATGGCTTCCTTCGATTCCTTCGTATACCCGCTATTATATGCAGGCTGTCCGCAGCATATCTGGGACTCCGGGAAATCGATCTCACAGCCTAATCTCTCGAGCAGCTCCACTGTCGCTTTGCCGACATTGGATTGAAACAAATCCACTAAACATGTTGCAAAGAGAGTAACTTTCAATTGAATTCCTCCTTTTTCAAGTAAGTTAACAGGTCATCTGATGACTAGAAAATGGAAAAAGGAAATGGTTTAAGAGAATATACCAATTTCCAAGATTTTTTAATCGTTTTCAAAATAATATATCAATTTAATCCTTTTTTGTATAGAGTATTTTTAAAATTTAAAGGAAGATCAACTATACTTTTGCTGATTTTTTTGGATGACCCGGTCCAGTGATTCCTCGACGCTTTGAAGGTGAAACAGCATGGCACTGCGCGCTCCGTCTTCATCCTGTGCCACGATTGCATCATAAATCCGGACATGCTGCTGGTAAAGCTGCTTAAGTGTCATCTCTTCGGAATAAAGCGCAATCCGGCGGATATCACCCATTTTTTCCGTCATTAATTCTGAAACATGGTTCATCAATGTAATCAGGAGTTCATTTTGTGATGCATTTGCCACTGCAACATGGAAGGCGATATCCGCTTTATCACTTAGCTCTTCATCGTCGGATACCTTTTCCATATTAAAAAGGCTTTCCTTGAGTTCGATAAGGTTTTCTTCCGTTCTCATCTTCGCTGCCACTTCTGCCGTACCGGATTCAAGGATTTTCCGGACTTCCAGTAAATGCTTGATATTGTCTTGGTCCATCAAAAGGGCGGCAGACAATGGATGGTTCATGATGGTGGGGTCGAAGGTTTTAACGAATGTTCCTTCACCTTGTTTTATTTCAATGAGACCCATTGAACTTAATGCACTTAATGCTTCGCGGATGGCCGGGCGTCCGACTTGGAAATTTTCCGCAAGCTGCTGAATCGAATCCAATTGTTCACCTGGTTTCAGGCTGCCTGACCGAATCATTTCATAAAGTTCATCGCTGACTTCTTCATAAATTTTTTTCGGCTTTATTTTTTTATATACCAAGTAGTAGCACCTCTATTTTCTATGAGTTTCTCTGGTTAATATTATATAACACAAATGATCTTTGACACTTCCTGAAGGGTAAAAAATCGACAAAAAATAAAAAATATCTTGATTTTATATTTTTAATACTTTAATTTTAATGAATAATCATCAAGTCATCTGATGACTTTGAATATTTGGATATGTAAGGGGTTTCAATTCGTTGTTGATTTCTGAATTTTTTAAAAAAAATATAGGAAATGGAGTCGAAATGAATGACATGGACACAAAACTTTACGCCGATCACCGATAATTTAGTTTTATCATCTCTTGCCGCACTCATTCCAATTCTTTACTTTTTCTGGGCTCTTACCATCAAACGTATGAAAGGTTATATTGCAGGTATAACCACGTTGCTTGTAGCTCTTGCAGTGGCTGTATTGATATATGGAATGCCGGCAGGAAAAGCGGTGATGTCTGCTTCACAAGGAGCGGTATATGGGCTGCTCCCAATCGGATGGATAATCATCACTTCCGTATTTTTGTACAAAATGACTGTTAAAAGCGGACAATTCAATATCATTCGTTCTTCGGTGCTATCGCTTACGGAAGACCGCCGCCTTCAGGCATTATTGGTGGCATTTTCTTTTGGGGCATTTTTAGAAGGTGCCGCGGGATTTGGAGCACCTGTCGCCATTTCAGCCGCGCTTTTGGTTGGTCTCGGATTTAACCCGCTATATGCAGCCGGGATTTGTTTGATCGCGAATACCGCTCCGGTAGCATTCGGGGCGGTTGGAATACCGATCATCGCCATGGAAGGACCTACTGGCATAGCCGCCATGGAGATTTCAAAAATGGTCGGCCGCCAATTGCCATTCCTTTCGGCTTTCATTCCGCTTTATCTCATTTTGATAATGACTGGGTGGAAAAGGTCGCTTGAAGTCTTGCCGGCAATTTTGGTTTCTGGATTTTCCTTTGCCATCACACAGTACTTAAGTTCAAATTTTCTTGGGCCCGAATTACCGGACATCCTTTCTGCGTTAGTGTCACTATTTGCATTGGCGATCTTCCTTAAATTCTGGAAACCTAAGACGATCTTTCGCTTTGCATCCGAGGAAACGGCAGCAGCAATCGAACCTTCATATACAGCAGAAGCGGAAACAAAGTACACGAAATGGCAAGTATTCCATGCTTGGTCACCATTCCTTCTGTTAACGCTTTTCATAACCATATGGGGAATGAACCCAATAAAGCCGGCACTCTCAGGACATTATGAAGGCAACAATGCGCTGCTTGGCGTAATCAATGAACTCGGGAAATTATTAACCTTCCAAATAGAAGTCCCAGGTCTGCATAATGAGATAATCGGAAGCAATGGATTGCCGATAGCGGCTTTCTATAAAATAGAACTGCTTGGAGCAGCCGGGACTGCCATTTTACTGGCTGCCATCGTAACGAAGTTCATCGCACACATGTCTGCAAAAGACTTTTTTGGCACCTATGTTGAAGCGATGAAAGAGTTGGCGAAACCAATCTTGATGATTTCTGCCGTGGTGGCTTTTGCCTATGTAACGAATGCTTCAGGCATGTCGACAACATTAGGGATGACCCTTGCAAAATCGGGTGATTTATTTCCGTTCTTCGCACCGGTTCTCGGCTGGCTGGGTGTATTCATTACCGGATCGGATACATCGGCCAACCTCTTATTTGGCAGTCTGCAGAAAGTGACCGCTCTTAAAGTGGGGATGGAACCGGTCCTGGCACTTGGGGCCAACTCTTCCGGAGGGGTCACCGGAAAGATGATTTCACCGCAATCGATAGCGATTGCCTGTGCCGCCGTTGGATTGGCGGGCAGGGAATCGGAATTATTGAGATTCACGCTCAAACATAGTCTTTTCTTATTGCTGCTTGTTTGTGTGATTACCTTCTTGCAAAATGGCGTCCTTTCCTGGATGATTCCATAAGTAGAATGAGGCTCCCTTTTCATAGGGAGCCTCGAAATATTTTCAAGTCCAGTCAAAAAAGGAGGTCATATAATGCAATTGGCAGCTGTGGCAGGAAAATTGGTTCATGAGGTTCGAAAACTGGTTGAAGAGGAAATCATCATTATTGATCATGCTGGCACAATTATCGCGAGCACCGATAGCAGCCGTATTGGATCTTATCATGAAGGAGCCATCCACGCTTTCAACAATCGTGAGAAATTGATCATCAATAAACAGGATGAACGAAGTTGGAAAGGAGTGAAGGCGGGTATAAACCTACCTATTTTCTTCAACCAGGAAGCCGTTTGTGTCATTGGAATTACAGGCGACCCCAAACATGTTTCCCCCTATGCGGAACTTTTAAAAAAGATGACGGAGATGTTCATTCAGGAAAGCTATTATATCGAACAAGCAGAATCCCAATCACGTCTGATGGAATTCTTCGTATTTGAATGGCATCAGCTGCAGACGTTCAATGAGCTCTTCCTGCAGAAGGCCAAGTTGCTTGGGATTGATGTTCATGCAGACCGGATCATCACCCTTGGTGAATTTAAGACTGAGGAAATCATCGAACCTCATGTGTGGAGAACGCTTCAGATATACATAAGACAGCAGCATCCCAATGACATCGCAGTCCGTTGGGGGAGGAACCAATTCGTCATTCTTTCAATAGCCGATTTCATCGGTTCAAAAAACCAGCAATTAAAGAAATTAAGTAAACTGAAAAATAAGCTGGAAGAGAGTTCGGGTTATAAAGTGTGTGCAGGAGTTAGTTCGCGGGCAACAGGATCCGCTTTCAGGTCAGCGTTTTTTAAATCGGAACGTTCCTTGAAAATCGCGTTTCCTTCATCGGGGATCATATTTGACGAAGACTTGAAGCTTGAAGTCCTGCTTGATGAAGTTACCGCTGAAACAAGACAGGAATATTTATCCCGGACAATTCAGGAGCTGCTTCCTAATGAGGAGCTGCTTAAAACCCTTACCATGTATTTTGCATGTGATCTATCTCTGAAAGAGACCGCCGCAGCCCTGCATATCCATATCAATACCCTCCATTACAGACTCAAGCGCATAGAAGATTTGACCCGACTGAATCCTAGGAAGCTGGCCGATTTAGTCACTATGTATCTAGCATTAAGTGTATTGGATAAACATACAAATTAATTCTCTGGAAAGCTCAAAATTCTATATGTTCATACATAGAAGGTTGAGTGTTTTTTTTCTTATACTTACATCATATAAAAAATCTTGAATTTCCTATGTTTATATGAGGAGGATGTACATGTTAACAAAGCAGGTCAAGCAGCTACTTATTACCATCGTCGGTCAAGAGAATTATGATGACTCGAAAGTGGAATGTCTAGTCTATTCATATGATGCAACGCCAGGGTTTCAAGCGATGCCGGATGCTGTTATTAAACCGGGCTGCACAGCAGAAGTCGCAGCCATCGTCAAAGTTTGCAACGAATACAATGTTTCGATCGTTCCACGCGGTTCTGGGACGAATTTGAGCGGAGGCACCTGCCCGACAGAGGGGGGGCTTGTCCTTTTATTCAATCGAATGAATTCATTGCTTGAAATAGATGAGGAAAACTTAACGGCGACCGTACAGCCTGGGCTCATCACGTTGGACTTGATTTCATCGGTTGAAGAGAAGGGCTTGTTTTATCCGCCTGATCCAAGTTCGATGAAAATCTCAACGATTGGCGGCAACATTAATGAGAACTCTGGTGGACTGCGAGGATTAAAGTACGGAGTCACCCGTGATTATGTCATCGGGCTTGAAGTGGTCCTTCCGAATGGGGACATCATTCGAACAGGGGGCAAGCTTGCCAAAGATGTAGCCGGATACGATTTAACGAAACTTTTTGTCGGCTCGGAAGGAACCTTAGGCATCGTTACGGAAGCAATCTTAAAGCTGATCCCAATGCCGGAAACTACAAAGACGATGCTTGCCTTATATCAAGATCTGGATGCTGCAGCCCAGTCAGTGGCCAAGATCATTTCACATAAAATCATTCCTGTTACATTGGAATTTCTGGATCGGCCTACGTTGATCGTTGTTGAGGATTTCGCGAAAATCGGTTTGCCCACCAATGTGGAAGCCGTCCTGCTGATTGAACAGGATGGTCCGCCTGAAGTGGTGGAACGTGATATGAAAAGGATGGCCGATATCTGTCTTGAGGAAAAGGCGGTTTCCGTGGAAATTGCTGAAACGGAATCTGATGCTGTCGCCTTGAAAACAGCAAGACGGACAGCCCTTTCCGCACTGGCACGCCTCAAGCCGACGACCATTTTGGAAGATGCAACCGTTCCCCGCTCGGAAATTGCCAAAATGGTTAGAGCGATTAATGAAATCGCTGGCAAGCATAATGTGGACATTTGCACTTTCGGTCATGCTGGGGATGGGAACCTGCATCCAACGTGCATTACCGACGCTCGTGATCAGGAGGAAATGGAGAGGGTGGAGCTCGCTTTTGCCGACATTTTTGCCGCGGCTATCGACCTTGGCGGGACGATTACCGGTGAACATGGTGTAGGAGCGATGAAAGCTCCTTATCTTGAATGGAAGCTGAAGAAAGAAGGGATTGATGCCATGAGAGCGATAAAGCAAGCATTCGATCCCAATAACATTATGAATCCCGGCAAAGTATTTGCCAAGGAAACAAGGAAAAGGGTGGTGGTTTCTTCATGACGACAGTTCAGGAAAGGGAAACCATTTCCATTCAATTCGCGGAAAAAATGAATGAAGATGAATTGTTGAATTGCATGCGCTGCGGCTTTTGCTTGCCCCATTGCCCGACATACATAGAATCGGGGCTGAAGGAATCTTATTCACCAAGGGGCCGGATTGCACTTATGAAAGCGGTGGCCGATGGTGTGATTGAGCCCGATGAGGATGTAGAACGTTCGTTGAGTCTTTGCCTCGGCTGCAGGGCTTGTGAACCTGTGTGTCCTTCAGGTGTGAAATATGGACATCTACTTGAAGACGCAAGGGATATCATCCATCAGAATAAAAAGCACAGTTACCCTGTAAAAACGATCCGCAAGGCCGCTTTTAGTGGATTATTCCCGCACCAGGAGCGAATGCAGGCCATGACGAGTTTGCTTGGCTTTTATCAGAGATCAGGCCTGCAATACATGACCCGTAAAACGGGAGTCCTCAACATGCTTCCGGATCATTTGGCAACCATGGAAAAAGTGCTGCCGAAAGTCCCGAAAAAATCAGAAATGAAAAATAGGCCAACCGAGCTGCCTGCAATCGGAACGCCGCTCAAAAAGGTGGCTTTTTTTTCCGGCTGCTTGATGGATACGATGTTTTTGGAAACGAACAAGGCAACACTAAAGCTTCTTCAGCTTGCCGGATGTGAAATCGGCATTCCGAAATCCCAGGCATGTTGCGGGGCGCTGCATGGGCACAGTGGCGAAAAAGCAGGTGCAAAGCAACTGGCCAAGCGGAATATAGAAGCTTTTGAAGCGGAAGAAGTTGATTATATTATTACGAATGCCGGCGGCTGTGGAGGTTTTCTCATAGATTATGACCATCTGCTCCAAGCTGAACCGGAATGGCACGAACGTGCAATCGCATTTAAAAATAAGTTGAAAGATATCAGCGAGATTCTTGTTGATTTGCGTTTTCAGGAAAGAGTTCGCTTGAAACTGCCAGCTCAATCAGTAACTTTTCAGGATTCCTGTCATTTACGGAATGTGATGAACACCTCCTTGGCACCGCGAATTCTCCTTCAATCAATAGAAGGAATCGACTTCAGGGAAATGAAGGATGCCGATCGATGCTGCGGCTCCGCTGGTATTTATAATATTGTAGAATCTGAGATGTCCATGAATATTCTCGACTCCAAAATGGAGCACACGAAATCGACACAGGCCGATATTGTTGTCACGGCGAACCCTGGCTGTCTTCTGCAAATGCAATTGGGGATCGAGAGGGAAAACTTGGGGGAATGTACGAAAGCGGTGCATATTGCAGACCTGCTAATAAATGCTGTGGCTTTATAATAGAAGGAAAAAGAATGCCAGCAAAAATATGAAATCATAAAATGGGATTAATTGGTTAAACATTACATTTTTATAAATAGGGAAACCCTTGTAAACCCTCGATATCAATTGAAAAAATGTTCTGTGCTGAGAACGATTTGTAAATGATATAACAAAAATGAAATATTGATTCCTCGTTTATTTAGGTTCATAGCGGGTAGAGTTTATACATAGCACCCACTAAACGAAACAACAAAACCTAAGGAGGAATGTAAAATGAATAAAACAGTATATGGAGTATATGAATCAAATGCAGAAGTGATCCAAGCAATTAATGCACTTAAAGCAAAGGGCTTTGAAGGGGACGATATAACGGTCGTTGCAGACAAGGAAGAAACATTGGATTTCACGAACACTCAACGCGAAACGGATGTTCATACAATGACGAATGTTCCTAACGACGAATCATTTATGGACAAGGTGGCACGTTTCTTCATGCCGGAAGATACGGCAGACCTTTCAACAAGACTGGCGAATGCAGGCCTTTCGAATAGTGAAGCGGCTGAACATGTCTTTGATGTAGAAAATGGAAAAGTCCTGGTTTTGGTTGAAGAAGGTGAAGGCCATCTTGGAACGGCAAGAGATAAATTCACAACTGGTACAATGGACACTGCAGGTACAAGGCTTGATACAAATTCCACTAACCAACTGTATAATGGCACTGAAAAAACCGATACATTAAATAAAGAAGATGTTTATGGAGTCAACGGACAAGGCCGTGAATTGCCAGAGGATGAAAGGACGCTTAAACTTCGGGAAGAACAGCTGAAAATTGATAAAGAAAGAGTACAGACAGGTGAAGTCGTCATTAACAAAGAAGTCAATGAACAACATAAAACGATTAATGTCCCTGTTGAACACGAAGAAGTGACAGTCGAGCATAGATCAGTTTCAGGACGTGAATCGGATCTGGAAACTGGAAGCATTGAAGATGGGGAAACAATACGGATCCCCGTTGTTGAAGAAAAATTGGAAGTTTCGAAAAAACCGGTCGTCACAGATGAAATTGTCATCAAGAAACATGCTGTACAAGAAACGGAACAAGTTCGGGATACTCTTAAAAAGGAAGATATCCAGCTTGATAGTACAGATGAATCGATCGTGAATGAGAAAAATGCAACTGAACGTAGAACCGACCGCTTCTAAGAGTGAAGGAAATGACCTGCAGTTTTTAAAACTGCAGGTTTTTTTTGATTTCAAAGCTTGGTCAAAGGTTCGAACCTAGGGGAGTGTTTAATTAGCACCCATCAGGGTATAAATACACATAAGAAGAAATATCGGAATGATAGGAGGAGGAAGATGCATGGGAAAAACATTATATGGTGTTTTTAATACGGAAAGAGAAATAATCCAGGCTATTCAATCCCTCAAGGAAAAGGGGGTCCATGAAGGAGGAATAACGGTAATAGCTGATAAGAAAGAAGATTTGGATTTCGTCAATCAAAAGCGTGATCCGGATGTCGACGTCGTTACTAACTCTAACGAGGATTCCTACATTGATAAGATGAAACACTTTTTCCTAAACGAGGGTTCTGAAGATATAAGGAACCGATTAGGTGGGTTAGGGCTTGCCGATAATGAAGCCACCGCTTATATAAATGAAGTGGAGGCTGGGAAATTCCTAATTCTTTTAGATGAATCGGAAACCGTATCAGCACAAGAGAGCATAACTTCCAATCGCATGGAGAATACGGACGAATCTACAGAGAATCCGCTTAAAACAGGGGTGGTGAACAATCCGGACCCGAACCTTTTTCCTGAAACAACAGCAAATGCCTATCAAACAGGGGAAGTGGAAGCACAGCCAGGAAGAAGCGAAGAACTTCATGGGAATTCTGCCAACATCTTTGAAAATGAAGAGCTGGATACGAAGCGAGCTCAAGAAAGGGAAATCTGGGGGAACTCCACAGAAAAATTTAAGAAGCAAAAACCAGGGAATTATGAAGGAACATTAGCAAGCGACCCTCATGCAGACCCGTTTTCTGCTGATACTGATAAAGTCCTTGATGCACAAGGATCCCTGGATCGGACCGTGAGCCCGAATGCTGACGGGCAGCAAGAGGAAGGCTTGCAGGATGAATACATCAAAAATCGAATCAATACCGACAATCTGTAATACGCAAAAATAACAGCCTGAACAATGCTGTTCAGACAGTAGACAAACCGGGTTTGTATAACTTGAACGATGCCTCCAGGCACTCGCTTTTTCGCGGGCGGTCCGCCCTCGGCGCCTATGCGCCTGCAATGTCTCCCCTGGACGCGCTTTTCCTGCAGGAGTCTCGAACACCCGCACTAATCAACTTTGTTTTAAAATTTAGATGGAACCCCTTTTGTCTACAAACTGAGATAACAGCCTTCACAAGGCTGTTATTTTTTAGGAATGAAAAAACCCTTTAGGCAAAGCGTTCCCCCGTTCGTTAGTTAGGGATCTCCGCTATACTATTTGCTTGTTTATTGTTAAAGCCGCAAGGTATAATGACAAAGGAATTTTATTTTTAGTAGAGTAACAAGGAGAGGGAGAAACATGGAAAAAAACGTGTATGGTGTTTTTGACTCTAACCCGGAACTACTTGCTGCAATTCAAGACTTAAAAGCTAAAGGCGTATCTGGCACCCAAATGACAGTGGCAGCTGATATAAAAAATTATGTGCAGCTTGGAAATGAAAATACGGATATACTGATCATCGCCAATCAGGATAAGGAGGACTCTCTTTTTTTAAAAATCTTCCACTACTTTACAGATGAAGGATCTGGAGATTTACGCAGCTTTTTCACGAAATACGGCTACTCTTTTGCTGAAACAAAAGCGATGCTTGAAGAAGTGAAAGCAAAAAAGTTCATCTTGCTGCTTGATGAAGAAGTCTCCATCGAAGAACTGAAGGCTGGCGAAGCGAAATCAAAAAAATAACAGCCTTTGAAGGCTGTTATTTTTTTAATCCTTCTTCGAGGGCAGTGATCATTTCCTGTTTTTCCTGCTCAGATGAATTTTGCCAGATGACCTCGAATAATACTCCCAAACCAGGAAGCATTTTTTCCTCACCATTTTGTATGGCATCGACAATCGTGTCTTCCAGTTGTTCTTGCGAATTTCCAGATACATTTTGGATAATCGCATTACGTAAGTTCAAATTCATAATTATTCCTCCTCTAACACATAATGACTGACATTAATAGCATTTCACAAACTCGCATGCAATATGTATGTGAATTGCGTTATAATAGGAAAATCAGTGTGAAGTTAAAGGAGCGTTTACCCTTGAAATATATAGAATCCGTAAAAAACCCGCAAGTTAAGCAATGGAAAAAACTTTTGACGAAAAAAGAACGCGATAAAACAGGTAAATATTTAGTCGAGGGTTTTCACCTTGTTGAAGAAGCCTTAAAAGAAGAAATCGTCTTGGAAGTGATCATCAATGAAGAAACTGAAATGCCTGCCCATTTTAAGGTGGAAGACACAGAACTCATTTATGTGAAAAATGATATAATGAAGGCGATTTGTGATACCGAAGCCCCGCAGGGAATTGCCGCGGTTTGTGAACAGAAATTGACAAGCATGGCGTCCATCAATCCGGATAAACTATTGTTGATTGATGCCGTCCAAGATCCAGGGAATATAGGAACGATGATCAGGACAGCAGATGCAGCTGGAATCGATGCGGTCATACTTGGCGAAGGGTGTGCTGACTTGTATAATCCTAAAGTGGTCCGTTCGACGCAAGGGAGCCTCTTCCATATGCCTGTCATTAAAGGGAACCTTTCCGAAATCATCGATGAGCTGAAGCAAAGCGGCACACCGGTTTATGGCACGGCATTAGAAGGCGCATCGCCATTTGAAGAAGTGGAAAAGTCTTCCCGATTTGCCCTGCTGGTCGGTAATGAAGGCCAGGGAGTATCGAAGGAATTACTGGAGAAAACGACAAAAAACCTTTATATTCCCATCTACGGAAAAAGCGAATCACTGAATGTGGGGATCGCTGCCGGGATTTTAATGTACCATTTACGAAAATCGATTTGAAACGGCCGAAGAATTATAATATAATAAAACAGAATTTTATAATGAAAACGACGATGACAAAGAGTAGTAGCTTAAGTTAACCATATCCAGGGAAAAAATGCCTTGACTGAAAGCATTTTTATGGCACCGCTTAAGGGAATTCACCTTTCGAGTTGGCATTGGGAAGACAGGATGTCCGAAAAATGTTCCGGTGAAGAGCCGTTATTTTTAATGAAGTGAGTGCAGAAGTTTATTTGTTTGTGCACTAATAAGGGTGGTACCGCGATACATAAACCTCGTCCCTTTAGGGATTGGGGTTTTTTTGTGTTCATTTTTACAAAAGGAAAATAAAGGAGGAAGACATGATGCAGGAACGATTACTAGAACTGCAGGAAGAAGCGTTGCAAAAAGTTGCCGCCGCTTCCGAATTAAAAGAACTGAATGAAGTCCGTGTTGCTTATTTAGGGAAAAAAGGGCCAATCACTGAGGTATTGCGCGGCATGGGTAAATTATCTGCCGAAGAACGCCCGAAAATCGGGGCACTAGCCAATGATGTACGGGAAGCGATCGCAACAAAGATCGAGGAGAAACAAAAAGCACTTGAAACTGCGGCAGTCAATGCAAAGCTAGCAACTGAAACGATTGACGTCACACTTCCAGGACGTCCGGTAAACAAGGGGAACCTTCACCCATTAACACGTGTCGTGGAAGAAATCGAAGACTTATTCATCGGTATGGGTTATACCGTTGCGGAAGGCCCTGAAGTTGAAAGCGACTACTACAACTTCGAGGCACTTAACTTGCCAAAAAGCCATCCGGCACGTGATATGCAGGATTCCTTCTACATCACGGATGAAATCCTGATGCGTACGCACACGTCACCTGTTCAAGCCAGAACGATGGAAAAACATAAAGGTCAAGGTCCTGTTAAAATCATTTGCCCGGGAAAAGTATATCGCCGTGATAACGATGATGCGACACACTCCCATCAATTCCAGCAAATTGAGGGCTTGGTCATCGATGAGAACATCAGCATGAGCGATCTGAAAGGAACGCTTGACGTATTTGCGAAAAAAGTATTCGGGCAAGATCGTGAAATCCGTCTTCGTCCAAGTTTCTTCCCATTTACGGAGCCTTCCGTCGAAGTGGATATTTCTTGTAAAATCTGCGGTGGTAAAGGCTGCAGTGTATGTAAACAAACAGGCTGGATCGAAGTGCTTGGCGGCGGGATCGTTCATCCGAACGTCCTTGAAATGGCTGGCTTCGATTCCAAGAAATACTCTGGATTCGCATTTGGAATCGGCGTGGAACGGATTGCCATGTTGAAGTACGGTGTGGACGATATCCGTCATTTCTATACGAATGATGTTCGATTCTTAAAACAATTCAACCATCACGAAGCATAAATTTTTATTTTAAAAAGGAGGACCTACCATGTTTGTGTCATATAAATGGTTACAAGATTATGTTGACCTTTCAGGCATCAATGCGACGGAGCTAGCTGACAAAATCACGAAAAGCGGCATTGAGGTTGAAGGGGTGGAAAAGAAAAGTGAAGGGCTAAAAGGAGTCGTCATCGGGCATGTCCTTGAACGTGAACAGCATCCAAATGCTGATAAATTGAATAAATGCCAAGTTGATATCGGGGCCGAAAATCCCGTTCAGATTATCTGTGGCGCACCGAATGTCGATAAAGGCCAAAAAGTCGCAGTCGCTACTGTTGGCGCAGTCCTTCCAGGTAATTTCAAAATCAAGAAAGCGAAACTTCGCGGAGAGGAATCGCACGGGATGATTTGCTCGCTTCAGGAATTGGGCTTCGAATCCAAGCTCGTTTCCAAGGATTATGCTACAGGTATCTTCGTCTTCCCTAATGATGTGGAAGTGGGGAAAGATGCATTGGAGGAACTTGGTTTAAGTGATGAAGTGCTGGAACTTGGGCTTACTCCTAACCGTTCCGACGCATTGAGCATGCTTGGTGTTGCATACGAAGTGGGAGCCATTCTAGGCCGGGAAGTGAAATGGCCGGTTGTCGAGAAAGAAGAGGCAGAGGAAAAAGCAACTGATTATATCAGTGTCAAAGTGGAAGCGAAAGAGGATAACCCGATATACATTGCTAAAATCATCAAGGATGTTAAGGTCGGACCCTCACCGCTTTGGATGCAGACTAGGCTGATGTCTGCAGGTATCAGGCCTCATAATAATGTGGTGGATATCACGAACTACATTTTACTTGAATACGGCCAACCGCTCCATGCCTTTGACTATGACCGCTTTGGTTCAAAGGAAATCGTCATCCGCAGAGCGAAGGATGCTGAAAAAATCGTAACATTGGATGAAGCTGAACGCACTTTGACACCTGACCATTTAGTGATCACAAATGGCAGCGAGCCTGTAGCGATAGCTGGTGTGATGGGCGGAGCGGATTCCGAAGTGAAAAATGATACGACGAACATCATTATTGAGAGTGCATATTTTGCTGGTACAGTAGTTCGTAAAGCTTCAAAGGACCATGGATTACGCAGTGAAGCCAGTGCCCGCTTTGAAAAAGGCGTCGACCCGGCCCGTGTACGTGAAGCTGGAGAACGTGCTGCACAATTGATTGCACAATATGCAGGCGGAACAGTCTTACAAGGAGCAGCAGAAGTTGACGAATTGACAATGGAACCTGCAGTCATTAGCATCACTCTTGAAAAAATCAACACACTTCTTGGAACAAGCATGACCGTATCAGTTGTGGAATCGATCTTCAAACGTCTGCAATTCGGCGTTGAACTTGACAATGAAACATTCACAATCACAGTCCCGACGCGCCGTGGTGATATTACGATTGAAGCTGATTTAGTCGAAGAGGCTGCACGTTTATATGGATATGATAACATTCCCGCTACACTGCCGATCGGTTCTGCTACCCCAGGCCATTTGACTGACTATCAAATTAAACGGCGGAAGGCACGCCGTACACTTGAAGGCGCAGGGCTTTATCAAGCGGTGACCTATTCACTGACAAGCCAGGAAAAAGCGTCCCAATTCGCATTGGAAGCAAGAGAATCCATACGATTAGCAATGCCAATGAGTGAAGAACGGAGCCAGCTGCGTTTAAGCATCGTGCCACAATTGCTGGAAGTCGTGAAATATAACAATGCCCGCCAAATTGATTCACTGGCACTGTATGAAATCGGTTCGGTATTCTTTAAGCGTGACGAACAAGAACTGCCAGAAGAAAAAGAACATATTGCTGGAGCAATAACCGGCCTATGGGAGTCACATCCATGGCAAGGTGAAAAAAAACCAGTGGATTTCTTTGTAGCCAAAGGTGTAATCGAAGCATTATTCGATACACTTGGATTAGCTGATCAAATCAGTTATCGCCAAGCGGAAATTAACGACATGCATCCAGGACGGACAGCCGAAGTACTGTTGAATGGTGATGTGATTGGCTTTATCGGCCAAGTGCACCCAACTGTCCAAAAAGACTTGGATATTAAAGAAACATACATTTTTGAACTTTCCCTAAAAGCATTGGCCGAAGCCGAAGTCGCGCCGATTGCCTACCAAACCATTCCGCGCTATCCATCAACCACACGCGATATCGCGCTCGTTGTGGATCAAGCTACGAAAGCCGGGGACATTCAGGATATTATTGAAGAAGCCGGTGGCAAACTTCTGAAAGAAGTAAGCATCTTCGACTTATACGAAGGTGAAAGAATGGAGGAAGGCAAGAAATCCATTGCCTACTCACTAAAATACTTTGACCCGGAACGTACACTGACGGACGAGGACATTACAAAAGCACATGATAAAGTGCTTGAAGCCGTTAAAGAAAAAGCTGGCGCGGAACTAAGAGGATAAAACCCAAAAGACAGCTCCCTGAATCTTGGGAGCTGTCTTTTTGGAGTTTACGAGTAAATGGAACAAACTTACGAGTAAACCGCACGAACTCGCGAGTAAACCGCGCAAACTCACGAGTAAATAGTGCAAACTCACGAGAAAAAGGCGGCTGTTCCAAAAGATCAGCCGCTTTCTTTCATTTATGATATTTCTGTTGATATAGTCGCTTCGCTTTTTCTGTATTGGCGAAGTGGGTTTTCGTGAATTCGTTTAATGAATCGATTCCTTTTTCATGAATCAATCTTGCGGCCGCTTCATCGACTGCAAATCCGGCTCCTTTAGGGATTTTGAATCGAGCTTTTTCACTCAGCAAGTCAAAGCGTTTGACGAATGCATACCGGGCCAGGATGGATGCGGCTGCTACTCCAAGGTGTATGCCTTCCGCTTTTGTGCATAGATAGGTGGCATTAGCTTGAAATAGTTCTTGGCCTTTTAGGTAATTGAAAAATACCTCTGGTTGAGCGAATTGATCAATAAGGACCGCTTCCGCTTGTTCCGGGTCGATTTTTTGCATGAGATTCTTGATTGCTTGGTTATGGAGGAGTGCCTTCATTTTTCCTTGTGACATTCCCTTTGCCTGGAGCGCATTATATTTCGGGTTGTCGCATGTGAGCAGGCTGAATGGCACTACATCCTTAATCTGTTTGGCAATTTCGATGATCTGTGGATCTTTCAGATTTTTGGAATCCTGGACACCAAGTTCTTTCAATAGGGCAAGTTGCTCCTTTTTTGCATATACGGCTACGACGGTGATCGGGCCGAAATAGTCTCCTGTTCCGACCTCATCGGAACCAATCACTGACATGGTCCCGATATTTGCAGGCGGCGAATAACGATGGACATTCACTGACGCAGAGGATGCCGTTTTTTTCTTTGGAGCTGCAGCAGTGGTACCATTTTGCCATTTTGCCGCTTCAAGTTCGGCATTTTTACCCTGGAAAAGCACCTTTCCAGATTTATAGGCGGTCACCGTACATAGCGGCGGTTTGGCGGAAAAGATGCTCCCAGGCGGCAGCTTGGCGGCCAGGGATGAAGAATAGTGGGACTTCATTGCCTTTATTTGTTCGGGACTGATAAGTAAAACAACATGGGACATAATGGGTAAGCTCCTAACTTCATTTTGTTTATTAGGTAATCTTCCTAAATTCGTTTTCGTTTGACAAATTATTCAAATTTTTATGCGAGAAATGACGATGTACTCTCTTTCATGACGAAAAACTTCGTGATATGATAGAATTAGGATTGTTTAGATTGGGGGCATCATTTTGTCAGACGATAAACGAAATAAAACAACAGTTGATATATACGGTCAACCATATACAATCGTCGGCACAGAAAGCGCAAGCCATATGCGCCTGGTCGCTTCGATGGTTGACGAAAAAATGAGAGAGATCAGGATGAAAAATCCATACTTGGATACAAGTAAGCTAGCGGTGCTAACGGCCGTGAATACCATCCACGAATATATTAAATTAAAAGATGAACTAGACCAGCTTCAACTGGAATTAAAGAGAGAGAAGGACTGAGTACATGCTTGATTTAGCAATTCTGGCCATTCTTTTAATCGGTTTATTAATCGGTTTAAAGCGTGGCTTCATTTTACAAACGGTTCATATGACAGGGTTCATAGTAGCCTTCATCGTCGCCTATGTATTTTACGGTGATCTTGCTCCCAATTTGAAATTGTGGATTCCGTTTCCGACGATGGGTGATTCCTCGACCCTTAATATGTTTTTCGATACAGTCGGGCTTGATACGGCGTATTACAATGCAATTGCCTTTGCAATCATTTTCTTTGCTGCCAAGATTCTTTGGCAAATGATAGGATCCATGCTCAACTTCATTACCCATCTTCCGATATTAAAGCAGCTGAATCGCTGGGGTGGAGGGATATTGGGTTTTCTCGAAGTCTATCTTATCATGTTTATTATATTATATATAGCTGCCATGCTGCCAATGGATTCCATCCAGAAACCATTAACGGGCTCATTTATGGCAGAATCGATCGTGAAGCATACGCCGTTCCTTTCCGAGCAAGTGAAGGAACTTTGGTTTCATGACCTAAAACAATCTTAATGTCACTATAATAGGGCCTGCCTCCCTTTCTCAAAGTCCTGGATTCCTATACTTTGAACGGGGGAGGCCCCTTTTTATGCAGCAATATGTAACTTCCTCCTGAGTCAAGAATCGGACTGCTTGTACTTTACCTCCAAGAAAGGTATCTTTAAGAAAGTGAACATGGGACACCCTACTAATTTTTTCGGCGGTGAATTAGATGACAATTAATAAAAAAGATATCATTAAATTATTAGAAAAAATTGCAATATATATGGAATTAAAAGGAGAGAACCCATTCAAGGTTTCAGCTTTCCGAAAGGCAGCAGGCGCCTTGGAAACGGATGACCGGAGCCTGTCGGAGATCGAAGATTTTACGGCTTTAAATGGAATCGGGAAAGGAACGGCATCCGTCATCGAAGAGTATATAAATGAGGGGAAATCGACTGTACTTGAAGAGCTTCAGGAGCAGGTGCCAAAAGGATTGATTCCGCTCCTGCAGCTTCAAGGATTGGGCGGGAAGAAAATTGCCAAGCTTCATAAAGAGCTGCATGTCAATGATGTGAATGATCTTAAAATCGCCTGTGAAGAAGGCAGGGTCGCGGCGCTTGCCGGTTTCGGCAAAAAAACGGAAGAGAAGATCCTGTCTGCAATTGCCGAGGCTGGTTCAAGGCCCGATCGGCTGCCCCTTGCCTTCATGAGGCCGATTGCGGCTGATATCGAAACGGCCCTTGCTAACATGGAATACATCATCCGTTCTTCCAGGGCAGGCAGCATCCGGCGTATGAGGGAAACCATCAAGGACCTCGATTTCATCATTTCGACAGATCATCCCGAAGAGGTTAAGAATCAACTGCTTGCATTAAAGGGGATAAAGCAGGTGATTGCGGCCGGTGATACAAAAGTATCGGTCGTGCTTGATTATGAATATGATATTTCTGTTGATTTCCGAATCGTGAAGGATAAGGAATTCATCACGACACTCCATCATTTTACAGGTTCGAAGGATCACAATGTGCGGATGCGCCAGCTTGCTAAAGATCGCGGAGAGAAGATCAGCGAATATGGGGTGGAAGTGACTGAAACCGGTGATGTATTGACGTTTGAAACGGAAGAACAATTTTATGATCATTTTGGCCTTCCTTTCATTCCGCCAGAAATACGTGAAGACGGAACGGAAGTGGAGCATTATGATGCTAGTGAACCTCTCATCTCTTTAGAGGCCATTAAAGGTGATCTGCATATGCATACCACATGGAGTGATGGGGCTCATACGATTGAAGAAATGATTGAAGCATGCCGTGCAAAAGGGTATCGATATATGGCCATCACCGATCATTCACAATATCTGAAAGTGGCGAACGGCTTGACCGCGGAACGTTTACGTGAACAAAAACGGATCATCCATGAACTAAATGAAAAATACGCTGACTTTACCGTTCTTTCAGGAATTGAAATGGATATACTTCCTGATGGGACACTTGATTATGAGGATGAGCTGCTTGCAGAGATGGATTTGGTGATCGCATCGATTCACTCAAGCTTTTCACAGCCTCGGGAAACGATCATGGAGCGCTTAAAGACGGCTCTGAATAATCCGCATGTCGATATCATCGCCCATCCAACGGGAAGGATCATCGGCAGACGCGCCGGATATGATGTGGATATAGAGATGCTGATTGAACTGGCCCGTGAAACGAATACTGCCTTGGAATTGAATGCGAATCCGAACCGATTGGATTTGGCACCTCCCCATTTGCGCAAGGCGCAGGAAGCAGGCGTTCCGATCGTAATCAATACGGATGCCCACAGCATCGACATGCTTGAACATATGCCTGTTGGGGTCTCGTCAGCCAAAAAGGGCTGGATTAAAGAATCAACGGTCCTTAATGCAAGGGATACGGATGGATTATTGGCGTTTTTAAAGAGAAATGATTAACTATTTGCCCATAAATAAGGAGGAGCTTTAACTCCATGCATAATAAAGCTTTAAAGACATTGGAATTTCATAAAATAAAAGAACAATTAATCTCACACGCATCCTCATCCATAGGAAAAGAGAAGGCAGAGCAATTGATGCCTTCCACGGATTTTGAAGAAGTGTCGAGATGGCAGGAAGAAACTGATGAGTCAGCCAAAATCGTCCGGTTGAAAGGTAACTTGCCATTGGGCGGAATTTTCGATATCCGTCCACATGCAAAAAGGGCACAGATTGGCGGAATGCTATCACCGATGGAACTGATGGAACTTGCGAGTACGATTCGTGCCGGCAGGATCCTCAGCCGTTTCTTCGAAGAACTCGCAGAGCAGGAAATTGATGTTCCGCTTTTAGCCGAATATATCGATTCCCTTCATCCATTGATTGATTTGCAACAAGAAATTACGTATGCAGTGAGCGAACATGGCGAAGTGATGGATTCTGCCAGCGACAAGCTTCGTACCCTAAGGAACCAAATTCGAACGAACGAAAGTCGTGTCAGGGAAAAACTAGAAAGCATGATTCGTTCTTCCAATGCATCAACAATGTTATCCGATGCCATCATCACCATCCGGAATGACAGATTCGTCATCCCGGTAAAACAGGAATACCGCAGTGTGTATGGCGGGATCATTCATGATCAATCCTCATCAGGGCAGACGTTGTTCATTGAACCGCAAGCAATCGTTCAACTGAATAATGTCTTGCAGGAAACCCGAGTGAAGGAAACACAGGAAATAGAACGGATATTGGTTGAGCTATCGGAAAAAGTCGGTGCGTTCACCCCTGAATTGCTTCATAATGTCAAAGTGCTCGCACAAATCGATTTCCTTGTCGCCAAGGCAAAGTATGCAAAAGCGATAAAAGGATCCAAGCCGATTCTGAATAATGAGGGACGCGTTAAATTATTCAAAGCGAAACACCCCCTCATTCCGAGTGATGTTGTCGTGGCAAATGATATTTTTCTTGGTGATGAATTTACGACAATCGTCATCACCGGTCCGAATACAGGAGGGAAGACGGTTACCCTGAAAACGATTGGCCTCTGTACGTTAATGGCCCAGTCCGGTCTGCAAATCCCTGCGCTGGATGGTTCCGAAACGGCTGTGTTTTCCTCTGTTTATGCCGATATTGGCGATGAACAGTCAATTGAACAAAGCTTAAGTACATTCTCTTCGCATATGGTCAATATTGTCGATATCCTTAAGCATGTCGATTATGACAGCCTTGTTTTATTCGATGAGCTTGGAGCGGGAACTGACCCACAGGAAGGTGCCGCCTTGGCCATTTCCATTTTGGATGAAGTGTATAAGCGCGGAGCACGTGTTATTGCAACGACACATTACCCGGAATTAAAAGCGTATGGATATGATCGGGAAGGCGTCATTAATGCAAGCGTCGAATTTAATGTGGAAACCTTGAGTCCCACCTATAAACTTTTGATCGGTGTACCAGGGCGGAGTAATGCGTTTGAAATTTCCAAGCGCCTTGGTTTGGAAGAAAGCGTGATAAGCAGCGCCCGCAGTCATATTGGTGAGGATACGAATAAAGTTGAGAATATGATAGCGTCATTAGAAGACAGCCGCAAGAAGGCAGAAGAAGAAGAACTGGAAGCCAAGAATCACCTGAAACAGGCGGAAATTCTTCATAAAGACCTTCAAAGGCAAATTGATGAATACCATGAAGAACGGGATGCGATGGTCGAAAAGGCAGCAAAAGAGGCAGCCTCAATCGTTGAAAAAGCACAAAAGGAAGCGGAAGCAATCATTGCCGACTTACGTAAACTGCGACTGGAAAAGCATGCCGATGTTAAAGAGCATGAACTGATCGATGCCAAAAAGCGGCTTGAAGAAGCAGCGCCCAAAGTGAAAAAAACGTCAAATAAAGCTGCTAGGCCGCTGGATAAAAGCTTGAAACCTGGAGATGAAGTAAAGGTAGTAAGCTTTGGCCAAAAAGGTCACTTGATTGAGAAGGTCTCAAATAATGAATGGCAGGTACAGATCGGCATCATGAAGATGAAGGTGAAGGAGTCTGACCTGGAATTCATCAAGAGCACAAAAGTAAAAGAAACAAAGCCGCTTACCACGATCAAAGGCCGCGATTATCATGTTAGCGTGGAACTTGACCTCCGTGGAGAACGCTTTGAAAATGCAATATCAAGAGTGGAAAAGTACATTGATGATGCTCTTTTGGCCGGTTATTCGAGTGTTTCCATCATTCATGGTAAAGGAACGGGCGCTCTTCGGTCCGGGGTCCAGGAATACTTGAAAAATCACCGCTCTGTCAAAAGGATTCGCTTCGGTGAAGCCGGTGAAGGCGGAACAGGTGTTACGGTGGTGGAATTTAAATAAAAGGCAAGCTGTCACTCCGGCTATTAGCCTAGCCGGGTGGCTAGTTACCAATCGGGAGTTGGACCATGGAGAACATGTGGGAAAATGAATATGTATATATAGCTGCTCGCTACAGTGTCGTCATTCTGTGCATGATTGTTTTTTTAGCCATTTTTGAACTTGTCACAAAGTACAAGAACTGGGAGGAAATCAAACAGGGCAACCTTTCTGTCGCGTTGGCAACAGGTGGTAAAATATTTGGGATCGCCTATGTATTCCAACAGTCCATTCTCCATCAGAATTCGCTTCTTACCATGATTGGCTGGGGCGTATACGGATTTGTCCTGCTGTTGATCGGTTATTTCATTTTTGAATTTATGACTCCTGGATTTAAAATAGATGAAGAGATACAAAAAGATAATCGGGCAGTTGGATTCCTATCGATGATCATATCAATCGCATTATCTTTTGTCATCGGGGCCGGAATTTCTTAAAGCCCTTCATGAGAGGGAGTAAGCTGTGGAGAAACTTGCAAAAGTCTTAATTGTTTGTTGCGGAATCTTTTTTCTGTTTGGAATCATTTATATGACATTCTTCAACTGAAGCGGCCATTGTGCCGCTTCTTTTATTTGAACTCTATTAAAAGATATTATAATAATAATGGTCAAATAGACTGAAGAGGAGGCGGAATATGGATAACTCCACATTGATACAAAAGATTGAAGAATGATACAAAAGATTGAAGAATTATCGCTGAATGCTTTACCGGCCATATAAATCCAAATCTATGACGGATGGGTTATCCGATTTGCGGGTGGATATACGAAACTGGCGAATTCTATCACCCCCATCTATACATCGAATGAAAATGTGAAAAAGAAAATATGGAATTGTGAACAATTATATTTTTCAAGGAAGTATAAGGCAGTGTACAAAATGACTCCACAGGCAAAGCCTAACAACTTGGATAGTGTACTGGAAGAGTCGGGGTATGTCCTAGAAGGAACAACAAGTGTCCAAGTATTGAATTTGGCTGAAACAAATCACCGAAAGAAACCAATGTCATAAAATATGATCATTTACAGGATGGCTGGTTTCACGATTTCTGCCTCCATGATCAAACCATCCTGAAAAAGATGTTAAGGAACATCATTCCAAAAACATGCTTTATGTTGCTGACTGATGAGGGTGGAGACGTGACAGCAATTGGACTGGGTGTTTTGGAAGACAAATACATAGGCCTGTACAATATCATTACCCATGAAAACTTTCGGAACCAAGGTAATGGAGCAATACTCATTAGTAATCTATTGCATTGGGGTAAAGAAAATGGAGCAAAAAATGCTTATCTTCAGGTGATAGAAACGAACGCGCCTGCTCTAAACTTGTACAGGATAATGGGGTTTGAAGAAAAATATAAGTATTGGTATAGAATTAAAACTAAGGAGTAGGACCACTCCTTTATATGACGAAATTAAAGGAAAACTTGATTATCCTTTATGTTTTTTACTAGATCATACAAATGAAACCTTCACGGGATGTGAAGAAATTTGCGATACTCCTGCCGAATATCTGGCTAGCTTACGCTTGCGGTGAGGAGCTTGGCAGACAGTCGGCGGAAAAGGATCGGATTTCTGAAATCAGTTGGAACTTTTTTTAAAGAAAAAATTGAAGGTGAACTGGTTTGTTTCCCTTTTTAAGTGTTTCATCCTATATTCCCTGTGGTTGATATAGGACATTCTTCATTCATCATACTCTTGAATTCGGCAATTGTAAGAAAATCCCGATTGTATTATAATGATAAAGAGTATTGAGAATATTCAGAAGGAGGGGGAAAATGAGCAATAAGCCTTGGCAAGCATTTTATCCTGAACAGATACCAGCTGTTTTGTCGTACGAAGATAAACCTCTTTATTCTTTTTTGAAGGAATCTGCCGAAGAATTCCCTGATAAAGTATCGATTCATTTCCAGGGAAAAGAACTGACTTTCCGGGAAGTGCATGAATCTGCTTTAAAGTTTGCAGCCTATTTAAAAAGTATCGGTCTTCAAAAAGGTGAACGCGTTGCCGTCATGCTTCCTAACTGCCCTCAGGGTGTCATAAGCTTTTTTGGGATATTGATGGCCGGCGGCGTCGTCGTTCAAACGAACCCAACCTATACTGAACGTGAATTAGAATATCAAATGAAAGATTCCGGAGCGAAAATAATCTTAGTGATGGATATTTTATTCCCCCGTGTCACAGCTGTCGCATCAAGAACGGATATAGAACATATAATTGTAACCGCTATCAAGGAATATTTGCCTTTCCCGAAAAATCTTATCTATCCTTTTATACAAAAAAAGCAATACGGCATTGTCATCAATGTGGAGCATGAAGGGAATCATCATTTATTTTCCGAAATCATGAAACAAAAGATCACTGAAGAAGTCACTATGCCGATCGATGTGGATAATGACCTTGCTCTTTTGCAATATACAGGTGGGACAACAGGCTTTCCAAAAGGGGTCATGCTTACCCATAAGAATTTGCTGGCAAATACGAAGATGTGCAATGCATGGCTTTATAAAAATAAGCGAGGTGAGGAAAGGATCCTTGCGATTCTGCCTTTCTTCCATGTGTACGGTATGACTACAGTTTTGGTTCTATCCGTCATGGAAGGAAACACCATGATCATCATGCCGAAATTTGATGTCGAAGCGACGCTTAAAACCATCCAAAAACAGAAACCGACCATGTTTCCAGGAGCGCCAACGATGTATATCGGTCTCTTGAACCATCCGGATATCGCTAAATATGACCTTTCTTCCATCAATGCCTGTATAAGCGGTTCTGCATCATTGCCATTGGAGGTCCAGGAGCAATTTGAGAAAATTACCGGCGGGAAGCTTGTTGAAGGCTATGGTCTCTCTGAAACCTCACCGGTCACACATGCTAATTTCATTTGGGATCAGCCGCGAGTAAAAGGAAGCATTGGACTGCCATGGCCAGATACCGACTCGGTAATTCTGTCCCTGGAAACCTTTGAAGAGCTTCCTCCGAATGAAATAGGCGAGATTGCCATAAAAGGACCACAGGTAATGAAAGGATATTGGAACCGTCCGGATGAAACGGAAAAAACCTTTAAAAATGGATGGCTGCTTACAGGCGATCTGGGTTACATGGATGAGCAGGGGTTCTTTTATGTCGTCGAGAGGAAAAAGGATACAATCATTGCAGGCGGTTTCAATATATATCCACGTGAGGTGGAAGAGGTGCTATATGAGCATGAGGCCATACAGGAAGTGGTTGTGGCAGGCATCCCTGACCCATATCGCGGTGAGACCGTCAAGGCCTATGTCGTACTGAAAAAAAATGCCAGGGCCACTGAAGAGGAATTGAATGAATTTGCCAGAAAGAACCTGGCTTCCTATAAGGTGCCGCGCAGCTATGAATTCAGGGATGAACTTCCTAAAACGACGATTGGAAAGATCCTGAGGAGAGTCCTTATCGAGGAAGAAAAGAAAAAAATATCCGAGGAAAGAAAAGAAGCTTAAACAAGCACCCCTTTTAACGGAGCAGCGGAAGAGTGCTCCGTGTTTTGCAGAACGGCTGGACAACCTATGGATGGGGGCTGTACAATGAACATAAGTGGAATGTCAGGACTCTTGAAGTTTTTGCTTGACAGTAAAGGGTCGTCATTTTATGATAGAAATATGAATGATGATTCATTCATTTTCTGAAAGGGGACATCCAGTGAAAAGCAACAGACCAAAGTATAATCAAATTATTGAAGCGGCCGTTATCGTCATTGCCCAAAACGGTTACTATCAAGCCCAAGTATCCAAAATCGCCAAGCAGGCAGGCGTAGCCGATGGAACCATATATCTATATTTTAAAAATAAAGAAGATATCTTAATATCATTATTCCATGAAAAGATGGGCTCTTTTGTGGAACAGATCAAAGAAGAGATAAAAGGAAAGACCACTGCTTCGGATAAACTGCATGTGCTCATCCGAAAACATTTTCATAACCTTTCAGAAGACGTGAATTTAGCAATTGTCACTCAGTTGGAATTAAGACAGTCGAATAAAGAATTGCGCCTAAGAATTAATGATGTGTTAAGAGGGTATTTAAATTTAATCGATCAGATCATTATAGAAGGAAAAGAGAACGGCGAATTCCTGCCTGATTTAAATAATTTACTTGCCAGGCAGATGATTTTTGGAACGATTGACGAAACAGTGACGACTTGGGTCATGAATGAGCAAAAGTATTCGCTCCCTGACCTTGCATCAGACGTTCACCGCCTTCTAATTGGCGGCTGTGGCCTTAAAAGTTAACGATTTAAATAGAGGATGGCTAGCCATCCTCGAAAGAATCGGTTAATTCTGCTTCCAGCTTTATCGGGAAGTGATACATATTGAATTTTCTAAAAAGTTTGACTAGCATGCCTGGAGGGATTGATATGAAATACCTTAAGCTTTCTGTCGAAAATCATGTGGCTTTTATAACGATTGATCATGCACCTGCAAATGCACTTTCTTCGGCTATCATCGGAGAGCTGTCGCAGGCCTTCGATCAAATTGAGAAAGACGAAACTGTACGGGTTGTCCTTCTTCATGGTGAAGGAAGATTCTTCTCTGCTGGAGCAGACATTAAAGAGTTTACAGAAGTGGAAAACGGTAAAGCTTTCGAGAAGCTGACCAAGAATGGTCAATCTGTATTTGAAAAAATCGAATCTTTTCCAAAACCGGTCATTGCAGCCATCCATGGAGCGGCGCTTGGCGGAGGGTTGGAGCTGGCCATGGCCTGTCACATCCGTTTGGTAACCGAAAGGGCAAAACTGGGTCTGCCTGAGCTGCAATTGGGCTTAATCCCTGGATTTGCTGGGACCCAACGTCTTCCTCGTTATGTGGGCATGGCAAAGGCAGCTGAAATGCTGTTTACAAGTGAACCGATTTCAGGTACCCAAGCTGTGCAATGCGGATTGGCGAATCATGCCTTCACGGATGAAGAACTGATTCCGAAAGCTAAGGAACTGGCCAATAAAATTGCCAAGAAAAGCCCGCTGGCTTTAAAGTCGGCGATAGAGTTATTAAATTATTCTAAGCATGATTCCTACCATAAAGGTGTGGAAAGGGAAGCCGCCCTCTTTGGCCAAGCTTTCGATACTGCTGATGCACAAGAAGGAATCGGCGCTTTCATTGAAAAAAGGGAAGCTGTATTCAAAGGGAAATGATGATTCGGTATAAATAACTATTTTTATATATCATGCAGGGTTTTGATGAAATCTGTAGAATACATTACTATATATCAATAAAATTCATAATCTTCAAAACTCAAATCATTCGGGAGGTATTATTGTGAACATTTATGTACTGCTGAAAAGAACATTTGATACAGAAGAAAAAATTACACTATCCAACGGGAAAATTAACGAGGATGGAGCAGAATTCATCATTAATCCATACGATGAGTATGCAGTTGAAGAAGCAATCCAGGTGCGTGATGCACAAGGCGGCGAAGTAACGGTTATTTCCGTCGGAACCGAAGAGGCTGAAAAGCAATTACGCACGGCGCTGGCAATGGGTGCTGACAAAGCCGTATTGATAAATATAGAAGACGACATAGAAAATGGCGACCAATTCACGACTGCCAAAATTATAGGCGAATACTTAAAAGATAAAAAAGCCGATTTAATCATTGCAGGGAACGTTGCAATCGATGGCGGTTCTGGTCAAGTGGGACCACGCGTTGCCGAAATTTTAGAAATTCCTTATATTACTACCATTACTAAGCTGGACATCGCAAATGGAAATGTAAGCGTTATCCGTGATGTCGAAGGGGACTCTGAAACGATCGAAGCATCCCTTCCATTGTTGGTGACAGCTCAACAAGGGCTAAATGAGCCACGTTATCCATCATTGCCGGGAATCATGAAAGCGAAGAAAAAACCGCTTGAAGAATTGGAATTGGATGACCTGGGTTTGGAAGAGGAAGATGTTGAGGCAAAAACAAAAACGATTGAAATTTACCTTCCTGCTAAAAAAGAAGCTGGAAAAGTATTGGACGGCGAAATCGGTGATCAAGTTAGCGAACTTGTTCAATTATTACGCAGCGAAGCAAAAGTGATTTAATCGAAACGATACTTTTTCAAAATAACGACACACGACAAAAAGATAAAATAGAGCACAGGAGGTTTTTATAAATGGCTAGAAAGTTTCTTGTATTGGGCGAAGTTCGTGACGGTTCACTGAGAAATGTATCATTTGAAGCTATCGGTGCGGCTAAACTTGCTGCAGATGGCGGGGAAATCGTAGGTGTCTTAGTTGGTGACAGTGTTCAAAATTTTGGAAATGAATTGATCCAGTATGGGGCAGACCGGGTTGTTGCAGTCGAAAATGATCAATTGAAACAATATACTTCAGATGGGTATGCTCAAAGCTTGCTTGCCGTCATCGATCAGGAAAAGCCAGAAGGGATTTTCTTTGGACATACGGCCCTGGGAAAAGACCTTGCACCTAAATTGGCTGGAAAGCTTGAATCAGGATTGATCTCAGACGTTACTTCCATTGAAGAAGAAGGCGGAAATATCGTTTTCACCCGCCCGATCTATTCCGGTAAGGCATTTGAAAAGAAAATTGTTACAGATGGCGTGATATTCGCGACAATCCGTCCGAACAATATCGAACCATTAGCGAAAGATGAGTCCCGCTCTGGTGATGTTTCTACATTAAGTGTGGATATCAAGGATTTACGCACAATCATTAAAGATGTAGTCAGAAAAGCAAGTGAAGGGGTCGACCTTTCGGAGGCGAAAGTAATCATCGCAGGTGGCCGCGGCGTGAAAAGTGAAGATGGCTTTGAACCATTAAAGGAACTGGCACAAGTTCTTGGCGGAGCGGTAGGGGCTTCCCGCGGAGCATGTGATGCGGAGTATTGCGATTACTCTTTGCAAATCGGGCAAACGGGTAAAGTCGTAACACCTGACCTTTATATCGCCTGCGGAATTTCCGGTGCGATCCAGCATTTGGCGGGGATGTCCAACTCCAAGGTTATCGTTGCCATCAATAAAGATCCGGAAGCTAACATATTCAATGTGGCTGATTATGGAATTGTCGGAGATCTTTTCGAAGTCGTTCCATTACTTACGGAAGAATTCAAAAAACTTAAAGTTAACGCTTAAGTGAAATAATAAAGATGAGGGGCAAGACATTTGGCATAAGCCGATACATGTCTTGCCCCTTTATTTGGGCTGATAGGCATGGATTTTGGCCTGCATATTTACTCTTTTTTTGGACATCCTACCACTGAAGCAAAATATTAGCATCGATTCGAGCAACAATGGTATACTGTCTTTAGTTAATTGAGTAAATTTGAGGAGGAAATATATATGGCTATTGTAAATGCAACTGACCAAACTTTCACAACAGATACTAGCGAAGGTGTCGTTCTTGTAGATTTTTGGGCTCCATGGTGTGGACCTTGTAAAATGATCGCTCCTGTCCTTCAAGAGCTTGATACTGAAATTGGCGATACAGCAAAAATCGTAAAAGTGGATGTAGATGAAAACCAAGAAACAGCTGGAAAATTCGGTGTGATGAGCATCCCGACATTAATCGTCCTTAAAGACGGTGAAGTGGTCGATAAGGTTGTTGGTTTCCAACCGAAAGAAGCACTTGCTGAACTTATTGCAAAACACGCGTAATAGTAGGTTAGCTAAAAAAAGCTTCAAGTCTGCGGACTTGAAGCTTTTTTCGCTATCTTGATATATAATGATTGTAAAAAAGGGAGAACAGGAGGCTGAATGCATGAATCAACAAATAAAGAATAAACTTGCCCTTCTTCCCGATCAACCTGGTTGTTATTTAATGAAAGATCGTCAGGGAACCATCATATATGTAGGCAAAGCGAAAGTGTTAAAAAATCGTGTCCGTTCTTATTTCACGGGATCTCATGATGGAAAAACATTTCGCCTCGTGAATGAGATTGAGGATTTCGAATACATCGTCACCTCTTCCAATATCGAGGCTCTTATTTTAGAGTTGAATCTAATCAAAAAACATGACCCAAAATATAATGTCATGCTAAAGGATGATAAGACGTATCCTTTCATCAAGCTGACTGCGGAACGCCACCCACGCCTAATCATTACGCGAAAAGTCAAAAAAGACAAAGGGAAATATTTCGGCCCTTATCCGAATGCATTTGCAGCTAACGAAACGAAAAAATTGCTCGACCGCATCTATCCCCTAAGAAAATGCAATACTTTACCGGATCGCGTTTGTCTCTATTATCACCTTGGCCAGTGCCTGGCCCCATGTGTATATGATGTAGAGGAACAGGAATATAAAATAATGGTGGATGATATCAACCGGTTCTTGAACGGCGGACATACTGAAATAAAAAAAGAACTGACTGAAAAAATGCTTGAGGCATCAGAAAATCTCGATTTCGAGAGGGCCAAGGAGTTCCGTGACAAAATTGCCCACATCGATATTACGATGGAGAAGCAGAAAATGATGACGACCGATTTCATCGATAGGGATGTATTTGGTTTTGCCTATGATAAAGGCTGGATGTGCGTTCAGGTATTTTTTGTCCGGCAGGGTAAATTAATAGAAAGGGATGTTTCACTTTTTCCGGTCTACGATGAACCCGAACAGGAACTTCTTACATTCCTCGGTCAGTTTTACGAGATTACGAACCACTTTAAACCAAAGGAAATCTTGCTGCCTGAATCAGTGGATGCCGAAATGGCCGAAGGGCTGCTTGGTGTCAAAACGATTCACCCGAAACGGGGAGCCAAAAAAGACATGCTTAAATTGGCGAATAAAAATGCCTCCATCGCGCTTCAGGAAAAATTCTCTTTGATTGAAAGGGATGAAGAAAGAACGATCAATGCGGTCGAAAACCTCGGGAAGCAACTGGGTATCTACACCCCGCATCGAATTGAAGCTTTCGATAACTCCAATATCCAGGGAAGTGACCCTGTTTCCGCTTTAGTCGTGTTCATTGATGGAAAACCGGAAAAAAGGGAGTACCGTAAATATAAGATCAAGACGGTCCAAGGTCCTGATGATTATGAATCGATGCGTGAAGTGGTCAGAAGAAGGTATTCAAGAGTATTGAAAGAAGGGCTGCCGCTTCCGGACTTAATCATCATTGATGGCGGAAAGGGACATGTGGAAGCCGTTCGGGATATTTTGGAAAATGAATTGGGCCTTGATATTCCACTTTCAGGCCTCATTAAGGATGAAAAGCATAGGACCTCGCAATTGATGATCGGAAACCCACTTGAACTCGTACCTCTTGATTCTCGGAGCCAGGAATTTTACCTATTGCAAAGAATTCAGGATGAAGTGCATCGGTTTGCTATTACGTTCCATCGCCAGCTACGCGGGAAAAATGCGGTTCACTCCCAGCTTGATGATATTCCAGGAGTTGGGGAAAAGCGAAGGAAGCAATTATTAAGGCATTTTGGATCATTGAAGAAAATCAAAGAGGCAACGGCCGAGGAAATAATGGAAGCTGGCATGCCAAAAGGGGTAGCCGAGGGTATCGTTAGAAAATTACAAGAATAATCTTGCTACCGATAAATCTCTATGCTATGATTAAAAGGAATTTTTAACTAGACAACTTAAAAGTGCTGATAGAGGTGCGGAATTCAAGAGTAAAAACCTGGAGAAGTATGAGCTTCCATGAAAGGTTTTGAAAGGGGATGACGCCGAAGGAAGACAAGACTCATACCTTGTTTTCCTGGTCTGACATTTAATAAATGGCGGATTGTCAGGGTTTATACCCTGGAGAGCTATCTCACTGTGTTTACAGTATTAGATATGTGATCACAGCAATGAGATATTTCTCATTGCTTTTTTTATTGCCTAAAAAGGTAGAGAGGGTGTATTAGGATGGCATTAATCGTTCAAAAATTCGGCGGAACATCCGTCGGAAGCGTAGAAAAAATTAAAAATGTTGCCAATCGGGTAATCGAGGAATCGGAGAATGGAAATGAGGTAGTCGTCGTTGTTTCGGCTATGGGGAAAACGACGGACCAATTGGTTTCCATGGCCCGGGATATTTCCGGAACCCCGAGCAAGAGGGAAATGGATATGCTATTGACTACGGGGGAACAGGTAACGATATCCCTGTTAACGATGGCATTGATTGAAAAAGGACATGAAGCCATTTCGTATACTGGCTGGCAGGCTGGCATGCAAACGGAATCCGTTCATGGGAATGCCCGGATTTTAAACATCGATGCTTCAAGGATCCAAGCCCAGCTTCAGGAGAAGAAAATAGTGGTCGTGGCCGGTTTCCAGGGGAACGATGCAAATGGGGAAATCACTACCTTAGGGCGAGGCGGTTCCGATACGACGGCGGTTGCCATCGCTGCAGCGCTGAATGCGGATAGATGCGATATTTATACGGATGTAACGGGCGTTTTCACAACGGACCCACGCTACATAAAAGGCGCACGAAAACTCCAATCCATTTCTTATGATGAAATGCTGGAACTTGCTAACCTGGGGGCGGGCGTCCTTCACCCAAGGGCTGTCGAATATGCAAAAAATTATCAAATTCCGCTTGAAGTCCGTTCAAGCATGGAGAGAGAATCAGGAACGATCATTGAGGAGGAAGCTACTATGGAAGAAAACTTAATTGTACGCGGCATTGCTTTTGAAGATAGTATTACGAGGGTTACAATATATGGTTTGCCCCAATCACTTGGTGCATTATCCACAATTTTCACGACACTTGCGAAAAACCGGATTAATGTGGACATCATCATTCAAAGCATGACTGCCGAGGATACGACCAATCTATCTTTTTCCACAAAAAGTGAAGATACGGAAGCGGCCTTGATCGTGCTTGAAAATAATAAAGAACAATTGGGCTTCGACCGAGTCGAAACGGAGAGCGGCTTGGCCAAGGTGTCCATTGTCGGTTCCGGTATGGTATCCAATCCAGGAGTGGCTGCCGAGATGTTTGAAGTAATGGCCAATACTGGCATCCAAGTGAAAATGGTCAGCACATCGGAAATTAAAGTTTCGACTGTCGTCAATGAAAAGGAAATGGTGAAGGCGGTCGAATCGCTTCATGAAGCATTTAAACTTGGTCAGCATGCAAATGTGCTAGCTTGAGTGTCATGAGTCCAATAAAAAACAGACTTCCGGTAAAAAGGGTAAGTCTGTTTTAAGGGCTCATTAGATTGGATCTCTGGGATCCCATTGAATGGTGAATATCACTTTTTTTGCGCGGCGTTTGATTTCTTCCGTTGATTCGCTGAGGAATTTTTTTTGCAGTGTGAACTGCTCGGCAAGGAAACCGGCTTCAAGTTGGAAGTGACAATCAGGGTGTAAATCCAGGCGGCGGCTGATTATTTCACCCGTCAGGGATAATTCCATCTCGTGTTTCGTATACTTCAAGATTTCAAGATTGCCCCATCCAGCGCTCTGGAAAAATTCAATGACTTCCTGATCGCCATTCAATGGGAATTTTCTTGCTAGTTGTTTACCTGCCCAATAGAGGATTTGGTTAGAGTCATTTCCGAGAATATCGTTCAATAGAACTTCTCTGATTAATTCGTATCCGAAAGCTGGAACTTGGAATTCTTCAGTTTGAATTTCTTCAGTTTGAATCTCTTCTTCTATCGCAGCAGCAATATTTTTTTTCATAATTTATCGCCTCTTTCTGTAAATCTATTATAAACGTATTTCTTTTGCAAATTATACTGTTTTTTATTTATTTAAATAACAATTGGAAAAAAATGAGAAATTATACCGAGATATTAATAGGTAAATGAGTAATTTCTCCAAAATCTCATCTTGACAAACAAAAAATAGCCAATTTAATCCAATAAAATCTATTCTGAAAAAGAGATTTCTTGTATCCGTTTTCTTGACGCATATAGAAGTCAGGAGTAAAATGGACATGTCACATAATTGTAAAGAAGGTATAGGGAAGTTTTTCTAACTCTATACTTTATTTTCACGCGGGGATAAAAGGTAGCCACCAGTTTATCTTTGCATGATTTTTCACAAATTAAGGGGGGGCACTTAGTGGCAAAAAATCGTGAGTTTGGGAATCGCAGGCTTCATTCACTTCTAGGAGTAATTCCAATTGGTCTATTCCTAATTTTTCATTTATCGGTAAACTTTATGGCAACAAAAGGAGAAGAAACTTTTAATGGGGCAGTTCATTTAATTGAGTATACGCCCGTGAAGATTTTGGTAGAATGGGTCGTCATCTATCTACCGCTCATTTTCCATGCTGTGTACGGAATTTATATTGCCTTTACAGCAAAAAACAATTTAGGCAGATTTAGTTTCTTCCGTAACTGGATGTTCATGCTGCAACGCCTAACTGGAATCATAACGTTGATTTTCCTTGTTTGGCATATATGGGCAACTAGAATTCAAGCTGCTATGGGTGCTGAAGTTAACTTTGACATGATGGCAGATATTTTCTCTAGTCCATTTATGATTGTGTTCTATATTGTTGGTATTATCTCGGCAATCTTCCACTTTGCTAATGGATTATGGTCATTTGCAGTGAGCTGGGGGCTAACAGTTTCACCAAGATCGCAAAGAATCATGACATACTTTACATTGATCGTTTTCGTTCTTCTTTCTTATATCGGAATTAGCGCAATTTTCGCTTTCGTATAAGAAGATAGAGTTCATTTATAAGAATTAGGAAAAACATAGCTTGGCTAATGGAAATAAGGGAGTGACAGAATTGGGTAAAGGTAAAATAGTTATCGTTGGTGGAGGTCTAGCTGGATTAATGGCTACGATCAAAGCAGCAGAGCTGGGACAACAGGTTGATTTATTTTCTTTAGTGCCTGTTAAACGCTCTCACTCAGTTTGTGCCCAAGGCGGAATCAACGGGGCAGTAAATACAAAAGGTGAAGGGGATTCTCCATATATCCACTTCGACGATACAGTTTATGGCGGAGATTTCTTGGCTAACCAACCGCCGGTTAAAGCGATGTGCGAAGCAGCACCATCGATCATTCATATGTTTGACCGTATGGGTGTTATGTTCAACCGTACTCCGGAAGGTCTTCTTGATTTCCGTCGTTTCGGTGGTACTCAACATAGCCGTACAGCATTCGCTGGTGCAACAACTGGTCAGCAATTACTTTACGCATTGGACGAGCAGGTTCGCCGTTATGAAGTTGAAGGCCTTGTAACGAAATATGAAGGCTGGGAATTCCTTGGAGCTGTTATCGATGATGAGCAAACAGCACGCGGTATCGTAGCTCAAAACCTGACTTCGATGGAAATCAAATCTTTCCCTGGAGACGCAGTCATCATGGCGAGCGGCGGCCCTGGAATCATTTTCGGTAAATCAACTAACTCAATGATCAATACAGGTTCAGCAGCTTCCATCGTTTATCAACAAGGTGTAAATTATGCAAATGGTGAGTTCATTCAAATTCACCCGACAGCAATCCCTGGCGATGACAAACTTCGTCTTATGAGTGAATCCGCTCGTGGTGAAGGTGGACGCATCTGGACATATAAAGACGGAAAACCTTGGTATTTCCTTGAAGAAAAATACCCTGCTTATGGTAATCTAGTACCTCGTGATATCGCGACTCGTGAAATCTTCGACGTATGCATGAACATGAAGCTTGGCATTAACGGAGAAAACATGGTTTACCTGGATCTATCACATAAAGATCCGAAATTACTTGATATAAAACTTGGCGGAATCATTGAAATCTACGAGAAATTCATGGGTGAAGATCCTCGTAAAGTTCCAATGAAAATTTTCCCTGCCGTTCACTATTCCATGGGCGGACTTTGGGTGGATTATGACCAAATGACTAACATCAAAGGTTTATTCGCTGCTGGTGAGTGTGACTACTCTCAACATGGCGGTAACCGTCTTGGTGCGAACTCACTTCTTTCTGCAATCTATGGTGGTTCAGTCGCTGGACCGAATGCCGTTAAATATATTGAAGGTCTTGATAAAACTTCAGAATCCATTCCTTCTTCATTGTATGAAGGCTACGAAAAACAAGAACAGGAGAAATGGAATGATGTCATGTCTCTTGATGGTAACGAAAATGCGTACGTCCTTCACAAAGAACTTGGTGAGTGGATGACACAGCATGTTACTGTAGTTCGTTACAATGACAAGCTGAAAGAAACGGATAACAAGATTCTTGAGCTGATGGAACGTTACAAGAAAATTAACATCAATGACACGGCAAAATGGAGTAACCAAGGAGCTGCATTCACTAGACAGCTTCAAAACATGATGCAATTGGCTCGTGTCATCACAATTGGTGCGTTAAACCGTGACGAAAGCCGCGGAGCGCATTACAAACCTGATTTCCCAGAACGTAATGATGAGGAATTCATGAAAACTACTATGGCAACATTCAAAGGCTTGGATCAAGCACCTGAATTCCATTATGAAGATATTGATGTATCACTGATCGCACCGCGTAAACGTGACTACACTACGAAACACTAAAGAGGGGGAGCAAAAAAATGGTTGAAACTAAATCTGAGACTAAAACAGTCCGTTTTATAATCACTCGTCAAGATACACCGGATTCAGCTCCTTATGATGAGGAATTCGAATTAGCGTACCGCCCGAATATGAACGTAATTTCCGCTCTAATGGAAATTCGTCGTAATCCGGTAACTGTACAAGGCAAGCACACTACGGCAATCGCATGGGACATGAACTGTCTTGAAGAGGTATGTGGTGCTTGTTCCATGGTTATCAATGGTAAACCAAGACAATCATGTACAGCTCTTATCGATCAATTGGAGCAGCCCGTTCGTCTAGCTCCAATGCGTACATTCCCTGTTGTTCGTGACCTGCAAGTCGATCGCAGCCGTATGTTCGACTCATTGAAAAAGGTAAAAGCATGGATTCCAATCGATGGAACGTACAATCTTGGACCAGGACCGCGTATGCCAGAAAAGAAACGTCAATGGGCTTACGAGTTATCTAAATGTATGACTTGCGGTGTTTGTTTGGAAGCTTGTCCGAACGTAAACAGCAATTCAGACTTCATGGGGCCACAACCATTATCACAAGTTCGTTTGTTCAACGCACATCCAACAGGTGCAATGAACAAAGCTGAACGTTTAAATACAATCATGGGTGATGGAGGACTTGCAAACTGCGGTAACTCACAAAACTGTGTGCAGTCTTGCCCTAAAGGCATTCCATTAACGACTTCGATTGCAGCGTTGAACCGTGATACTACGATCCAACAATTCCGTAACTTCTTCGGCAGCGATGAAGTTTAATAATGAACATGAAAGAACCTGTATCTTATGATATGGGTTCTTTTTTCTCGATTGATAACTGGGATTGAAGTCTAAAATGATTTGCAGCACCCAGTAAATGCAGAGTAGTGATTATAAATCAAATTAAATAGCTTTCAGTAGAAAATACTTTTCATTATCGCTGTTTTCTTATAAAATGAGTGAATAGTCATTCATTACAGAAAGGGTGTGCACAAGTTGGGCAGAATATCATATATCGATAATATAACGGAGTGGATCAATGATTTTTCTTTTAAACATGAGATTAAGGTCCGCTTTTCAGAAACTGATATGTTTGGGCACTTGAATAACACGATTCCTTTTACTTATTTTGAGGAAGCTCGGATTGAGTATTTCAATAGCATGGGATTTATGAAGGATTGGACATCTGCTGAATGCGGTGAGATGCCGGTTGTTGCCAACTTACAGTGTGATTACCTGAAGCAGGTGTTTTTCAATGATCGATTGACGATCCATGTGAAAGCTGACCATATCGGAAATTCTTCAGTGGACATACATTATATGGGGACCAAGCAAGATGGTTCAATTTGTTTAACGGGCAGGGGGACGATTGTACAAGTCTCCAAGGCCACCGGAAAGCCGATACCTTGGACGGAAGAGATGAAGCAATCGATGTGGGATACCGAGCTGGAGCATTCCTGAAAATATTTCCATTTAGACAAGTAAAAGAGTCACTCCATTGCCCCAGCCGACATACTATATCTTGACTAAATAGACACCCACTCCGGGTTTTATGCTGGTGAAGGCAAGGAGGGTAACATTACTTGAAGGAGAACGAATTCACTCATAAGCCACTACTCACCAAAAGAGAAAAAGAAGTATTTGAGTTACTAGTACAAGACAAAACAACAAAAGAAATCGCAGGTGAATTGTTTATTAGCGAAAAAACAGTTCGAAACCATATTTCGAATGCGATGCAGAAGCTTGGAGTTAAAGGACGTTCGCAGGCAGTCATAGAACTCCTTCGTATGGGAGAACTTAAGCTTTAATGAGTTAACGTTTAATACGTAAGCCTTATAAATATTTTCTCTCCCGTTCATTGGCAGCATATAAGGAAGGGCAAAACAATCTGGTTGTTTTGACTTCTTTGGATGCTGCTTATTTTTATGAATGGGGTTTCATTATGATTCCAGACAATCAATCTTGAAAATCATTTCACTTTCATCCAAAATGGTAGTATGATAAGTTTCATGAAGTGGGGAGCTGTGTGTATGGAGGAAGAGAAGCAGGCGGCATATGTAGCCGATATCGAGAGGGAATTGCGCTATGTATCGACATGGCTTAAGCAAAGGGGAAGAGAAATTCTCCATGATTATAAAATTACCATTCCTCAATTCGTGGCATTGCAATGGCTTTTTGAATCAGGTGACATGACGATTGGCGAATTGTCCACGAAGATGTTTCTCGCCTTCAGTACAACGACGGATCTGATTGACCGCATGGAGAAACATCAGCTTGTCCAGCGTGTCAGGGATGAAAAGGACCGGCGTGTGGTTCGTATTCACCTTCTTGAAGAAGGTGAACGGATAATCGAAGAAGTGATTAATAAACGGCAGCAGTACTTGAGTGGCGTGTTAGTCAATTTCAATGAATCTGACATCATGTCCCTCAGAGGGATTCTAGCAAAACTACATCAAGAAATGAAAGAAAAATGAGGCGAGTTTTTTGAAACAACCGATAGGCATCATTGATTCAGGGGTAGGCGGCTTGACAGTAGCTAAAGAAGTCATGCGTCAGCTTCCAAATGAAAATATAATTTACCTAGGTGATACAGCAAGGTGCCCTTATGGGCCGAGGACCAAAAAAGATGTCCAAACCTTCACATGGCAAATGACGAGGTTTTTGATGAAAAAGGATATAAAAATGCTGATCATCGCCTGCAATACGGCGACTGCAGCTGTACTGGATGAAATAAGGGCAACACTTCCGATTCCGGTGTTGGGTGTCATCCATCCAGGGGCAAGGGCGGCATTGAAAGTTTCTGATTCCTTGCATATTGGCGTTATTGGTACGGTAGGCACGGTGAAAAGCAAAGCTTATGACGACGCGCTTGCCTCCATCAATTCCGATGTGAAAGTAGATAGTTTAGCATGCCCGAAATTTGTCCCTATCGTGGAAAGCGGGGAGTTTGAAGGGGGTATCGTCAATAGGGTCGTGGCACAAACCTTGAACCCGTTGAAGAAAACGAAGATCGATACATTGATCCTTGGCTGTACCCATTATCCACTGCTGGGGCCTGTAATCTCTTCCTATATGGGGGATGAAGTGCAAGTCATTTCCTCTGGGGAAGAAACGGCCCGTGAGGCAAGTGTCATTTTGGATTACTATAAATTAATCAATAAAAGCAAGCTCCGTCCAGTTCATCGCTTTTATACAACCGGTTCAAGAGATATGTTTGGTTCCATCGCGTCGAGCTGGCTCGGTATTCATGTCAATACCATTGAAACAATTAAAATTGATCACTTATAAGGCTTCCATTTGGAAGTCTTTTTTTTCGGGAGGAAAAAATGAAAAAGCATATTGTTATGCATATAGCTACGAGCCTTGATGGATATATGCTAGGGAAGATGGAAGCATAGTTTGGCTTGAAGAGACAGAAGGGGAAGGGACAATGGAAACGGCGTTTTTTATAATAGTATCGATACGGTAATTATGGGAGTTAAGACATATTAACAGATTCATACTTTGGCAGAAGAATTTCCCTATCATGATAAAGCCTGCTATGTTCTTTCAAGAAGTACGAAAGGGAAAGAAGAATTCGTGGAGTTTGTGAACGAAGATGTGGGTGATTTCAAGAGGGAAACGCAGGTTGATGAAGACGGGATTCGATTGTTCCAATCAGGAAGTCCCGAAATCCGAATGAAGCTGACAAAGATGCAGCAGTACGGGCAAATTGCCAAGCTCCATTATCAAAGAGAAAAATAATTGGTCTATTTTCCCCTAGGGCTCGTATAAATAGGAGTACAAACTGTCCTAGGAGTGATTTTATGTCCAATAAATCAAAAGTAACAATGGCTGTGACCATTCTGGCATCTTCTATTTGGCTTTCAGGCTGCGGATTATTTGGCGGTGAAGAGAAAAAGGAAATAGATCCGCCAAAGGATGTTTCATTAGTCGAGGATGAATCTTCATTAAAAGAAACAGAAACGAATGGTGAGGAAAAGCCAGCGACTGATGGAGAAGAAGGTGCTGTTGAATCAAAAACGGTGAAGACGGAGTTATATTTAATTGATAAAAGCGGGTATGTCGTTCCACAGACATTGGAACTTCCTAAATCGGAAGCTGTCGCCAAACAGGCCCTTGATTACCTTGTCACTAACGGACCAGTCACGGATAAACTTCCGAATGGGTTCAGGGCCGTCATTCCTGCCGATACCCAAATAAGCGTGAACATTAAAGACGGAGTGGCTGTGGCGGACTTTTCTCCGGAGTTCAAAAATTATCAGAAAGAGGATGAACTTAAAATCCTTCAAGCCATTACATGGACCCTGACACAATTCGACTCGGTCGATAAAATCCAAATGAGAATTAATGGGGAAGATATATCCGAAATGCCGGTCAATGGCACACCGATAGATGAGAATATTTCAAGGTCGTCAGGAATCAATATCGATACGAGTGACGTAGTCGACATTTCCAATACCAAAGCACTGACCGTTTATTATGTAGGCGGTGACGAGGAGTACACCTATTATGTTCCGGTGACACGCAGGATCAGCGAAACGGTGTCTGATAATGTAACAGCGGTCATTCAGGAATTAACGAAGAGTCCTTCGGGTTCAAGTCTGCAAACAGGGTTCATGAGTGATGTAGCTTTACTTGACGAGCCTAAAGTGGCAGAAGGTAAGGTCAGCCTCAATTTTAACGAGAATATCCTCGGAAGCTTTAAGGAGAAAAAGGTATCACAGGAAGTCCTTGATGCCCTGGTCCTTTCTTTAACGGAACAGAAAGGAATTGAAAGCGTCGAAGTACAAGTGCAGGGCAGCGCCGATGTTCTTAATGAAGAAGGTAAGAAATTATCCGAACCAGTGGTCCGTCCAGAGAAAGTCAACACAGGTAGTTTCTAAAGAGCAGTATATATCTGGATATAGCACAATGAGGCAGCCTGCAGCTGCCTCTTATTTTTTTACTCCACCATTGAATTACCACGCCGCTAGATCCTCTGTCGTATCCATCTTAATTATTGTTTTAGTTGAAAACTAATACCCCCGCCAAGCATTTCTCGTATCAAGAGAAAGTTTTTACATAAATAAATTTTTAATAGGGGAAATTACTTTTAATCATGTAATTCTTGGGGGGGTTTTATGGATCAAAAGGTAATTCAGGCTTTACATATCTATGTTTTAATCATTATGAATACAGGATTCATGGTACATGTTCTTCTCCTTCCCAATATCTTGACCGCAGCTCAACGTGACGCCTGGATAAGTGTCATAATAAGTGTCGTTCCTTGTATCGTTTGGACCCTATTTATTTTTTATATTTATAAAAAACTAGATAAAGAAGATATAATCGCTTTTCTAAAAAAATGGTCTACACCTTTTGTTACAAATATTTTCACTATTGCATTTGGAGTGTACTTTATAATTAACGCCTTCATTACCGTCAAATTTACAGTGATTTGGGCAAAAGCTAATTATACTCATGACATACCAAACATCATGGTCGTCAGCCTATTCACTTTTATTTGTATCTTCGCAAGTTATAAAGGAATACGCACCATAAGCACTTTGGCTCTCCTGTTTCTTCCGTTCGTCACTTTTTTCGGGATATTTGTGGGGCTGGGGAATACAACTAATAAGAATTACGAACTATTATTCCCGGTATTTGAAAGCGGGTATCGCAATACGCTAAATGGGATTTTGTATACGAGTACAGGATATTTAGAAATCATCGTTTTTTTATTTTTAACTCCTTACCTGAAAAATAAGCTGAAAGCCAAGTGGCTTTTACTAGTTGGTATAATTTTGATCATGCTGACGTTAGGTCCCCTCATGGGAGCGATTGCAGAATTTGGTTCTGTGGAAGCAGTGAAAATGAGGAATCCAGCTTATGAACAGTGGAAGTTGTTAAGGTTTGGCTATTATATTACCCGACTCGATTTCCTTTCCATTTTCCAATGGCTTTCAGGTGCCATGATTCGAACGAGTCTATGTTTATTTATAGGATATAAATTGATCTCAAATTCAAAACATCAGAAGTGGATACTGCTTTCCCTGTATTTATTAGTTGTTATTGGAACGCTAATCCATTGGGACGCTACTTCGTTTTTCTACTTTATATACAAATATTTCTTCCCAATCAGTGGTCTGTTTCTTTTAAGTGCTGCAATTATTCTGTTATTCCTCATTATAAAAAAGGGAAAAGGAAAAGGTGAAACATTATGAAGAAGGGAAAATTGAATGGGACTCCTTCTTGCATTAACCAAATTCAAAAATGGTTCGAACATTCCTCTGATGTTGTTTTAAGAACAAAAACTTTTGATGCTGAAGGTCAGTATTTGTTGGGGTTTTTATATGCGCCAAACTTAGTGGATATGCAATTTATCAATGAAGTGATACTGCCTACAATATCAAAAGCGGTTCAAGAAAATGGGGAATTAACAATTGATCAATTAAGCAATATCATGGAGGTGAGTACGCTAAAAAAAGACTCCGATTTAAAAGAGGGAGTAGAAAGCATTCTTTTTTCAGGAGACCTAATCATTATTAATGAATCTTCTAATGAAATTTACTATACCCCATTAGCTAATTCCCCTAAGCGCAGTCCGGAAGAATCCAATATAGAATCTTCCATTCGCGGACCTAGAGATGGATTTGTCGAGAATATATCGGATAACATGTCTTTAATTCGCCAAAGATTAAAAACGGCATCACTTAAATGCATTGAATATACAGTCGGGAAAAGAAGTAAAACCAAAATATTGCTGCTTTATATAGATGACATCATTAATCCCTCGATTCTTTTGGATATTAAAAAACGATTGGATTCATTAAAGGCCGATATCATAGTCAGCAGTTACCAAGTTGAAGAACTCCTATATGATAATCAATTTTCCATCTTCCCATTAATGGATTATATCGGTCGACCGGACTATGTTGTTGAATCCTTGAATCAAGGCCGCTTTGCCGTCTTGGTGGACGGGAATCCCACTTGCTTGATCGGACCAACCAGCATTAATCAGTTACTTTATTCTGCCGATGACGCACATGCAAGCTTTTTTTACATTAGTTTTATGCGCATCATTCGTATAGTGGCCTTATTTGTAACGGTTACGTTACCTGGTTTTTTTATAGCGTTAGTTTCCTATCAATTCGACCAAATTCCCTTTTCGCTTCTTGCGACGATTTCAATCACGAGACAGGGATTACCGATACCCGCTTCGTTGGAGGCTTTCATGATGATCATATTGTTTGAACTATTTAAAGAAGCTGGTCTTCGCCTGCCGAAAGCTGTAGGTCCGACGGTTTCTGTATTGGGTGGGTTGATCATAGGAGATGCAGCGATTCGGGCAGGGCTGACTTCACCCTCCATGCTTGTAATAATAGCTGTTACGGTTCTCTCAAGCTATACCTTAATCAATCAGAATATTGCCGGGAATATCGTCCTTATAAGGCTATTCATATTTGTGTGTTCAGCGTTTTTGGGGTTATTTGGATTCTTCATGGGAATATTTCTCATTTTGGTTATTCTGGTTTCCTTGGAAAGTTTCGGACAGCCTTTCGTGAATCCAGTTTCCAAACCAAATAAATCGGATATTCTTAAAGTCTTATTTAGGCTTCCGTATGGGTTGTTAAGACAGCGAAATCAAGCCTTACAGTCCAGTGATAATGAATCGCAAAAGGAGTCAAACAAATGAGAAAGCTAATTGCAGTCTTGGTTATTGGCTGTCAACTTTTACTGACGACAGGATGCTGGGGAATAAAGGAAATTCAAGCTCAAACATATGGATCCGCTCTAGGGATCGATTATAAAGAGGGTAAATTCATCTTATACTTTCAAGCGTTGAATTTTGCTGATATTGCTAAACAAGAAGGGGCCGCTGCATTACAAGGAAAATCTACTGTAGTCATTGGGAAAGGCAAAGGGGAAAGTATCGAAGAAGCATATAGTGAATTAGAACAAAATGCAGCATTACCGCTTTATATCGGGCATATTAACTCCTTCATTTTAAGTGAGAGTGTAATCAAGAATAAAATGAAGGATTTCATCGAATATGTAGGGAAAGAGCCCTTATTGCGATACAATTCATGGCTGTTCGTTACGAACGAGGATATTGAAAAGGTGTTTGACAGTGATAGTTTCTTTAATCTTCCTAACTTATTCACAATCATTCAAAGGCCAGAGACCGTTATTAATGAGAACTATTTCATTTCCCCATTAAATTTCAGTGAACTGGTTTCGAAATTTTATCAACCGGTTGGTTCCATTTTAATTCCCTCATTGGTCATAAATGAGCATCATTACTTAGAGGGCGGGAAGGAAAAGAAGATACCAACGCTGAATGGCGTCTATGTTTTATCAAAACGACAATACAAAGGATTCGTTAATAAACAAGATTTGATAGGTTTAAAATGGGTTGAAAACAAGGCGACAGTGATGTTTTTTTCCCTGAACGAACAAAATGTAAGTGTTGAAATCATGGACCCCAAAACAAACATCATAGTGTTGGAACAGCAAAAGAAACCTTTGTATGATCTAGAAGTTAAAGCGAATGGAATATTGAAGCAAAATTTGGATAACCTGGATATGGAAGAAATCGAAAAAAAGGTAGAAATAAAAGTTAAGCAAGATATTTTGAAGACATTGGAGACAGGGGAAAAAATCAATACAGACCTTTTTAACATCAGTGAAAAGGCATACAGATACCATGTTAATAAGTGGGATAATAAAATTATTAATTCCTTTGATGAGACTTCAATAGATAACATAAAAGTTAATATCCATATTGAACATAGTGAAAATTACAAACGTTAGATTACAAGTTTCGGGATATTGCAGATGAGTTAGTTGTGTTAGACTTAACTTATCTGGAAAATTCAACGGCTGCTGTTGATCATGATAGGCAGCAGTGAATTCGTCCCGATTTGGCACTGGAGAAGAAGCGGCTTTACATATAACGAGTTACAGCAAAATTTATCTTAGCCCAAAAAGAGCTCTCATGCCGATAAAATAAAAAAGGGTGAAATGAAAAATGAAGACAGTAATCATAGCGACGAAAAATAAAGGGAAAGCCAAGGAGTTCGAAAGCTTGTTCTCTGCTAAAGGATATGAAGTCAAAACACTTCTCGATGTTCCGGATGCTCCGGATGTTGAGGAAACAGGCACGACTTTTGAAGAAAATGCGATCCTGAAGGCAGAGGCAATCGCCCATCAGCTAGGCCGCTTTGTCATTGCTGATGATTCCGGCTTGATTGTAGATGCATTGGAGGGCCGTCCGGGCGTATATTCTGCACGCTATGCTGGAGAGTCCAAGAGTGATGAAGCGAACACGGAAAAAGTCCTCCGGGAACTGAAAGGCGTGCCAAAAGAGGATAGAACTGCGAGATTTTATTGTGCCTTGGCACTAGCGTCACCTAACCAGGAAACGATTACGGTATCGGGAACGATGGAAGGCTTGATTACAGAACAGCCTTCAGGAACGAATGGATTTGGTTATGATCCCATCTTTTTTGTTAAAGAACAGGGCAAAACAAACGCCGAATTGACAAAAGAGGAAAAAAACAAAATCAGCCACCGTGCCAACGCATTGATGGCTCTAGATGAAAAACTTGATCAATTTCTAAAAAGGGAAGAAGGAATGTGACGATGAAAGTGCTAATAATGAGTGACAGTCATGGCTTAACTCATGAAGTCAGCATGATAACCGATCGTCATAAACAAGAGGTGGCTGCCATGATCCATTGCGGTGATTCAGAGTTGGAAAGAAATGACCCTTACATGTCGGGGTTCTTAGCCGTACGCGGGAATTGTGACTATGATTCGGCATATCCGAATGACATTGTGGAGAACATCGCAGGCAAGCGTTTCTTCGTTACACATGGACATCTCTATAACATAAATATGACCTTGATGAACCTATCCTATAAAAGTGAAGAGACAGGGGCGGAGATTATTTGCTTTGGTCACTCCCACGCTGCAGGTTCGGAATTGATTGACGGAAAACTCTTCATCAATCCGGGAAGCATACGTCAGCCGCGCGGACGAAAAGAGAAAACCTATGCCATTTTGGAAATCGGAAATGACCGACTTGAAATCATCTATTATGACCTTGAAGGAAAAATCATTGAGGAACTAAGAAATGCTTATCAAATGGAATGACTTCATGTATAATGAACAGGAAGCGTTTTCCCCGCTTCCTGGGTCATAAAAAAGAAAAAAACTTTTTTTGAAAAACCGTTGACTTTCTTTTGATATCCTACTATAATAAGAAGTGTCCTAAGGGAACAGTTAAGGTAATACATAAGTTTTACCGCAACTTATATCATAAACGTCTCAGTAGCTCAGCTGGATAGAGCAACGCCCTTCTAAGGCGTCGGTCGGGAGTTCGAATCTCTCCTGGGACACTAACTAAAAAAAGCCAAAACCTTCTAAGGTTTTGGCTTTTTTACTTTTTGAGCTTAAGTCAACGAGGTGAATTTCGATTTGCGCTCCTTCTAACCGTTAATATTTGTTTAACGATTAGAAGTTTATTTCATATTTATCGCAGGTGGATGATCTTTTTTGTCGAACTTGTTATAAATAAGGAGATGTTTAAATGAATAAAGATAAATTATTCAAGTTCATTCAAACTTCCACTCGGGGCAATTTCTTCTCAGTCGAAATATCCGAAGATGGAACTGAAGTGGTCCAATTAGCCAAAGAGTTGGAAAAAGAAGGAAGAATCAAATTGAGGGAATGCACCCGAAAAGAGCAGGGTGTTTATCTGGAGGGAATACTTAAGTTTGTGCCTAGCTAATACTTAATGAGCTCTGACGAAGGACAAATACTAATGCTCCATAGAAAAAAGGCATCCGTGATCGGATGCCTTTTTTCTATATCAAATTCTATTTAATGTTTGGAGATTTTTTTTAATGATTTCACGGTTTTTGATTATTGCCGTCTTCAAATCTTCGACGGGTGAACTTTTATCATCTTCTCACTAAGCTGCATCGCATTTTGTATAAGTAATTCAATCGTATCGCGTAATTCTGGCAGTGATACTTTGATTGTTCAGATAAATGATGTAATGCCGTGTGTAAATCGGTGTTATGGATTGATGGAACAATCTCATCGTTTTCATCTTTCAATTCTATATCCTCCTCTAAAGCCTATTCACGCTTATTTAGCATATTATTGAGAGATGATAATTATACAAAGAGGGCGCTATTTCGACATGGAAAAATTAAAGCTTATTATTCAATAACTATATCGGCATAGCTGTATGATATGAAGCCCCTTTAGCTATCAAGGTCATCGGTTGAATGCTGGAATTATGAATAAACCAGAAAAAATGTTGACATAGAACAAACAAATTAATATTATGTTTAGTATATTATAAACTTTATAGGGAAGTGTTTGTTTTATGAAGGACGCTGAAATGTTTTGGGGCGCATCTCCGGATGAGCTTAAACAAGGATATATCGAAGGCGAGAATCAATATGTTTGTTTGCTGTGCGGAAATGCAATTGAAAAGGGGATAGTATACCCGAAAGATGGGGTTCTTTATGAAGCAAAGAGGTATATGCGAATTCATATTGAATATGCACACAGCTCCGTTTTTGAATACTTGATTGATCTTGATAAAAAACTTACAGGTCTCACGGACCATCAAAATCGCCTTCTTCGCCTTTTTTACCAAGGGAAGAATGATGCTGAGGTTCAGGAGGAAATGGGGATTGGCAGTCCTTCCACCATCCGGAACCATCGCTTTGTGTTGAAGGAGAAAGAGCGTCAGGCTAAGTTGTTTTTAGCCATGATGGAACTTTTGAAAGATAAAGATGAACATGCGCCGGCATTTATCCCGCTTCATCAAAAGGCAACGATGGTCGATGATCGTTATAACGTTACCGAGGATGAAAAAGTGAATGTACTGAAAAAATACTTTCCTAAAGGCAGTCAGGGGGCATTAAAGTCTTTCCCGCCAAAGGAAAAACAAAGGCTGATCATTCTCCAAGAAATTATGAACCGTTTTGAAAATGAGCGGAAATACGAAGAAAAAGAAATCAATCAAATATTGGGTGCTGTTTATCAAGATCATGTTCTTTTAAGAAGATATTTAATAGAATATGGATTCTTGGATAGAAAACCTGATGGGAGTCAATATTGGCTTAAGAAATGATGACTGGAGGCAGGAAAGATGGATCGTAAAAAAGAATTGAAGCAATTATATAAAGAAACGAAAGTTGAAGCGGGTGTTTACCAAATCAGAAATACGGTAAATAATAAAGTCTTTATCGGAAGCACCAGGAATTTAAAGACGTTAAAGGGGAAACAATTTGAATTGGAAGTGGGAACGAACACCAATAAAGTACTGCAAGATGAATGGAACGAATATGGGAAAGATGCCTTTTCTTTTGAGGTACTGGAGGTATTGAAGCCGAAAGAAACAGGATTTTTTGATGCTAAACGGGAATTGAAAAAGCTTGAAGAAGAGTGGATGGAAAAGATACAGCCATATGAAGAACGGGGATACAATAAAATGAAATCCGACTGACTTGTACGTAGCCTTTAGAGCTTCTCCGTGATTCCCAGCTCTCGATTTACCTTTCATGCAATTCATTCTTAATTCTTAATGATAAATAAGGTATTGTGGAAGGGAATGGTAATATATATAAGTGTTTACGGATAGGAGGTGCTGGGATGGAAAATGGAGATCGATATCTACGGGCGAAAAAAAGGGTCGAAAACCTTAAGGCATTCTACATTCATATAACGGTGTATGTATTGGTGAATGTGATGCTGTTTGCCATTAACCTATTAACGGATCCTGGTTATTGGTGGTTTCTTTATCCCCTTGGAGGGTGGGGGATTGGTGTTCTGATACACGGAATCACTACCCTTGCACAAGGAAACTTCGGGTCTGAGTGGGAAGAAAGAAAAATAAAAGAGTACATGGAAAAGGATAAAAAGAACCGCTGAATTTGGACGTGTCCAAAACAGGGAGTCATTTATGGCTCTTTTTTTGTGAGAAGATAATTAGGGGATCTCGCTTGTTGTTAATTTTTAAATCGTTTAAGCTAGTAATGAGGGACCTGTTTGTAAAATAGGGGGAAACCCGTCAAGGACCTTCACTAAATAATTAATTTTAGGAGTTGCCAATGAAAAAAATAGGATGGACCATAACGGGGATAGGAGCAATCATTGCACTGGGGGCCTTGCTTTATCCTTTGAATGTTATTGATAAAACACTATGTTTATATTTATTGCTTGGCGGTGCAGGGCTAATGTTTGTCGGGTCTATGTTCAGGGCCTTTTCGCTCCTGAAAAGATGACCGATTTTAATCGATTAAGGTGATGACATGGAGAAAAACCAATTGAAATATGCCCAGCAGCACCTGGCTAATGAACGCACCTTTTTAGCGTGGCTAAGAACGGTGATTGCGATAGTGGGGGTTGGTTTTCTTGCGACAAGCCTGCATTTTACGATTGGTGTGCATCGGGATGCCCGGATTGACTTGATCAGTATCGTAGTGGGGATGTTTGCATGTGCATTGGGCCTTGTGATTACAGTGCTGGCGACGTCCGGATATCTTCAGAAGAAGCGGCAGATCAATGAAGGGACGTTCCAGCCCTCGGGTGCGCACGTAATTCTAATCGCTGTTTTTATGGTTATATTGTTATCAATTATCATTTTATAATTTGTTTTCATAAAGGTTTAAAACTGTCCTAGCATATAAAGGGCAGTTTTTTTCAGTTTCTACTATTATATACTCAATCTTACATCATTACGGAAAGTTTTCTTCCATTAAATAAATTCAATCAAAAAGTGAAAGCTCGAAAAACAGTGTATTTCATTTAGGTTATGAAAGAGTAATTAAGCCTTTTAAAAATATTTCATTCAGTATTGTACACGTCAGCCATGATAAAGCTTAGGTTTTACCGAAAGGTTATATCCGGGGCTAGGAAGAGATCGATCAAGTTTTGCCTTTTGCCTTCCTTGAAAAATTATTCATCAGCCATCTTCAGTTTGTAAGTAAACTTCACATGGGCTATGCTAGTTGTAAAACTCTTGCAAGTGCGTTATTCCAATCAATTTCGGTCCGTTTTTAATATTTGTTTAAATTTCCATTTTGTGAGATATGATAAAGAGGAACTAAAAGGAGGTCATTAACATGGTTGATATCAAAAAAGGTGATAGTTCTTTTTTTGTCGAAGAATCTGGTGAGAAACTAGCGGAGATCACATTCTTTAAATCAGGTGATGATGAAATCACGGTCGATCATACCGTTGTTTCTGACAAGCTTCGCGGGAAAAAGGTAGGAAATGCCCTTGTTGAAAAGGTAATAGGATTCGCAAGGGAGGAAAAACTGAAAATCGTTCCGGTATGTTCGTTCGTTCAAAAACAATTTGAAAAAAGTGAAGAATACGAGGATGTATTGGCTAAATGAACCAGAGGGCTGGACCAGGGGATGATATATTTCTCCCTGTGTTCAGCCCTTTGTCTATTCATCACCCCCTTTTAAATTCTTCAAGTGAAATAAGATAAAACGCCTTTCCGCCTACAGTGTTGTTCGCATTTAATATAGGGGAGGTGCTCGGATGGCCATCAAATTACAAACCCTATTGAATTCTGCAAAGGAAAATATGGGAGGCGGTATGAACCCGGTCGTGAACGAGACGATACTCGAAGTGGTTAAATTAGCTTATGAAGCGGGGATATTTGTTCAAATAACGGCAGGTTATCGAAGTTTCCAAGAACAAAATGAATTGTATGAACGAGGCAGAACGAATAAATCAAAGCCAATCGTGACTTATGCCAGAGCGGGCCAATCCTTGCATAACTATGGACTTGCTGTAGATTTTGTCATTGTTAGTGATGACGGCAAGCGGACATTGTGGACAGAGGGCGAAAAGTGGACAAGGGTGGCGGCCATAGCAAAATCCCTGGGATTTGTATGGGGAGGGGATTTTGAATTGTTCCGGGATTATCCGCATCTTGGAATGTCAGGCGGTTTATCCACGAGAGATCTTCAAAAGGGATTGAGGCCGAATCTTGTTTCAAGAGTGGCGTCAGCGAACAGTGAAAATGAAGCTGAAAGGGAAAGTGGATGATCCGCTATTTGAGAAAACCATAACTAGTGACTGGCATCATGTGAGTAGTGCGAGGATATTTCAGTGGAGAAGTTCATCATTTTAATAATTTTTATGGGATATCTGACGGTTTTAAAAATTAAAAATTGAAAAAACTTTTTTTTATAGAATGTGGTCATGATAGGTATGTAAGCGTATACAACAAATCTTGCAATTTAGAATTATCAAAAAATTTCTAAAAACCTGTTGACTACTACCTGAAATACACGTAAGATAATCACAAATACAAGACATCAAACATAAGCGTTTCAAAAAATATGAATAATGCGAAAAGCATTGAAGAGGATAAGTAGTCTTTTAAAAAGGCAGTCACAGAGAGCCGGGTAGCTGAGAGCCGGTATTGTCCCGAAAGATGAACTCACCTTGGAGTTTCAGCTTGAACGTCAGACTAGTAGGGCTGAACGGGTGCGTACCAGTACCCGTTACCAAAACAGAGAATAGTGTAGGCTATTCAAAGTGCGCATGGAGTTTCATGCGAAAAAGGGTGGTACCGTGGAGTGGCTCATAAAGCCTTTTCACCCCTTTAACTTGCCGAGTGCAAGTACATTTGGGGTGAAAAGGCTTTTTTGTATGCTTAAAAAGCTGAAAATTCTGAATCTTAGAAAAAATGATGAAAAAGCGAAGGAGGTTTTTACGAAATGACTCAAAAGTCAGTTGTTGCTGATCGGAAAAGTGGAAAGACACATTATAGTGGTGCCGAATTTCTGCTGAATGCATTGAAAAAGGAAAATGTTGAAGTCATCTTTGGTTATCCGGGAGGTTCCGTATTGCCGATTTATGACAAGCTTTACAGTTCAGAACTTTTTCATATTTTGACAAGGCACGAACAAGGTGCGATCCATGCAGCGGAAGGATATGCCAGGATTACCGGCAAGCCGGGGGTGGTCATAGTCACATCCGGTCCAGGGGCAACGAACATCGTCACCGGTTTGGCCGATGCAATGATCGACTCTTTACCGCTCGTGGTAATTTCGGGTCAGGTAGCTACCAGTGTAATTGGTACGGACGCTTTCCAGGAAGCTGATGTACTGGGGATCACTACCCCGATTACAAAACATAACTATCAGGTAAGGAAGCCGGAAGACCTTCCGCGCATTATAAAAGAAGCTTTTTATATCGCTTCCAGCGGACGGCCCGGTCCAGTATTAATCGATATCCCTAAGGATATGGCCATTATAGAAGGTGTATCGACGGATAAGGAGCCAGAAATGGATCTCCCTGGCTATCAGCCGACGACCAAGCCGAATTACTTACAGATCAGAAAGCTTGTTGAAGCCGTAAGCGGAGCGAAAAGACCGGTCATTCTAGCAGGGGCAGGAGTCCTGCATGCAAAGGCCTCCCATCTATTAAAGGAATATGTCGAGCAGCAAGGCATTCCCGTCGTCCACACTTTATTGGGTCTTGGGGGCTTTCCGGCGGAACATCCTCTCTTTATCGGAATGGGTGGTATGCATGGCTGCTATGCAGCAAACATGGCGTTATCGAAATGTGATTTATTAATCAATATCGGTGCCAGGTTCGATGATCGATTGACTGGGAATCTAGCGAAATTCGCACAGCATGCAACGGTGGCCCATATCGATATTGATCCAGCGGAAATCGGTAAAAACGTGCCGACAAAAATTCCGGTCGTCGGAAGTGCCAATGAAGCCCTGGCAGAGTTGATTGCGCAAAATGGCAAGAAACCGGGAATTGATGAATGGACAACACAGCTGACTGCATGGAATGAAGAGTTCCCATTGCGTTATACCCATGAAGAAGGCGTCCTGAAACCTCAGCGTGTCATCCAGATGCTTCATGAAAAAACGAATGGGGAGGCCATTGTTACGACGGATGTTGGACAGCATCAAATGTGGGCAGCACAATACTATCCGTTTAACAAACCGAATTCATGGGTCACTTCCGGTGGATTGGGGACGATGGGCTTTGGCTTACCTTCGGCTCTCGGAGCGCAACTGGCGAATCCGAAAGCGACGGTGCTTTCCATATCGGGGGATGGTGGATTCCAGATGTGCCTGCAGGAACTTTCAGTCATTGCCGAATTGAATCTGCCAATCAAAATCATCATCGTCAACAACGGGGCACTCGGGATGGTAAGACAGTGGCAGGAACTCTTTCATGATAACCGTTTCTCACACAGTATTTTTCAATCGCATCCGGATTTCGTGAAATTGGCCGATGCTTATGGTATTCCGGGATACAAAGTGACGACGGAGGAAGAAGCAAGCCACTGCCTGGATATAGCGTTAAAGACTGATGGTCCAGTTTTGATTGATTTCCGCGTAAAACAAAAAGAAAATGTCTTTCCGATGGTAGCACAAGGAAAAGGGCTTGATGAAATGGAAGGAGTTTAATCAATGAAGGGAATTCTTAGCCTTACCGTGAACAACAGGCCAGGCGTCCTGAATCGGATTACGAACCTGTTCACGAAAAGAAATTATAACATTGAAAGCATGACTGTCGGGCCCTCCGAACAGGATGGCATTTCAAGGATGACCTTCGTGGTCGATGTTGATGACGAGGCTGTCGTTGAACAGATCACCAAGCAATTGAATAAGCAGATCGATGTTTTGAAAGTATATGATATTACGAATCAATCGATTGTGGCCAGGGAACTTGCACTCATTAAAATATTGGTGACCACACAGACCCGAGCCGAGATTTATTCAGTCATCGAACCCTTCCGAGCGTCAGTCATCGATGTCAGTAAAGATAGCCTGACAGTTCAAATCACTGGGGAATCGGATAAAATCGAAGCCTTCATTGAACTGATCAAGCCATATGGCATCAAGGAATTGGCAAGGACAGGGACAGCCGCCATCCCGCGTGGAATGCAAATTGCACACGCCAAGAGTGCGACAATCGTATAAAACCAAAACAAAAAACAAAAACAAAAACAAAAAACAATGATGAAAAGGGAGATGTAATTATTATGGCAAAAGTATATTATAACGCAGAAGCAAACGAGAATTTTTTCAACAATAAAAAGGTAGCGGTAATCGGATATGGTTCACAAGGACACGCACACGCACAAAACCTACGTGACAGCGGTGTAGATGTAATCATCGGAATCAGGAAAGGTAAATCCTTCGATAAAGCGGTTGAAGACGGCTTTAATGTTTACACAGTGAAAGAAGCTGCTGAACAGGCAGACGTAATCATGAACCTATTACCGGATGAAACTCAGCCGAAAGTATACCAAGAAGAAATCAAACCGGTATTGCGTGCAGGTCAAGCGTTAATGTTCGCACACGGATTCAACGTCCATTTCAATCAAATCGTTCCTCCGGCAGACGTAGATGTATTATTAGTCGCTCCAAAAGGTCCGGGACATCTTGTTCGCCGTACATATGAACAAGGTGCAGGGGTGCCGGCATTGTTCGCCATCTATCAAAATGTTACGGGTGAAGCAAAAGAATTGGCCCTTGCATACGCTCGGGGAATCGGTTCTTTAAGAGCTGGCGGTTTGGAAACTACTTTCCAGGAAGAAACGGAAACGGATCTATTTGGAGAGCAGGCCGTACTTTGCGGCGGATTGACTGCCCTTGTGAAAGCAGGATTCGAAACTTTGACAGAAGCTGGATACCAACCGGAAGTAGCATATTTCGAGTGTTTACATGAACTTAAATTAATCATCGACCTTATGTATGAAGGCGGTATGGAAAACATGCGCTATTCAATTTCTGACACAGCTCAATGGGGAGATTTCGTTTCTGGACCACGCGTTGTGACGGAAACTACGAAAGAGGCCATGAAAGCGATCTTGAAAGACATCCAGGACGGTGAGTTCGCTAAAGGATGGATCTTGGAGAACCAAGCGAATCGTCCAGTCTTCAATGCTATCAATAATCGTGAAAACCAACATCAAATCGAAGTGGTTGGCCGTGAATTAAGAAAAATGATGCCATTCGTAAAACCTCAACAAAAAGAGAAAGAAGTGGTAGCCGTTGCGAAAAATTAATATATTTGAAACTACACTTCGAGATGGAGAGCAATCAGCCGGTGTAAATTTAAATTTTACCGAAAAACTTGAAATTGCTTATCAGCTTGAAAGATTGGGTGTTGATATTATCGAAGCCGGTTTTCCGGCAGCATCCAAAGGGGATTTCAACTCCGTACAGGAAATCGCGCGCAAAATCAAAAACAGCTCTGTCACAGGGCTGGCGCGTGCTGTAAAAGGAGATATTGATGCAGCTTGGGATTCATTAAGGGGCGGCGCAGAACCAAGATTGCATACGTTCATCGCCACTTCGCCCATTCATCGTGAATACAAGTTGAAAATGTCGAAGCAGCAAGTGATTGAAAAGTCGGTGGAAATGGTCAAGTACGGAGCAGCGCGTTTTCCGATCGTACAATGGTCTGCAGAAGATGCAAGCCGTACAGAACTTGACTACTTGGCTGAAATCGTTGAAGCGGTCATTCAAGCTGGTGCCAAGGTCATTAATATTCCGGATACTGTAGGATATGCAGCTCCGATCGAATACGGAAACATTTTCAGATACCTTCGTGAACATGTTCCTTCTATTGATAAAGTTAGTTTATCTGCACACTGCCATGACGATCTTGGTATGGCGACGGCCAATTCATTGGCTGCCATCGAAGGCGGGGCTACGCAAGTCGAAGGCACAATCAACGGTATTGGTGAACGTGCCGGAAATGTGGCGCTTGAAGAAGTGGCCATGGCACTCTATATCCGTAAAGATTTCTATCAAGCGGGAACGGATCTTGTATTGAATGAAATTAAAAGGACCAGTGATTTGGTCAGCCGCCTTACGGGAATGCAAGTTCCTGCAAATAAAGCCATTATTGGTGCCAATGCATACGCACATGAATCTGGCATTCACCAGGATGGCATGTTAAAAGAAAAAACGACATACGAAATCATATCACCTGAACTCGTCGGGGTTTCGTCCAATTCACTCGTTTTAGGAAAGCATTCAGGACGCCATGCTTTCAAAGAAAGATTACAAGAGTTGAATTTTACGGTAACGGATGAGGAAATGAACTCATTATTCGTCCAATTCAAGGAATTGGCAGATAATAAAAAGACCATGACGGATGAAGATATCGTTGCGTTGGTGCTTGAAGAGAAAGCGGCGGATATCAGCTTCTTTGACATGATTTCCTTACAGATTTCCCACGGTACCCATCAAACGGCGACAGCGACGGTCACACTGAAAAAAGGCGATAATGAAGAGATTCAGGAAGCGGCTACAGGTGCAGGAAGTGTTGAGGCCCTTTATAACACGCTTGAAAGATGTTTGGGCAGCGAGATCAACCTGCTGGACTATCGAATTCAATCGGTGGGCGGCGGAATGGATGCCCTTGCTCAGGTTTTTGTGAAAATTGTTTATAACGGAGTGGAAACAAGCGGCCGCGGTCTTGATCAGGACGTCTTGGAAGCATCCGCTAAAGCATATTTGAATGCTGTGAACCGTGTGATCATCATGAAGGAACTGGAAGAAAAAGCAGTATTACTATAGGAAGGGGAGATTTCGATGAAAAGGAATATTGCGGTGCTTCAAGGAGATGGCATCGGGAAAGAAGTAACAAGAGGCGCTGTAGAAATCCTCGAAGCCGTTGCCCAAAGATATGGACACGATTTTGAATTTCAATATGGTGAGATTGGCGGCGGGGCCATTGATAACACAGGTTCGCCCCTGCCGGATGAAACAGTGGAGATTTGTAAAAACAGCGATGCGGTATTATTAGGGGCCGTTGGAGGACCTAAGTGGGATGACCAGCCTGCACACCTAAGACCGGAACGAGGTTTGTTGAAAATCCGAAAAGATTTGAATCTTTATGCTAACATCCGTCCAATCAGCTATTATTCCAGCTTGTCGGAATCTTCTCCTCTTAAAAAGGAATTCATTGAAGATGTGGATTTCGTGATTGTCAGGGAACTAACTGGCGGCCTTTATTTCGGAAAGCCAAGTGAGCGCGTTGAAAAAGAAGGGAAAGAAGCGGTCGTCGATACGCTTTTCTATCAGAAAAGCGAAATGAAGCGCATCATTGAACTTGCTTTTGCATTAGCATCGGATCGCAAGAAAAAAGTAACATCCGTGGATAAAGCGAATGTTCTTGAATCAAGCAGGATGTGGCGTGAGACGGCTGAAGAAATTGCCAAGGACTATCCGGATGTAATCCTTGAAAATATGCTTGTTGATAATGCAGCCATGCAATTGATCAAAAACCCGAAACAATTTGATATTATCGTGACGGAGAATATGTTCGGTGATATTTTAAGCGATGAAGCGTCGGTATTGACTGGCTCGCTTGGAATGCTTCCTTCCGCCTCTATATCAACAAAAGGGCCTAATCTATATGAACCGATTCATGGTTCTGCCCCGGATATCGCGGGCAAAAACCTGGCTAATCCGATTGGGACGATTTTATCAGCGGCTTCCATGCTGCGTCTATCCTTTGGTTTGGAAGATGAGGCGCAAGCCGTTGAGCAGGCGGTGGAAACGGTCCTTGAATATGGCTTGAGAACAGGCGATATCGCCAATGGCCAACCAAATATTACGTCTACTTCAGAGATGATTGCAGAAATAAAAGCTAATCTTTTAGACCAGGAAGCCATTTCCAACATCATGGGAGCTTACGCATAAACTTCTTTCACGGCCTAACATTAGGCCGTGTTTTTTAAAAAAATACAAGATTGATCGAGGTGGGATAGTGATGGGAAAGTCGATAATAGAGAAAATATGGGATCGCCATATTGTAAATGAAGAGGAGAATAAACCGGATTTAATTTATATAGACCTTCAATATATTCATGAAGTGACCTCTCCGCAAGCATTCGAAGGATTGAGATTAAAAGGACGCACAGTCAGAAGGCCCGACCGCACTTTTGCTACAATGGATCATAATGTGCCAACCGTTAACCGCTATTTCATCGAGGATGATATTGCAAGGAAACAATTAGAGGCGCTTGCGCAAAACTGTAAGGAATTCGGTATCCGCCTTGCAGATTTAGACAGCCCGGATCAAGGGATCGTTCACGTTATCGGGCCGGAATTAGGGCTTACACAGCCAGGGATGACGATTGTCTGCGGTGACAGTCATACTTCCACACATGGTGCTTTTGGATCGATTGCGTTCGGAATCGGTACGAGTGAGGTCGAGCATGTTTTGGCCACACAAACCCTATGGCAAACAAAACCCAAAACATTAAAGCTTGAGGTTAATGGCAAGCTTGGTCATGGCGTAATGGCGAAAGATGTCATTTTATATGTGATTTCCCAATTCGGCGTCGATTTTGGCACGGGGCATGTCATTGAGTATTGTGGGGAAGTTTTCCGGGATATGTCAATGGAAGAGAGAATGACGGTTTGCAATATGTCGATAGAAGGCGGGGCTAGAGCGGGGCTGGTAGCTCCCGATGAAACAACTTTCTCTTATTTGAAAGGTCGTAAATATTTGCCGAAAGGAGAAGAGTTCGAGCGATGTGTTCAGGATTGGAAGTCACTTTCAAGTGATGAGGATGCTGTATATGACCAAGAAATCATTCTTGATGGCAGTCTGATTCCACCAATGGTGAGCTGGGGGACGAATCCTGGAATGGCTAGTGGAGTGGACGGTAAAGTGCCTACCTTTGCGGAAGATATCATGGATCCCAAGGAATTGAATCGAGCCATTGAGTATATGGGTCTTGAGGAAGGCATGCCGATCACGGAAATTCCCGTACAACATGTTTTCATAGGATCGTGTACCAATTCACGCATTGAGGACTTACGGCAAGCTGCAGAAATGATTGAAGGCCAAACTGTTCAAAAAGGAGTTCGGGCAATGGTCGTTCCCGGTTCACAAAGCGTCAAAAGGCAAGCGGAAGATGAAGGGTTGGATGAAATCTTCAAAACTGCGGGCTTCGAATGGCGTGAATCGGGCTGCAGCATGTGCCTGAGCATGAATCCTGACGTGGTTCCGGCCGGTGAGCATTGTGCCTCCACAAGTAATCGGAACTTTGAAGGCAGGCAAGGAGCTGGAGCAAGAACACACCTCGTTAGTCCGGCTATGGCTGCCGCGGCAGCCATTCATGGGAAATTTGTCGATATTAGGAATTTGAAAAGAACTGAACAAGTCCATTAAGAATACGAATTAACCGGAGGTGCAAAGAATGGAACCCATTACTATATATAAAGGAAGAGCGGCGGCACTTGACCGTAAAAACGTGGATACGGACCAAATCATTCCGAAGCAATTTTTAAAACGGATTGAGCGAAGCGGATTTGGCGAATTTTTATTCTATAACTGGCGTTTTGATGAAAATGGAAACAAACGTCCTGATTTTGAATTGAATCAGCCTCATAATCAAAACACGTCCATCTTAATAGCAGGAGAGAATTTTGGCTGCGGTTCTTCGCGTGAGCATGCCCCTTGGTCATTGAAAGACTACGGATTCGATATCATCATCGCTCCGTCTTATGCCGATATCTTTAAAAGTAATTGCATGAAAAATGGCATGGTGCCCATCGCCTTGACCCAGGCTGAAGTAAACTATTTAATGGAGAGAGTGTCGGCACCTGACTATGAGTTGACGATCGACCTTCCCAATCAGACATTGAAAGATGGTCAAGGGTTTGAAACAAGCTTTGAAATTCATCCATATTGGAAGGAAATGCTCATCAAAGGCTGGGATGAAATTTCGATAACGCTTCAATATGATAAAGAGATTTCTGCCTATGAATCTCAAAAAAAGGCTGTATCGAGTATTTAATAGAAGAAGGTCATTTCCCGTAATCCTTTCTTAATTTGAAAGGATGCGGGATTTTTTTCGGTGAAAGAAAGGTGTTCATCCGCCCATATAAATTTTGTGTTTCCTGCCATTACATGCTAAACTGTTTCTCAAAAAGCGAACGGTGAGGCGGAAAATAGGATGGATAATGAGAATAACCCAAAGAAGGCCGGAGAAACCAAGATTATCGCCTTTCCAAATCTCGGTGAAAGGCTGATTGCAAAAGGACTGGATGAGCTTGGAAACAGAAACTTTAAAGCGGCTGCACAGCTTTTCAGCCAAGCAAGGGAGTATGAGCCCGAGAATGATGAAGTTTGCATGGGGCTAGTGGTCTCACTAGTCGAACTTGAGCATTACAAGGAGTCAAAAGAGTTGTGTATAGAGATGCTGAATAAAGGCATCGGCGACTATTTTCAACTGATCAATATTTATTTGATGGTACTGCTGCAATTAGGCGAGCATCAGGAAATGGTTACGACGATCGAACTGCTATTTGAAGAAAACCAAATTCCCTTTGATAAAGAGGAACATTTCGAAAAGATGCTTCAGTTCAGCCAAAGGGCCCTTGAGGATAAAAAAGAGGAGAAGGAAAGGCAAAATCAGCAGCTTTCAGAGGAATTGCAGGAGGATGAACTTTTTGTAGGGAAAACGGATAATGAAATGCTTACAGTCATTTCAAAACTCACGAATATCAATATTCGACCATTTATCCCTCAAATCGAAAAATTTCTACAAAAAGATGAGGGACACCCTTTCTTTAAAACGATGCTCCTTAACATCCTTATCGACCAGGAATATAACGAGGAAGTGACGTTGAGGAAATTCAATCAATCGAAGTCGGTCATACCAAGGGAATTGAAAAGTTTGAAGGAGACGGACTTCTATAAGAAGGTAACCGTACTGACGGAAGAGGAAATCAGTCAGGATAATCCGAGCTTATTTGAAATGGTCCATAGTTTGATTGAACGTCATTCTTTTTTATTGTTTCCTTTTGAACCCGGACCTGAAAGCTTTCCTGCATGGGCAGCTGCCTACCATGCCTTGGCGGAAGAATATATGACCGGGGAGGTTTTCGGGAGGGACTTAGCGGACCTATACGAGGCTGAAGAGGAAAGCGTTGCAGATATTCTTTCCTATATAAAAGAAATTGAAGAAATTTCTTATCCCATTATTTAAGCTATTGCTGTTGTAACAGATTAATCCTGTGGTATAATGTAGTGGTTGTAATGTATAATCGTCTAATTTTGACGATTTCCCCAATATTTTTGGGTATATTTGAAGGATGACTTGTTAACACTTGCAAAGCATATTCATCCAATGCTTATTATTGAAGTATATAGATTTTTGGAGGGAAACACATGTCTGTAAAATGGGAAAAACAAGAAGGTAATCAAGGCGTACTAACAATTGAAGTTGACGCTGCAAAAGTAAACGAAGGTTTAGACGCAGCTTTCAAAAAAGTAGTGAAACAAGTAAATGTACCTGGCTTCCGTAAAGGTAAAATGCCACGTCAAATGTTCGAAAAAAAATTCGGCGTAGAATCACTTTACCAAGATGCGCTTGATATCATTCTTCCAGATGCTTATGCAAATGCTGTCGAAGAAGCTGGAATTCAGCCTGTAGATCGTCCAGAAATCGACATCGAGAAAATGGAAAAAGGCGAAAACCTGATCTTCACTGCAACTGTAACAGTTAAGCCTGAAGTTAAATTGGGAGATTACAAAGGTGTTGAAGTTGAAAAATTCAATACTGAAGTAACTGACGAAGATGTTGAAAACGAATTGAAAACTTTACAAGAGCGTCAAGCTGAGCTTGTCGTTAAAGAAGAAGGACAAGTTGCTGAAGGCGATACAGTTGTTCTTGACTTTGAAGGATTCGTTGATGGTGAAGCATTCGAAGGCGGAGCTTCAGAAAACCATTCATTGGAAATCGGTTCAAACTCTTTCATTCCAGGATTTGAAGAGCAACTTGTCGGTCTTGAAACTGGCGCTGAAAAAGATATCGAAGTTACATTCCCTGAAGAATACCATGCTGCTGAACTTGCAGGTAAACCAGCAGTATTCAAAGTGAAAATTCACGAAATCAAAACAAAACAACTTCCTGAGTTGGATGATGAGTTCGCGAAAGATGTCGACGACGAAGTGGAAACTTTGGCTGAACTTAAAGAAAAAACAAAACATAAACTAGAGCATGACAAAAAACACGAAGAAGAAAACTTCATTCAAAACACAGTAATCGGTAAAGCTGTTGAAGGTGCAGAAATTGACGTTCCTGAAGCAATGATTTCAAATGAAGTAGACCGCATGATGAATGAGTTCTCTCAACGCATTCAATCTCAAGGTCTTAATTTGGAACTTTACTACCAATTCTCAGGTCAAGACGAAGAAGCTTTAAAAGCGCAAATGAAAGAAGAAGCTGAAGGACAAGTTCGTACGAGCCTAACTCTTGAAGCAATCGCTGAAGTTGAAAAACTTGAAGCGACTGACGAAGATGTAGAAGCTGAACTTGCACAAATGGCTACTATGTACAATATGGAAGTTGATGCGATCAAACAAGCTCTTGGAAACGTAGAAGGAATCAAAGGCGATCTTAAAATTAAGAAAGCGATTGACTTCTTGGTAGAAAACAGCAAAACAGTTGACGCAAAATAATTTTTATAAATAAGTAGATTTAAATATTTCCTTAAAAAAAACAAGGCGCGAGTAATCGTGCCTTGTTTTATACATATTGAGAATTAGTGTAAAATTCAAATATCGGTTATTTCCTGATTGATTTTTTTTGGATTTCGGTGTAGATTAGTTCTAATACCGCATATACATATTTATACAGCAAATCCTGCTTTTAAAAATCCAAAGTTTTGGGCATACTGGTAAAGGGCAAATACATATTGATTGATTATTATACTTATTTAACAACTCGGACGCGTGAGCATTTTTGTTACTAAACTTCCAAGAACATGATAAAATGCAAAACATACTATGGATTTTGGAATGCTTAAGTAGATGTGTGCCTAGTTTTTATTCATTACGATTGGGTACCGCTATGTAATAGAGTTGGAAGAGTATTTAAAGGGGTGAACGTACATGTTTAAATTTAATGATGAAAAAGGACAGTTAAAATGTTCTTTTTGCGGTAAAACACAAGAACAAGTCCGTAAACTGGTTGCTGGTCCAGGTGTCTATATTTGTGACGAGTGTATAGAACTTTGTACGGAGATCGTCGAAGAAGAGCTGGGCACAGATGAAGAAGTGGAATTCAGGGATGTTCCTAAACCTATGGAAATCCGTGAAATTCTTGATGAATATGTGATTGGACAAGAACAGGCAAAGAAATCTTTGGCTGTCGCTGTTTACAACCACTATAAACGTATCAATTCCAATAGCAAAGTCGACGATGTGGAGCTGTCTAAAAGTAACATCGCCTTAATCGGACCGACGGGAAGCGGGAAAACCCTTCTTGCGCAAACATTGGCGCGATTACTGAATGTTCCTTTTGCTATTGCTGATGCCACTTCATTGACGGAAGCTGGATATGTTGGGGAAGATGTCGAAAACATCCTTCTAAAATTAATCCAAGCCGCTGATTATGATGTGGAAAAAGCGGAAAAAGGCATCATTTATATTGATGAAATCGATAAAGTTGCCCGCAAATCGGAAAATCCTTCCATTACACGTGACGTGTCTGGTGAAGGTGTGCAACAAGCATTATTGAAAATTCTTGAAGGAACGGTTGCAAGCGTTCCGCCTCAAGGTGGACGTAAACATCCACATCAGGAATTCATCCAAATCGATACGACCAATATTTTGTTCATCTGCGGCGGTGCCTTTGATGGCATCGAACCGATCATCAAACGCCGTCTTGGTCAAAAAGTCATTGGCTTTGGCTCTGACGTGAAAAAGGATGATGTTGCAGAAAAAGAATTGCTTTCAAAAGTCCTTCCTGAAGACTTGCTTCGTTTCGGATTAATTCCGGAATTCATCGGACGTCTTCCGGTAATTGCGACTCTTGAGCAATTGGATGAAGCTGCTTTGATAGAAATCCTTACAAAGCCGAAAAATGCCCTTGTTAAACAATATCAAAAATTACTTGAGCTTGACGATGTTGAATTGGAATTCGAACAGGAAGCGCTAAGTGAAATTGCTAAAAAGGCAATTGAACGTAAAACTGGTGCACGTGGTCTGCGCTCCATCATCGAAGGCATCATTCTTGAAGTGATGTTCGATCTGCCTTCACGTGATGATGTTGCAAAATGTGTAATCACAGGCAGCACGATTTCGAAAAATGAATCGCCAAAGCTTGTCCTTAAGGACGGTACAACCATCAAAGGACAAGAAAAGAAAACATCTGCTTGATTTATAAGGAAAAGAAAGACTGCCAGTTCATCCTGGCAGTCTTTTAGTTTATAGACCAAAGTTGATTGTAACGGGTGTACGAGACTTCTGCGGGAATACGCGTTCCAGGGAGACCCCACAGGCGCAAGGAGCGCTGAGGAGGCTCCCGGACCGCCCGCGGAAAGCGAATGCCTGTAGTGGAAATCAACGTTCAACCCTCAAAAAAACAGTAGGGTAAAACCAGTTAATTTTGAGTTGTTTACAGTCTGAGACTGCCAGTCATCCTGGCAGTCTTTTTCTTTGTCTTTTTTTCAAATTGTTGGTATTTAGGATAAAAACGCCAAAATTTTCAACACGAATTTCTTGGATAATTTCGCCCTTCCAAAGGAGATACTAACAGAAATGACAAACTAGGAGAGTGCAGGAGGGAATACGATGAATTGGACAGGATTGGCGTTGTTTATCCAGCTGTTTTTCGGGATTATTATTGGATTGTATTTTTTGAATTTATTGAAAGGCCAGCGGACACAAAAAGTTTCCATTGACCGTGATTCACGTAAGGAGATGGACCAATTACGGAAGATGAGATCGATTTCGTTAACAGAGCCATTGGCAGAAAAGGTTAGACCAAGCACATTTAATGAAATCGTCGGTCAAGAAGATGGGATTAAATCTTTAAAAGCTGCTTTATGTGGGCCGAATCCCCAGCATGTGATAATTTACGGTCCTCCAGGGGTTGGGAAAACAGCAGCTGCCAGACTTGTTTTGGAAGAGGCGAAGAAAAATGGCAAGTCCCCTTTTAAGAATTCGGCCGTCTTCGTTGAATTGGACGCCACCACAGCCAGGTTCGATGAACGGGGGATTGCCGATCCGCTCATTGGTTCTGTGCACGATCCAATCTATCAAGGAGCCGGGGCAATGGGACAGGCAGGCATTCCGCAGCCAAAGCAGGGTGCAGTCAGCAATGCTCATGGAGGCGTCCTGTTCATAGATGAAATAGGGGAGCTTCATCCAATACAGATGAATAAACTGTTAAAGGTATTGGAGGATCGTAAGGTATTTCTGGAAAGTGCTTATTATCAAGAGGAAAATCAAAATATTCCCACTCACATCCATGATATTTTTAAAAATGGACTGCCGGCTGACTTTCGCTTGATTGGAGCCACAACAAGAACGCCAAATGAAATCGCGCCTGCGATACGTTCAAGATGCATAGAAGTGTTTTTCCGTGAACTTGACCGGGAAGAAATAATCACCGTGGCTAAGAATGCCTCAGATAAAGTGGGGATCACCATCAGTGAAAAAGGCTTACAGTCGATCTCGGATTATGCCCGAAATGGCAGGGAAGCTGTAAACATGATTCAGACTCTTGCAGGAATATCAATTAATGAAAACAGGACTTTTATAAGAGAAGAAGATATAGATTGGATGGCCCATAGCAGCCAGCTGACCCAAAGAATGGACAGGAAAATAGAATCGAATTCTAAAATAGGCCTTGTCAACGGTCTTGCAGTTTATGGTCCCAACAGCGGGGCTTTGCTGGAAATCGAGGTTACTGTCATGGCCGCTTCTGATGAAAAAGGGTCGATAAACATTACTGGAATCGTTGAAGAAGAAAGTATCGGCGGCGGAAGTGGCAAATCGGTTCGCCGCAAGAGCATGGCGAAAGGTTCAATTGAAAATGTCCTTACGGTCTTACGGTCGATGGGAGTGCCTGCCAATCAATTCGATATCCATGTGAACTTTCCGGGCGGAAGTCCAGTAGATGGCCCTTCTGCAGGAATTGCAATGGCCACAGGCATATACTCGGCCATATATAAAATCCCTGTTGATCACACAGTGGCGATGACTGGAGAAATAAGCATCCATGGCGGCGTTAAACCGATTGGCGGTGTCATTCCGAAAATCAAGGCCGCAAAACTTGCCGGGGCAAAGAAAGTAATCATCCCAGCCGAAAACATGCAGCCACTTCTATCTGAAATCAAGGATATAGAAATCATTCCGGTTTCGAATGTGAAAGAAGTGTTGGATCAGGCACTGAAAAAAGAATTGATGTCGGAACAAATCCTTACAACCTTGGACCTATCAAAAAAAGAAAGTGTATAAAGGAAATGCCCCGGCTAAAAACAAGAACCGGGGCATTTTAAGGACCATATTGGCGTTCCCGACAAACGTAACGTAAAAAATAAACACGCATTATGACGTGCTTTTTTATCTAATATTGGAGATAATAATAGCAGTCGAAACGTGTTAAGGTAAACGAATAGACACTTCTATATAAATAGGATAGAATTGTTAAAAGGTTGAGAACATGGGTAAATAGTTTACAACGACGATACTAATTAGATGGAGGTGTCAGGAAATGACTGATAAAGAAATCATCGTCCCCCTCCTGCCGCTTAGAGGACTGCTTGTATATCCAACGATGGTACTTCATTTAGATGTAGGCCGAGATAAATCGGTACAAGCCCTTGAGAAAGCAATGGTGGAAGACCATCTTATATTTTTGACGACACAACAAGATGTTTCGTTGGACGAACCAGGTGAAGAAGATTTATTTACAATGGGAACTTTAACAAAGGTAAAACAGATGTTGAAGCTTCCGAATGGTACAATCCGGGTGTTGGTTGAAGGGTTGAACCGAGCAGAGGTCATTGAATTTTACGATTATGAGACACATTATGGTGCCAAGATTAAAATATATGAAGACAGTGATGAAAAGGATGCTGAACATCAGGCATTAATGCGCACACTACTGGATTATTTTGAACAATACATAAAAATGTCCAAGAAAATAACCGGTGAAACGTTTTCGTCCACTTCGGATATTGAAGAGCCTGGGCGATTAGCGGATATAATCGCTTCCCATTTGCCTTTGAAATTGAAGGAGAAGCAAGAAGTGCTTGAGACCATTGATATGAAAGAGCGTTTAAGCCGTGTAATCGAGATCATAAATAACGAGAAAGAAGTTCTTTTTCTCGAGAAAAAGATCGGCCAGCGTGTTAAGCGTTCGATGGAACGTACTCAAAAGGAATATTATTTACGAGAACAAATGAAAGCGATCCAAAAGGAATTGGGCGATAAAGAAGGAAAAACAGGGGAAATTGAGGTCCTCAACGAAAAGATAGAAGAAGCGGATATGCCTGAGCACATCAAAGAAACGGCATTAAAGGAATTGGACCGTTATGAAAAGGTTCCTTCCAGCTCGGCCGAGAGTTCTGTCATCCGCAATTATATCGAATGGTTGATCTCGCTTCCTTGGACCAAAGCGACCAAAGATGACTTGAATATTCATAAAGCCGAAAAAATCCTGAATCGGGACCACCATGGTTTGGAAAAGGTGAAGGAGCGGGTGCTTGAGTATTTGGCCGTCCAGCAATTGACCAATTCATTGAAGGGGCCGATCCTTTGCCTGGTGGGACCGCCAGGGGTCGGGAAAACCAGCTTGGCTAAATCGATCGCTTCATCCCTGAATAGGAATTTCGTCCGTATATCTTTAGGCGGGGTGCGCGATGAATCAGAAATCCGAGGACATCGCCGCACATATGTAGGGGCGATGCCGGGACGGATCATTCAAGGCATGAAAAAAGCTGGAACCATCAATCCAGTCTTTTTACTGGACGAAGTGGATAAGATGTCCAATGACTTTAGGGGAGATCCATCTGCAGCGATGCTGGAGGTGCTCGATCCAGAGCAAAACCATAATTTCAGTGATCATTATATTGAAGAAACCTATAATCTTTCCAAGGTCATGTTCGTGGCGACGGCGAATAATTTGGGGTCGATTCCTGGCCCGCTTCGCGATCGTATGGAAATCATTTCGATTGCAGGTTATACTGAGATAGAGAAACTTCATATAGCCAAGGATCACTTGCTGCCTAGACAGCTGGAAAACCATGGTTTATTGAAGACACAACTGCAAATCCGTGAGGAAGCTCTTACAAAAATCATCCGATATTATACTCGGGAAGCCGGTGTTCGGAGTCTGGAGCGACAGCTTGCAAGCATCTGTCGGAAGACTGCAAAAATCATCGTGTCCGGAGATAAAAAGCGGGTCGTCATATCCGAAAAGAATGTCGAGGAGTTTTTAGGGAAAACCATGTTCCATTATGGACAGGCGGAGGTCGAGAACCAAGTCGGTGTAGCTAATGGATTAGCATACACGTCGGTAGGTGGCGATACGCTGCAAATCGAGGTTTCCTTATCACCAGGTAAAGGCAAGCTGATCCTGACAGGAAAGCTTGGCGATGTAATGAAAGAGTCAGCCCAAGCTGCTTTCAGTTATGTCCGTTCAAAAACCGAGAAACTTCAGATTGATGCGAACTTCCATGAAAAATATGATATTCATATTCATGTCCCTGAAGGTGCGGTCCCGAAAGATGGCCCTTCTGCAGGCATCACGATTGCAACAGCGTTAATATCGGCCCTTACAAATAGGCCGATCAGAAAAGAGGTAGGCATGACAGGCGAAATTACATTACGCGGACGGGTTCTTCCGATCGGCGGGCTTAAAGAAAAATCTTTAGCGGCCCATCGCGCAGGACTTACGAAAATCATCATCCCGCAAAATAACGAAAAGGATATTGATGATATCCCGGAAAGTGTCCGTAAAGCATTAACATTTGTTCCAGTTTCACACGTCGATGAAGTCCTTGAGCATGCATTGGTAGGTGTGAACGAATGAAAGTGACGAGTTCAGATATTGTCATCAGTGCTGTGAAGCCTGAACAATATCCCAATACTCCAATACCGGAATTTGCCTTGGCGGGCCGTTCCAACGTTGGTAAATCCAGTTTCATCAACAAAATGATCAATCGAAAAAACTTGGCGCGCACATCCTCTAAACCGGGTAAGACGCAGACCTTGAATTTTTATATCATAAATGAAGCACTCCATTTTGTGGATGTACCGGGTTATGGTTATGCAAAAGTATCTAAGACCGAGCGTGATGCTTGGGGTAAGATGATCGAAACGTACTTCACTTCCCGAGACCAGCTCCGGGCTGCGCTTCTGATCGTCGATTTGCGTCATCCGCCGACAAAGGATGATATCGCAATGTATGAATTCCTGAAGCATTATGACCTGCCCCGGATCGTCATTGCCACCAAAGCGGATAAAATTCCAAAAGGCAAATGGCAGAAGCACTTGAAAATCACGCGCCAAACGTTAAATATGGAAAAAGAAGACGAATTGCTTCTATTCTCTGGTGAAACAGGCGAAGGCAAGGAACAAGCATGGGGCGTGCTTAAAAAGTATATGTAATAGAAAAGGGTATTCCGCATCTGGAATACCCTTTTTCATCATGGAATTCGTAAAACATAGCCAATCTGCAATTCTCACTTTTTACGAACCAAAAAATAAATGCCGATTGCCATCAAGGCAAATGGCCAGAACCTTTCGATGTTCGCAGTGCTTGTTTCAACAATCCCAAAAGACGATGTGATTTGATCATAGAATAAGAAAGTGATCGAGATGAGAAGTATGACCATTCCGTGAAACATTCCAGAATTTGTTTTGCGTGCCCGGAGAATAAATCCCAGCGAGATGATTAAAATAAAGATACCTATATTATCCGGCCAAATATCCAGGTTCTCGACGATATGGAAGTGAGCCCCGAACCCCAGTAAGATGACGCCTGGCAGGATGGACTCATATTCATTACCGCTATATGCCTGAATCAGGAAGGCGGCACCAACTATACATAATAAAGTGGGCCAGCTGAAAAAGCCTGGAAAGATTTCGATTTGGGAACGTTCTAGAAAAAAATAGAGCCCGAAACCGATTAAAACGATTCCTGGGAAAATACGCTGCGTTTTCATTTTATCCTCCTATGCAATTCGATTACTTGAAGTTTTTTGCCATTTTTGATATGGTACTTTTGTACACAATGTCGAAATATGTATGTAACTTAGAAATCCCGCTTAGGCACCTTTTGTAGCATTCCAGGCGTTTTGGCTGTCTTTTCATGGTAGCATACGTTTTCATAAACTGTTCATATTATTTGCGTGAAACCATTTTAGTACATGGTATAATAAATTTACATGAAAAATTTTGGGGGTGCAAAACAAAAGGATGCATATTCTAGCGGTTGGTATAAATTATAAAACTGCCCCTGTAGAAATTCGGGAAAAACTATCGTTTAACGAAGCCGAACTTGCCGAGGCAATGAAAGCTCTTAAAAATAAAAAAAGCATCTTGGAAAATATTATTATTTCAACATGTAACAGGACGGAAATATATGCGGTGGGTGACCAGCTTCATACAAGCAGGTATTATATAAAGGAATTTCTTTCGGAATGGTTTAATATCGATAAAGAAGAATTTTCTAAATATCTGTTCATTTATGAAGGAGATGGGGCTGTCGAGCATTTATTTTCAGTTACCTGCGGCTTGAATTCCATGATACTGGGAGAAACTCAGATTTTGGGACAGGTACGTTCAAGCTATCTGTTAGGGCAGAAGGAAGATACGATTGGTACCGTTTTTAACCATCTCTTCAAGCAAGCCCTTACATTAGCTAAAAAAAGCCATTCGGAAACCGAAATCAATACAAATGCCGTTTCAGTCAGCTATGCGGCAGTCGAGCTTGCAAAAAAAATCTTCGGAGGCCTGAACGGCAAGAATGTCTTGATTCTTGGGGCCGGTAAGATGGGTGAGCTGGCCATACAAAATCTGCATAGCAATGGTGCCGACAGCATTACAGTCATTAACCGCACCTTTCAGAAAGCGGTCGACCTGGCGGAGAGATTCAATGGTACGGCGAAACAGCTTCAAGAGCTGCAATGCGCTTTAGTGGAAACTGATATCCTGATTACTTCCACTGGATCAAAAGATCTTCTTGTAACAAAAGAAATGATGTCATTCGTCAATAAGCTTCGTAAAGGCCGTCCTATTTTCATGGTCGATATCGCAGTGCCGCGTGACCTCGATCCAACATTGGCCGAGCTGGAAAATGTCTTCTTGTATGACATTGACGATCTTGAAGGGATCGTGCAAGCCAATATCGAAGAACGTAAAAAAGCTGCCGAGAAAATAGAATTGATGATCGAATCAGAAATCGTTGACTTCAATCAATGGATTAATTTGCTTGGTGTGGTTCCCGTCATTTCTTCCTTACGGGAAAAATCCCTATCGATTCAAAAGGAAACGATGGAAAGCATCGAAAGAAAGCTTCCGCATTTAAGCGAACGTGACAAAAAAGTTCTGAACAAGCATACGAAAAGCATCATCAACCAATTGCTGAAAGATCCGATACTTTATGCAAAAGAGCTGGCAGATGAGCCGAATGCAAAAGAGCAATTAAATAATTTCGTGAAAATCTTCCATTTAGAGGAATTGATTGAAGACCAGCTGGTTGAGGATGAAAAAGAACGGAACAGCTCCAAGTCATCCTTATTGAATCCAGTTCCTGTCCAGTAATGAGGTAGATATGGAATTACTAATGACAAGATTGCATGAAGCAACTGTATTGTTGTATGCCATCAGTATGCTTTTATATTTTATCGATTTCCTCAATAATAACCAGAAGGCGAACAGGGTCGCCTTCTGGTTGCTTTCTATTGTTTGGGTACTGCAAACAATTTTTTTATTTCTGTATGTGTTGAAAACGGGAAGATTCCCGGTATTGACGATTTTTGAAGGCTTATATTTTTATGCATGGGTCCTCATATCGTTATCTTTAATCATTAACCGATTGCTAAGAGTCGATTTTACGGTCTTTTTTACGAATGTATTAGGTTTCATGGTTATGGCCATCCATACCTTTGCACCTGTTCAGATAGAATCTCAAGTGCTTGCACAGCGCCTGGTTTCAGAGCTACTGCTCATACATATCACTTTTGCCATCCTATCATATGGGGCATTCACGCTTTCTTTCGTTTTTTCACTTTTATACTTAATTCAATATGATTTACTGAAACGGAAGAAATGGGGAAAACGCCTGCTTCGACTCGGCGATTTAACAAAGCTCGAGCAAATGTCTTATGTCCTCGCAGTAATAGGTGTTCCATTATTAGTGGTTTCCCTTATCCTCGGGATTCAATGGGCATATATCAAAGTGCCTGGGGTATCCTGGCTTGACATGAAAATCATCGGTTCATTTATTTTGCTTATCGCTTACAGTGTGTTTTTATACTTGAAAATTCGGAAACAAATGTATGGAAGGACGCTAGCCTTTCTGAATATTGGATCTTTCATGATTGTGTTAATTAACTTTTTCCTTTTCGGAAGCCTTTCAACATTCCACTTTTGGAATACATAGGAGGAAACTATGAGAAAAATAATTGTCGGTTCTAGACGTAGTAAATTAGCGATCACCCAAACGAACTGGGTTATCGATCAACTTAAAGAGCTTGGGGTCCCATACGATTTCGAGGTGAAGGAAATTGTCACAAAGGGTGACCAAATCCTTGATGTAACACTTTCCAAGGTAGGCGGAAAGGGCTTATTCGTTAAAGAAATCGAACAAGCGATGCTGGATAAAGAAATTGATATGGCAGTACATAGTATGAAAGATATGCCCGCAGTGCTGCCTTCAGGCTTGACGATTGGCTGCATACCACCGCGGGAGGACCATCGGGATGCCTTGATTTCAAAGAATCATGAAACACTTTCCGAACTTAAGCCCGGTTCCATCATAGGTACAAGCAGCTTGCGCCGTGGCGCGCAAATATTGGCTAGAAGGCCGGACCTTGAAATTAAATGGATTCGCGGTAATATCGATACACGTCTGAATAAGCTGAAAACGGAAGATTATGATGCTATCATTTTAGCGGCAGCAGGACTATCAAGAATGGGATGGGAGAAGGACATCGTAACGGAATTTTTAGATGAAGATATTTGCATTCCGGCAGTTGGACAAGGAGCACTTTCCATTGAATGCCGCGAAGACGACAAAGAACTGCTGGCGCAACTTGCGAAATTGACCTGTGAAAAGACGAAAAGAACGGTTGAAGCGGAACGCGCCTTTTTGGATAAAATGGAAGGCGGATGCCAGGTGCCGATTGCCGGATTTGCGGTGGCAAAAGATAATGGATCCGTTTCCCTGACGGCTTTGGTCGCTGCCCCGGATGGAAAGGTGATTTATAAAGAAATGGTTGAGGGAACTGATCCCGAGGCGGTTGGGCATGCTGCTGCCAAACAGATTAGCGAAATGGGCGGTAAAGAATTGATCGATCGCGTAAAAGAAGAGCTTGATCAGTAATGAATCCCGTTCAACCTCTTAAGGATTATCAGGTATTAATCACCAGAGGGATAGGACAGGCAGATGGTTTAAAAGAGTCGATCGAGAAAAATGGCGGAACGCCGCTTCTTGTGCCATTGCTTGAGTTCACTCTTCCTGATCATATGGAAGAAGTGCAACAGCGGTTAGATGAGTTGCTTACATATGACTGGATCATTCTGACCAGTCAAAATGGGGTGGATTTCTTCTTTAAGCTTCTTGGTAACCAGCCTTTAAAGCTCCCGAAAATAGCCGTAATCGGCTCCAAAACAGAAGCGGCCCTGAATCGACATGGTTATAAGGCGGATTTCGTTCCAGCTCAGTTTGTTGCCGAAGGGTTCGTGGCGGAGTTCAATCCCCTGCTTGATCGGAGGTCCCGTGTGTTGCTGGCAAAAGGAAATCTCGCAAGGGCGGTTATTGCGGAGGCAATCAATGAAGCTGGTGCATCCTGTGATGAAGTGATTATTTATCATACCGTGCTTCCTCGAAGCAGTGAAAAAAAACTGGTGCAGCTTATAAAGAACGATGATATCGACATCATAACCTTTACGAGTTCATCGACGGTCAATCATTTTTTACAGATCATGAAACGCCATAAATTGGATACATACATAGACCGGATCATAATCGCCTGCATCGGGCCGATTGCCGCTAAAACGGCTGAAAAACATGGGCTATCCGTCGATGTCTGTCCGGATGTTTATACGACGGATGCCATGGTTGCGGAGTTAATACGCTTCATTTCGAAAAGAAGTAAAAAGGGAGGAACTTTAAAATGAAAAACATTCCATTCAATCGCCACCGTCGCTTGCGTGCAAGTGCTGGCATGAGGGCTCTAGTCCGTGAAACACAATTGCATAAAGAGGATTTGATCTATCCGATCTTCGTCATCGACGGGGAAAATGTGAAAAATGAAATCAACTCCATGCCAGGCATCTATCAGCTATCCATGGATAATCTGGGGGCCGAAATGGATGAAGTCGTGAGTCTGGGCATTAAATCAGTCATTTTATTCGGAGTCCCTTTTGATCATGATAAAGACGAACAGGGCACAGGTGCATTTCACCATAACGGACTTGTGCAAGAGGCAACCCGTTTTATTAAAAAACAATATCCTGAAGTTATTGTCATAGCGGATACCTGCCTTTGCGAGTATACAAGCCATGGCCATTGCGGGGTCGTTGAAGGGGAAAAAATCCTCAATGACGCTTCACTTGACCTTCTTGCCAAAACGGCAATCAGCCAGGCAGAGGCCGGCGCCGATATCATTGCGCCTTCCAACATGATGGACGGTTTCGTTGCGGCCATCCGTGCAGGTCTGGATGAAGCGGGTTATGAAGATATTCCAATCATGTCCTATGCGGTGAAATATGCTTCGGCTTTTTACGGTCCATTCCGTGATGCTGCGAATGGTGCGCCACAATTTGGCGACAGGAAAACTTACCAAATGGATCCCGCCAATCGCCTTGAAGCATTCCGTGAAGCTGAATCAGATGTTGCTGAAGGTGCGGACTTCCTAATCGTGAAACCAGCCCTTTCCTACATGGATATCATCAGGGACGTTAAGAATAACTTTAATCTTCCGATTGTTTCCTATAATGTCAGCGGTGAATATTCAATGGTTAAGGCTGCTGCCCAAAATGGCTGGATTGATGAAAAAGCGATAGTGATGGAAATGCTGACAGGCTTGAAACGCGCAGGATCCGACTTGATCATTACGTATTTTTCAAAAGAGGTAGCACGCTGGATAAACGAAGATAATCAATGATATAAAAAATATAAATATAACCTGTAATGGAAAAAGGGGATTGAATCATGCGGTCATATGAAAAATCGAAAAAAGCGTTTGCCGAAGCAAAAAATTTGATGCCAGGCGGCGTGAACAGCCCGGTACGTGCCTTCAAATCTGTGGACATGGATCCCATTTTCATGGAGCGTGGAAAAGGCTCAAAAATGTATGATATCGATGGAAATGAATATATCGACTATGTTCTTTCATGGGGACCGCTTATCTTGGGTCACACGAATGACCGTGTAGTGGAATCATTGAAAAAGGTAGCGGAGTCTGGTACAAGCTTTGGAACCTCGACGCTGATTGAGAATGAACTGGCCAAGTTGGTCATGGAACGGGTGCCTTCGATTGAAATGATCCGGATGGTATCTTCAGGAACCGAAGCGACGATGAGTGCACTAAGGCTTGCACGAGGCATTACAGGCCGTGATAAAATCCTGAAATTCGAAGGTTCCTATCATGGCCATGGTGATTCATTGCTGATCAAAGCGGGTTCCGGCGTTGCAACATTAGGTTTACCGGATAGCCCGGGAGTACCGGAAGGCATTGCGAAAAATACGATTACCGTAGCATATAATGATCTAGCTGCAACCAAATATGCGTTTGAACAATTTGGCGAAGACATTGCCTGTATCATCGTAGAACCTGTTGCAGGGAACATGGGTGTGGTTCCGCCACAACCTGGTTTCCTCGAAGGCTTACGTGAAGTGACGACCCAATACGGAGCTCTATTGATCTTTGACGAAGTTATGACAGGATTCCGTGTCGGCTATAATTGTGCACAAGGCTATTTTGGCATCGTACCTGACCTGACTTGCCTTGGTAAAGTAATTGGCGGCGGCCTGCCTGTAGGAGCATTCGGAGGCAAGCGCGAATTCATGGAACAAATTGCCCCGAGTGGGACAATCTATCAAGCGGGAACATTGTCTGGTAACCCTCTTGCCATGACGGCCGGCCTTGAAACGCTGAGTCAATTGACTCCAGAATCTTATGATGAGTTCACCCGAAAAGGGGATATGCTCGAAAAAGGAATTGGGGAAGCAGCGGAAAAGTACGGAGTTCCCCATACATTCAACCGTGCCGGGTCAATGATTGGTCTTTTCTTTACGAATGAAGAAGTCGTAAACTATGATACAGCAAAAACATCAGATTTAGAGTTCTTTGCTTCTTACTATAGGGAAATGGCGAATCAAGGCATCTACTTGCCGCCGTCACAGTTTGAAGGTTTATTCCTTTCCACTGCACATAGTGATGAAGATATCGAAAAGACCATTGCAGCGGCAGAACAGGCTTTTGCAAAATTAAAAAAATGATGCAAGGCTTCATGAAATACCGCTATATTCGATAATGATGAATTTGAACTGGCTACCATTTTTCCAAAAACTTTTGGAAAAAGGTAGCCAGTTTTTTTTCAATTCAATCAGTACGTGGAAGGACGAATTAATATAGAGATAGGTCGAAATAATATGGAGTTAGGTCGAAATAATATGGTAGAAGGCCGAATAAATGGTTTCATTCAGAAATTTTCAGGCCGATTGATACAATTTAAATCTGAAAAAGTTGAATCTCCTTCTTTTTAAAAGGTTCGGGAAATATAAGATCTGGAGGGTTACATATGAAATTAAGGAATAATCAGCTTCCTTTCTTCATAGATTGATATTGGTATAGGTACCGTTTCATGAAGTTGAAAGGAGGAGTTGTTTTGTCGCAAGAAAATGAATCGTATTTACGATTTTCTTTAGAGGAATCCGTTTGGTTCCAGAAGGGACAGGAAGTGGCTGAGCTATATTCCATTTCGCTTGATCCAAATGTGACGATTCAAGAAAGTGATCAATATGTTTTCATACGTGGCTCGTTAGATTTAAGCGGTGAATACAAAGACTCGCAAAATGGTGAAGAAGAGGAGTTTTCGCAGACCTTTTTGCCAAAAGCGGTTCAAAAGGTCGAGAGGCATCTCAATGGACTTAATGAGTTCACACACCGTTTTCCGGTTGATATAACGATTCCGAATAATCGGATTGCCTCATTGGATGAGGTCGATGTCTCGATTCAAAGCTTTGATTATGCCCTCCCAGAGCATAACTGTTTGAAATTGCAGGCGGACCTTTTGATAACCGGAATCTATAATGATTCATACGTGGAAGAACGGTTCGATACGGAGCAGGAAGTTGGGGAAACAGAGGAACAGGAAGAAACGGATGGAGAAAATGAGTCATATATTCCTTATGCGGCTGCAGTGCCGCCAATCCCGGATTTTCAGCCTGTTTTCCGTGATGAGGAGGAAGAAGAGTTATACGCGCCTTTTTCTGCAGAGTCAAAACGAGTTTCTGAAGCAAATGAAGAGGAAGAGGAACCGATTTATTTAAGCGATCAGCATAGTGCCCCAGTTTTTGAAATTCCCGTTTCACCATATCCTGAAGAGGAGGAGTGGGAAACGGAAGTGCATAGACAGGAAGAAGCTGAAGTTGAAGCTGTAGAGGAAGAAGTTATTGGAGATCCGTCTGTCTCCACGGATAAGGTACCTACCATGGAAGAGGAGAAACTGGTGGAAGAAGCAGTCAGGCAGGATTCCATGGAAGAGGAGAAACTGGTGGAAGAAGCAATCAGGCAGGATTCCGTGGAAGAGGAGAAACTGGTGGAAGAAGCAATCAGGCAGGATTCTGTGGAGAAGATGGAGATTCCTAGAGTGACATTGAAAGAAGAAGCAGTTGAAGAGCTAAGTGAAGCAACCAATCATCAAGATAGCCCTGTTCCAAATTTAGAAACCGAGGATGTTATCCGGCAGGAGGAAGATGTCGTTGCAGCGGGTCCTATCCTTAATGAACATGTAAAGGTGGAGCAGGAAGAGGAAGCCAATTCGTCCGTAAGCGATCTATTCAAAAAGAGGGAAAGACCTGCGCCTCCGGCTAAGGAGGGTAAGAATCTCAAAGGCAGGAAACAAGCGGAACGTGATGATAAAGAAACGGCCGATCATGAAAAGCAGCCTTCCATCATGGATTTATTCGGACGGAAACAAGAAGAAGAACTGGTAAGGATGAAGGTTTGCATCGTTCAGCAAGGGGAAACGCTTGATGACTTGGCCCAACGATATGATGTTACGGTTCAATCGATACTTTTCAGCAATGAATTGGAGTCGAATCAGAACGTCCATGAAGGGCAAGTCATCTATATACCGAAGGCGGTTGCATATAAGAATTGACCAGGACAGAGAGCAGAGCATATGGTCTGCTCCTGTTTTTTAGGTGCTAGTGGAATCGGATTGTTTAGTTTTTTTAGAGAAAGTGAGTGAGTCTCGTGAGGGAAAACGAGAATCAGCAGCCTGCCAATCGGGATCGGGACACGGAGACCGTATTGAAGGAATATGCCATGTATGTACAATATATCGAGGACTTCGGGCGTGTGAAAAAAGTATACAGTGATCGCGGAACATTTGCCTTGAAATCGATGTTACCGCAGAACGGAATTGATTTTATTAAAAATGTTCAAAAACTGTACCATCGCGGCTTTAATCGGATCGTTCCGATTTATCAAACGATGGATCAGCGTTACGCCGTTCTTCATAATGGACGTTTGTATTACCTGATGCCCTGGCTCAATAATGATGGGGACGGGGAGCGCGATGAAAAACATAAGCAAATGTTCAGGGAGCTTGCCCGAATGCATGCACTTTCCGTTAAGGAAATACAAGTGGATATCGAGGAACGGGAGGCCCATTATGAGCGGACGCTTGATGCCTGGAATAACGAGAAGGACTTTATGGATGAGTATATTGTCAGCTGTGAAAAGAAGTGGTATATGTCTCCATTCGAACTGACGGTTTGTTCTTTCTACACTGATATTTCACAGGCGCTGAAGTATTCGATCAAGAAGTTTGAAACCTGGTATGAAAAAACGAAGGATAGTGAAAAGGTTCGAACCGTGGTTACGCACGGAAAGGTTTCTTTAAAGCATTTCGTTTATGATGAGAGGGGGTATGGCTACTTCATCAATTTTGAGAATTCGAATACGGCTCCGCCGCATTTCGATTTACTGCCATTTCTCGTTAAATCGGCCAGGACCTATCCTGTCCAATGCGATGACTGCGTTGACTGGCTATATAACTATTTTCGTTATTTTCCGTTGAAAGAAGAGGAATTGCTGCTCATGCAAAGTTATCTGGCATTCCCTGGATCAGCTTTGGAATTAGTGAAGGGTTATTCCGATGGCAGGAGCCATCGTTCAGAGCTTGATAATGTTACTCAACTGCAGCGGCAATTTTGGCTTCTGAAAAATATTGAATATATGGTGATGAAAATCGAAGAGATCGAACAGCAGAAAAAGGCTGCTACCGAGGCTGCCAAAGAAGAACAATCACCCCCAAGCTAAATATACATGATTGGATTATCTCCAGTCATGTATATTTTTTTGCTGTAAGGGAATAATTAAATCCATTCGAAATATAAAGACATGGCCAGGAAAATAAATGCGATTAACAGGAGCATATCGAAGAAAGTCGGAAAAATCAGCGTACGTAATCCTTGGAATACGATAAAGGGGACGATGAACTGCTGGCAGACACCGCGGAATTTCTTCATCCAAGGCGGTAAAGTATAGGGAGTATATCTTCGTTTCATATTATTACCTTCCTTTTTAGGACTTCTTATATTCTATGGGTGGGCAGTGGAAAAGGTGAAAAAGCCGTCACATTCATTGTTCCTGGAGGATAAAATAAAGAAAATGACCTTGAATGTATCAAATGGGATGATTCCTGGGAAAGTAAGCGAAAAGATGATTGACTCGAGCCCCATATTTTTTGTACTATATACTATATGCATTCAATGATTTTACATATGAATATAAATCAATGCAAAGACCGGAAATAGTAAGATGAAATGCACTTTTCAGAGAGGAAACCAAATTGGTGCGAGGTTTCCAGGCAGCAGCATCCGAAGTCGTCCGCGAGCAGTCTTCGTGAACTTTTTAGTAGCGAAGGCCGGTGAAGAGCCGTTATCCGATTTGAGAGCCGAAAGAGATTTTTTTCTTTTTCGGAAAAAAGGTGGCACCGCGAACAACTTCCTTCGTCCTTTTGTGATGATGGAAGTTTTTTTATGCCCAAAAAGGAGGAAATGATATGGAAGAGAACCAAATTTCTATGCCGACTAAATATGATCCGCAGACGATAGAGAAAGGCCGCTACAAATGGTGGCTTGATGGAAAGTTTTTCGAAACGACGGGTGACGATAAAAAAGAACCATATACGATTGTCATCCCGCCGCCTAACGTGACAGGTAAGCTTCACCTTGGCCACGCTTGGGATACGACACTTCAAGATATATTGACACGCATGAAAAGAATGCAAGGCTATGATGTTTTATGGTTGCCGGGCATGGATCATGCCGGTATAGCCACTCAAGCGAAAGTAGAACAGAAACTTCGTGCGGAAGGCGTGAGCCGTTATGACCTTGGACGTGAAAAATTCGTAGAAGAGACATGGAAATGGAAAGAGGAATATGCGAGCCATATCCGTGAACAATGGTCAAAGCTGGGTCTTGGACTTGATTATACACGTGAACGCTTCACTCTTGATGAGGGCCTTTCAAAAGCTGTGCGCGAAGTGTTCGTTTCGCTTTATAACAAGGGCTTGATTTATCGCGGCGAATACATCATCAACTGGGATCCATCGACGAAAACGGCGTTATCCGATATCGAGGTTATTTACAAAGATGTGCAGGGCGCATTTTACCATATGAAATATCCGTTGGTTGACGGAACAGGTGAAATTGAAATTGCCACCACCCGTCCAGAAACGATGCTTGGCGATACTGCTGTTGCTGTACACCCTGAGGATGACCGTTATAAACACTTGATCGGCAAAATGGTCCGCCTGCCAATTACAGGCCGGGAAATCCCGATTGTCGGTGATGATTATGTCGATATGGAATTCGGTTCAGGCGCGGTCAAAATTACTCCGGCTCATGACCCGAATGATTTCGAAATCGGGAACCGTCACGATTTGGAGCGCATCCTTGTCATGCATGAAGATGGCTCGATGAATGAAAAGGCCGATAAATATGAAGGCATGGACCGTTTTGAATGCCGTAAACAAATCGTCAAAGACCTTCAGGAAGAAGGAGTGCTCTTCAAAATCGAAGATCACCTTCACTCTGTCGGCCATTCAGAGAGAAGCGGTGCTGTTGTTGAACCATATCTTTCGACTCAATGGTTCGTTAAAATGCAGCCGCTGGCTGATGCATCCGTTGAGCTTCAAAAAGGATCCGATGAGGAAAAAGTTCATTTCGTACCGGACCGTTTCGAAAAAACGTACCTGCATTGGATGGAAAATATCCGTGACTGGTGCATTTCCCGTCAGCTTTGGTGGGGTCACCGCATTCCAGCCTGGTACCATAAAGAAACAGGTGAAGTGTATGTAGGTAACGAAGAGCCTGCGGACGCTGAAAACTGGGAACAAGATACGGACGTTCTCGACACATGGTTCAGCTCGGCATTATGGCCGTTCTCGACTATGGGCTGGCCTGACAAGGACAGTGTCGATTTCCAACGTTACTATCCAACCGGGGCGCTTGTGACAGGCTATGATATCATTTTCTTCTGGGTATCGCGGATGATTTTCCAAGCACTTGAGTTCACGGGCGAACGTCCATTTGAAGATGTGCTGATCCACGGTCTCGTTCGTGACGAACAGGGGCGCAAGATGAGTAAATCACTTGGCAATGGAGTCGATCCGATGGAGGTCATCGATCAATACGGTGCCGATTCACTGCGTTACTTCTTATCTACGGGCAGCTCACCAGGCCAGGACCTTCGTTACAGCACGGAAAAAGTGGAAGCGGTCTGGAACTTCTCCAATAAAATTTGGAACGCATCCCGTTTTGCTTTAATGAACATGAATGGCATGACTTATGACGAAATCGATTTAAGCGGTGAGAAGTCTGTAGCAGATAAATGGATCTTGACGCGCTTGAATGAAACGATTTCCAACGTAACCAGACTTGCGGACCGTTATGAGTTTGGTGAAGTGGGCCGTGTGCTATACAACTTCATTTGGGATGACTTCTGTGACTGGTATATTGAAATGGCGAAGCTTCCGCTATATGGCGAAGACGAAGCAGCGAAGAAAACGACGCGCTCGATCTTGGCTTATGTACTGGATAACACGATGAGATTATTACACCCGTTCATGCCATTCATTACCGAAGAAATCTGGCAGAACCTTCCGCACCAAGGTGAGTCCATCACTGTTGCCGCTTGGCCGGAAGTGAATGAAGGGTTGACAGATACAGCTGCAGCCGAGGAAATGAAACTGCTTGTTGAAATCATCCGCTCCGTCCGTAATATCCGTGCTGAGGTGAACACACCGCTAAGCAAAAAAATCAATTTGATTTTAAAAGCGAAAGATGAGTCCATCTTAGAGACGTTACAGAAAAACAGCAGCTATATCGAGCGTTTCTGTAATCCTGAACAATTGACGATCGGAATCGAAGTCGAGGAACCTGCTCAAGCCATGACAGCTGTGGTAACTGGCGTAGAACTGATCCTTCCGCTTACAGGACTGATCAATATTGACGAAGAAGTGAAACGTCTTGAAAAAGAACTCGACAAACTTAATAAAGAAGTGGAGCGCGTTCAGAAAAAATTAGGCAACGAGGGCTTCGTTAAAAAGGCGCCGGCAAGCGTCATCGAAGAAGAACGTGCCAAGGAAAAAGACTATAGCGAAAAACGTGACTCTGTAATCCACAGGATCAGCGAACTGAAACAACTGTAAAACAAAAGGATGAACCAGCTTTATGCCGGTTCATCCTTTTTTGTGTTTCTAGGAGGATATTTTTTCTTTTATGAATGTAAGGTACTCCGATACGATATTCATGTCACTTAGTGCACTTAATGTCCGGCTGCCGACGACATCCTCGATTTCGTTGAGCATGAGGCTGCCATCCTCGGCAAATATGAAATCGATCCCGACCAGGCCAAAATCAAACGGCCTGATTACTCTTTCAACAAGGGCTGATTCAGATGCAGATAGCTCATATAGTGAAGCCGATCCGCCCAGCGTATAATTTGCCTTGAAATCTGAAGCGGATTCCCTAAGTATAGCAGCCTTCACTTTTTTACCAACTACAAATACGCGGATATCTTTACCGAATAAGCCAGGTTTTTGGACAATCCAATTTCCATCATTCAATTCGGCAAGATCATCGGCATCTTCGATTAGATATACTTGTTTCCCGCCGCGTCCACTTGTTTCTTTAGCAATGAAAGGGAAGTCCATGTCATCGGCACTTGGTTTTCCGTTGCAATATAAGGTATCGGCCATTGGAATTCCCAGCGAGGACAAATATTGATGCGTCTTTGCTTTGTCATTCGCGATTTCCGATACGAAGGAGGAGTTAAAGCAAGCAATCCCCAGTTGCTCCAGTTGCCTTGTAAAAAAAGGGTCGATGGTCCGGACGATTGCAAAGTCTGGCAATGAAATTGGATGCTTCTCATGTTCCACGTACAACTCGTTGAAACGATGACCGATCCTAAGGTCTTCCCGAAAGTGAAAGTGTAAATCAAGATCAAGCTTACTTGCTTCGTCAAGCATCCAGTCTATGTATCCTTTATTTTTCATGGCATCCTCACGGTTATAAATCAACCAGCCTGCTTGTTTTTTCATCAGGTGCACTTCCTTTTCCTAATTCTTTCAAGATATAATCGAACATGCTATCAGCGATGTTGATGCCTGTACATTCATAAATGTTCAGTAAATGCGAATTTGAATTCACTTCGCACAAAAGCGGACCTTCTTCACCGAACAACAAATCGACGCCAGCGAAGTCGGCACCCAGAATTTGCGCACATCGAATGGCAAGTTGTGCTTCTTCACTGGTGGGGAGATATGGTGCAGCCTGCCCCCCGGCAGTCATATTAGCTCGGAAGTCTTGCTCGGAATGGCGTTGCATCGCTGCTATGACTTGATTGCCGACGACATTCACACGGATATCCCGACCTTTACTGTGCTCGATGAATTCCTGGAGTATAAATGGTTTGTGGCCAAGATTACGGATTGTCTTTAATAACTCATCCTCTGTTTGGATCAAATATACTTGTTCCCCAAAAGAACCGTATGCTTCCTTAACGACAAGTGGATACCCAAGTTCATTGCCGATTTGTATAAAAGCATCCATATTGACCCTTTCAATCCCTTCGTACGTAAAAGGGGGAAATAAGGTTTTCGGCATCGGTATGCCATGCCCGGTTAATGCTTGATGTGTTTTTGCTTTGCTGTCGCAAATATCGATCGCTTTACTGCTGTTATATACGGGGATGCCGAGCAATTCCAAATGGCGCGCCAAGTGAATGTCCTTATCCATGAACAGAACAAAATCAGGCAGCTTATCGAAGGCTCCTTTAAGAAGTGGCACTCCTTTTTCGATTATGGGAATGAGATCTGAATTACGGATAAGGGTTGCCTTGATTCCTTTCCTTTCAGCCGCCTCTTTAATGAACAAAGCTAAACTGGAAAACTTATCATGCTGTAAATAGCCGTTTACGACAATCCAACAGTGGAAATCTGAAGGTTTCATGGTAAAACACTACCTTTCATCTAGGTTAATCGTTAATATATTGATAAAATAATCTTAACGCATAAGAGCGGTATAAAGAAAGAGGAGGCTCAACGATAATGGTAGCAACCATGAAAGAAATCAATCATTTTTTTGAACGGCGCCAAGTTCAATTGGGCATGAATTTTGGCCTATCACGGATGGAAGCATTGTTAACTGAATTAGGTGACCCGCACAAGGCGCTAAAGTATATTCACATTGCAGGAACTAACGGGAAAGGATCAACACTGCAATATATTAAAGAAATCCTACTTGCCCAAGGGATTTCTGTCGCTTCCTTCACTTCACCTTATTTAATACGGATGAATGAACAGCTGAAGATAAATGAGGATGAAATCAGTGATAAGGACTTTATCGCTGTCTTCCGGGAGCTTTGGCCGATCATCCAAGAGATGGACAGTAAAGGGAATGGTCCCACTCAGTTCGAAATTTTGACTGCGTTGGCATTTTCTTATTTTAGCAAAAAGGAAGTGGATTTGGTTTTGATGGAAACCGGTTTGGGAGGCAGGCTCGATACAACGAATGTCATCCAGCCGTTTCTTTCGATCATTACCTCGATTTCTTTGGAACATACGAGTATCCTGGGTAACACACTTGGGGAAATTGCTTTTGAGAAGGCAGGCATCATTAAGAGCGGGGCGCCGATCATCAGCGGAGTCACAGCCGGGGAATCAGCAAAAGTGATTGAAGAAAAAGCAGCATCATTAGGCGTACCTTATTACCAATTAGGTAAAGACTTTCATATAGGCAAAATAAAGCAAAGTGAACGAGGGCAAAGTTTCTCATTATCCTTTGCCGACAGGTCCATCGAAAATGTGGAAATGCGAATGTTAGGCCGTCATCAAATGGAGAATGCGGCACTGGCCATTGCTGCTGTCACATTAGGAATGGAAAATATCGATGAAAAAAGCATCCTTAAAGGAATAGGCGAAGCGAAATGGGATGGCCGCTTTGAAAAAATATCGGATGAGCCGTTGGTGATCATCGATGGTGCACATAATCCTGCCGGCATCGACGTGCTGAAGGAAACGCTAAAAGTGCATTACCCCGACTATAAGTACCGATTTGTATTCAGTTCATTTAAAGATAAAAATTATTCCGAGATGCTTCATGGGCTGGAAACGGAAGCGTTGGAAATCATCATTACCGAATTCGACCATGAACGGGCGGCGGATGCGAAAACGCTTTATGAAAAATGCAGTCATCCAAATAAAAGTATAAACAAGGATTGGCAGGCGGCGATAACGGAAGGCAGAAGGAAAACAGGGGAAAAAGAGATTCTTGTCATCACAGGGTCGCTGCATTTCCTTTCACTTGTGAGGGAGTTCCTGATCAGAGGAAATGCCTAAAGGGATCTGACTTAGGTGGACTAATTATTTTTCCCGAATGTCAATGAATGAGGCACTTTATCATGGAAACCAAAGCCTAAGAACCAACGGTAAGCAATACTTGAGCGTCCTATCACTGAATACATATCTTGTATCCTCATCACCTCAAGTTTTAATAATTCCATTTTTTAATAATAAAGACTTAAAGCAAAAGGGTTCTATTTATAAATTAAAACAAAGTTGATTGGAGCGGGTGTACGAGACTCCTGCGGGAAAAGCGAGTCCAGGGAAGACCCCGCAGGCGCAAAGGCGCCGAGGAGGCTCCCGGACCGCCCGCGGAAAGCGAGTGACTGGAGTGGAAATCAACGTTCAAATTGCACAAACCCCTAAAAGACTGTAGACAAACTCGATTTTCATAGAGTTTGTCTACAGTATGAGAGAAGGACCTTTTCAAAGGTCCTTTTCTCTTGTTAACAGAGCCGCTTGAAAAGAAAAAAATCTAATAGAGTGATTGATAACAAATCACCAAGTATATTTGTTAAAATATGTTTATATATTGATTCTACATGACTGATGAATGGTAGGATCTACTTAATGAAATGACGGGAGGAATGAATAATCATGAAGAACCCCAGTGATTATTACATAGCGGAAGGGACTTTTTTATTAGGGTTTCATAGAAAGGCAATCGAATCCTCATGCACTTTGTATAAATGATGTGTATCCATATCTACCTCTTCGTCTTCGGCTTAATTTTAGGCTCATTCTTTAACGTTGTCGGTTTAAGTGTTCCAGCTAGTCACTCCTTTGTGAATCGTCGCTCCGCCTGCCCTTCTTGCGGGCGCACATTGACATTCCTCGAGTTGATACCGGTTATTTCTTATATGTTGCAAGACGGAAAATGCCGGGGCTGTAAAGCAAGGATTTCCCCCCTTTATCCGATAGTGGAAATACTCACCGGTGTTTTGTTTGCCTCTGCTCCCATAGTCCTTGGCTGGTCGAGCGAACTCTTGGTTGGCTGGACATTGATTTCATTATTTATGATCATCTTCGTGACTGATGTCGCCTATATGCTCATACCTGATAAAATACTGCTTTTCTTTACGGTGATTTTTATCGTTCTAAGAGTTCTATTTCCGCTGTCGCCCTGGTGGGATTCAATTGTCGGGGCCGCGGTTGGCTTTAGCCTGCTGTTATTGATCGCTGTCGTGAGTCAGGGTGGCATGGGTGGCGGTGATATCAAGCTATTTGCAGTGATTGGCTTTGTACTGGGAATGAAGATGGTGCTGTTATCGTTTCTTTTTGCGTGCTTTTATGGGGCATTCCTTGGCATCATTGGGCTAATGACCGGAATCCTAAAAAAGAAAACACTTATTCCTTTCGGACCGTATATCGTTTTTGGGACATTGACTGCTTATTTTTGGGGCGATTCCCTTTTACATTGGTATGTAACTTTTTTAAGATGAGCTTAAAGGACCATCCTGATCCAAGAGGAATTTGTCAAAAATCACCGGACAATAGCGCAGTGGGGAACTATCCCCAATTGGCTGCAAGTGAAGATGACATGAAAGGGTAAGGTATGTAATTGGTGAGTGGCGATATTGAATGGTTCATGGACCAGAAGTACCAGTACCTGGAAGTCTATTTTCGTTACCCCTATATGAATAGGGAAATTTGACGAAACCTATTAATGACAAGACGACAAAAGTCTTGTTATTTTTTTTTACCTCTATGTTAGGATGAAAAAAATGATCTGGAGGGGAGGAAAAAAATTGGGCAAGCCGGAACAAAGCAAGGGTGTAACGATTAAAATAAATGGGGAAGAAAAGGTATTTGCCGATAAAAAGATTGAAAGTCAAGAGGCGGCGAGTAAGGAGCAGGAACAGGAACACACAGATGAGAGTTTCGAATGGATACTCCCTGAGGATTCAAACGAAAACAAAATCGTATTGGTTCCCTCACCTCCAAAGAAGAAAATGCCGAAGCTCATCGGTTTTGGTACCAGTTCGCTGAAAAGTTCTGATAAAAGACCGATCAAGACATTCATGATCGCTGTCATTTGTGCTGTTTTTTTTGGGTCGATTCTTGGCTTGATCGCCGTTAAAACGATTACAAAGGAAAAAGCCGAAGTATCTTCGGTCGAGACCTCGGTTCCAACGGAAGCCACTGTTGAGGATAAAAAAGCGGCAGTGACAGAACCAGGGAACCAGCTGAAGACATTCCTTGTACAGGGAGGAGTGTTCAGCAGCGAGGATGCGGCAAGGCAAATACAAAAGAAAATCATTGAAAAGCAGGTTCCTGCTGAAATTTTCAAATTGGAAGACAGCTATTATCTATTCTTGGGATCGGCAGAGAGCCTGGCTGCAAGTAAGGAGCTGGCTTTGTTCTTAAAGTCCTATGATGTGGACGTATATTGGAAGGAAATCAATTTTGAAGCGGCTGGGACAAGCAAGGAAGGTGAGAAAACCCTCGACAAGATGAAGGCAGTATATGCTTCGTTGGCAGAAATATCCGCAACCAAGCTTCGTGGAAAGGAAGGGACGGTAAACAAAGAAACCCTGAAAAAAAACATGAATGAACTGAAGGCGGGGAAATTATCGCCGGAGTTTTCGAATATGAACGATGATCTGACTGCTGCCGCAAAGTCGATTGACGAATATGAGACTTCCAAGAACGAAGAAAAGCTATTCCATGCTCAAGAAAGTCTTCTTGATTTTTTATTGAATTTCCAAAACATATGAGTTAAGTAAAGAAAAAAGGGGGGCTGCCGAATGGGAGAAGCTCCCCAATATAAAACCCTCTGTGACACCTTTTTTATTTTCCGGGAAATACTTATAGGCATTTGTCGATTCCTAGTAAACAATAATTGTGGATTGCACCATAATTTGATAGGATAGATATGTATCTCCCTATGTAAAGAAAGGTGACTTTTATTATGCAGCCATTGATTTTAGCTTCTTCATCACCACGTCGTAAAGAACTTCTACAATTTCTTCAAATCCCCTTTGAAAGCATGAATTCCAATGTCGATGAAAGTATTGATGAAAACATGTTTCCCGATGCAGCGGTGAAAGAACTTGCCACCCGTAAAGCGGAAGCCATCGCAGCAAAATTTCAGGAAAGCTGGGTAATCGGCTCGGATACCGTTGTAGTCCTTGATGGTGAGATATTGGGTAAGCCGACAAGCCGGGCGGATGGAAAAAGAATGCTGGAAATGTTATCAGGACGGACACATGAAGTGTACACAGGGGTCGCCATCCTATTCGGCAAGCATCGCAGAGTATTCGCAGAAAAAACGGAAGTGACATTTTGGGAGCTGCCAGAAGCTGAAATCGAACGTTATCTGGATAGCGGGGAACCTTTTGACAAAGCTGGCGGCTATGGGATTCAAGGATACGGATCTCTTCTTGTCGAACAAATCAAAGGGGACTATTTCTCAGTCGTCGGGCTTCCGGTCTCAAGACTGGCCCGGGAACTAAAAGCGATGCAGGAAGACTTAGGATGATCTGATTTCCTCTGGCACCTTCCCTTTTCTAAGGAAGGATTGATTTTTTGAGCGGAAAAATGTTAATACGAGATTACCCGAAAGAAGAGAGGCCGCGCGAAAGGTTTCTGCAGGACGGACCGCAAAGTCTCTCCAATCAAGATTTGCTTGCTTTGCTATTGAGGACGGGATCAAGGGAAGAATCCGTCCTGCAGCTATCCGGCAGGCTCATCAATTCCTTCAAGGGCCTGCGCCTGCTAAAAGAAGCCTCAGTGGAAGAACTGACCGTGATCAAGGGGATTGGTGAAGCAAAAGCGATTCAAATCCTGGCCTCTGTCGAACTTGGCAGAAGAATTAACAATTTGAATGATCAAGACCGTTATGTGATCCGATCTCCAGAAGATGGAGCCAATTATTGCATGGAAGAAATGCGGTTTTTGTCACAGGAACATTTCGTCTGTCTCTATTTAAATACGAAAAATCAAGTGCTTCAAAAAACTACGGTATTCATCGGCAGCCTCAATGCCTCGATCGTGCATCCGCGTGAGGTTTTTAAAGAAGCTTTCAAAAGGTCCGCAGCCTCTATCATCTGTCTTCATAACCACCCCTCCGGAGACCCCTCTCCCAGCAGAGAAGATATTGAAGTGACGAAAAGATTAGTCGAATGTGGTAAAATAATCGGGATTGAAGTATTGGACCATATCATCATCGGGGAGCATAAATATGTTAGTTTGAAGGAAAAAGGTTATTTATGACACTATCAAAATTTTTGACGATACGATATAATGTTGTTTATGATTTTTAAAAGAGGAAACTTTTTCAAAACTCTTATTGTCAAAAATACGACAAATTATTACTTGAACTTATAAAAAGGCATTTTTGTTTACGAAAGGGAGATACCATAATGTTTGGAATTGGCGCTAGAGATATAGGGATTGATTTAGGGACGGCGAATACGCTTGTCTATGTGAAAGGAAAAGGCATTGCAGTACGTGAACCATCGGTTGTAGCTGTGCAAACAGATACAAAGCAAATCGTTGCAGTCGGAAACGATGCGAAAAACATGATCGGCCGTACACCTGGTAACGTGGTTGCCCTTCGCCCGATGAAGGATGGAGTAATTGCCGATTATGAAACGACGGCTACGATGATGAAGTACTATATGAAGGAAGCTCAAAAGAAGGGCGTATTCGGCAACAAGCCATATGTCATGATTTGTGTGCCTTCAGGAATTACGGCAGTTGAGCAGCGTGCAGTAATCGATGCAGCCAGACAAGCTGGAGCCCGTGACGCATATCCTATCGAAGAACCGTTTGCAGCAGCAATCGGTGCGGACCTTCCTGTTTGGGAGCCTACAGGCAGCATGGTCGTTGATATCGGCGGAGGAACGACGGAAGTGGCAATCATTTCCCTTGGCGGGATCGTTACAAGCCAATCGATCCGTATCGCCGGTGACGAAATGGACGATGCCATTATCGTTTACATCCGTAAGAACTACAATTTGATGATCGGTGAACGTACTGCCGAAGCGATCAAAATGGAAATTGGTTCTGCTGGAGACACGGAAGGCGTGGAAAACATGGAAATTCGCGGCCGTGACCTATTGACTGGATTACCGAAAACGATCGAAATTACAGCTGAGGAAATATCCAAAGCATTAAGTGACACAGTTTCTGCAATTGTGGATTCCGTGAAAAACACGTTAGAGAAAACACCACCTGAATTAGCCGCTGACATCATGGACAGAGGCATTGTTCTGACAGGCGGGGGCGCTTTGCTGCGCAATTTGGATAAAGTCATCAGTGAAGAAACGCAAATGCCGGTGATCATCGCTGAAAATCCGCTGGATTGTGTTGCAATCGGAACGGGAAAAGCGCTGGACCACATTCATTTATTCAAGACTAAATCAAGAGATTCGCGATAAGCATTACTTCTCAAATAGGGCCGGCTCAACAAAAGGTGCAATTTTGAGCCGGTTTTCTTATGTTTTGCTGTTTAATTAAATCCATAGTGTATTTTTAAGAAATTTTAGATAGAGGTGTAATCACCATGCCACAGTTTTTTAATAAAAAGCTCCTTCTCTTGCTCGTTAGTATTATCGTTCTCGTGGCATTGATCGGTTTTTCATTAAGGGAGAGAGAAGAGTTGACTTGGCCGGAGCAATTCCTGAAAGATACGACAGGCTGGGTCGGAAATGTGTTTAATAAGCCAGTATCGGGTATAACAGGTTTTGTAGGGGGCTTAAAAGACCTTCAACATACATACGATGAAAACAAAAAATTGAAAGCCCGCTTGGATGAATATGTATTATTGAAAACCCAAGTCCAAGATTTAAAGGAAGAAAATGAAGAACTTCGCGATAGCCTCAAAAAAGAAGATGACCTGCGGAAGTATTCGCCCACTCAGGCTACGGTCATTGGACGTAATCCCGACCGCTGGCATGAAATGCTGACGATTAATAAAGGGAAGCGTAATGGGGTGGAAAAAAACATGGCTGTCATCACGTCCAATGGGTTAGTCGGTAAGGTGAAATCAGCGACGGATTTCACGGCCTCGGTTCAACTTCTAAGTTCGATCGATAAAGCCAATCGTGTCTCAGCGATCGTTCAAGGTGATGATAAAGCATATGGCTTGATTGAAGGATTCGATGATAAGAAGAACCTTTTGCTGATGAAACGGATTCCATATGATAAAAAGATCAAGAAAAATTCATTGGTCATCACATCCGGTTATGGAGGGATCTTTCCGAAAGGTCTGCTGATCGGGAAAGTTGTCGATGTCAAAGTGGATCAATATGGATTGAACCAGACCGCATATATTGAACCTTCGACGGATTTTTATGATATTAATAATGTTATGGTCGTTCAGCGCGAAGTGGACGGTGTACCGAAAGAAAGTGAAGGGGAGGATGAAGCTGAGTGAGATATTTCATCCTTTCTTTCATAGCCTTGGTTTTTTTTGTTTTTGAAAGCATCTTCGCCCAGATGTTCGCTGGAGATGCATTCGGGTCCGATAAAATCCTCGTGCCCCATTTCATGATGATTTTCGTTTTTTTCCTGACCATGTTCGGGTCCAGGAAAATGGGTATGCTTTATGGGGCGATTCTTGGGTTGACTTATGATGTCGTATATACGGAAATCCTTGGGACTTACATGTTCCTGCTCCCTTTTCTTGCCTATCTGATATCGAAATGCATGAAAATCCTGCAAAATAATATATTGATTGCCTGCCTTACTTCGCTTTTATTCACGGCAGTTTTAGAGGTTGTCATCTTTCAGATGAATATCATCCTATCTTTTGCAGATATGGGATTTGGTGAATTTGCGGAACGGAGATTGATTCCGACATTATTATTGAATCTCGCATTCATTATCATCAGCTGCTACCCTTTAAAGAGAATGATTGAAAAGCTTGATTTGCAAGTAGAAACGGAATAACGTTCCTGTGTCTTAAGAAGCAGGCGGGAAATGTATTTTCTCTTTTCCGTGTACGTAGAAAAAGGAAATTTGTTTTCCTATGTCGAATTATATTTCATTGAGGTGAAACTAACGTCATGAATAAAAGAATTCAGCAAAATGTCATGATTAAGGGAACAAAAGACGGGTTTATGCTTCATCTCGATGATTCTTGCTCATTTTCCGAATTAGTGAAAGAGTTAGAAGTGAAGCTTTCGGCGAACTATCAGTTTCAAGAAAATGACCCGTCCATTTCCGTAAAAGTACATACAGGGAACCGCTATCTTGATGAACAACAAGAAGAAAAGATTAAAGAGGTCATCCATAAAAAGAAGAAGCTTTTCGTAGATGAGATGATTTCGAATGTCCTGACGAAGGATGAAGCGAAACGATGGAAAGATGAAAACCAAGTGACGACCGTGACCAAGGTGATAAGGTCGGGACAGGTTTTTGAAGTTCCCGGAGACTTACTGCTAATAGGGGATGTCAATCCCGACGGAACGGTTCGTGCGGGTGGCAACATATATATCATGGGACAGCTAAAGGGAATAGCCCATGCCGGTTATAAAGGGAATAATGAGGCCATAATAGCTGCCTCTGTCATGAAGCCTGCCCAGCTGCGCATTGCCGGACAAGTGAATTTATCTCCTGATCAATACACGAAATGGGGACATGACTTGGAATGTGCCTTCATGGATGAAGAAGAAAATATCATTATAGAAAAACTGCAAGTCTTAAAGAAATATAGACCTAATTTAAATAGATTAGAAGGGGGTCTCTAATCGTGGGAGAGGCAATAGTTATAACATCCGGTAAGGGTGGTGTAGGGAAAACGACCACCTCCGCCAATTTAGGAACATCTTTAGCTCTTCTAGGCAAAAAGGTTTGCTTGATTGATACGGATATTGGTCTTCGGAATTTGGATGTGATCATGGGATTGGAAAATCGCATCATCTATGATTTGGTCGATGTGGTCGAAGGGCGCTGTAAGATACACCAGGCGCTCATTAAGGATAAACATTTCGAGGATTTGCTTTATTTGCTTCCAGCTCCACAAAATAGTGATAAAACAGTGGTGAATGAAGAGCAGATGAGGAAACTCATCAGCGATATGAAGCCTGACTATGATTATGTCATCATTGATTGCCCTGCAGGCATTGAACAGGGGTTCAGGAATGCCATAGCTGGGGCAGACAAGGCAATCATCGTTACGACTGCAGAGAGACCGGCTGTAAGGGATGCAGACCGTATTATTGGCTTGCTTGAAAAAGAAGAGCATATTGAACCGCCTCGATTGATCATCAACCGGATACGCGGCCATTTGCTACATGAGGATGAAGAAATGGATATCGATGGAGTTGCCGATTTTCTTAAGATTGATTTGATCGGCGTCATTCCTGATGATGACCAGGTCATTGTGGCAGCGAATAAAAAGGAACCCATTGCCTATAATCCGGACAATAGAGTTTCGATTGCCTATCGGAACATTGCCAGAAGGATCCTTGGTGAATCTGTGCCCTTGACTCCAATTGGCAGTGAACCAAAGGGCTTCATGTTCAAATTGAAAAAATTCTTTAGTGTGCGGTAAATCTGTATTACTTTGTCAAGAAGCGGGGAGCATTTGATGCCCTCGCTTTTTTTTATGCTTTTTGTAAAATAAAAAAGGCAAGCCATATACTGGCTTGCCTGATCTATATGCTAAAAATGCCGCGGGTTATCCGCGTCTTCCGCCTCTGCCGCCGCGTTTTGATTCGGTGCTGCGTTTAAGAGTCGATAAATTTTCTTCACTAGTCTTTAAAAAGCGAACCATTTTATCTTCGAAATTTTCCTTTGGTTGGAAGTTACCTTTTGAACGAAAATCTTTAGAACGGCTATCCCCTTGGCGTGGTGGGCGTTTGGTATAAGAAGAGGTTTGCCCTTCGGGTCTATCTATAGCCTTTTTGATGGACAAGGCAGTTTTTCCGTCTTTCTCACTAATCACTTTTACTTCAATTTGGTCGCCTACTTTAAGATGGTCATTTACGTCTTTTACATAGCTATCTGCTACTTCACTGATATGCACAAGACCTGTTGAGCCTCCTGGTAATTCTACGAATGCTCCAAAATTAGTGATACCTGTTACTTTACCTTGTACTTTGCTGCCTATTTCGATTGACATAAAAAAATGTTCCCCCTCAATAATGTTAAAACCACTTTATTATAACAAATTCAGGGGAACAATATCAATCTCAATTATTCGATTTTCTGAAAAGATGCCCGAACCACCTTGGAAATTCGGTGAATATTTCATTGGGAAAAATTTTTCAGGGAAGTGCAGAATAGTCTGGACAAGTTGCTCATACGTTGTAATATAGCGCTTTGACATGAGCAGGGGGGGAATCTGGAATGGATGATCGCAGGAAAGATATCCGCAATCGTATCGCCAAAAGACGCAAGTTTAATGATAAACCGGCAGGAAGCAGTAGTTGGACGGAGATCAACAATGAGGAACCATATGGGATTGATTCATATAACGGGTATTCCGAGAAAGATCATCCGCTCTTCAAGAAAGAATATTTTTTCTTTAAAATCCTTGCCAGTGTATGTCTGTTCCTGATTGTCGCGGTGATGTTCAAACACCCTTCTGTGCGGCTCGATCCTGCCAGAAGTTTTGTCACGGAGAACATGAACAAGGAATTTCAGTTCGCTTCAATCTCCAATTGGTACGAAAGTGCATTTGGTAAACCGATCGCTTTTTTACCGAATGAAGCCGATACGGAAACTGTTGATTCGAATGAAGAATATGCAATGCCAGCTTCTGCGAAGATTACCCAAAACTTCGAGACGAACGGTGAGGGAATCATATTGGAAACGAGCAAAGGCTCAAAGGTCGAGGCCGTTAACGAAGGGGTAGTCATTTTTGCCGGTGAAAAGGAGGGGATCGGAAAGACGGTCGTCATTCAGCATGCCAATAAAAGTGAATCCTGGTATGGGCAGCTGGAAGGAATTGATGTGAAATTGTATGAGTTCGTTAAAAAGGGCAATGAAGTCGGACAGGTTACACTAAGTGAAGATGGATCCAAGGGCAGATTTTATTTAGCGATAAAAGAAAATGATGCTTTCGTCGATCCTAAAAAGGTGATTTCCTTTGAGTGAATATGGGAAGTTACTGTTTAAAATCAGGGTGCACCCGACTTTGTGGTTTGTCATTGGCATCGCCATCCTCACAGCCCATTTCGTTGAAGTGATGATGCTGTTGCTCATCGTCTTCATACATGAGATGGGGCATGCCGTCTGTGCCCAGCACTTCAAATGGCGGATAAAGTCAATCCAGCTGCTTCCTTTTGGCGGGGCTGTCGAGACTGAGGAATATGGAAATAAGAGTTTGAAGGAGGATTTGGCGGTGGTGCTTGCCGGTCCGCTTCAACATGTTTGGCTCATTGGTGCAGCTTTTTTGCTCTATTTCTTTACTATTATCCCATATGAGCTGTATCAGCCCTTTTTGTATATGAATCTTATGCTGCTGATTTTTAATCTGCTGCCAATTTGGCCCTTGGACGGGGGACGGCTGCTATTCATCGGTGTTTCCCTATACTGCACCTTTCTGGAAGCGCAGAAACATACACTTCACTTTTCTGCAGTATTCGCTGTCCTGGCTTTTTTGACCTGGCTCATTCTGGATCCGCTCAATTTGAACATCTGGCTTATCATCTTTTTCATAAGCCTCTCACTCATCATGGAATGGCGGCAGAGGTATTATGCGTTCATTCGCTTTCTTTTGCAGCGCCATTACGGGCATACGAATGATTTGGCGAAACTGAAGCCGATCTCGGTTGATTCACAAGAACCAATTTATAAAGTGCTGGAAATGTTTCAACGCGGTTGTAAACACCCCGTGATCATCATGAAAAACGGGAAAGAGAGCGGCTCGTTGGATGAAACGGAAATCCTTCATGCCTATTTTTCAGAGAAAATGACAAACGGGAAAATCGGCGACCTATTATATTCTTATTAAATATGTTATCCTTTCTTCAAATTGAGGAGAGGATTTTTTTTGATGAAAAAAATGATCGCGAACCTAGCTTCACGCGAAAAAAGAGTGGCTGTACTTGAGAATGGTGTTTTACGTAAACTTGAAATCATGCCGCCTCAAAAGCGCAGTACGGTCGGTAACATTTATCTTGGGAAGGTGACGAAGGTGTTACCGGGCATGGATGCCGTCTTCATTGATTATGGTGCAGAGAAGAATGGTTTTTTACACCGTGACGAGATTCCCTCTTTCCAGCTGAAAGAAAAAAGTGATGGGAAAGCATCGATCGGTCAATTTGTCCGTCAAGGGGAAAAGCTGCTAGTTCAGGTGACGCGGGATGAAACGGGCACCAAAGGAGCAAAATTGACTGGGCTGATCGAGTTTTCAACAGATTCCCTCGTATACATACATGGAATAGATTATGTTGGTGTTTCAAAGAAATTCAAAAACGATGATCTTCATAAGCAGTGGCGGGAAACGGCCTTGCAGTATAAAAATCCTGATGAGGGATTGATTGTCCGCACCTCGATGGAGAGCGAAAGTGAATCGGTCTTCCTTGACAGGTTAACTGAATTACGGGAGCTCTATAAAGGGCTTGAACTTAAGGCTGCGTCCCTCAAGGCCCCGTCCCTTCTCTATGAGAGGGACACATACCTTGACATGATCATTTCCGAAATGTCGGGAACGGCGACCGGGGAACTTGCCATCGATGATTTCGAGGCCTATCGGGAGTTGAAAAAGTGGATACAGGAAAACCGTAAGGAGTGGGAAATATCCCATGTATCGGGTCCGAAGAATATTTTTTCCGAATGGAATGTGGAAGCGCAAGTTGAGAAAATGGCCAAGAAAATCGTTTGGCTTGAGAATGGCGGATATTTAATTTTTGAAGAAACGGAAGCTTTCACCGTAATCGATGTCAATTCAGGTAAGTTCACCGGCAAGGTGGCGAAGGAAGCAACATTGTTTGCGGTTAATCAGGCTGCAGCGAAAGAGGTTGCCCGTCAACTGAGATTGAGGAATATAAGCGGAATCATCTTGGTGGATTTCATCAATATGGACCAGTCCCGGCATGAGAAGGAGATCATCGAAATCGTCAAAAAGGAAGCGGTGAGGGATGAGAAGCGAATCCAGGTCATCGGTTTTACGGAACTGGGCATTTTACAAATGACGAGAAAGCGAACCTCCCCGTCTTTAAGTGAAATGACGACGGTGCCTTGCCCCGTGTGCAGCGGAAGCGGTAAAATCGAGAGCCCTGAAACGGTGGCCTTCCGGTTGGAACGTGAACTGCTGGAACACAGGAAGACGGATGATGAAGCGGTCTGGGTGGAGGTCAGTAAAGCGGTGGCAGACGTGCTGCTTGGTGAAAAGGAATCATATCGGCCGACACTGGAGGAATTGATCGCTAAAAGGTTATTCCTATCTTTTATCCCAGGTTCGAGGAATGCCTACTCCATCAAGCGCTTCGGGAGCATTCAGGAAATCGGGCGGGCTTTCGAGTGAAGGGCGGGAATTCGTATAAATATATTGACAGCCTTTCCTGTTTCATGTTAGGATTTTAATGTTATGTTTGTAGCACCCGTGCTACAACCGCTCAACAACAGGTTTTAAGCTTTTGCCTTTCTGGTAAAACGCCTGTGATTGGCGAGTCTGAGACATTTAAGGAGGTGCAAGTATGTACGCAATTATCGAAACTGGCGGTAAACAAATTAAAGTAGCAGCTGGCGAAGCGGTTTACATTGAAAAATTAAACGCAGAAGCAGGCGAAACTGTTACATTTGACAAAGTTTTATTCGTAGGTGGCGAAGACGTGAAAGTCGGTGCTCCACTAGTTGAAGGCGCTACTGTAACAGGTACTGTCGAAAAACAAGGTAAGCAAAAGAAAATCACTGTTTTCAAATACAAAGCGAAGAAAAACAATCGTAAAAAACAAGGTCATCGTCAACCATACACTAAAGTTGTTATCGAAGCAATCAACGCGTAAGGGCTGATTCTAGATGATTAAAGTTGTATTTGATGCTCCGCAGGAACGGATTGCTTCGTTCACCTTAAGCGGACATGCTAATTTTGCTAAAAAAGGTTCTGATATCGTTTGTGCAGGTGTATCGGCTGTTTCCTTCGGGGCAGTCAATGCGATCATGTCCTTAACGGACGTAGAGCCTGAGATTGAGCAAGGGAGAGAAGGCGGCTATCTTCGCTGCGTCATTCCGGGGAATCTTTCGCCGGAATCGGAAGAGAAGGTTCAGCTGCTTTTGAACGGCATGCTCATATCGCTGCAAACCATCGAACGTGATTATGGTAAATACATGAAAATTATCCTCAACCAATAGGAGGTGGAACAAATGTTAAGATTAAATCTTCAGTTCTTCGCTTCGAAAAAAGGAGTAGGTTCTACAAAGAACGGACGTGACTCAATCTCTAAGCGTCTTGGCGCTAAACGTGCAGATGGTCAATTCGTATCTGGTGGTTCTATCCTTTACCGTCAACGCGGAACAAAAATCTATCCTGGTGAGAACGTAGGCCGTGGTGGAGACGATACTCTATACGCTAAAGTAGACGGTGTTGTTAAATTCGAACGTTTCGGACGTGACCGTAAAAAAGTAAGCGTATATCCAGTTGCACAAGAAGCATAATTGGCATCTTTGAACAGAGGCTGACTCAAAAGGGTCTGATTCCTTCTACAAGACACTATATACCGCGTCATTTTTAATAATGGTATGCAATATAGTGATGAAGGGGTCCGGCCCTTTATTTATACTATAGGAAATGAACCAGCATTTTGCAGGAGACTTTAGTCATTAGTATAAGGAAAACAACCTCTGACTTACAAAAGGCTCGCCAATCGGCGGGCTTTCTTAAACTTTCAGGGGGGAAATCCAAGATTACTCATCCATCCGATTTGGTTTAAACCAAATAGACACTCCAATTCAACTGTAATATCTCCAATTGGTGCATAAATAAGGCCCATTCTCTTTTTTAGTTCAAATGGCTCTACCATCGTCCAAAGAACTCAGGGTGTGCGGCTGTATTTTTTGGACGGGGGCTTTCATGTGAAGGCATGTGAATCGAGCTTCATTTCCTGTTTGTTGTTTTTTTGATATACTGTACAAATGGAAGTATTCAACATGATAGAGCTGAAAAAAAGTTTCTTTATCATAATTGAAGGTGTTAATAATGGATAAAAATTGGACGACTATTGAAACTCTGCGTCAAACCAGGCATGACTGGCTGAATAAAATTCAAATCATCAAAGGGAATCTGGAGTTGAACAGAATCGATCGTGTCAAGGGCATCATTGATGAAATCATTGTTGAAACCCAGAATGAAGCACGCCTCTCCAGTTTGAATTTACCTAAGTTCACCGAGATGTTGTTGACGTCGAATTGGAATAATGGATCATTTTATTGCGAATATGAAATCATTGATGTTTTTGAAGGCTCAACTGAAATGGACGGGCTGATGTATCGCTGGACAAACGATTTCTTTAAAGTCCTCGATAAGAATCTGGACCCGTTTTTTGAAAATATACTGGCTGTTTCCATGTGTAAAAAAGAAGTGAGCGATATGCACTGTTCATTTCATATGCAAGGCAGGTTCATTGATCAATCCCCAGTGATCGAGTTTTTGGAAAGTTCATTAACGGCAGAGCAATCAATTCAAATTCTTGAATGTAATGAGGATGAAATATTTTTTAAGATGGATATTAACTTTTAGAGAAGTATACAGCAAGAAATGACTTGCAGAAAACAAGGAAGTGATAGCATGTTTGTCGATCAAACGAAAGTCTATGTAAAAGGCGGAGACGGTGGTAACGGGATAGTTGCTTATCGTCGTGAGAAATTCATACCTAAAGGCGGACCTGCCGGCGGAGATGGCGGTAATGGGGCCAATGTCGTTTTTGAAGTGGAAGAGGGCTTGCGTACATTAATGGATTTCCGTTATCAACGTCACTTTAAGGCACCTCGCGGAGAACACGGCATGTCCAAAAACATGCATGGTGCGGCCGCAAAGGATATGGTCATCAAGGTTCCACCTGGCACGGTTGTCATTGATGATAAAACGAAGGAAGTCATTGCTGATTTAGTTGAGCACGGGCAGCGCGCCACTATCGCTAAAGGTGGACGCGGAGGCCGGGGGAATTCTCGTTTTGCTACACCTGCCAACCCTGCACCTGAAATCGCGGAGAACGGCGAACCGGGCCAAGAACGCGATATCGTCATGGAATTGAAACTGTTGGCTGATGTCGGTTTGGTTGGTTTCCCAAGCGTAGGGAAATCCACTTTGCTTTCTGTCGTATCCGCAGCAAGGCCTAAAATTGCCGAATACCATTTTACGACGATCGTACCGAACCTCGGAATGGTGGAAACGGAAGATCACCGCAGCTTCGTCATGGCCGATTTACCTGGTCTGATCGAAGGCGCTTCAGAAGGAGTGGGCCTTGGACATCAATTCCTGCGCCATATTGAAAGAACGAGGGTAATCGTTCATGTAATCGATATGTCGGGTCTTGAAGGCCGGGATCCATATGAAGACTACCAAACAATCAATAAAGAGTTGGAAGAGTATAACCTGCGCTTGACTGAACGTCCGCAAATCATTGTAGCAAGTAAAATGGATATGCCGGACTCAGCAGATAATTTAGCGGCATTCAAAGAAAAGCTGGAAGAAGACTATCCTGTCTTCCCGATTTCTGCCGTTACGCGTGAAGGGATCCGTGAACTTCTTTATGCAATAGCTGATAAAATCGAAGAGACCCCTGAGTTCCCTCTTGAACATGAAGAAGAGAATACTGGAATCCACCGGGTTCTATATAAACATACATCACAGTCGGATGAATTTAACATTGAACGCGAACCCGATGGCAGCTTTGCCGTATCAGGATTCAAGATCGAGCGTCTATTCAAAATGACTGACTTCACACGTGAAGAGTCCGTACGTCGTTTCGCCAGACAGCTTCGTTCATTCGGAGTCGACGAAGGCCTTCGCCAAAAAGGTGCGACAAATGGCGATATCGTCCGTATCCTTGAATATGAATTTGAATTTGTTGATTGATTGTAAACCATGATGGCAGGCAAAAGGAGGCGTACGGAGTTTGAATAAGGCCGATCAGAAATTTTTCCTCGTTCGAGAGGATGTCCTTCCCGAAGCGATGAAAAAAACGCTGGATGCAAAAGAAATGATTGAACGGGGAAAAGCAGAATCAGTTTGGGAAGCGGTACAGCGAGTGGACCTAAGCAGGAGTGCTTTTTACAAATACCGTGACACGGTTTTTCCGTTTCATACAGTTGTTAAGGAAAAGCTGATTACACTGTTCTTCTATCTCGAAGATCGTTCTGGTACTCTATCGGAGCTCTTACGGCTCGTCGCCTCATCCGGTTGCAACATCATGACCATCCACCAAACGATTCCTTTGCAGGGACGTGCAAATGTCACCCTATCCCTGAATACGGGTGGGATGACGATGGATATTGATGAACTGCTTACTAAACTGCGTAAAATGGAGTTCGTCGAAAAAGTCGAAATCATTGGTAACGGCGCATGAAAACAGCCTGTACATTTGAAATGTACAGGCTGTCAGTTTGTAGACAAAAAGGTTTCGGAATCGTTACATTCCGAAACCTTTTCCAACTGATTCTGAGAGTGGCGGCTACAATGTTATAAAGAGATGAACGAACAGTTTGCCTATTCGTTTCATGCGGCAGTAGACACTAAGGAATTTGTGTTGTGGATGATGGTACCACCCGTCCGGAAGTTATCAATCATTTCAAGTTGATCTCGTTGAATAGAATAATGTTAGAAAGCGTCCTTATCATCATTTTAAAACAAAAAAAGATCAAGGGCAAAAGGAGTTCTATCTTAATGTTTAAACCAAGTTGATTGGGGCGGGTGTGCGAGACTCCTGCTTAGAAAAGCGTGTCCAAGGGAGACCCCGCAGGCGCAATGGCGCCGAGGAGGCTCCCGGACCGCCCGCGGAAAGCGAGTGCCCTACGTTCCAATCAACGGTCAATTTTTAAAAATCTAAAACAGCCTGTAGACATCCTCAATTATTATCGAGTTTGTCTACAGGCTGTTTTCATTTGTAAGAGGAAATTAACGATTAACTATTGTAAAAAATCAGAAAATGGCATAACATAAACAATAGATTTTCCGTGAAAAGGAGTTTATAATATGACATCAAAAATTGCATTTCTTGGACCAAAAGCAACGTTCACGGATTTAGCTGTATCGCGACTATTTCCTAATGATATAAAAATACCGATGAACACGATTCCGGACTGCCTTGATGCCGTTCGGGACGGGGAAGTGAATCACGCGCTCGTGCCGATCGAGAATGCTTTGGAGGGTTCGGTAAATATAACGATGGATTACTTAGTCCATGAAGTCACATTACCGATGAAAGGCGAAGTGACGATTCCAATCCAACAGCATTATATGGTGCATCCGGATCATGCATATCCTGGTTTCAAACCTGACATGGTTTATTCGCATTCCCATGCCATCGCTCAATGCCGCAAATTTCTACATAATGAGCTAAGGGGCATTCCATATGAGTATGTCACATCCACTGCAGCAGCTGCAAAGATGGTGATGGAGAATCCCGATATCAATATTGCTGCGATTGCAAATGATATGGCTGCAGAGGAGTACGGTTTGACGATTGCAAAACAAAATATTCACGATTACGAACATAATCACACCAAGTTTATCGTCGTTTCCAACAGTGAAGTCGACTATGAAGGGCATTTGACCGTTGAAGGGGACAAGAAAACGACCTTGATGATTCAGCTGCCTGCCGACCACTCAGGGCAGCTGCACCAAGTCCTTTCCGCTTTTTCCTGGAGGAAACTTAACCTTTCCAAGATTGAATCAAGACCAATGAAAACAGGATTGGGCAATTACTTTTTCATCATCGACATCGAGATGCCCCTTGACGATGTTCTCATCCCAGGAGCGATCTCTGAGCTCGAGGCCTTAGGATGTACGGTTTCGATCATGGGAAGCTATTCATGCTTTAAAGTCCAAACTGGTGTACCGCAACGATGATTTATCATTTGTGAAAATTTTTCAAGAGTGATAAATGGTACAAGCTGAGTTTTATACATTGAATAAGAAGGGTGACCCGGGAGTATTTCCGGGGCATTTTTTTTGTGAAGGCTGTCGTTAAGGTTTGTATTTCCCTTGCGTACAAGTTCCTAAAATGGTTGGCTGTCATTTTATGAAATAAATAGAAATAGGCAGGAAAAGAGCAAGAAAGGAATGCGTTCATTTTTTGATTTTTTAGGATGTGGGCGAAAGTTTTTCATGATAAAAAGAGCGGGATGAAAAACAAACACCGATTGTGATGAACGCAAATACAATAAGTAAATCTTGGTAGGTCACATGTGGAATGGGAACAGTAATACATACGTTGATGAATAATTCAGTGGATGCACCTTTTTTTATTCAAAAATGCAGAGAGAGGGTGGTGGTCAGCAGAGATGGATAATCAATTCAAAGAAACTTTCGGTTCTTGGACTCAAGCGATAGGAACCGTCATTTCTGCTGTTGCGGGTACACCATCCAATGTCTTGGACGAAGAATTTCGCAAGAACCTGGATTTGATTGGAAACGAACTTCAAGCAACAGGAAATGCCATATTGGCGGACGCGGAAGAAACCTGGTCTCTGAATAAATTCGGAAATCAAATACAGGCGATCGGGAATTCGACTGTTATCTTGGGATTGGTCATTGATTTCGATGAAGTTACGAAACAGGAATTGATCATCAAAGGTAATTTGATTCAAGCGTTGGGCGGAGGCACCGCTTTGGCAGGGGCCTACGAAAATCCGGATGAACCGGAGCAGGCCTTCAATGCTACGGGAAATTTTTTGTCGGTGATTGGGAATTCGATGCAAGCGATAGGTGGAAGTGCCGAACTTAAAAATAGCATTCTAGAAAAAGACCAAGAAAAGGATCAAAAGCAAGAAGAACAAGATAAGGAGCAGGATTTACAAAAATATCAATATCCTTATTTGGAAGATAAGCCATCTGATGCTGAATTAATCCAAGTGATGGGAGGCTGGGTACAGGCGGTCGGTGCCATCATTAGTCTTATCGGGCAGTTGAGAAGTAACGATGAAGAAAACTCCGGGGATGGCAGCTCAAATGAAAGCAATTCCAATGATGAGTGAGCATAGGGGCCAATAAAAAAAATCCTCAAAAGATATGGCTTTTGAGGATTTTTCGTTCATTCAATCGACTAAAATGCCGGCATCCCTCAAAGCACACTCCGCTTCGTCGAGCAGTTCTTCAGATGATGCGCTCAGTGTATGGAGATGGATGCCGCTCGTTAGTTCCGATAAAAAAGATGCATTCGTCGCCGTCACCCTTGAAAGGAATTGCTGGACTTCCTTACGGCTGCTGACCATGATGGAAGCCGTTAGGTCGCCGTATACGGGGTGCTCGATTTTGACATCTTTCACCGTGATGCCGATATCCACGAGTATATATAGCTCTTCTTGGGTCCGGGAAGGATCGTGTTGGCAAGCAATGATCCTTTCCGGCTTTTGAGTGTTCCCTGTTTGTAAGTACAGATAGCCCTGGCTCGTGGCAATGATAGGTTCATTCCGCGCTTTCAGGAGGGTTATGTCACCAACGATAACCTGCCGGCTTACATTCGTTATCTGCGAAAGCTCGCTGCCTGTTACCGGCTCCGCGCTTGTTTGCAATAAATGTAAGAGTTTCGTCCGTCTTTCTTCCCCGAGTAATTTCTTTCTTTCCATAAACATTCACCTCTTTAATTACAAACATTCTAACACAGATTGGAGGGTTTTATCGAATGGCAGCTATTCCTTCGATGCAGTCCGCCAACTTGTGAATGTCGTCCGCCTTCGTGGTTTTGCCAAAGGAAAAGCGGACGAATTGATGGGCTTCATATTCGCTTTTCCCAATGGCCATCATCGTTCTTGAAGGCTCCTGTTTACCGATTTGACAGGCGCTCCCCGTCGAAACGGCGAATCCCTTCTGGTTTAATTCCAGCATGATGTACTGTCCTTGCAATCCAGCGAAGGTCAGCGCCAGAATGTGAGGCAATTGCTCGTTTTTTGCTTCGATGATTTGAAAGTCGATTTTCCTTTCCGTTAGCCGCTGGATCAATTGCATCCTAAGTGTGGAAATCCGGTTTCGTTCATCTTCCATGATATCCCCCAATTTCTTAGCAGCGGTTACGAAGGAAGCTATACCGGGGACGTCCACTGTTCCTGGACGGAAACCATATTCATGAGTGATATTCGGTACCGGTGGCTTCAACTGATGGATGGCCGGGAAAATGACGGCCCCAGTCCCTTTTGGACCATAAACTTTATGACTGGAAACGGATAGTCCATCACATGAGGTAACTATCTTCCCAAGCGGTAATTTAGCAAATGATTGGACACAATCCACATGAAAAAAAGCCTGGTGTTTTCGAACGATTTCACTTATTTCCTCAATGGGTTGAATGACGCCGATTTCCGAATTCACATGCTGGACAATGACCAAGCACGTTTTCTCCGAGATACATTCCTGCAGATGCTCAATATCAACACGGCCATCTTCCAAATGCCGTAAATAAGTAACCTCGAAGCCATCTTGTTCAAGCCTTGCCACGTAATTGGCAAGAGATGCATGTTCAGTTTTGCTTACGATCAAGTGGTTCTGCCAGGATGGTTGCGAAGCGATGAACGTATCAATGGCAAGCATGTTGCTTTCTGATCCGCCGCTTGTAAAGATGATTCCTTCCTTTTTTATGTTCAGCATTTCTGCGAGTTGCTGCCGTGACATATCCAATAAACGTGCCGCTTCAGAGCCAATATCATGCAAACTGCTCGCATTCCCGAAAAACTTCCGGGATGCTTGGCTGAATACGTCGAGAGCCTCCTCATCAATCGGAGTTGTAGCGGCATAATCCAAATAAATCAAGAAATCACTTCCATCCTTTAATCTTAAAAAACTCTTGATAATAGTTTAATAATATGTAAATATAGTTGTCAAGACACCTGTCATAAACAGGAGGAATAAATAATGGAAAAAGCGGAAATCATCGTGATAGGCAGCGGGATTGCTGCCTTGAAAACGGCATTGGAAGCAAGTGAACATAAGCATGTGATACTCATCACAAAATCAAATATCCGTCATGGTAATTCTTATTTAGCTCAGGGCGGGATTGCTGCAGCAATATCTGATCGTGACAGAGTATCCTTACATAAAAAAGATACGCTGTCGGCTGGTCAGCGATATAACAAGGTGAAGGCAGTGGAAAAACTCGTCGAAGAGGGACCTTCGGTTATAGCTGAACTTATTGAATCAGGTATGCGATTTGACCATGATCATGACGGAACTCTCCTGCTTGGCATGGAGGGCGCCCATAGTGAACGAAGAATCCTTCATAGCCACGGGGATGCCACCGGAAAGTACATCATGGAACATCTTATAGAGTGCCTGAAAAACTCATCGATTACTGTGATGGAGAATGTTGCTGCAGTGGAATTGATCATCGGGAAAGATGATTCCTGCATTGGCGTCAAAACAATTGATAAGGCAGGCGACCTTGTTACCTATCATGCTGAACAGACGGTTTTGGCAACAGGCGGGTGTGGTTCCCTCTACCATTTCACTTCAAATTCACAAACGGTTTCAGGTGATGGAATCGCACTTGCATTCAAGGCCGGAGCAAAAGTTCGTGACATGGAATTCATACAATTCCATCCGACCCTGCTTTTTGTAAATGGCAAAGCGGAAGGGCTGGTTTCAGAAGCGGTACGCGGGGATGGTGCGAGATTGGTGACTGAAATGGGAAGGCCGATCATGGAGGATGTCCATAGCTTGAAAGATCTAGCTCCTAGGCATATTGTGGCCCAGACGATTTTTTCTTATTTACAGCGCGGTGAAAAGGTATTTTTGGATATTTCGATGATTAAGGATTTTAAGAATCGTTTTCCGACAGTGAGCTCATTATGTGAAAAAAACGGGCTCGACCTTCAATCGGGGAAAATCCCCGTTGCACCTGGAAACCATTTTCTAATGGGAGGGATTGAAGTGGATGAATACGGGCGAACCTCAGTCCCTTCTTTGTATGCTGTTGGTGAAGTGGCATGCACTGGTGTACATGGTGCGAACCGGTTGGCAAGCAACTCCCTTCTTGAAGGGCTGGTTTTTGGAAATACGCTTGGCCGTTTCCTTGCTAAAGTGCCGGCAAGGTCGATACCGGAGGAAAAAGAGCAGTCCAAGAGCTCCAGTCCAGTTTCCTTTTTACCTGATTTCACGACATTGCAGGAAAAATTAATGAATGAAGCGGGAATCGTTCGAAATGAAGCAGGTTTAACCCGACTGAAGGATTATCTTGAGACATTTAATATAGAAAGATTGCTGCATATGGAAGTAACGGAATTATCGATACAAGAAATAACGAAAATCAATAGCATGATCGTGGCGTGGCTGATTGCCGAATCCGCATTGACCAGAACGGAAAGCAGGGGCGGTCATTTCCGCAGTGACTATCCTAGCGAAGATGACGCCCAATGGCTTGAAAACTCGGTTATCCTTGCTTGCACGGATGTGAAAAAACGAGTGAAAGGGAGACGACTATATGAATATATTGAAGCTTAAGCAGATGCTGCAACAATTTTTAATGGAAGATATAGGGGAATGCGATGTAACGAGTGATACGATTTTCGATCAAGGTGAACAAGGAACTTTGACATTCATCGCAAAAGAAGGCGGGATCTTTAGTGGAGGGGATGTCATCAAGACGGGATTTGCATTGTTGGATGAGCAAATCGAGGTTTTCCTTTTTGTTCAAGATGGCGAAGTTTTTCAGGAAGGACAGGAGCTTGCAAGAATGAACGGCGATATGGCTTCTCTTTTAAAAGGGGAACGGGTCGTTTTGAATTTAGTGCAGCGTATGTCCGGCATTGCCACACAGGCTAATAAAGCTGCCCTGATTTTAGCGGGGACGAAGACAAGAGCTTGTGATACGAGGAAAACTACACCAGGCTTGCGGATGCTTGAAAAATATGCGGTACGTTCCGGCGGGGCATTCAATCACCGAAATGGCCTGTATGATGCAGTCATGATAAAGGACAACCATATTTCTTTCGCTGGGTCCATAACGAAAGCGGTTCAAACGGTAAAATCCAAACTGGGACATACCACTAAAGTGGAAGTGGAAACGGAATCACCACAACAGGTGCTTGAAGCAGTGGAAGCCGGTGCAGATATCATCATGTTCGATAACCGGAGCCCCGAAGAAATCAAGCAGCTGATTAAATTGGTTCCCGCCCACATCATAACTGAAGCTTCTGGAGGGATCCATTTAGACAATCTAGCTTCATATCGGGAAACAGGGGTAGATTATATTTCGTTGGGCAGCTTGACGCACAGTGTCAGGGCACTTGATATTAGCGCAAAGGTCAAAGAACGTGAGGGGATATTGAAATGAACATATTGGAGATGGCTAAAACAGCAGGAAATGCATTGCCTGAAAAGTATAAAACGATGACAAAGGAAGAGATGGAGAATCGGGTCCATGACATCAAGAAACGACTGGGGAACCGTCTTTATATCCCAGGTCATCATTATCAACGGGAGGAAGTCATTCAATTTTCGGATTCAACGGGAGATTCACTTCAATTGGCTCAGCTTTCCGCGCAAAATCGCGAAGCGGATTATATCGTGTTTTGCGGCGTGCATTTCATGGCTGAAACTGCCGATATTTTGACTGAAGAAGGGCAGAAGGTTATCCTTCCTGACATGCGTGCAGGCTGCTCCATGGCGGATATGGCGGACATTGAACAAACGGAACGGGCGTGGACAAAGCTTCAGCATTTATTTGGCGATACGATCCTTCCGCTAACTTATGTTAATTCCACCGCGGCCATCAAAGCTTTCGTAGGAAAAAATGGCGGGGCGACGGTGACTTCTTCCAATGCACAAGGGATGGTATCGTGGGCTCTTTCGCAAAAAGAAAGAATCCTTTTTCTCCCCGATCAGCATCTTGGAAGGAATACAGCCTTTGACCTTGGTATCCCATTGAATGAAATGGCTGTCTGGGATCCGCATAAGGATGAACTGATCTATGAAGGGGAACTCGAAGATCTGAAGGTACTCCTTTGGAAAGGACATTGTTCAGTCCATGAAAATTTCACCACGGCGAATATTGAAACGCTTCGAGCGGAACAGCCTGAAATGAATATCATCGTTCATCCCGAATGTCGCCGTGAGGTAGTCGCCCTGTCTGATTATGCGGGTTCGACATCGTACATCATCAATATGATCGAAAGAGCCGAACCAGGTAGTTCCTGGGCAATCGGAACGGAAATGAACCTTGTCAAGCGACTTATCGCCAATAATCCTGACAAGAAGATCATCTCGTTAAATCCGAATATGTGTCCATGTCTTACGATGAACCGAATTGATCTGCCTCACCTGCTGTGGGCGCTAGAATCCATTGAAGAAGGTATAATCATCAATCCGATCAAAGTGGAGAAGAACATAGCGGATAATGCCATCCTAGCTTTAAACAGAATGCTGGAACGCGTTTGAGTCAGTGCTTTTTAAAAAGTCTTTTGATCAAAAGAAAAAGAGGGGGAAGCCCCCCTCTTTTTTATGTAATTAAAACCATAAAGAAATTTTAAAGGTTATTCGCTTTAAAAGTATTGCCTTCATTCATATCACCGGATTTAAATCCTTTATTGAACCACCGTTTCCTTTGTTCGGATGTACCGTGCGTGAAGCTATCTGGAACCACGTACCCCTGTGCCTTTTCCTGGATACGGTCATCCCCCACACCACTTGCTGCATTCAAGGCCTCCTCAAGATCGCCTTCTTCAAGCAAATTCTCTCCTTGGACATGATGTGCCCAAACTCCAGCCAAATAGTCGGCCTGTAATTCAAGACGGACAGAATACCTATTATATTCGGTCTCGCTGACCTTTGAACGATCGGGCATTTCCTTTTCCGTTGTCCCTAAAAGTGTCTGAACGTGATGTCCGACTTCGTGGGCAATAACATAGGCATGGCGAAATCACCGGGTGCCTGAAATTCTTGATTCAACTCTTGATAAAAGCTGAGATCAATATATAGTTTCATGTCACCCGGACAATAAAATGGCCCTACTGAAGAAGCTGCCATCCCGCATGCCGATTCGACACTGCCTGAATACAGGACAAGGGTCGGTTCCTTATATTCCAGGCCATTTTTACGGAATTCTTCTGCCCAGACCTGCTCCGTTTCTGCAAGGACGACAGATACGAACTGCGCAAGTTCCTTCTCTTCATCCGTTTCGACATAAGTGTTGCCATTGTTCGATTCAGTTGAATTCAAGCTGCCTAGCAATTCGCTTTGATTACCGCCAAGGAGCGTCATGATCAAGACGATGACCAATCCGACCCCTCCGCCGATTCCGGCCATGCCTTTTTTGCTCATGCCTCTTCTGTCCTCGAAGTTCGAGCTGCCCTGTCTACCTTTCCATTTCATTATAATTCCCTCCAGGGAAGTAAGATAAGTACCTGAAGACAAAGCCTCAGGTCATTTACATTCTTATACCCGGATTTCCCTGAGTTTAGACAGAAGCTTAAAAGAAGCGTTTAAAACATGAGTGCTTCTAACCTAAAAACCATTGCCTCCTCTTTTTGGAAGAATGCAATGGTTCTAAATGAATATTCTTTTTTAGAATGGAAACCAAAGAGTCGGATGTCTTTTTTCGACATGTCATATCATTTATTTCCACCCCGAAAAAGTACCTTCCATGTCACTAAATCATTGATCCAATCATAAAAGTCATTTCTCACGCATAAGTTTTCATGATAAAAATAATAGCAATTCACCCACTGCTTCATAGAATATATGGACATATGCACAGGAGGGGTTAACAGCGTGAAAATTCATATAGTCCAAAAAGGCGATACACTTTGGAAACTCGCCAAAAAATACGGCGTCAGTTTTGAAGAACTTAAAAAAGTTAACACGCAATTGAGCAACCCGGACATGATGATGCCCGGAATGAAAATTAAAATTCCAGGGACATCCGGAGCTGTAATAAAAGAAACGGTTAAACCAAACGTGAATATTCAACAGGGAATTAAAGAATCCCAAATTCAACCGTACCAGGCTCAGCCAGCGCCTATAAAAGAGCAGCAAATTATGCAAAAAATGGCTGTTAAAGAACAGCCGATGTTTCAACAGCCTGTAAAGGAGCAACCGAAATTTCAACAGCCGGTAAAAGAACAGCCGAAATTTCAACAGCCTGTAAAGGAACAGCCGAAATTTCAGCAGCCGGTAAAAGAACAGCCAAAATTTCAACAGCCTGTAAAGGAACAGCCGAAATTTCAGCAGCCGGTAAAAGAGAAACCAATCGTTAAACAACCAGTGAAAGAACAACCAGTCAAGAAAGAGCAGCAGATCGTTCAGCCAAAGCCAATCATTAAAGAAAAGCAAAAAATCGTTCCAAAAGAAGTGCCGGTGCCCATGCCGGTGATTCCGGAAATCGATATCAATAATTATTATATGGTCAACATGACCAATATGAGTGTGCAAAAGCCTCCTGCACCACCACCTTTACCAAAGAAAAAAGAAGAGCCTGCAGTCACTAAAAAGAAGAAGAAAAAGCCAGCTGTACAGCCAGCACAGGAATATAGTGAGCCGGTGGATGATTGTATTCCAGTAACGCCAATTTTGCCCGGAAGCGGTTATTGCATTCAGCCGCCACCGTGGGCGCATATGCACATGCAAGCCCCATATCAAGTAGCTCCTGGGTATCAGGCGGCTCCGGAGACACATGGTTATCAAATGATGGAAGAGAGTTCTGATTTTTGGGGAGAATCTCCTGACATGCAAATGATGGATCAAGGATTCGTCCAAGGGGCGAGCATGAATATACCAAGCCAGCAACAATATCCATATCAAGCCTCCGCACCGGTTCCGCACCATTATTATGGAGGGATGAATCAACAAGCTCAAGTAGCAGGTTCATATATGCAGCAAGATTATGAGTCACCAGGCGAATCGCCATCTCCATACAATCATAACTTCCCTCAGCATTATTCCCAAACTGCCGGTGAGGAAGAGGAAGATTGCGGCTGTAATAAGGGGTTACTTGGCACTTATGGGCCGGAAGTGAAGGGGCAGTATCAAGGAAACCAAAAAATGGATGTCAATGCACATCACCATCCAGATTATCACCAAAATCAATCCGTTCAGTCACAGCAGCAACAGGCCCCATACCAAGGGATGTCACCTCAAGAGTCTCAGATGGGTAAAGAGATGCAATATCAATATGAAGAAGAGTCAGTAGAATCGGCTCAACAATATGAAGGATTCATGATGATGGGCGGTCAAAACGGTGGTCAGCCAGGCATGATGATGGGCGGTCAAAATGGAGGTCAGCCAGGTATGATGATGGGCGGCCAAAATGGAGGCCAGCCAGGCATGATGATGGGCGGCCAAAATGGAGGCCAGCCAGGCATGATGATGGGCGGCCAAAATGGAAGCCAGCCAGGCATGATGATGGGCGGTCAAAACGGAGGCCAGCCAGGCATGATGATGGGCGGTCAAAACGGAAGCCAGCCAGGCATGATGATGGGCGGTCAAAATGGAGGCCAGCCAGGCATGATGATGGGCGGCCAAAATGGAAGCCAGCCAGGTATGATGATGGGCGGCCAA
>NZ_JAGGQJ010000022.1 GCF_018613325.1 Bacillus sp. ISL-34 | reverse complement strand
TCACCTTTCGCTACATCCAGACCAACCACTGGATTCATTTTTTATCTCCTCCAAAAACATATTATTGCCGGTAACCCCTAATCCTTCTTGCAGTATCATATCTTCGCTTGTTATACGAGATCTTTGTCCCAACCAGCCTAATCATGTTTCTACAAGTAGGGGGCGAACTGTTTAGTTGACGGGGTCCAAGCCCCACGGGCAGGAACGTTCTACCCCGGCTACCGTTATCATATATCGATATAAAAATTGTTCAACCAGAAATAACTGGCTGACCTTTATAATACGAAAGGGGCAGGATAGTTGAACAGTACACCTATAAATTCAGTTCTCATTAATATAAAATAATATAAATATATACATTTTTATACAAAATAGGAGTGGGTGGAGTTAGTGAATATGATTTGTGAGTCAGAAAAATCGGATGATTATCTACTTGAAATAAGTGAAGTCAATTATTCTAACCCTTTAATTAGAGCAAAGGTGGATGACCTTTTCGAACCTTCTCAAACAGAAATTGAAAAAGCAAAAGTAGCTTTTGAATTTGTTCGTGACGAAATATCTCATTCTTGGGATATTCAAGGGAAACGTGTTACTTGTAATGCATCAGATGTATTAGCCTATAAAGAGGGGATTTGCTATGCAAAATCAAATCTATTCGCATCCTTATTACGATCGCAAGGCATACCAACAGGTTTCTGCTATCAAAGATTGATGTTGTTTGATACACCGGAAAAGGGGTATTGTATTCACGCTTTAAATGCTGTTTTCCTAAAACCAATTAATAAATGGGTAAGATTAGATGCTCGTGGAAATAAAAAGGGGATTGATGCTCAATTTTCAATTGATGAAGAAAAATTAGCATTTCACACTCATGAGGAATTTGATGAAAAGGACTATCCAGTTATCTATACAAAGCCACATCCCAAAACGATAGCTGTATTAGAGGAACATAATGATGTAATAGAAATGTATAAACATCATTTACCTGAGAGTTTATAGTTATTTCACTAACAGGTGCGTAAGGTCGGAGCTGTCTTTAAGGCAGCTCTTTCTTTATGCAACTAACGGGCAGGTTACTTGAAGAAGGTTATATTAAAGGTTCTTTACTAGCATCAATCTATATTAAATGACTTAAAATGACTTATAATAAGTATCCTTTTAGAATTTTTACTTATAATCACTTTAATTTTTACTTAAAATAACTTATGATTAAGTTAAGGAGGTTGAAAATGAATCAAGAAGAACGATTGATAAGAATCCTTAACTATTTAGAAACTCATAAAACAATGAACATCAAACAGATGTGTGAATCATTTGATATTTCTCGTGATACTGCAAGAAGGGATATAGTAGAGCTTACAAAGCAAGAAATGGTAGTTAGAACTCATGGTGGAGTTGCATTACAATCATTTCATAAAAAAATTGATGATTATCGGTATCGATCAAACACCGAATCAGAAACAAAGAAATTAATTGGAAAAAAAGCTGCAAGTATGATAACGGATAATGAAATGATTTATTTAGACGTTTCAACCACAGTCAATTTTATAGCTCAATTCTTAAAAGCGAGACAAGTGACCATTGTAACCAATTCAATTGATAGTGCTTATGTATTGGCTCAATCAGAAGATACAACTATACACGTTTTGGGAGGTATTTTAAATAAATCAACTCGACATGTCACAGGATTCTCGTCCATAGAAAAACTAAAAGATTACCATTTCAATAAGGTGTTTATTGGAGCTGCAGGTATTACGGAAGACGGCATTTATTATGGGTCTGAAGAAGATATTTACTTTAAGAGGGAATTAATAAAACGTACTGATCAAGTCTTCTTATTGATAGACCATACAAAACACAATCATCGACAGAATTACAGAGCTTTAACATTTGAATCCATTGATACCATTATTACCAATCAACCAATATTCAATAATTTATATAGATTTTTAGAAGAACAGGGTGTGGAAGTGCTAGTTACAGATACAGAATAAAAACATTCTGATCAGAGGACTGATTACTTTCCAACTGATGAATTTAAAAGCATTGACCAGTTTGACATTGAATTATTTAACAACGAGAGGAGTATAAAGATGATTAAATTGTTAGTTAGTGATTTAGATGGAACGTTAATTGATAAAAACAAACAAGTGGCTCCGCATGACCTTGAGGCATTGAAAAAATTACGGGAACATAATGTAGACATCTGCCTTGCCTCAGGAAGAATGGACAACGAAATTTTGGAAGTGGCTAAGGCCATTGGAGACCAGTTCCACCGCGTGAGCCAAAACGGAGCGTTTGTCATAACCAATGAACACGTTTCTCTTCATTCACAAACGTTTGAACACGAGCTTGCAAAAAGGCTTTATGAATCGACTTGTTCAGATCGAAACATCACAATCATTTGTTCCGATAACACCAACTTTGTGGCACAAATAGATGATGTCATAAGGAAAATCGAGGAACGCTTTTTCTTTCCGATTAAGGAGGAAAGCGACATGGTAAAGGCAATTGGCAAATCCCTTGTTCCTTCCAAAATTTCGGTATTGGGCCATCATGAGGAAATATCGGAAATGCAGCAAGCAATTCAAGATGTTTTTCACGAAGATGTTGATACATTCGTTTCTGAAGAAGGCTGTCTTGACATTATGCCGAAAAATATCAGTAAAGGAAATGCCTTATTAATCCTTTTAAAACACTTACAACTCACTCCCGAAGAAATCGCATGCATCGGTGATTCTTTTAATGACATCCCTATGTTTAAACTAACACCAAACAGCTTTGCAATGTCGCATGGCCATGAAGATGTCAAAAAAGAAGCATCATATGTCGTTGAGACGGTTAGTGAAGCAGTGAAGATGATTTTTGAAAAAAATGCCCGTGATTAAACGTGATCAAATTATAAGCAAATCAAAAGCGCTCGTTTAAGGGCGAAGTGCATGAACTTTTAGGGTGCAGGATGTGTAAACATGTTACTGATAAGCTGTCCTTTGAATATTAGGAGGAATTAGCTAAAAGTAAATTTAAAAAAGAGAAGGCATAATTATTTATTTTTCTTAATGAACTCCCTCAGTTTAATAGATAATACTCACGAATACTCGCTTATTCGCAGGATTTCAAACCACATGGTATAGGTTGCTTTAGATGGACGAAAGAGATAGGACCGTTTTGATAAGATAAGGGCAGATTGAAATAGGGGATCTGTCAAAAATCCCATATTATTACATATACTGCACGCATTCTCCACGCTGCCCCTGGAGGCTTTCCCTCCCATGTCTCAACGGGTCATAATTCTATGCCCTTTCATTCCTTCGTCATGCCTATCCAAGGGGTGGAGGCCGGTTTTGCTAAAGGAACGGGTCATTGCCCTTTTGTTCATTACATCCAGTACTTCGTGCTTTCTTTGAAGTCCTACGAATAAGCCAACTTTCGTTAAAATAACAATGTGAATGTAAATTTACGCTGCTAGTTGTTCAAGAGGGAAGACCATTTCCGGTTTATAGGCAGAGCCATTACGAGCAATACCTACTAGGACACGGGCGAGTTTTCCACAAAGTTTCATGATGGATTTCATTTTCTTAATCTTCTTCACTTTAACATTATTTGAGTGTAGGGCTTTAAACTCAGGGTTATTCATCACCAGACTCATGGTCGCAAGGAAGAGGTAACGCCGTAGGCGTGATCTTCCACGTTTGGCCTTTCCACTTCCCAGAGCTGGCCTCAACGAGATGCAATCCTGCATGACGAAGGAGCGCATTCCCGTGAGCGAACCCACTCAGATCTCCAGCTTCGCCTAAGATGCCCGCCAGTGAAATCTCACTGATTCCTTTAATGGCAAGTATTTGCTTAACGAATGGAATCTTTTCCAAGACATTTGTGACTTCTTGCGTCACTCTTTCGAGTTGTGATGAAGCGAGATCATATTCCTCTAATAACTGTTCCAAGTGAAGTTTATACGCATCAAGGGCTTGTTTCGTACCAATTGAACGCTTGGCCAATGCAAGCAGGGAACGGGCATTTTTATGCCCGGAATGTCGCTTCATACATGATTTCCACCCGGTTACGATATCTTGAGGCTGTAAGGAACATAATTCAGCTGGGGTAGGAAAGAGGCGTAGGGTCGCGATTGCCCCTTTACATGATACGTCTTTAAACACTTGCCGGAGCTCGGGGAAAACAACATCCACCCAGCGATTAATTTGGTTGATGGAGCTAACAAGACGCTTAACGATCACATCTCGGTTAGCCATAAGGACACGAAGTTTTTCAAATGATTCTGAAGTGGAACGAACGAAGGCATAGTAGCCATTCTTCACCATATCAGCGATGACAAGGGCATCTTTTTTATCACTTTTGGATTGCGTATTATCACGATTTTCTTTGTTTCTTTTGACATGATGAGGATTGACCGTGACGACATCCATGTTTTGTTTGACTAGCCACTTTGAGAGGTTTATCCAATAATGACCGGTAGGTTCCATTCCGACTATCGTTGTGTCTAGGTTTTTCATGTGTTTTAGTTCCTGGATCCAGTTTAGTAATCGAGTAAAACCCTCTTCGTTATTTTCAAAAGACAAGGGTTTCCCGGCCACAATGCCCCTAAAGTTTACAGCACGGGCCACGTGTACGTGTTGGGCAATATCCACACCAACAACTAGATGTTGAGGCGTAATTCTCTCAATTAGTTGATTTTGTTTGTTTTGCATTTTAAAATTCATAGTAGGGCTTCCTCCTTAAGATTTTGAGTTAGATTGGTCTCTATACTCGTATCTTACTGAGGGGCTCTATTTTTTTCAAACCTGATATTTAACGATCTACAGGAATGCTAACGGGTGCGTTAGCTGAAGATCGGAGCTGTCTTAAAGGACTTAGATATGATTATCTCTGGTAAAATCACAAGTCCATTTATTCGTAAAATACTCATTTTACGAATAAATGGACATGAGAATGAATGTTTGGTATAATCTTCATATAATAATTAAGGGAGCGTGTCTTATGTATACAGAGATGTTTCAAACCATTCAAGATACTCTCATAAAAAAAATAGATCCCGTTTTCATTATTATTTTTGGTTCCTATGCCAAAAAATCTACACATAAAGACAGTGATATCGATATTGCATTCTACTGTGAGAATCAATCGCTTACTACATATGAAGTTTTTCAGCTGGCACAGGAATTGGCTGATATTCTGAAAATTGAGGTGGATTTGGTCAATATCCGTACAGCATCCACGGTATTTAAAGCCCAGATATATACTACCGGTACCATTATATATTCAGCGAATGACACCCTTCTGAAAAACCTCCAAATGACTGCACTAAGCATGTACGCTAAATCGAATGAGGAACGCGAACATATCTTAAAAAAAATAGGAGAAAGTGGGACCATCTATGAAGAATGATGTGATATTGAACAAAATCAGTGTTATAGAACGCTGCATGAATCGGGTTAAGGTTGTATACGAAAACAATCCAGAAAACCTCAAGGACTATACCAAACAAGACTCCATCACCCTCAATATACAAAGGGCCTGCGAAGCGTCAATCGACTTGGCGATGATATTGTAGCTGAACGGAAATTAGGATTGCCCCAAACCAGCAGAGATGCTTTTGACATGCTTCATGGGGCTTTAATTATCGACGAAAATACGGTCAAACGATTAAAGGCCATGGTGGGTTTCAGAAACATAGCCGTTCATGATTACCAGACGGTGAATATAGACATTTTGCAGCAAATTGTTGTGAACCATCTTGAGGATTTCACAGACTATACTAAACAAATCCTCAAATTCTAATAAAGGGGTTTTATGATGAAATACAAAATTCGTGTTTTTGATCTCCATACAAATAAAGAAACAATCAAGTTCGATGAAGTTTTTGAAACTAAAGATGCTGCTGAATATGCTATCGAAATTCATAAACTTAAAAATCCAGAAAAATATGAGTATGTGAAAGTTCCTGTGAAAAGTTAATTATTTCAGTCCTCTCCTACCGTGGAGGGCTTATTACGTTAGTAGTTAGTAACTTAAACATAATATAATTATGTAAACAACTATTCGTAAAAATTGAATTTTACGCATAAATTAAACTTAAAAAGGAGTCAATCAATGGCCAATACCAGACAACATCAAGTCCATGAGCAGAAATTGGAACAGCTGGTTAAGTCCATGCCTTTCTATATCGTTGAATATGTTGACAATAAATTGGATACCCGTTCCCCTTCCACCCTCTTGAATTACGTTCTTGATTATAAATTATTCTTGGAGTGGCTGATTGCGGAAGGCATTGCTGATCAGGAGCATATTAAAGATATCCCCTTATCCGTGCTGGAAAAGTTGAAATTGATTGAAGCCCAATCCTTTATAAAATTTTTAGAACGGAGAAATATCCCGATCAATAAGAAGGAAACAAAAAAAGCGGAAAAAGTATCCGTCAATCGGAAAATTTCAGCACTACGTTCCCTTTTCAAATATTTAACGACTCAGACAGAAAATGAGGAAGGCGAACCTTACTTCTATCGAAATGTTATGTTGAAAATTGAAGTGAATAAAGTGAAAGAAACGTTGGGGGCACGTGCTTCCAGATTATCGACAAAGATTTTCCACAATGATGAGGATGCCCGGTTTCTTGAATTCGTGAAACATGACTATGAAAAGGAGCTACCTGAAAAGTCCAGGAAACTCATTTACTTTAAAAGGGACAAGGAACGTGATTTTGCGATCTTATCTCTCTTCTTAGGAAGTGGAATTCGAGTGAATGAGTTATCTAACTTAAGGCTACGAGACTTGGATTTCGAGGAAAAACAAATACATGTTTTACGTAAGGGCGGAAAAAAGGATGTAGTGGCTGTCTCTCCTCCGTCCATGCAGGACATAAAAGAATACCTAGCTGTACGAACGGAACGTTATAGGGGATCAAACGAAGATACGGCCTATGTATTCTTGACTAGGGTGAATGATGGAGCCACCCCTCTTTCCAACCGCGCCATCGAGGCTTTAGTAAAGAAATACACGAAGGCCTTTAAGTCCAATAAATCCATGTCTCCACACAAACTGAGGCATACCTATGGAACGAATTTAATGGAACAATCAGGAGATATTCATTTGCTGATGACTCAACTTGGTCATACTTCAACCACAACAGCTGCCCTCTATACAAATCCTGAACAAGAGAAGGCTAAAAAGGCTGCGAAACTGCTGGGAGAGAGAAGAACAAATTATCTTGAAAAGGACTGAATGAAAAAAGAGAAGATTTTTCTAGTCTTCTCTTTTTTAGTTTTGAATGTAAATCTCGATAAAGTTACTGGTACGCTTTGTTTGAAGAACCAAATTCACGAATTTTGCCTATAACTGTTTCTTTAATCGCCTCACGACCTGGACCAATAAATTTACGTGGATCATACACATCAGAGTCTGCATTTAATACTTCACGCACTACTTTTGTAAATGAAATTTGATTTTCTGTATTTACATTGATTTTAGCTGTTCCTAACGAGATTGACTTTTGAATTTGATCTGTTGGGATACCTGTACCACCGTGTAAAACAAGAGGTAAACCGGTTGTTTTACAAATTCGTTTCATCTCTTCAAATCCTAAGTTCGGTTCCCCCTTGTAAGGTCCATGAATAGAACCTAACGCAGGTGCCAAACAATCAATACTAGTAAGCTTCACTAACTCTTCACATTCTTGTGGATCTGCGTAGATAACACCCTCTGCAATCACATCATCTTCCTGTCCACCAACAGTACCTAATTCAGCTTCAACAGATACCCCACGCTCATGAGCATATTCCACTACCATTTTGGTGATTTCCACATTTTCTTTAAATGGATGGTGAGAAGCGTCAATCATCACTGATGTAAACCCAGCTTCAATGGCAGCTTTACATTTTTCAAAACTAGAACCGTGGTCTAAATGGATCGCGACAGGAACAGTGATATTCATTTCCTCGATAAGAACTTTTACCATCGCAGTTACTACTTTAAATCCACCTACATAACGAGCTGCCCCCTCAGATACACCGAGGATAACTGGAGATTTTTCTTCTTGAGCTGCAGCTAAAATAGCCTGTGTCCATTCCAAATTATTGATGTTGAATTGGCCAACCGCATACCCTTCTACTAACGCCTTGTTTAACATCTCTTTCATTGAAGTTAAAGCCATATTAATATCCCCCTTAATAATAGACCCAAACCTTTTATTTTTTGTAAGGGTCGTTATGTAAATCAATCATACATACTATTTACAACTTATATCCCAATTTTTTGTATACGATAATTGTATTCGCCAGTGTTCTATAACCAACTATTCTATGCATAGTACATGTCAGTATTCAATTTATGCTTCATATGTTCTTATTTTATTGATACGGTTTTTATGTCTACCACCATCAAAAGGTGTTGTTAACCATATTTTTGCAATATCACGAGCTAGACCTGGACCAATCACACGCTCTCCCATAGCTAATATGTTGGTATCGTTATGTTCTCTCGTTGCCTTAGCACTAAACTTATCATGCACAAGTGCACAACGTATTCCCTTTACTTTGTTGGCTGCAATGCTCATTCCAATACCTGTTCCGCAAATTAAGATCCCACGGTCCACTTCTCCTTTTGCAACCTTTTCAGCTACTGGCAGGGCATAATCCGGATAGTCAACAGATGTACTGCACTCACAGCCCATATCTTCATATTCAATATTCATTTCTTTTAACAGAGAAATAATCTCTTTACGAATATTTATACCACCGTGATCAGAAGCAATGACTACTTTCATATTTTCTTCCTCCTAAGTTACTGCGCTTGATTCCGAGAACCAAAAAGAGTATTTTTTTCACCCACTGTAGCTTTAATCGCTCCCGGCCGGGTAGGATATGTTTCCTCCTAATTTATCATGATTTACATAGATTTCTGCTTCTTCCACTATATAGATAGAGTTCGTGCTAATTGATACAAGGACATATCAATTTCATGAACTTGTTTCTCAGCTTGCTCAAAAGATTTATAGACAATTTTCCCACTATTAAAACCTACCATATTCCCGCCATGTCCATCGATTAGCAAATCGACAGCTTTTGCACCCATTTGACTACCTATCATTCGATCGTATGCAGTTGGGGTTCCTCCGCGTTGAAGATAGCCTAAAACAATAACCCTTGTATCTAACTTAAATCGGTCCCTTAATGCAACGCTGATATCCTCAGCTCTACAAACACCTTCGGCAACGACAATAATACTATGCATTTTCCCGCGATTACGCCCACATGTAATTCTTTCAAAAATATCCTCTATTCGATAGGAAGCTTCAGGAATGATAATGGATTCTGCACCTGAACATAATCCAGCCCATAAGGCAATGTCTCCAGCTCCACGTCCCATAACTTCTACAACGGAGGTTCGCTCATGTGAAAAGGCAGTATCACGAATTTTATCAATTGCATCAATCGCAGTACTGACGGCTGTATTAAAACCAATAGAGTACTCTGTACCAGCAATATCATTATCAATTGTCCCAGGTATTCCAACTACTGGAACACCTTTTTTACCTAATTTTCTAGCTCCAATAAAAGAACCATCACCACCAACGACAACCAAACCATCAATTCCATATTTATTTAATTGATTAAAAGCCGTTTTTTGTCCTTCTTCTGTTTTGAATCGTTCACTTCGTGAGGTCCGTAAAATCGTGCCGCCGCGGTGAATAATATCGCCTACACTTCCTAATGTCATCGGAGTGATATATCCTTCTAATAAACCCTCATAACCATTATGAATTCCAAATACATCCATCCCTTTATAAATTCCTCTTCTTACTACCGCACGAATAGCCGCATTCATGCCTGGTGCATCACCACCGCTTGTTAAAACCGCAATTTTCCTCATAATCGGCCTTCTTTCATTCGATATAATCGGATAAGTCTTTATTTGATTCACAAGAATGTATAATTTCTACCACTTATAATAAATTTTAATAGTAATAAACCTTAATCTTGAATGTAAAAGAGGCTGTTCTATAAGTTGACTCCTCGACTTATAGAACAGCCTCTTTTCATGATTAAACCTATTTATGTTTGCATTTATATTAACTTCTTTTGAGGCAATCGTTTTCTGTACGACTAATCATTCGGAGTGATTAGTCCATATGTTGTCCACCGTTGATATCGATATCTTCACCATTGATATAAGCTGCTTCTTCAGATGCTAGGAAAGCGATGGTAGCTGCAATATCTTTTGTTTCCCCTGGTCTTCCGGCTGGAATATTGGCAATAATGCCGTCTGCTTGTTCTTTCGGAAGCGACTTCCAAATTTCAGTGTTGATTAATCCTGGTGCTACTGAGTTTACTGTAATACCATCTTGTGCCACTTCACGAGCCATGTTTTTAGAGAAACCAAGAACCGCAGCTTTTGATGCAGAGTAGTGAGCACCACCGAATACTCCACCGCCACGCTTACCAGATACTGAAGAAAGGTTGATGATTCTTCCGTACTTTTGTTCTTTCATGACTTTCGCAGTTGCTTGAGAACATAGGAATAAACCAAACATATTGACATTGAAGATACGTTTGATATCATCTAGGGTCATATCTTCTACTGTTACTTTTTGTGAAATACCAGCGTTATTTACTAGGATATCAAGACGTCCAAATTCTTTAAGAACCTCTTCAACCATTTTATCTACAGATTCTTTGCTTGTCACATCAAGTTGAACACCTAATACTTGACTGCCCGTTTCTTCTTTAATCACGTCCACTGTCTCTTGAACGCCTTCCATATTAATATCAGCAATAACCACTGCTGCACCTTGACGAGCAAGGGTTAAGGCGATTTCACGTCCAATTCCTTTTGCTGATCCACTTCCTGTTACGATGGCTACACGATTAGTTAATTCAAACATTAATGTATTCCTCCTAGGTTAGGGAAACATGGGGACTGTTCCCATGTTTCCAATTTTAATCTTATAAACTCTTATTTAGTAAACAGAGGGTTCTGATGTTGTTGGAAACTCAAGAACCCTCTCCGTGTTTCAATTTAAAAGTTCTTTTGCATTAGCAACTATGTTTTCTACTGTGATGCCGTTTAGTTCAAGTAACTTTTCATAAGGCGCTGATTGGCCGAATTGGTCTTGAACACCGATACGCTTTACTTTTCCTTTACCGGCTTCAGCTACTACTTCACTTACCGCACTTCCAAGGCCATTAAGGATGTTGTGGTCTTCTACTGTTACGATTTTTCCGATTTCTACGCACTCTAACACAGCTTCTTTATCAAGTGGTTTTATAGTGTGCATGTCTAATAGCTTAACTGAGATGCCTTCTTTTTCTAGTTCTCTGGTAGCTTCTAATGCAAGACGAACAGTGTCACCGTTTGCGATGATTGCAACGTCAGTTCCGTTTTGGATTTCTTTTGCTTTTCCAATTACGAACTCTTCGCTTTCATCATAGATGAATGGCATGGCGTCTCTTGTGAAACGAAGATATACAGGTCCTTGGATTTCTGCAGCTTGAGCGACTAATTTTCTAGTAGAGTTATAATCTGCACCCATAACCACCGTCATGTTCGGAATTGTTCTATATACACCCATATCTTCGATAGCTTGGTGACTCCCACCGTCATTCGCTGGAGTTAAACCACCGTGAGAGCAAGCGATTTTAACATTTAAGTTTGGATAACAAGCTTCTTGGCGAATTTGCTCAGTCATTCGTAATGAACCGAATACAGCGTATGTGCTGATGAATGGAATTTTACCAGTTGCCGCAAGACCTGCAGCTAAACCTGCAGCGTTTTGTTCAGCGATCCCAACGTTTACGTGTTGGTTTGGTAGTTCTTTAGCAAATTTAGTTGTTTTACATGATTTACCGATATCAATATCCACAACATAAATGTCTTTATTATTTTTCCCTAATTCTACAATTTCATCACCGAATGCTTCTCTAGTAGCTTTTTTTGTTTGGATGTCTTTTGCTAAAACTGTCATTATCTTAACCCCCTTGCTACTTCTGCGATTGCTTGTTCATATTGTTCTTTGTTTGGCGCAACTCCGTGCCAATCAACAACATCTTCCATGAATGAAACGCCGCGGCCTTTTACTGTGTTTGCAATAATCGCTTTTGGCCTACCGTTCTTTGAACCTCTAATCTCATCTAATGTAGCTACGATTTCTTCCATTGAATGTCCGTCGATTCTCTTAGTTTCAAAACCGAATGCAGCAAATTTAACTTCTAAATCGTGGTTTGGCATAACTTCTTCGGTTGTACCATCAATTTGAAGACCATTGTCATCAACGAATACAACTAAGTTATCTAGTTGATACTTGGCAGCTGATTGAGCGGCTTCCCAGATTTGACCTTCTTGAGCTTCTCCATCACCAACCATGGCAAATACACGGTAATCTTTCTCATCACGCTTTCCAGCTAATGCCATTCCGACTGCGCAAGATAGTCCTTGACCAAGTGATCCTGTTGAAATATCGATCCCAGGACATTTCTTCATATCAGGATGTCCTTGGAAAGGGGAACCGTATTGTCTTAAGGTATGAATCGTTTCATATGGTACAAATCCCCGCAAAGCTAGTGCAGAATATTGGATTGGACAAACATGTCCTTTTGATAAAACAAATCGATCGCGATCTTCCCATTTTGGATTTTGCGGGTCGATGTTCATTTCTCTAAAGTAAAGAGTGGTAACGATATCTGCAGCAGATAAGGATCCGCCTGGATGTCCCGATTGTGCTTCGTAAACCATTGTTAGTGCTGTTTGTCTAAGCTCGATGGCTTTTTGCTTTAATTCTTCAACACTTAATTTCATTTTTGTCACCTCGGAAGTTTTTTTATAGAATTCTCCTAGTTGTCTTATTATATTGTTGTCTACTTGTCTACTAAGTACCTTATAGGTTTAATATAAATCTATTGTTTATCCTTGTCAATACATTTTAAGAAAACCTTTTCATTAGTTTTATCAATTCAATTATTTTGCCAGCTTTACTAACATAATAGGAAAATATCTATTTTTAATATTTTTTAATAGATCAATGTCTTTGATTCTATCTGCACGTAAACTACTACAAGTACAATGTGAAATTTTGTTATTATAATCAAGTTTAATCCAATCATTTTCTTTCATTGCTTAATGACGATTATTACAATACAGGTCCATTTAAAATCACGCTTTCTATAATGATTGATATACTAATAGTAGTACCAGACAAATGAATTATATTCCCTTTGTCTAGATACCATACTTTTACATAAATATATCTAGTATTAATACAAAGATTAATCCAGCAATAGCAGTTATAGTTGAAATTACACTGTATGTTGCAAATGTCTCTTTCATATCCATTCCCATGTATTCTTTAACAATCCAGAAGGCTGCATCATTTACATGAGATGCCATACAGCTTCCGGCACCAGTTGCAAGAGTAACTAATACTAAGTTAACGTCGGGAGTTTGAGCTAACATTGGCATAACTAGACCAGCAGTCGATAAAGTAGCAACTGTTCCAGATCCTAACGCGACACGTAATAATGCTGCTACTAACCATGCAAGAATTAGTGGATTAATAGATGAACCTAAGAATATTTCTGCAATATAATCACCCACACCACCATCGATAAGTACTTGTTTTATGGCTCCGCCACCACCAATGATTAAAAGTAATAATCCTAAGGCATTTATGGATGAACCACATGAATCCATCATCTTCTTAATTGGAATATTTCTTCTGATTCCCATTGTATAAACAGCTAACAAGAACGAAAGTAAAATCGCTACGGATGCATTACCTATAAATCGAATCACCATAAAAAATAAATTATCTCCTAAACCTGCTGCACCTTGAATTGCATTAACAATAGCTCCAATAGCCATTAATATGACGGGAAAGGTAGCGGTAAAAACACTAATGCCAAATCCCGGTGTATCTTCTAAATCAATATGTTTTTGTTCCTCTAATTGAGAAAGCTCTCTCTTTTTCTTGAATATTTCTGGCATTAGTTTTCCAATAAGCCTAGGATACAAAATCCCAGCAATGATAACTGTTGGAATTGCAATGATAGTACCAACAACTAATACAGTACCTACATCTGCGCCATATACTGCTGCAACAGCAGTCGCACCTGGATGTGGTGGTAAGAAAGAGTGAGTGACTAATAAAGTTGCAGCCATTGGGAGACCTAACTTGACAATCGATATATTTAACTCTTTTGAAATGGTAAAGATAATCGGAATTAATAATACAAAGGCAACTTCATAAAACAATGTGATTCCTACGATAAATGAAGCAGATACAACCGCCCACTGTATTTTCTTTTTACCAAATTTATTGATTAAAGTAACAGCGATACGATGGGATCCTCCGGCATTAGCAATTAATCTTCCTAGCATAGCACCAATTCCAAAGATAAGACCAATATGACCTAGTGTCCCTCCTAAACCGTGTTCAATTGTCGCAGCAATTGATTCCGGTGGTATTCCCAAGAACAAAGCCAAAAGAAATGAGACAATAATTAAGGATACAAAGGTATTTAGTTTAAATTTCATTATTAAGATAAGTAGTAGTAAAACACCAATAGCTGTTATTAATAATGGCATGAATAACCCTCCAAATCTATCACTTCAACATTCTTCCTCATTTACATCCAGTTAAACTTAAATTGATTCCACTCATTGTTAGGATTAAACTTTTATTTCCTGAAATGCACGTTATTATTAATTTATGTAAAATACTCTTCTAATATAAATATTCTAGTTTGTGAATCTAGATATTAATTTCATATATAGCGCTTTCAATTTTTAATATAGTAACGGAGAAAATGGTACACAGATATAGTTATTCACAATTAACATTTAATCATTGTGTTCAGCAATATGATCTTCTCTTCTCTTACCTTAATTTTTAGCTTTGTTTTCAAGTGCCCTTTTCTAATAAATCATTTAAACTTACTTAGACAATTAATCATTTCCCTAGCAGCCTCCATAATGCCTCTATACAACGAGATGATAACCCTTTCATTTTATTTATTAGAAGATGTAAGCTATTAACCTTTTCACCTGTAGATACTAGACATATTAATTTATAGGACTATTTCATTGTAAACTTGTCTACTAAGTAGATATCGTAAGTATAATTTTATATTTATATAGTGTCAACCCATATCAAATACTTTAATTTACTAATTTTTCATACCATAAACATGACAAATGGACTTTCTAATAAGTCCATTGTCGCTTTTATGGTGTCATGTCACTACTATTTAAATATAAAATCATTACCTCTTACTACCGAACGAATAGCTACATTCATTCCTGATACATCACCACAACTTGTTAAATCGGCAACTCTACCCATAATCCCCTTACATTCTTTGGGGTATTGATATATGATTTTGTTTTTGGATCATAAGAATACTTCTATAAATTATTACCAGATTCATAAATAAGTAGGATTGAATATAAAAAGGGTCATTCATAGTTGACTGCTCAACTTATGAATGACCCTTTTCCTACCAAATTATTTATTTTTACATTAAGTGTTTGTCACTTCAGAACTTTTTTAGAACTATTTTCTAGGCTTCTCATTTGTTTTCCCTGTCAATACGAAAAAATTTTCACTTTTTTATAATCAAAATTCGATTTAAGAAAATCCAGCAACTATATAGCAATCCGCCGTAGTTTCTTAATTGTATTGATGACTCTAATCGGATTACATGTTAGCGATATTTTTTTCAACAGACGCATTTTCTCCTTTAACTAGAGACTTTCCTGATACTTTAACTAAAGTAACGACGATGATGGCACTTACTATTAAGCTTATACCTAGGAAAATCATACTTATATGGAAGTTACCTGTTAAATCTCTAATCCAACCTACAATATATGGACCAAAGAAACCACCAAGGTTACCGATACTGTTAATCAAGGCAATCGCACCACCTGCGGCTGCTCCAGTTAAGAAAGAAGGTGGGATAGCCCAGAATGGGGAGTAAGCACCGAACGCTCCACTTAAACTAATCGTTAATAATCCAAATGCTAACCATACATTTGTTTCTAGAACAAATGTAGCTGCTACCATGGCAACCGCACTTATAGATAAACATGCTGCCACATGCCAACGTCTTTCGTTCTTTTTATCAGAGTGGATTCCTACAAAGTACATCACAATCATCGCGAAAAAGTACATAGCACCAATTACCCAGCCCAATGATTGCATGCTTAAGCCTGTTTGCTCGGACAGTCCATTCGTGATGGTTGGTAAGAACATTACAATTCCATAATACCCAATCATCCAGAAAAAATATCCAACAGATAAAATTAAAACATCTCGATCTTTTAACGCTTGCGTGAAAGTATAGTGTTTAACTGCCTGCTTTTCTAACTGTTCTTTAGTTGTAACATCAATTAACCATTTCTTTTCATCTTTTGTTAACCAGTTTGCTTTTTCGATTGTATCATCAAGATAGAAGTAGCAAATAACACCTAGAATAATGGCAGGAATTGCTTCTAATACAAATAACCATTGCCATCCAGAGAACCCTAACCAATCAATACCTAGAAAAAAGGTTGAAAGTGGTGAACCAATTGCATTTGCTGCTGGGATTGCAATCATAAATCCAGCAATGGCTTTAGCATGGTGCTTTGATTGATAGAAACCGCTTAAATAGTGAACCATACAAGGATAGAAACTAGCTTCAGCAATCCCTAGTAAGAAACGAGCAGTATAGAATTGCCAAGGTTCTGTTATGAAAGCCATAAGGACCGCTATAACCCCCCAAGTGACCATAATACGGCTTATCCATTTTCTAGCTCCAACTTTGCTCATCATAGCGCTTCCAGGCACTTCTAAAAGGAAATACCCAAGGAAGAAAATTCCTGCTCCTAAACCGAAAACAGCATCTGAGAACCCTAAATCTTGATTCATTTGTAGTGCTGCAAACCCAATATTAACCCGGTCTAGAATTGAAATGGTAAAGCACAGGAATAAAAACGGAATTAACCTCATTGTTACTTTTTTGGTAGTAGATTGTTCTAATTGATGTGCATTCATCCTAAACAACTCCTTAGTTCCGGACTATTTATGGTACATTGTTCATAGTTATAGCAATATAGCGGAGTAAACGTTTACAATTTTATCTACCTCTTATATTGGAAAATTCTTCTTACTGTTGTAGAACAATTTTAACTTTTTGTTATTTTCATAGAAACTATGAAGGATTAAATCATTAAAATTTTAATAATACCTTTATCACATCTTCGAGCTTCTCATCAACAATCTTCATACCAGTCTTGGCCTCTTCGATGGGTAATATCTTTGAAATAAACAATGAGGTATCAAACATGCCAGTTGCAATGGCATCCGCCGCGATTTCAAAATCATCCCTCGTATACATATTGGAGCCGATAATCTGGATTTCTTTATTTTGAAGATAGGAAATTTCAATTTCGGGTTTCTTTCCAAATAGAGCTACTTCGGAGACCTTGCCTCCCCTTTTTACTATCCTAAAAGAATCATTCAATACTGCTTGGATTCCAACGGCTATAAATACATGATCGACTCCGTCTCCGTTTGTTTTTTTTAGTATCGTTTCAATGGCATCTACTTTTGATGTCTGAATTGGGTGGGTAGCTCCAAGTCTCTTCGCAATTTCTAAGTTGTATTCCAATGCATCTGTAATGAATATTTTTGTTGCACCTGAGTTTCTTGCTGCTAATAAAATTCCTAACCCAATTGGACCCGCGCCCAAAATGGCCAATTTATCACCAAGACCGACTTTTGCTTTTCTGACAGCGTGTATACCAACCGCTAGCGGCTCAATCAAAGCACCTTGTTCAAAGGACACATTATTCGGTAATGGTACGACCGTGCTTTCTGGAACAACTATAAATTCACCGAACGATCCTGTCCATTCTTGTGTACCTAATACTTTTTTGTTTTCACAAATATTATATTCCCCAGACCGACAGCGCTTACAAGTACCACATCCGTAATGGGGTTCTACCGTAACTCGATCACCTATAGAAACACTCGATACTTCATTTCCTACATCCACTACTATTCCTGCTAGTTCATGCCCTGAGATAACTGGGGGAACCCGAAAAGGGTGTGTTCCATGATAAGCGTGTACTTCTGAACCACATATTCCAGTCACCTTCACTTGAATTTTCACTTCATGGCTTTGTTTGATATTGGGCGTGTCAACCTGATTTACTACAACAGAATATGGTTTATCAATTACTGCAGCTCTCAAATAGACCCTCCTATCTTTAACATCATTTAGTATCTTAATAGACATGTAAAACACTTTTCATAAACACTAAAATCCAACCCTAAAGCGCTTACACTTCTTTTAAAAAAGATGGTATAAGCTTGGATATACTAAATGTTTATAGTTTACACAATCTAATCATTAAATATGTTGATTAAAAGGTGCTTTTTGTTACTTAGCGTCTTTACTACTTGTCTAACAAGTAACCTTATATTAACAGTTTACTTACAATCTATGGTTATCGTCAAGTACTTTTAATCAAAATATAATTGAGTACCTCCATTTACCAATTTGATAGGGCAATCCTGTTGAAATTAACGAAAATCGGCTATTCATAAAATTGAACTAAAATACAAAAAAGGCAAAGTCTATGCAGGTAAATGACAACCGCATGGCTTCGCCTTTTCTTTTTTAAAGGAAATTCAATTTTCTAAGGTTAAATATAATGGTTTAGCATAAAGACATTTCATCTAATTAGTCAATCCAATATCGGTTATATAAATTTTGCATATGAGATGTCATGAGTTTCACTGCTTCCTCTTGGTTGTGTTCTTCAATTGCTTTAATCAGTAATTGATGTTCACGAAAGTTAACATCTCGATAATCTGGTCGAGTAACGGTACGATCACGAATAAATTGCCACATTTCTTGCTGTTTCATCGAACTAATAATGTCTGAAATGATTTTAATAAATAGTTCATTATGTGTTGCTTTTGCAATCCCAAAGTGTAATGCCTCATCTGTTTCGGGTACATATACACCCGCGTTTGTTTCTTCTTCCATCTTATTAATAATTGTATGAAGCTCCTGAATATCTTCATCTGTAGCTCTTTCAGCAGCGAATTTTATAATAAGTGGTTCGATATTCATTCTAGCATCAATAATATCCTCTGGTGATATAGAGTCTAAAACGTGATCAGATTTAGAATCCTCTGATTGAGGTTGATTACTTTGAATATAAACACCTTCGCCTTGTCGAGAATAGATAAATCCATTCAGTTCCAAAGCACTAAGAGCTTGTCTGACTGGTGCACGGCTCACACCAAATTGTTCACATAATTCTCTCTCCGCGGGTAGTTTATCACCTATTTTAAATTCTCCTGAAAGTATACTAGAAAGAATTTGATTATAAATTTGAACATATAACTTTTTACTGGAGACTGGATTGAAATTAATTGAAAACACCCCATTCTTAAAATTTTTTTATCTTACGTTTGAATTACAATCCAATTTTATTGTCATATAAAACAGTTTCTATCTCATTTTATCCTACATTTACTCACCCTACATCTAATATTGTTAAAATAAATGGATATTAGTCTAAACGTTACCTTATTGTACAACAAACAAAGTAGACAACTATTATATTTAAAGACGCATACTTACTTTATTATAATATCTTCTTATATTCTGGGCAATATACTAACAGTTCCCCTGCTTCCGTTATTATCCATATTGAATCACTTTACATCAAAAGCAAAATAAAGCCTTTAAGAAAAATATAAAATATATATAAATACATTTTCAAATGATAAAAGCCAGAACATACACATATTATTATTACTCACTAAATTAAGTTATTTAATTATGCCCTCCAATGGAAAGCAATCTATATTCATCTTGTTTTAACATTATAATTGCCTTACTTTACTCTTTTACATACTAGGACTATTTTTTTCAGTTAGTAACAAGGATTTAATCCGGATTCAGGGACGCTCATTCTCTCAATCTACTTTGTCTTGGACACGAAAGGTCTTTTCCAATAATGATTCGGTTAATACGTTCCTTTTTTCTCCCTTATCCATAACGCTCCCCGAATTGAATATTACCTTTTAATTTAGTATCTAAATATCGTAGTTTAAAGTAGCGTTCGAATATTATCCCATTCATATACAGGTTCGTTGACATTCTTGCCAGGAATGTTAACCTCAATGGTGTATTTTTTACCTCCAATAAACTCATAAAAAAGACGAGATCATCTACCAATATTATCAAACTAATAGGATGAAAGGCCGCGAAACAGCTGAAAGAGAAGAACCAATTATCGTGAAAAAGATAAAATGAAAAAAGAGAAGATTTTATAAAATATTTATTAAATGCGAAAGCTCAAGATTAAAATAACGTGCAGGGAGGGTAGTCATAAATTGCCCTTTTTGTAGGTTTACATAAGATAAATTATAGGAAATTAATAGTACACAAAAAAATCTGTCTCAAATTGAAAAGTAATCTTGAGTTAGTGAGACAGAATAAAAATTTTCATGAATCGTACACATTTATTAATACGTTTCACATAATGTTCACATTATTAAGATGTATAGAAAATCCCACCTTGGATTTCTGAATGCAATTATTCCAGGGCGTCGCATTCGCTTTCAGAGTTAAAGCCTCCTTCCCTTAGAAGCTTTTTTTGTTCTATCTCATTCGTACGAGTAAACTTATATTTTGAGACAAAAAACGAAATTTATATAATTCTTCGCACCTTTCTGTATGAATCCAAAATAGTCACCCCCTGCCATAAAAAGTCCTCTCATATTGATTGATAACCTATAGTTTTGTTGATTTAAAAGTTTGCTAACCTTAACCGCTTCGCTTCCCATAATCTTTAAAAAGATTACCATATTTTTCTTTTTATACAGTTATATTCCATATATTGTGATATACTGGCAAAAAAATGGAAGGTTGTGATTTAGTGAGAAACGGAACTGTTAAAAAAATGTTTGTTGTTATCCTAATGTTTAGTATTTCTTTTGTGCTCTTTGTAATGCCTAATGAAGCTAGCGCAGCTAGTAGTCAACGAGTAAATGAAACTACTCATGTAAAAAAGAAGGTTAAGAAATATACCGAGTGGTCTAGTTATAAGAGGGTGTCTCAAAATCTAAATACGAAGGGAGCTAAAGGTGGTTCCATTAGTTCAGATAGATCTGTTACTTTTAGTCCGACTGTATCTGGCAGTATAAAAGGATTGGGCATCAGTCTAGGATTTTCTAAATCAAGTGCTAAAAACTATTCATTAGATGTTGGTCCTAATAGACGAGTCTATATGGGATATAGAGTGAGATATGCTGTTGAAACAGGAGAAAACCACACCATTAATATCTACAATGGGGATACCATTACAAAGAAGAATTATAAAGTCAAAAAAGTTAAGTACGGCGAATACGGACTGGTCAACTATTAATCCATTAAAAAAAGATTAGCTCATGGCTAATCTTTTTTGTTTTTAATAATAAATTCTCCTAATTTTCCTAGTAAATGTAATGTGTAAATAATCATTAAGGCTCTGGCTACTACAAAACCATCTATAGCTAAATCATATCCCCCTCGTAATAAGGCTTCCGAAAACCAAAAATAAATTGATATTGCAAGAGGTATTAAGAGAAACATCAAAGCTAGTTGCGTTTTTTTATTCATAAGCGTCCCGCCTTAGAGTATGTATTTTACAAATAATAGCATTATTCCTGGGAATAATCCACATTAATGGTCATTAATAAATCTTATATGTAATAAAATCCCAAAAATAACCTATATATTCTGATAAGCATATTCTATTTCTTATTTATTCTTCTGTCGATGGTGTATCCGCTTTATCTATATCTAATGTAAATCTCCGGAAATTCCTTCATCGAGAATATCTTGTTGGACGAGCTTTACAAACAAATTCGTTGTTCTTCAATCCACGAGCAATTCTTCCCCCGCCTTACATTATTGTGGTCTTCTCTTGTTTTATATAGCACTAAACTTGAATTTTACGCATAAATCGAATTTGAAAAAGGAGTCAATTAATGGCTAATACCAGACAACATCAAGTCCATGAGCAGAAATTGGAACAGCTGGTTAAGTCCATGCCTTTCTATATCGTTGAATATGTTGACAATAAATTGGATACCCGGTCCCCTTCGACTCTCTTGAATTACGTTCTTGATTATAAATTATTTTTGGAGTGGTGATAGCTGAAGGCATTGCTGAGCAGGAGCATATTAAGGGTATCCCCCTGTCAGTGCTAGAAAAGTTGAAGTTAATCGAAGCCCAATCCTTTATAAAGTTTTTGGAACGGAGAAATATCCCTATCAATAAGAAGGAAACGAAAAAAGCAGAAAAGGTATCCGTCAATCGGAAAATTTCAGCATTATGTTCCCTTTTCAAGTATTTAACGACTCATACTGAAAATGATGACGGCGAACCTTACTTCTATCGAAATGTCATGTTGAAAATTGAAGTGAATAAAGTAAAAGAGACTTTGGGGGCGCGTGCTTCTAGAATATCTACGAAGATTTTCCACAATGATGAGGATGCTCGGTTTCTTGAATTCGTGAAGTATGACTATGAAAAGAAGCTACCCGATTAATCCAGGAAACTCATTTATTTTAAAAGGGACAAGGAAAGTGATTTTGCGATCTTATCCCTCTTCTTAGGATGCGGTATCCGGGTGAATGAGTTATCCAATTTAAGGCTACGAGACTTGGATTTCTAGGAAAAACAGATACACGTTTTACGTAAGGGTGGAAAAAAGATGTAGTGGCAGTCTCTCCTCCGTCTATGCAGGACATAAAAGATTACCTAGCTGTGCGAACGGAACGTTATAGGGGCTCAAATGATGATACGGCCTATGTATTCTTGACTAGGGTGAATGATGGAGCTAGCCCTCTTTCCAACCGCGCCATCGAGGCTTTAGTAAAGAAATACACGAAGGCATTTAAATCCAATAAATCAATCTCCCCACACAAACTGAGGCATACCTATGGAACGAACTTAATGGAGCAAACAGGAGACATCCATTTTCGTTTTGCTAACATCACATCAATATTAATAATAATTGCCATATCCTCCACCTCAGACCGTTAAATCATTTTCTGATTTTATGTTAATCGCATCTTGTAGAAGCCGTTGGAGTATAGCAGCAAAAACGGCGATAACCAACGAAGCAAAAATGATGATGAGTCCCATTAATACAATAGGAGGGTCAACTTTCTTCGCTATAAAATGAAAGAGTGGCAAACCTAATACATACAAACCACTGATTGTAATCGCACAGCACTTTATGTTCTTTATGGCCTTTACAGATAATTCCGAGAACGCTGTGTTCTCGTCAATGTACCGTAAAAGATTGAAAGCCTGATAGAGAGCAAAGTAAAAAGGCACAGCCGCTCCATACATCACGATGAAAACGAGATATTTCATTGGGGCCATATTTGGATACATTTTGCTGCGAAATTCGCCAATGGGGCACTAAAAATATGCACAATGCAAGAAAAAGAGTGTCGTAATTTGTTTCATAAAAAGTACCTCATTAATTAAATTTTCTCAAACCGTTATTCATTTTTTGACTTAATATCTGGGACATTTTTTAATGGCTTTTGAAGTGCATCCACAATGGCTGCGATGATACTTGTTGCTAAAATACCCATTAGACTTAGTGATATAGGACCTGCTGGGTCGTCTCCTGTGATTTTAGCAAGCACCTTTAAGCTTACTATTCCTAACAGAATGAGGAAAATGACTGTAAAAGCACATTTTTTTATAACCTTCAAAGATTTAAGGGATAATTCAGAGAAAGCATTGTTTTTTTCGATATAGGTTAGTAGTTTAGATGCTTGATACAACGCAACAGAAAACGTAATACAGAATCCATATGCACATACTAAAAAGGGGATTAGGAAATAAGCCGTATCTGGATGTACCTTTGCATCTTTAATGGCTATCTCAGGCAACCAATAGATACATAAAGCAAGCATCGCAATTCCAATCAGAAAAATAATTACCTTTAAGAAAGTGGTTGAACCTTGTTTAACATTCAATTAAAGCACCTCACTGATTTAATAATAAAATGACTTTAACACATGATTTATTGTTTTACAATAAATCAATATCGTTTTTAATTATATTATTATTGTTATTATTATATCCTTTTAATTTTGACAAAAATAAAAAGCATTTCTCATTACAAAGAAATGCTCTTATTTTAAAATGTTAAAATTTGCACCCCTACCTTTAGTGCTAGTATTTATATTCGTTTTGAGCATTTAATGAAATTATACTTTTTATCATAACAGTGCTTTTGTATATAAAAAGTGAAGTCTTAAGTCTGCTTCTTTTTATATACAAAAAAAGAATAAATTTGTTATTGTCCCTAAATAGAAATATAATTTAGTAGATAAATGATACGTAAGTATGAAAAGGTGGAGTTTTATTGGATATTTTATGGTGGGGATTAACTATTCTCTTGTTCGCTTTAAGTTTTGTAGGAATTGTCTATCCTATCATCCCTTCGGTTGTGGCCATATGGGGTGGATTTGCAGTTTATCAATTTCTCATTAATTCGGATGCGTTATCTTTATGGTTCTGGATCAGTATGGTGGTGTTAAGCGGTGTATTAATCGCGGCAGATATTATTGCGAACAGTTACTTTGTTAAGAAATATGGAGGTTCGAAAACATCCGAGACAATAGCAGCTATTGCTACGATTGTTGGTTCATTTGTCTTCCCTCCTTTTGGAATTATTCTTGTTCCATTTTTAGCGGTCCTTGTTACGGAATTAATCATATATAAAGATATGATGAAGGCTACTAAAGTTGGATTTGCTACCATTATAGGCTTTTTAGGTGGCAGCTTAGCCAAAATATTGATTCAATTGTTGATGATCATTTGGTTCATTTTAGCTGTAATCTTTTAATTAAAAACAATTTAGAGTAAGGAAAAAGCTGACCTGTATCGGTCAGCTTTTTTTATTTAATTTAAATTTAACCTATAGGCTCTGGAACCAAGTTTTTCTTTGTATTTAATTTCTACTCTAAGGACTTCCTCTTTCGTTAATGTTTTTTGTAACGTTTGAAGGAGCGTGTATTTGAAAGTATGAATTCGCTGAGGGGGATTTTATCCGGATCCAGGGACGTTCATTCTCCCATTCTACTTTGACTGGGACACGAAAGGTCTCTTCCAATAATGATTCGGTTAATACGTCCCTTTTTTCTCCTTTATCCATAACCTTCCCCGAATTGATTAACATAGCATGGGTTATAGATGATACAATTTCTTCAATATGATGGGTAACATATAAAATGGTTGGGCCGTTCGGTGCAGCAGTCATATCTTCAATAGATGTTAACAGCTCTTCTTTAGAGTAAATATCCAGACCATTGCAAGGCTCATCTAAGATTAATAATTGCGGTGAAGACATGAGGCCCTTGCAATTATTACTTTTCTTTTTCACCTTGAGAGAGTGTGTGGATGAATTGCGCTGACTCCCTAAGCTTTCGCTGGTCAAACTCTAAAAGCAGCATAATCCCCACTTTTTTGTGTCCAACTTATTGAATCAAATCCCTAATCATTAACAAAACTCAGGCTTTGGCAATTCGACCTTGCCTCTTTAACTGCTTCAAAGTAAATAGATAAATAACATTTCTATATTATTTCCTAAAAATTCATCTATATTTGATATTTGTTTAATCTCACATTGAGATATATAATAAAAATAAGAAAAAAGAAAGCGTTTTCAATATTTGAATACTTCGTTACTTCTCATACTATAAGGAGGATTTAAGATGAGCCAAATAGAAAGAAATTCCAAATTGCAGAAATTAATTGAGCAACAAAAATTCAATGAGAAAGAAATTTCCAGGATGACAGATTCACAGATTGAATATTATCACTGGCTCTATTTTGATGACTCTGTTTATGATTATATGTAACTCAAATATAAAATGATAAAAAGCGGGAAAAACATTGATAATTCAGTGTTTCCCGCTTTTACTTTTATCACTTCCAGAAATAATCCAACAACATTAAGGGATCATATAAATCCAGAATCTTATCATCTAGCTGGATAACTCAGCCTTTATCGATAAATTTCCGATATGCTCTTGCTAAGAATTTAGTCAAATCCTGTAGAGAGATTCACTCGCATTGTCTGGGCATGCGTATTTCTCGGGTCAATCCACGAAACACCAGCGCCACGGCGTTCGATGGCTCCGGAAAAGTGGAAAGGAACCCGAAAAAAGACCTTGCCGAATTTTCAACCGGCAAAGTCTATCCTGAGGATTTGTCCGCTTCCTATAATATCGGGGCTCGCTATTTCATTCGAGCTTTTCAAAAATCTACTTCGGAAACGAAGTGGTTGTCTCTTCAGGCAAAAGTTCCTGAGCTGGCAAGAAGGACATCGCAGACCTTGTCTTCGTTCATTAGTCTCCAGCATGCACTCGGGCTTCCGAAGGAAGCTTGACCAGCTGATGCTGTACCTTATTCAAGATAAAGGATGCTCCATCAAAATCTTTATTTAGGTCGAGAGGTTCACTGTATCATAACATGTTCTTTTTGTGTCTCGCTTAATTGTACAATCGGCATCTCAAAAAACTCCCCCATCCCTTCTTGAAGTTTTTTATAGTTATCAAACACTTGGTCATAGACCTCTTTGTTCTTTTGGTTCGGTTGATAAATCTTATCTTCTTTTGCAATACTTGTGGCGGCTTCCTCAGGCGACCTCCAAACTCCTGCTACAACACCTGCAAGAATAAGAAGACTCCATTTTGAAAAAAGTTTAATCCAAATGGAGTCTTTTGTTAGAAATCTGCATTTAGTTTTTATAAAAAAGATTAATCAAAACTCATGAACTGGATTTGAGTCAATATTTTGGACACTAAAAAGTTAAATCTTAAGCTTTATTCCTAATTCGATCTTCAATGGCTTGTGGGGTTTGATAACCCAAACTGCTGTGAATTCTTTTTCGGTTATACCAACCTTCAATAAATTGGAACATCGCTAATTTAGCTGTTTGATAGTCTAGATATTGTACGTGGTTGACTTCTTCCTTCTTTAATAGGGCATGAAAGGATTCAATACAGGCATTAT
>NZ_JAGGQJ010000021.1 GCF_018613325.1 Bacillus sp. ISL-34 | reverse complement strand
TTGTTTCAACTTCTTCAATAGTTTTACGCATTGAACGAATACCGAAGGTATATTGAATGAATGTCAGTTTAACTAAAATAACTGGATCAATACTTGGGCGTCCTACCTCTGAATACATATCTTTCACCAAATCATAAATGAAAGAGAAGTCAATGGCAGCCTCAATTTTACGAACCAAATGGTTCGCTGGCACCAATTGATCTAAAGTAATCATTTCAAGTTGATCTCGCTGAATAGAATCATGTTTAGAAAGCAGCCTCAAGTTTTAATACTTCCATTTTAAAACAAAAAAGACTGTAGGCAAAAGAGGTTCTATCTAAAATTTATAACAGAGTTGATTGGAGCGAAAGGTGCGAGACTCCTGCGGGAAAAGCGCGTCTAGGGGAGACCCCGCAGGCGCAAGCCGAGGAGGCTCCCGGACCGCCCGCGGAAAGCGAGTGCCTGGAGTGGAAATCAACGTTCAAATTGTAAAAGCCATAAAAAGACTGTAGACAGGAGTAACTTCCTGTCTCTTTTTGTATTCAAAAATTATCCGGAGTGCAATGATAAGAATGATAACTTAGCCTGGAACACCGGTATTTTGTATCATGACCATACATCTATCGTCTATTTATTTGCTTGCCTGCCGTTATTTTTATAGGCTACTTCTGCTTCAATCTCAATGAGATAATCCGGCGAAACCAAACTTTCAACGCCTACTGTTGAACGAGCTGTTTTCACTGGATTTTCTTTTGTATTAAAGAACAGAGCATAAGCCTCAAACCAGCCTTGATAGTCTGGTGCATCTCCTTTGTTTGGATCTGGCGCGACATAAACACGCAGATAGGTTACATCAGCGAGGGAAAGTCCTTTTGTTTTCAATTCTGCTTTTAATTTCTCTAGAATTCCGATTGCCTGTTTTTCTGTATTGCCATATCTCTCATAAGTAGTTTTTCCATCTTTTTTTAAAAGGGGAGCTACTGTTCCGCTAAACAATATCCGGTTATAACTATTAGGTATAGCAACTGAACTGGAAATTGCAGAAGTTGGGGAGCCAAAAAAGGTCACTTGATCCGATTTCAATTCATCTTTTTCGTTACCTGCGTATGCAAAAGAGAATCCTGCGATTAAACTTATACCTATTACTGCGGCAGCGATGATTGATTTCATAGGTTTTTTCATAAAGTCAGCTCCTGTTATATATGTAACAACGATAGGTAAATAATTCTGTTTCATTTATCCTGCTTTAAAAGGGACTTAACCCTTTTGCATGAATCCGGCTAACTACATTTCTTGCGGATTCAAAAGAACCTGCCATCCATCAGTAAAATAACCGAGTTGTTCACCAGCAACCTTGTGACTCATTTAATATATGATTGTTGTTTTTGCGATTGATGAATTCAAAATGGCCTATCGACAATTTATTATTCAGAGACCCCAGTTTGGATGATGTTAACTTCAGTTTCTATATTAATGTCCATCACCGGATAAATCTTTTTCCAATGTTCATAGGTCATTTTTTTATTTTTGGCGTGGTATTTTTGCTTTAAGTCCATCGGGTCAAGGGATTTTTTCTGAAAATCTTTCATAAGACGGTTTGCATGCCTAGATAAATCAGCTTCCATATCCTGCTCGATTTTTTTTATCATCTTTCTATTGGTAAGGTTGTCACTTCGCATCGATTCCTTGATTTGCCCTTTGATTTTGATCTTGATCGTGATCGAGGGATTTCTCTCTGAACCGGATACCTCATAACTTGAACCGCTTCGGATACTTTCCACTACGATATCGCTTTTTTTCTTGTCATTTAATTTGAACTTGTATATTCCCCGCCTATGATGTTGAACTAATGTCTTAAAAATGAACATATCTCTTGTACTAACTTTACTGACCATTTTATTTTCATGAAATAGTCCGACTCCAGAAACCGTAACTTCATTATTGATAAATTTAATTAAAGGAAGATACGAATCGCCGCCATCTTCTAAAGAGTCGCCTAAAAAAATATGGAGGTTAGTATCCGGTCCGTTCGCTGTTTCAATTTGCTGATTGATCAAATCTGATAAAAAGATTCCAATATTCACATTCGTATTTGGTGGTTTCGCATTTATTACATTCTTGACCTTTCCTTCAACGATGGCTAAAATGACCCTGTTTCCAAGTTGTGGCTCACGGTAAAGGTAATCGGTCAGTTCTGTTATTCCGATTTCATGAACCACTTTCTCGCTGAATAAAATGATGCGTGTCTGACCAAGCAATACCGGCTTATCCGCTTTTTTGGAAACGACAGCCTGAACATCACTTGTTGTCGTCGATGTTCCACTTAAAATTTCGTATTTACCCATCTTGTCCTGTTGGAAGATAGGGATGACGAACATTCCTTCGACAATATCATTCTTCAGTATATCGTAGCCAATGGCTTGGGACATATTGACTTCATCTACCACTCTTGGCTGGGCGCAGCTGCAAAGGAGGGGAAAAGTCAAGATAACAAGAAATAATTTACTCATAAACGTTTCCTCTTTTTCTTTAGATAGATGATGACCAAAAGAAGTGGCAAGTATAAAACAAGGAAGAGCACGCCGTATGGATCGATTATTTTATTTAGTATATATAGTGAATCGACATCAAAAACAAATATATTGGTAAGCAGGATAATAAGCGACATCCCCCATAATGGATACTTTTGTTGAACACTGAATAAGCGCTTGAAACCTCGGCTTGCTGCCCACAAGGAAATGGTCATGTTGGGTATGATGACGATGGCCCACCAAGAAACATCTATATATTCAAATCGCTGGATAAAAGGCAATTCGACAATTCTGGTCATTGTCAGTGTCGGCCATATAGTCAGTTCCAACTGTTTTGGTGTATAAAAAATAAGTGAAACCAAATAAACGAATACGGTAATTAAGGTTGTCGTCAAGGCCCCCCAATGAGCATATTTTTGTGATCTTTTAGCATCTTTGATGAACGGATAATACATTAAGATCATTTCAAAACCAAGCAACGTTATTGAAGTACTTCTGGCTCCTTTCCATATATCCAATAGAGTGTGGTGGAAAACAGGAAGCAAATTAGAGAAATCAGAGTATTTCATGGCATAGAATAGGACAAATATAAGCCAGTATGTCAAAAAGACGCCTAAAAAGGCAATCCCCGTAACCGTACGGAACCCTCCCGTATGAATATAATAAATCAAAACTAGGAAAACCACTGAAAACGCCCAAGATGGTACCTCTTCAAACATCCATACATGTATGACATTTATATAGCTGATCATGACTGTCATGCTAAGGATAAAAAAGTAAAGAATGAATAATAGACTGAAGAAATTCCCCATCCATTTCCCGAATGCCTGATTATTTGCAGAAATGATATCTCCAGGAACGATACTGAAGATTTTATATATGAACCAAATCATTATATGAACGATCAGGCCGGCTAGTAGTATCGAAATCCAGCCATCCGTTCCCGTTGACTTCGCTAAAAGCCTTTGAAAACTTAAAACGCCTACTCCTGTTTGCATGGAATGCACTAAAAAAAACACATAGAACGGTGACACTTTATACTTTTCATTAACTCCAGCTTGGTTCATATAGGACCCTCATTTAAATCATTCATTAAAATCATTTTTTTTGATTCTTGCTTTTTTGGGCTGTGGCTGTCTGGATATATCATCAGGACGTAAATTTACAGGCCGCGACTTGAAAAGATTAAAAGGAAGCCGAACAAAGCTGTCTTTCCAATCTTGCATGCGAAATGGGTATATCGGTTCAAGGTACGGGTGTCCCATCGACGTTAATTTGATAAGGTGGGTCATCAAAAACACGGCTGCTATGGTAATGCCGAGCAGCCCCCAAATCTGGGCCCCGATTAAGAAGGGGAACCGCAGCAGCCTAATGGCATTACCCATTTTATAAATGGGAGTAACAAATGATGCCAATGCCGAGAGGGCAACGATGATCAATAAGATATTACTGGTCAAACCAGCTACAACGGCTGCTTGACCGATAACGATACCGCCGACGATACCTAATGTCTGACCTACCTTTGTTGGCAGCCTGGCAGCCGCTTCCCGTAATAACTCAATGGAGATCTCCAGGAATAATGCTTCGATCAAAGGCTGAAAAGGTATTAAGTTCCTTGAAGTGACGATCGTTTCCAAAAGATCTTTAGGAATCAGTTCATAGTGATAGGTCAGCACGGCTACATAAATGGGAGTGGCAAATATGGAAAAAGCGACCGCGAATATCCTTAATAAACGGAATGCAGATGCGGGAATCCACGGCATATTATAATCTTCCATGGTGATAAAGTATTCCAACAAAATGGTTGGAGTAATAAGTGCTGAGGACGACCTATCGATTAACAGGGCTACTTTACCTTCAGCCAATGCACTAGCGATGCGATCAGGTCTTTCCGTATTTAGAAAAAGGGGAAACAAGGTATTTGAATTATCATATAGCATTTGCGCGAGATAGGACCCGTCCAATATTTCATCAAACTCTACGTCATTGATCCTTTGTATAACATTATCAACATTTTCCTGATCAACGATTCCTTCTATTGATAAAACTGCCACTTTCGTTTTAGACAAGGATCCCACAGTCATTTCACTTACTTGCAATCCAGGGAAAGGAAGCCTTTTTCTGACTAAATTCAGATTGGTATCAATATCCTCGACAAAAGCTTCTAGAGCACTTATGATGCCAAATTCAAGTTCAGGTTTTTCAACTTGTCTTCCACGTTGGGCCGCAACATTGATTAATAGGCATTCATCAAGATTTCCATCTAAACGAAGTGCAATTTCGCCTCTCATGATTCTTTCTTCGATCACAACCTTGGTACTGGTGATCAGTGTATTTTCAATAGGTACGTTCTCTTTAATTTGCTCCAAATTTATCGTTTCCAGAGTAGGTATGACAGAAAGAACACTTTCATGAAGTACCTGTGCATCAATTAAAGAGCGATAAAAAGAGACCCAATAGCCTACGCCATTATAGGTTCCTTGATGGTTTATGAAATCATTGGATGAAGATAGGGTATTGAATAGTTCTCTTACTTCCGAAACTTTATTTAATTCATCATTTTTTTCGTTTGGTTGATTGGGTTTTTTTTTGTACTTTCTGTGGTTAAACAATGTTGTCACCTCTGCACTAAAGCTTATTATCCTAGCATTTGCAATTTAATTACATATTAACCATTTTGGATGTTAATGTTGCTTGCTTCAAAAAGGAAATTCATTAAAAAATCCTTGGTTTAACAGCTGTCACCATTTCCTGTTCGCATAAAAAAATTGAAAATAGAGGAAACTTAAAAATAAAAACCCATTTAACCAAAGGAGTTCACCATGAAAAGTAAACCCTTGCATATTGGATTGGATCAAAAGCAGGAAAAATTGAAATCTGAATTGGGTATGCAGGATGATGTAGTTTTTAAACAGATATTCATTCCCGGTTATGAAGTTTCAGGATTATTTGTATTTGTTAATGGAACGATGGATTATCCAGCATTCAATGATATAGTCCTGGATTTATCTGCTGCCCAGGTTGAAACCAGTCACCCGATTTCCATCGAGCAGCTGGTCATTTCCAAAATCTGTTCAGTCAGGGAACAGGATGTTGAAACATATGAAACAGCCAAGGAGCATATTTTTGACGGAAAAACGCTTTTATTTATAGATGGAATGGTAAAAGGTTATGTCTTAAACCTGGCAAAGGAAAAAAACCGTACACTGGGTGAACCTTCGACAGAGAGGGTTGTCCGTGGACCGAAGCTTGGTTTTATCGAAAGTCTACAAGAAAATATCGGCTTGATAAGGCAATATTCAAACCATCCCAACCTTATCGTCAAACAACAGAAGTTAGGGACGCTTGAAAAGCGGGAAGTTGCATTGATCTATTATGAAGGAAAAGCAAGCGATTCTTTGCTGAAAGAAGTGAATAAACGGATAAATGCAGTGAAAGCTACTGATCTCCAAGACTCGGGGATGCTTGAGGAATTAATTGAAGATACATCGTTTACCCCTTTCCCTCAGATCCAGAATACGGAGCGTCCGGATAAAGTATTGGCGGCACTGCAGGAGGGCAGGGTGGCCATCATGGTTGACGGCTCGCCATTTGCGTTGATGGCACCAACGACGATCACGATGCTGCTGCAGTCACCGGATGATTATTATGAAAGATGGGTAGCAGGATCTTTTTTGCGTGTACTTCGCTATTTTTCTTTATTTGTTACCGTATTTCTTTCAGGGATTTATATCTCCTTGGTCTCGTTTAACCCTGGATTGCTTCCGACAGAACTGGCTATGTCAATAGCAGGTACAAGGGAAAATGTTCCCTTTCCTCCTTTTGTAGAGGCAATCATCATGGAATTGACAATTGAACTGCTTCGCGAAGCAGGTATTCGGCTTCCGGCACCCATTGGGCAGACGGTTGGATTGGTTGGTGGGGTCATTATTGGCCAAGCAGCCGTTCAAGCCAATATTGTGAGTTCCCTGATGGTCATAATTGTTTCGATCACGACGATTACCTCTTTTACGGTACCGCAATATAGCTTTGGACTGGCGTTCAGGGCATTAAGGTTCGGGGCGATGATTTTTGCCGCCGTTTTAGGTTTATACGGAACCACATTATTCTTTATCATCGTTATCAGCCATTTGTCGAAATTGACCAGCTTTCAGGAACCTTATTTTCAACCAATGGATTTTATCGGTAAAAAGACCTGGAAGGATGCGTTCTTACGGTTACCGAAGCGGAAAAAAGGGGGGGAACTTTCTTGAGCCAATCCGACGGCAAAATTCTTAGTGGAGAATTGGCAGCGATCATTTCATGCAGCATGTTAGGAATTGGGATGCTGACGCTTCCAAGGACGATAACGGAAAAAATTCATTCGTCCGATGGATGGATCGTTTTGATTTTAAATGGGATCGCTATTGCCCTTTTATTATGCTTATTGGTTGTTCTGTTAAAAAAACATAAGGTGGCTAACTATTACACATACATGGAGGAGGCATATGGAAAGTGGCTCGCCAAACTTATTGGATTGATTGTGGTGTTGTACTTTATAGGCGTGGCCAGCTTTGAAGTTCTTGCAATGAGTGAAATGGTCCGATTTTATTTGTTGGAGGAAACCCCGGTTGAAATCGTGATACTTACCTTGATTTTAGCGAGTGTGCATCTTTTGACAGGCAAAATTAAAGCCATAGCTAAGGCTTGTGTCTTCTTTCTTCCTTTGACAATAGTCATCGTTTTGCTCATTTATTTGTTCAGTCTCAGAGTAGTCGAGTTAAAAAACCTCCAGCCTGTCCTTGCGAAAGGATTTCTTCCTGTCATGAAAGGAATGGGCTCGGGGACTTTGTCTTTTTTTGGAATTGAGCTTTTCATCTTTTTGTTTGGTGTGGTTAAAAATCAAAACAAGGTAAAAAGTGGCGTTTTAATCGGTTTTTTCATACCGCTGATATTATATGTAATTACATATGTTCTGGTAGTCGCTACACTGTCTGTGCCAGAAGTCAAAGCTGTAACTTGGCCAACCATTTCCTATATTCAATCGTATGAAGTAAAAGGGATATTTATAGAACGTTTAGAGCTATTTCTATTAATCACCTGGATTCTCCAGTTCTTTTGTACACATGCAATCTATTATTACTTCGCAGCAGAAGGCATGACGAAGATTTTTAACAATTCATATTCAACGAACCTTATTGTTTTGGTTCCAATTGTTTTTTTTCTGGCAAAGTTCCCTAAAGATATAATCGGGATTTTTAAAATGAGCGATTTGCTGGGATATGTATTTCCCTTTATATTGATTGGCTTGCCAATTATTACATTTGCAATCGTTCAAGTGAAAAGGAGTAGAAGAAGCGGATGAAAAGATTATGGTTGATCTTGCTTATTCCTTTGCTTGCAGGCTGTTGGGACAGTGAAAATATAGAAGAATTATCTATTGTCGTAGGAGTGGGAATCGATAAAGGCAAAAAGAAAGATGAAATCATGTTAACACAGCAAATTCTGGTGCCTCCAGGAAGTGGTGTTCAGGAGAATCAGGCCCAATTAAAATTTAAGAATGTTACCGTCAGTGCCAAAACGCTGCATGAAGCAATTAGGGATTCTTTACTCTTAACCAATACGGTTTTAACCAATCATCAGCGTATCATGCTCATTAATGAAGATGTATTAAGGAAAATCCCGATGGAATCGATCATTAATCAGTCAATACGCGATAATAATACAAGGAGAAGCTGTCTTGTTTATTTAACAAAGAGACCGACGAAAGAAATTTTGGGACTATCCGACGATGGGGAGATTCCTTCCAATGTAATCTATGAATTGAAAGATAATGAGAACAGAACGAATAAGATACTTCCGCCTTTAACACTAGGCAAAGCATCCTCAAATTTACAATCAGATGGAAGCTTTGCCATTCAGGCCGTTGATATTAGGGGAGGAAAATTAATTTTGGAGGGTGCAGGGGTGATCAACAATTCAAAGTTGGTCGGGGTCATGAATGATGAGGATATAGCAGCATTGAATTGGTTGAACGGAGAGGTAAAGGGCGGAATAATCGAAGCGGACCAACACGGTAAGCCTCTAAGTGTTGAATTGCTCAATAGGACAAGGAGGAAAATCAAGACCGAATTGAACGGGGATCATTTGACGATAAATATTCAGGTCGGGTACACAGCAAGACTTTCGGAAGATTGGTATGGTAAGGAAAACTCATTTAAGGAAGGCTATTTAAAAGATGTTGAGCGTGTTGCCGAGGATGAAGTTAAGAAGGATGTCGAGAAAATCGTATACAAATTACAGCATGAATATAAAACAGGGGTAGCAGGATTGTATCGTTATGTGGAAAATCAGCATCCAAAGTTTTGGGAGAAAAATAAGCAGAAATGGGACGAAATTTTCAGTAAAGCCGATATTAATTATGAAGTGGACTTAAGGATCATAGACTTCGGTTCAAAAGGAGGGGTAAAGTGACTGTTCATAAGAACGAAAACCTTCCAAATGGAAGGTTCTTTTGTCAATGCTCTTAAGTTAAATAACTAAAGAAAAGGTCCATTCAAGGATCACCCGTATGTTCTAGGCAGATTCGTCACTTCATGTGCAACCCTGATGCCGGATTGAATGGCTCCTTCAATCCAAGCTGGTACGGTTGATGTATGCTCACCAGCGAAGTGCACCCTTCCTTCAGGGGTTGGGATGTATGGAAACAAGTCCGTTTCCTGACCAGGTTTAAACATGGAGAAAGCGCCGTAGGCATACTGATTCAGTGTCCAGCTATAAGAAGCCCCCGATAAAAAGTGATCATACACTTGTTTTCCATGGACCGTTGCCAAATTTTTCAATGCGTGTTGTATACGATCTTTTTCCGGAAGGATATCCCATAATGTGGCATCATCTTCCCATGTATAACTTGCTAAGATGAGACCGGATTCACTCTGGTTGCTCGTTTGGCTGGGGTAATAAGAAAATCTAATGGGTAAATCGGTCGTTAATTTACCGCCGAAAATTCCTTCCTGTTCCCAAAACCTATGAGTGAACTGAAGCCCGATTTTCGTGGACGCAGCATAATGGAGTTCCCTTATTGCCTTCCACTTATTATGGGAAAAGGAATTCCGGGGTTCAATATCTATCAATTGCAACAATTGAAGTGGGATCGTCACGATGGCAAGGTCACCGGTAACCGTTAAGGGGTTTTGGCTTTGAGTATGTTTGGAATGGATGGTGACTTGATTATCATGTTGAACAATCTTTGTCACTTCATATCTGAAGTTAAGGTTATCCTTCAATTCCGGTAGAAAAGCGTATGGAAGCCGGTCGTTTCCGCCTTCGATTGCAAAAAATTTTACGTCTGGATTAAAGAGTGGCATAAGCTCCCGTAGTATGGCAGGAAAAGAAAGTTCAGGGAATCCTTCTAAACCCATCAGGACTTTAATGCTTTCAATCGCCCCTGTTGATAGACTGATTCCTACTGGATTGTACTGCAAAAAGAAGCTCATGGAGTATTTATCAAACTCTTTAATGACTATTTCCCAATTTTTACTTGGGTTTTGAATGATGAAGTCAGTCACAGGCTTAATTGCCATATTGAGTAATTCTTCAGCTGTTTTACCTCTTTCATGGGGAGCTACGGGGTACCTCAGTATATCCGGGTTCCGTTGGTATATGGCAGCGGTCGTCTTGATTCCATTGGCATAAATGGGATCATTAGGAGTTGCATTCACAAAAGTGTTTACTCCTAAACCATACTTCTTGATGTATTCCGCAACTAAGTAATGATAATTCGGAATGCGCATGGCACCTGCGTCAAAGTAGGAACCTTCTGAAAATGGCTCCCGTATGGTCAAAACACGTCCTCCGAGCCTCCCGGTTGCTTCCAATATCGTTACATCGTGCCCAGCTTGCTTTAAAAGGGATGCTGCAACCAAACCAGACATGCCGGCACCAATGATAATGATTTTTTTGGGGATTTGGGAAGGTCCCAGGCCATTTCTGATCACAGCCAGCATTTGATCTGGTGATAGCGGATCTTTGAAAAGGGACAAAGTGTTTTTCTCCTCTCTTGTTACACTTTCTAGATGGGTTTTAAGCTATCTTATTCCTATTGGGTCACCAATTATGAAGGATCTTCAATAATTTGTCATGAGTGATTATTGCTATCATATTCCACTAGGTTTATCCTTTATGTGGCAACGCTCAATTATTAGATAATTTAAAAGGGGCAGGAGATGAATAAGTGGATTTGCGGTTAAAAGATGATGCCTTTTTTTCGGCAGCTAACTATCTTAAGACTACTATTTTTGATGTAGCCGAAATTAATATAGAAAGGTAGAGAAGCAGTGTTCAGCCTTTTTGAACAATGGGATGAAATAACGAGGAATGCTATTCGTAACCTTTTTAAAATATTGGAAAAATCGCACCAATCTAATATATATAAATATAAGTTGATTCAGCAATGAAAAATGTGGATATTCAATACGTGAGGCATTAAGCGTGGCAAGGAAGTTTTTGATTAACTTCATCTTTTCGAATTTCAAGAATTTATTTTCATTCTTTGTTTTATGAAACCATACGCTATTAGCATAACAATTTGAGTTAGTATAGTTTCATATATTATTAGCGAGTGCACATAAAACAGTGTTAATTAAGTTACAAAGTTGATTTATTGATTTTTTGAACACTCAGTACATAGGCAATGCAGAAATATAATTAATGAAAGATTATTTTTTTTAATTGGTGGGGGTATATCACTATTATTAACATTCGTATAAAAAACTCTATTTAATGAAAGAGTTTTTTTATTTCTTTTACAGAAAATCAATCGTAAGAAACATAAGTGAAGTTTATATTATAATAAAGTTATTAGTTTTTATTTAAACATATTTGTTTTATGATTGTTTTAGAAGATGATACTGTATAAATTCTTATACTTTCTCATAAAATAAATAATAAAAGGGGTTTATTATGTAAAATGGAACAAATTAACCTAGACAACTCCTTCACTATAGTGAAACCCTATACAACTTTAATTGATATAATGAACAACTTTTTAAAGTGTGATTTTGTGATTATTTCAGCGAAAGAATACTACATTGTTTCAAAGAATGAATGCAATTTCTTGGCATTAGTGGATGATTCACTGTCTGTAATCGAGTGGATTGAAAAGGTAAAGTGGACTCCCTGTACCATTTCTACAATAGCTGAACTTTCCAGGTTACAAACTGATTGGAGCAGACCGGTCCTAATTAAAGATCCAGAAAATGAAGAAATTATTGGAATTATAACTGCAAACCAATGGGTTCAGCAGTTGGAATTGAAAAACTCGGAGCTATCCGCATACTTTTCTACATTGGCGGAAACCATTAATGACGCAGTCACAGCTGTGGATCAAGAGGGGAAAGTCATCTGCTGGAATACCGTCGCTGAGGGAACATACAGCATTAAACGTGAAAATATCCTTGGTCAAAAGATTGGAGAGCATTTTCAATCAGAGTCCATTATATTACATCGCATATTAAATGAGGGACGTCCCGTTCGTGGGGCTTATCATCGCCCTAATAATGATAATCACGTATTAGTAAATGCCTCTCCAGTTATAAAGGATAATACAGTTATTGGAGGTATTGCAACAGAACATGATATTACTCAAATTGTCCGTTTAAACGAGGAACTTGATTCTTCGTTACCGTTACTTATCCATCAGGACAACCCTTTTTCCTCTATTATTGGAGTTAATGTAGAAATTCAAAAAGCAGTGAAGGTTGCGCAAAAAGTTGCCTACGCAGACATTCCTGTCCTGTTAACCGGAGAACCAGGTTCAGGAAAAGAGATGTTAGCACAAGCTATTCATTACGGCGGTTCAAAGCGTACCGGCCCTTTTGTATCTATTAATTGTTCAGCCATTCCTTCCACTCTTTTAGAGATTGAATTATTTGGATATCAAAAAGGAGTTTTTACAGCTGATAAGAGGACTGGAAAAAACGGAAAAATTGAACAATCACATAATGGAACATTATTTATTGAAGAAATTGATAAAATGCCTTTAGACATTCAAGAAAAATTTCTAAACTACTTAGAACATGGATCATTTTATCGTGTAGGTACAACGGAATTATTGACGACACATACACGTGTTATCGCCTCTACTTCTCAGGCATTGGAAGAAATGGTAAAGGAAGGGAAATTCAACGAAAATCTTTATTATCGCTTAACTGTAATTAACATTGATATTCCTCCTTTACGTGAAAGACCAGAAGATATTGTCAAGTTAGTTGAACAGTTTGTGCAAGAGTTCAGTTCTAAATATAAGAAACCAATTCCAAAAATTGGACCAGAAGTTATAACCATATTAGTTAACTATGAATGGCCAGGAAATGTCCGCGAGCTTCGGAATGTTGTGGAACGTGTTATCCTTCTGAATGATGAAAATACTATTAAAAGCAATCATCTTCAAAAAAACATAACTAGTAACTATTATGTTCATAATAGCCATATCTCAGGCCCACATGAAACATCATTACAGGAAGAGGGAAAAGATGAGTTATTCATGATTCAAGAAGCCTTAAGCAAGACATATGGAAACAAAAGTGCTGCTGCCAAATTACTCGGTATGTCCAGAGGGACACTCTACAATAAGCTTAAAGAATATGGATTAAACTGATTTATTTGGTTGAATTTTTGAAAAATAAGTTAGGCTCTTTATTAATTCCCGGGTTACGCTACCTATTTATTACTATAAAAATCATCTATGCGGCTTTATATGCAGTTAAAAGAAGATATAAAAAGAATATAGATACGGGGATATACAGTTTAGGAGATCGAATATCTACGGAAGGTGAATTATGCAAGTCGTATTATAATGAGAAGAGCTATCATTGCATTAGAAGACGAAGGTATTTTACAAAAACAACAAGGTATCGAACCTTTTGTTATGGCCAGTTTCTGAAGACTGTTCAAAGGACTGCTTTGATAGTATCCCCTAATGGTAGACAGTGTAAAAAGACCACAAACAATCGTGGATGTTACACTACTACCCGGAGGGGATTTTATTATGGCTAAAAAAAAAGGGCAAAACTTCGAGAAATATTCAAAGGAAAAGAAAATGAAAGCTGTACAGATGTATTTGAATGGGGTAGGCAATTTAAAAACGGAATAAGAATTGATTCAAGGCGTGGTAGAATATCTATTATTACAAGTAACGATTCCAAAAACGACTCAGCCACCGAGCTCCGACTGAAAATCGAATCTCGATGACTGTAGTCTTTTTATGACTGTCTACTTGACAGGGGTAAATCAAATGACTAATCTGAGTAGGGATTTTTAATGGCCTGCCGTGCCTAAGTTCTAGTGGATTAGAGTCCATTGTTTATGATATATTTCCCTGCGTTTTGTAATTAAGAAGCATTTTTTTCTTTGTTCGTTGATAATAAATCCGATGATTTATTTTTCTTTAAGACAAAGAAAGAACCGACAATCAGTATAGTGAGAAGTAGTGTTAAAAAGAATTGTAAACGTAAGGAATCAATAAATGTCATCGAGATAAAAATACTAGTGATCGTAATAATCGTGGCATATGTTAAATAAGGAAATAACCACATTCTGATCTTAAGTGCTCCAGGATTTTCTTTTTCGTATTTTCTTCGCATACGTAACTGAGAGAAGGCAATCACTAGATAGACTAGAAGTGCTACACCTCCGGAAGCATTGACTAAAAATAGAAATACTTTATCTGGAGAGACGTAATTGAATCCAATACTAATATAAGCGATAACGGTACATCCTAATATTGCATTCATTGGTATCCCCTTATTATTTACCTTTAAAAACATTCGGGGAGCATCTCCATTTTTCGCCATCGAAAATAACATACGGGAGCTCGTGTAAATACCAGAATTCAAGCAAGAAAGTACTGCCGTAAAAAGAAGGAAGTTCATGATTTGAGCTGCAGCTGGTATATTTAAAAGTTCTAGGACAGAAACAAAAGGGCTTTTCATCAAACTAGTAGAGTCCCATGGAAGAATTGTTACAATTATTAAAATTGAACCTAGGTAAAAAGTTAAGATACGATAGATAACGGTATTTGTAGCAACCCTCATTGCTTTTTCAGGATTTGAGGTTTCCCCTGCTGCAGTCGCCACAATTTCACTCCCCATAAAAGAGAACATAACAAGGGCAACTCCTATAAAGACAGAACTTATTCCAGATGGCAGGAATCCACCTCTATGTAGAAGGTTTGAAGCACCAGGTGATTCTATACCTGGTATGAAACCGAATATAATGGCCCCTCCAAGAATTAAAAAGAGAACAATACTGACAACTTTGATCATGGACAGCCAATACTCAAACTCACCAAATGATTTAACAGAATAGATGTTAGTTAGGGTTAATAAAAAAGTAAGCATAAGGCTGACTGACCAAGAAGGCAAAGAAGGAAACCAATATTGAATAATTGTCGCACCTGCTATTGCTTCGACTGCAATTGCAATTACCCAGAAAAACCAGTATAACCAGCCAATCGTGTACCCGGCCCATGGGCCGATCGCTTCTCGGGCATAAGTGGAAAAAGAGCCACTTGATGGATTTGCTGTTGACATTTCCCCAAGCATCCGCATCACCAAAATTACCAGTAATCCTGCTAGCGCATATGAGAAAATAGCCCCTGGCCCTGCCGTATTGATTAACGGGCCACTTCCAACAAATAACCCAGCACCGATTATTCCTCCGAGAGAAATCATGGTAATATGCCGAATTTTCAACTCTTTCTTTAATACAGGTTGTTGATGATTCATATCCTACATCCTCTCTATAACGTAAAAACCAAAAAAATTAAGGGGATTCAAATCTTTCAAAAAATAGTAGAAAGTGTAACCCCTTATAACAAGAAACAAATAATTAATTAACAATCTCCTCTTTTATTTCCTCTGCTTATTAGAATTAAAAATTCAATTTGCATATGGACTATAAATAAAAGATGAAAAAATATTAAGAATTATATGATAATATATTTTATGCATATTTGTCTATTCATTTCCCGAAAACGGAACAATCACTATACAGTTTTGTTTACTTTAAAGTAATTTGGAACATGAACATCGGTAAATCAAAAAGTTGTTCTGAAGTTAGGATTGAAGGCATTCCTACAGCCATTTACATACTGTGTGGTTCAGAAGCTATGATTTGATTAAAAAGAAGCGGGTTAATAGGGGGTGAATTCTTCCCAAGATAAAGTGAATTCATCCATATATTGTTTAGATTAGCTTCATAAGCTAATAATAATCTATTTTTCGAAAAAAATAAATTGAACAAAAGTGTTCAATTTTATTTTTTTTAAACGATTTTGTTAAAAATAGTATACAAAAGTGTATAAACAGAATTATAATGTGTTTATATTAGTTTTTGAATATTGTTTGTATTATAAATTTTCCGTTAATAAAGGAGGCGATATTGGATTAGCAAACTTTTTTCAAGTAAACGAAGAATTAGTATTTCAGTTTAAAAAAATTAGAGGCAGCTACTATCATTAGAAAATTATTCATTGCTTTTATTTAACTAAAGATGAACCACTATTACATCGATTATACAAATCTATCTTTAAAGGGAGAGAATAACATGATTACAACTAACAATACGGACCTTAAAACATATAAACACGAACCATTTACAGATTTTACGCTTGAAGAAAATAAAAGTGAATTTAAAAAGGCTTTAGAAGTTGTACAATCAGAGCTAGGAAAAAATTATCCACTTGTCATTGGAGAAGAATTCATTACAACAAATGAACAAATTGTATCGATAAATCCAGCAAATAAGGAAGAAGTAATCGGTCGAGTTTCTAAAGCGAATAAAGAATTAGCTGAGAAAGCAATGCAAGCAGCATTGTCTACATTCAATACATGGAAAAAAGAAAAACCAGAAGAACGTGCTAACATTTTATTTCGTGCTGCGGATATCATTCGTCGTCGCAAACATGAATTTTCAGGGTATCTTGTTAAAGAAGCTGGAAAACCGTGGAAAGAAGCTGATGCAGATACGGCTGAAGCAATTGATTTCCTTGAATTCTATGCCCGTCAAATGATGCAATTAAAGGACGGAGTACCTGTAAAAAGTCGAGAGGGAGAAGCAAACAAGTTCAATTATATTCCACTTGGTGTAGGTGTCATTATTTCTCCATTCAACTTTCCTTTAGCAATTATGGCCGGAACGGCAGCTGCAGCGATTGTAGCTGGAAACACGATTCTTCTGAAACCATCAAATAACACACCAGTGATTGCAGCGAAATTCGTTGAAGTGATGAAAGAAGCAGGTCTGCCTCATGGTGTACTTAACTATATTCCAGGAGGTGGCTCGGAAATAGGCGATTATCTTGTTGATCATCCGAAAACCCGCTTTGTTTCCTTCACGGGTTCCCGTGAAGTAGGCTGCCGCATTTATGAACGCGCGGCAAAAGTACATCCGGGTCAAATTTGGATAAAGCGTGTGATTGCCGAAATGGGCGGAAAAGATACTGTAGTCGTAGATAAAGACGCGGATTTGGACGTAGCGGCCTCTTCGATTGTTTACTCTGCTTTTGGATTCTCCGGACAAAAGTGTTCGGCTGGTTCCCGTGCAGTGGTACATCAGGATGTTTATGATGAGGTACTTGAAAAAGCAGTGGCATTAACTAAGACATTAACGATTGGCTGCCCAGAAGATGGAAATACCTATATGGGCCCCGTTATCAGTCAGGCTTCATACGATAAAATCATGAAATATATCGAAATAGGAAAGGAAGAAGGCAAGTTGATGACTGGTGGAGAAGGGGACGACTCCAAAGGGTACTTAATTGAACCGACCATCTTTGCGGATATTGATGAAAAAGCACGTCTGATGCAGGAAGAAATTTTTGGACCTGTTGTTGCCTTTTGTAAAGCACGCGATTTCGATCATATGATGGAAATAGCGAACAACACAGACTACGGCTTAACGGGTGCGTTACTTTCTAACACTCCTGATCATATTGAACGAGCAAAAGAAGAATTCCACGTAGGTAATCTATACTTTAATCGCGGTTGTACAGGTGCAATCGTTGGGTATCATCCGTTTGGTGGGTTCAACATGTCTGGAACGGATTCGAAGGCAGGTGGCCCTGATTACTTGATTCTACACATGCAAGCGAAAACAACTAGCGAAACACTTTAATAAAAGCTGGGGCAATTTAAAAAGGTTGCCCCATTTAATAAAACGAGGATATGTATTTAGGGGGATATATTCATGCTGGCAGATGTTTCAAAAAATATTTTTCTTCACGCTTCCAACAACAAAGCGTTAAATAAAGCTGCGAAAAAATGGGGCCTTCGATTTGGGGCTTCCCAAGTTGTGGCAGGAGATACTATCAAAAGTGCAATTAAGAAAGTTCAAGAATTAAATGAAAAAGGCTTGGTTTGTACACTGGATCATTTAGGGGAATTTGTTTCAAGTAGAATAGAGGCAATAGAGGCAACGGAATATAACGTAAGAACGTTGGAAGCTATGGGTAGTGCAGGAGTAAATAGTAATTTATCTGTAAAAATGACCCAACTTGGTTTGGACATTGATCGGAATTTTTGTGTTCAAAATATGTGTCTAATTCTTGAGACAGCCAAGAAATACAACAATTTTGTCAGAATCGATATGGAAGATCATGCACATTGCCAAATCACGTTAGATATCCTGAGAGAATTACGCGAAACATATGATAATGTAGGAACAGTGATTCAATCCTATTTATATCGAGCGGAACAGGACGTAAAAGAATTAAAAGGAATTCCCCTTCGTTTAGTTAAAGGAGCCTATCAAGAATCTCCTTCAGTGGCTTATCAAGAGAAAGAAGAAGTAGATAAAAATTATATGAGAATCATTGAAGAGCATTTGCTGAGTGGTAGCTATACGGCGATTGCGTCCCATGATCATCGTATCATTGCCAGAGTAAAAGAGTTTGTTCAAAAACATAATATTCCACGTAACCAATTTGAGTTTCAGATGTTATATGGATTTAGAACAGACATGCAATTAAGTTTAGCTAAAGAAGGATATACAATGCGTGTGTATATTCCTTTTGGTAACGACTGGTTTGGCTATTTTATGCGTCGCTTGGCAGAAAGACCACAAAATATTGCTTTTGCCCTTAAAGGATTCTTTTCTAAATAATTGATGAGTTTATAAAAATGGGTGAAGATTTTTACTTTTAGAGTTCGAAACTGTGAAACTAAACAGATAGGCATACCTACTCTTTCTAAAAATAGAAAAATATAACCATAAATCTTCTCTCTTTCTCCGAATTAACATGCATAAGGAAGATTTACGTTGATGATAAATAAGTCGAATTCATTGATAATGGTGCCGTTTAACGGAACTGGAATCAAAGAAAGCAATCAGTGAAGATATGATCTGACCCCGTCCTCCCATGACCGGTGGATTCACCAGTATGAAAAGTCTGGTTCCTTCCAAGAGAAAGACAACAGTTCACTCGAACAGGAGGAGCTTTTAATGCTACGCAGAGATCTTAAGCAACAGCAGATGGTGAATGATATTTTAAAGAAAGCTGCGCATTCTCGGAACTAGGCTACGTACGCCGATAGTGTTTTAAGGATAAAAAGCGCAAAATTGTATCATAATATAACCATATACTAAATGTTTACATAGGTGATGATTTCAGGTCCCATGTTTTAGGAGGACGGGTTTATTGAAGCAAAATATTGCAGAGAATCAAGGGTGATAAGAACGAGTCGTATATTTCCAAATGATGTGAACAATCATAATACATTATTTGGCGGCCGATTAATGAGTGACGTCGATCAAGTAGCATCGATTTCTGCAGCACGTCATAGTCGAAGTGAATGTGTAACTGCTTCCACAGATTCAGTTGACTTTTTACATCCCATTCGTACTACGGATTCAGTTTGTTTTATATCTTATGTGGCATGGACAGGCACATCTTCAATGGAGGTTTTTGTGAAAATTATTGCTGAAGATTTAAAAAGCAGTGTTCGTAGAATTGCAGCGACTGCTTTATTAACATTTGTTGCACTTGATGAACAAAAACGTCCAACACGTGTTCCAAAAGTTATTCCGGAGACAGAAGAAGAAAAAAAATTACATGAAACGGCATTAGATCGAGCAAGTATGCGGGAACAGAGAAAACAAAAAAGCAAAGATGTGGCTATGTTTTTAAATGTAGATTATCCTTAACTTTCATATAGAAACTTATAACCTACGATGTGCAAAGAAAAGGCAAGAGGCAATCCTCATCAATATCGATCAAGTCGAAAAGCCGGCAAATAAGTAAAGTGAAATATCTCAACATAATGATCAGCAGGGCCTACAAAGGGACGAGTTCGTTTTCATCAAAGAAGTAACTGCTTTATCCATGTGGATGAGTTTGAAATGTGGGATTTTTGATCTTACTTTTGGGGGAGGAAATGGGGTTATTGTTTGCGATCCCCGTAACATGACCTCTTCTAAATTAGAACGGTTAAGTCGAGGGTATGTGGGGGCAATGACGTTTGTAGCAAATTAATTACTGTGCTAAAACCCAATGAAGAGCTATTTGAAAAAGAGTAAGATCCTTTGTTCCTCCTGCTATTTTTTAAGCAATCACAAGTATGAATGCAGAACGCATTCATACTTGTGATTGCGGTCGAAGTTGCGAATGGACCTACAACAATTGAAGCAACAACCATATTAGGAAAACGGAACATAATGCTAGTACTAGACTTACTTGCTAGTTTTGGTGGAATAACGGCTTCATACTTTGAATGGGTGCAAAACAATCAGGCTATTATTGGACAGAAGGAATGGCACAAAAATGACGAAATAATAGTCATTCTTTTTTAAAAGGTTTCTTCAATAGCCCAAAATTATCAAATAGATATGCGTCTAGCTTCTTACATGGCTGGTGTAAGTATGATATTTGAAATCTCTAATTTATTTCTTTAGAAAGAGAGGTTTTTAAGATGAAAAAAGTTATAGAAACTGTCTATAGTCCTTGTTGTGGAAAAGTTGAAAACATATTTGTTAGTCAAGGTTCTTATGTATATGAATGGGAAAAACTAATGGTAGTTCATACAACGGACAATAAAAAAGTAGAAATTGAGACTGGTGTAAGTGGTCATATTGTTTCAATTGAGGTAACAAAAAATCAAAATGTAAGTAATGAAACAGTGTTAATTCAGTTACAGGATGATTTATTAATTACAGGAAGTGATTGATAAAAAGGTTCAAAGGGTATTTAGGATTTAAGATCCTGAATCTGGATTTTTCTTGTAAAGGTATCTGTTGAATATTTAGAATATTTGGATATTTGAATAGTGCAAAGCGGAATAAATCAATTAAGTCAAGAGTTTCTAATTAGTTAAATCAGAATAAACCTATTTTTTATAATGAAAGAAAGATTATTTTATATTGCTGAGTTCATCCATTTTTTTTCATTCATAAAAGTACAAGTTATTGAACACATGTTTAAAAAGGCTCTACGATTTGGTAGAGTTTTTTTATTTTAAAAATCCTTAGTTCTGGTGCAAAAACCACTCGCTAGAAACATAGAGCGATTTTTGCAAAAACTTATCTTCGTATTTATTGTATTGTTCTTTTTATGTCATGGATTAAAAATAAATATATAGGCTAGTACCCGTGCTTTAAGGAAAATTGGGCAAGAGTAAAAGCCGGCCGCAAATACACACATAGACTACTATATTGTAGAGTATGTGTGTTTTTTTATTGAAGGAAATATAAAAATGAATAAAGAGTTCTTTAGAGAACTGAAAAGAATTCGCTGCAATCCTCGATTTAACTCCTAGTGTTTTAAATGGTGTTTGTTTGGTGACCCGTTCGTTGCGCATAACCCTAAATTATAAGTTAAAGTGGCAGGATTGCTGTTAAAAGTAATCATAATTCACAATTGGATATTTCGGCTTAGAAGTTTTCGCTGGTGGTTCTGGGAAGCCAAAAGGTTCGGACGGAGGCTTCTATGTGTAATCTACTATCCTTGCTGATATGACGAACGAAATGACGATCGAACATGAAGAAATCTTTCGACCGGTCTTCGGGGTGAGTGTCTTTGACGGGGTCGAAGAAGCAATGAAGTTTATAAACGACACACCGTATTGATTGGCAGCCTATGTATCAGGCGGGAAAATATAAAAGGTAGGTACAGTGGAGTGGGTATCATCGACTTGAAGGCACCTTTTGGCGGTTACAATGTGTCTGGAAATAGGCGCGAATGGGGCGGCCGTTGCATTGAAGAGACCTTTATTTCAAAGCTTTCATTGGCTACAATCCGCGCCCATCCAAGAATGTATTGATACGTGTCTAAGTGATAATGCTTTTCAATATTGCTTAGTGAGTTTAAGAAGCGATCAACCAGACTAAATATATCTCAATAATAACCTCGATAGAATATTCAGTGAACTATCAACCAAATACATCATTAAGTAAAATACTGACTTTTTGCAAAGCCTATAAAAACTTAGTTTGTGGAATATTATTAAATATTTTCCTTTCCAGAGGAGATACTACCAAGAGACAAAGGTTAGAAAGGAAGACAGTATGGATCATATACAAATGGCCCGTGCGATGTTCGGGACGAATATGGCTGTACATATCATATTTGCAACGATCGGCGTCGGGCTGCCGATGATGATGTTGGCAGCGGAACTGATGTATCAAAGGACAAAGGATTTACAGTATGTTGTCATGGCTAAACGCTGGACCAAAACATTAGGGGTTTTACTTGGGGTCGGGATACCGACTGGTACGATTGCGGGTGTGCAGCTGTCACTATTATGGCCTGGGTTCATGGAAGTGATTGGACGCGTCATGGCGCTTCCATTCCAGATCGAGATATATGCATTCATGGTTGAAGCGCTGTTCATGTCAATCTATGTGTATGCTGCCGAAAAAATCAAGCCATGGGCCCGAATCGTGAGTTTATTCTTTGTTGCATTCGGAGCAATGGCTTCGGCTGTTTTGATTTCGAATGTCCATGCTTTTGAGGGGACACCGGCTGGGTTCCGGTTTGAAAATGGGGAAATCGTCGATGTCGATCCTTGGGCGGCTTTTTTCAATCCAAGTTTCTTGGTGACGGCAGGACATACGGCCCTGACTGCTTATACTACAGGGGCTTTTGTCGTAGCTGCCGTTGCAGCCTATAAGATGCTGAAAAATAAATATGGCACTGCTGAATTTAATTTTCACCAAAAGGCATTGAGGCTCAGTATTGTATTGGGTTTGGTCTTTTCTTTTTTGACGGCATTGAACGGTCATGCGACTACACAGCATTTATATAGGGAACAGCCCGAAAAACTGGCCGCGGCTGAAGGGTTGTTTGAAACAAAGGACCATGCCGGACTTACCTTGTTCGGTTATACCGATAGGGAAGCGCAGGAAGTGAAGTATGGGATTGAATTCCCATGGTTATTAAGCTTTCTATCAGGTAATAGCTTCGATACGGTCGTGACCGGTTTGAACGATTTTCCAGAAGAGTATTGGCCGCCGCTATATGTCCATATTTTATTCAATGCCATGGTCATCATTGGTTCAGGCTTAATCGCGTTGGCACTGTTTGCATTGGTATGGAATAAATGGCTGAAAAAAGAGACTTATCCGAAATGGATTCTTTGGCTGTTTGTTGCTGCTGGGCCACTCTCGGTGATTTCGATTGAATGCGGTTGGATTTTTGCCTGTACAGGCAGACAGCCATGGACGATATACAGGATGCTGACCACGGAGGATTCAGTCACTTCGTACGAAAACCTTGGATTTTTATTCACGATGTTCATTATTGTATATATCATTTTATGCGTTTCTGTTCTGTTTACACTGTTGTATTATTTCAAACGTCATTCCGTGATGGATGATATATATAAGGCCGAACAAAAAGATGTTAGGCTTTTCGATTCGAATTCATAAAAGGGGGGAAGGCGAATGAGTGATGCTCTTCTTGCAATAACACTGGTCTGGGGCTTTATTTTTCTTTATGCCATCATGGCCTCTATGGATTTCGGCGCTGGCTTCTGGGCAATGACTTACATTAAAAAGGAAGAAACGAATGCTACCAAGATAGCAAATAGCTATTTATCACCAACTTGGGAAGTGACCAATACTTTTGTCGTTGGTCTTGTCATCGCGATTTACAGTTTGTTTCCAGGGGCAGTTTTCCCGATTGGGGTAGCCTTGATCGTTCCCGCGAGCCTGATATTGGTCCTGCTGTGCATTAGGAGTGCTTTCTTGGTTTTCTCGCATAGCGTGGACAAATATGAAAAAGCGTTAACATATATCTCAGGATTGACGGGATTGATCATACCGGGGCTATTGATCAGCGTATTGCCAATCACCCATCTTGGATTTGTCGAGGGCGTAAAAGGAAATGAAGAATTGAATTTATTTAAACTTTTCACGAGTCCGAATGAGTATGCATTTGTGGGGTTCGGAATTATGAGTACGCTTTTTTTATCATCTTTGCTCCTATCTGATTACTCAAAACAGGCTGATGAAATGCAAGCATACAAAATATATCGCAGGGATGCGATGATAACGGGACCGCTTATGTTAGTCATGGCCCTGTTGGTTATGCTCACGTTAAGAAACGAAGCGAATTGGATCTACCAAGGAATGATGAAAAACTCTCACTTGTTATTCGTTTCGCTCGTTTTTTTCATCATTAGCGGGATAGCACTATACTTACCCTATTTTTCTAAGCAGGAGGTTAAAGGGATGCCTCGCGTTGCTGTAATAGCGATTATCATACAGTATTTAATCGGCAGTTATGTTTATGGTATCGCACATTTACCTTATATCATATATCCAAATGTCACGATTCTTTCAGGATTTACCGATCCAACCTCATTCCGGGCCGTGTTTGCCACATATATCGTGGGCTTTGCGATATTAGTGCCAGGGTTCTATTATTTCTGGTCCATCTTCATGAAAGATCAGCGCCGAAAGTTCAAACGGCGACAAATGTCAAATTAGTTCATCTTTGAAAAGAGAGGTTATCACTATGAAAAAGTTAGATCTGCTAAAATATGCGGTTTTAGTCATCTCACTATTTTTGAGCTATCAAGCGGTTGAAGCGCATGATAAAAATTTTCAGGTTGATGGCACATATATATCAACAAAAAGAGATGTAACAGGTGACCAGAAAATAGACATCATCCAGGTTCAGGGACTGCCATTTGAGGAAGGAAGCAAGTTCCTGAAGAAAATTGAGTTAAGTGTGGAAAGCAATCGCCGTACAATCAGCGTCCCGCTTGAAGCTGGGTATAATCCAGATCTCAAGGTTGCCGACTTGAATAATGATGGAGTCCAGGATGTATTGGTCACGGTTTTGATGGAAGGTAGAGAACGGTTGATAACCAGTTACGTCTATACGTTCAAGGATGGAAAAGTGAAGGAACTTGAAGTCCCTCCATCCGTTCCAGTAATGGCCCAATTCCTTGACGGATACAAAGCGGAAATCATTATTGAAGGTCAAAAGCCTGTGGTGATAGATGTCAGTTCCAGAAAACAAGCTTATGATGAAATGGGCATTTATCGAAATGGAAAACTAAATGAACCGACAGAGCTTTTGGTTGATCCATACTCTTCACTTGACCCCAAGACCGTTTTTGGTAAAGGAAAAGCGCTTATGGGAGTCCAAAATGTAAAAGGGTCCGATGAACGTGATCCGATTTTGAAGATTAAATCAGTATGGACGTATAACAATGGATGGCAGCTTGTAAATGCCCAGATTAAACCGGTCAAGGGAAGAAATAAATAGTGAATGACGATATGTGATGGTATCGAATATATAGTTAAATAAAGCAGGTTGACAGCTCTTGGTTTTTAGGGCTGTTTTTTGTTTATAATTAAAAATTGACAATTTTAAAATATTTGGTAAAATCTAAATAAATCCAGTTTATACATAATCAAACTCTTAATTCTGGATTAATGTAAGCGGATACAAAGGGGGGTGCAGTCTTACGGAGTTAAAAGAAAAAATAATTGAAACGTCGTTGACTCTCTTCGATCAGCATGGTTTTCATGGTGTCTCCGTTAACGAAATCGTTAAGGCATGCGGAACTAGCAAAGGGGGGTTTTATCACCATTTCTCTTCCAAAGATGAACTCTTATTTGTCATTCATGATTACTTTATTTCATATGTTTTAATAAAAGCACAGGAAGCCATTTCAGAAAGTACCCATCCAACAGAAAAAATGCAGAAGATCATTCAATCTTTCGTTAAAGTTTTTGACCTCTATAAACCACACATCTCAGTTTTCTATCAAGAAAGCATTTACTTAAAACCACCTTATGTTGAAGCAATCAAAAAAAAGCGTCAAATGTATAAAGAAATCATCTTTTCCGTCATCAAAGAAGGCATTGACAAGGGAGTATTCCGCAGCGAATTGCCGGTGGAAATTACTGGAATGTCAATTCTGGGGATGGTGAACTGGTCCTACAAATGGTACAAAAGGGACGGTGGAAAAACAATCGATGAAATCGGCGATATTTACGTAGATTTAATTCTGAATGCCCTATTGACAGATAAACAAAAAGAAGCGGAGTTCGCCCAGCCATTTTTACTGAAGAACCAATTTATTGTGGATTAAACATTAAACTTGATTTGCACAGACCAACTAGTCGGTCTCAATTGAAAGGGGAATGAACATATGGATTTTTCACTTACAAAAGAACAGCAGATGATTAAGGAAATGGTTAGGGAATTTGCCGAAAAGGAAATTAAACCCATTGCAATAGAGTTGGATGCAAAGTCCATGTTTGCGGAGGATGTATTCAAAAAAATGGGGAAACTCGGGTTGCTTGGAATTCCGTTTCCTGAAGAATATGGCGGTTCGGGCGGTGATACGATTTCGTATGCCGTTGCAGTTGAAGAGGTTGGCAAGGCGTGCGGCGGAACCGGCTTAAGTTATGCAGCAGCCGTTTCGCTCGGAGCAAGTCCAATTTACTATTTTGGAACCGAAGAACAGAAGCAAAAATATCTGGTTCCAATCACGACCGGTGAAACTCTGGCAGCTTTCGGGTTAACAGAGCCTAATGCGGGTTCCGATGCTGGCGGTACGAGAACGACTGCCGTGTTGGAAGGTGATGAATATGTGATCAATGGCGAGAAAACATGGATTACTAATGCCAGCTATTCAAGAACCGTTACCGTCACTGCTGTATCGGGCAAAGATTCCAAGGGCAAGAATATCATCTCGGCATTCATCGTGCCAACCGATACCCAAGGGATTACGATCAATAGCAATTATGAAAAAATGGGAGTTCGGGCTTCCAATACTTGTGAAATCATTCTGGATAATGTCCGGGTACCTAAGGGAAATTTATTGGGTGATCCAGTAAAAGGCTTTAAACAATTCTTATTCACACTGGATGGAGGAAGGATTTCCATTGCAGCTTTGGCCGTCGGTATCGCTCAGGCTGCCTTTGATAAAGCTTTAGCTTTTTCAAAAGAGCGCATTCAATTCGGTAAATCCATATCAAATTTCCAGGCTATTCAATTCAAGCTGGCAGACATGGCGATGGAAATTGAATTGGCAAGGAATATGGTATATAAGGCGGCATGGTTAAAAGACAATAAAAAACCTTTTGCAAAGGAAGCGGCATACGCCAAGCTTTTTGCAAGTGAAACCGCTTTCCGGGCCAGCAATCAAGCGATTCAAATACACGGCGGATCTGGTTACATGCGCGAATATGAAGTGGAACGCTATTTAAGAGATGCTAAGTTATTGGAGATTGGTGAAGGCACTTCCGAAATTCAAAGAGTCGTTATCGCCAGACAACTAGGCTGTTAATCTTTACGGAACGTAAAATGAACTATGTTGCTTGCGTTCATTTTGGTGAAAAGCAGATGTTATCTATACAGCAAAAAGCGTTCATTCTTACCTTTATTTGATTAGGAGGAGTTTGATGTCTGATTTGCTAGATGTTACTATCGGGAAACTGCTTGAAAGGACAGCTGAACAATATGGTGATAATGAAGCGGTGGTGTACCATGAACTAGGCCTGCGCCATTCCTATCGCGAATTTGAAAAGATTTGCCGAAAGGCGGCCAGGGGGTTCATGTCACTCGATATAAAAAAAGGGGAACATATCGCCATTTGGGCATCCAATAAACCGGAATGGCTTATATCCCAATTTTCCACCGCGAAAATGGGCGGGGTGCTGGTTACGGTCAATACTAATTACCGCACAAGTGAACTGGAATACCTGCTCAAGCAATCCGATTCGACGACGATCATCCTGATGGAACAATATAAGGATCATTCATATATAGATACGCTGTATGAAATCATACCTGAATTGAAAAATGCTGAACCAGGAAAATTACAATCTGAGAAACTGCCAAAATTGAAAAATATCATCGTTTTAGGTGAAACGCGCTATCCCGGTACGTTTTCTTGGGATGAAGTCATTAGCGGGAGCGATTCCGTTTCGGAGGAGTCGCTGGACATGAGGATGGAGGAGTTGGCATCCAGTGATGTGATTAATATGCAATATACATCGGGGACGACAGGATTTCCAAAAGGAGTGATGCTGACGCATTCAAACTTGGTCAACAACGGATTGAATGTCGCGGAATGCATGAAGCTTACCGAAGCTGACCGGCTTTGCATCCCGGTTCCGTTTTTTCATTGTTTCGGCTGCTCCCTTGGTACGATGGCCTCTGTTTCTGTTGGGGCGACAATGGTGCCCATCGTGGAATTCAATCCACGCGCCGTCCTTCAGACCGTTGAAGCCGAAAAATGTACGGGACTTCATGGTGTTCCGACGATGTTCATCTCTGAACTTAATCTCGATGACTTTGACCAGTATGATCTACGCTCTTTACGGACTGGAATCATGGCAGGCTCCACATGTCCGATCGAAGTCATGAAAAGCGTGGTGAATAAGATGGGAATCTCGGAAATTACGATTACTTATGGTCAAACGGAATCTTCTCCAGGAATTACGATGACAAGAACGGACGATCCGATCGAACTTCGTGTTTCCTCAGTGGGAAGGGCTTTGCCGAAAGTGGAAGTGAAAATTGTCGATCCGGCTACTGGGGAAGAAGTCCAGCGGGGAAAACAGGGGGAACTCTGTTCAAGGGGATACCATGTAATGAAGGGATATTATAATAATCCGGAAGCCACTGAGCAAGCGATTGACCGGGAAGGCTGGCTTCATACGGGAGATTTGGCGGTGATGGATGAGAGGGGTTATTGCAAGATTACTGGCAGGCTGAAAGATATGATCATCCGCGGAGGGGAAAATATCTATCCCCGTGAGATTGAAGAATTCCTCTATCAACATCCTGCAATTGTCGATGTCCAGGTACTCGGCGTTCCAGATCAGAAGTATGGGGAAGAGGTAGCGGCATGGATCATTTTGAAAGCAGGAGAAACCCTTACGGAGAAAGAATTGATCGAGTATTGCAAAGGGAAAATATCTTTTCATAAAATTCCCCGTTACATTCAATTTACCGATTCTTATCCTATGACAGCATCCGGAAAAATCCAGAAGTATAAGCTTCGGCAACAAACTCTTGACCTACTATCGGAACGCACTAAATAAGGAGGATATCCAAATGATTCGAAAAATTCTTATCGCAAACAGGGGAGAAATAGCATCACGCATTATTCGTACATGCAAAAAGTTGGGAATACTTACTGTCGCTGTCCATTCGGAAGCAGATTCGGATTCGCCATTTGTAGGATTGGCGGATGAGGCATATTTATTGGGTGGCCCGAGAGTACAGGAAAGCTATTTAAACGTCAATAAGATTTTGGAAATAGCTAAGAAAACCGGAGTGGAGGCCATTCATCCTGGATACGGATTTCTTAGTGAAAATGCAGATTTCGCACGTTCATGCGAAGATGCAGGCTTGATATTCATTGGTCCCAAACCAGAGATCATCCAGCAGATGGGCAATAAAGTCGAGGCAAGGAAAAAGATGGAGCAAGCTGGACTTCCATTGGTGCCGGGATTTTCACGGCCATTAATTGATAGTGCAGAAGCGGCAGCCGTTGCCGAAAAGATTGGCTATCCAGTCATGTTAAAAGCAGCAGCAGGCGGCGGGGGAATCGGCATGCAGGCGGTTGCTAATGAAGATGAGCTGACCAAAGCCTTCGAAGGGAATCAAAAACGTGCCCAATTGTTTTTTGGCAATGGAGATATGTTCATAGAAAAATTGATTGAGAAGCCTCGTCATATCGAAATTCAGGTATTGGCGGATTCCTTTGGGAATGCTGTTTACTTATGGGAAAGGGAATGCTCCGTTCAAAGGCGCCACCAGAAGGTCGTGGAAGAGGCCCCCTCTTCTTTCCTTGACGAAGAAACAAGAAACAGGATGGGAATGGCTGCAGTGAAAGCGGTAAAATCCATCGGTTATAGCAATGCGGGCACCCTCGAATTTTTAGTTGATGCAAATAAAAATTTTTATTTCCTGGAAATGAATACACGCCTTCAGGTGGAGCATCCTGTCACCGAAGAAATTACGGGGCTGGATTTGGTCGAACAGCAAATCAAAATTGCATCTGGCAACAAATTGGAATTCACACAAAGTGAGATTAAACAGGATGGACACTCCATTGAAGTGCGCATATATGCTGAAGATCCGAAAACCTTTTATCCAGCACCGGGGAAAATCACAAGCATGGAACTTCCGGAAGGTGATGGAATCCGTCATGAATTGGCTGTTCATGGATCTTCCGTCGTATCCCACTTTTATGATCCGATGATCGCCAAATTGGTGGTTACCGGCGATTCGAGGGATAAAGCGATCGAGAGATTAAGAGAAGCGCTGGCAAGCTATAAAATAGAAGGAATTAAAACAAACCTACCTTTGCTGATGGAAATAATTTCTCATGAAGCTTTTTCCCAAGGAGATACGACTACGGATTTCATTGCAAAATATATAAAAAAATTGACTGTATAACGTATATTTTAAAACATAATGATCAGGAGGAATGTAAGATGGCAGAATTAAAGGCAAGCATGGCAGGAAGCGTTTGGAAAATCGTAGCGAACGAGGGGCAAAGTGTAACCGACGGACAGGATATCATTATCTTGGAGTCGATGAAAATGGAAATCCCCATTGCAGCTGAGGAAGCCGGCATCATTAAAGAACTTAAAGTGAATGAGGGGGATTTCGTGAATGAGGGCGACGTTTTGGCCGTCATTGAATAAAGGGACGGAGGGGTAAGATGAATTGGCCTGAAAAAGTGACAATTAAGGAAGTGGGTCCGCGTGACGGGCTGCAAAACGAAAAGGTCATGATACCTGCGCAAAGCAAAATGGATTGGATCGATCAGCTCTCTGATACAGGATTATCTTATATAGAAGTGACTTCTTTCGTCCATCCAAAGTGGATTCCCCAATTGAGTGATGCCGCCCTTGTGGCTAAGGGAATAAAGCGCAATCCCGGTATCACTTATGCGGCCCTTGTACCCAATCAAAGGGGACTGGAGTCGGCACTTGAAGCCAATATCGATGAAATTTCCGTGTTCATGTCATCCAGTGAAACGCATAATCTTAAAAATATCAATAAGTCGATTTCCGATACCTTTCCAATAATGAAGGATGTCATCGGGACTGCAGCAAAGAGCGGGAAAACGGTTAGGGGCTATATTTCAACCGTTTTCGGCTGTCCTTATGAAGGGGAGGTTTCGACCGAACAGGTTTTCCGTGTTTGTGATCAACTTTTTGAATATGGAATCAATGAAGTCTCATTGGGTGATACCATTGGGGTCGCTTCTCCAAGGCAGGTTGCACTGTTCCTTGAACAGGCTGTAAAAAGATATGATATAAGCCGGATTGCCCTCCATTTTCATGATACAAGGGGAATGGCACTCGCAAATATTCTTGAATCACTGAATTACGGTGTGGACACTTTCGACTCTTCGCTCGGAGGTTTAGGAGGATGCCCTTATGCACCAGGTGCGAGCGGAAATGTTGCAACGGATGACCTGGTTCATATGCTACATAAAATGGGAATTCAGACGGGAATCAATCCAGAAAAACTAATGAAGGCTGCGGCCACGATGCAAAGCTTTTTGGAAAAACCATTGCCTAGCCATCAGATGGCTGTTTATAACGCACAATACGAGAAATAGAGGTGAATTTATGACTTCATTAGTTGAAATAAGAATTGAGGAACAGGGAATTGCCCTCGTGACTTTGAATCGGCCGGATGCTGCTAATGCTTTATCCACAGAATTGCTTCATTGCTTAGTCGAAGGGCTGGAGGAATTGAAAATTGACTCCAATTTACGAACAGTCATTATAACCGGAGCAGGTGAAAAAGCGTTTTGTGCAGGTGCGGATCTTAAGGAACGAGCAGGTATGAATGATGATAAAGTCAGGGAGACAGTCAAGTTGATTGGAGACACGATTACCGCTGTAGAAAACCTTCCAGTTCCAGTCATCGCAGCGATTAACGGTTCGGCTTTTGGCGGAGGGCTGGAGTTGGCACTTGCTTGTGACATACGCATCGCATCGGAAACGGCAAAGGTGGGACTGACAGAAACGTCGTTAGGCATCATCCCAGGCGCCGGGGGTACACAGCGACTGCCGCGGATAGTCGGAATGCCGACAGCGAAAGAACTGATTTATACGGCAAGGAGACTGGATGCAAAAACGGCACATGCCTTGAAAATCATCAGTCATGTATATTCACCCCAACATTTACTTGAGGAAGCGAAAAAATTGGCTGGGGAAATTGCGGTCAATGCCCCATTAGCACTCAGGGCTGCAAAAGCGGCAATCAATAAAGGGGCTGAGACTGACTTGAAAACTGGATTGCAAATTGAAAAAGACTGCTATCAGACAACATTAAAAACCCGTGACCGACTGGAGGGTCTGTCAGCATTCAAGGAAAAGCGCAAACCGGTATTTAAGGGCCAATGATTGCATTTGAAGGAGGAACAGGGATGGTAACGACGGATAAACTAACAGAAACGGTTGAAACGATTAAAAAAGGCGGTTTAGAAAAATATCATCAAAAAAACGCTGAAAAAGGAAAGCTTTTCGTACGTGAACGGCTAGAGCTGCTTTTCGATGAAGGGGTTGAAATAGAGGACGCTTTCTTTGCTAATTGTGCGAGTGTTGGTCTGCCTGCCGATGGTGTGGTTACAGGCATCGGGAAAATCAATGGTCAGAGAGTTTGTGTCATGGCCAATGATTCGACTGTAAAAGCTGGTTCCTGGGGAGCTAAGACCGTCGAGAAAATCATTCGCATTCAGGAAACAGCTGAAAAGTTACAGCTTCCCCTTCTTTATTTAGTCGATTCTGCGGGGGCACGAATTACGGATCAAGTAGAAATGTTTCCAGGACGCCGCGGAGCGGGACGCATTTTTTACAACCAAGTGAAGTTATCAGGAAAAGTCCCTCAGATTTGTCTATTGTTCGGTCCGTCTGCCGCAGGGGGGGCATATATCCCAGCTTTTTGTGATATTGTCGTGATGGTTGATGGCAATGCATCCATGTATTTAGGTTCACCGAGAATGGCAGAAATGGTCATTGGCGAAAAGGTGAGCGAAGAGGAAATGGGCGGGGCGAAAATGCATTGTTCTGTTTCAGGATGCGGGGATGTGCTTGTCAAGTCGGAAGAAGAATCGATCGCGTTTGCGCGCAGATACTTAAGCTATTTTCCAGGAAATTATCAAGAAAGGCCTAAAAGCGTAAAACCTGAGCTGCCTGCGGATTTCGAAAAAACATTGGAAGAACTGATTCCTAAAAATCAGAATGCACCTTTCAATATGTATGACCTGATCGATAGGGTTATAGACAGGCAATCGTTTTGTGAAATCAAAAAGCTATTTGCACCTGAATTAATTACTGGGCTTGCAAGGCTAAATGGACAAACGATAGGGATCATAGCCAACCAGCCGCGTGTCAAGGGCGGCGTCCTGTTCCATGATTCAGCTGATAAGGCTGCCAAGTTCATCAATTTATGTGATGCTTTCCATATACCGCTGTTGTTCCTGGTGGATATTCCAGGGTTCATGATTGGGACGAAGGTCGAACAGGCAGGGATCATCCGCCATGGTGCGAAAATGATTTCCGCCATGAGTGAAGCCACTGTTCCCAAGATTTCTGTCATTGTCCGTAAGGCTTATGGTGCTGGACTATACGCAATGGCTGGTCCCGCTTTTGAACCGGACTGCGTTCTTGCCTTACCGACGGCATTGATTGCGGTCATGGGGGCAGAAGCTGCGGTCAATGCAGTCTATGCCAATAAAATCAATGCAATGGAACCAGAAGAGCGCACCAAATTCATCGAACAGAAGCGCAATGAGTATAATGAAGACATCGATATCTATCGTTTAGCCTCCGAGATGATTGTTGACGGCATCATCCAGCCAAATGACCTGCGTGATGAATTGAGCGCCCGGTTTGAAGCGTATAGCAGTAAGCAATTGACATTTACCGATCGTAAACATGGGGTCTATCCCGTTTAAAGAATTCAACAAACAAGCCCGGTCATCATGACCGGGCTATTTATCATGTATGAAAATATGATTATTTAAATAATTAGAAAATTTTTCTGATTTAGAGTTGCTAATTCACACAAGGAAGAGTACTATAATTAGTAATTAATGATTTACTAATTACTTAATTCATTCCATACTTAGTGAAAGAAAGTGAGAGTTGCCATGGCTCAGCAGGAAAAAAAGAAATATATTACACCAGATGGATACACAGCAGATATTGCGATCTTTACCATCACTACAAAGAAAACGGCAGAGAAAGCCCCGCCTGAAATGTTTTTGAAGCTATTATTAATCAAACGTGCCACAAAAGATAAGGAAGGAAGCCCGAATGTTGAAGGAGATAAATGGGCTTTACCCGGAGGCTTTGTCAATGCTAGCGAGACTGCTTATGAAGCAGCCAAAAGGGAATTGAAAGAAGAAACGGGCGTAGCTGGATTCCATGTCAAGCATTTCGGGGTTTATGACCGGCCAGGACGCGACCCCAGGGGATGGATCATATCCAATGCTTTTTATGCAATTGTCCAGGAAGAGTTTCTTCATCAAAGAAAAGCCAATGACGATGCAGCCGAGGTTGAATTGTTCACGATTAAGGAAGCCTTACAATTAGATCTAGCATTCGATCATTATACTATTATTAACGATGCGATGAATTTAATGAAAAAAGAAATGGTGCAAACGACGATAGCCCAAAAATTCCTGCCGGATGAATTTACACTTTCTGAACTGCAACGGGTTTTGCTGACAGCCAGAGATGATGCAAAAATCAGCGCAGACTCACTTTTTTATGCAAAAGCCCCGAAACTCCCGTTTTTGGAGAAAGTCTTGGATGAAAAGGGAATGCAGAAGAAAACGAAACGGAATTCATATCGGCCTTCACAGCTTTACCGATTTAATGCAGAGGTTGTCATGGACTCTATATACTATTAAGGGGGAATTCGTGATATGGGGAAAAAGGCATTGATCAATATAGATTATACGTATGACTTCGTGGCAGACGGTGGTTCATTGACCTGCGGGAAGCCAGGCCAGAATATCGAGAAGGCTCTTGTCAGTATAACCAAGGATTTTATCGAACAAGGCGAATACACGGTATTCGCGATTGATTTACATGAAGAAGGAGACCGCTTACATCCCGAATCGAATTTGTTTCCACCGCATAATATTAGCGGTACAATGGGGAGAGACCTATACGGGGCGTTAAAAGAGGAATATGAAACAAATAAAAATCAAAAGAATGTTCATTATATAGATAAAACACGCTATTCGGCCTTTGCAGGAACGGACCTTGATATCCGCCTGCGGGAACGTCACATTACCGATGTATATTTAGTCGGGGTGTGTACAGATATCTGTATTTTGCATACGGCTATCGACGCTTATAATCTAGGCTATAAAATCTTTGTATATGAAAATGCAGTGGCCTCGTTCAATGATGCCGGTCACCATTGGGCGCTTGGACATTTTAAAGGATCTCTTGGAGCAACCATTCTATAATATCCATTCACACGACAGAATAGAAGGGAAGCAATTGCTTTTCTTTTGGGAGGAACTATCCATGGAAAAAAAGTACAACGACGACAGTTACGCATTACACACTGACCTTTACCAAATCAATATGGCCCAAACTTATTGGCAGGATAAAACACATAACCGGAAGGCAGTTTTCGAGATATTTTTCAGAAAGCTTCCATTTAACAGCGGCTATGCGATTTTTGCGGGACTTGAAAAAATTGTGCATTACCTTCAAAACTTTTCTTTCTCGGAAAGTGATATCGACTATTTAAAAAATGATCTGCACTATGATGAAGAATTTTTGAATTATTTGCAGAACATCCGTTTCACGGGAGAGATCCGCTGCATGAAAGAGGGAGAGCTCGTCTTCGGCAATGAACCGATTTTACGGGTGGAGGCACCGCTTGGTGAGGCTCAACTCATAGAAACAGCGCTGCTTAACATTGTGAACTATCACACACTCGTGGCAACAAAAGCTTCGCGCATCAAACAGGTCATCGGTGAAGAATCTGCCCTTGAATTCGGCTCAAGACGGGCGCAAGAAATGGATGCTGCAATTTGGGGAGCGAGAGCGGCCTATATTGCTGGCTTTGATTCCACTAGTAATGTACGTGCTGGAAAACTGTTCGGAATTCCGGTTTCAGGAACGCATGCTCACTCCATGATCCAAGCTTATAAAGATGAATATACGGCTTTTCATAAATACGCTGTTTCCCATAAAGACTGTGTATTCTTGGTTGATACCTATGATACATTACGTTCTGGCATCCCGAATGCAATACGTGTTGCCAAGGAGCTGGGCGATAAAATAAACTTCATTGGCGTCCGTCTTGACAGCGGTGATTTAGCTTATTTATCAAAAGAAGCACGACGTATGCTTGATGCTGCAGGCTTCCATGATGCGAAGATTGTCGCTTCCAATGACTTGGATGAATATACGATCATCAACCTGAAACAACAAGGAGCAAGAATTGACATTTGGGGCATCGGAACCAAATTGATCACTGCTTATGACCAGCCAGCGCTCGGTGCCGTTTATAAAATGGTTTCAATAGAGGGTGAAGATGGGAATATGAGAGATACCATCAAAATTTCTTCTAACCCTGAAAAGGTTTCGACACCTGGCTTAAAACGAGTATATCGAATCATCAATAAAGTGAACCATCATGCTGAAGGTGATTATTTGGCGATGGAATATGAGAAGCCGCAGGAACAGGAAAAATTAAAAATGTTTCATCCTGTCCATACCTTCCTAAGTAAATTCGTCACGGATTTCGATGCGGTTGATCTGCATGTGGATATTTTCAAGGATGGAAGTTTGATTTATGAATTGCCAACCATAGATGAAATCAAGGCCTTCACGCAAAAAAATCTCCAAGTATTATGGCCGGAGTACCTGCGTGCACTTAATCCTGAAGAATACCCGGTAGATCTAAGCCAGGATTGTTGGGATAATAAAATGAGGAATATAGATGAAGTTAAAGCCAATGTAGAAAGAATGCTAACGAAATGACCAATCTATTTTATTAGAAAGCGGGGCTATGCCAATGCGTCCATTACAAAAAGAAATCGTAAAAAAATTACTTGTCCAACCAACGATCGATCCTGAAGTCGAATTCAGGAAAAGTGTTGATCTATTAAAAGGGTATATGAAGAAAAATACGTTTCTGAAAAGCTTTGTACTTGGAATATCTGGAGGTCAAGATTCAACGCTGGCGGGGTATATTGCCCAAACCGCTGTCAATGAATTGAATGAAGAAACCAATGGCAGCGACTATAAGTTTGTTGCCGTAAGCTTGCCATATGGAGTACAGGCTGATGAAGATGACAGGCAGCTGGCTTTAAAATTCATCAAGCCAAGCCAAACGGTTACAGTCAACATCAAGGACGCGGTGGATGCATCAGTAAAAGCTGTGGAAGAAGCAGTTTCTGAAAAGCTATCGAATTTCTTAAGGGGAAATGTCAAAGCACGTGAGCGTATGAAGGTACAATATGATTTAGCCGGACTTTACAAAGGCATCGTGCTTGGAACGGACCATGCCGCTGAAGCGATTACAGGTTTCTTTACGAAACATGGTGATGGTGCAGCGGATATCCTTCCATTATATCGCTTAAATAAAAGGCAAGGAAAAGAAATCCTGAAGTTCGTCGGTGCCCCTGAGCGTCTTTATACGAAAATACCAACGGCCGACCTGGAAGATGACAAACCGTTGCTTCCTGATGAAGTGGCTTTAGGCGTTAGCTACGATGAAATCGATGATTACCTTGAAGGCAAGGAAATCAGAACGGAAGCTGCCGAAATCATCGAAGGATGGTATACTAAAACCGAACATAAACGCAATGAAGCCATTAATGTTTATGATACTTGGTGGAAATAAAAGAAGCTGAGATAAGTTATCCCGCATCACATAAGATGCGGGTTTTTTTGCAAGACCAAACGAGCACCTTGGCCAATACATCAGTAATGAAAATTTTACCAGAAAAGGGGAAAAACTAAATATGGATTTATCCAGGCTTATTGAAGAGACGAGCAAGGAAATTGAATTCTCGGGTGTAATCGGTGTGAAAGCAGGAGATGATCTGATCCATAGTTCAGCACATGGCTATTCCAATCGAGCGGATGAAATCATGAATACGACCGAAACAAGGTTCGGAATTGCTTCCGGCTGTAAACTGTTTACCGCGATAGCCATTTGCCAGTTAATACAAAAAGGGAAACTTAAGTTTGATTCTAAGCTTAAAGACTGTCTTCCAATCGTATTTTCGGACTTTCATCATAATGTAACCATACACCACCTCTTAACACACACTTCGGGCATTCCTGATTACTTTGATGAAGAAGTGATGGATGATTTTGAAGAGCTTTGGCAGAAGTGTCCGATGTACCATATAAAAAGATTAAAAGATTTCCTGCCAATGTTTCAGGATGAAGGGATGATGTTCGAACCAGGGAAAAGATTCCATTACAATAATGCAGGCTATATTTTATTAGGATTGATTATTGAGGAACTAACAGGGCTCGAATTTTCCGAATATATCGACAAGAACATCTTTCTGCCTTGTGAAATGAAAAATTCCGGTTATTTTTCCATGGACCAGCTTCCTAAAAATACTGCATTAGGGTACATAGACGAAGAAAATGGAGCTTGGAGAACGAATGTTTATTCCCTTCCGATCAAAGGCGGTGCGGATGGAGGGGCGTATATTACCACAACAGATATGTTCAGGTTTTGGGAAGGGTTATTTTCCAATCAGCTACTGAATCAAGAATATACCAATCTTTTATTGGAACCCCATATTGCTACAGAAGATGAAGGGGAATACTATGGATATGGTCTTTGGATTCGTAAAAAAGATGAGGCGATTTTCAAATATCATCTTATGGGGTATGACCCGGGTATAAGTTTCAATTCTGCGGTATATCCGGCAAATCGAATGAAAACCGTCATTACTTCAAATAAAAGCACGGGTCCATACCATATTGCTTGCGCGATTGAGAATGAATTATAAAAACAAATGGAACCCTTTAACGAGTCAAGGGTTCCGATATCCTGTTTTAGATTTAAGAAAGGGACGAATTATCATTCAATTGTCCGTTATTTCCAGAACTTCTGGATTTTCAAGTGAAGATAATTCACCTGTACCTTTATTAAAGACGCGGCGCATTTCTTGTCTTGGAAAGAACTTTAAGGAGGTAGATTTCTTTAGGTATCCAGGCTTTTTCAAACAAAGAATTTGTATATTTAGATATCTTGAAGTAGAGTATATTTAATATATATTATTTTAACCGGTATTTTCCGATGGAGGTTCTTTTTACTTTATGAAGGCAAGATATGAACTCGCAAACATGAACTTAACAGTAAGCAATGTCACTTTACGTAATGCTGCGGATAGTTATGTCCTCTTGAAAGCTGCAGATGATCAAAATAATGAAATCACGATCAAGCTTTCCCACGAACAAGCGGAATTTTTGGAAGCGGAATTAAGGGAAGTAAATCGCCGTCGCAGGGAAAATAGTCCTGATATACCCGGAAATGACCAGGAACGTATTAATGACGACGATTCTTTTAATCTGTTTAGCGTTGATTTATTCAATGAAAGTGAACCGAAGTAATTCCCCGAATCAAATTTGCTTCTCTGTAACCTTCCTTCCGATTTAAGATGATGCTACAGAGAGTTTATCATTCCCGCCAATACAAAATCCGAATTTCTAGTTAGGGATGTCTTAAGCAAGGTGACCTATCATTACCTTTTTTTTGATTGCTTGAAAAAATTCTTCACCAAAAGGAATATGGATGATAGTACAGCAAAAACCATGAAAAATACGATGAACCCCCATAGGCCTACCGCCGCATCTTGAAACTCCATATTCCCCCTGCTGGTAAGGGCTTGCTGTATTTCAATGGCAAATACTAAAACAACCATGACTGTAAAGGTATAAAGGAAAGAGAGTATCGTTATTCCAAAACGCATCCGGGAAATTAAATTAGATAAAAATAACACGAACAAAAATATGATGATACCGATGATTCCCATTATCCAAAAATGCAAATCTTTGTCCGTTGCATTTGAATTTAATGTGTCACTCACAAAGAATAAGATGAAATCGTGAAGATTATTGACGATTTCAGCTAATATCTGGATGATTTCTTTCATTTTTCACACCTCCAATCCTTAGATTATAGCAGGTTATAAATCTATATAGAAGAGGGGAGGCCCTCGGGGTTGCCAGACTGACCTTCGATGGAAGTAATATGAAATCAAAGACATGCTAAGAGAAGTATATTCCGGGAAACGTAAACAAAGTATAAGTGAATGAATTGAGAAGTCAGGACATGCAACGTCAGTTAAATAAGGTTATAGTGAATAGATCAACCCAAAATACATAAAAAAATAAAGTATAAGAGATTCACGGAAAGTAGGAGTGCCTATTTCCAATGTTAATGCCTTTAGCGATCTTAACCATGGTTGTTTTGATCGGTTTCTTTATTATAATACTAGTAAAAAATATCTTTACTTAATGCTTTCATGGTTGGAGGAAAAAAGAATGAACGATGTACATAATCATGTGTTAACGGTAATTGATTTTATGAAAACCGGGCACAAAACTTGCTTTGTGAAAGTAATCGGTTTTGATGGTGAATCCGGACAGGCTTTTGAAGGCGAAGTTAAATTTGTCGGCGATTTGCCTTTTGGAGATTTGATACATCCCGAGCGGTCACATCTATCTTCCACTTGCAGGGAATTTGTTCGGGATGATTTGTTGTACAGATACAGTCAAGGGCAGTTTGAATGAAGTGGTTGCAATTTTTATAGAGAATTCAATGAGATGACATTCTGCTCACTTGTTTAAAATTGGTAAAACGCAGGGTATAAAGAATATGGAATTTAGGAACTTTTTTATGTCAATCTTCTCTTTTAACTGACAAAATAGCATATTTCTCCCTATTTAACTCTCGGACTTTAATCCTTATAATGTTAAATAGGAAAATATGACATTTAGTGTAGGATTATACTGTTTCTGAGGTGAGTTTCATGGTTTATGCAGATATTTTGAGTAATATGCACTCTGCTATCTCCAGTAAAAAAGCTGATTTGAATGTGAAAATTGAACGTTTAGAAAATGCGAAAAACGATATTATAAAAGAGCAGAGCATGTGTTTAAACGAGATTAGGAAAATAAAAGACCCTGAGCTAGGTGGTAGCTGGACAGGGAATCGCTCGGATCAATTTCAGGAAGTCCGTCATGATGCCTATAATGTGATGTTCAGTATCATTCATGACGATTATGACGATTACCAATGGAAAATCGAGGCGATGATCACAAAGCTGAATGCCGAAAATACGCTTCTGAGCATAGCAGGGAATATAGCCCAAGAAGCCGACTCCCTTTTGAGCAAAGGAGAAGAGGCATTTGAACAGCTGGAAAGTAAAATATCAGATTTAAAAAGGCGGTTGTTTTAATGACGACAATCAAACTGAATCATCCTGCCGTAACGAAGCAAGTCGATCAGGTGAAGACGGCACTTGGTACAGTCACGCTTGGAAATTTGCCGGCAGGCGAGCTTGGAAGCAATAAATTGGAATTCACCTCGAAATGGATCGACCGGGAAACGAACCTGGAGAAGGTCTTCGAGCAATATATCAAAATCGTCCAGAAAAATGTGGAAGATACCCGTGCCAACATTGACTTATTAAAAGAACAGGATGAAGCCATCGCCCATACGTCTTCACATGGGTATCCTACGCGATGAAAATATATGAAGCCAAGACATTGACGGCCGCAACCAAGTCACGTGCCAAGCAATATGAAGAACTAAAGAAGGAAGTCGCGGCCCTGAAGAAAGAATTTCAGGGCATCGTCGGCCTGGATAACGAGTTTCAAGGAGCCGGTGCTGCCGCCATCAAAAGCTTCTATGAAGCGCAAATCGAGGTGGCGGATGCCTGGATGGAGCTATTCACTACCCAGATCAGTTTTTTGGAAGGCATTCCGGCCAGTCTGGAAGAGGCAGACCTCTCCGGAAATACGGTGGTCGAGGTTCCCTTTTTAGATGGCGAAGTGTCGAACGGCATTAATCAAGCGAAGTCGCTTGTCGATGAACAAGCGAACGATCTCCAAAGGATCCTGAACAGCATTGACGATATCCTGCCTCTTGATAGGTTCGACCAAAAGGACTTTAATGAAAAAATCACGCTGGCGGGACAGAGGCTGGATGACACCGTGACAAAGGTCGAGAATATCGACCGGCAATTGGTCGAGGAATATGATGTGTCCGTCGGGCAGGAAAATGTGGCCGTTGGCCTCTTCCGCGCCTTGCTTGATGCCACTAATCAGGACGGCAACGTTTCGCCGATGACATTCAACCAATCGGCATTTAAGAATAGTGACGTCTATCAAGTGAAGGATGAAGTCGCCAGTCAGATGAAAGACTATCAGACCTTCAAAAAGCAACAAGCCGAAGCCCGGAAAATCGAACAAGAAATGGAAGAACTCGAAAACCGCCCATGGTACGAAAAAGCCTGGGATACGACAAAAACCTTTACAGGGGAATTCACGGGATATTATGATTCTATCAGGGCCTCAACAGGAGTCGATCCAGTAACGGGCCGCAAGCTGTCCGATGCCGAACGAATCGCCGCCGGCGCCATGGCAGCCGCAGGATTCATCCCCGTCGTCGGCTGGGCCGGCCGGGCCATCAAAGGCGGCAGCGCCCTATACAAAACGGCCAAAGGACTCAGCGCAGCGAACCATGCGCTTGATGCCTATAAAACGACAAAAGGCTTTAGCCTTCTCCAGAAAACCGAATACGGGATATACGGCCTCCTCGCAGCCAACGGCCTCGGCGAAGCAGTCACCAGCAAAGACATGTTCGGCAACCAGCTAACCGAGGAACAGCGCCAGAACGGGCTGTTGATGGCACTTGGAATCGGCGGTGTGGCAGGTGCGGCCAAGGTCGCAGATAAAGTAGCAAGTGGTACAAAGTTCATTCCATACAGCAAGGAATTTGCGCAAAAGCAGGTTCAGAAGGCTCAAGCTACAATAACAGACATCGCGAGATCAGGAAAAACCACTTTAAAAAATATAGGTGAAGAAATAGGTAAAAAAGAAATCCCTAACCGGATAAGTGTGACACAAGTTTCCCTCGCAGGAGGACCAAACCTTCGCCAAGTTGTAGTGGAAAAGCAGACAATTAAGGAAGCCTATCAGAAATTCACGGTGAAGGATAGAAAAGTAGAGGGTGTTTCAGGGGAGAGTGTTCCTAAGGGGACGCGTAAAGAAAATTCTGGAGTAAGTGAAGTCAAAACAGTTATCGACAAAGGGCAACAGTTTACAAATGGTAGAAAAAATAGGTTAAAGCCTGATATTAGGTATAAAACTGGAGAGTATGATTACTTATATGAAACAGATAATTTAGGTAGGATTACAAAATTTGAAACAGAAAATTTAAAATTAACAGAAAGAAAAGACAGATTGTCACACAGCAAAAATACACCAGGTAAAGTAAAAGGTCAAGACCATGCAGGACATTTGGCAGCTGATAGGTTTGGCGGATCACCTAAAATTGACAATTTGGTATCGCAATTATCTGATGTTAATTTGAAGAAATATAAGAAAGTCGAAGATAAATGGGCTGCAGCTCTAAAAGAAACTCCACCAAAAAAAGTAACAGTTGATGTTGCTATAAATTACTCTGGGAATGATATGCGCCCAGATAAATTTATAGTTAATTACACTATTGATGGTAAGCCGGGCAGTGCAAAATTTAAAAATTTATAAAAGGAGTGCAATGTAGTATGAAAGAATTTGAAGATAGATTTAGTGAATTGCAAGCTGATATGATATCCATTTGTATGGAATATGTTGAAGATAGAGCCGATAAAGTATATGTTTATGCTACATGTGAAGAAGATATGATATCGAGCAGTTTCTTTTATTTAATTAACAATAAGTATGTAGAATGTCACAAGGTGAACGATGCATTGGAGAATGGGGACGAAAGATATGATGTATCTACAGAACGACAGTTTATGGTATTAAATATTATCAATGATGATGTCGAAAAAATTGAAGAATTATGCAAAGAATACGAAAGAGACATGCCAACGGAGTTGAAATTAATATATGATGTTAGGAGTGGGAACTTCAAAGCAGAATACAAGTATGATTTAGTACATACAATTGAGGATATAAAAACGTCAGATGATTTTGCTGATGAGTGGTTTGAGGAGATAAAAAATAATAATCTTTAAATTGTTTACAGTTAAATAGAATTTGAATTAATGGTGCATGAAGGTTATTCCTTCAAGGAGTGTCAATGTTATTTTAATATATGCAATAAGAAAGAGAATAGGGCGAGTATAGAAATTCAGAAAATGCTGATAGCTATGAGCAACAAGAAATTGGGGAATATGAAAAATTAGGTATAATGCTAAACGCGAATAGAAAAAAATGAATTTCAAGATAATTGAAGAATATAAAAAACTAAAAATATTACTAAATAAACATACCTGTTAATAAAAATCTAATTTATGGTTGACTATGGTTATAAAAATCTTTTTAGATGGAGATAATCACAAAAGAAGGGGTATTTGGGAATATACTTTCTTGGGTCTTTTACCTGCATCTGAATATGATAAGAGTATTTTAGTAGAATATACCTTAAGAATGAATATTGGAGGACAATAAGAGCTTGTTCTTTTTGTATGACCTTAACGCAAAAGTTAAGGTCTTTTCATTTTTGAAATAGAATATGTATTATCTTAAGATATATCGGTTACCTCAGAAAAAGGGCAGTCAGGTCAAAAAAAAACTTTCTTTAGAAAATATGTTGATTTACTTACCTCAGGTAAGGTGACTTGGGAAAAAGTAACAAGTGGTACAAAGTTCGTCCCTTACAATAAGGAATTTGCGCAAAAGCAGGTTCAGAAGGTAAAAGCATTCGGCCGGCAAATCGGCAAGGTAGAAGTACCTCTCCGGATTAGGGTCGAAGAGTTAGCTACGGCGTATGGAAACAACTACAAGCATGTCACTTTTGATAAAACGACGATTAAGGATATCGTACAGAAGTTTGCAGTGAAGAGTGATGGTGGTAAGGGTGTAAATGGAACTGGAAGTAAATCGGGTATTAACGTTGGGAAAGAGGATTTGAAAGTCTTAGAAAAAAACTAGGTGTTCCTGAAACTCAAACAATTGCTATTGGAAAAACAGATATAAAAGGTTTAGAAGGTATAGTATTTGAGGGTGGCTCTCCCAAAGTTAGAAAAGAAGCAGGTTTACCAAGTTTGGATGAACTATATCCTGGTCGTGAAATTAAAGCTCCTTATAATAGATCAATAAGAGGACATGCCCAGCTCATGGATCATGCAGAAGAAGGTATAATAGCTGAATTTGAGGATGCTGTTAAAAAAGCACGACTTAAACCAGAAGATATGAAGGGAACACTATATATCCATCAGTCTAATCCAAACGGAATTTGTAATAAATGTACAAAAGGTTTGTTTGATCCTGTTCCAAATGATGAAAGAGGAATATTTAAGCAAATGACTGATATGTATCCTAATTTAAAAATTAAGGTATCGACTGAAATAAATCCAAGTTTACCATATCCAAGAGATACATTATCCTTTGAGGTAATAAATGGGTTGCCGGAGAATGTGGTTAAAATAAGAAAATAAGTAGGGAATGATAGTTATGGATTTTATCAATAATCTCAATGCAGTGGCTAAGGTTGCAGTAGGATTGGTAATAGCTGAAAATATGTATAATATAATTAGTATGAATGAACTCGGATATAAAACTGGTAGAGAAGCTCTAGATTCCTGTTGGAAATGGCTAGAAGGTGAAAAAATCGATGCGGATGATTTGTGTAACTACATAGATAGCGAAGATTATGTAGATGTAGCTGAGTTTGCAAATAAAGAAAAGGATGTACAAAAACAATATGCATGGTATTCAGTTTTAGATGCTGTTTCTTATACAACTTATCAAGCATATAAAAAGGAAAAAAGAGACTTTGTTCCTCAAGTGATTGAAGTGATTGATGATGAAACGTTAAGAATATTAGGTGAAAATGCGATTGAATCTGGTTATTTTAAGATTGAAAGTCTAAATAATGTAAAAAAATACTTATTGGAAAACTACTCATTAAACGATAATAGTGAAAACTATAATTATATAAAAAGGGATAGTTTACCATTGTTCTAAAAACATAAAATAGACCTTCTTCCTAAGAGAGAAGGTTTTTTTACTTAGCAATTCTTATTAGGTGAACCTGAGAAAGTTAAGAACATTTGAAAATAGAGCAGGGGGATAAAAAATGAATGAATCAAAACTAAATGAATATTATCAGAAAATAGCTCAAACTGTAAATGAGATGATTCCAGAAGAATGGAGTAAAGTAATTTTGTATGGAGAAGTTACTGAGGGGACAGGGACTGCGTTCTATTTCTATCAGTCTAATATTAATGATAAACTCATATATAGTCACGATATCCCTGAGTTACATAGTATTAGTAGAATAGAGTATAGAGATACATGGCGGAGGTTAATAAAGATCTTAAAAGAATTATGAGATGAATTTAAAGATAATAATCAAGAACAATGGACCAAATTAACTTTTACTTTAGAAAGTACAGGGGAATTTAAGGTTGACTATGATTATGAAGATCTATCAGATGCAGATGATCACGAAAGAAGGGTTATTTGGGAATATACTCGTTTGGGTCTTTTACCTGAAACTGAATATGATAAGAGTATTTTAGAAGAATACCTTAAGAATGAATATTGGAGGACAAGAAGAGTTTGTTCTTTTGTATAGACCTTAACGCAAAAGTTAAGGTCTTTTGTCTTTTCATTGTTGAAATATGAAAATGTATCATCTTACGTCATATCGGGCTCCTCCGATAATAGGCCGTAAGGACTTAAAATCATACAGGTGTACTTCAAGGCAAGGTTGCTTAGAAAAAAGTAGCAAGTGGGACAAAGTTCATCCCTTACAGCAAGGAATTTGCGCAAAAGCAGGTACAGAAGGCTCAAGCTACAATAACAGACATCGCGAGATCAGGAAAAACCACTTTAAAAAATATAGGTGAAGAAATAGGTAAAAAAGAAATCCCTAACCGGATAAGTGTGGCACAAGTTTCCCTCGCAGGAGGACCAAACCTTCGCCAAGTTGTAGTGGAAAAGCAGACAATTAAGGAAGCCTATCAGAAATTCACGGTGAGGGATAGCAAAGTAGAGGGTGTTTCAGGGAATAATATTCCTAAGGGTACCGTCAAATCCGTTACTAAAGTTAAATACGGGGAACATTATACTAGGAATGGTCGTAAAAAAGTATTGAAACCAGATGTTGAGTACACAAGTAAAGAAGGTTACAATTATAAAACAGATGGTCAAGGTCGTATTTCTAGTGCTGATGGAACTCTCAAGATAGGAGATGGCAAAAGAAATAACTATGCCCAAAAGGTTGTAGGAAGAGAAAATAGATTGCCAGATGATGATGGTGGTCATTTAATTGCAAGTATTTTCGAAGGTTCAGGTAATCTTGATAACCTTGTTCCAATGAATGGGAATTTAAATAAAGGTGAATGGAAGAAACTTGAGAATACATGGGCAGATGCACTTAAACAAGGTGATGAAGTGAAGGTAAAGATAACCCCAAACTATAAGGGAGACTCACAACGTCCAGTAAGTTTTGATATTAAGTATAAAATTGGTGATGATGAATGGGAAATTAGACGATTTGATAATGTACCAGGGGGAAAGCTAGATGAATGAAGAACAATTAGATAGATTATATCAACAGATAGCAGAAGTCGTTGTAGACACTATTCCAGAAGAATGGTCAAAGGTTTATTTATACGGTGAGGTAGTTGAAGGAGCTAAGACTGCTTACTTTTATTATTACCCTGAAGGTAGTGATAAACCGATATACAGCCATGAGTTAACTGAACTATTCACAATAAGTGAGCTTGAATACTCAGAAAAATGGCATCGATTAGTAGATTTTATTCAAGAACTTTGGAGAAAGTTTAAAGATAATGGTCAAGAATCTTGGACAAATTTTACTATGGTTTTAGATAAGATAGGAAAGTTTAAGATTGATTTTAATTATGATGATCTTTCAAATATAGACCCTCATGAAAGAAAAACTATTTGGAAGTATAGGAATCTTGGCATTATGCCTAAAAGCAATTCTGGAAAGAAGCATTTAGAAAAATATCTTTCCAGACTGGAATAAAGAAATAATAAATATCTAAAGTAGTTAAGGGTGAAAAGAACGAGAAATAGAAGATATGACAGTTTAAATTATGATGTATTATCACAGGGAATAAGCTATAAACTCACGAAATTAAACAAGATTGTTGGATTAAGCATAATATTCGTCAAGAAATACTTATAAAGTTAATTATAAAGCACTTGAATGCCTTTTAGGCAACAGGTGTTTTTGTTTTAGATATTTAAATTTTGGACGACATGAATGACGATTTACTGAAGTTTACAGCTCATGAAGATTGTACCATCATGGAGTTTGGTTTTAATACTTGGATAGTGTGGAAAGAACGATAATTAGAAGATATGACTTTTACATGGCTGGATGTGCATTTTATTTGGCTAAATGAGAGATTACCGAATAAGGTGCAACCTGTTTTTCTTTTAAATGACCTTAACGGAAAAATTATGGTCTTTTCATTGTCGATATGAATATTTATCATCTTAAGTCATATCGGGTTCCTCAGATAATAGGCCGTGAGGACTTAAAATCATATAGATTTACTTCAGGCAAGGTGGCTTAGAAAAAAGTAGCGAGTGGTACAAAGTTCGTCCCATAGAGCAAGGAATTTGCGCAAAAGCAGGTACAGAAGGCTCAAGCTACAATAACAGACATAGCGAAATCAGGAAAAACCACGTTAAAAAATATAGGTGAAGAAATAGGTAAAAAAGAGGTTCCTAAACGCATAAGTGTGAAACAAGTTTCCCTCGCAGGAGGACCAAGCCTTCCCCAAGTTGTGATGGAAAAGCAGACAATTAAGGAAGCCTATCAGAAATTTACGGTGAAGGATAGTAAAGTAGAGGGTGTTTCAAGGGGAAGTATTTCTAAGGGTATAGATAACGTTAGATATGGTGAACAATACACGAAAGTAAATCGTAAGAAGACCTTAAAACCCAATGTAGAGTATACAACAAAAGAAGGATATAAATATACCACTGATGATAACGGGCGTATTGCGATTGCTGAAGCTAAATTAGAATTGGGTAAAGCAAAACGAAATTCATATGCCCAAAGAAAGGTTGGAGGAGACGATAGACAATCAGACGATGATGGTGGACATTTAATTGCAAGTATCTTTAAAGGTTCTGGTGAAATAGATAACTTAGTACCCATGAATGCTACTTTAAATAGGAGGGAATATAAGACTCTAGAGAATACATGGAAGAAGGCTTTAGTAGAGGATAAAGAAGTAACTATTAAAGTAAAACCCATATATGAGGCACAATCAGCTAGACCAAGTGAGTTTAAAATCAACTATGCAATAGATGGTAAAAAATATTCAGATAGATTAACTAATTATTTAGGAGGTAAGTGAGATGGAAACCAAAATAATGGAGCAGACATATCAACTAATTGCGAATACATTAATTAATATAATTCCAGAGGATTGGAAACAAATCTTTTTATACGCTGAATTTAGAGAAGGTTATAAAAAAGTTTTTTTCTACTATTACCCTGAAACTGGCGGGGAACCAGTATATAGTCTGGATATAACAGATTTATTTAATGTTGATGAGGAAGAGTTTGATGGGCTTGATAATGAATTGTATAATTGTTTTTCGAGATTGCGTGAAGAATTTAAGGAGCAAGAACAGGAACTATGGACAAACCTAACTTTCATTTTAGATAACACAGGAAAAATGAAAATAAATTATGGATATGAGGATATTTCAGAACTTAGCCCTGTAGAAAAACAAGATAAATGGGAAGCTGAATATCTAAAGTAAAACATTATATAGAATGAAACCCCTTGATTGGCTAAATACCTTTCAAGGTTTCTTTTTTTAGGGGCTATCTAATGCCGAAAAAATAGTTTCGTTCTAAAATAAATAACGCTTAATAGTGGAGTTAGTATAGTTTCATGGGCGAATATTTGTTTACATAATTATATTATGTGCTATTCGTTGAGGGGAAATTTGGAAGTGTATAATACTTCCCGGGAGAAGCCCATACTTCTGATAACATGACAATATGGCTGCCAAAGTATAATTATTTGGTGATATGATTTTCGCGCTGGAACAAAAGAATTCCGGGATCATTGATGAAGCTAACATGGAAGCATGGCCAAATACGATGAAGAATTTAATGTATGTATATAAAGATGCGAAAATCGTTATTCCCGGCCATAAACTTGGGGAGATTTCAGTTGGCTTCCACATACATTGGAAGTTGTCCAGCAACATGGAAAATGAATGAATTCAGCATTTACTACTAAATTTTTAGCAACTTGTCCACACCTTCGATCAGTCCAAGCATATACAGTAGTAAGGAGGGTGTTAGTATGCAGATAAATTGTTGCTATGAAGAAAAATGTTTTGAGAACAATGACCCGAGTACAGTATGGTTTCCTGGAAAACGTTGTAAATGTAAAAAATGCAAAAAAAACAAGCATCGTTTTTATTAATCACTAAAAGAATGAAGCAACTGTAAAACAATTGTTCAACAGGGGCAGTCCTAGTGGCTGCCTTTTTTATTTGGACATTCAGTTGTAAATTAGAGTGGGCTATATTAGTGAGTAATGCTCTGAAATATAAAAGCTGAAAAAAACACTCAACTGTGATGGCTGAGTGTTTTTATACTAGTCTTTCTTAAGGATTTGCCTGCTTTGCTGAATGATTTCATTATTTTTATTAATCGCTTCAACATTGTTTAATTTAACATGGTCATTGATCAATTCATTGTCTTCCATATATTCAAGTAACAATTCGACGGATTTATCCAATAATCTTTCCAGTGGGATTTCCCTTTCTTTTGCTAAACGAGTGAGCCGCATGTTTAAATGAGAAGCGAGTGAAGAAACGAAAGGATCTCTACCTTCGTACATTTGCCATGCCCCCCTTCCTCTTTAATAGCTTTATTATATGATGGAAAGGATTGGGAGGCAAATGGAACTAAATGATTGAAAATTATTGAAAAGCTGGTTACGGATGATTTTTGAATCGGACGCTGTCAATTTATTTATATTACGTAATTTATAATAACTATTTTGCATAAAAAATAGAAGCTACCCAAAATAGATAGCTCCTCATTTGTTTTATTTTATTCCAATTACTAAATTGGTCCATTAAGGGTGTCTAAAGTGATTTGAACTAAAGTTTATCTCTAAATAAAAGGGCGTATCCACACAATGAGGTTTTCGAACCAACTAAATTTAAACCCTCTATTAACTGAAATAATTGATTTGCAATCATAGCTACAGGAACTCCCAAGAAATTGAATCAACCTGTATTAGTTTATATAACGGATAGCACAACCCCAATGTTTTATTTCAGTTTAACTAAAATAAGACATTGGTCATCTTTACGTTGGTCAGTGTCCTCTTCATTTCTAAGCGATTGTATAATTTCCCCCTTAAGTTTAGATAAAGGGGCAGCCGAATAGGTCTTTAACAATGAGCATAAACGGTCTGAACCAAGAGGTTCTTCAACTCCATCTGTATAAAGGCACAGCTTACTGTCCTTATTGTATGTAAGGGTGTTTGTTTTAAAAATCATATCTTCAAACATCCCGAGTGGAGGCCGATTAGAACGCAAGTGATATTGTTTTCCGTTTATATCCTGTAAAAGAACGGAAGGATGGCCTGCATTGATATAATTAATTTCTCTCTTATCAGTATCGATTAAAAGGTAGACGGCTGTGCAATAATGAAAAGTTTCACTTGTGTTTTTGAATAAAGAATGAAGATGATCATCTAATTCCTTCATCACAGTTCTCACTTCAGAACCTTTTAAAATTAATCTCTGAAATATGGAATGAAGTGACATGGTTAGTAGAGCTGAAGAAAGCCCGTGCCCCATCACATCAAGTAGGATAAGGCCATACCGTTGGGCGTCAATTTGGTAAAATCCATAAAGATCACCTGATAATTGATTGGCGCCTTTATAATACGCTTGAATTTCAAGATGTTCATTAATAATAGGAACAGTTAATAGTGCCTCTTGGATTTTTTTGGCAAGATCCATTTCTCTTTCTGTATCTACTTTGTATTTTTCGTTTTTTTCGTTCAATTCAATAAGTTTATCCTGTTGCATTATCATCGTTTCATGAGCATTCTCTAAATCAGAATAAGCCTTATTCCTAGCATTTAGAGCTTTCTCTGCCTCTTTTTTCGCTATAAGAAGCTCATTTTCTAATTCGTTTCTTTTTCGCATTGGAATCACTACACACTCAATAATAGGTCTTCCATTTCGCTCTCTTCGAACAGCGTTGAGTAACACAGGTATTTCTTCATCATCTACAGACTTTAAGGATATATATATTTCCTCAATGTGATTTTCCAACTTGATCAGAGGAACCAGATAAAGCTGATGAAAGAGTATGGCAGAAGCCGAAAGGATACAATTAATATGCTGCCCTTTCAATTGATCGAGATTATACCCCAATATTTTAAGTAAGGTTTGGTTAACGGATAAAATAGTATCTTCTTCTGATAAAGTCAAATATCCGCAGGGTGCCTCATTTAATTGTTCATTCACAAAAATTCACACCAATCTCTTTCTGTAAATCGTTTGTCGGAAATTCATCCAAATACTGACGGATTAGGTATATCGTCTCTTCAGGATGACTAATATGTGGACAGTGTCCTGTTGCTTTCATCAATTTAAATGTACTACGAGGAAGATGTTTATGAATATAATCACCTACTGCTGACGGAGCAATAACATCTTCAGAACATTGCAAAATGAGTGATGGTACTTTTACTTTTGGTAAGTCTTTACGGTTGTCTGCAAAGAAGGTAACCTCCGCAAATTGTCGAGCGATAATAGGATCAGTAGAACAGAAACGATTCTCTAGGTCCCGTTTAAGCTCTGGTCGATCTGGATTATTCATTACCGTTCCAGCAAAGGCGGTTGCCCAGCCTATATAATTTTTGTCCATCATATCAAGCAATCCTAAAAGTTGTTCTTTCTCGAATCCTCCGTAATAATCATTAGGAAGATTCAGGTAGCAAGGGGAAGGACCAACCAGAACAAGTTTAGAAAAATATTCAGGATGTTTAATTGATGCCAGCATGCCAATCACACATCCAACAGAGTGTCCAACAAATATAGCATCTTTTAGGTCTAATGCGGAACAAACATCAAGTACGTCTTGTGCATACCCCTCAAGAGTACTGTATCTTTCCACGTTATATGCCTTTATATCTGAATTACCTGACCCAACATAGTCAAATAGGATAATTTGGTATTCATCTTCGAAGTCTTTTGCAACTGATTGCCAGACATTTTGATCACAACCAAAACCTGGGGCAAATATCATTGGTCGTGTACCGCTTCCTTTAAACTTTACATTATTACGCAATAAAATATTGGGATTCATAATTAGCTCCTTCATTGGAAGATATACTTACTATATGTTAACACTAACCTTATTCGAATTAAAGAATTACACTTTAGTACTAAATCGGTGGAACTTATCTTTAACTTCACCAGGATTTACTTGAACTGAAAATTGTCTTAGCATCTATTTACCTTTAAAATTCTGTCACCCTAATATACTGAATAAAACTGAATTGGTTGTATTCTTAATCGGGAATAAAGTAGCCTTCAATATATTCCAGGATTTTGGAGAGGTATTACTTATCCTGGCTGCTTAAACGAATTAAGTATTATGAAGAAGCCCCTGGCTCCAGAATTAATGATTGCGTTCCCCTTCACAGCTAAGTAGCTAGAGAAAAGCACCCCAACCTATGAACTGCACTACAATTGGACCCTTTCCTTAGTGTCGACGTATATTGAACTGGAATGGGGGAAGAGATATACACTTCGTGGAGTTTCAAGACTTTTGGAAACTCTAAGTCTTACGTATACACGAACTTCTTATACCCGGAAAAGGTCGACAACGTTCCTTGATAATTAGCCTTTGGAAAGCCTAATTATAGAAAGGGATTATGCACAGGGGATCCTCGAGGGATTTTTTGATTAGATCATCGAAATATATGGCCCATGATGTGATTCATTCCACTGTTCTAGAGTGTAAATTCTTTTTAGAAAACATTTGTAGAGTGCAGAGATAAGTGGGGTTTAGGGAAGTATTGACTGATTATGTGAAGTTCTTTAATTCAATTTATCTATTTTATAATCATGATAGAAACGCAACAAAAAAATATATAAACCCTATTTTATGTCTATATTTGAATAGATAAAATAGGGGTTTTTAAATGGGTAATTTAAACTTCTCCCTTTTTCTGACTCAAATCCTTCAATATTGTTTTACCCTGCCTTTAAGAAATTTTCTGATGACTAATTGGAGATCATTAAAATGTTGCTAGCTTCAGGTTTTTTGCGCAAAATAATTATTTAAATAATAAATCGATATCGGATGCTTTCTTTGTTTTTCCTGTATAATAATACTATATTTTACATTTGGGAGGAATTATTTTTGGACCAAGCCAGCAGTTTAATAGGGCTTTTTGCAATCATACCGATTTTGTTTTATTTGGGACTTGTTGTATTAAGTGTTTATTTCATAATTAAGATAATTAAATTCATCAATGCAAAGACAAGATTAGATCAAGAAAGAAATGAAAAGCTGGATGAGTTGATAAGGGTTATTGGTAAAGATAAAGAAGATCCAAATAAGCTTTTATAATAGATCAAAAGCACAATCCCATTAAGGGTTGTGCTTTTTTTATTTAAGAACGATGAAAGCAAACTAGGTCCACATAAAAGGGCTTTTTTGTGTAACGTCAAGGTAGGTGTACAAGCATTTCCTAATTAGCACCATAACATATTAGGAGGTGATTAAATTGACAGTTAAATTAGAAACCTTATTGGATCGTTCAGAAAAGAATATGGGCAGCGGCATTCATCCAGTCGTAAAAGAATCAGCATTGGAAATGGTTAGACGGGCATACCAAGAAGGCATTTTCGTGCAAATCAGCGCAGGTTATCGGTCTATGGAAGAGCAAGCAAAACTATATGGTCAAGGTCGCCTAGGGTATATTTATGATGGTAAAAACTATAGTGATTTATCGAAACCGAGAGTGACCAACGCGATGCCAGGTCAATCTTATCATAACTTTGGACTAGCTATTGATTATTTCATAGTCAGCGATGATGGAAAAAATGCAATATGGACAGTCGATGCAAAATGGAAACGGGTAGCCGCTATTGGTAAATCCTTGGGCTTTGCATGGGGAGGGGATTGGTCAAGCTTTAAAGATTATCCGCACTTGGATATGACGGGCGGACTGACTTATTCTCAGTTAAAAGCGGGAATGAAGCCTAGACTGATATCAAAAGTGAATGGAACCACTCCACCTCCTACACAAGTCGAATCCGAAGTCATTGTAAAAGATACGCCAGCAAAGGATAGCGGCAACCAAACTATCAAGTCCATTCAAAGGACATTAAATAGCAGGTATAAAGCAAAAATAGATGTTGATGGTTATTATGGTCCCAATACTAAAAAAGCGCTGATCAAGGGTTTTCAAACCGAATTGAATAAACAATATGGTGCAAAGATTAATGTTGATGGAATATGGGGACCCCAAACAAAAGCTGCTTCACCTAATGTTAGGGAAGGGGCGGAAGGGAATATCACTTATATCCTTCAAGCTGCACTTTATTTGGAAGGACATGATCCACATGGCATAGATGGTATCTTTGGTGGCAGAACGGAAATAGCGGTGAAGGCATTTCAAAGGGCCAATGGAACATCTGCAGACGGGGTCGCCGGTGAAAATACCTTCGCAAAATTATTTGGATGAAATATATGAAATGTAATAGAATATAATGCTTAAATGCACTTAGCTTAGCAAAAAAGCCCTTAAAAATGAGGGCTTTTTTTGTATGAATAAAAGTATTTTTATAATAGCATTCATTAAAAGTGAAAATCCTAATCGTTTAAGAATCGAAGTATAAGGAAAGTAAGAATACATATCGGGATTAGAAATGTAACCGCATTTACGAAAGGAAAGTACTTTAATGTTGAATGCTTTATACCCTTGACTTTAATCACTAAATAGAAGAATGATAAGGTTGCGATCAATGGGCATAGCAAGCCAAAATCTGTTAAAATACCTGAAATTGGATGGCTTATAATACTAAGTCCAATGAGGAATGAAGCAAGGAAGATCACATTGATAACCGATAAAATGGTTGGTATTAACAACAAGTTCTTTTTTAAAGTCTCCATAAACTTTACCTCCAAAATGATAATCCCTCTTATAATTTCCACTCTTTAGGCAGCAAAGCAAGGTTAAGGCTTTGTTAAAAGGAAAGGTTGATTTTACTGAGTACAATGAGAAAATATCCAAAATTTGTCCTTTCACAAAAATTTATTGTAATATTTATCGGGTATTTATGCTCATTTTTGTTCACTTAAAATTGACTGAAATATAATAGTCTTTTTAATTTCCCATCATATTCCTCCAATAAAGTTAAAGCAGGACATAATTTTATTGGAGGAATAAATGAAAAAATTATGGAAAAAGCCCATTTTGCCTATCGCGACTATTAGTCTAGCATCTGTGATGATTGTAAATGCCATTCCAGAAACTCCAGTTCAAGCAGAATTGAATGCTCAATTACAAGTGAAGAATCATGTGCTTCCGTTAGGAACACCTAATTTGATTGAGCAAAGAAATTCCATGAATCCAGCACCAGGAGTGACGTATACCAAAATCTATCGTGGTGAAACATCTTCTAAAGACTTTTTCACAGTGGATGTGGCATTTGTAAAAACACAGAAGCAGGCAAAGATATTGTTGGGAAATTTAAAAAGAGATGGTTTCAAAAATGCTCGTATCATAAGAGAACCGAATCGGGCATTGGATGACCGGGAAAAAGGTCCACTTGGATACATTGTCCGCATCGGCCAATATCAGCTGGAAGCGGATGCAGCTGAAATGAGAAACAAGTTATCGGAAAAGGGATATTCGGGCCTACGGACTATGTATACGGGTGAAGACGGAGAGAAAACAACAGGACCATGGGTAGTGAACGTACTCGAAGTGGATCAGGATCGATTTCAAGGGCATGTTTTGCCGGAATTGGCAAATGAGGCAGTGACAGGGAAAGAAACCTTGACCCAAATCGCTGACAGAAATGATGCGATTGCCGGAATTAATGCCGGATACTTTGTTGTAGGAGAGAAGGATGGAACACCAGGCGATCTTGCCGGTATATTCGCCAGCAAAGGCCACCTTGTCAGTGAGGCGATAAATGGCCGTTCAGCTCTGACTTTATCCTCTGTTGAAGAGAAGGCAAACATTGTGTCTGTTTCCACGTCAATTCAGGCTACTTCATCTGATGGTGCGGTCAGGGAAGTGGATGGGTTAAATCGGAAGCCGGGATTAATCCGCAATTGTGGCGGTGTTGGAGGAGATACGACAACAGAAGGGGCGAAACATGATTTTACTTGTAAGGATGAAAGTGAGCTTATCCAATATACATCCGTATTTGGAGAAAAGACAGAATCGGGCGACGGTGTGGAAGTGGTCGTAAATCATGCCGGAGAAGTGGCGGAAATTCGTGACAATCGCGGAGGAGTCATTCCGGGCAATGGTTCTGTTCTTGTAGGAACGGGGGAGGCGGCAGAGTGGCTTCGTGACCATGCCCAACAAGGTATGAAAATTCAGGTGAAGAGTGAAATCATCGGTGATGGAAAGCTATTAAAATTAGACCAAACCACCAACATGATTAATGGAGGACCTCGATTATTGGAAAACGGAGAAATTTCCATTAATGCCGTAGAGGAAGGCTTTCACTGGGAAGAAGATCCTGGCTTTTATTATCGTTTTGGGGAACGTCGTAATCCTAGAACGCTTGCAGGAATCAAGGAAAATGGCAATCTATTATTTGTCACCATCGATGGACGCGCACCCGGATGGAGTGTAGGGGCTAATTTTGAAGAAAGTGCAAAAGTCATGATGTCATTAGGAGCCGTAGATGCCATCAATCTTGACGGCGGCGGGTCGACGACAATGACAGTTGGGGATGACCGAGTCACAAGACCCTCTGATGCAGCAGGTGAACGCCCGATTGCAGACGGAATATTGTTAGTAGAATAATAGATGGGCGTATAGGAGATAGAGATTAACTTCTTATTTAGAAAAGTGATATTGGTTTTAGTTCAAACCGGTCGTCACAAATAAACTAAAAAATCTCTTCAGATAGATTTCTGAAGAGATTTTTTAGAATTGGGAACATCCGACCAAGATAAAGAATTAGCTATTTGAGGCATAATTTACTCCATTTCAGCGCCCGATTGTTGAAGTTCCTCATTTAATTTTTATTTAGGATATGACCTATTAAACGGCAGACTAGTTGCAAAACTCCCTTATAATCTGGTGCTTTATTTCTTCTACCGGAAACCCTTGTTGATAGGTGGATATCATCAACATAATACCTTGTAGTACAGATGAAAAATATAACGATCGTTTCCTTGGTTCCTTTTCACCCATGCTTTCAAATATTTTACATTGAAACTCGAATTGTCTAGCATTTTCTTCAATGATGAGATGACTGTATTTTATCAACTCTTCATCAGCCGCTGGCTGGGTTTGCAGGTGTAGATAGAAGCGATGGACTTCCGGTTTTTTGTGGATATTATCAATGGCACCAATGATTATATGTTCGAGCTGTTCACGAGGTGTATTTAAGGTGAACGCTTCTTCCATGACTTCAACCACTTCCCTGATTCTCGTCTCGACCATTTCAGAAAGCAGTTCTTCTTTTCCTTTGTAATAGTTATAGAGTAACCCTTTAGAAATGTCCGCCTTCTTGGCTATATCGTTAATGGAAGTAGTGTAATATCCTTGTTTCATAAATAACTCCATGGCAGCAGCGCGAATTTTTTCTTTGGATACTTGGCGAATGCGGTCATTTTCTTCGGGTGTACGTGGCATTTTAACTTCAATCCTCCATAAAAGCAGTGAATTCTTGATATAAAACTTCAGAGTGGGTGAGGGACAGCATATGATCGCCATCCTCTATTTCAATGAAACGGATGTTTGGTACCTTACGGAAACAATCGGCAACCCGAAAATTGTCTGCCAAGTCTTTTTTGCCGATAAAAAATAACGTTTCTGGGTTCAATTCTCCTAATCGATCCATTGCAGGCGGATGAGGCCATTTCATGCAGATATCAGCTGGCCACTTAAGCATGCGCCCGAAATGATGCCTGAGCATTTGGACAGTGAGATCTTTATGCGGACTATTGATAACAACTTGATATGTTGGGGAATGAAGGGCAAGCTCCAACATCTTATCTATATTGGGGGCACTTTCCAATATCTTTTTATGATATTGTTCAAACTCTTTTGAATAGGGAAAACCAGTTAAAGAAGGAGCAATTAATACAAGTTTCGATACTCTTTGAGGGAAATTAAGTGCGAAATCAGTTGCAATCTGGCCGCCCATGGAATGGCCAATAATCGTTGCCTGATTAAGTTCCAGGTAATCCATCAGTGCCAGTACATCGTCAACATAGTTTGCATGTTTTATAGGGGATGGTGATTTACCAGCACCACGGCCATCAAAAGCAATAACTTTGTGATTCTTAGATAAATGAGATGCTAAAAATGTCCATTGCCTCAAATCAGTCCCACCACCATGAATAAGAACAACAGGATGACCATTGCCAGTAATCTCGAAATGTAAATCCAATGCAACCCCTCCGATTTTAACTGAATTTTCAGTTTTATTTTATTATTGAATGAACGTTTAGTCAATAGAAAATGCAATTTAATTTCCAATTCCGCATAATGGCGCAATACCAAAAGAAAAAGCCCTAGTATTTAACTAGCAGGGAGGGGAGAGCATCGTGATCTCTAAATTAATTTAAAATTTTTTATTTTCCACTGCAAGAGCCACTTTAATTCGGCCCCTAATTTGTTTATTATCAAATTTCTTAATCTTCCGTTTCAGTGATTTAATAAGATCATCCTGTTCTCAGTTCATTGAAAAAAATAACTTTACCATTACCCTTTTTTCGTAAATCGGGAGGCTTCAAGCTTTACATCTCCCTAGGTTTTCTTAGGCGGTCTTTGTGTTGAGCGAAAAATGAGGTATAATGAAAACGTTTTAAACACTTTGAAAAAGAGGGTACGAAAAGTATGGAAATCATTTCAGATATATTACAGAAACCAGAAACGGATAATGGGATACTCTTTATAGGAAATACAGAAGATGAGATTTCGTTTGTGAATAGTAAAATCAAATTTATTGGTGAAGGAAATCGGTTAATTATTGAACGTGGAGCCGAATTTAAAAATGCAACGCTAAATTTTAATGGCAACAACTCGCTCATAATCATTGGGAAATCCAATCGCAAAGCAACGATGAGAGTCAATGTTTGGAATGACAATACATTTTTCCTAGGTCGCAACTATTCATTTAATGGAGAAGCGAGATTTATTCTCTCTGAGCAAAAGAATCTATTCATCGGTGATGATAATATGTTTTCAAGTGGTGTAGTCGTTCGTTTGGCAGATCCACATTTAATCTACGATGGAACAACTCGAAAAAGGATTAACTCAACAAAGAGTGTGTACTTAGGTGACCACATTTGGATTGGGCAGGACGTCATGATTCTAAAAGGAGTGGAAGTTGGTACAGGTTCAATTTTAGGTGCAAAGTCACTCGTGGCAAAATCGCTTCCATCAAATGTAGCAGCTGCAGGAAGTCCTGCACGTATGGTGCGGAAGAATGTTTTTTGGGCACGTCCGTCTGTCCATGCATATACTGAAAAAGAAACAACAGAGTCACAAAAATTCCCAGATGGGCGTTTTGTCTATACGTCAAAAGGCTCAACAGCAAAACATTTTGCAAAAATTGAAGAACAGTTAAATACCGCAACTTCTGTAGCGGAGAAGACTGACATATTAACGCCTTATCTTGATGTAACAAGTAAGAATCGTTTCTTTCTTCCTGTGCCTCCTGAGAAAAAGAAAACTTTTCTCGATCGAATTTTTCGCTAAGGAATTAAGAAGTAAATGATGAATTTATCTCAAAAAATATAAACACTGATTTTTTTATAAATGGTGCGCCTTTTTTCATGCCACAGAAAATTATTAAAATTTTTGGGCAATGCAATAAGGCAGCAGAGTATATAAAACAAATAGAAGAAAGAAATTAAAATTAGAAAATCCCAAATGGTAGCTAAGAATGAGGGATACAGGAATTGTAAGATTTTTAAAATACATATCAAGGGGCGTAGTTTCTTATTGTCTTTTTTAGGGTTATTCCTTTTCTATAAAGAAGAATTAGCAATGGGAACAACTGAATAACTTATTATTTAGTTATAAACGAAAAGACAGTAAGCAAAGATTAGCTCACTGTCTTTTTTGATTTAATATTTTAAGTTACTTAATTAAAGAAAACCCTTATTAACATGATTTTAGAGCGTAAATTGATCACAATTTTGGTCACAAACGATCAGATAACCTTATATGGCACAGTTTTAATGATTCCATCAATGACCACAAATCATCACCATTCCCTGTTTACTCCCCAACACTTTTCTTATTAATCCGCTCCACAATCTCCATCAAATCATCCGGCCTATGAAATTCAATCGGTGATACACCTTTATCGAATTCTATTGTATCGGATTCTATCATTAATACATACTTCCCATTAATCTTGCCTAAATGGATGCTTTCGCCGAAATCGGCTAGAAGTCCTTTGATGGATGTACTGCCAAGCTTCATGCGCAGTTCGGCTTCAGGTGTATGCTCGACAATCTGGGCTGTGGCTTCGACGACTTGGTGAGTTTCAAGGCGTTCCTGGATTTCCCGTTTATCGCTTGTTTCCCAGATTTCCAGGTCTTGTTCGAATTTCTGCAGTTCGTCACTGTTTTCTTCGAATTGAGCGGATACATGTTCATGGACCATATGGATGACCTGGTTTTTCATGATTTCCGGCATCGACTCGCCATACTCGACGAATTTCAAAAAGTCCTCGAAGTAGCGTGCATGTGAAGCCTGGTGGATTTTCAGTTCGCCTTCTTCGACCATTCCTTCTTCGGGCATGTAGGGGTATTGAATGGATTTCATATTTTTAGTGGTGATTGCCATTTCAACGTGCCTAATCAGGGTACGTTCATCAGAAATGGAAGCAACTTTCGGCTCGAAATCACATTTTAATAAGAAAACGAATGGTTCATCAAGATATTTCGTTAATTTTGCCGATGCGATTATGAAGACACCGCCACGGACGGCACTTGTATCAATATAAGACCGCGTGAATTGTTCATTTTCCTCTTGGAATTCTTGTTTTGTTTTTGCATATCGAACACGGTTAAATACATTGTAATTAGGGTTGGAATCAAGTGCATGTCCTTCTTCGACAATAAAAGAACCGATTTTCGTCGGTATTTGTTCAGTTTTTGGATGACGGTCGACTTTCCGTTTGGAAATCTTCATCAATTCCCCATCTAAAAAATCCTTTAGAGGACTTTCTTCGTATTCTTCAGTATCAAGAGTTTGGAAATGTTTAAAACGCTTATCAGCCTGATCGCCTTTGCCTTCGACTTGGATTAAATAAAAAGACAGATAGGTAATCGCAAAATCCATGAATGTCACCTTCTTCAATTATTAAGCATAATTCCCGTACTTTTTTTAAGACTTAATAAGTATAGTGATGTACTTTGATTCCGTCAAACGATTGGTGCATGAATGATCGGAATAATTTTGGTGTGTTATTTCATAATAATACTTAGATAAAAATAAATAATGATTCTCTATAGAATTAAAAATATTAGAACTTTTACAAGAACCAAATTACTGGAATGCAGTAAATACTTCAATAGCTACTTTATTAATATTACAATAATGAATTGTTAATCATTCATTGTTATTGATAGTTAATTCTGTTGGGTAATTAAGCTTATAATAAACAAAAACAGAATTTTACAATAATAAACCATTGACGGTGAATAGGTTAATACATATAATTTGAAAGTCAGATAATTCAGGGATTGTAGAAATTTGTCGAAATTTCTTAGATATAAATCGTAAGTGAATTTATTTGTTTATAATTTTCAGAATAGTTTTTAAAATTATGGAGGAGAGAAGATGAGTATTTTTAGAAAGAAGTCCATTGAGGACTTGTTGAAACACGCAGGTTCCGGCGGTAAGGGATTGAAACGGGAACTAGGTGCTTGGGATTTAACTATGCTAGGAATTGGAGCGATTATTGGGACAGGCATTTTTGTTCTAACAGGCACTGGTGCAGTGAATGCCGGCCCTGCACTTTCAATATCGTTCGTCATTGCTGGTCTTGCCTGTTTATTCGCTGCACTTTCTTATGCAGAATTTGCAGCTTCCGTGCCGGTATCAGGTTCGACTTATACGTATGCTTATGCAACTTTAGGTGAATTCGCCGCTTGGATAATCGGCTGGGATTTAATCCTTGAATACTTATTGGCTGTTAGTGCCGTATCTGCGGGGTGGTCGGGCTATTTCCAATCATTTTTAAGTGGATTCGGGATTAACTTTCCTGAGAAATTAACGGCAGCACCGGGTTCGGTCGAAGGTGTCACGACTTATATGAACTTACCAGCCTTTTTGATAGTCATGGCGATTACCTTTTTGATTTCCATAGGTACGAAACAAACGACTAGAATCAATAATATAATGGTCGTTATTAAAGTGTTGGTAGTCTTGTTGTTCATCGTTTCTTCTATTTATTATGTGAAACCGGAAAACTGGCAGCCATTCATGCCATTTGGAATCGATGGGGTATTTTCAACTGCCGCATTAATGTTCTTTGCCTTCATCGGCTTTGATGCAGTTGCATCTGCGGCGGAAGAAACAAGAAATCCAGGTAAGAATTTGCCGCGCGGAATTCTCGGTTCATTGGTCATTTGTGTAGTGCTTTATATGGCCGTAAGTTTAATCATGACAGGTGTGGTACCGTATGCACAATTCAGCAAGGCCCTTGACCACCCGATTTCTTTGGTCTTGCAAAGCGCAGGCCAAAATTGGGTTGCAGGAATCATCGATCTAGGTGCCTTCCTCGGAATGACAACGGTGATCTTGGTTATGTTGTATGGACAAACCCGAATCATGTTTGCGATGTCACGTGATGGGCTGATGCCAAAATCCTTATCAAAACTTCATAAAAAATATAAAACACCATATGCGGCTTCGTGGATATTTGGTTTGATAGCGGCCTTATTGGGAGCATTCATCCCGCTTGGTGAATTGGCTGAGTTGGTCAACATTGGGACATTGACTGCGTTTACGATGATTTCCATAGCGGTCATCGTTTTAAGGAAAACAAGACCGGATATGAAACGTGCTTTTTATTGTCCGGCTGTACCGCTCGTTCCAGGCCTGGCAATCGTTTTTTGCGTATTCTTGATGGTTCAGCTGGGGAGTCATACATGGATAAGGTTCTTGATCTGGATGGCTATCGGAGTCGTCATTTACTTCACTTATTCCCGTAAGCATTCCAATCTTAACCAACAGGAAAATGATCATTGAAAAAGACAATTTCTGAAGTGTTTCAGCTTGAAGACAAAAGGGTTTCGGTATGCACTCATCCCGAACCATGATTTTAAACAAGACTTGATTATCCTTAATGGTTTTTTCCTGTAACTCTTATTGGATTGAAGAGATTTGCAACACTCCTGCCGAATAACTGACTAGCCGAGACCCCACAGCCGCTTGCTTTGATGAGGCTTGGTAGACAGTCGACGGATAGGGAGCGGATTTAAATCAACTGAAAATTCTTCTTAAACACTCCCTGGAGTGTTTTTTTATTTGGAATATTTAGTTCATAAGTCTTGTGTGAAGGGGGATTTATCCAAGTGATTTAAGATTTTCAGACTTTATGACGAAATAGTATATATAGGTAGAAAAATTGGGGGCGATTCAATCATGAAAAGTATATGGAGAAGTAAACAAAAGATAGATTCAATAGACTATATGCAATATAAGGAACATGTAAGTATAGATATCAGGGAATATCCTAGCGTATTGAATCAAGTGGACATGATTCATTTGACGATCGGGGATTTATGCATAATACGTTCTTTACAAGACGGAGTAAAAGAACATTTGACCCAAATTGTAGGGAATTTCTATAAAAATCTAGAAACTGAACCCTCATTAATGAAAATCATTTCGGACAATAGTTCTGTTGATAGGTTGAAAAAGACACTGCATCGGCATTTGTTCGAAATGTTTAGCGGTACCATTGATGATGCGTATATTAAACAACGTTATATTATCGCACAAGTACATGTGCGAATTGGATTGCAGCCAAAATGGTATATGAGTGCCTTTCAGGATTTATTGCAATCATTAATCATTCATGTGTTTTCCGATATAAAGAATATTGAGCAATATCAAGCAAACATTCTAGCCGTCACTAAAATTTTTAATTTAGAGCAGCAAATCGTTTTAGAGGCTTATGAACTTGAAAATGAGAAGATTCGTCAAAAAACCCAAGCGGAAAAAGAAACGATTAAACTGAATGTCAATCATAATGCAGAGGAGTTGGCAGCAATCAGTCAAGAGACTAGTTCAGCAACTCAATTAATGGCAAATAAGGTAGTCGAAATTCATGATTACACACAAAAGGGGTCAGAGATTGCGATACATGCAGAGGGAAAATCAAAAGAAGGAGTCGAACTGTTACAAGGATTAGAGAAAAGATTGGTAAAAACGCAGGAGCAAATGACGATCATCTCAAAAGATATGGAACAGCTTTCCAATACTTCAAAGGAAATTGAACGAATAGTCACGATCATCACTTCAATTGCAGAGCAAACGAATCTGTTGGCATTGAACGCAGCGATTGAAGCGGCAAGAGCTGGCGAAAATGGTAAAGGATTTGCAGTTGTGGCTGGTGAGGTAAGGAAGCTTTCAGAAAATACCAAGGAATCAGTTTCGGAAGTAGTGAAACTGGTTAATGGAATTGCTCATTTTACCAATGTTATGAACACATCAATTTCCATGGTTAACGGGGAAATTACCAAAGGTACGAAACAAGGAAAAGAAACCGGTGTATTTTTTACAGATATATCCAAGTCCATGCTTTCTGTTAAAGAGCAGAATATTAAGATCACCAAGGAAATGACAGAACTGAATGATATATTCGATGAAATTAATAAAGCGTTCAATCAAGTGGCCGTTTCCTCGGATCAATTGACTCAACTGACAATGAACTTGTAATGAAGTTCAACGATTCTGTTTGATACCGGCTTAATGGGGATCGTTGTATTTTAATAAACAACTCGATAGAATATTTCTTAAAAGCCCAAAACGGTTTATAGGATAAAAACAAACCTTGAAAATAAGGATCAAAATCAATACCAAGGAGTCACGTTAACAGGCTGTGCAATAATTTACTTGAAATAAAGTAAGTTTAATGTTATATTAATAAAGCGATGAGCTAATTTGTGTAAGTCGAAGAACATGCTTTTAGCTAAACGTCGGGATGTGGCCTGACGGTTCTGCGCCACAAACGCATCAAAGACGCCTGCTGCGTGCAGGCGTCTTTTTCATTTTATCGATTCTTTTCTTGCAGCTTGTACGTCATCCTTGAATTCCTCTTGTATTTCTTCTGTTATTCCCTTGGTTGCATTCTTAAACTCCCTAAGCGAGGTGCCGACTGCCCGTCCGATTTGAGGTAGCTTGTTCGGTCCAAAAACAATTAAAGCTAAAAGAAGGATTAAAATTAAACCGGGAAAACCAATGTTTGAAAGCATATCTAGTCACTCCAATCAAATCTGTTAGTTAATATTATAGACTCCTTCCATGTATTTGCAAATGTTATTTAGGATATATTAAGTTCAGCAACCGATGATCTTCACAAGACAAACACTTTCATTTCCGTCCAATTTTATCTTGCGCATTCTATCTAAAAATATTACTTACCCAAGTATGCTATTCCTTAATAAGATATCAATGAAAGTGGGGGATGGTAAGTGAAATCAGAGTGCCGCCATTAGTTTTGCCTTTTGGGCATGTGACTAATTTGGCTACACTTGCTTAAGTGTAACAAGAAATTTTTTTGTTGCTTGGGAATGATTAAACTTGCAAAATTAAAGATATTTCGGTATTATAACTATACAAGCTGCGTTGTTCGTAATGATAATTAAGTTTTAACCTTTAAGCTGTAATAGGGAGTTTTATATTGAAACAGGAATGTTATGCCTCGTCACTGACTTGGACAACAGGATTGTTTCTGCAAACACCCACTTTGAGGAGTGGTGGTTTAAAACTTTCTTACTTGAATACGGCAATGGCGGCTTACTACTTTATTAATTAGAAACCAGTTCCTTATCGGAACTGGTTTTTTGTTGTTTTTACGCATGTTCAATAATTTTGTATTTAACGATAGCAACAGAAAACATTAAGATATTTATGAAAAATAGATGAAAGTTTTTGTTGAAATATCAGATAATTAGCATTTATAATAATAATTAGATAACTCGGTTCACTATTTGTATAAAATAATGGTGAGCCGATGTTTTTTAAAAGGATTACGAAAGCGCTATCAATTGGATGGAAGTATTGCAGTCACCTAGAGAGGAGAAAATTTTATGGCTAAAATTAATACGACCGAGGTAATTAGCAACAGTAAGTTCAATCGTTTTCATTTTGGATTGCTGGCATGGTGTTTTATCATTATCCTTTTTGATGGCTATGACCTCGTCGTTTACGGGACGGTCGTCCCGGTATTGACGGAGGAGTGGAACCTTACTTCCGTGGAAGCGGGGGCTATGGGCAGCTATGGACTATTTGGAATGATGTTCGGTGCGATCTTCTTTGGTACATTAGCAGATCGGATCGGCAGAAAAAATGTAATAGCGATTTCACTAATTTTATTTAGTTTATTTACGCTATTATGTGGATTTGCGAACACGCCCACCATGTTTTCGACTTTCCGATTTCTAGCGGGATTGGGGCTAGGGGGAATCATGCCGAACGTCATTGCCTTATTGACGGATTATGCACCGAAAACGATGCGGAGCATGGTCGTTTCAATCGTTTTGTGCGGTTACTCATTCGGAGGGATGCTTGCCCCGATACTGGGAATATTGCTTATGCCTTCACTAGGCTGGGAATCAATATTCTGGTTTGCAGGAATACCACTGTTATTTTTGCCCTTCATGATGAAGCGTTTACCAGAGGCTTCGACGCATTTGATCAGAATTGGCAGAAAAGAAGAATTGATCAGGATATTATCCAAGGTCAGTCCGGAGAGTAATTTCGACATCAAGGATGAACTTGTGGAAGTGAAGAAAACAGATACGAATATGCCGATTGTTGGATTGTTTAAGGATTCCCGCGCCCTAAGCACACTGATGTTCTGGATCGCCTTTTTCATGTGCCTATTGATGGTATATGGATTGAATACATGGCTACCAAAGTTAATGATCGAGGCAGGGTATGCGCTGAATTCAAGCTTAGGTTTCTTGATCGTTCTTCAAGGGGGCGCTATCGTAGGTACGCTTATCATCGCTAAACTTTGTGATCGCTATGGATCCAAGAAAATGCTTGTGCCGTTGTATGCGCTTGGGGCAGTCAGTTTGACGCTATTGGGAATGGGCGGAAGCTCCTTCGTCATTTACACTTTGGTAGCGATTGCAGGAGCCTGTACCATTGGTGCCCAAAACCTTGTACAAGCCTATGTTTCCCAGTACTATCCGCCAAATATTAGATCGACGGCATTAGGGGTGGCATCTGGAATCGGAAGGATCGGAGGTATGCTTGGGCCTATACTCGGCGGATTCTTATTATCCATCGCGCTACCCATCCAAATGAATTTCCTTGCCTTCGCTATTCCGGGTCTCATTGCCGCCGTTGCTTTATCATTCGTTCCTGCAAAAATGGCTTATTATAAGCATAATCATTCCGAACCAACTGAAGAAATGGTTGTAGAATCCAATAAAAGGAACGTCTTGTAAAATTAATTGCATGAAATGCAGTGCAGGAATAAACTCGCTGTCATTTCATGCATTTTTGCTTTATTGCCCTTTTATGCCGTAGTAATGGGTCTTTATGAAAACTGCAAATTGACAAGAATTAAGTGTAAAGATTTTCCGGGAATTCTCTATGGCTTGACCTATCCTTGAAAAAAGTTGCTTAAATGTTCATAATTTCGCAATGCAAGTCACTCTTAATATAAAGAATAAATGTTAGAATAATGGTATGGATAATTAATTCCTCCTTAAAGTGGAGCGAACTATAAATTAATCTCATCTTTTGTGAGGGGTCATTACTTTGAAAATTTTAAAACATGTAATTTTTTGGTTAAGCATTATAGGGACATTATTCTCTATGATTTATTTCTTTGTAGCGGACATTCCGTTATATGTTAAATTGTTAGGCGGAGCCATCATCCTTTATCTTGGTTATGATCTTATAACAGAATCAAGGAAAAGGAAGCGTAAAGAAGCCTTGGAAGTTTGACCTATATTAGGTATATGCCCTCTTTTGATAAGAGGGCTCAGACTGTAGTCTAACTCGATGAAAATCGGGTTGGACTACAGTTTTTTTATGGCTTATACAATTTGAACGTTGATTGGTACGTAAAACACTCGCTTTCGGCGGCCGCTCCGGGAGCCTCCTCGGTTTGTGCCTGCGGGGGTATCCCTAGACGCGCTTTCCCGCAGGTGTCTCGCACCTTCCTCTCCAATCAACTTTTATAAATTTAGATAGGAACCCTACCTGAGGAGTTGAAGGTGTTGCTTTGAATCAGTTGTTTCGTACCTACAGTCTTTTTTGAGCGACGCTTTAAAGATACAGACCTGTTTGAAAAGAAACACGGGCGTATCAAGTTATCATGTTTAAAAAGCATCCTCATCACCTCAAGTTCTGACCCCCTTTTGTCTACAAACTGAGCCCTCTTTTGATAAGAGGGCTTTTTTATGCGCATCAAGAATGGTGCAATCCTTAGTTTAATAATTTGCCCATCGGTATTCGGAGTGGGAAAATTGTATGTCTCGAGTCACAGCAAACTTATCATTAATGGGAAAGTGATTTCTGTTCACAAGTGGTTTTATAATTGCTTGGATTATAGACAAGATAGTTAGCATAAAGGTTTCGATTTAGAAATGGTTTTTCTCAGTGTCACCATTCACCTTTCAATTTAACGAATCAAGGTTCAAATGAATTTTATAAGATGTACGTATAAATTATGCGATATATTCATCTGGATTTTCAAAATAATAACAAAAGAAAGCGTTGACATCTTTAAAAAGACAAATTATTATTTAGTTGTACGGATAAATATTAAGAATATTTTTACTTTTATAAAATTAGTCCGTATGAATTATAGATTTATTTATCTAAGATTTATCGGGCGGAGCAAAAAATATTATATATATCCAATAGGGGGGGGTGATCTTAGCCGTCATGAAAAAATTTCAGAAATCGTTATCGAAATAGATAAATGCAACTAGATTCAAAGAGTAGAGGTAAACAAAAAGGAGACTAAAATATGAATACAATGCAAACTTATAAGAACCCAATTGTTGAACAAAGAGCAGATCCTTGGGTATATAAGCATTCGGATAACTATTATTATTTTGTTGCATCCGTACCAGAATATGACCGACTTGAAATCAGGCGATCTAAAACTATTCAAGGAATAGGTAAAGCGGAGGCTATTACTGTCTGGAGAAAAAATGAGACTGGACCGCAAAGCTCACTGATTTGGGCTCCAGAACTTCATTTTATAAAGGGAAAATGGTACATCTACTTCGCTGCGGCGAGAACCGACCAACCAGTAAACGGAACGTTCGACCACCGAATGTTTGTACTTGAGAATGAAAGTCCTGATCCATTAAAGGGAGAATGGATACATAAGGGACAAGTTAAGACAGAATGGGAATCTTTTTCATTAGATGCTACCACTTTTGAACATAAAGGTATTTTATATTATGTATGGGCTCAAAGGGATTTTAACATTAAAGGTAATTCCAATATATATATTGCGGAAATGGAAAACCCTTGGACAATTAAGGGTCCGCAGGTAATGCTTTCAAGGCCTGAATTACCTTGGGAGACCATTGGTTTCCATGTAAATGAGGGTCCAGCAATGCTTAAAAGAAATGGAAAGGTTTTCATTATTTATTCATGCAGTGCAACAGATCATAATTATTGCATGGGTTTACTTACGGCTGAGGAAGATAGTGATTTGTTAAACCCTGATTCTTGGACTAAATCTCCAACTCCCGTTTTTCAAAGTGCACCGGAAAATGGACAATATGGACCAGGTCATAATAGCTTTACAGTTTCAGAGGATGGGAGCGAAGATATTTTAATTTACCATGCTCGTAATTATGCCGAAATTGAAGGGGATCCCTTGTATGATCCCAATCGCCATACACGGGCACAAGCATTTAAATGGAACCAGGATGGCTCTCCAAACTTTGGGATCCCATTACCGGATGAGGTAAATAAAAGTAAAAGTAAAAGCTAGTGATGAAATATTAAAATTCAGCTTGGAATCTTTCTACAATGCCGTGGAAAGATTCGCTTGCATTTTAGCAGGTTAAATTCATTCAAATGCATGTCTTATATAATACGTAAAGGGGACTTTATATGAATGTTTCTAAAGGTTTTTGGAATTTTGGAGGACTATTTTATTTTTACTTTATTATTTGGGCAATCGTTCTTGGTTTCCTCCCATTATGGTTAGAAGATGTTGCCGGACTTAACCCAAGTGAAACAGGCATTGTTTTTTCATCGATGTCATTAATTGCACTATGTTATCAACCTTTTTTAGGAATCATTTCAGATAAATTGGGATTCAAAAAAAACTTATTTTGGGTCGTCGTAATCCTTTTAATGTTCATGGGGCCTTTCTTCAGCTTCCTTTATGCCCCATTACTTAAAGCGAATATAGTTATAGGAGCAATTATAGGAAGCGTATACCTTAGTGCAGTATTCAACGGCGGGGTGGGGGTTGTTGAATCCTATATAGAAAGAGTGAGTCGTAATAATGGTTTTGAATATGGCAGGGTAAGGTTATTCGGATCTATAGCAGGGGCTACGGCCTCATTGATTGGGGGAGTAATGTTTGTAAAAAACCCTAATTCAATTTTTTGGTTTGCATCAGGTGCTGCAGTTTTTTTAGCTGTCTTATTATTTATGGCTAAAATAGAAGGTCAAGACCATATCAAGTCAGGAGGCTCGAAGGATAAAGGAAATGAAATTAGTAAAAAAGCTGTTCTTTCGATATTTAAAATAAAGAACTTCTGGTACCTTTCATTCTTAATAATCGGCACGGCCGCCATATATGATGTGTTCGATCAACAGTTTCCTAACTATTATGTACAATTCTTTTCTTCTAAAGAATATGGAACGGATATATTTAGTAAGCTAGTCTCCATTCAAGTTGGACTTGAAGCCATATTAATGATTTTTGCCCCTGTGATCGTAAATAAAATGGGTGCTAAAAATGGGCTCATTCTTTTCGGTGTATTAACTTTCGTTCGTATTTTTGGAAGTGCAATAGCTACGGGCCCTGTTCTCTTATCGATATTCAGGTTGATTGCAGCTTTTGAAATGCCCTTACTCTTAGTTTCCATTTTTAAATACATTACAGGAGTATTTGATACTAGACTAAGCGCAACCATTTATTTACTGGCATTTAATTTTGCGAAACAGAGTGCCATTACTATTTTTTCTTCCGTAGCGGGTAGTATGTATTCATTCATGGGTTTCCAAAACACATATTATTGCTTAAGCGCAGTTGTTTTACTTGTTACCCTTATTTCTTACTTTACTCTATCAAATGACAAAAAAATGCAAATGGAAATTAAACCGCCCCTTTATAGCGCAACTAACTAATAAACATGAGTTGTATTCCAATTGGGAACCAGTTGATGAAAAGATTATCATAAATTATGTATGCGTTTTCAAGTGTTTGGAAGAGGGAATTATGGGAAAGTCCAAAACATTTTCAGTATTGATATTTACTTTATTCATAACTTTCTCAGCAGGTAACCCTGCATTAGCCAGTAATTGGTCATTAACCGGTGATACGCTTATTCATGATCCATCGATCATTAAAGAAGGGAATACCTGGTATACATTTGGGACGGGGTTAGTAGGTGAGAATGGAATCAGGGTGCTACGTTCTGAGAATGGCAATGAGTGGAACAAAGCGCCTAATGTTTTTCCAACTTCTCCATCCTGGTGGAAAGATTACATTCCATATCATGAAAGTAATCAATGGGCGCCTGATATCAGTTATTATAATGGTCGTTACTGGATGTATTACTCGGTTTCATCGTTTGGTTCCAATACTTCTTTAATAGGTCTGCTTTCAACGACTAGCATAACTTCTGGTCAGTGGAGAGATGATGGTTTAGTGATTCGATCCACAACAGCCAATAACTATAATGCAATAGATGGAGACCTAGTTATAGATAAGGATGGAAATCCGTGGCTCTCATTTGGATCTTTTTGGAGTGGCATTAAATTAACTCGTCTCGATGAAAATACAATGAAACCTACAGGCTCGATATATTCTATAGCTTCTAGACCAAATAATAACGGAGCTGTAGAAGCGCCTAATATCATATTTCGAAACGGTTATTACTATTTATTTGTATCCTTTGATAATTGTTGCCAGGGAGTCAACAGCACATATAAAATGGCTGTTGGCAGATCGACAAGCATAGCTGGTCCGTACTATGATAAAAATGGTATGAATAGGATGAATGGCGGAGGGACCATTTTTGATGCAGGGAACGACAGATGGAAGGGCCCTGGACATTCGGACATTTTAAATAATAATATTATAGTCAGACATGCATATGATGCTTTAGCAAATGGTTCACCCAATCTGTTAATAAACGATTTAAACTGGGATTCCCAAGGGTGGCCAACATACTAGTATGTAAGGTCAAGGTTAATATCTCCAGAAACAGGAAGGTTTACAGGCGGTAGTCTGAATATTCAAAAAATAGGTTCGGAATGGTCTCATCCCCTTTCATGATTTTAAAACAAGACTTGGTTATACTCCCCTGATTTTTTACTGTTTTATACGGCACAAGATTGATAATATTTGTGACACTCCTGTAAGAAAAACTGGCTAGTTCGAGACACCAAGACGCTTGCTTTGATGAGGCTTGGCAGACAGTTGGCGGAAAGGGAGCGGATTTCTGAAATCAACTGAAACGTTATAAAGAAAAAAATTGTAGATAAGCTGGCTTTTCTTCGAGTTTGACTACAGTCTGAGCCCTCTTTAATAAGAGGGTTTTTTGTTGATTAAAATGGCTAATTGTCTTTGATTATTGACAATATTCTAAAGATTAAGTTAATATATAGTGAACTTAGTTCTTTATACGTATAATTAATCTTTGTGACACATTATCATTTGTAATTAAATGTAAGCTCGAACCAAAAAAATAGAGACATCCTTAAGACTACGTCAAAAGGAAAAGCAGAAAGAGGGGAAGGAAATGCGCACGATCCAAGTGTCTGAAATGGTGGATGAACAAAAATTTAACCGTTTTCATTTGCAGGTTATATTATGTTGTATCTTTATTATCATCTGTGACGGGTATGATATGTTCATGCTTGGGACGATCCTGCCATCTTTGATGGCGGAGTGGAGGATAACTGCTGTAGAGGCAGGGTTATTCAGCAGCTATGCTTTGTTTGGAATGATGATAGGAGCGTTGGTCTTTGGACCGCTGGCCGATAAATTCGGCAGAAAGAAAGTCATTTTGATTTGTACGGTCATTTTTTCCGTATTTACATTTACTTCAGGTTTCGCAGATGTCCCAACATCTTTTGGAATACAACGTTTTATCGCAGGACTAGGCTTGGGAGGAGTCATGCCTAACCTAATTGCAATCATTACTGAATATGCCCCTAAAAAACTTAGAAGTACCCTGGTCGCGATCATGTTCAGCGGGCACGCTCTAGGGGGAGTTGTCGCATCAATGGGAGCGATGTATCTGATTCCGAATTTTGGTTGGCGGGCAGTGGTTTGGCTCGGTGCACTCCCATTAATCTTCATGCCCATATTGTATAAATTGTTGCCCGAGTCAATAAATTATTTCATGACAAATAACAAAAAAAGCAAATTGGTGGACGTTCTGAATCAAGTGAATGTAGACGGGCAATACACCATGAATGATCATTATGTCCTTCAGGAGCAACACAAAAGTGAAATGAAAGGGTTTCCAGTTAAACAGTTATTCAAAAATGGGAGAACTTTAAGCACCCTCATGTTCTGGATTGCATTTTTTATGTGTTTGTTCGTAATGTATGGCTTGAGTACATGGCTTCCAAAGATCATGGGAGGGGCAGGATATGAATTAGGTTCAAGCCTGACATTCTTAGTCGTATTGAACCTTGGAGCAGTTTTTGGAGCGATCGTTGGAGGGAAGCTTGCGGACAAATATGGTTCCAAGCGGATTCTGGTTACTTTCTTGGTTATTGGATTCATTACCCTTACGATGCTGAGCTTCAAGCCTAGCATGATCATGCTTTATATACTGATTGCCATTGCAGGAGGTACGACAACAGGTACACAAATCGTAACGAATGCATATGTATCCCAGTATTATCCGAATGAAATACGTTCTACAGGTGTCGGTTGGGCGTTGGGTATCGGCAGAATTGGCGGAATACTCGCTCCTACTTTCTGTGGGGTCCTGCTTGATATGAAGTTATCATTGCAAGTCAATTTTTTAGCTTTTGCCATACCATGCATCATTGCAGCAGTGGCGATTTGGTTCATTCAGGATAATTTCAGCAACATGACCGCAAATAGGCAGGAAAAGAAATTGATATAATGTCACCCAAGCTGAATCACTGTATAAATATGTTTAAATGAAGATCGGTCGAACAACAAGTGGGGATTTTGGTAAAAAAAATTAAAGGGCATAAGGCCCTTTAATTTTTTACTGTCTAGGGCCCCAGATAATGACTGAAACCCCGACCAAACAGATTACAGCTCCAATCCAATCATATAAATCAGGAGTTTTCTTATCAATGCCCCATCCCCATAAAACCGATAAAACAATGAAAACCCCGCCATATGCAGCATAAACACGTCCAAAAGTAGGGAACGTTTGGAAAGTTGCAATGATGCCATATAACACCAACCCGAAACCTCCGGCTAAACCTAGATAAATGGATTTACCTTCTCTTAACCAAAGCCAAATAAGGTAACCGCCGCCAATTTCCGCTAGACCAGCCATAAGGAATATTACGGTAGTAACTAACATATATGTATACCTCTCTTTCTCGATGAAATTTTATCATATATGAAACATAAATGATCAAACTTTACAGAGTTCTTAGTAATTGAAAGTTAACTGGAGGGATCACCATTAAGGTATGAAAATGATCTATAAAAAGATATTTTATGAGCTTGTTTGTGCTGATAGTTGAACAGTTTAGCTTAAAAAAATGCCAAATTTATTTTTAACTCTAACTTGGATTGCAATACAGATGCAAAGGGTACTATACCTAAATAGGAATATAGTAATCTAGTTGAGGAGTTGCAGCCATGAAAACCCGAACATTCGCATACATGTTAGCGCTATTTCATTCAAGTATTGTCGGACTATCTTTCTTATTCACGAAAATTGCGATTGCAGAATCGAATCCGCTGGATACTTTGGCGTTCAGGTTCACGGTTTCTTTCGTCATCATTTTATTCCTGGTCGCCGTTAAAGTCATTAAGGTGAACTATTCCTGGGAGTCGGTTAAAAATCTTGTTCCGTTATCTTTGTTATTCCCAACTCTTTTCTTTGCCTTTCAAACTTTCGGACTTAAGTATTCGCAATCCACCGATGCTGGAATTCTGTCTGCCGTCACCCCAATTCTAACATTGATGATAGCTGGTTATTTCCTTAAGGAGAAAACATCTTTATATCAAAAACTTTCGATTGTCTTGTCGGTAGTTGGGGTCATTTTTATTTTTGTGATGAAAGGGAGCACAATCAATTTTTCCGACATGCTTGGGATGGTGTTGATCCTGCTATCCTGTATTGCAACTGCATGTTATACAACGATGACCCGTTCACTTGCCAAGGACTATACACCAGGTGAAATGTCCTTTTTCATGATGGGAACAGGCTTTGTCATTTTTAACGTGGCCGCTCTCTTCACCCACTTAAAACAAGGAACGATGGCGGAATTCTTTACACCATGGTCGAGCATGGAATTCATCAGTTCCATTTTGTATTTGGGAATATTGGCTTCATTGGTCACTTCGTTATTATCCAATACGATTTTATCAAAAATCAAAGCGTCCCAAATGAGTGTGTTTGCAAATCTTTCCACTGTTGTCACGATTGCAGCAGGAGCCCTCATTCTAAATGAAAAGATTACAATCTACGATATACTGGGGTCGATACTAATCATTTTAGGTGTAATAGGCACGAATTATTTTGGAGTGAAGAAAGAGCATTCAATAAAAGTGAATCTTGAATATAATGAGGGGAAAATGTGAATGAATGAAAATGGTCCATTCCTAATGGGATGGACCATTTTCATTTCCACCATCTTGTTTGAGGGAAATCCGTTGAGCCTATCACTACTGGTTCGCCTATTTGTGGTGTGCAGACCTGGACGCCATGATCAATGGCCGCTTTTGTTACCCGTTCTATTGGATCTGTCCAGTCATGAAAAGACAATGTGAAACCAGCCCAATGAATGGGGATCATCCGTTTTCCTTGTACGTCGATATGTGCTTGAACGGATTCTTCTGGAATCATATGGATGGTTGACCAGCGTTCATCATATTGGCCGCATTCCATTAAAGTTATATCAAAAGGTCCGTACTTTTCGCCGATTTCTTTAAAATGGCTGCCATATCCACTATCGCCGCTGAAAAATACCTTTTCTTGTTTTCCTTTAATCACCCAAGAACACCAAAGTGTCGTATTGCCATCACGTAAACTTCTTCCAGAAAAATGCCTTGCAGGCGTACAAACAAATTGCAATTCCTTGAATGAAACTTCATCCCACCAATTATGCTCCTGAATCAGTTCTTGTTTAACGCCCCATCTTTCAAGATGTCCGCCGACACCGAGTGGGACAATGAACTGACTGACCTTATCCTTTAATTTCTTTATTGAGAAATAATCCAAATGATCGTAGTGATCATGTGAGAGCAGGACGACGTCGATAGGAGGCAGCATATCCAAATCAATAGGCAGCTCCCCGCTAAAGCGTTTGTTCCCAAACCAAGGAAAGGGAGTGGGTGCTTTGCCAAACATGGGATCCACTAAAATGGTTTTCCCATCTAACTCCAACATGAATGCAGAATGACCAAACCAGGTGATTTTATTGGAATTCATAGATCCAGATTCTATAGTTCCAATTACGATTGGCTGGTCGGGTCTTCTTTTTGGATTAGGTTTTATGAAATCACGTAAAATGGAACCCGTATGTTTAAGACTCATCGCCTGACTGGCTGGAATCTGATTTTGGAATTTTCCCTTGGAAAAATTCTCTTTTGTAGTGAAACTTCTCAATTTTTCTTTGTTTGTCCGTCTTCCAAGTGGAGGATAGAGATTTAGGAAAAGTAACAATATTATAAAAGAAGAAATGAAGAACTTAATAATTTTCATCATGATAGCTTCCTCCCATATTAATCAGTCCTTTTATTAAAACATATCATATCACAGAATATATAAGGTTATTTACTATGATGTCCCACAAGAAAAATGATAAAGATATACCCTTCTGAAAAAAAGGGTAATGGATTCTGAAACATATGATTCAGTAACTGTAAACCCATATTGGGAGGAGTGTTTTTTCGACTAGTGAAAACTGTTTAAGTTTCACCCGTCTTAGGCAGGGAATAGAGGTATATATAATGAATAATATAGAGAGCGGGATAAGCAATGTAGCAGCGAAGGGTAGGGGGATAAATCGATTGTTAATGTTTTTCAGAGTCTTTGTATGGGTAGTGTTTATTGCTTTATTAGCCTATGTCATTCTTTCTTGGAAATATAAAGACAAGGTTAGTAAAAGGATTGAAGCGATTCGAAAAACCTGGTATATCATTTTTATACTGGGAGCTTTGATTTATTGGAATTTCTATCCGATGAGCATTTTTAATGAGTGGGAAAATTTCTTGATTATGGCTATCGTATTCATCCTGATTGATATGTTCGTGTTCTTGAGCATGTATATATCGAAGATTGGCGATAACGAGCTGTCCTATGCAACAAAGGCCGTTGCGGAAAGTGACAAACTTTTAACGGATAATAGGGAAAAGGTCAAAAATATGTTTCATCTCCTAAAGAAGGAAGGAATACCTGAGTATTATCAAACGAATAAGGAATACTTGGCATATTTGAGCATTCTCCTTCAAGCGTATGCAGCAAAGGAAGGGATGAACGTGAAAATCCTTCCTTTCAAAACGGAACAGGACAAGCAATTGGTGATAAATGGGCATCCGAACTTGAATGGCAGTACCATTCGTGCTACATTGGAAAGAGAAGATACGTATTATAATGATGAAGAAAAAATGGCGTTACAGCCTGTAAGTATTTTGATGGAACCCTATATCCTTGACGTTAAATCGGAAAGCTTCGTTTCAGAAGTCGATTGTTTATTAATAGCATTATTAATCATGATGTTCGATATGGTCATAAAACAAAAACCAGGTGGTGAGGATAAATGAGCATTTATGATAAAGCCGGCAATGACGTGTCAGTTGCCGTAATCAAACCACAGGTAAAAATACCCGATGTAGGTTTAAGTCCCCACACTAAAAAAGTGATGAAAGAGAACGAACGCATTATCCTGAAACAAAAAGAAAAAGCTGCACGCTTCAGCCGGTTAAAAAATGTTTTATAAGAAGGGAAGGGGTTTTTCCTTTCCTATGATATTTAATGGAAAACCCGCATATACTATTCAAAATCAAAGAATAGGAAGGGTCTTTCAGAATATGAACAAAAAACCCGAAAGAGTTAACATCCCGGTCCCCTCCGCTTCACCATCCGAGAAACGGATACATAAGGGAAATGCTGATCTGCTCAAGCTGTTGCAAAGGCTGAAAGCTAAACGGTGGATTTTTTTAAGGTAAAAGAAAGCCAGTCTCTAAGGAGAACTGGTTTTTTTATTTTTCAGATCATCACTGCGGGTGGAAGTATTGAATATTCTTACGGCCGGATTTCTTAGCCATATACATGGAACGGTCCGCTTTTTTCAAAAGTGAGTCCATTTCCGTACCATGATGAGGATAAAAGCTTATCCCTATGCTAGCTGATACAAAATGATCATTTCCATTTATGGTAATGGGCATGGTGGATAAACGGTTCAATAATAATTCAGCGTTTTGCTGAGTGCTTTTCATTAAATCATCACAATGCGATGGATGTAATAATACAATGAATTCATCACCGCCGATTCGAGCCACATGACTGCCTTCGGGGACGGTTTGCAAAAAACATTCCGCTGCCTTTTTAATAACGTCGTCACCGGTATCATGGCCAAAGGTATCATTGAAAAATTTAAAATGATCAAGATCGATGTAAAGAAGGGCCATTTCATCGTTTGTTTTATCTTTATGATAATCAAAATAATTATAAATGAAGTTCCGATTATAAAGACCTGACAAAGGATCCCTGATAATCCCTTTTTCAAGATTGATGGTATGACTGATCAAAGCTGCCAAAGACTTAATGAGGATCAGGTCATATTCTTTGAAAACATGAGGTTTAATATCGAATGCACATAATGTCCCAATGATTTCACCCTCATTTATTAGGGGGGCTCCCATAAAACACCCATTCCCTATAAACTTCGTTGCGGGGTGGCCACTAGTCAATTCATGTTCACCCAAATTCGGGATAACGAGTGGTTCCATGCCGTTCTCAACAACTAATTTGCAATAAACCATATTATAAGGAAGGATGTCACCTTCACAAATTAACTTTGCATTTCTATTGAAGGATTTGATCATGAAACTCTGTATGGGATTCAATATAGAAAGGAAAAATGTATTGACCTCAATGGTTTGAGCTAATAGTGCTAATACTTCCTTAGCGATGGAATCGAAATTTTTATAATAGTTGATATCTTGCTGAATCATTCTCAGGCTCCTCTTTTATCTATATTCTTTTTAGATTTCCGGATGTTATTTCACATATTGAACGCCAAAGACACTAAAACGGAATCTCAATATCGTGACAGTTGTCCGGATTTCCACTAAACTCAATTAAGGGTTGGATTCGTTTTATGGCTGAATAATGTAATCGAGAAAGTTAAAAAATTGACCTTTACATTATTTTCGGCTTTTACTTAATATCATTAAATTTTTATTTGCCTGATTACAAAATAGCTAATCTGTGTATCCGTTTTTGGATTTCCGGAATGGGCTTCACTTCATAAAGTCTACCTCAATGATCAGTCCATTCATCTTGGATTATACTGTAAATGATATGGTAAGAGTAACTCCAATGTACATATTTGGTAGCTTTTTCATATTTACTTTGGAGAGTAAAGCATCCTGGCATTTCTTCACCTTCTCATGATAACGGAGCACCAGAATTTAAAATAGATAAAACGAATGTACCGCGCTCATTTTAAACAAAAATTTGGGGAGGATAAAAGGAAGTAATAAAGTACATATTGGATAATTCAAAAGGGGATCATTATGGGAAAATTAGAAAGTATATATCCTATTGCTATAGAGAATACAAAGGAAAAAATAATCCAGGATATCGATTTTTATTTAGAGAATCAAGAGACAATGCCTTCTTATTCAGTATATATATCAGACAGGACGACTTTTATTGAGCAAATTTGGATAAATGTTTGGATAAATAAAGCATCAAATGATGTTCCCAGAAAGGAAAAAAAGGCGTTTTTAAGCGAAAGGGGCTTTGTAACGGAAGGTTCAGATCATAAGCTGATCAATAGCATGTTCCGGAACGAATTAAAGAAGTATCGCCCGTTTGATGGCTTAACATGGATTAAAAAAACTTTTGCTGATAATCAAGAAGAGTGGGAAAAGAGATATAAAAATGCAAGGGAAAAATTCTTTAGGCGACAAGAAGAACAGCGGCTTGCCAAGCAGCGTTGGAAGATACGCGCAAGGCTGCAAGAAGAGGCAAATAGCTTTTTCGAAAATAACTCACTTCTTATATATTTACACGTCAGGTATTATATTGCTGGAATCTTGACAAAAGATTTTAAAAATAAGCCTAAATTCCAATATGTCGATCCATACTTGCTTGAAGAGCAATTGGTTGAAGAAGGAGCTTTTCAAGCTTCCGAATACCTGATGGTCACTGATTTTTTTGAAGAGCTGACAGGCGATATTCACTCGTTGATCGGTTGGGGAAGGAACCGTTATGAATATGAAAATTACTTCTACAGGTATGAAAGATTAGTTTCGGATTTCATAATCAAATTAGCCCCTGACAAATACTTGAACCATCTATCTGCTGCACTGCATCATGATTTTTTGGAGTCATATGGGGAAAGGCTGACGGTTGATGCCCTTCAAGGTATACTAAGCGATGAATTGGCCGATTTGTCTCAGTCCTGTTTTAATGAACTTCAGGAAGAATACCTTTCTGATTTACTGAAGCTTGAAGGAATCCCTTTTAATGAAAAATTGCACGAAGAAATATACGAAAAAGACGTGGAGAACAGAGAGAGAAGAAAAGCTGAAGTATTGGCAGAGCAAGCCAGGAAGCGGGCAGAAGAACAGAGGATGATTGATGACATCATCGGTAAGGCCTATACTCCATCATTAGGGAAAAAAGTTAGATATGTTTTGCATATAGGAGAGACCAATACCGGGAAGACGCATAAGGCCCTGGAAAAAATGAAAGAAGCGGAAAGCGGTTTGTACCTAGCTCCCCTTAGACTGCTAGCCCTTGAAGTGTTTGATAAATTAAATGCGGACGGTGTACCTTGCTCATTAAAAACAGGTGAAGAAGAAAAGGCAGTAGAGGGTGCAAATCATGTTTCCAGCACCGTTGAAATGTTTCATGAAAAAGACTACCACGAAGTAATCGTCATAGATGAAGCCCAAATGATTGCCGATAAAGATCGAGGCTTTTCATGGTTTAGGGCAATCACGCAAGCAAATGCGAAAGAGGTACACATTATCGGGAGCAATAATATCAAAATGATGCTTCTGAACCTTCTGAATGAAGCTGATTTAGAACTCCACGAATACAGACGGGAAATACCGCTTGAGGTAGAACAAAGGGAGTTTGGACTGAAGTATACAAAAAAAGGGGATGCGCTCATTTGTTTTTCGAGAAGGCAGGTACTTGAAACCGCGTCCCGCCTAAAAGAGAGTGGACATAATGTCAGCATGATATACGGCAGTATGCCTCCTGAAAATAGAAAACGTCAAATAGAGCTATTCAATCGCGGTGAAACATCAGTCGTCGTTGCCACCGATGCGATTGGAATGGGGTTGAATTTGCCAATACGCCGTATCGTCTTTCTTGAAAATGAAAAATTCGACGGGACACGGAGAAGAAGGCTGACTTCTCAAGAAGTCAAACAAATCGCTGGCCGAGCGGGAAGAAAAGGGATTTACGACACGGGCAAGGTGGCATTTACAGCAGACATCAAAATCATGAATAAGTTGCTGGAACAGGTGGATGAGCCAGTTCAAACCTTCACTATCGCCCCAACCTCAGCTGTATTTGAACGGTTTCAAAAATATTACAGGGATCTAGGAACATTTTTCGAAATGTGGGAGAGGTTTGAGCCTCCTAAAGGCACGAAAAAAGCATCGCTATCGGAAGAAAAGGAGCTTTACGAACTGATACGAGATACTGAAATCGAAGCGCGGTTTTCCTTAATGGATTTATATGGTTTCCTGCATATTCCTTTTTCGGCAAAAGAACCAAGTCTGATCAGACAGTGGCTGGAAACGGTCGAAGCGATTGCCGAGAGCAGTGACCTTCCTGAACCGATCATCAAGACTAGAAATTTGGAGGAATTGGAGCTATCGTATAAAGCGATAGGTCTTCATCTATTATTTTTATATCGAATGGGTAAGCGGACGGAAGCTGTTTATTGGGAGCGTATTCGTGAAGAAATCAGTGATGGCGTTCATGATCAGTTAAAAGACGAAATGTTGAATTATCAAAAAAAATGCAAACGCTGTGGAAAAAGGCTGCCGGATGACTCACGTTTTCAAATTTGTGATGCTTGTTATCATAGAGGGCGCAGGAAGACGCACAGATTCAATTAAACGAATTCTTTGATAGTAATAACCCGAATAAAGTGCACCTTGGTGTCGTCATTCGGGTTATTAGTGGTTGTATGAATCACTTAGTTGTTTGTTTCGATTTAGTAATAAGTGCTGCTTGCTGCTTCATTCGTTTATCAGCTTTCTTATCATGCACCACTAAGATTGCATGAATTAAACCAGGGACATAAAAAAATAGTGTGAGGACCAAATTAAGCAATGCCTGAATGGGTTTACCGGCTAATAATACGGCTAATGGAGGGAAAGCAATCGCAATTAAATAAAGAATGGTGAACACTCTCCAATATAATGATTTTTATCTTTTTGATAATTTTTTTATTCTAAAACAAGCTTGTTTTCCTGATGATTCCTTTTGATATCGCCTTGATAAATATATGCTCGAGAGCCGGATTCATACCAGCTGAGCATTCTGGCTCAAAGAAGCAGACTTTATCCCCCGATAATGGCAGGAGGGCTATGGCTATAATCTTTTTTCCCGGTAGCAGTCAATGTAACGCCGCTTTTTGTGTTAGAATAATCAGAATACTAAACGATGAAAGCGGGAGATTTATGAAAAAAAAGGTAGGCTGTTTGCATGCACACTATACAAATATAGAATACATCGAAACCGCATTCTCGAAATTCGATATTGAATGGCTTCATTTTGTAGATCCGGGATTGATGCATCGGGTGTCATCGGATGAAAATTTTAACGATTCGGATGCTCAAAAAAGGGTAAAAGAACAAGTCGAATGGATTGCCGAATGTAAAGTGGATGCCATTTTGATAACCTGTACAAACTACATCGCCTTTATAAACGAAGAACAACTACGTTTATCCATGCCTATCATTAAAATCGATGAACCATACTTTGAACAAATATGCCAATTGCGGCAACCGCAAATGCTTTTATTCACGAACCCAGCAACTGTTGAAGGAACAGTCAAACGTTTAAATGCCCATGCTGAAAAATATGGGGCTTTGGATATTGAAGTTATCATTATCGACAATGCCTTTGAATTGATTATGCAGGGATTGGGAGAGAAATATAACCAGGAAATCATGAACTTCCTATACCAGTTTAATAACGAAAAAAGACTGCTGTCGGTGGCTCAACTTTCAATGGTCGAAGCAGCTAAAAGATATGAACTTGAGACAGGAAAGACAGTATTAAATCCATTGCATGCGTTAGTGGATTACATGATAAATCAACTGGAACTAAGTTTCATTGAGTGTTGAATAAAGGATTTCTGGTGCCGATGACGGAATGATTTATAATTCAAAAAAATGTGTTTGTATATAATAGGAAAGTAAAAAAACTGCATGACCCGGTTAAATCCCCATGCAGGGATTTTTTTATTATTCCTTTGTGCGGATTTGTTCACGGATGTTTTCAAGTTCTTCAAGGGATAGATCTGTCAGGGAATTTTTTATTTCTTCTTCGACCCGTTTCCGATCAAGCTCCCTATATTCGCTCCACCAATCCCGCAGCCCTTCGGTGTTCTCGAGAAGATACTCTATATCAATTTCTTCTTGCTCATCATCTGATAAATATCGCATGACCGCACCTAATAATCGATTGAGTTTGGCTGTTTCACTTTCCTTATCAGGTGAAGCGGGGGTATCTTTCACTTCTAAATCATCTTTATGCGTAACATTCCGAGGTGTCATAATATCCTCCTGTTTTTAATACTAGTGTGCCTAAAAAGGGCGGTTTTCAATATATGTTTTTGGTATTTTAAATATTTCTTCTTTAAAATATATATTGTCATTAAAGAATTTCAACATATACCTCGCTAGAATATATCTATTATATCATCATCCATTAATAGATTTAATAAAGTAATGGGTAGGTAAGGGGGAAACATAATAAAAGGAATAGCTTAGTGCTATTCCTTACATCAAGCGACTAATTTTCTGCATTCTTCCGCGCATTTCAAGCATGCCTCAGCACATTTTTGACAATGTTCATGATCGTGTTTTTTACATTCGTTTCCGCAGCTTTCACAAATCTTGGCACAAACTTCACCCAACTCTGAAATAAACGATGTTCCTCTCCCTATCGCCTGTTCTAAATAAGAGCAAATTTCCGCACATTCCCGATCCAAGCGAATGCATTCGACCATCATGTTTACATGATCTTCTTTTAAGCATGCGTCGTAACAATGATTACACGCGGTCATACAATCATTTAAAGTTTGGATAACAGATGAATAATTCTCATGTGTCATGAACAAATCTCCTCCTAAATATGGTCTCTCCCTTACTATTATCCTTTAAATCACCCTTTAAACTTCTTTTAGGAGAAGGTAATGGTTCTTTAAAACTGACCGGACAAGTGATGGACTTTAGGGAATGAATGGAAAGGACAGTGCATAAATTAAAATGAAGGGAGTGGATATATGAAAATGTTCATTAAATTAAGTGTGGCCAGTGTCTCCGGTGCGGTAGTGTATTTGATATATAATGTCAACCAGACGCTGCGTAAAGGAATGGGAACGCTCGAAGAAACAAATAAGACACTGGAAGAGGTAAGGAATGCAGTACATGGATTGACGCAAGAGTCCAAACAATTGATCCACTCTGCCAATCAAATTACAGCGGATGTAAAAGGGAAGATGGAAAATGTCGATCCATTGCTAGAATCCGCCCAAGATGTTGGGGAAATGATTCATAATGTAACCAATTCCATGAAAGAAGCCAGTTTGGAAGGCCGCCCTAAGGATTTATCCACTCCGACAGCTCCTTCGACTCGAACTGAAGCTGAGGGGGTTCAAATCAAAATCAAATAGTACCATTTATCATTAAAAAAACAGGCACCCCGGGATCCACTAACATATTTGAAGTAATAGTTTCTACTATTTAATTTAGAGGGGGGAGCTTTATCTTGATTATTCAATATAGTGTGGCTGCAATCGCTTTAGCCTTCATATGGTTGGTCGTATTTTTAATCAGTACCCTTCAAAAGGGAATGGTCACGATAGGTGAAGCCAATCAAACATTGGTTGAAGTGAGAAATGCCATCCACGATCTGTCCGGCGAATCGAAACAACTATTGCAAACTGCAAATGAAATCACCGACGATGTAAAAACTAAAATGAAAACGGTTGAACCATTATTGGATTCTGCCCAGGATGTGGGTGAAGCGATACATTCAGTTACAGACTCTGTTAAAAAAGCCACTAACGGTTTCCGTACAGAGTTTTCCCCGAAAAAAATCAATGCTATCAAACCCAAAAGCCAATTTAGATAAAAAGAAAATATAAAAACAAAGACACTACCGGGATTTGGAGTGTCTTTTTTGATGGTATGTATAATAGCCGTACTCTTATGATTCATATGGAAATCGCCCGTATATCTATAAGACCCATTTCTCTCATACAGATCTTTTAACACCCTGTATGAGAATATGGAACAAACATAAAATTTTGTATGGTTTTTAGGACTAGCACTTATTTTTCTGTCTTGTCACCTGCAACATGACCGGATGTTTTTGAGTCTTTGGAATGTTTGACGCCTTTACTTACATATGGTTTGGCGTTTTTTTTCTTGTTGGCACTTGTTTTCCAACGATTCCAGCCCTTCTTGCCCGTACCTGTGCCCGTACCTTTACCCGTTCCGCTCTTAGCCTTAGCTTTACTCATGAAATCACTCCATTACAATTGTATGGTTAGTTTAAACCATTTTACTTGATTATTACCCAAGTATGTTGAAATATACAGTAACGAAGGTAATATGTACAGGGAAAGGCTCAATATTTTTAATCTAAATCTTTATAAACCAATAACAGCAAGGGTTTTTGCTGGGTGGCACTTTTTTTGCCTCACTTTATCGATATCGATCTTGATTTCGTCAGTAAGATGCTTATGCCGATTTTTTTGCAAATGGTCAAGTAGTGCATGAAAGTTAATAATACAGCACCAGTATTCATTCCTAAAATGATTCCTCCCATATTAAGAGAAGCCTGAGACCCTAGGATATACATCATTAAAAAGGCAACAATATGGGACCACACGGTATGGATGAAAGCATCCTTCACTAACCCAAGGCCGATGAGATAGGCTTGCATGGGAATGACAAAAAAATGAAAAAGGAAATAAGGACATAATAATTTTAAATAGTATGCGGCAGATGTTGAAGAAAAAAAGAGGGAGGTTAAAGGTTCCGCAAAGAAATAAATGAAGATCACAGCCGGAACTCCATACAATACGGTGAAAGACATCGATTTTTGCAATAAAACCCTCAATTTTTCCTTATCCTGCCTCTTGTAAGCATTCGAAACATTCGGAATGAGCATGATCATCAAGGAATGTGCGATAAAGGCTGGGAAGAAGCCGATCGTCATCGCAACTCCAGTGAGCATCCCAAAATGCTCTGTAGCCACTACCGCACCGAATCCTGCCGAGAGAAGGGCAGTATGGATCAAAAAAGGTTGGATGGCATTTGTTATCGCATGAAAGATCCTTAACCCCATGGTGGGCAGTGAAACCGCCAGTAACTTTTGCCGTGCATGTTTACCGGTTGTCCGCGAATTAGTACCGCGCCTCATGATTCGCATTTGAAGAATCAAAAGGTTGATCAAGTATAGAAAAACGAGGAACTCACTGCCAATCAAAACAAAAAAGGCCATCAACAATGACTTTTCCTGGTTAAAATGAAATAAGTTAAAGATAAGGAAAAGCAAGCCGAATTGTATGATATCCTTTAAAAAGTTGGAAAAGGCAATCTTCCCCATTTGCTGGACACCCATGAAATACCCTCTTGCAATCGATGAAAAGGCAACTATCGGGATCAATGTGATCAGCAGCCATTTAATATAGGGATGGTATTTGTCCATTATGGATGAGAAGGAAAGTATGAAAGGCATGACTACACACATAACCAATACCACGACTGCAGCCATTTTAAGAGCATGAATGATAAGATTATAATGCAGTGCCTGTTTATTTTCCGCAACGAATTTTGAAATGGAAATATGTAATTCAAGGCTGGCAATCACATATATCAAAAAGAAAATTGGCAATATGGACATATAAAGCCCCATGCCCTCCTCGTGTAATTCCCTGGCTAGGAGCATGTTCACTAAAAATTCGATACATTCCCCAAAAAACGCTGCGACAATCAAAATGAGCGTTCCTTTATAAAAAGACTTCATGTTGGCCCACTCCTAACAAGGTGTTTGTATATAGATATGAGACATGCCATGGAATATTCATGAGGAGCTGCATATCACGGCAATACAAAATGCGGTCATGCCTAGGGAAATCCTTATTAATCGATGTTGAAATATAAAAAATTAAATCAGGGTAAGGGTGGGTAAATGAATGAAATCGATTGGGTACATTCTTTTCTTTCGGGAAATCCTTAACAATGCCATCATCATCAAAAGGCTTCATTTGGTGATGTTCCAAACAAGGGCAAGTTTTTTTGTCATTTACCCTTTCGAAGGTGCCAGGTGAATCATGAACATAAGAATGGGACATGAATTTCGCTTTGAAATTCATGCTTTATTTTGCTATCCTTTAGCAGAGGGGATGATCAATATGAAATTTACATCTATTAGTCAATCAAATATAGATGAATTGTGCATTGCGTTTGAAAGTTGTCTTACAAAACATGACATTACATTTAAATATGTAGATATGACGGAAGATAACGGAACCATATCGTTTATTTTTTGTAATGACCCGGAAAATGCGAGATCGGTCGACATGGAAAGTGAACGTTTCATTGGATTGGATACTGATTACATAGCCCAGGAAATTTTAGAGCCTATCTTACCTAGATTAAAGGAATTTGCACAATATAAAATCATCGATTAAGATGATTTTTTTGTTTTGATATTTGTTTTTATTGCCTGAATAAAGCTGAAAATTTAACTTCCTATTATATGCGTAATATTACAACGTATAGTTTGAGGAACTAAAAAAGCTGGTAGGGAAAAGGAAGAATTCTTACAGTGGTTTACCATTGGGGAGCTATGCAGGAATGGTGATTAAATAAAAGAAATACCCTGGGTGTGATAACATCCAGGGTATTTCTTCTTTGAAAAGCAATCTTAATGGATTGTAAAGATTGCTTTTCACCACTTACTCTACTCCGCGGAATTTTGGATCAAATGACCATTTTTTTACCGGCATTTAATTCAACTTCCTGCTTGGGAGTTTCTATTTTCTTGTTTTTCTTCACTCTAAAGTGATAAACCGCATAACATCCAAGGAAGAATGCTCCCCCGCAATAAAGGGCCATTCGCTGCTCAGGAACAAATGCTAAACTGATCATGACGATGCAGTTTGTTATTAATGCAAGTATGGGGATGAATGGGTATAGCGGAACTTTAAATTTCAAATCTTCTATCTTTCCGCCTTGGCGGGTATAGGATCTTCTAAAAGCAAGAAGACTTGCCGATATGGCAATCCAGCCAATTTGTGCACCTAACCCTGCAAGGGAGAGAAGAAAGACAAATATTGTGTCTGCAGCTACTACACTTGAAAGTAAAGACAAACCGGCAATCGCGAGGGTGATGAGCAGGGCATTGAGCGGAATCCCTCTCTTATTCACGAAACCGAGCTTCGGACTGGCCATACCTTCCCTTGAAAGCGAGTAGAGCATACGTGTCGCAGCATAAAGACCTGAGTTCGCCACTGACAATAGTGCTGTAAGAATGATGAAGTTCATGATGTCAGCTGCATACGGAACTCCGATACTATCAAGTACAACAACGAATGGACTTTCTGAGATCCCGGCTTTTTCCCTTGGGATCATCGCCGAAAGTACAGTGACAGAAAGAACAAAGAAGAAAAGGGTTCTCCAAACGGTTTGTTTGATGGATTTTGGTATGACCTTTTCCGGGTTTTCACTTTCTCCAGCGGCTATTCCGATTAATTCAGTGCCCTGGAAGGAAAAGTTCACTGTAATCATTGTGATTAGCAGGGCCGATATCCCATTGGGGAAAAGACCCTCAGCGAAAAAGTTGGAGAAAAATGGAGCTTCTTGTCCACCTTTCATATCAATCATACCAAACATAGCAGCACCGCCAACGATGATGAACAGTATGATGGCCAATACTTTTATGCTGGAAAAAACAAACTCCGATTCGCCAAATGCCTTTGCTGATAAGGCGTTTAGTGAAAAGATGAGAAAAGCAAAGATTGCACACCACATCCAAACGGGTGATTCAGGAAACCATCTTTGCATTAGCTGTCCTGCTGCCAAGAACTCTAAGGCAACTGTAACGGCCCAGCCTAACCAGTAAAGCCATCCGATGGCAAACCCGGTTCCAGGACCGATGAACTTAGTCGCATATGTCTGAAACGAACCGGAAACAGGCATGGCAACGGATAGTTCACCTAGACAAAGCATCGTTAAATACATGATGAAGCCGCCGACTATGTAAGAGAGGATAGCACCGAAGGCTCCTGCTTCATGAATGGTATAGCCTGAACCGATGAAAAAGCCCGTACCAATACATCCCCCTATTGAAATCATAAATAAATGTCGTGCTTTCATGCTCCGTTTTAATTCATTTGGTTGATTTTCTGCTGTTTTCATTGAAAAACTCCTTTACCTGATGGGTGCAAACGGTTTCATTTATGTTGGGACGTTATTAGGGAATTTGTGTTTTCACAAGTCTAATAGCTTTGATCCTGATTCTTAGATGATGTCGAATTCCCTCCGAAAAGAGATTACTTCTGCATTAAAGAAGCATGAGTCAATGAACATAGGTACCTATGCAGAATTAATTTCGAAAGCGCCGCTTAATAATGAAAAGGAAGCCAAGCGTCAGGAAACTAGGGATGTAAATTGATTCATGTCGACCATCCGCCAAAGGGAAGAAGCACATAAATGAAGTATGGGCTTTTTCCTATGGAGCATCACTTTAACGAACTCTCTATCTACCAAAAACATAGAGTCCTGTTATTTAACATGAGCCAATAAATCTGGAGTGATAAGATCTTCCGCTCCATATAGTAATTTTTCCCCAAGCAATGAGCCCATTAATGCGACAGCAACTTCAGCCGTTTTATTATGCTCGTCCAATATAGGGTTTATCTCAACAAACTCTGCTGATGTAATGATATTGGCTTCAGCTAGCATTTCCATGGCAAGATGGCTTTCACGGTAACTAATACCTCCCATTACAGGCGTTCCGACCCCTGGTGCATCATCTGGATCAAGACCATCAAGATCAAGTGATAAATGTACAAGATCCGTACGTTCTTTAAGGTAGGCAATCGATTCTTCCATAACTTTTGTCATACCCATTCTATCAATCTCATGCATCGTATAGACTTTAATTCCTTTTTCCCTGATTAACTCTTTCTCACCTTGGTCTAAAGAACGGGCACCAATGATGACAATATTCTCTGGTTTGACTTTTGGAGAATATCCGCCAATGTTAGTCAGTGCAGGGTGGCCAAGACCTAAACTCACTGCTAGGGACATTCCATGTATGTTTCCTGATGGGGAAGTTTCGGCAGTGTTTAAATCCCCATGTGCATCATACCATATTACGCCTAAGTTTTCAGAATGCTTCGCTAAACCGGCTAATGTTCCGATAGCTATACTGTGATCTCCCCCTAATACTAAAGGAAAACGATTTGCTTGGATGACTTCATCCACTTTTTGACTCAATTTTTCATTACCTTCTGCTACGTCCTGCAGATTCTTTAAATTTGTGTCGCTATCACTTTGTGCTCTTTCCTGTATTTCTACTTTAATATCACCTTCATCACGGACATTATAGCCAATGTTTTCAAGTCTTTCACTCAACCCTGCATATCTGATGGCACTTGGCCCCATATCCACTCCTCTTCTAGTTTGACCAAGATCCATTGGCACACCAATAATTGAAATTTCCTTCTTCATGTGTAATTCCTCCTTCGATTTTTCTTCCCTAGTATAAGGGTAAAAGGATAGATGACTCAACTCGACATTTTTTTGAATATTTATACGATTAAGAAAAGGGTAAAAGTCTTGGGTTAAAATTCCTATTATTGATTATTTATGAACATGGTGTATTACCGTGCGGGGTATGAAGGAAGTTGGATGAATCCTTTTAAAACCTGCGATTGTTGAGATTTTTATCCCAGGAATGGAAGTGATAGCGCTACCAATCAGAAATTTTCGCTAAGGGTGATTCAAAAGGTTTTGAATATATTTTACTAGATACATTTATTCAGGAAATGGGGCAGTTACTCCTATAATGCATGGAAGGATTTTTCATTTTTATATTAAAAAATTTTTTTTTGATGAGAGAATGAAGAACTTTTCGCCAATCTGTTAACCGTGAGAAACGAATCATTCCAATAAATAGGATAGTTTGCTATAGATAAGAGATATATGGAAGGGTTTGTTTTCCGTAAAAAAAAAGGTAAAGAGCGGCAGGCTAGATTGCTGCTCTTTACCTTACTGTTAGAATTTAAAATTTTTCACTCCATTCTTCATCTTCAAGTGGCACACCATTGGAACTAATATATTCTACAATCATATTTCCATGTTTAAGAACACTATCTTTTTTTAGGGCATTGATAATTTCGGTAAAGCGGTCTTCATCTGCGTCCTGTTTCTTACGTGTAATGGTAATCCGAATGGTTGGGGAAACTTCATAATCTTTATAGCTGGCTGGTTTATTCGGATCAATTTTCAATTCTTTCCCGATCCCCTCATCAAAGACCAAGAGTAATTGATTATAATCGCCTATTTCTTCTTGAATCTTCTCCCAATCTTCACTTTCTGCAATATTTCCGATTTCATTGGAAATCAATACGTCACCCAGTTCTTTTTCAACATAAGGCCTGATTTCTTTTTCTGCATCATCTTGCCATTTATCAGATAGGAATGTATCCTCCATTTCCCCTGTTTCATCATTAAAGAAAACTAGAAATTGAGTACCATATTTTTCATGTTTCACTTTAGCTGCGTATTCAAAATAGCCCCGGTTTCCCATATTGTCGTATAGGACATATATTTCGGTACCTTCATCAAAAGTATTCTCTAAATATCGTTCAGCTTGATCCCGGACTTTCTTTTCATCATCAGGATCTGCTTTCATACTCTGTGTGAATGACAACATAAGGATCATCACACCGACCAGGATGATTAAAAAAACACCTAGTAAAGTCAGTAAAATCTTTTTTGTTTTGCTCAAGAAACACCCTCCTGTTATCTCTGCTACTTCATAATAATTCCCATATTATTCTAACATTTTCATGTTTCTTTTTACTATGTGAAATCTAAATTAGCTGCCCTCCAAATTATAGGGATACTTTGTTACAATATATAAAGAGTTAGTACCCTAAAGGGAGAGATTGACTTGGAAACCTATCAAAGAAAAATGAATCATAATCGGGATGAATACAGAAAGTTGCGATGGAAACAGCATCGTATCCAAGTTACAGGGTTATTCGATGCCGTTTTTTCGAAAAAAGCGTTCGTTGATAAAGTGGCTATCTTTGGTGCAGGCAATTGCGATGATTTGGATTTAGAGTATCTGGCAACTAAATGCAACTCCATATATTTATTTGATATCGATATGGAAAGTATGGAAAAGGGCACGGCGAATTTGCCTGAACGGACCCGGAAGAAAATTCAACTTGTTGCAATCGATGTAACAGGCCTCGGTAAAGTGGATTTTGATCACCATCTATCTTCCATGCTGAATCGTGGTGAAACGGCAAAGGAAATTCTTCAATATTTAAAGGAAAGCGGAAAGCGGTTAGGCCAGCTTTCTGAAGATGTATTTGCTAATTATTATAATGATTTTGATATCGTGGCAACTTCCGCCATTTATACCCAACTATTTTATAATTGGGCAACGGAACTGCTATCTGATCATGCAAACCAATTTCAGAATAAAGACGCAGAAGAGCTGAAGAATGGAATTTTAGACCTAAGGGATGAGATCGTACGTACAGTGAATCACTCTATATCTAAATGTGCCAAGCAAAATGGATTCTGTATTACATGGACTGATATCTTAAAAATCGAACCAGAGTATATGGATACCATTAATGAAGGGCTGAATGCCATCTTTACATTGGCCTCGAACGTAGGTTATGGGGCAGCATTGATCGGGGTAAAAACGGTTATTGAAAAAGTGGATAAAAGCGAATTAACCCTTCGATACTGGCCATGGGATTTTAATGCAAACAAACAGTATTTGACCATTGGCATTATCGGGAGATTGAATGGGTTGTAAATTGAAAAATGACGGGATAGATAAGCATATCAGCAGCTGAATCTATCCTTTTTTTGATTGGTTATAGTCCCCTTATGAATATGATTAATCCTATAGGCGTGATAAAAAAGGGGCTGGGCAGCAAAACATGGGAAATAAGACATAATTATATAAACGGTATAAAAAAACGATGAAATTTTTGACTATTTGTCTAATGATTTCACAATCTGGTATGGATATAATGAATCTGTTGAAAACAGAATATTCCGATAACTGTTAGTGGAAGACAGCAAAGGATTAGGAATTGGTAATGAGTGTGACCAATAAGGAAGGGGTGTGTTGTTTGATAGCTGATATTGTGTTCATAAACGGCGAGGTCATAACCGTAAACCCAAAAAATGAAGTCGCAGAAGCCCTGGCTATTAAAGGTAATCGTATCTCGGCAGTCGGAACGAATCAGGAAATCAAGGTATTTATCGGAGATGAAACAAATGTGATTGATTTGCAGGGAAAGTCATTACTTCCTGGGTTTATAGATTCTCATATTCATCTTATATTGTACGGTGTCAACCAATTGGCAGTAAGTTGTAAAGCTGAACATATCAAATCTGTAGAAGATTTGTTAATCGATCTGAAGAAGAAAGCCTCGACGATTCCTAAAGGTGAATGGATCCGTGCCTGGGGCTTCAATGAGACTGCTGTGAAAGAAAAACGTTATCCTACAATAGCGGAATTGGATGCTATTTCAACAGATCATCCCATCATGATAGCCCGTACATGCAGCCATATTAGTGTGGTGAATAACAGGGCGTTAGAGATTGCCGGAGTAGATGGGAACTCAGAGAATCCAACTGGAGGGATCATTGAAAAAGATAGGGAGGGAAGAATTACAGGCAAACTCATTGAAGCGGCAAATATGATAATGGCCGACAGAGCAAGTTATTCTGAAAGTGAACTGTTGAAAGCAGTGAAAATAGCGTCTGATCATTTCATCGCAGCAGGCATAACAAGCATTCATGAAGCAGGTGCATATGGTCCTGAAAGCTTCCGTTTAATGCAGCAGGCCATAAAAAATAAGGATATTCGTGTCCGTATCTATGCGATGGTCGCTTCATTGAATAATTCTCATGAATTTGTAAATAAAATGGTAGATTCGGGAGTCATAACCGGAACTGGGGACGAAAGATTCAAAATCGGACCAGCCAAATTGTTTACGGATGGCAGCAGTACCGGTCCGACAATTGCTACCCGTGAGCACTATTCGAGTGATCCTGGTTATTCCGGTATTCTTTATTATAAAGAAGAGGAAATCTATCAAGTATTAGGTCAAGCACATAAAAAAGGCTATCAGATCACAGTCCATGCCCAAGGGGACAAAGCGATAGAGATGTATTTAAATTGCGTCGAAAAGGCTTTGAATGAATCGCCAAGAAAAGATCATAGACATAGGATCGAGCATGCCGGAATATCTTCTCCAGACTTACAAATGAGGATGAAAGAACTTGGAATCATCCCAATCCCCAACCCCCCATTTCCTTTTGAATTCGGTGATATATATATTGAACATTACGGCAATAGGGTCAACCACATGTACGCCGCCCGTAATTTTATTGATAATGGCATCTTGGCCGCAGGCGGTTCCGATGCTCCCGTTACTGATCACGACCCTTTATTAGGCATACACGTTGCTGTTAATAGAACAAGCAGGTCTGGAACGAAAATAGGTGCGGTTCAATCGATTAGCGTATTGGAAGCCATTAAACTATACACATGGAATGGCGCGTTTGCGAGTTTCGATGAAGATGTCAAAGGCAGCCTGGAGGCAGGGAAGCTGGCTGATTTAGTAGTATTGAACGATAGTATATTGAAAGTGGATTCCCAAAATATCAAGGATTTGAAAGTTGAATCAACGATTCTGAATGGGGAGATTCTTTATCATAGGGAAACATTGGTAGAAATATAATCTAGCGTAACTACTCGATTACAACAAGACCTTCACTTTCATTTTTTGGCTTAAGCGAACGTAAGTGGGATTTAGCAGGTTATTAAAAAAGGGGGATATTCGCTATGAAAAAGCAAAAATTATTAATTAATGGTGAGAGGCTGAGTCGTTCGCTAGAGAAATTTGCTGATTTTGGACGTACAGAAAACAACGGAGTCACACGGCTATCTCTGTCCGAAGAAGATCGATTGGTCCGTGATTACTTTTGCGATTGCTGTAAAGAATTAGGTATGACCATTAAGGTTGATGATATGGGGAATATTTACGCTACTTTGGCGGGACTAGAAAACAAACCACCTATTGTAATGGGATCACATATGGATACCGTAAAAAAGGGCGGACGGTTTGATGGTATCTTGGGTGTAGCTGCAGGCTTGGAAGTCGTGCGGACTTTGGTGGAAAATAATATCAAACCTAAAATTCCGGTAATGATCGTGAATTTTACAAACGAAGAGGGAGCCAGATTCGAGCCTTCCATGATGTCTTCGGGGGTTCTTTCAGGTAAATTCGAAAAATCCATCATGCTGCAAAAGACGGATAGCGAAGGAACGACTTTCGAAAGTGCTTTGAATGCCATAGGATATGCAGGAGATAAAGAGTCTCGTCTAAAAGAAGCGACTGCATTTCTGGAGTTGCATATTGAACAAGGGCCCATTCTTGAATGTGAATCACTAACGATCGGTGTCGTTGAATGTGTGCTTGGTATGGTGTGCTATGAAATAGAAGTTACAGGCGAATCCGATCATGCAGGAACCACCCCGATGAATATGAGAAAAGATGCTTTCTTCACTGCGAATAGCTTGATTATGGAGGCTCGTCAGAAGCTAGGCATGCTTGATGACGATTTGGTTTTTACGATGGGAAGGGTAAATGTGTTTCCTAATATCCATACGGTTATCCCTAATAAGGTGGTTTTTTCCTTAGAAGCGAGACATAAGGATTCCAAAGTCATCAAAAAGGTGGAGGAAGTCACTGAAAGCCTTACAACTGCAGGTTCGGAAGGGGGCTGCGACATCCAAGTGAAAAAATTGTGGGACAGAGATACCGTTTGGTTCGACAAGTCCATTTGCAATTTGCTTGAGCAATCTAGCAATTCATTAGGCCTTCCCTATAAAAGAATGGTAAGCGGTGCAGGGCATGATGCACAGTTTATAGCTAGTTATATACCGACTGCCATGGTTTTCGTCCCAAGCATCAACGGTAAAAGTCATTGTGAAGAGGAACTTACTACTTGGGAAGATTGTGAAAAAGGCGTCAATGTAATATTGGAAACGGTCCTTGCCATCCAGTCTTCTTAAAATGAATATTCCGTTGGTTAAAAGCAGGTAAAGACAGTCAAAGGGTGCTATCAAACCATCAGTTCAGGTTGAAAGCCGGCTTGACTGATGGTGATGCATCCATGTAAGGAACCTAAATGGGGGAGGGGATAATTTGGATGCTATTAAGCTATTGCTTTTTGTTCCATTTATAGGGTTTTTAGGTTTATTGCCCTATGCAAATAAAATAGAACCGTACATATTGGGGATGCCTTTTTTGTTATTTTGGGTTGCATTTTGGATGGTGATGGCATCGATTATCTTGATGATTGTCTATAAGTTCGATCCTGATAATAAAGGGAGTGATTCCGAATGAATATCTCATTACTCATCATTTCCATCTTCTTGGTTCTAGCACTTTATTTAGGGATAAAAGCAAGAAATGGTAAGGATATGGACATGGAGCAATTTGCCGTAGGGGGCAGGGGCTTCGGTACATTCTTCATATTTCTGCTGATAGCAGGTGAAATTTATACAACATTTACATTCCTGGGCGGAAGTGGGTGGGCTTACTCAAAAGGTGCGGCTGCTTATTATGTTCCCGCCTATATATTCTTAGCCTACGTCCTGTCATATTGGCTCGTTCCCAAAATATGGAGATATTCAAAACGTCATTCCATTATCTCTCAGCCAGAGTATTTTGCATCAAAATATAAAAGCAGATCAATGGGGATGATCGTTGCTGTATTGGGAAGCTTAGCCCTCGTGCCGTACATAGTCATACAGCTCAAAGGATTAGGCATCATTGTTTCCGAAGCATCTTACGGAGCAATTTCACCAGTTGCTGCAAGTGTGATCGGTGCTGTGGTCGTAACTACCTATGTAATGATTTCAGGCATTCATGGGTCAGCATGGACAGCCATACTGAAAGACTTCATGATTTTGGTGGTCGTTATCTTTTTAGGGATCTACATTCCTTTTCAATACTTCGGAGGCATACAGCCAATGTTCGAGACCGTCCAAGCTGCTAAACCGGAAATGTTGGTTTTGGCAGATCAGGGATTGAGTCAGTCCTGGTTTGTGTCCACCGTTTTGCTGAATGCACTAGGATTTTATTTGCTGCCACAAACATTCATGGTCGTTTTATCGTCCAATGGGGAAAGGACCCTTCGCAAAAATGCGATTGCTTTACCGTTATACACATTGCTGCTGCTTTTCGTTTTTTTCATTGGATTTACAGCCATCATGGAAATCCCGGGTTTGCAAGGAGCTGATGGAGATCTATCACTATTAAGGCTGGCGATTCAAACATTCGATCCATGGGTGATAGGGGTAATCGGAGCTGCAGGTTTGTTGACGGCGCTTGTACCGGCTTCAGTCATGCTAATGGCAGCATCGGTAGGTCTCACAAATAGCTTTTACAAAGTTCTCGTCCCTGCTGCGACTGAAACACATCAATTGATTGTCTCTAGGATCATTATTATTGGTATCTCAATCATTGCTTTGATTGTAACCGTAACGGGCGGCGAGGCTTTGGCCATTTTGAATATCATGTCATACAGTTTAATTACCCAACTGGCACCTTCCTTGTTTTGCAGTTTACCAAAAACCAATATAATCAATAAGTATGGTGCAATGGCAGGAATATTGGCAGGCGTCCTGATTGTTTTATATGCGACAATTGCAGATGTGAAGGTTGCTACATTCTTACCAGGTATTCCACATGTAATTAATGATATCAGTACTGGTGTCATAGCTTTGTTAGTTAATATACTAGTAACATTCATCGTCAGTGCACTGACTAAACATATCACTATGCAAGGGAACGAAATGAATGATCTGGACAAGATATCCTGATTTCTTTTATTAAGGCTAATGGAATTACTGACTGGTAGAACTGATAAAACAAGATTTGGGAGGCCTTTTGTGAAAATTAAAATAACGGCTTGTCAATTTCGTGTAGAAAAAGTGTCAACCTTCAATGAATTTCAGAAAAAAGTTGAAGACTTGATCACCCAAGTTCCCGAAGACTCGGATTATATCATTTTTCCTGAACTGTTAACCATCGGGTTATCAGCGGCCTTTGGAGAACAAGATGCTTCGTCCGTCATCATTGATGAATATACCAATTCATACAAAGATCTTTTCAGGTCACTTTCAAGAAAAAGAAAGCAGGTCATCATTGCGGGCACGCATTTGGAACGCCGCGAAAATGAATACTTCAACATTGCATACATTTTTGATAAAGACGGATCAGTCGTTGAGCATAAAAAAACTGATATCTTTCCCGCTGAAGCGAATTGGCATACTTCCGAAGGTGATGATCTGCAAGTTTACTCCGTAGGTCCGGTTAAGATAGGGATAGCGGTATGTTATGAAGCGGAGATACCTGAAATTTCAAGGATATTATCAATGAACGGGGCCGATATCATTTTTTGCCCATCATACACATTTACAGAAGCTGGGTTTTGGCGGGTTCGCCATTGCGCACATGCACGTGCAATCGAGAATCAGGTATATTTTGTTCATTGCCCCACTGTTGGTGAACCAGGGTCACCCCTGCCGAACGGATACGGCCGTGCCAGTATACTTAGCCCCTGTGACAGTGCTTGGCCCGCAAATGGAATAGTAGCCGAGGCAGCATTGAATGAACATACAATCATTACAGGTACGGTCGATATGGACGAACTTTATGAGAATCGAAAAAGTGGTGCGGCGACCACTTTCAAGGATCGCAATCGCCGAAAAGAGTTGTATGCGAAATATGAGCCATATGAAGGGCTGAAATGTCTTTTGGATCCCGAACCATGATTTGGATTCCGAATAATGATGTGAAGGTCGAATAAAGTGCGGGATAGGTCGAAAAACCACCCATGAACCATGTTTTTAAAACAATACCTAGTTATACTCCGTTGATGGGCGTATTAGTTATAGAACTTATCTATTCTCTTGCGCAGGAATCGGAAATTGACATAATATACAAAATATATTGTCAAATGATGGCTATATATATTAGAATATATGTAACCATTTCATATTGTAATAATATAGATAGTCACCCTATTTATACCTGTTATGATGTCTGTAATGGCAGGAGGCATAATAAGTATGTTTCAGCAGAACACAATATATATAGTTGGCGAATCGAAGGCTGCGTCAAATAATCCGATTACACAGCAATTCAATTGCTTTTTTATCGGTTTCGTCATTGATAGTGATACGCATGAAATAGTGGATGCGGAATGCTCGACTACGATATCGATTACATCACGCTTCATTCAATCCATGTTAGTGGGTAAATCCATTCTTCGGCCCGATGAATTGGAGAAAGAAATTGAGAAACGTTACTTTGGTTCATCCCAGAAAGCACTGACTGTCGCACTTAGAAATGCCAGCATTAAATATCATCAACTTTATAAGTTATAGCTGCTTCTTTTGTCAGTCGCAATTGAAATCCAGCTGTTAAAGAGTGTGTACGCGCTCTTTGGCAGCTGGATTTTTTATGTAGGGGCCACGCAAGACTTCATTGGCCGGTTTTAATGAAATGGAAATTACATTTTATTATTATGAAATCCCCTAAATATAAGGAGGTATGGAATATGATTAAAGATGGTGTGATGTTTGTCTGTTTTTTATTGGCATTTACTGCCGTGATTGCCGTAGCGGAAAAAAAGATCGGAGGAAAGTTCTTCAAGTATGTTCCTGGTATTGTCCTTATTTATATTGGAGCGGCTCTAATGAAAACATTTGGGGTCTTTTCAGATAGTGAGTCAGTCGAAAGCGCATATAGCACCATACGAGGACTCCTGCTACCCGCCATGTTGATGCTCATGCTTTTGCAATGCGATATGCGAAAAATAATCAGACTTGGACCAAAGATGCTGTTAACTTTTTTTGCCGCTTCATTCAGCATCATCGCAGGGTTCACTCTTACTTACGTCTTAATGAAAGGTTTTTATGCTGAAGGAACTTGGAAGGCATTTTCGGCTTTGAGCGCAAGCTGGACAGGGGGATCTGCCAATATGGTGATCTTGCAAGGCATACTCGATGTGCCGGAAAATATTTTTGGCTATGCGTTGATCATGGATACAGTCAATTATTCCATTTGGGTCATGTTCTTGTTTTGGCTGGTGCCTCTTGCTGGAAAATTCAATATTTGGACTAAAGCGGATACATCTTTCGTTGATCAAATGACTTCCGAGCTTGAAGCGGAGGAAACCGCCAAGACGGAATTTGGTTTCGTGGAATTGATCGGTTTCTTGGCGCTGGCTTTAATTGTATCAGCAGGGGCAACCAAAATCGGGGAAAGACTGCCAGTGCTGGGTGCCGCAGTGAATGGTACCACTTGGACGATCATCATCGCTTCGACCGTAGGTTTAATCCTGGCTGTCACGAAGGTTGGCCGTATTGCCGGTTCCATGGAAATTTCCAAAGTCATGCTTTATATAGTCATTGGTTTAATTGCTTCCCATGCCGATTTTTCACAGCTTTTTCAAGCACCTGTGTATATTTTATCCGGATTTATGATTCTATTCTTTCATGGATTGATCATGATCATTTTGGCCAAGATCTTTAAGTTGGATCTATTTACAATGGGAGTTGCCTCATTGGCCAATATAGGGGGTGTGGCATCAGCGCCTATATTGGCAGGTTCATTCAACAGGGCGCTAATACCGGTCGGGATATTGATGGCTGTACTTGGCAGTCTTCTGGGCACCTATTTTGGCATTCTTACATCATATATACTCTCAAGCTTTTAAGGAAGGGTTGTTAATATGAAGATTGAAAGTTTACAAGTATCAGTGGAAACCTTGCCGCTTGTCAAGCCATTCAAGACGGCATTACGCACAGCCATGGAAATTGAAAATATCATGGTTTCCGTAAAGTTGGAGGATGGAACGGAAGGTTTGGGGGCCGCAGCCCCTACGGTTGCCATCACGGGAGATTCTACAAAAGGAATCTTGACGGTCATCGAAGAAGTGATCTCGCCACATCTAATTGGCCGCGACATCGAGAATATCAATGCATTGTCTCAGCTGATCCAACGATCATGTGTAGGAAACACAAGTGCGAAAGCTGCTGTTGAAATCGCTTTGTACGACGCAGTCAGCAAACGATGGCAGCTCCCTTTATATCAATATCTTGGCGGTAAATCGAATGTCCTGAAAAATGATATGACAATCAGCGTTGATGAACCCGAAGAAATGGCAAAGGCGGCATTATCCCTCATCGATGGCGGATTCTCTACGATGAAGATAAAACTGGGGAAAGACTGGAAGAGTGACGTGGAACGGGTTGCCTGCATTCGTGCTGCTGTTGGCGACCAGGTTATGATCAGGATTGACGCAAATCAAGGGTGGACAACAAAACAAGCCATTTCCATCATTCATGAACTCGAGGAAAAAAAGCTGAACGTTGATTTGGTGGAACAGCCCGTGCAAGCCCATGATATCGAAGGATTGAAAGAAATAAAGAGGTCTGTCCAAGTGCCGATCATGGCCGATGAAAGTTTGTTTTCCCCCCGTGACGCCATGAAACTCCTGAATGAACATGCTGTTGATTTCCTAAATATTAAATTAATGAAAACAGGCGGAATAAGACGTGCACTCCAAATAGCCGATATGGCAGAAGCAGCCGGGGTGGAATGCATGATTGGGAGCATGATGGAATCATCCGTGAGTGTAGCGGCCGCGGCTCATCTGGCAACCGCCCATCCAAATATAACGAAGATTGATTTAGATGCTCCATTATGGATTAAGAATGAACCATTTGAAGGCATTCAATTTATGAAAGATCAACTTCTCATTTCCGAGAAACCTGGACTAGGAGTCAAGAGGAAATCCTCATTTACTCAATAAAAACTATTTCGGAAGGGTGATTATTTTGAAAAGGTTAACCGTTTTTGTGCTATCTTTATTTGCTCTCGGTAGTTTTTTCAGTCCCATTGAAGCCAATGCAAAAGAAAAGGAGAGAATTGCCTATGTAGATGTTAACGTGGCCACTCTTTGGACTGAGCCTGGAATATTAAGGGAAATCGATGCTCCTTCAGCATCGAACCCTGTTGATATGAATGCCTGGATCGGCTCGATGAATTATGAAGACAAACTGTGGCTTGTAGGTAACCTGGAAACACAAGCGTTATATGGTTCAAAAGTGACGATTCTAGAAGAACAGGGTGAATGGGTGAAAGTAGCCGTTGCCAATCAACCGACGCCCCGTAATGATATTGGTTATCCAGGATGGATGCCAAAGGCACAATTAAAAGACGGAAATTCTTTTGAGAAGCAATTTAAACGAGGATTTGCCCTTGTAAATGCCCCAAAGACTTGGCTTTATTCGGATTCGAAACTTCGGTTCAAATTCATGGAGGTCAGCTTCGATACCCGCCTCCCGTTATTACAGGTGAAAAAAGATAAAGTGAAGGTGATGACACCGAGTAATGGCGCAAAATGGATAGAAAAGCAGGACGTGTCAGTTTATCAAAATGAAAATCAAATACCTGCTCCAACCGGTAAGGACATCGTTGAATCAGGAAAAGAATTTTTAGGGCTTCCTTACCTATGGGCTGGAATGTCCGGTTTTGGATTTGACTGTTCTGGATTTACCTATACAATGTACCATGCTAATGGAATAACGATTCCAAGGGACTCTTCCGTTCAGGCGGAACATGGCAAAAAGGTGGAACAAGAAAATCTTCAACCAGGTGATTTACTATTTTTTGCCTATGATAAAGGGAAGGGAAGGGTCCATCATGTCGGTATGTATATAGGTGATGGCAAAATGATCCATTCGCCTAACAGCTCAACACATGTAAGGATAGATGAAATAAAAACATCGGGATACGGAGAGGAATATGCCGGAGCAAGAAGATATATCGATTGATTCATAAAAAGCTTAAGAGCCAAGTGCTCTTAAGCTTTTTTCGTATTTGAACAAGCCCTTTCTATCATTCTATCGGATGACAAAATGATGCCCCCTTGGAATCGTTTATTCCTAATTAGAGGCATATTAAAAATAGTTACATGTTTTATACCAAAATAATAACTTGAATGTTCTACTTTCATAGCTGACTATTTACTTATATAAACCAGGAAAAATATGGTATAATTAATTACGGATTTTTTCTTTATACTATAAACGTGAGGGGTTGCCAATGATGATCACTTTTCCAAAACCTGATGTGGAGCAATTTTTACGAACTTTTTCCATTGCTGATTTTGCCGTAAGTCCAGATGAAAAACATCTGGTTTTCAGTACCAATTTGAGCGGCAAGTATAATTTATGGGGAATGGATTTGCCAAACTCCTTTCCTTATCCGCTTACATCCATTGATCAAAGCTGCCAAGCACTGATTTATGATAAGAAGAGCCGGTTTATAATTGCTGGTTTTGATCAAGACGGTAATGAAAATACCCAGTTTTACGGGGTTCCTTTGAATGGCGGGACAATGAAGGAAATCGTCCATCATGAAAATACACGTAATTTCATGCCAAAATTATCAAATGACAGTAAAAAGCTTTATTACACGACATCAAGAGGAAATCCTTCCTTTCTAAATGCCTATTGTTTAGATTTAGAATCAGGACAGGAAACGCTGGTACTGGAAGGGAAGGATGCAGCGACCTATTTATTTGGCTTCAGCCCTGATGAAGAAACCTTACTTTACTATAAACACTTTGCTAATACATATACCCTTCTCTATGCAAAAAAAGGGAACGAAGATATCCTGCTCACTCCTCCCACCGAGAAACAACATACAGTGAATGATGGTGTTTTTGTTTCGGATTCGATGATTTATTTATTGACTGATTATGATTCGGACTTTACCTATTTGGCTTCATACAACCTTGAAACAAACAAATTCAGTAAAGTTAAAGAATTGAAGAATGAGAGTTTTACTGCGATTAAATATAGTAAAGAGAATCAACTTTTATATATAACCAGTCAAAAGGGAGTAGAGGATCAATTATATGAATTCAATCTACAAAATGAAGATTGGAGAAATATCCCCGTGCCGTGCAGCGTCATTAATAAGCTTGAGGTTGCCGCATCAGGCACTCTTTACTTATTTGGCATGAGCGCAACCAAGCCTCATAATATCTATAAAAATACAGGTGATGAGTGGGAATCCTTAACTAAATATACTGTTCCTGGCGTCGATTCTAATGATCTGGTTGAACCGGACATCATTACATACCCTTCCTTTGATGGCCTGGAGATCGAGTCGTTATTTTTTAGGGCAAAAAAGGAAAATGACAATGGCGAAGTCATTTTTTGGCCTCACGGAGGACCTCAAGCGGCAGAACGGAAGTCCTTTAGAGCTTCATTTCAATTTTTCCTGAATCACGGCTACAGTATTTTTGCGCCAAACTTCCGCGGTTCTACCGGTTATGGATTGGAATTCATGAAAATGGTAGAGGGAGATTGGGGAAATGGACCACGACTTGATAATGTAGCCGGCCTTGATTGGCTGATAGACCAAGGGCAAGCACAAAAAGGTAACATCCTATTGATGGGCGGAAGCTTCGGCGGGTATATGGCACTTTTGCTGCACGGTCGACATGCGGATTATTTTAAGGCGGTTGTCGATATTTTCGGCCCATCCAACCTCTTCTCATTTATCAATTCGGTTCCAGAAGACTGGAAGCCAGTCATGGATCAGTGGGTAGGAAATCCCGAAAAAGATAAAGAAAAACTAATCGAGCATTCGCCTATCACCTATTTGGAATCCATGATAAAGCCAATGCTTGTCATTCAAGGAGCGAATGATCCCCGTGTCGTCAAGGAGGAATCAGATCAAATCGTTCAAGCGTTGAAGGATAAAGGAAGAGATGTCGATTATATGCTTCTGGAAGATGAAGGACATGGATTTTCCAAGAAAGAAAATGAAATTGCCGTCTATCAAAAAATACTCTCATTCTTAAAGCGATTCACAGCAGTAACAGAGAAGGTATAATCCGCCTCAAAATATTCATTTTATTTACACTTAAATTAGAAACCCTGCCACTCACGTTTAAAGTGATGAAGCGGGGTTTTTCATGTAGGAAAGCTGGATGTTGTTTTAGTTCGGCGGTTTGGGGATTAGTAAAAAGTAGGACTTCCGGATATGCCGCTTTTAGGGGTTCAGCCGAGATACGTGTAAAAAAGGGCAGTAGGCTTGCTTTTATTTCCATATCTGCGAAATACAAAAAAATAAAGAAACACGAATTTTATAGGCTAAGATATTTTTTGGAAGTAAAAACCTTGATTATTCTGCTTAGTGTAGAAAAAATCAAGGTTTTTTATTTGTAGAATGACAATAAATTTATTTAATTTTTGATGTAAATTACTTCACCTCACTTAAAAATATAACAATAAATTCGTTTAAATCTAAGTGTTATTTCATAATCTCGCCCGATAGTGGAAATGTGAAGAACGCGAAGGAGTTACATTAATAATCCTCAGTTATATTACTAAAGCTCCCGAACCCAAAAAGAAAAACGTCCCCACATCTTGCAGGAACTCATAATAAACATTTCCTTTCCTGCTAAGAATATTAAGAACATAGATCACGAAGTTCTTCTTTCATTTCGGGAATAGTCTTTGGAAGTAGGAGAAAACCTCATCGTTTTCACACCAGAGAAACCGGGAACCTACATGTACAGCTGCTGGTTGGGAATGATCCGCGGTGTAATCATTGTGAAAGAAGCATAGGAGGAAGTAAAAGCTCCATAAAGAAAATCGGCTGTATCCAATGAGGATAGCTGGTTTTAAAAAGATTTAGAAAATCCAGTTGACAGTCTAACTACTGCGTGTTACGATATACCAGTAGTAGGTCACACTGGATACCGACACCACTTAATAGTGAGGCTGCAAAAATATTTTTAAGGGAATAGTTGACAATCCCGCTACTCGGTGTTACAATGTACTTGTAATAAGCAATACTTAATAGCGTGATTTCCCAAAAGCTATTCAGTAAAAATTTCCCTTAGTACTAAGTTATACTGAATATAAGTCAGACAAAATAGGGGAGGTTCTGAACATGGAAAATTTAACTGAAATGCTGAAGGGTTCGCTGGAAGGCTGCGTGCTGGAAATCATCAGCCGCCATGAAACCTATGGCTACGAGATTACCCGCCGCCTGAACGAGCTTGGGTTTACTGAAGTCGTGGAAGGGACGGTCTACACCATCCTCGTGCGATTAGAAAAGAAGAAACTGGTGAACATTGAAAAGAAACCGTCAGATATGGGGCCGCCCCGCAAGTTTTACTCACTTAATGAGGCTGGCCGCCAGGAACTTGAATTGTTTTGGAAAAAATGGGATTTTGTATCATCAAAAATCAACGTCTTAAAGTCTATCTAGCTTCATAAGATATTCCGTACGTGTCTTGTTCAGCTTTATAAAAAAGGAGGAAAAATAACATGATGGAAATGTTCAAAAAAATGATTGGTGATAAAAGGGAGTACAAGATGATGATGGCACGGGTTGAAGCCCTACCAGAGGAGTACCAGTTTGTATTCAAGAAAATTCAAAACTACATGTGGAATTTCTCAGCGGGCAGCGGGATGGATATGCTGCACATGCAGTATGAATTAATCGATTTGTTCGAAGCCGGTGCGGCGGAAGGCAGACAAGTGCTGGAAATCACTGGGGATGACGTGGCGTCCTTTGCCGACGAACTAGTGGCAAACGCTAAAACCTATGTCGCCAAATATCGTGAAGATTTGAATCAGAGTATCATGAAGCGATTGGGAAAAAATAAATTCAATAGATAATGCCTACTGAATAGCTGGTTACAAATGTGAATTGCCACCTTAGCTATTCAGTTATATTTTAACTCGGTAATAAGTCATACTGATTATCAGTCAGACTAAATAGAAGAGGATAGGCAATCTAGCTCCGCAGGGCGCTCGAACGGATAATTACGGAGCTCGCAAGCGGCCTTGCTGCGCTTATTATAAGGAGGAAAAAAGTATGAGCAATGCAGCGATTTCTGTAAAAGGATTAAAAAAATCCTTTAAAGACAAGGAAGTCTTAAAGGGGGTGGATTTTGAGGTGAGGCGTGGCGAAATTTTCGCACTGCTGGGCTCAAATGGAGCGGGCAAGACGACGACGGTCAATATCCTCTCGACGTTGATGAAGGCCGATGGCGGCGAAGTAGGTATTTGCGGCTTTGACGTCCAGCGTCAACCGGATCATGTTCGCCATAGCATCAGCCTGACAGGGCAGTTCGCAGCTTTAGACGACATGCTCACCGGGCGGGAAAATCTGATGATGATCGCCAAGTTGCGGGGAGTTTCCAATCCCGCTCAAGTCGCCGACAATCTGCTTGCAAGATTCAGCCTGACCGATGCGGCCAACCGCCGGGCGGACAAATATTCCGGCGGGATGAAGCGCCGGCTTGACATCGCCATGAGCCTGATCGGGACGCCAGCAGTCATTTTTCTCGACGAACCGACGACAGGGCTTGACCCCGAAGCGCGGATTGAAGTCTGGGATACCGTCAAGGAGCTTGCCGGCGGCGGAACGACCATCTTGCTGACGACCCAGTACCTGGAGGAAGCCGAACAACTGGCCGACCGTATCGCCATCCTGCATGGCGGAAAAATCATCTCGACCGGGACCCTTACCGAACTCAAGGAGATGTTCCCGCCAGCGAAAGTGGAATACATCGAGAAGCAGCCGACATTGGAGGAAATTTTCCTCGCGATTATCGGCAAAAAGGAGGAGCTGTAAATGAAAAGCAGAACAGGGGTATTACTAGGGCGTTTAATGTGCAACATCATGCGCAGCCCGGATACAATCATCACGGTGGCGATTACGCCGATTATGATGCTGCTGCTGTTTGTCTACGTATTTGGCGGCGCCATAGAGTCAGGCACGGACAACTACGTCAATTATTTATTGCCGGGAATCTTGCTGATGGCTATCGCATCCGGCGTCGCTTACACTTCCGTGCGGCTGTTTACGGATGTAAAGAGCGGGCTGATGGCGCGTTTCATTACCATGCCCATCAAGCGCTCGTCGGTATTGTGGGCTCACGTGTTGACCTCGCTTGTTTCCAATGCGCTTACTGTCGTGGTGGTTATCCTCGTCGCGCTCTTAATGGGCTTCCGTTCCAGCGCTGATATCCTGGATTGGCTAGCAGTAGCTGGGATACTCGGGCTGTTTACGCTGGCGCTGACATGGCTGGCGGTCATTCCCGGATTGACAGCGGGGTCTATGGAAGGGGCGACAGCCTACTCGTACCCGCTGATTTTCCTGCCGTTCATCAGTTCGGCCTTTGTGCCCACCGAAACCATGCCTAAAATTGTCCGTGCGTTCGCTGAGAACCAGCCTGTGACTTCAATCGTGAATGCGATTCGTGCCCTTTTGTATGAAGGGTCTGTTGGCAACGATATCTGGATCGCGCTTGCCTGGTGCGTCGGCATCATGGTCATCGCTTACTTCTTCGCCAATAAAGCATTTAAACGCCAGTTAGGGTAAGTACACCATTATGGAATTAGCCATATCAATAGTCAGCCGCTGTGATGAATGCATTTGCTATCATATGGAAGGCTGCTTAAATGCCGGGGCAACCATCGATGAAATCATGGAAACCCTCAAAATTGGTGTGATTGGTGGCGGCTCGATCACTTATCTTAACGTGAGGTTTGCCATGCATGCTTTAGAAGTATTTTCAGCGCGTAGTGCTCTTTCGCAGGAGGAGAAATTAAAAGAATATAGCCCATAGATATAATTGACAGTAAAAGAGTAGATTCCGAAGTAATCAATGTCATTAACTTAAGGAACTATGGATTACATTACAGTTGGAATGTGATTCATAGTTTTTTTTCGATTGAAGGAAAAAATTTTAAGGCAGCACGAAAAGAGAGAATTTTTCTCCCTTCAATCGGATTTAAAGTTGTTTCATTTTATTTTATGCATTAAAAGCTTTTCCTTTTGTATATGTGATGCCTGTTTTTCGAACACATTGTCCGTTCATATTTCCTTCCCTCTCGAATAGGAACTATTTCCTTGAGAATCTTGTTGAGCAATCGATTATAGAGCTGCTCCCGTTCCGATGGCTCTTCCCTCAATTTTTGAAGCTAGAGCATTACTTTTTACTTGCTCTGTATACTCTATAACCGAGGCTGTTTCCGTAAGGTAAAATGAGGCGGTAATGTTTGTCCTTGACTCGCTCCAAGGATTCATTCAAAGGCTGAATGGGGCTATTTGATGCTGAAGAATTCATTAATTCCTCTAAGACGGTACTCGATCTCAAGATTTTTAAATCTGTAAATCCGTTTTGTTGGAAGGCCTTTAACCATTCGGATTGCGTCAATAATTCTCTTAAATTATAAAAGTCCATGATTTCTTTTTTTGAGGCAGGATCAAGGTTGGTTTCTGCTATCATATCAATGGATGATAAAGTTCCTTATAGTTTAAGGACCCTGTTATCCTTCACTAAAACTGTAAGTCCGTATCTATAACCAGCAGTCCGGGCTTTACATGCATATTGCCACTCTGCTTCTGAAGGAACCGCTTGATTCCCAATCACAAACAATGTTTTTACCATTTTTAGAACACTCTGCCAGTCCAGCTTTCTGTGAAAGTAGATTACAAAAAGAAATTGCATCATTCCAAGAAATATTCACAACAGGTTTTAGATTCCGATCAAAAGAATTAGGTGATTTATTTGTAATAGCATAGTAGAGATCCGTAGTAACAGGATAACGGGCAAGAAGGAACGGTCTTATTTCAGCTTTCCATTTGCTTTTCATTCTATCATCCCTTAATTCTAGTTCTCCCCCCTGAATTTTCTCCATTGTATAGTCAAGGTAACTCATTTTTTCCTTTGACAATCTACCTTCCTCCTACCGGACTTTAATTGAAAATTTTACCACTTTCAGAACGTTTAAATCAATATCAATATAAGTTTGGGTTTTTCAGATAATTGAAGCGTAATAATCAGGTTAAGGAATAATCGACTCCAAAATCACATTAATTTCTTGGTGAAAGAACAATCGTGCGGGTATAGAACGCCCCATATAATTTATATTAATAAGTTTGTAGGTTTAGGAATATAAATTATAAGTGAGTTTCTTATACTTTAAATTATGGGGGAGAGCAAATGAACGAGTTTTTGGAGAAAACAGCAAGATTCGAGCATCGATTTTGGCTGCAAATCTTAGGAGACCATGCCAGGTTCATCCATGAGTCTTTAGCTCCGGTTGAAGTGGAAAACATTGAAATTGCCTCAGAATTCATTCAAATTTTTGATACTCTCCTTGGTAAAGCCATTTCGGAAGAGATTTCGCAACTTACTGCCATGGCTGAAGAAGAGGCATTAAGATTTCGGGAGTTTAAGCTATACCTTATAAAAGAGCATCTGGTAGGTAAAATTAAAATACATCTTTCACCTTCATTCATCAATCATATGGTGAACGAATTAGAAGAATATTTAAGATTATTGAAATACTTCAATTCAAATCAAATGCCGTCGGTTTTTCATGAACTTCATCATCATTTGCTTTGGCTGTTAGATGCAGCAGGGCATGCAGGTGCAATATCATCCAATATGGATGAAGTTGAAAAAAAGATTAAAAGAGAAAAGTGACCAATATAAAAAACATTTTAATGATTTTTATTTAAAAGCTGTTGAAATGGCTGGATTTTTACGAACCAATCTGTCAGAATTCCCAGCATTGGAAAAAATGAATGCGGACGTCACATTGGAAATTAAATTCTTTCAGCACTTTCTGCTTGAATTGGAGGAGCTTGACCTCAGTGCTCAGGCTCTTGGAACTCTTTCGCCATTAATGGCAGATCATATGTGGCGTGAAGAATGTTATTATTTAACGAAACTCGCTGAATCGACAGACACAGAAAAGCCAAACTGCGATCCAGCGAAACCTAGGCTAGTGGATTAAAAAGTACACATGGGGCCCTATCTATAACCAAGCTGCATACGTTGCAAGTAAACATGCTGTAGCAGGCTTAACAAAAACAGCTGCCATAGAATATGGTCAATACGGAATCAGCATAAATGCCATTGGGCCAGGAGTAATCTTAACAGCGATGGTGGAAGGTTCATTCAGGCAAATTGGCGGAGAAAATTGGGAAGAGGCAATGGCGGATTTCGTCAGTGTGAATCCTAAGAAACGCTTTGGTAAACCTGAAGAGGTCGGCCGTTTAGTCGCCTTCCTATTATCAGGTGAATCAGAATTCATCAACGGGGTGGTCATTCCGATTGATGGCGGACAATCCTCACAATACTAATTGAACAAAGGGAGTGACAATAATAGGTCACTCCCTTTTTAATCGTATCCTTTTAGTTAATGACCAAACGAATTCAAATTGGAAAACACGAAAATTTCTCGGTTTTCGTTTTTTTGCATATTCAAAAATCAGTTCATATGAAACTATATACGCACCTTTAGAATATGAACACATAGAAAAACGCCATATAAACATATATTCAAGAAACCAATCGTTACTTTTCTTTATCGTGAAGCTTATCTTCATATTCAGTTTCCAACATACCATACAGACCATTCATTTCTTGTTCATCTGGATCTGCCCCAAACTCATTTCTATATTTTTTCTTTTTATCATCAAGGATTTCTTCTTTTACTTCCTTCTTGTCCATACATATCACCTCCAACCAGTAGGGTGTCTCATTTGCCGTAATAATATGCACTGATTGACTCTAATCCTTATATGATCTTTGCTGCTTAGTTAAGAGTTGAAGAAGAAATACTAATTTCAATTACTGGTAACCTCATTTTTTTTGAACTATAAATGGGTATTCTAAATAGTTATTACTCTTACTATTTGTTAAGATATAAATATATTAACTTACAGATAACGGAGAGAGAATGTGAAGAAGAAACGTAAGAAATCAAAAAAAGTTTTTGTTATTTTTATCCTGATTTTCGTGTTTTTACTCATAAAGGAGATCATGCAAACCCCCTATTCCGAAAATGTTTCCACATCAGTAAATACGCTTGATTCTTTTGCGAACGTGAAAAAGTATAGTTCACTTCTACGAGACGAGTTGGCTAAATACGGACTTGAGGAGCATACTTCGACATTGATTGCTTTGATGCAGCAGGAAAGCCGAGGACGGGGCGGTGACCCAATGCAGGCATCCGAGTCAGCGGGGCTTGATCCAAATACAATCACAGATCCAACGGAAAGCATTAAGTATGGGGTGAAACATTTTAAGAGGATCAATGAATATGGCAATGAAAAGGGCGTGGATTTTGCCACGATCCTTCAAGCATATAACATGGGAATTGGTTATATAGATTTCGTTGCGAATGAAGGGGGCAAGCATAATGAAGAGCTTGCGAAGAAGTTCTCCATGCTTCAGGTCGAAAAAAACCCCACGCTCTATGATTGCGGCGGAGACAAAGATAATTTTCGATACCCATATTGCTACGGTGACTATTCATACAGTGCGAAGGTATCTAAGAACATTGAGGAGCTTGCCGACAGTATATCGGCTCAAGCTGATGTTGAGTGAGGGAAAACAAAAAGCCTACTTCATTAAGTAGGCTTTTTGTTCATGGTAATGCTTTCACTATTGTGGAGTTCAAAGAATCAAAACCTATGTCATTTGTTGTTCAACCATGGAAGGAGGTCTTTATGTTTATAGAATTTTTCGGATTCTGAAATGATTTGGAAAAGAAGAATATCAATGGAATCAAGTAAAGATTTAAGGGCTTGTTTAACTGAACCACTCTCAAATTGCTCTAATGGCACAGGTAACTCTTCCTCGTCTAAAATAAAATGTGACCCATCCGGAAGCACCAGGATATCAATGATCAAATCCTCAAAGGATACCAACTTATCCGCCATATATGTATTTCTCACAATATTAAAATAAGATCCTAAATAATTCCCTTCGTTATCTCTCCAAATGTATAAATTATAAGGACGGTCTTTCCAATAATAAGCAATCGTATAACTGCCTATAGGAATGGTTAATTTTATAGAACTCGCCTTCATCGTGAACGAATCCATGATTTCATGAAAAAGCACGGCATGTTGTTTTTGTGCTTCCAACAGCAAACAGTTATGTTCTACAACTATGGAGTCGTAGCGGATTTTTCTTTCTATTATTTCATCGCCACGTTGAAGTGCTAGTGTAAATATATTGTCCATTGTTTCTATTTCTCCTCTAAAAACTATCTAGATCATTTATGCAAATATACTTAAGAAACTTTTTCTTTTCTAATAGGGGGTATCGCCAGTAAAAGAAATGCAAATATCAAAACCTAATTTCATACCTGCAATCGAGAAACTATGCTTTAGTTACTTAAAATCGTATTCTTTTCTGGAATGAACACAACTTACTAGATAGTTGTTTCTTAAGAACCTATCCTATAAACGCCTGCTTTAAAGTTTTAATATCAATTTTCTTCATTTGGAGCAGCGCTTTCATAACTCTTTCCGATTTTTCAGGGGCGGAGTCGTTTACCATCTCGGTTAGATTCGCAGGGACAATTTGCCATGACACACCAAATCGATCTTTCAGCCAACCGCACACTTGCGCCTTTTCGTCTCCGTCTTCGGAGAGTTTATCCCAGTAATAATCCAAGTCTTCTTGATCCTCGCAATTGATGATAAATGATATTGCCTAGGTGAATTTGAATTGCGGACCGCCATTTAATGCTACGAATGCTTGTCCTTCCAATTCAAATTCCACGGTCATCACTGATCCCTCTGGCATCCCGTGGATTTGATGTCCTTCATTTCCATAGCGAGTGATTCTTCCGATCTTAGAATTTCCGAAGATGGAAGTGTAGAACTTTGCCGCCTCTTCAGCTTGTGTATCAAACCACAAGTTGGTTGTGATTTTTTGAATTTTATTTTTCATGATTTTTTCTCCTTTATTGTTTTCATGTTTAGCCAGTTTTCGATAACTAAACCTATTATCATGGAAATACGATTTATTCGATCAGATTAAATATCTTGAAGGGACTTATTACTATACATCATTTATCATGAACCAAGAAAATTATATTATCAGGGCTAGGGGGCCGTTTTGTATATTCATTTTTTACTAACATTAAACTAATTCCCTTAATCCTATGCTGATTACAGTATCCTTGCCTCACGTTGATGGAAATACAAAAGGATATAGAAACTTCTCACAAGTGAAAAGTCCTATATCCATATTTCGTTTTCTCAGCTCTCGAAGTTAAATTGCCATTGGATTCCGAATTTATCGGTTAACTGACCGTAAATTTTACTCCAGAATGTTTCTTGTAGCTCTACACCAACCGTGCCGCTTTCACTTAGTTTGTTAAAGATCGATTTAATTCCATCCAAATCATTACCGACATATGCCAGGCTGATATTGTTTCCTTCTACAAAAGGCATACCAGGAAAAGTATCTGAAAACATGATATTGCTTCCATTAATATTTAGCCTTGTATGCATGACTAAATCTTTCGCTTCTTCTGGAAGGGGAAATTCCGGGTTAGGCGGTGTTTCCCCAAAGGTCATGATATTTGGTTGTTCCGTTCCAAAAACCTCTGCGTAGAACTCTACTGCTTCCCGACAATTCCCATTAAAATTAAGGTATGCATCAACCGACATTTATCTCACTCCTATTTTCTTATTTCTAATTCATTGCTCCAAGTTTAATACATAATGCATTATTACCTAACGAAAAATTCCGGTGGTTCAATTCCGAGCGTTCTAAGATAGATATAACCCTGTCCCCTATGATGGATCTCATTTTCCAAGGCATATTGAAGTCTATCAAAGTGGCTTTGTGAGGGACCGAAAAAAGGATCCTTTTCAACCACTCCAAGCATTTCCTCGGTCATTTCCTCCCACAATTTCCTGGTATCATTCCTTACTGCTTCGCATGCTGATACGAGTTCCTCTTTGGTAGAAATTCCAGCAAACGAATTTGGATACTCCCAAACACTAAGTGCAATTCCACGCATATATCCAGTCTCAATGTTCATGATTTCTTTAACCATCTCTGCGAAAGGGCGAAGCTTCCCGGCCGGTGTATAGTGAAATAATTCCTCTTCAGGGAAAGCTTCAACCACCCGCATCGTCAATCTTCTGTTGCCTTCCAATATATTTAACAAACCCTCTTTTGATAGAACCACCATTTCACTCTCCTTTGAGAAATACTCTGTATAGAAGTTCTGGGAAAAATCGAAATGTCCTGCAAATTTCTGTATATAAAGATTGCATAGCTTTTATTAACTGCCGGGGCAGACTTATAATTAACACTTAGATAATCAATAAAGGGGAAATGTACTCCAAAAAGAGAGATAGAGTTCTAGTACGATTAACTGTGGTAACGCAATGTCTGGAAGGGAATTCGACACATACAGATTTCAATTTTACAGGTTTCAAAAACCCTCCCCAAAGCGGAAAAATTCATTTTGGTAAATATTGATTAAATCTTGCATTTATTATACGATTCAATTAGTTATATATTTCCAACCAACAATATGCTCATACATAAAGGATACCTTTAATAACAGAACCAGCAGAAAGGGAGAGAAGCAAATGATTAATAAGGTCGGTCAAATTATGTTATATGTAAATAACCAAGACGAGTCATTGAAATTTTGGACGGAAAAATTCGGTTTTAGCGTAATTTCTGAAGAAGATAACGGCCAAGGGCTAAGATGGATTGAAATAGCCCCAACAAAGGAAGCACAAACGAGTATCGTCCTGCATAATAAGGAATTCATTGCTAAAATGCAGCCTGAATTAAATCTTGATACACCATCGTTAATGTTTTACTCGGATAATCTTGATGAATTATATAAAGACTTTTCAGAGAAGAATATCAAAGTGGGAGAACTTGTAAATATGCCGACTGGAAGAGTTTTTAATTTTGCTGATAATGAAGATAATTACTTTGCGGTCATGGAAAAGAAGTAGCTCTTTTGGATAAAGATTTAAAAAAACATCAAAACGACTAGAAAATCTATTTTTAGTCGTTTTGATGTTTTTTGATTAAACTACGACACTTATGAAACTATTCAGTCAGCAGGCCTTGGCCCAGCAGGAATTCCTGAGTTTTCCACTGTCTTGATCGGCCGAACGGTTATGTCTCCACTCACGTAAATTTGACAAGATAAACGCAAATGATCTTCCATTCCTTTTTCCTCGAAGATCTTTTTTTCTTTATGTGTGACCTCCAAGAAATCACCTGCCAATATTTCAACTCTGCAAGATGTACATTTAGCCTTCCCGCCGCATCGGTGTAGAATATTTATACCGTTATCTTCCAGTGCTAATACTAATTTTTTTCCCATTTCAACTTCAAATGTTCCTTGGTCAAATACTGTCACATAAGGCATCTAATACCACCTCTTATAAAGGATAACTTTCAATAGGTCATTAACATATCTATTCTTATACCTTGTCCATATGACATAAAAAAATGTGAAGTCATTACTTAATTGATAGTAAAGATGAATAATTAATTATCGTGAAGACAAACTTTAAGTAGTATTCATAATTATTAATTTTCCAAGGCATAAATAGAGCTACGGAAAATAAGAATGGTTTTTTAGAGGCCAATTAAGATTCATTGAAAAAAAGAGAGTGAAATAATATAAGGGAGGTGCATGCCTGTGAATAATGGCAATTGTGATTTTTCACCAATGAAACAAATGTTAAAAGAGGATTTACGCCAAGTAATATCGGCATTACAGGATAACTTGGAAGCAATGGGTGATGAAAATTATTGTCTTCTTGGAAATTTCGAGAAAATAAAGGATAAATTTATCTACATCGATATGAAAGCGGCAACCTTTTATTTGAACTGTTATTTGTCACCGTTTACGGACAAATATCCCGAATTATCAATTTGCGTCCAAAATTTATCGAATTCGAGACATGGCGGGTTGATTGTGATTCAACGGGGAAACCCTCTTGATTCATTGATTCAACCCGGTATTTCAATAGGAGCTGAGTTAACCCATTCTTTATTGGAATCAATTTTTTTTCCTGGAAATCCACTGCATGATGGTGCCGTTTTGGTTAATAAAAATCAGATTGTTTCCGCAGCAAATGTCCTTCCGCTTTCAGACAGATCAACAGGGGGAAAAAAACTTGGAACACGCCATCGCTCTGCATTAGGTTTATCTGAACGAAGTGATGCCCTTGTATTGGTAGTATCAGAGGAAACAGGAAGAGTTTCATTTGCGTTAAATGGGAATCTGTACCCCGTTAATGCACATGGGCCTATATAGAATTTTTGAGATAATTAAGTCCCATGGTGATTGTAATGTTCTAGGTAATTCACACCTGGAATATTCAATTGTGTAAAAAAATAAACGCTGACTTCCATTTTTAGCACCTTTGTAATTGAAAGCTTTTTTTCTTGGAATCACAGGTACAGAAAAGGTCATGAATTAATTAACCCGGTGAAATTCACCGGGTTTTTGGTTGCTTTTTATATAAAAAAAGGCATATGATAAACAAGGAGTCTCAATCAGAAAAGTTATAAAACGAAAGAGGATTTTAAATGATAACCATTAAAAGTGAACGAGAAATAAATTTGATGCATGAAGCGGGCAAACTTCTTGCTGCGACGCATAGAGAAATTGCAAAGATGATAAAACCGGGCGTCACGACTTGGGAAATCGAAGAATTTGTCGATAAGTACTTGGCAGAGCATGGTGCTACACCTGAACAAAAGGGCTATAACGGCTACAAATATGCAACATGTGCGTCAGTGAATGATGTAATTTGTCACGGCTTTCCGCAGAAGAAAGCCCTTAAAGAGGGAGACATCGTTACGATTGATATGGTGGTGAACCTTAACGGCGGTTTGGCGGATTCCGCTTGGACATATGCGGTCGGTGAAGTTTCCGATGAAGCTCAGCGTTTAATGGATGTAACCAAGAATGCTTTATATAGGGGCATCGAAGTTGCACGGGCAGGAAATCGTCTCGGGGATATCGGGCATGCAATCCAGTCATATGCAGAAGGTGAAAAGTTTTCTGTTGTCCGCGATTTTACAGGTCACGGAATCGGTAAAACCATGCACGAGGACCCGACTGTCCTACATTATGGCAAGCCAGGTAAAGGTGCCCGTCTAAAAGAAGGTATGGTCATCACGATCGAGCCAATGCTGAATGAAGGAACATGGCATATGAAAATGGACCAAGACGGTTGGACGGCGAGAACGGCAGATGGAAAGCTTTCCGCTCAATATGAACATACCCTTGTCATTACAAAAGGAGATCCGATCATTTTAACGGAACAGTAAACCAAAAGAAGAAACGGCCTTATCATGGGCCGTTTCTTCTTTTTATTTAAAACTATTTTATAATAAACCTCGACAGAATATTCAGAATTCAATCCATCCCACAATAGATCGAACCCGAAAAATTAGTACTAGGCATTTAGGCATTAAAAACTTTACTATTATGTGGCAGCACAGGATAATAAGGGGAAGGAAGAATACATAATGATGTGTTATATAAACAATATATAAAGGGGGTTTTGACAGTGAAGAAAGGGGAGAAACTGTCTGCAACGGTTGAAACGGTTGGGTTGAGCCAGCGGGAATTTTTAACGATTTTCTTACTTCACTCTTTGAGAATAAAAGCGAATTATCCAAGGGCAATTCATCAGGACCTGAAAAATACGTTCACAGGTAAAGTGCATAGCTATGACTACTTATGTAAAATATCCAATACGCTAGTCGAATCCAACCATTTATCCTTATATACGAATAAGGGAAGAAATTATTATCAAATAACGGAAAAAGGCAAAGAGCTTTACATATGGTACCAAGAAAATTTCCTGGAACGGTTTTCCGAAGTGAAAAAGGTCATTGATCGCTTCATGTTCGACTTAAGGGGATCTGGTGAAAACCCGCCGGTTGTTAATGAGCTTCCAGAAGAATACAGGTCGTATTTCTCGAAAATAATATCGGTGAAGGACCTTGTCCGTTATGTAACCTTAAAAGCCGCTTTCACTAAGAAGCCGATTTACATGGGGGAAATTGGCGATCTGCTTAAAAATCAGTTCGGTTGGATCGCTTCTAACGGTTATTTATACGATTTATCTCATGAAATGGAAGAGAACGGCCTTCTTGTCGGCAGGTGGGAAAGTGAAAAACGAACTAAACGGTATTTACGAATCACCGATGAAGGACAGCATCATTACAAACAGATTGCGGATTCTGCCGCCTTTCAAGTCCAGGAAATCCAAAAATACATGGCCAGTGTCGTTATGTTCTTAAAAGAAAAGAGTTAACAGAAATGGGGCCCCTTAATTTTGCAAGGAGAATGAAAGAAGTTACATGCTTAAATTGAATCGTTCAAGGGTAAATGTTACTTAAAACACTTCTTAACAAGGGGGAATGAGTGATGGTGGAAAAACACGGTGAAATGGGAAGCATATTCAGTTTCATTAAAGGCCAGGTAGATAAGCTGCCCATTTCACAAGCGAAAAAGAACAAAATGCTCGACCAGCTTTTAAAGCTTAAAACGATGACAGTTGATGCAAGGGAACCGCGAATTGCTCTTGTCGGAAGGCGAGGGTCTGGCAAATCATCACTGATCAATGCGATGTTTGGTCAGGAACTGCAATATGTCAGTTCCGTTAAATCTGGAACGGGTAAGGGAAAATGGCTATGGTACCCGAGTGATGCCGAGCCCAAAATCCGTTTGCTGGACTCACGCGGGCTGGGGGAAAGTGAAGCTCCTACGGAGAAGTTCGAAGAAGAAACACCAATGGATGAATTGATAAAAGCGGTAACAGAAGAACAGCCTGATGTGTTTCTTTTCTTGATTAAAGCAAAAGAAACGGATTCTCGGATTGAAGAAGATTTACAAGAATTGAAGAAGCTGCGCAAGATCGTTAAAGAGAATCACCATTATGATGTACCCGTCATCTGCGTGATCACCCAAGTGGATGAATTAGATCCGCCACAAGATAAGCAAGCACCTTTTGATGCCAATCCTAAGAAAAAACAGAATATTGATGAAGCCATCGCTTTGATGTCAAAACGATTTAAAGAAAGTGAAATACCGCTTTTGAACATCATTCCTACTTGTTCGTATATTGATTTTGATGAAAACGGAAATATTGAATATGATATGCGTTGGAACATAGATTTGCTTTCTGATTACTTGATTGAGGCCTTACCCAGTGAAGCGAAGCTGAAGACCGCCAAAGCGATGCAGAGCCAATTCGTTAAGAAGAAATTCGCGCGGACTATAGTGGGAACGTTTACGGCAATCGCCGGTTTAATCGGTGCAGAGCCAATACCTTTTGCCGATTTTCCCATTTTGACCGGCATTCAAGGTTTGATGATTGTGGTGATTGGTTTTATCGCGGATAAAGAAATCAATACAAAAACGGCAAGTGAATTCATTGCAGCATTAGGGATCAATGTCGGAATCGGTCTCCTCGTCAGGGAAGGTGTCAGGGCTGCAGTCCGTTTCATCCCAGGAGCCGGCCTAGCCGTTTCCGGTGCGGTTGCGGGCGCAGTCACATATGGAATCGGGCAAGCAGCGATAGCTTACTTTCTCGAAAACAAGAATATTGATCAGGCGAAGGAAGCTTACAAGAACGCGAACAAAGAATATAAAAATGAAGACATTGACTCTTAATGGGCAGATTCAACCATAAACTACACTAAGGTGATATGATAAAGTGGAGTTTGCAGTTCTGTTTCTGCTGCTGGATTTTTGTTTACTACAGGAGGGATGATCTTCATGTCGTTTTTTCAATCACAGAAGCAAAAAGAATATATACAAAAATTAGAGGAAGCGATTCAGTCTTTTTCCGGCCGATCTGAAGCACTTGATGATTCAAAGGGATTTCCTTTTGAAAATATTCAGGAGTTAAAGGAATTCGGATATCCCCAATTAACGTTAGCAAAAGAGGATGGAGGGTATGGCGGTTCCTTATATGATTTTCTCCTATGCCAAGAAAAAATAGCTCAATATTGCGGCCCAACATCCTTAGGAATAGGCTGGCATGTCGGAACGGTCCTCTCCTTAACGGAGAAAAGACCATGGGAAAAAGAAGTCATGAATGAATTGTTTGATGAAGTGTCGAAAGGCGCTCTAATCAATACGGCTGCATCTGAAGATGGAACGGGAAGCCCGACGCGCGGTGGCCGACCGGAAACGATCGCTATCAAAAAGGGCAAACAATGGAATTTGAATGGCAGAAAGACTTTTACTACACTCTCTCCCATCCTTGATATTTTTCTTGTAACGGCATGGGTTCCCGAGGATGAGTGTTTAGGCACATTTTTAGTTCATCGTGATGTAACGGGTGTAAGTATAGAAGAAACTTGGGATATGATCTCCATGCAGGGGACAGGAAGTCATGATTTGGTGTTAAATGACGTCTCGTTGCCTGAAAAGTACTATGTCATGAAAAGCAATCCTGGTGAAAAAAGAAAACCTGAAGCGTGGCTATTACATATACCGGCTTGCTACTTGGGAATCGCAGTGGCTGCCAGAAATTATGCAGTCGAATTCGCGAAAACCTATTCTCCGAATAGCTTACCAGGACCAATCAGGGACCTTCCGAATGTTCAACGGACAATTGGGGAGATGGAACTGGAATTGAGCGAAGCACACCATTTCCTCTACTCTGTCGCCGAAAAATGGGTGCGTCAGCCTGAAGATCATGAGGAATTATCGAAGCAATTGGGCGCTGTTAAGTTATCCGTCGTCAACAAATCGATTTCCATCGTCGATAAAGCGATGAGAGTCGTCGGAGCCAAAAGTTTACAACGAAACAATCCACTGCAACGCTACTACAGGGATGTACGCGCGGGTCTTCATAATCCTCCTATGGATGATGCGACAATAACCAATCTCGCAAAATCAGCTCTTTATTAAGTGCGTACTCGCATATTTTAGATGGCACTGAAATGACTTCGTCGTTTCAGTGTTTTTTCCTGTTCATCTTCTAACATTAAATTATGCTTTCGTTTCAAGTGCAGTTTTAAGGTGGGGGCTAGTAGCTATTAGGTGTAGCCTTTACGACTTCTGGAGTGTGGGGAAAAATAGAACTAAACATTTATAAAGTTAAGGTTAGAAATACCAGGTATTCACAACTTAGGAACAAACAAACATCTGAACGAGTTAAATGGACTCAAATGCAAAATAAAAAGAGTCAGGAAAAATACTACCCAAACATTATTTGAAAGCTACCAGATGATTTGAAGTAAGCTCTGTCGAGATGAATCTCTACAGAGCTTTTCTTCAATTTTTTTGTTGGATAAAAGTCGAAATTATGCAGATATTGGTTTTACATTTAACCATAGGATAATTTTATTTGTTGGAGATATTCAAATTGCTTATTGTATGGATTATCTTCGTAAGATACCCACGAATTTAAAGTTCTGTAATTAATTTTAAGGTGAACTACAGACATATCAATTCCGATAGATGTTTGGGGTATTTTACGTGTTTTGTCATTTCTGCACAAATCCTGCATAATTTTGTAATGATAATGTAAATTCAGGAAAATGTGTGTGTCACTTAAGGATGATAAAATTATAAAAAAGAGATTTCATCGGGGGAAAATAGTAAATGAAAAAAATTATAGCTTCAGTAGTAGTGACTGGATTGTTACTATCAAATCCGTTGGTTAGTAATGCTGCATTAGGAGATCGTACGTTAAAAAGTGGAATGACACATACCGAAGTAAAACAATTACAAGGGGTTTTAAAGGATAGAGGGTACTTCACTAATAAAAACACCACTACATATTTTGGGACAATCACTAAAAGTTCGGTAGTGAAATTTCAAAAAAGTAAGGGCTTGAAAGCTGACGGTATTGTAGGTCCGAATACATTTAAGGCTTTGGGGATTAAGAAAAACGCTGCTCAAAAGGCAAACGGTAATTCATCTACTAATCTGGTAAATAACGCTAAAAAATATTTGGGTGTACCATATGTATGGGGAGGGAGTACGCCAAAAGGTTTTGATTGCAGCGGATTTTTAAACTATGTTATCGAAAAAAGTACCGATGTGACTTTGCCTAGAACTGTTGCGGAAATATATAAGAAGGGGAATAAGGTTTCTTCGCCAAAAGTTGGGGATCTTGTTTTTTTTGAAACCTATAAACCTGGCGCCTCTCATGCGGGCATTTATATCGGAGGAAACCAATTCATTCACAGTTCCTCCTCTAAAGGTGTAAGTATTACTTCGATGAATAATAGCTATTGGTCAGAAAGATATTTAGGTGCAAAATCATATAATTGATAAGGTGACTTTTAACTTTTATGACATTAAGCCGAGTTCTTTTATCAAAGGACTGGCTTTTTTTTCATTAATCTACAAATAGGTTTTAAATTTGATGGTAAAGTCAATAGCTATCCATTTGTTATTGAGGTCAAATAAAAAGGAAAAAGGGGAATTTTTATGAACTTGGATGGGGTTAGCAAACATTTATTAATTTGCAACGGGAAAACATGCACGAAAAATGGAGCAGAAGAAGTAACAGAGACCATTAGGGGAGAATTGAAAAACTTAGAGCTACAAAAGGAGATTCACACGACAAAAACATTATGCAACGGCCAATGCAAGCATGGGCCGATCGCTGTTCTATATCCACAAGGAACTTGGTATAAAGAAATGAATAAAACAAAAAGTGAAGAACTTATTCGTCAATTGAAAGAAAATGACAATGTTCATATAGGCTCTGAACTTTATTACCATGATGGGAAAACATTCAAGAACCATGAGAGTGAATGAACTGTAGCATCTTACTTCTATATCTAAAAAGGGTTTCTGTACAGGGCGCTTTTCTGGAAGAAAAAAATTGCGATATTCAATCATCTACGGAATAAGAAAATTTTTATGGACTGATCATTTTTACCGATCAGTCCATATTTCCATCAATAGGCTTTACTTCTCCCCATTAATACTAATTGAAAATTGTTATCTTGGAAAAAATGGATGTTTTGGTATTAGCGTCTATGTCAGAAGTATTAGAGTGTCCTTGTTTAACCTCTTTTAAAAGTGGCTAACAAAGATCGGAAGGAATTAGAAATATTTATTAGAAAGTTAAATAAACAAGGAATTACAAGAATTCTAACTAGCCTAGCTCTTAGAGAAATTAAATTATTCAACAGTTTTGCCTATATGGGAAGAAAATCCCCGTTCGTAAAGTACTCTTTTACAATCGGGGATTTTTTTATAACATTATGTAAAATTCTTCCAAGATAGCGGATGAGGAAACACCCGCATGTTAATTTTACTAGCTTATCATTCACTATCTTGTTATGATTTATATACCTATCTCAATCTTCGAAAAATATCGAAAGTTCGGTGTAAAAATGAATCTTATGACAAAAGATTTACTGATAAACTTTTTAATTATCCTTTTTCCAATCTTTTTATTGCAAATGAGCTATCTAGTGAAGTACGTATACCGTTTAGATGCATTAAAAGGATCCTTCCTATCGATATTCCCTATTCTTTCACTTGTTCTATGCATGTTGTTTCCCGTTGTTATAGAAGAGGATTTTGTTTGGGATCTTAGATGGATCCCTTTCCTATTAGGCGGTTTATATGGAGGCTACCGGTTAGGAATCATATTGATAGTCATCACTCTTGTTATCCGCTATTTAACAGGGGGTGAAAATGGATTTTATATATCATGCATCACTTTTCCGCTAATGGGAGTTTCCCTGTTTTTTATTTCTAAATACTATCTAAAAATGTCTGTCAGTAAAAAAATCTTCATCGGTATATCATTGATATTTATTGTTCATATTCTCACACAGTTTATTTCTACAGAAGTATTTGAACTTACTATCGGTATAAGTCTATGGAAACAATACTTCACGATCCAAGTCATTGGAATCGTTGTTGTAATCTTACTATGGGAAGTCATTCTCACTAATTTTCAGGTTCTCGAAAAATTAGTCAAAGCGGAAAAATTGCAAATCGTTAGTCATCTGGCTGCAAGCATATCTCATGAAGTCAGAAATCCCCTTACTGTTACCAGGGGATATATTCAAATGCTAAGTGAAGACGTGTCTTCCCATTCAAAGGTCAAGTATGCAAATATAGCTCTGAAGGAATTAGATCGGGCCACGGAAGTCATTAATGATTATTTGACGTTTGCTGCCATAAGCCCTGAAAATAAAGAGCGATTAAGGGTATCCGAGGAAATTCAGCATGTCGTGAACAGCATAAAACCCTTGGCTAACAATAATGGAACAGAATTGAAGTTATCCCTATTTGCAGATGGAGCTTATTATGTCATGGGGGAAAGGAAGAAATTCCAGCAGTGCTTGTTCAATATCTTAAAGAATGGGATAGAATCGATGGACCATGATGGCGAAATATGCATACATTTAATTCGTGCTGCCTCCACCATCCAAATTAGGATCCAAGATCAGGGAATTGGAATGACAAAGGAACAAATATACCGTTTAGGTGAGCCTTACTTCACGACAAAAAATAAAGGGACGGGATTAGGCATGATGGTTTCATATAGCGTTATCAAAAGCATGGATGGAACGGTACATGTGTCAAGTGTACAAGGGAAAGGGACATGTTTCTCTATTAACCTGCCCATACATAGATACGAGCCTATTTGAGTTTAGTGTAAATTGACGGTTTTACACTCATAGATTACAATTTAAGTAAACTACCAATATTATGAAATGATTCTATGACGCAGTTGATACCTAAGGGAGATGATTGAATGAAACCGCTTACAGATGGACAGATCATTTGGGAACCGACAAAGGAACGAATCGAGCAAACGGTATTGACTCAATATGTGAAATGGTTAAAAGAAAAGAAGGGTTTAACATTTCATGATTATCATGGATTATGGAAATGGTCGGTAGATGAACTGGAGCAATTTTGGGCTTCAATTTGGGATTATTGTGATGTAAAAGCAGCCCGGAAATATGACAGGGTTTTAGCGGAGCAATCAATGCCAGGTACGAAATGGTTCGAGGGGGCAAGGCTTAATTATGCTGAAAATGCATTATTGAATGAACAAGAAGAGAAAACGGCGATTTTCTTTCGTTCCGAACATATCAGGCAGCAGGAGGTTAGCTGGAAAGAGCTGAAAGAAAAAGTAGCTTCTGTCGCCCATTCATTAAGGGAACTTGGTGTGAAATCCGGTGACCGTGTTGTTGCCTATATGCCAAACATACCTGAAGCTGTCATAGCTTTCTTGGCAACAGCAAGCATAGGTGCCATCTGGTCCAGTTGTTCACCTGACTTTGGGGCAAGAAGTGTCATAGATCGTTTCAAACAGATTGAACCTGTTGTATTACTGGCGGTTGATGGGTATCAGTACAATGGAAATGTATATGATAAAACACCAGTCGTCTCACAGCTTAAACAGGAATTGGCCACTGTCAAGCATACCGTGTTGGTTCCTTACATAGAAAAAAAGATTTTGGAAGTGAATCTGGCAGATGTTATTCCTTGGGATGACCTTTTAAAAGAAAAGGCAGAATTATCTTATGAATATGTTCCGTTCGATCATCCGCTTTGGATTCTCTATTCATCAGGTACGACCGGAATGCCAAAACCAATTGTACAAGGGCATGGCGGTATATTATTGGAGCATTTAAAATCAACAAGAATCCATCAAGGCATGACTTCCGAGGATACCGTATTCTGGTTTACGACGACAGGCTGGATGATGTGGAATCTCCTTATGGGCGGTTTACTTAATGAAGGGACCATCGTTCTTTATGACGGCAGTCCTTCTTTTCCGAATATGGATGCCCTTTGGGAATTGGCTGAGGATACCGGCATGACTTTCTTTGGAACAAGTGCACCATTCCTTACGAATTCCATGAAGTTAGGAAACAAGCCAATGGGAAAATATGATTTATCGAAATTGAAGGCGCTTTTTTCAACTGGAGCTCCATTGTCTGGCGACGGTTATAAATGGGTGTATGAGAATGTCAAGAAGGATATCTGGCTCAGTTCATCCAGTGGCGGAACCGATGTTTGTGCCGGATTTGTAGGCGGCGTTCCCACATTGCCCGTGAGAATCGGAGAGATACAAGGAAGGGCATTGGGTGTTTGTGCGGAAGCCTATGATGAGCATGGTCAAACATTGATTAATGAAGTCGGTGAATTGGTCATTACCAAACCGATGCCATCCATGCCGCTATACTTCTGGAATGATCAAGATGGGACAAGATATTACGAGAGTTATTTCGATACGTATCCTGGCATATGGAAACATGGTGATTGGATAAAGATCGACGACAAGGGCAGCTGTATCATTTATGGACGTTCCGACTCGACCATCAACCGTTCTGGTGTAAGGATGGGAACTAGCGATATCTATCGGGTCGTCGAAGCGATCGACGAGGTGATGGAAAGCCTTGTCATTGATAGGGAAGTGCTTGGCCGCGGTTCATCCCTGCTGCTGTTCGTTGTCCTAAAGCCCGGTAAAAGCCTGGATTCAGAATTGACGGCAAAAATCAAGGAACAAATCAGAGGGCATGTTTCCCCTCGCTTCATTCCTGACCAAATCCATGTCGTTGAACAAATTCCAAAAACATTGAACGGAAAGAAAATGGAAGTCCCGATACGAAAAGTGTTGTTAGGTTTCGAGTTTGATAAAGTAGTGAATGCAGACTCCATGGGAAATCCGGAATCGCTGCAGTTTTTTAAAGAATTAGCTCTTGAGTTGAATGAGAAAAAAATATTTTAGCAATCAGGCGGAGCAAAAAGCTTCATCTCAAACTGTAGACAAACTCGATGAATATCGAGTTTGTCTATAGTTTTTTTTAGGGATTTGTGTAATTTAAACGTTGATTTCCACTCCAGGCACTCGCTTTCCGCGGGAGGTCCGGGAGCCTCCTCGGCGCCATTGCGCCTGTGGGGTCTCCCCTGGACTCGCTTTTCCCGCAGGAGTCTCGTACCTTGCGTTCCAATCAACTTTGTTTTAATTTTTAGATAGAACCCTTTTGTCTACAAACTGAGGCGGAGCAAAAAGCTCCGTCTTTTTAAATTTCTCTTGAATAAACTTAGAAACGAACAACTTCTCCATTTCTGGATACTAGTCTGGATTTTAGAAGGTTATGCCATATGCCAACCATGGCATGAAAGGCAGCTCTTATGTAGTCAACTTTCCTATAAAAGCTAGAAAATTGCTAACTGACAAAGCGATTGGATTTGACTTCCAACTGAAAAAAGATTCTGTACTGCTGGAAATATTTCCTTGGCAATTTTAAAACAGTTGAATAGTATAAAATTAAAAGTCAGTAAGTGCTGACAGTCTATTCGAAGGGGTGAGAGCATGAATAGCAGCAATAAACTAAGTACCGATGATAAACTGCTGTTGGCGGCGATCGATCTAATAGCAGAGAAAGGGTACAATGGCGCCTCCACTCAGGAAATTGCTGGTGCCGCAGATTTGAGTGAAAAAACGTTGTTTCGTCGCTTTGGAAGCAAGCAAAATCTTCTAGAAACGGCATTCGACCGATATCATTATGCCGATGAGATGACAAAACTTTTTAATGAAGAGCTAATCGTGTGGGATTTGCATTCAGACTTACAACTGATCAGTCGAACATATCATGAGATCATGAATCGTAACCGGAAAATGATTATGATAAGTATCAAGGAGGAAGGCAATTTACCTGGGATTCGAGAAAAAACACAAAAGCATCCTCGACAGTTACTGGAAATTTTGAAAAACTATTTTAAAACGATGCACGAAAAAGGAAAGCTTATTCACACAGATCCAGAGCTTCAGGCATTGTCGTTCATGATGATGAATTTCGGTTCCTTTATGAACAACCTGGATGCCGATGAAAACTATCCAACCGTGTCCCTGGAGGCATTTATAACGGAGAGTGTGCAAACATTTACTAGGGCTTTGACTCCCTAGTTTTTCATGAAGGATAATGACAGTTAGTACAGACACTCTTTGATGATGAAAGGAAATACCGATTTTAATGATTTGAGAAAAAATAATATAAATGACGGGAGATTATGAATATGAAATCAAGTAATACAATAGTATGGATTAATGTATTTACAGCTAAACCAGGAAAACTAGATGAATTGGTTGCTATCCAAGCTGAAGAACTACTCAATTTTAAGAAGGGATCTCAGGGTGTTCCTGGTTGGATTAGTAGCCGTTGGCATCGTTCTGTAGATAATAATAAGGCAATTATGGTAACTACCTTTGAGAGTATTGATTTTCATAAAAATTGGTTGGAAAAAAGTGAATTTAGAGAACACCTTAACAAAATAAAGCATCTCATTGAAGATACAGAAGGTGGGTACTACACGTTAGTGGAAAACATTGAAAATTTGTAAATCCATTAAATTATAACCTTTTTATTCTTAAACAAATTATTTACCAGTCAGTACCGAGGAGGAAAAAACATTGGGGAAATTAAACATTGGAATTATCTTAGGAAGCACACGTAAAGGACGCGTAAGTCCACAAGTAGGAAACTGGGTAAAGGAAATAGCTGATGAACGAGAAGATGCAAATTATGAAATCGTCGATATCGCAGATTTTAACTTGCCATTTGTTGGAGAAGGTACTGGTAAAGAATCAGGACTATTCGCTTGGTCAGAAAAACTTTCTAGCTTGGATGGTTTTGTATTTATCGTACAAGAATACAATCACAGTATTACAGGGGCCTTAAAAAACGCACTTGATTCCGCACGTGATGAATGGAACAACAAAGCTGCGGGCATCGTGAGCTATGGTTCAACTGGCGGAGCCCGTGCAGCCGAACATTTGCGTGGCATCTTAGGGGAATTACTAGTTGCGGACGTTCGGGTAAATCCAACATTATCACTATTTACAGACTTTGAAAACTTCAAGACATTTAAACCAGCTGATTTACACCTTGGTAATGTCAATGCCATGTTAGATCAAACGATTGCATGGAGCGGTGCCTTAAAAAGATTACGAAAAGCTTGATAGTTTACTAGCTAGGTCCTTCCCCTCTAATCATTAAACAATATTCTTGTTAGTAAGTACTAACACCTATGAAAATGGTGCATAAAGAGCTTTTTCCTTAAACAGGCTGCTTCCATATTCAAACCATCCCTTCACTTCAGTGATAAGTGAATTGGGATAGTATATTTTTAAAAAACGAGACAAAACGAGACAACAATCTCATTTTGTCTCGTTTTGTTTCGACTGAAAATAGATAAAGTCCTTATTTTACCGACTTTCCATTTTGGCACGGCATTTGCAATATCAATATAAAGATTGACTCATTATTAATGATAGGGGGCTGGAAAATGGAAACGCTTCAATCGAATGAAATAAAGTTATCACAGGACAAGGCTTATTGGATGTACAAAAAAATGCTGGAGATCAGAAAATTCGAAGACCAAGTGCATGAATCTTTTGCAAAAGGGATTTTACCAGGGTTCGTCCATTTGTATGCTGGGGAAGAAGCGGTAGCTGTAGGTGTATGTGCTCACCTATCCGAAAAGGACAGCATTACAAGCACTCACAGGGGTCATGGGCACTGTATTGCCAAGGAGTGTGACCTAAACGGGATGATGGCTGAAATCTATGGGAAAGTGACAGGGCTTTGCAAGGGAAAAGGCGGTTCCATGCATATTGCCGATTTGGATAAGGGGATGTTAGGTGCGAACGGGATAGTCGGTGGAGGCTTTCCGCTCGCATGCGGTGCAGCATTAACTGCCAAATATAAAAAGACCGATCATGTTAGTGTTTGTTTTTTTGGTGATGGTGCCAACAATCATGGGACATTCCATGAAGGGATAAATCTGGCGGCAATCTGGAAGCTACCCGTTATATTCATTGCTGAAAATAATGGGTATGGGGAAGCCACGCCATTCAACTATGCTTCTAGCTGTAAAACGATAGCCGACCGGGCGATAAGCTACAATATCCCGGGTGTCCGGGTGGATGGGAAAGATGTATTGGCTGTGTATAAGGCGGCTGAAGAAGCCGTTCAGAGAGCTCGCAGGGGAGAAGGTCCATCATTAATCGAATGTGTTACTTATCGTAATTATGGACACTTCGAGGGAGATGCACAGAAATATAAAAAAGAACAAGACAAAAAGGAGCATAAACAAGTGAAAGATGCGATTTCCCTGTTTAGGAATTACTTACTGAATCAGAATCTGCTGGCGGAAAAAGAACTGATTTCTCTTGAGAATGCCGTTGAGGAATCTATTAAACAAGCAGTTAAGTTCAGTGAAGATAGCCCGTATCCAGAGGCATCCGATTTATTAAAAGATGTTTATGTATCCTATTAAACCATAAAAGGAGGAATTGATATGAGTAGAAAAATCAGTATGTCACAGGCGATAAATGAGGCAATGGCCATGGCGATGAGAAAAGATGAAAATGTCATCCTTATGGGAGAAGATGTAGCCGGCGGTGCAGAAGTTGATCATTTGCAGGATGACGAAGCATGGGGTGGTGTTTTAGGTGTCACAAAAGGATTGGTTCAAGAATTTGGCCGGGATAGAATCCTTGATACACCCATTGCGGAAGCAGGTTATATGGGAGCGGCAATGGCAGCCGCTTCGACAGGCTTACGACCGATTGCCGAGTTAATGTTCAACGATTTCATTGGCAGCTGTTTGGATGAAGTATTGAATCAAGGTGCGAAGTTCCGCTATATGTTTGGGGGAAAAGCACAGGTTCCCGTGACGATCCGTACGATGCATGGTGCAGGGTTCAGGGCTGCAGCTCAGCATTCACAAAGCCTTTATGCCTTGTTCACTAGCATTCCTGGACTGAAGGTCGTCGTTCCCTCTTCCCCCTATGACGCAAAAGGACTCTTACTTTCAGCCATTGAAGATAATGATCCTGTCATCTTTTTTGAAGATAAAACACTATACAACATGGTAGGAGAGGTTCCGGAAGGCTACTATACAATCCCAATCGGCAAAGCTGAAATTAAAAGGAAAGGCTCGGATTTGACGGTCGTTGCCATCGGTAAACAAGTTCACACCGCGCTGGAGGCTGCTGAAAAACTTACAGCAAAGGGCATTGAAGTTGAGATTGTCGACCCGCGGAGCTTGTCACCACTGGATGAAGAATCGATTCTCTCCTCTGTGGCAAAAACAAATCGTTTGATCGTGATGGATGAAGCGAATCCAAGATGCAGCATCGCTACGGATATTGCCGCACTGGTTGCGGATAAGGGATTTGACACGCTCGATGCGCCAATCAAGAGGATTACGGCTCCGCATACACCTGTACCTTTTTCTCCTCCGTTAGAAGATATTTACCTTCCAACATCAGAAAAAGTGATACAAGTCGTTTCAGAATTATTGGGGGAGCCTTCCATTCTTGGGGTGTAAGTAAATCAGTATGATGCATGCTCCAGCTTTTTCGCATAGAACTGCAAAAGTTGGAGCAATAAAATCAATGATGGACACAGAAACCAATCTGAAGGGAGAAAAAGGATATGGCGGTCGAAGTGGTAATGCCGAAATTGGGCATGGCAATGAAAGAAGGCACTGTTTCGTTATGGAGTAAGGCTGTTGGAGATCCAGTCGAAAAAGGGGAAGCGATAGCCAGCATCAATTCAGAGAAAATAGAAATGGATATTGAATCTCCAGCGGAAGGTACGATTCTGAATATAGCCGTTCAAGAAGGACAAGGAGTACCTCCAGGAACCGTTATCTGTCATATCGGAAATCCTAATGAAAAAATAACGATCGATGAGCCTGTTGCGAAAGAAACTCAGCCGAAAACTGCTGAACAAGAAAAGCCGAAAACAAAAGAGTCACCCATTTTGCCAATGGGAGATCGATTGATGATCACGCCGGTTGCGCGAAAAATGGCACAGGCAGCGAATGTTGACATTGAGAAGATACAAGGCACTGGACCAGGCGGTAGAATCACTAAAGAGGATGTACAGAAAGAAATTGAGAAAAGCGATTCCATGTCTGTAAATATGGAAGAAAGAATAGTGAATCCCAAACCTACTTTAGAGAGTCCGCAGCAGATTCCTGTGACCGGAATGAGGAACATCATTGCCAAACGTATGAAGGAGAGCTTGCAAAGCAGTGCCCAATTAACTCTAACGATGAAAGTTGATGTCACCGATTTAGTCATTTTGCAAAAACAGGCCGCTGAAACGCTGCAAAGACATGAATCAACTAAATTGACTATAACGGACTTTGTTGCCAAGGCTGTCGTGCTTTCACTTAAAGAGCATCCTAAAATGAATAGTGCTTATATTGAAGATAACATCATTATGTATGAGCATATCCATCTTGGATTAGCGGTGGCCTTGGAGAATGGGCTCGTTGTTCCCGTCATAAGAAATGCCGAAAATTGTACCCTAAGACAGTTATCGAATAAGGGTAAGGAGTTGGCCCGGTGTGCACGTGAAGGTCAATTGCCTATCGAAGACATGCAAGGGTCCACTTTTACAATCAGTAACCTTGGGGCATATGGCGTAGAGCACTTTACACCGATTCTCAATACACCGGAAACGGGGATACTTGGAATTGGCTCTGCTTACGATACACCGATTTATATTGGCGAAGAATTGGAGAGGAGAACGATCTTGCCACTCAGTTTAACTTTTGATCACCGAGTACTCGACGGGGCACCAGCCGCTGCCTTTTTACAAACACTAAAACGGTATTTAGAAGAGCCGATGACCGTGATTTTATAGAAAAGGAGGAAAAGCTCTTGAATCGTATAGCTATTATAGGCGGAGGTCCTGCAGGGTATGTAGCGGCAATCACTGCTGCCCAGCAGGGTAAGGAGGTCATACTGGTAGTCGATGGGCCATTGGGGGGGACCTGTTTAAACGAAGGCTGCATGCCAACGAAGTCATTATTGAATAGTGCCGATACGTATGACTTGGTGAAAAATGCCGGGCAAATGGGAATTCGACTTCACTCCAATTCGATTGAAGTCGATTGGGATACCGTACAGGAACGAAAAAGAGATGTCATATCCAAACTAGTGAACGGCATTCGATATTTAATGAGTAAGAATAAAATAAAAGTCATTCAGGGAAGAGCGTCAATCCTTTCGAGCAATCGACTGCGGATCGAGAACGGAAATAAAAATGAAGAGATTGAAGCAAGTAAGATCATCATTTCAACGGGGTCGGAACCGATTCCCTTACCCTTTGCGCCGTTTGATGGTGAATGGATCATCCACAGTGGCCATGCCATGTCACTTCCTGCCATTCCCGATTCGCTGCTGATTGTCGGAGGCGGCGTCATCGGATGTGAATTTGCCAGTATTTATAGCAGGATGGGCACCAAGGTCACCGTTATCGAAATGGGGGAAAAGCTGCTTCCAGGGGAAGATGATGATATTACGGGCATCCTCCATGGAGAATTGAAAACCCAAGGCGTTACAATCCATACCTCCACATCTGTCAATAACATCAATGCAACCAGTAAGACGGTATTTTTAGAGAAAAGCGATGGCGAATTGGAAGAACTTCATGCTGATTACGTACTCGTATCAATAGGGAGAAAACCAAGATTGAACGGAATAGGCTTAGAGGGAAACGATATTGATTTTTCCCGACTTGGCATCTTGGTGGATGATCGGATGCAAACTAGCAATCCCTCGATTTATGCCTGCGGTGATGTTATAGGAGGCATACAACTTGCCCATGTCGCTTTTCATGAAGGGCGAGTGGCGGCTCTGAATGCCTGCGGTCAATTTGCACAAGTTAATTACCGGGCAATCCCTCGCTGCATTTATACCTCCCCGGAGATTGCCAGTGTAGGCTTGACTGAAAAAGAAGCGCGTAAAAAATATGGCGAGATTAAAGTTGGTGAATTCGCTTTTTTGGCAAATGGGAAAGCTGCCCTTTCCAATAAACCGGCAGGAAAGGTCAAAGTCCTAGTGGACCCACAATATAATGAAATTCTAGGTTTTTCCATTGTTGGTCAACATGCAACAGAATTGATCGGTCAAGGAACGGTCATGCTGCATGCAGAACTAACCGCAGATATGATGGAAGATTTAGTAGCGGCGCATCCAACATTGTCTGAATCCATACATGAAGCTCTTTTAAACGTTGTAGGACAAGCTGTGCATTCCTAATAAATCATTGATGGAAATAAGGTTTTATAAGAAGGGGGATTTTGTATGGCTAGCGGTCAACGGACGGCGGTAGTCACTGGTGCAGGGCGTGGTATCGGACGTGCCATTGCCTTAAGATTGGCTCAAGATGGATTGAATGTGGTCATTAACGATGTCAATCTGGATAGTGCTGAATCGGTCGTGAATGAGATTAGGGAACTTGGACAAGAAAGCTTTGCAGTTAAAGCGGATGTTAGCAATAGACGGGAAGTATTCGAAATGGTGAATCAAGTTGTGGAACGTTTTGGGCAACTCGATGTCATGGTTTCAAATGCAGGAATTGCTCAAATAAAGCCTCTATTGGAAGTAACTCAAGAGGATCTTGAACAGATTTTCAATATAAATGTAAATGGTGTCCTCTTTTGTCTGCAAGCCGCGGCTGAACAAATGAAAAAGCAAGAAGGCGGGAAAATCATAAGTGCTGCCAGCATCGCCAGTTATAAAGGTTTTAGCTTACTTGGTACATACTCGGCCACAAAATTTGCCGTAAGAGGCATTACGCAAGCAGCAGCACAGGAATTGGCCCAGTTTGGCATTACGGTGAATGCATACTGTCCAGGGATTGTCGGGACGCAAATGTGGGATTTAATCGATGAAAAAATGGGTCAATATATGAATCTTGCTAAAGGGGAAACATTTAAAAAGTTTACGGATTCCATAACCCTAGGACGCTCCGAAACCCCAGAAGATGTTGCGAAATTCGTATCTTACCTTGCTTCACCGGATTCGGATTATATGACAGGGCAATCCATCATGATTGACGGAGGGGTTATTTTTTCATAAACAATATTGTTCAATGGAGAAGCATCATGTGAATGATCACATGATGCTTTTTTTGTAAACACAATCTATATATTGTAAGCGAATACATAATCTACTATAATTAAAAAGACCTCGATTAACATCCTATTTTATACTCCTTGGTATTTTTCCTCTAGATTGACTGGTCAAATGAAGGTTCAAACCAAATGATTAGAGGAGGATTATATGCTATCCACTAGTTGTTATCTACGTACATGGGAACGCTTTGTAAGTGAAGGGGTTCTCGATTCAAATCGTCTGAACAAGCGAATAATGGAATCCTGGCATCGCTGCAAAAAAGATCAAGTCAACCCATACCTTAATAAAGGCAAACACATTTTGACTAATGAATTATTGGACATTCAAAGAGAAAAAAACTCCTTCCTATTAGAAGTGGCATCACCCCAATTATCTAGGATGAATCAATCGATAAAAGAATCTGGAATGATGGCTTTATTGGTGGATCCGGATGGATATGTCCTTTCACTATCCGGAAACGAGAAAATCCTCGATGAGGCAAGCAAAATAAATTTTGTGGAAGGCGTATGCTGGACGGAGGGTGAGGTTGGTACGAACGCCATTGGAACAGCGTTGAAAACGGGTGAAGCCGTAATGATCCAAGGTACCGAGCACTATTCAATTGCCTCACACAAATGGAGTTGCTCTGCCATGCCCATTTTAAATGAAGACGGTAAGATATTGGGAGTTTTGGATATATCATGTCCAGTAGAATATTTCCATCCCTCCATGCTGGGTATGGTAGCCAATTTGGCGTATACGATCGAACAGGAAATGGGAGTGCGTTCATATAAAAAGGAGCTGGCACTGACCCAGCACTCGATAGAACTTGCGGAGACCTATCCAGATCTGCCTTTTATCGTCTGTAATCATAAAGAAATGATAATCTCCGCCAGTAAACAGATTCGCAAAAAAATCCCTCAATCCATTGGGATGGCATTGGCCGATCTATTAAATCATGGATATCGAATCGTGAAGGAAAACCCGCTTTTATCCAAAGAAGATAATAGGATTTCCGGCAAGTGTTTATTCTTATCAGAGGACCATGGTCATAACAATAGGCTTTTTTCTGCTTCAATGCCTTCAGAAAGGTTTGCTTTCAAAGGGGAAAGAGGGATTAGCGAATCCTTTCATAACACATTACATAAAGTGAAGCTTGTTGCACCGACAGAAGCAAATGTGTATATATCCGGTGAGACAGGGGTCGGGAAAGAGCTTATTGCCAAGGCTATTCATGAAAATGGCTTTCGTAAAAAAGGACCGTTCGTCACGATAAATTGCGGAGCCATACCTAAAGAATTAATGGAAAGTGAATTATTCGGGTATGTTGATGGCGCTTTTACAGGGGCTAGGCGGCAAGGGCACAAAGGGAAGTTCGAGCAGGCTAATGGAGGGACCATTTTTCTCGATGAAATCGGTGAAATCCCTTCAGCGATGCAAGTTGCCTTACTGCGTGTACTACAGGAAAGAAAGATCGTTCCGATCGGCGGCACAAAAAGCATTTCATTGGATATTCGCATTATCACTGCCACACACCGTAATCTTGAAGAGCTTGTCAATGAAGGATCCTTTCGTAAGGATTTATACTATCGGTTGAACGTTTACCCCATTCATGTACCTCCCTTAAGGGAAAGGATTGAAGACATTCCTTATCTAGTCAACTACTTGTGCGAGAAGAATAATTGGAATATTCCATTAACGGAAGAATTATTGAATCGTTTAAAGGATTACAATTGGCCAGGCAATATAAGAGAATTGCAGAATGTACTTCAGCGATTGACCATCTTACTTGCAGAAGGACCACTGGATTATGTTAAAGTGTTGAATTCCATGCATTCACTGCCCGTTGCCCGGCATGATGATCACCCTACATGGGAGGAGCCCGGTAAAAAAGGCATCAAGGAAAATGAACTGACGATCCGTGAAAAAATTCAACGGGATTTAATGATAGAGGCATTACAAAAATCAAGAGGAAATGTCACCGCTGCAGCAAAGTTGATGGATATACCAAGAAGTACATTTTACAAGCGGCTCCATAGGTATGGTATATAGACAGCGTGTATACATTATGTAAGAAGAGTAGATTTATAGAAATCCATGAAAATGAAAGGGGTATGGCAAATGAAAACGAGAATTACTGAATTATTGGGGATTGAGTATCCGATTATTTGCGGCGGGATGTTTCAAGTTGGCCGAGCCCCGCTCGCAGCCGCAGTTTCAGAAGCGGGGGGACTTGGCATCATCACTTCGAAAACACAGGTGACACCAGAAGGTCTCCGCGATGAAATACGCAAAGTGAAAACTTTGACAAAGAAGCCCTTTGCTGTCAACCTGAACCTGTTTCCAAGTCAAACGGCAACCCCGAATGATGAGTTCATCGATATTTTAATTGACGAAGATGTAAAAATTGTTGAAACGAGTGGCCGAAGCCCAGAAAATTTAATGCCCAAACTTAAAGAACACGGCTTTACCGTGATACATAAGGTAGCGAACGTCAAAAACGCAATCTCGGCAGAAAAATTAGGTGTCGATGCCATTATTATTGTAGGGAATGAAACAGGCGGTCATCCAGGCATGGGAGATGTAGGAACCCTTGTCATGCTCCCTAGAGCCGTTGACTCTGTTACTATACCAGTAATAGCTGGCGGGGGATTTTCGGATGGCAGAGGCCTTATTAGTGCCTTGTCACTCGGTGCTGAAGGTATCGTCATGGGGACTCGCTTTATGGCAACGCAAGAAGCGCCGATCCATGATAACGTGAAGCAGTGGATGGTATCGGCCAATGAAATGGATACAGTTGTCATCCAACGGAATATTGGCAGTCCGTCACGTGTAGCATTAAATGCCATCAGTAAAGAAGTGGACAAACTTGAAAATGAAGGTGCCACTATAGAGGAATTGATTCCGTTAATTACGGGACAACGAAGCAAGAAAGTGTACTTTGAAGGAAATTTAGACGGAGGGATCTGGTCATGCGGTCAATCCGTAGGACTGATAAAAGAAGTATTGACCGTTAATGAACTAATCCAACAAATCGTCCAAGAAGCAAAAACCTCGTTCGAATTCATCCAAAGCCGTATCGAATCCATTCGAACATAAATAATGTATCAGGAACTTGAGATCAATTGCGATTTCATGTTCCTTTTTTTATAGGTGGCCAAGTATAGGCTTTTTCCAAATATTTCTCTTAATGAAGGGAGCATTACTATTATTTACGACAGAAGGTCAAGGAAAGAATGGTTTATTCGCCACTCTAACGCGAAAAGCCAATTCAAGATAGAAAAAAGGTACATATCTCATCAAACCAACTTTCGGTAACTTCTTAATAAAGACTTTTAAAAGAACCAAAGAAATAGGTAATCAACATTTCGTGTATAGAGTTTACATAACATTATTTTTCCGCTTAATCAGACAACACCTTAGAGCTTTATACCATTTTAATGTCTTCTGTCATTACCATATAAGTTGCTTTGATTTCCTGAAATTTTTTAAATCCTTTTATAAAAGGTAAAAAGCGAAGTTAACTTTCACGATTCACATAAAAAACTGATTGCTGAAAGTTGGTGTGTTTCTAAACAAATTCGATTAAAAGGTTTACCTTATAACTCTTGGCAGCTTTCTAGTGATTCACAGCATGTTGTTGCACTTATGAAAGCAGTTCCTTAAAATCGCAACTTTCCCTTAAAAATTTAAAAACAGAGCGGATTGATCATCAAAGAAGGCTTATAGGAGGTTATTTGGCTAAATAGGTATCATCATTTTCAGGAGAACTTTCAAGATAAAAAACCTTTGATTTGTCACTGGAGTAAATTATATTTATATAATTTTTCATAAGTGTTAACCCGTGATTTTTCTCATTTCTCCACTTATTTTATATATCAGAATAACAAAATCGATAAATCGTGTCAGTTAAGCAGGATTTATTTAAATTACTACAAAATTGTTAGATAACGATTCAATAGAAAAGATCTTTAGGGAGGGGTAAGCAAAATGAAGAAAAGGGTTAGTTGGGCACTCACCATTGCTGCTTTATATATAGGAGGGGCAATCATTTATTATTTCATACACAACTACAGAAGATCTATACGAATTCCCTGTACCTAGAAATGTTGAATTGGTTCAGATAAATGAGCAAGGGAAAAGATTTGAATGGTCAAGGGCTTCTGAAGAAAACGGCATACCATATGGATATGAATTAGCCCTTAAAGCGAATGGATGGAAAAAGGGGGAAAGTAAAGGCGCTTCCGTTTTTTTCACGAATGGAAATAATACAATAGACTTGCTTACTACAACAAAACAATTAGAGATTCTTAGAGTGAATGACTAAGTATGTCAATTAATAAGTGAACTAAAGTGTATTAATTGATTAAACGCACCTATAATAAAATGGCCAAAAACGATATGTTAGCAATTAGCAGATAAATTAAAATTCAGAATAAAAATCAGGAAATTTAATGACAATTGACGTAACTGATTGTGAAAGCTTAAATCCAAGCAAAACTTACTGCCAAAGTTTAATCCCAATATAGAATTAATCATCAATCAATTTTTTCTAAATAAACGTAATAATATTTACTTAAAGTTTTAGTTAACAATGAGTAATTAGATAAAAAGATAATAATAAAAAACTTTCGTGGTTAAATATAAAATTTCGCATTTCGTCTCACTAAGTTAAGTATTCTTAAGATATGAGACGAAATTAACATTAAAAATATAACTTCCTATAATATATATTATGTAAACTAGAATAAAATTAATAATAAATAAATGGTCACAGCTTCATATTCCCCTAAGATTCATTATAGTCCCCTAAGATTCATTATAGTCCCCTAATTGGGCTGAAGTTGACTATAACATTCATAGCTGCTTCCGATAACTCTCAGGGTTCGCTTGGACCGAATAATTCCTAATTATGAATTATGTTCAAGCTTCGGATGATAATCTCGTGTACTTAGAAGTTGAGAAAAATTACTTCTTGAACACTTTAACTAGTTACGCATTCGATTTAAAGCTCTACGGTGAGTTTTTAACTGCTAACAACCGATCATTAGACTTAGATTAACTCATATCGTCCAGTGTCCGTTGTTTTGTGCAAGATCAGGTCATCAATCATAGTATTAAGCCAAGAACGCTACAACGCCGCATTTCGTGCTTAAAATCATTAAGTATATATTGTTTAAAAGATATTTACATGAAGTCTGACTTCACAGCAAGTATTCAAACGCCAAAGCTGATAAGAATTCACCTAAATAAATGTTTAAATTACTTGCAACAACAGGAATGAGTCGTCAAGAATTAGTGGATTTAACATGGGATCAAGTTAATTTAGAAAATTAAACGATTTTAGTTCGATGAAAAGAAGGCCTCCTCCCTTTTCATCTCATTGTCATACCGATTTCAAGACTAAAAAGAAACTCTTATAGAGCAGCAAAAACATTATAGTGAACCGCTTTTATAATCGGAAAAATAAGCCTTTAAATCCTCGTGGATTGCACAAAATATTTAATGGGATTTTAGAACGATCTGGTTTACCCGCTCACCGATTTTCTCTGCACCATTTAAGGCATACGTTTGCTACCTTACTATTACAAGAAAACAAAGATAAAGAGGATTAAAATAAACAAATACACTTCTCCTCATAGGCTCCAACACAAGATAATTGCGCTTGCCGTAAAGATGGGATATTGGCACCACCCTCTTCATCTGGGGCACTATATTGAACTCCATCATCTTCCCAAAAACAAATTTTGCAAATATCATATGTTTCAGTTGGTTCTTTTCTAATGTTTATAACCCCAAACAGGACTAGTATATTTCATACGATCATATTAATTCCTACCTATCGTTCAATTAACATGCTCCTGTAGTCTTTTATTAGCGGTGAATTGAAACCTGGAGATAAACTACCCCCTGAACGGGAGTTGTCCAATCGTTTTAAAGTGAGTCGAACATCAATCAGAGAGGCCCTTCGAGTATTGGAGATTAACGGAGTCATTGAGGTCAGACCAGGTGATGGGACATTTATCAGAAAATCTGATGTTCAGTCACTGATCGAACAGCTCTCCACCTCAATCATCAAAGCTGAAGATAACATGGTCTATGAAATGCTTGAAGTGCGTCGAGTAATTGAAACCGAATGTGCTTTTCTTGCTGCACAGAGAGCAAACTCTCTTGATTTACAAAATATCCTTAAAGCTCTAGAAGAAATGGCAAGTTCGGAACATGATGAAGAATTAGGCTTGCGAGCAGATTTAATGTTTCACTATAGTATCGCTCAAGCGACAAACAATTCAATATTTGCTGGATTGGTCCATACCCTTAGTGATCAAATGAAAGATACTATCCGTGCCACCAGGCGACATCGTTTCGCAAAACCAGGTCATTTTCAAGAAACGCTTCAAGAACACAAAGATATCTACTATTCTATCGCATTAAAGGAAGCGGACAAAGCCAAGCAATTAATGGATGCCCATATTATTCGCATTAGAGAAGAAATGGCCACGGCTACACTTGAAAGCATTGGAGATAATGCCAAAATTGCTTCTTATAAAAATGAAATAGTTCATCGTAATGCTGAAGGTGATAAATAAGCTTCCGCTTGCAATATAACTAACCAGAACATGCACGTATACCTCTTAAATTATTAGCTAATTGATTTTTTTATCGGAGATCAATTAAATTTGACATTAAAAAAGCGCCTTTCTTAGAGGGCGCTAAGCTGGTTATATATAGTTGAAAAATTGATTCCCTATATAAATAAGACAGTAAATGTCGGCTTTACCCTTTTGATATATTGCAGTAATCAACGCTACATTCTTTTAGAGCATCATCAATCATTGAAAGCTGATCATTAATCATCGATAAGTAGAAAATATGACAGTCATTTATTTGTTCCTTTAACTCCAACAGCAGCATTTTGTCCCTTAGTACAAGGTAAATCTCGTCTGGATGTAACATATCCCTTCTCCTTTTAGTTAAGATATTACCTTTTACCCTAATTATTACAATTATTAACTTTTAAGCGGATGTTTTGTCCCGTATTTCACAAGGGATATTTAGAAGCAGTTACTAAACCATCAAAAGACAATACGCTAGTTATTATAAACCATGCAACTTAGTTTCATAATGGGGTGGCTCAGTATCAGTTCCTCCTTTTAGTAAAGACCCGTTAGTTGAAGAAGCACAACGATAAGTATAAAGAAAATTTATTGAAAAAGGCTGTCGCATATTAGCCTTTAACGTCGAATATGTCCCCTTCTTACATTGTTGTGTTAGACTTAATATATAAAACCATATTATTCTTGGATTTAATTGACTTTTCTTAGTCACATTTATATAAGGAAAGGAGTATAAGAAATGAAGAAAATCAGCGTTTTTCTGGATGACTATCGGAAAGCTCCCGATGGCTATGTATTAGTCGAGACTATTGACGAATGTATAGAGCTATTGCAAAACTTTGATATTGAACATCTCTCTTTGGACCATGATTTATTAAATAAAACCAGGAATGGTTTTATGCTTGTTCAAAAGATGGTCAAAGATAAACTCTTTGCAAATCGCATTACTATTCACTCTGCCAATTCGGTTGGCGGTAAAGCAATGTATAACTGTTTAAAGCAAGCACAGCGGAATTTAACTATGCCCCCTTCTATTATTGTATCCTTACGACCATTGCCCCTCAAATTCTTCCCATCAAAGGTACTGCAACATTATATAGATATACGGTAAACTCTTCTCGATCTCCATTACATTTCATAATGATTTTATTAAATCTGATAGTGTGGTAGAAAAGCATTTCCAAAACCAATGTCTTAGAAGGAATGCCAAGTCCTCCCTATTAAAATAAGACCTTTTAATGGCAGCAACTTTATTTTAGAAGTTGTTGCTGTTTTTCAAGATGGAGATAACTCTAATAGATAGATTGCCATTCTATGCAAACAACAAGTTTCCTGCACTTTATGCCCATCGTCGCAAACATTTTATGTATTTGGGAAAGGGAAAAGACCAATTGGTGCTCCATTCGCATTTCCCCTCTCTTCCGACCCTGATATTACTTTAGAACTGATGCGGTTTTACACGGTTTGTGACTAGTTTTTTTCATTTCGGATTATACGGACAGACTGCTCTGCCATATACTCCGCTCCTCTAGAAACATCATATACGACTGCGTATTCAGCACCTAAATATTGCAGAATATTTTGGACCTCCTGAAATGGATTCTTTTTTCCGCAAGTATAAATATCAATGGCGGCATAATTCTTTTCTGGCCATGTATGAATGGACATATGTGAGGTGGATAGTATTAGCGTTCCTGTAACACCATATGGTTCAAATTTATGAAAGCTGCGATTCAATACGATCATTTCCAATCGCTCAGCTGTAAGATCCAATTGTTTTTCTAGTTCATCGGCGTCATCAAGAATACTAGATTTACAGTTAAACGCATCAATAATGACATGGAATCCTTTAGTTTCCATTGTTTGTTCCCCTTTCTCTATCAATTCATGGGCCCATATCAGTTTAAATCCATAAGTGTGGCCCACTCCATTACCATTTAATATTACAGTTTATGCATGAATGATTAATTGCGGTTGGACAACCTTTTAAAATAAAAAAAATCCGCAAATCACGAATAATCAAGTCATTCATTTACTTACGGAAGTATGTATAACAACTGGAGATTTCTTTCAATTTAATCAAAAATATCGCCAACTAAATAAAAGTTGGCGATGTCCTATAATAATTTTCAATAATCCATTTCCTGCTGATAAAATTGATGAAGTGTGAGTTGGTCGAGTGTATTTACTTTTGCATATCTACGCTCATAAAGGTGATAATCCTTAAATTGAAACAATGAAGATAAATCTTTTGGAAGAGTTCCATAGGGGACATTAATTGATAGTTTATCCATGCGTTTCGTCCTGAATTTCTTTGCAGCCATATGAAAGCCCCAGTCACCAAAAGATGGAACGATTGTGTGGTAACTCATGACATCGAACCCGGCACTCCTGATTGTCCGTCCTATACTCCAATAAACGAGCGGGGCATCGTCCGGTGAATTGGATTGGCAGACTATTACTCCATCATCTGCAAGGAAACTGTATAGACGGCTAAAAAGCTCTTTTGTGTATAATTTGCCTAAGATTTCATTTGCTGGGTCCGGGAAATCTACAATGATCACATTATATTTGCGAGTATTTGAAGAAACGTATTTCTGGGCGTCCTGGATATGAACTTTTACACGTCTATCAAGGAATGATCCCTCGTTAAGCTCTACAATCTTGCGAACACTCTTTGCTACTTTAATGATTTCCGAATCAATATCGACAAGATCAACACGCTTTACATCACTGTACTTGAGGACTTCTCGAAGGGCCAGTCCATCTCCTCCCCCTAAAATTAAGACGCGTGACCGTTTTTTAGACAAAGTCATTGCAGGATGAACGAGTGCCTCATGATAGATGCGTTCATCTAATGAAGAGAACTGCAGTTGTTCATTGAGATACATTCTTATATCTTTAGCTTCCACTACATTGATATCCTGATATTTGCTAATCCCTTCATGAAGGACTTTATGCTTGAGTGCCTTAATTTCCCTGAGACCAATTTGATCCCAGATATCACCACCGACAAACGTTCGGCTTTCATTTTGCATCCCATTCTTACTATTCATTTATGATCTCCTCTTTACCTTTGATGTAATGTCTCCGTAAGGCTAGTATATGAAGGCCCTTGTTAGAAAGATTGCACGATTGTCCAATTAATTTTGTTAGTCCATAGTAATTGGCCATGAATCCGAATATAATGACTCACTTGGGAAATCGGTTGTACAGATAGAAGCAAACCTTTATAAAAAAAGATCACTCCCTGAACATAATCGAACAGGGGGTGATCTTTTTTGATCCTAAAAGCAATTGGTTTTTATCTCCAAGTATTATATAAACTACAGCAAGATTCCTTTATTTTGCCCTTTACTACTGACCTTACTTGTTTTTTACGATCGATAAAATCGTAATGGTGCTAATAATGCAAAGTGTGCCGAGCCACTCGGCAAAACCGAATGTTACATTCAGCCAGAAAACGGATATTAAGGTTGCGGATAATGGCTCAACCGAAGCAAATAAACTTACCTCAGAAGCCGAGATGAATTTGGTACTTTCCAAATAAAAATAAAAAGCAATGATCGTACCGAAAATGATGATGAACAAAACCGCTGAAAATGAAGGTAACGTCCAAATGCCTTCAAATGCCCATGGAGGATGGATCATGCTAAAGCATATGCCTCCAATCAACATGCCCCATCCCACAACAATCATTGAACCCCATCTTGAAAGGAGTTCATAAGGCTGCAATGTATAGAATGCCAATGCAAAAGCTGATGTTACTCCCCAAAATACTGCCCACCCGGAAATGGAAAGTGAATGTATGCTCCCTCCCGTCACAAGCAAAAAAGTGCCTAAAATCGCTATGATCACAGCTACACTCACAGTTATGCTTGGAAAACGTTTGGAGCGAATGGCTAAATAACAAGTGATCAGGGCCGGTGCCAAGTATTGAAGGACAGTGGCAGTTGCTGCGTTTCCATGTTCAATTGCTGCAAAATATGTGTATTGAACAGCGAGCATTCCGAGAATGGCAAAAAGGATAATTTGAAGCGCATCTTTTTTATTTTTCCAATTCTCAAAAACTTTCATTCTCTCATTCTTATAAGCGACACCCAATAAGATGATACCAGAAAGCAACAAGCGTACAACAGTAAGCCACTCAGGACTGAAACCTTGCTGCTGAAATAGATATTGAGCTGCCGTCCCTGATACTCCCCATAACGCAGCGCCCGTCAGTACTAGTGCAATCCCTTTGTTTCTTGAAGGTGATATAGCAACTAACGTATCATTACTCATTTTTTTCCACCCCACTTTTTACACGTTCCGTATGGGCTTGAATTCTAAAATAACTTTCTTTCCAGTTCTTTTCTATCACCTCTAGCACCAAAGTGAGACTTCCGTTCCTTATTGCCTGTATGATCTGATCATGCTCATTAACGGAAAGATGAACATCACTTACTTGATTGAAATAAAACAGTTCCATTCGTTTAAGTTTTTGTTTGAGTCCCGATAGAATCCGCTTCAATTCATCATTTGTAGAAAGATTGATGTAAATGGAATGAAAGTCATTATCTTTCTGAACGGCCACTCTTTGATTTCCTTCGTCGATTGCTTTTTTCACTTCATGATTGATGGCTTCCATCTCAATTAAGTTTTTTTCTTCAATGAAATCAAAAGCCTGTTCCATAGCCAGCTTTTCCAGTGTCCATACAACGGAATATATGTTTAATACCTCATCGAATCGAATAGGAGAAACAATAGTTGAACGGCTCGGCTTGGTCTCAACAAATCCCTCATCCTCAAGCCTTAATAGTGCTTCTCTAATAGGGGTTCTGCTTACTCCCAATTGTTCGGCTAATTCTTTGTCGCGTAATTGCTGGCCAGGCGTAAGGATTCCCTGAACTATCCAATCCCGTAAGATCATATATGCTTCTTCACGTACAGAAGTGCGTTTAATTTTTTGTGATGAATCTGAATGTGCCAACGGCTATATCCTCCTCTAAATATCATTACATAATATGCAATATATCACATATTGCATGCTGGTGAAATAGAGATTAAAAAATATTACCGCTGTATTTTTTTCAAGTGATTGTATAAATAATGATTGAGAGGCCAAACCCAGTGGCGGCTAGCGGGAATGTAACTATTGCACTAGATGGAGGTCCACTTGTTTTGGCAGGCTTTTAACTATTCAGTTGGATTTCGTTCCGCTCTAAGTATGGGGAAATGCAAAAATTAACGGAGAATGCGAGGGAATTCTGTCATCCCCAAATACAAAAAAAGTCAACTTTAGTCGAACTTCTTACCTTGCAACAAATTCTGATTGCGAATTTGGTTCGAATCTTTTCTAAAAAAATGTCTTGAAAATGTCTTGGTGCTTACCGCACTCATTACATGAATATTCTATTTCCAATGCATCTTCAGTTACTGTATGAACGGTCTCTTTTTTACAAGTTTCACAAAATCGCTTTTCGGATATTTCTTTCATTTATCATTCACACTCCGTATTATCATCATTGTTTTGTAGCCTTGTTAGTATAGTTTGCGAATGTCCAGTAGAAAAAATACCTTTTTCCTGAAGTTCAGAGAAAAAGGTACTGGAAAATTAAATTCATCACGGATTCCAATACATCAAAGCTGCATGAAACGGATATTCGTATTCGAAAGTTCCTTCTTTTTCCACCACATATTTATTAAGGATCGTTTTTACTTCATCATAGGAAAAATGTTCATTAAGAATTTTTGTTGTATTATCGCGAATCATTTCTTCATAGGAGGAATAAATTTTTTTACTTTTCAATTTAACGATCTTACAGTCCGCCAGTATTCCAAGTTGATACAAAATATTCAAGATATGTATGTAATCCCGCTTTCTTAAATTGATTGTATAACCTCGCTGCTTCAATTCCATATAATGTGGTTTTTCTGGTCCGGTTGTCATACCTGCTATCACTAAACGGGCTGCAGACTCATTCATTTTTAATAAGGTTTGACCGATTTCTGTCATACGGTAATAACAATTAAAACCAAATACTACATCATATTTGTCTCTTTTGCTATCACTTTCCCACTTATCATGAATCAACTCCATGTTTTCGAAACCTTTTTCGTTCGCCTGGGATTCCAAAAAATTGATAATGCTTTTGGAACTATCTATACATGTTAGCTTCCTGACTTCTTTTGCAATATCAAATGTATAATTGCCCCATCCAGGGCCGATTTCCAATACATGATCATCCTGTTTTAATAATGCCAATAACTCTTGCTGTACAATTTTTGCATATGGGTCCGCTTTATGTTGTTTTTTCCCTGCCACTCTAGAAGACCAAAAAGCTTCTTCTGCTGCATCATCTTTCAGCCTGTTAGGTATTTTCCCTGTATGATCTGCCATTGCCTGTTTCCAAAGTTCAATATAATCTGTCATCTTTTCTCCCCTGAATTCGTATGTATATATCGGTTTTCACAGTGGTTTGGAGCTGCGTATAGCCGTTTGATTTCAAATTGAAGCTAACAGCCATATACTTCCTCTTTAAAATATATTAGCATACCATAGCTAAAACTTTTGTTTTATACATAAGAAAAAGGAGCAAAATTTTGCTCCTGCTTCAAATATTGCTTATTTTTCTTTCATCTTTTATCTTTTCGATAAAGCTGACCACGTATTTTCAAGCCACTTATCAAAGTCTGCTCCTTTTTCACCCTCATATGTATCATATATATCCATTCTCATCTTCTGAAGTTTCTCTTTGAATTCAGAATATGTGTGATTTTCTGGTAAACTCTTCTTGATCCTGACTAAGATTTTGGTTAAACCTTTAACCAACTCGCCCTTTTTCCTTGCTGGCAATTGAACATCTTCGCCTAAACTTTTCAATTGACGGTAGGCTGCCTCTTGAACTTTATATACAGAATCATTATTCATGATATGTGTGAGAATATCGATTACTTGTTTATTTTTTGACTGACCTAATTCTTCGATTGCATCTAAACGTTCTCTCCAATTAGATTTGCGATTGGCTGATTTTTTTAATTCCTCATAGTTGGCAGGTAACTCGATAACCTTTGTTTCTTTGTTATTCAAATGAATCATTTCTCCTTCTGTCTTAGTAATCCGGATATCAAAAATGTTAATCCAATTCTTTATTACATTTCTTATTATACCCTTTTCCATATTTTAATATAGTTAAATTTGTTAAATATCTGCCTATAGCTCAATAAGTAACTTTAACTACAACATTATTAGGCATAAATCCTGCCTGGATTCATGCCCCTAAAATTGACTTGTAAGTATGCTTTTCTTATCTTGTAAAAAACAGACAAAAATAGCATAAATCTAGTCCACATAATGTTTTTTATAATCTGGATGGATAGAAAATTTTTTCCGTAAATTGGCGAGGTTTACACCAAAACTATCTTCTAAAAGATCTCTATGTTTCTCCATGATTTCCATTAGATACAAATCATGAATCATGACTTCTGTAATGGGCATCACTAAACCTACATGCATGGTCCATGCTGCACGGCTATCTTTACCAAGCGATACAATGCCTGCTACCACTTCCGAATCATCTCCACTAATAACAAGCCATCGTCCGCCATACTCTTCTGTAATTGCATAACCCATATAATGGAGGTAAACATTAGCAAAATCACAGACGATTTCCCCATAGGCAATGATTGTTACATTGACCCCTTTATTTGCTGCCTGTCTAAGTTCGGGCTCTAATTCATCGAATTCGTCTTCCCAAATCTCTAAGAGTATTCTTTTTTCAGCAGATAATATACAAGCTTTAACCTTATCGAGTATTTCACTGCGTCCCATGATATTCCAGATATTTTCACGATCATTTGCAGAACGTTCAAACTCCGCTAATGATTTTTCTGCCAGTTCAAAATTCTCTTCTGCTTTCACCCGACGGTTTTTTATTAGCTCCTTTGCAGGAACAGGCGTATACTGTGGTGTGTTTCCAGGACTAACCAGAATATCTCCTCTTATTGCCAGACTGTCCAGAATTTCATATATTCTTGAACGCGGTACACCGGAGTTTTTTGCTACTGCATAGCCTGTTAATGGCGATTCTTCCAATAAGGTAAGATATGCTTTCGCTTCATATTCGGTAAAATTTAGATTTTTTAATGTTTCTAAAATGTTTTCTTTCATAAACCCTCCAACACAACCTTAGTCGCTACCTTTGTAACTAATATTTTAACAAAATCTGTTGACGTTTTCCATTTTCATCTAATATACTTACATAAGTAGTTACTTGAGTAGCCACTATTAAAGGGAAAGGGAGAAATATCATGGATAGCTTACTTACATACATTTCAATAGTTGCAATGATGGTTATTATACCAGGAGCAGATACTATGCTCTTAGTGAAAAACACGCTTAGCCATGGTACAAAAGCGGGACGGTATACCGTTCTCGGAATGGCAACGGGACTTTCTTTTTGGACGCTTATCGCTATTCTTGGATTATCTGTTGTCATTGCAAAGTCTGTGATTCTATTTAGTGCAATCAAATATTTGGGAGCCGCCTACTTAATTTATTTAGGAATAAAAAGTTTTTTTGCTAAAAGCGCTTTTTCTTTAAAAGAAATTCAAGCACAAGCAAATACACCTGCAAAGCATTCAAATCGGCATAATAAAGATTCCTTTATGCAGGCATTACTTAATAATATTCTTAATCCAAAGACCGTTTTAGTTTATATAACAATCATGCCTCAATTTATCAATTTGAACGGAAATGTAAACCAGCAATTGATTATATTAGCCTTCATCTTAACCTTACTCGCTGTACTGTGGTTTCTATTTCTTGTTTATTTAATTGATTACGCAAAAAAATGGATGAACAACTCCAAATTCCAGAAAGCATTCCAAAAATCAACAGGGTTAATTTTAATAGGTTTTGGCATAAAAACAGGAATTTAAGTTCATTTACTAACGCATCTTATTTGATTCCATCCGTTCAGAAAATTGAACGGTTTTTTTATATGCCTCTAATGTGAGCTAACACCTGCACCGATACAAAGACTTTTTCCTCCTTCATTAATGGAGAATGATTACGTTCCTAACATAAAAACGTCAGTATTTTCCCAAAAGAGCAGGAAATACTGACGTGCAATGTCCTATGAAGTTTGGAGTATCAATTTTGTCAATCCAAGCCGCAAGCTTTGGCAAGTATTTCAACAAGGTGCATACTTTTCATTTGGTTTGCTGCTCCCTCCCTTTGGATGCCAATGCTCATTTGCATTTGGCAGCCGGGGTTAACCGTCACTACGGTTGCGGCCTTCGTTTCTTTTAGGCTCTTCATTTTTTCATCAAGAATCTTCATGGATTCATCAAAGTGGAGAAGATTGTAAATGCCTCCAGATGCGCAGCAACGGTCAAACCCTTCCATTTCCACATAGGTAACACCTGGTATCGATTGCAATATTAAACGAGGTTCCTTTTGCACCTTTTGAACATTGCGTAAATGACATGAATCTTGATAAGAAACGATGCCTTGCCATTCTTCAGTAAAGGGAAGCGGTCCCAATTGATGAAGGATTTGACTGATATCTTTTGATTTTTCCGAGAAAGCCCTTGCCGCCCCAGCCCATTCTTGATCATCTGCCAATAGATGGCCATATTCGAGAAGCGAAGCGCCGCAGCCTCCTGCATTATTTACAATTACATCAGCATCTGTTTGCATGAAGGCTTGGATATTCCTCTTTGCCAATGCTTTCGCTTGTTTTGTTTCACCTTGATGGGAATGCAGGGCACCGCAGCAATTCTGATTTTCAGGGAGAATGACCTCACAGCCCGCTATGGTGAGCAGCTCAATGGTAAGACGGTTTATTCGTGACATCATGGAATCCATGATACACCCAGCAAAAAATGCCACCTTTAATTTCGTTTCCCCTTTTGCCGGCATTATCGTACCTGTCCGGATTCGTTTGGAGGACGACTCGATGGCAGGTAGTGCTTGTTCTAAATGTGCAAGGGCAGGGGAAATCTTTTGCAGTACATTCGATGTCCGGATAAGCTTTGATAATCCCGTTTTTTGATAGAGCTGTACTGCATTTCCAATCCTGTTCATACGTTTTGGATATGGAAAAAGATGTACCAATGCCATTTTTTTGATCATGGTCATTTTATTTTTTTTGTTTGCTGATGGGGAGTTTTCAACGGCTTCCTTTGCCGCTTCCAGTATATGTCCGTATGGTACACCAACAGGACATGCGGTTTCACAAGCACGACAGCCTAAGCATAGGTCGATTGGTTCAGCTAAATCTTTTTGGAAATCAATTTTCCCTTCGGCTGCCATTTTCACTAGATTGATTCGACCGCGTGGAGAGGCGGATTCTACACCCATTGATTCATAGGTAGGACATGCTGGTAAACAGTAACCGCATTTTACGCATTGGTTTGTCCAATCATAGGCATCTGAATATAAATTTTCGATCGCTGTCTCGTTCGCTTTAACAGGTAGGCTCATGTAACCAACACGACCCTTGTCTGGCCCTTATCAGGAAAAATCTTTCCTGGATTCAGGATATTATTGGGATCCCATGCCTCTTTTATTTTTTTCATCATACTCACCCCTGTTATTCCTAATTCCATTTCCATATATGGTGACTTTAAAGTACCGATACCATGTTCCCCTGAAAGCGTTCCGCCTAGTTCGATTGCAGCTTCAAAGATTTCACTGACTGCCAGCTCCACTTTTTTCATTTCCGTAATATTTCGTTTATCGGTAATGATGTTCGGATGTAGATTCCCATCCCCTGCATGGCCGAATACAACCAAGTTCAACCCGTATTTTTCCCGGATATTGTTTAATCTCTCCATCATCGCCGGTATTTGACTGCGTGGAACGGTCGCGTCTTCAGAAATTTTAGTAGGACCCATTTGTGTAATGGCCGGGGAAACCAACTTACGCGCACTCCAAATAGTTTGGCGTTCTTCCTCTGTCTCCGCTATCTTGACGTAGGAAGCACCCTCCGCCCTGCATATATCGGCGCATTTATTGATTTCTTCCTCAATTGCCAATGGGTGACCATCTATTTCTATGATCAAAATGGCTTCTGCCTGAAGGGGCAACCCTGATGGCCGATAGCTTTCTACAGCACGGATGCACGCATTATCCATCAATTCAAGGGCAGATGGTAGAATTCCTGACGATAAAATGCTGGTAATGGCATGGCCAGAGTCTATAAAATGATTGAAGTGGGCGACAAAAGTTTGTATAGATTGAGGTTTTGGTATCAAGCGGATGATTGCTTCTGTAACGATGCCCAGAGTACCTTCCGATCCTACGATCAATCGGGTCAAATCATACCCTGTTACATTTTTCACGGTCTTTCCGCCAGTACGAATGATTTCTCCCGTCGGGGTGACCACCTCCAGGCCTATCACATATTCTTTTGTCGTTCCGTATTTCAATCCCTTCGGCCCGCTGGAGTTTTCCAATAGATTCCCGCCTATAGTGGCAACATTGGAACTGCTTGGGTCCGGCGGATAGAACAAGCCGGATTCTTCAGCCTTTTTATGGATATTTGCCGTAATCACACCAGGAGAGACAATCGCAAGCATATTTTCCCGATCAATGATCAATTTCTCCCGTAAAAGGGTCATATCAAGAACCATCCCCCCTTTTACAGGTAAAGGTCCGCCACTTAGCGAAGTTCCGGAGCCTCTAGGGTAAACAGGTATTTTGTGAGTGTTAGCCAATTTAACCACTTCACTGATTTCCTCCGCGTTTTTTGGCTGTATAACGATTTCAGGTAAATATTCCCCAAAAGATGCGTCATAGCTATAACAATACCTTTCTGCCAAATCAAGGAACATTCTGTCATTTGGAATTACCTGACTAAGATCGTCCAAGGCTTCTTTATCCATGCTTCTCACTTCCTTTTTTAATAATGAATTGTAAAAGAAATATCAGTATGTAATATTATGGAACTTTATGATTTTGCTAGATATAATGATGAAGAAAAAAGGAGGTTTTTTTTGAAAATCACATTGATTCACGCAACCACAACTGCACTAAAACCAATTGAAGTGGCCTTTCAGTCTATTGCTCCGAACATTGAACTCCTTCATTTCATGGACACGGGTCTTCTCGCCTTGATGGAAAAGAGCGGCAAGTTAACTCCGGAAATCATCCGCCGCTTTTCTGCATTAGTGAATATAGCCTATGATTCTGACGTTTCATGCATCCAACTTACTTGCTCTGCCTTTAATGGCATCACTGCAATATTACAACCCCTATACCCTGTAAAGTTATTTCGTTCAGATGAGGCCATGCTTGATGAAGCGCTTCGCGATTCTAGCATGGGCCTGGTTTCAACCGTAAAAGAAACGCCGATCGCCCTTCAAAATTACTTATTAAATAAGAATCCCGATTGTTTGATCGAGTCATTGGTGGATCCCGGGATCATCCATTTATTATCACAAGGAAAAAGAAAGGAACATGACGATCGGGTTAAAAAGATGGTGGAACAATTGGATGGAAAGACAGAAGTGATTTTGCTTTCACAATATAGTATGGAACATATTGCAAAGCAGGTTAATCCTTCTGTCCCTGTTCTAACGGCTCCACTACTGGCTGCCAAAAGGTGTTTGGATCATTTGAATGGAACATACAGATGAGTTTTCTTCGAAAAAAATCAGAACTTAGCCAGCATGATCGTTTGTCACATCATTCATATCGTTTTTAACCGTTAGTATGATGGGAACCGCCAAAAACTTTCCCGACACCTTGAATTTTTTCAAGTATGACGATTAAAAGGACTGATATGAAAATAACCACGCTTGACACGGATGCAACGATTGGATTGTAGGCATCCTGCATTTGCGAGAAAATCTCGATCGGCAGCGTTCTCATTTCAGGTGATACCATAAAGAGAGAGACCGTTACGTTATCAAATGATGTCAAAAATGCGAATAATCCTCCTGAGATGGCCGCGGATCCAATTAGCGGCAGTGTCACTTTCATGAATACTGTTAGTGGATTCGCTCCAAGTATGGCCGCGGCCCGTTCGAGATTATAATCAAATCCACTTAAACCGGTTAATACGAGCCGCATAACATATGGTATGCAAATGACGATATGGGCAATTAAAAATCCTGTAGACGTACCGGCAAGCATCATGGGTGTAAAGTACATCAAAAGTGCAATCCCCAAGACTAATTGCGGCACACTTAATGGAGAAGTTAAAAGGGCCGTAATATACGATTTTCCCGGTATATCATACTTTGCGATGCCAAGTGCTCCGAAAGTTCCGAATATGACGGAGAAAAGGGCAGCTAATGCTGCGAACTTCGCACTGTTCAAAAAGGCTTCCAAAAATTCAGGACGCTCCAAGATCTTGGCATACCATTGCAGTGAGAAGCCTTCAGCCGGAAAACTTGGATAATTTGCACTTGTAAAAGAAGCGGGAATAACGACAATGAGCGGGATCAAGATATAGATAATGGCCAATACGGCAACGGCAACCCGCAGGCCGCCAAATGTTTTCATCATCGGAATACCTCCTTGAATTTCCCTTTTTCAAACGCTCTGGTAAAGACGGCCACTGATATGACAGTGGTTGCTAATAGAATATAAGAAAGAGCAGATCCGAATGTCCAATGCAGCAGGTTATTTATTTGATCATAGATGACAACAGGCATCACGGGCACATTGGCTCCCCCCATCAGTGCAGGCGTTACATAAGCACTCATTGACAAACTGAATACGAGAATGCAGCCAGATACGATGCCAGGGATACTTAGCGGCAATGTAATCGAAAAGAACCTTCTGAATGGGCTTGCCCCAAGTATCGCTCCTGCCTTATCCAGAGAAGGATCAATATTATAAAGACTTGCAACGATGGATAAGATCATAAAAGGAAGATATGCATTGGATAGCCCAATCACAACTCCGATTTCCGAAAACAGTAGTTTCAATGGTGCATCTATTATGCCAAGGGCCATCAAGGTTTGATTAATCGTCCCGTTAGGCAATAACAAGAGGTACCAGCCAAAATTACGGACAACTATACTTACCAAGAGCGGTGACACGATCAAGAGAGTGATATACCCCCTGATCCGCGCTGAACTTTTGGCCATCGTCAAAGCTACCGGATATCCAAGAAATAAAGCAACCATGACCGAATATAAACTGATCTTCACTGTCAGCCATAAAGAAGATAAGTAATAGCTATCGGAAAATAATTGTGTATAGTTTTTTAGGCTATAAACAGCATCCGCTCCCCCAAGATTATCTGTGGATATGAAGCTTAAATATAAAATGTACAACATCGGTATGACAAAGAAACCAAATATGAAAAGCAGAATCGGCGTTAATAGGAGTAATCCTGGCATCCAGACTTTCCTTTTCTTGATTTTAGGTTGCTTTTGCGGCTCAATAGGATTCGTTTCCTGTTCTATTTCTTGACTAGCATAACTTCTGATGGGCTCCATCCTATCAACACCTCACTTCCATTTTGCCATGATGGATCGTAAGCGGAAGTCAATACTTGAATACTTTTCCCCTGTAATAGAACATTGATTTCCCATGAGGTACCAAGATAGTTAATTTGACTGATCTTAGCATGATGGAAATCCAATGGAGATGAAGATTTTTCATCAGCAGAAACAATTTGCATTTTTTCTGGTCTAATATAAAGCTTCACCTCATCACCGGTTTTCAAATCACGATCATTTCCCATGATGTTATTTGCGTCGACATGAGTGATATCAGGCCCGATCTTGACTGAAACTTTCCGCTTATCTATAGCAGACACATTCCCTTCAAAACAATTCGATTTCCCGATGAATTGAAAGACGAATTCGGTCTTGGGATGATTGTAAATCTCAGTCGGAGTACTGATTTGTTCAATTTTCCCTGCATTCATGACCACGACTCGATCAGACATGGAAAGAGCTTCTTCTTGATCATGGGTCACAAAAATGGTCGTTACGCCAATTTCCTTTTGCAAACGCTTTATCTCTGCCCTGAGTTCATGGCGCAACTTTGCATCAAGGTTTGAAAGCGGTTCGTCAAGCAAAAGAAGTTCCGGTTCCACTACAAGTGCCCTGGAAATCGCTACACGCTGACGCTGACCTCCTGATAATTCCTTTGGATAACGATTTTCCAATCCTGACATTTTCACTAATTCAAGCGCTTTACTTATCTTCTTTTTTTGCTCAGCTTTACCGACCTTGCGCAGTTTCAAGCCAAAACTGAGATTTTCATAGACTGTCATATGAGGGAAAAGCGAATAAGTTTGAAAAACCATTCCTAAATCCCGCTTATAGGGCGGAACCTTCGTAACATTATTGCCCTTAATATGGACCTCGCCCCGATCTGCATCGAGGAACCCTGCAATGAGGTTCAAGGTTGTTGACTTTCCGCACCCGGAAGGCCCAAGAAGAGTGAGTAACTCTCCTTGTTTCACCTCCAGATCAATGCCATTCAGGACAACATTCGCTCCAAATTGTTTAAACGCGCCTTTTATCTCTACATCATTTTTATTTGATCCAAGCCCCTGAACTGCCTCCAGGTGCTGCCTATTCATTTCCACATCTTTTCTTAATACTTCCATGTGATCAACACGCTCCTTTTATTTGAGTTTTTTCCCTAATTCAGGAGTAACCTCTTTCGCCCATCTATCTGACACCTCGGCACGGATTTCGGCAAACTTGGCGAAATCAGGTTTGAATGTTTTATCACTTGCTTTAAGGCCGATTGACTCTTCATATTTCTCTGGGATTTTCATGCCTTCTACTGTCGGATAAAATCCTTTTTCGGAAATTAATGCTTGCGCTTCTTCACTGATTACATAGTTGATGAATTCTAGGGCTTCTTCGCTATTAGGCGTATTTTTCACTAGACCCGCGCTGAAAGCTTGAAGCGGCACGCCTTCTTTAGGCACGGCCATCTTAATCGGAATACCTGAAACGGCTAGTTCACCTATGGAATAACTTCCCATGACCGTTACGTCAGCAGCTCCTTGTTGGATCGCTGGCATCATTTGCGTTGAGTTTTTATAAAATGTATTGGAATACGCTGCAAGATCTTTTGCCTTTTCAAGACCTGGTTCCATGTCTTCCGTACTGCCGCCGTTTGAAATCGCCAGACCATTAAGGGTATTAAAGCCCCAATCATTCGTAATATCTGAAAATGCCGTTTTACCCTCGTACTCAGAAGAGACAAGATCATTCCATGAGTCAATTGATTTTAACCCTTTCTTTTTAAAGGTTTCCGTATTATAAGCTGGTGCAATGACTAAACCGAATGCTGGAGCGGCCGCCTTTTCAATCGGAATGAAACGTGGGTCCACCGATTTCATATTGGGAACATTGGACTCATCAATTGGTACGATCAGTTCCTTCTCCTTAGCGCGAATTACATCAACTGGTACAAATAGGGCAACATCTATTTGCGGAGCGTTCTTCTGTAATTCCACTTTGGATAGGATTTCACCTGATAAACCGGAAATATAATTAACAGTGATTCCCGTTTCTTCTTTGAACTTTGGTGCAATCACATCTCGGATGGCACTTTCAATGACACCTCCATTACCGGCTATCGTTATTTTTTTCTCTCCTTTTTCGCCTGTACTCGTTTGTACGGATTCCCCCGGCTTTTGCGGAGTAGGATTACCACACCCAGCAAGAGCGATCAATACTATTATAGATAAAAGACTCATCAGTTTTTTCATAATCATTGCCTCCCGTTTTTCATTGATTATCAATAATTCCTTGTTCGGTAAAATAATTCATGGCTCCTGGATGAAAATCGAGTGGAACTTGTTTGGTTGCTTCCTCTATTGAAATATCAGAAGCGGCCGGATGTGTATGCTGCAGTTCAGGCAGATGTTCATATAATGTTTTCACAAGATTGTATGCATGAGGGTCAGACATTTCCTTGTAGGTTACCAGGACATTTTTAATTGAAATCGTTTGGACATTTTTTTCCATTCCTCTGTATGTATCTCTGGGAATTTCATCATGAGTATAAACCCCATATTGTTTTTGAAGTCGTTCAATGATGTCTCCCGGTATTGGAATGAAAGATAGTTCCATCTGACTGGATATGAAAGCGATTTCATTATTTGGGATTCCCGAAGAAAAGAAAGCTGCATCGATGGTACCATTTCGTAATGCTTCTGCAGATTGAGAAAAAGAAAGATAGGATAAATTCAATTGATCGGTCGGTAAATCAGATTCCAACAGTATCCGCTCTGCAATAAGCCTTGTACCGCTTCCTGCCGTTCCCACACTAATGCGTTTACCAACTAAATCTTCCAAGGAATCAATATCATTTTGTTTAGTAGTAACAATTTGTACATAATTGGAATATAGGGCCGTTAAAGCTCTTAACTTGGATTTATCCGTTTCAGGCAAATCAAGTACATCCACTGTGGTAAAACCAATTTCTGCCCGTTGGCGGCTAACCAATTCAGTATTTTCGATGGAAGCATGCGTTACCTGGGTTCCTGACACAGCTCCATTATATTTTTCAAACATGTTTGATAATCTTTGTCCTAATGAAAAATAAACACCTGTCATATCTCCGGTTGCAATGATTAGCAGCCTATTATTTAGATCCTGTCCTTCAGAAGTTAGTTGCCTCTGAATCAAGGTAGAAGCAGGTTTAGATATTTCCTGCTGCTCATTCATAAAAGAACATCCTGTCATGAAACAAAATAACAAAGCGACTTTTATAAAGAGTGTTCCATTCTTCATCGTGGCCCTCCTTTCTTAATGAATTTAGATGCAAATACCATGCCAAGGCGATTTTCTGCTATAACACGCAAATCCTGCCGATTCCTTGGATGTTATACAAGTATAAACCGGCAATTTTTTCCGGTTATCCAGAAAAAATTGCCGATTAACACGATGAGTCTGTTATTCTCCTTTTGAAATGAGCTTGATTTTATCTCGAAGGCTTCTTTCAGAAATTTTTAGGATTTGAGCTGTTTTTTGCCGATGGTTTTTACAGTATTGAAGAGTGGCCGTTATGACTTTTTCTTCTATCTCTTTCATGGAAATGCCAATGGGAATCCTGAAACTGTTAAAATCATCGTCATTGCCATCCGGATGGAGAATGAACTTCTGTTCTTGAACATATTGCGGCAAGTCGGATTCTTCCATTCTTTTCGAGTTTGATAGGGCAACAGCATATTCTATAATGTTACCCAGCTCACGGACATTCCCAGGATAATGATAATCCAGTAAAATCCGACGTGCGGTTGCCGAGAACGTCTTTTCTTCACGATTCATATCCTTAGCGTGCTTTTTTATAAAATAATCCATAAGGATCGGTAAATCTTCTTTTCTATCTCTTAAAGGCGGCATCGAGATGGGAATTACATTTAGCCTGAAATACAAATCCTCCCTAAATTCCCCTTCCATCACCATTTGTTCCAGGTTTTTATTGGCTGCACTTATAATACGGACATCCAATGAGATTTTTGTATTGGATCCCAGAGGCGTCACTTCCCGTTCCTGCAATACCCTTAATAATTTGGCTTGAAGAGGTAGGGGCATTTCACTAATCTCATCCAGAAAGAGGATGCCCCCATTAGCAGCAACGAATTTCCCTTCCTTCCTCTGTGTTGCACCGGAAAATGCTCCCTTCTCATAACCGAACAGTTCAGATTCCAGCAGCATCTCAGGAATTGCTGCACAATTGACAATCTGCATGGGATTGTTTTTCCTTCTTCCCAGCGTGTGGATGTTTCGGGCTACAAGCTCCTTACCAGTACCACTTTCTCCCGTGATAAGAACACTGGAATCAATATCTTTCACTCTTTCAATCATTGAGAAAATACGCTGCATCGCCTTGCTGTTACCAAGGAAGTTACCAAATCCCTTTTGAATCTCTAATTCTTCATGTAATGTCTCCAATTGATTGGACATCTGTTTGAATTCGGCTGCCCTCATCAAGAGCAAAGAAAGTTCTTCTATATTAATTGGCTTCTCAATATAGTAGTAGGCGCCTTTTTTTATGGCCTCGATGGAAGTTTCAATGGATGAATAGGCAGTCATCATGATGACTGTCACGTTAGGTGTTATTTGTTTGATTTTCTGTAGGACATCAAGTCCACTTTTATTTCCTATTCTCAGATCAAGTAACACAATATCAAAGTGCTGTTTGTCGATCTTTCGAAGACCCTCATCCGGGTCAGTAGTTGTCACGACTTGATAGGAATCTTCCAATGCAAAGCTAAGTGCGGTGCAAATGGCAGGTTCATCATCGATCACCAATACATGCATTTTCATAATACTCCTCCTCTTTCCAGGCTTCTATTCGACATATAAAGGTAGTAAAATGGTGAATTTCGTTCCTGAATTAGGATAACTTTTCACATGGATATCTCCGTTATTTTCTTTAATTAACCTATATGATAACGTAAGTCCCAAACCGACGCCCTTTTCTTTATTTGTGAAAAAAGGTTCGAAAATATGGTTCAGTTCCTTCTGTTTCATCCCTTTCCCCGTATCGGATATGGTAATCCGCCCTGTCTTTTCATTCTCTTTATCAATGGTGATATTAATGGTCTTTTCCTTTGTTTCTTCAACGGCATGAATCGAATTCAACACCAAGTTAAGAAGTACTTGTTGAATTTGTTGTAAATCTATATAAAAAATAAGGTCCTCCTCAATCGTCTGCTCGAAATTTATTTGTTTTTTTTCCATTGTCACCTTATGAAAAGCAAGTAATGATATTAGTTCATAAGCGCGGCAATTTGTAATATTTGGCGGTCGCGGACGTGCATATTCAATTAAATCGGTAACAATCGCATTCAAACGGTTTACTTCAGTAGGCAAGTGTTCCATTAGAACTTGTCGGAATTGAGGATTATCATATTTACTCGGAAGTAAATCAATGAATGTTTTAATCGATGTCAAAGGATTCCTTATTTCATGTGCGACACCTGCAACTAGTTGACCAAGAGCGTGCAGCTTTTCTTGTGTGATCAATTTTTTCTCCAATGTTTTCTTTTCCGTCTCATCATTCATGGAAAGCAAGTATCCGGTTTGTATATCTTTAGAATTGAACATCTTATGCATCGAATATGAGATCACCTTCTGTTCATTTTCCTCATTAAATACTAAGATTCGAAATGATCCCGTACGATTATTATCATTTTGCTCTAGGTTGAAAGCTTCGAAATTCTTCATTAATTGCGAATGATTCATAAGATTCAGAATCATTTCCTTGGAAATGTTGAGAATGTCCGCTGCCTTTGCATTGCAGCTGGTAATCATGAAATCGAGATCGAATGTTATGATGCCATTATTGATATTGTTTAAGATTTGATCTTTGAATGCTTCAGCGTTAGCGATGCTTTGCCGTTGTTTCTCTAAATCCTTATTTAATAAATGTAATTTCATCGTCTGGTTATGAACGGATTTTTTTAGCTTTTGATTCCATATGTAAATGATTAGAAGGATAAGGGCTACTCCAGTTAAGGTGATAATCAACCAGAATATGAATTGCTCCAGCCTGGCAATTTTTTGATTGGATTGTGGCATGACCCATTTATCGATTATCCCATTGATATTTCGGTTTGCTTTAAGTTCTGTGAGTGTATTGTCCATCATGAAAAGAAGCGATTGATTCCCTTTTTTCACTGCAACCGTATAATCCGCGGGTTCAATGACCTCATCGAGAATGATGTAATTCTTTTCTTGGCGGAATTTTTTCAAATAGTAGTCTGCAGTCCATTTGTTTCCGATGAATACTTCTGCACGGTTGTTCAATAATGTTAAAATACCCGAGTATTGATTCGAAACGGTCGTTAAGTTTGTATTTCTCATATTGAGAAATGTGCTGATTACTGAAGTGTTATGGTCAAGAACAACATGTGAATCACGTAGATCCGTTAACGTATGAATATCCTGTTTCCTTTTACTTGGAATGATTATTGATTGGGACATTGTAAAATAGGATTGAGTGAAATCAAGTTGGTTATCTTTTTCGGTATTATAGGTACTTCCAACAATTGCATCGATTGTTCCGTTGCTTAAGGCTTTTTCCGCTTCTTCCATCACCATCGGAATATATTTGAAGTCTACGCCATTATATTTTGCTATTTCCTCCATTAAATCAATATTGATGCCTGTCAGCTCACCAGCTTCATTTTCAAATGAAAATGGAGGAAGAGCACTTTCTCCTGCAATTATAAAGGTTTTTTGTTCAGCAAAAACAGCGGGAGACCAAAGCGTTTGAACAAAGACTATCAAGCAAAATATACTTATTATAAACAGCTGCTTTTTAATTAAGAGTCCTCCTTCTGTATCAAAATCTTTGCAGTCAGTGTTTCTCGGCTAAAAACACCATGATAATATACTTCTCCAATCAGGACTTGAACCCTTTAAAATGTAAAGATTTCTTAATATAATCTGACACAATCTAACAATTACCTACAAAAAGGTGTGGGATTCTGTCTAACGAAATAAATATAAACCCAGTAACCTTTCTGGGTTTTAGGTTTGCCTAAAAAAAAGATCCAGTTGATTTCAGAAATTCAGCAGGAGTATCGCAAATTTCTTCAATCTAGTCAGTGTTTCTTAAAACAGGAAAAATACACAAAGTATAAACAATTCTAAAACAAGGCGGAAAGCGAGTACCCTGTGTTCCAATCATTTTACAAACCCTCAATATGTTAAATTATTTTTCTAATTCAAGGCTTTTTAACATTGGCCGTAAATGCTAAAGATGATAAGCCGAGTGGGCAAAGGTCGCATTTACAATTGACAGCCATTATCCTAAATCGAAATTCCAGAATAAAAAGCCCCATTTCTTTGTATTAAAATTGAGAAAAGGAGCTTTTTTGTTACTCCATTAAAGTGTCCTATAATGGAATACGACTATATTTTTATAAGATGGTATTAATGAAGAACATTGCTTAAACCTTATTCAAGATAAGCACCCGTTAGTTCAGGAAAAGCGTACCTTTCAGCAAAAAGCCAAGGGGTACACTTTTGTATGCAGTATCTTTCTTTTCTTAGGTGGAATGCGTAAGCCTATTACACGGTAGTTTTCTTATACTCTACGGATCGCTTATGGTATCCATTTTAGATTATTTGTTTGAGTGGTTACTGCGATCTAAAAAAAGAGGGCGGATGAACGCAAAGTGAGGTAATATCTTAAATTGGATTAATTTATTAATCTTTTAATCCCTTTCCATTGAGAATTTTCTGCATGCACTTTTCAACTCTTGACTCTCGAGTTTTGGATTGTTTGGGTTGAGAAAAATGAAGAATGTATGCTCTTTGCCGTCCCGGGGTCAATGCTTCAAAAGCATTTTTCAAGGCAGGGATTTCATCGAATTTATTTTGAAGTTCTTCTGGAACTATGAATTCTGTATTATTTTTAAAATTAACTTCCAAACCGGCTTTTTCAACTTCTATGGCTTCATGGATATAGGCTTTCAGAATGGTTTCCGTTGCAACTATTTCTTGAACATTGGTGAACCGAATCTGGCGTGCCCCCTGTACATTCTCCGTTTGTTGGATTAGAATCCCATGGGCATCCTGTAACAGGGCACCTTTGTGAAATAAAAGCGCACAATATTCTTTAAATCCATGGATTAAAACTATGTTTTTTTTCTCAAACGTGTAACAGGGATGCATCCATTTAAATTCTTCGGTCAGGTCACAGTCAAGAACGATATTTCTCAACGTCTCATATTCTTCCTTCCACTGTTTAGCTTTACTTAAAAATTCATCAACCTTAGGATTCATTCTACTATTTGTCATCACGTAACACTCCTCTTTCCGAGCAGTTTGCTTTTTCCTATACGTTAGCTAAATACTAAAAAAGGTTCAGAAGTTTGATCTTACATTTCCCCTAACACTTTTTTAAGATCTTCGCCCATTTTCGCCCAACCATATATCGCACCATTGAACGCTTGATCTTCTTTTTCGAATCCTGTTTGTTCAAGATGTAAGTAAGTTGTTCCGTCCTCGTGCTTTAATGTCCATGTGACTGTAGTGTTTATCCCACCACCTACCCAAGTGTAAGATAACTTATAAGGCTCCTCCACTTCAAGAACTTCGGAATCAATAATTAAATTCCACTGTTCATTCCGAAACTGAAATTTATGTCCAACGACAGGTTTAATATCATTAGCCATTACCCATTTCGTAAGAGTATTGGCATCCGTTAAGGCGAGCCATACCTTCTCGATCGGGCTCTTAAAATTAAAATCTTGTGATACTGTTAAATTCATATTTGGTTCCTCCTGTAATATTTGGTTTAAAAGTAAGATTCTTTCACTCCAGAATCTTCTGTAAAACGATACCCACTCCTCAATTTCTCTCAACGGAGCAGCATTCAGTCGATAACGTGTTTCCCTGCCGACCTTTCTGCTTATTACGAGACCAGCCTCTTTAAGGATTGCCAAATGCTTTGAAACTGCAGTACGACCCATTTCAAAATGAATGGTCAACTCATTGAGTGGCAATTCTTCCACGTCTGCCAACAAACTTAACAATTTACGTCTTGTTGAGTCTGCGATAGCTACATAAATATCACGATCTTGACTTTTCTCGTTCAAAATCACCCCCCCCTTTTTAATTGGACACCAATTGGTGTCTTTTATTATATGACACTAATTGGTGTCCTGTCAATTTTATTATTGACATCACCGTATTTGTTTTATACTCCTTTCATCAAGTATATAGGTTGCTTCTTTAATTATTTGTGCAATAGATTAAGCTTCAAACTTATTAAATCCTTTTACAACTATCCTCCCTCAATAACTAAACACAATCTCACTCATATTTTCTTGTTCACTAAACTACCCTACCCTGTCATTTCATTAAGTGTACTTTTTCACTTTAGTTTGAATGTAAGATAATGTGATTTATCGTACATTCAAAACCTTATGTATTGTCCGAATCCAATTGAGTGACTTAATTATAAGATTTTGTGTTTAATAAATAGGATTTTACCGGTTCAGCTGCTACCGCTTTTTCAGGGTCATTTGCTCGCTTGGATACTGTCTAGTTTTCACAGGGAATAAACGAAATTAAATTTTATAATAATTGCTTGTTTCTGATTTTATATTATCTGAACTGTTATTGAACCCAAAGATGGCATTTTATATCTTAATGAAAGTCCCTGCGTTCATAAAAGTATACATTCAACAAACGATATCATTTCTTTACGAAACGCAAGTTTTAACATTCGGTTAAGTACAAAAAAAGGTTTACGAACGTTCTTTGAACTTTGTATATACAATTCGGACTCACATATTTTTTGGAACAAAATAAAATAAATAAATCACTTCATAAAATAACATCCATTTTCCAGAACCACCTTATTTATAAGGATAAACAATACATTTTGCAATCGCTCATATTAGAAATAAAGTTATTCTTAATGGATATATTAAGAAAGATTACTTAAAAAAAGAAAAAAGGAGTTAGTGTGATGCGGTTACCTGAAGACTTTAGAAATTTTTTAGGAATAAACCCAGCTAGGCATAAAAAAGAAGAGTTAAGTATTCATACCTTCCACACCTCATCATACATAAGGATAAAGTATTCGTACCATTAGATTTAAAGAAAATTTGGAATCGCTTTTAGCAATGAAATATAGCCACCGTTTTATATACAAACGGTTGCTATTTATACTTTTAGGAAAAAAGAATAGAACTTCGGATTTACCGTTCCTGGTCGATTCGTAAGAGTTAGTCTTAGGTCTCTTGCATTACGCATCTGGAGTAATTGGAGTTGTTCTCGTCTATTTAAATAAAAAGCCCTCTCCATTTGGAGAGGACTTAACTAGCCTAAAGGCCGCCTGTCGTTGGTGGAGCAGGAAAAGTGAAAGTAGGTGGAGTTGTCGGGCTTTCACAACGACGGTCATTTGCGTCGCAAATGCCACCATGTGAATCCACAATAACCGGTCGAGTTACTGTGATTGTAGTGCGAAGTACAACCTTGATTAAAATACCTGTAAGAGTAATAAGCCCGGCGTCAATGATTGGTACTCCTGGTTGATTAAAGATCCCTTCTACTACAAATGGGGATTCTGTTACTATATCCTCAGGGCAAGCACCTGGAAAATCTGTATGCTCCTGGAATGGTATAGAAGTTGTAATAAGGGGTAGAACAACAGGAACCCCACCATCAAGTACCGTTATGGTAATAGTTACAGGAATAAGCCCAATGTTAACTACTTTGTCCCGAATGACCCTGACGTTATGGGTAATACCAGCTAAATTCGGTACAACAGCTATCGAAACAATATTTGCAATATCTACAACTCCAAAATCAAGAGCAGGAAGTGTTATTTCTGCAACCTTTTGTACCATTTTTGAGCCTACAACTGAATTAACTAAAATACAGTCGCTGTTTAATTTTGGAACTTTTTTGATACTTCTAAAGTTGCAGTCGCAAGCAGACTTGTCATGATGCCCACAAGACCCACAAGAGTTTTTATGTTCACATTTTGACTTATGGTCACTATCCCCCTTATCGTCCTTAGTCAGGTTTTTCCAATATTCTAAATGATCTCTCATATATCCTAATCCTTTCTTGTAACTTTTTTTGAATATGAAGTTTTATATTTCATATTGTCGTTACAATGTTATCGTATTAAATAAAATCAACGATTGCTTGGGCAAGTAACCTATGTATCTATAATAAATGGAGTTTTTTTTTCATCCAGTTTATTTTGTGATTTAGGATTCATTTAATGAACTATTAGTCAACCCTAACTAGAATGGGACTTCACAGACTTTCTTGCACCTTAAATGGACGGCCTAACAGCCGTTCTTTTTTATGCCTTCTTTCATGAACTACCTGTTAGGGATAGGGGGGTTATGAACGTAACCCAAGCAAAGGCAATTACAGATTCATAAAATAAAGATAACTAAGGGACAAGCCACTTGCTTAATCGCTGGTGGTCTTTTTTTACTTTGAAGAGGTGGCTGTGAGATGGAAAAAGAAGAAGGCTACACAAGCGTGATGAAAATGCCCTTAGCTAGTGAAGGTAGCAACCAAGCTTTTTACCACTACCAAAAATCAACTATAAGAAACTGCAAAGTTACTTTTGTGGATGGTTCTAGCTATTGGCAAAAGATGATTACTAATGATAAGCGTCTATCGATTAAATCCGAACCAAATAAATTGTATTTGGACGAACAGTACAGTATTTTAGCTGATGTGACAAGTAAAAAGAAAATACAGGAATGTAAGCGAATGGGGTTAATTTAAACGTACCAGCCTAAAACAGATAAAAACATGCAGGATTTTATGCATTTCCTCTACGCGATAGTTATTGATCGCTATACAAAATTTTTTATCAATATGGACAAGAGTACTTCCTTTTTTATCTGCTTTGCATATATTGATAGCAAATAAATAATAGAAAGTAGTGATATTTCTATGTCTTGTAAGAAGAAAAAACGCTGCGATAACGACCACCACCATGATTGTGGTAAGAAGAAAAAACGCCGCGATAAAGACCATCACCATGATTGTTGCAAGAAGAAATGCTGCGATGAAATTCCTTTTGGAGTAATTGGTAGTATGTTAAATGGAATGTTTTGATATTGAACTGCCCCCCAATTGTTAGACACCATCTAACAATTGGAGTGCAGTTTTTTTGACTAAATATACGTTAGACGAAAAATCAAATGCAGTTTTAGATTATGTAATTCCTAAATTATACATTGATAGAAATCTTATAGGAAGAAGTAAAACCAGTTGGTGGGCAGAATAAGTACGACAAATAGCCCTGTAGAGCTTATTAAAGACTGACAAGGGTCATGGAATCCTTAAATTTGGTCAATATAGTAACTGTATTTTTCACTTATATCCCATATTTATTTCGCAAGTCGAACATTACGTTTAAATAAGGACACAAAAAAGGTAACTATTCTCGAACAAAAATAGTTACACATAAAAATAAAAATAGACAATAATTAAGGTTTTTGAACTAACACTCAAAATATATATATTTTAACAATACAAATAAGGTTCCAATTTAGCCGAATCCAAAAATTATAAAAAACAGATGGAATTTATTGTTTAAATTGAATAAGGAGATACTAATTACTTACATGTTCGGATTAATAGCTAATTTACATTATTGTAGTTGGTTTTGCTGTCCCATTTTGGGACCAAATTGTTGTTGCCCTTGCTGATTTCCCAATTGGTTAAATTGCTGTTGTGCCTGGTTCGCTGGCGTGGAACATGTCGGCAACCATACTTTGCGAAAAACGTTTGGCTATTGGTTTTACAAGGTCACAAAGGATATCGCCATGCTGCAACGGATCCTGCATCATTCTCATCCATCCGTTACCCTGCGTTATATTCGGCTTACGTAAAAAGAAACGAACAACGTATTGAAAACATTTTAGCGTTTTTACACACAATAATCCTTCGAGAAGTTAAATGTTGTAGATTAACCGAAAACAGGATAAATCCCTATAAAAACTAAGTAACCCCCGGATACTGAAGAATTTACAGTACTTGGGGGTTTTTTGGAGGTGCCGAGATACACGAGGTTTTAGGTCATAGGCTGTATTGTTTCCAATTACTCACTTTTTTTGGTAAAGGGAAAATGAAATTTCCTTAACGTTGTAAATTTATTTATCTGAGGCTACATGATCTTGCACAAAGTATTTTCCACTTAAAAAAATGAAGAAAATGCGGGAGTTATGATTGCATTTTCTTCATTTTATATTTGGTTTATATAGCTTTAGTTAATTTTCAATGCTTGTTCCTTATTTATCTTTCATACGTCTAAAGATGGTTGCCAAAATGGGGCCTGAAATATTATGCCATACACTGAAGATGGCACTTGGTACGGCTGCTAAAGGTGAAAAATGAGCAGCTGCCAGAGCAACCCCTAATCCCGAATTTTGCATACCGACCTCGATTGCGATGGCCTTTCTCTTTGGTAAATCCATTTTAAATAGTTTGGCAAATAGGTACCCAATAATATAACCAAGTGTGTTGTGCAAAATAACAACCGCAAAAATCAGTAATCCTGTTTCAGCGATTTTTTCTTGGCTTCCAGCCACAACGGCTGATACAATCGCTACGATTGCAATTACTGAAACCAACGGTAACACTTTCACACTGGCTTTTGCTTGTTTTTTAAATAATTTTTGAACGATAATTCCCAAGATAATCGGAATGAGGACTACTTGTACAATCGAAATAAATAAAGAGCTTGGCGCGATATCAACCCATTCGCTGGCGAATAATAAAATAAGTGCAGGTGTAACAAATGGAGCCAGTATGGTTGTGATAGACGTAACAGTTACAGATAGGGCCACATCCCCCTTAGATAAAAAGGTCATGACATTCGACGAAGTTCCGCCCGGACAACATCCAACTAATATAACTCCTATTGCAACCTCCGGTGGTAAATTAAATCCTTTAGCCAAAAGATAGGCAAGAGTAGGCATAATAACAAACTGACCAATGACTCCAACCGCCACATCTTTTGGTCTCGTTAATACTTCTTTAAAATCATCTACCGTAATGGTTAAACCCATCCCGAACATGACAATTCCCAATAAAATAGTAATATATCCGCCAATCCAGGAAAATGTATTTGGCGACAAAAAAGCAAGTGTTGCAAAAATTAATACCCAAATGGCAAATGTACTACTAACAAACTGACTAAAACGTTCCAAAGTTTTCATTTTTACCTCTTTTAAAATTCATTTAATTTTCTAAATTATATACTTAAAACTGAATATAAACAATAGTAAGATAATTTTTGATTTATGTTTGAGATTTAGACCTTCTGATTAAGAAGGTCTAAATTTTATTGGGAAGATATGAAATGGGTGCTGAAGCTCCATTGTTCGGAACGCGATTATATGCTCTTTAAGGCTGGTACAAGGGTTATTTTTCATTCCTATCATCTTTCCATTTTTTCTTCTTTTTGGTTTCTGTAGCTGAAGATTTTGACGTTGTTCATCCACTGCCTGTTCCTTCCTGCCTCTTTAATGTCCTCCATAATAGTGTCTAATAAGTCGAGACCTTTTTCTCGTGCTTGAATCTGACCTTTAAATTCAGGAACTCTAGCTTCGATCCTGCATCATTCCCAAGAAATCCTTTTTTTCATTGCTGTAAGCTGGTTATATTAATAAAAACGCAATAAAGGTAAACGCTTTCAATTGATGTTTCTTTTTTGTATAGTTGGCATAGGAGGTGACTTTATGGAGAAAGAAAAAAGTTCACTTTACGATAAACTACCGTTAGAATTACTAACTGGATTCTTTTATGAAATAAATAAGAACATTGAAAAAGGAATCTTATCTAATGCTATGTATCATGAAATTAGATTGATTGAACAATCAGCCTTAAAAAGAGGTATCTCACTTGAATATCCTGATAAGGTTCCTCAAACGAAAAATGTCACCTCTTAGCTTTTAGTATGCTAAGAGCTAAGGTCACGAAAGACATAGCCACGTTGCAACGGATTCCGCATCATTCTCATCCAACCGTTACCCTGCGTTATATCGGCATTACGGAAGAAGAAACGAACAATGTATTAAAACATTTTAGCGTTTTTCTCTAATACATTTTCTTTATTTTCCTCAAGTGATTTTATTCATTTTAATGCAGCAAGAACGTTACTTTAAGAAAAATAGTCATCAGCCCACCTGAGAAAAATAAGGTACCCCATGTCAGCTCACCTGTAAAGAATTCATGTACCCATTAAAACACTAGGCTTTGCCTAGGACCACAACCTAGTTGGGGTCAGTTTTTCCTTATGCTCTTATCACTTTATTCATTCCTCCCAGAACTTCATAGCTTGTTTGTCGTTTGTATAGACAGTGACTCGATCTTGCTTCGTTAGATCTTTATAAGGACCTTCTTCTCCTTTTGCTTTCCGAAGCTCTTCATGCTGTTTTTCAACCCGATTTAACAGCTTATTTAATTCAAGAAAATCAACTTTTTCTTTCTTCATATCTTCACTCCTTTTTTCATTTTAAAGTAAAAACACAATTTAATAGATAGACATATCCATCATGCCACGATCAACGACAGCTCATCCCATCATCCCTTAAACAAGGCGCAATTTTACACTATTACTTCTTTCAAAATGGATATCAACGATCAGATTTTACAAACCCTAAAAATAGCAATCCAGTTGATTTCAGAAATCCGCTCCCCTTCCATCGACTGTCAGCCAAGCTAGAGGTCTGGGATGAGGTAATTTTCATTAGGTCGAGAAACTCAATGAAAAGCGAGTTTACCTGCATTTTTTTATTTAAATAACATTTCAGTTGATTGGAGGGTGTTCGAGTCTCCTGCGGGAAAAGCGTGTCCAAGGGGGACTTTAAGGCGCAAAGAGGGCCGCGAGCGGGCCGCCCGCGGAAAATCCTCAATATGTTAAACTATTTTTGAAATTTCAGGCTTTTTATCATTTGCCGTAACGCTCCAAGATGATAAGCCGAGTGGGCAATGGTCGCATTTACATTTGTCAGCCATTTTCCTAAATCGATTGTATCGATTTCTTCGAAAAGAGTTACATATTCATTATGTAATCCCTCCCTGATTTCCCCCCATTTCACCTCATCAACAGAAGCAATGGTCCAGCTTGCGTCCCAATCTTTTTCAAAGTCTGCACCACTTATCATTGTTCGGATCACCCATAAATAATACCGAATGTGGTCTGAGTGAGCAGCTATTGTTGATCCGTTTATGGAACGTGAAGCATCTTCTGCGGTTAAACCATCAAGTGTCCCAAAAATCCCTGTGTTCTGTCTTGATTCAGTATAATAGCTCCCATCATTTCCCGGTCCTTCAAACGTTTCTTTCAAAAGCGTTTTTATCGAACTTGCCAACGTCTCGCTCATCTCAATTCCCCCCTAGTAATTTAATCGACTTCATTACTTTATAATACACTAAGACAAACCATTAATCGTTTATATTTTGTTAAATTAATCCAAAATATTGCGCATATAAAGAAGTCAACTATCATAACTTTCGTTGCAGTACATGGTTTTGAAGCTGCTCTTAACGTGATGAAAAAATAAAAAGGCCATTCCTTAAATAAAAAGGAACGGCCTTAATTATTTATCTGTCTGAAAAGGCTTAGTCTAAAGTTTTAGTAGCTTTTCAAACGCTCCTCCAGGGAAACAATTCTAAACTTTAACTCTTGATTAGAGTCTAAGCCTCCTATTACAATTTGATTATCTTCCGTAATGGTGACATACCTGAATGTTTCTTCTCCGTGGATCTTTATTTTTGTCTCCAATGTCGTTTCCATTTTTGCAAAGACTTGATCTGTGTATTTAAGCGGAAGAAGATCATCTAAACCTTCTTCGGGGCTGCCGAGCCACTTAAACATGAAATCTTTCAATGAATATTGTTCAATCATCGATAAATGATCTTTAAATATTAATTTGTCAATTGTTATCTCTTTCATCTTAACCACTCCTCAATAGTATATAAAGTTTATATGGATAAAAGCCTAACATCAAGGGTATTCCAATGACAAACGATTACATTTTGATTACTTGCTGACTAAATAAATCCTTTCCTTCCGAAAAATGGAGTTCGTTACCTGGAAAATCAATTTTGGAGATTGATTTTTTCTCAAGAATACTCCTAGGTTTAACATGTAGAGGGATCATTTTCTGAGGTTTGCACGTTTTGGTTAAGATGATTATCCATGAAAAAGGATATTCATTTCAGTCGAAAACAGCCTCCATTTCTTATGAGATGAAGGCTGTTTTCTTATATGAAAAAGTATAAACAACTATCAGTTAAAGCCATTACATCATAATTCTTGTTTTCCTTTAACACCATTTATCGAATAGCTGATTTTAATAGCGGCATTTAATGAATGATATACTGAACAATACGTATTTTTGGATAATTGAATCGCACGGACCACTTTATCTTCAGGCAGATCACCCTCCAATAAATAGTGGATATGAAAATCGGTAAATCGCTTAGGATGATTTTCTGATCGTGCCCCTTCTATTTCAATTTGAAAGGCCTTTGTTTCAAATCGCATTTTTTTTAAAATCATTACAATATCAATTCCTGTACACCCGGCAAGAGAATGCAAAAGTAACTCCGTGGGTCTTGCTCCACTATTTTTTCCTCCTACTTCTTCTGCAGCATCCATCTTTATTTCGTGTCCCGACGGAGTTGTGCCAGAAAAGGCCATTTCCCCTGTCCATGTAATCATTGTCTTCATTTATTTCATTTCCTCCCTATCTGTTGTTTTGTCCTAGAAATAGTCCACATGTTTATTTAATGTAAGTACAGATCATTTAAGTCTTAAAATAATATTCCCCCGATATTGCAGTCAGAACGTAAATAGAATACTTGGCTTCTGGAATTTGTAATATGAACCTAACTTGTGATGACCTTTCCATACCTTATATTCTTCCCACAAGGCCTACTTAGTTAGTCATATTATAAAATTCGAACGTTGCCTTCAGGCAAAACCCTCAAAAAAACATTCCGGGTGATTTCAGAGAAACGCTCCCTTTCCGCCGATTGTCTGCCAAGCCTCATCAAAGCAAGCGTCTGTGGGGTCTCGGCTAGCCAGTTATTCGGCAGGAGTGTCGCAAATTTATTAAATCTACTCAGGGTTTCTATCTAAATTTTAATACAAAGCTGATTGGAACAAGTGTTGAGTCTCATGCGGGAAAAGCGTGTCCAAATAGCCCTATATATCCATCTACCATGAAGTTTTATAGTTTCCTTCCCCATTCAAAGGAGTTTTATAACTATTATTTTCCCCATCTTGCCAAGTGATATTTCCATTTTCATCTTTCAGTACGAACTTGAATTCATAAAATCGATCTGCGGCTAAACGGAATGTTCCACTCCAGCTGCCATCTGTGCTTTGAGTGAGTTTATATTCGTAATCTTCAGGATTCCACCTGCCGATTTCGCCTCTATCCCCAATTAAGTAAACTCCATGTGTGGCAGGTACATTTTCAACTGTGAATGTAACTGGAATGGACATGCCTTCCAATTTATCAGCCATCATCCTGAACTCATTTGTTGGTTTTCCTTCATCGTCGAATAAATAGGACATCCTTAGCAAGGTAAATCCCTCAAAATCATGGTTAAAAACCATTTCTGCTATATTGTCAAAGCCCCCTTCATTATTGATCAGCGGGAGTGCGTTTTCCCCGTTTAATGAAATTCCTTTTTCATTAGCCAATGAGGCAATATGGGTCACCAACGTTTTAGGAGCGCTATAGGATGGTGCAGTTTGTGCGTCTTGATCCCCCATTTCCAAACAGGTGAACGTGAGGGCCATATTCGATTTCTTAAACTGATTCAATAATTGGGAGTAATTATAGTACCCTGCACTATACTCTGCTGAATGCGGCAGTACTGGATCATTCATTTTCCAATGTACTCCCGAGATTTTAGCTCCAATTGGCACGCCAAAGACTTCATCAAAATGTTTATGGGCAAATTTCGAGATTTTTGCAAGATGCTTTTCGAGTGCTCCTTGGTACCATTGCATAAAGTCATATCCAAATTGTGTATCGATTGCTCCGCCCCTTGTGAAAAATTCATTCCCGTCTCCTGGCGGCTGAATCTCATTCCAGTTTTTATACGTTTTGCCCCAGGCAGCATTTAATTTTTTTATCGATGAATATTTTTCCCTCATGGTAAGCCTGAAGTCCCGTTTCGCTCCTTCAGTATAAACTTGTAGCTGTCCCCTTTCAGGATAGTCCCAGCCATCAGCATTTTGATAGGAGGGATATCTTAGTTCCCCAGCTGGTCCTGCACTTAAATATATTTTAGCTATTAAATCCTCCTTATCAGCAAAGTTCTCTGCAAAGGATTGATACAATTCGTTGTATTGATCGGCTGTACCTTCCCACCATGGAGCAAGTACCTCCTTATTCCAGAAACCACTTTCACTCTTGAATGCCATGTTTTCTAGAGTGTCTTTATTCCAGAGCCAACTCGGGATGGAGTAGTTACAATCATCCCCCACATTACCGCCGCATTGATGTGTAGACAATATGGGCACCCATTTTAAACCGGAAGCTTTTACGGTTTCCGAATATTTTTTATAATAGGACCAATCAAACTGATTATCTTTTTTACTTTCGACTAATCCCCACCAAATATCTGTCGTTATGGCATATACTCCATTTTTCTTCAACTGTGTCAGCTCTGCTTCAAAAGCCTTCCAATCTGTTATTTCACCCAATGGGGCCATCACATAAAGCTTGTAATCTGGTTTTACTTCTGCTGAACCAGGTGAAGTACTTGATAATGGAACAAAATACAGCATAAAAGTAAAAACGCCAACAGATAATTTGTTCATAAAAACGCCAACCTTTCCCCTATAACTTTATTCATTTGTTCTTCATTGAAGTCGTTTACATTCCCTTCGTTTAATAAAGGCATTCCTTTACTAGAAATTATATTTGTTTTGGAAATAATTATCAATTATTCCGTCAGGTCAAAGAAAAAATGGATAGTCTAAGAGACTATCCAGCAGACTGTAGACAAACTCGATTTTCATCGAGTTTGTCTACAGTCTTTTTACGGCTTTTACAATTTGAACGTTGATTTCCACTCCAGGCACTCGCTTTCCGCGGGCGGTCCGGGAGCCTCCTCGGCTTGCGCCTGCGGGGTCTCCCCTAGACGCGCTTTTCCCGCAGGAGTCTCGCACCTTTCGCTCCAATCAACTCTGTTATAAAATTTAGATAGAACCTCTTTTGCCTAC